>CAWKHS010000031.1:0-35006 GCA_963849445.1 uncultured Acidobacteriaceae bacterium | reverse complement strand
AACACGAACGACCAGGATTGCGCCCGGCGCCTGATCCGCCTTGCGGAGAGGGCGCGCCGTCCGTTTTTGTCACTGCCATCCCAACAATGGACAATCTGCAGTCGTAATCACGAAGCTGGCAGAATCATGTTCTGCGTTCTTGCTTCCGGGTTAATTATTGATTTCTAACATTGGGCTAACAATCTCTTGTACTAGGACTCGTAATCTTCAGCTAGGCCCTAATTCTGTACTCCTAAGACACTTCCTGGGTAATACTCAACTAAGAAAGGGATTTTGGAGTAAGTCGTAGATTCAACACTCCGCCGAAGAACGTAAGGATTTCTTTTATACGATTAACGGGATTTATTTCCGTATTCGCGTTCATTAGCTGCTGTTTAGACGCAATGATTAGACCGTTTTTAATTGTTCTACTGACGATGGGCGTTGCCTTTGCTCAATCAGGTAATCCAGCGATTACAACGGGACAATACGATATGGGCCGCACGGCAGCCAATTTGAATGAGACAATCCTCAACACAGGGAATGTGAATGGCAGTCAATTCGGAAAGTTGTTTTCCTGGCCGGTGGATGGATGGATCTTCGCCCAGCCGCTATACATGCCGGGAGTTCGGATCAGCGGTGTAAGCGCGAACGTAGTTTATGTCGCGACGATGCACAATAGCGTGTACGCATTTGATGCCGATAATCCGCCGGCTCCGCCCCTCTGGCAGACCAATCTAGGGCCATCCGTACCAGCGCCTAGTGGAAATGGCTGTCCGGATAGCCGTTTCACGGGGCCGGAACTTGGGATTGTCAGCACTCCAGTGATAGACCCCGCGACGAATACTTTGTATGTTGTCTCCGCCGCTCCTTCGGGAGGAGGATTTTCGCATTATCTCCATGCGCTTGATATCACCACCGGCAATGAGCAAGCGGGAAGTCCCGTCAAGATTCAGGCAAGTGTTCCAGGAACTGGCTACGACGCCGTAAACGGCACGGTGACTTTGAGCACGGCGAGTACTGATATCCAGCGCACGGCATTATTGCTGGCGAACGGCTCCGTCTATGCAGGTTTTGGAAACTGCGGTCCGGACAACGATCCGTGGCACGGCTGGATCGTGGGATACAGTACGACGAACCTGCAGAACCAGACGCTTGTATTCAATAGCACCCCGAACGGCGGCCAAGGCGGAATTTGGCAATCGGGCCGCGGTTTAGCGGCGGATTCTTCGGGCAACCTGTATTTCACGACGGGAAACGCCACGCCGAACGCAAGTTCAGACGCGGCGGTAACCACTGGAAACGATACGGATGATGCCGCCCAAGGCGACTATCCGATGAGGTTGCTGCAGTTATCTGCCGGAGGCAACTTAATGGGATCGTACCCGCCCGCCAATTACGCCTCCTTGAACACCTACGACTTGGATTTCAGCTCAAGCGGACCGCTTCTCATCCCCGGCACTAATTTGTTGCTAGCCGGCGGAAAGGACGGAGTGATGAATGTATTCAGTTCGAGCGATCTGAGCACTCCGCAACAAAGTTTTCAAGCGACTGGAAGTTCCGCGTGCTCCTATTCCCATGACGGGTGCCAGCAAATTCACGATCTCGCATTTTGGAACAACACTCTGTATGTATGGGGCTCAAAAGATGTTCTTCGCGCCTATAGTTTCGGGGGAAACACATTTGCGACTACTCCCGCATCGCAGAATACAATTCAGACCGGCTACCGTCCTGCTTCTCTCGCAGTTTCGGCCAACTCGACTCAATCGGCGGGAGTGGTGTGGGCTCTTACTTCGGACGCGGTACTTCATGCGTTCGATGCATCGAATGTGGCTAACGAACTTTGGAACAGCAGTCAGAACGCGACACGGGATGCCTTGGCGTCTTCTCCACGTTTCACGGAGCCCACGATTGCGAATGGACGGGCCTATATAGCGACGCAATCAAAGCAGGTTGTGGTGTACGGTCTTCTCGAAGATTTCACGATATTGCCTTCGGTTTCTTCCCAGAGCATCTATCAAGGGAGTTCCGCGAGTTTCACAGCGACCATAAGCGCCTTAGCAGGATCCACGGCTCCCGTCACATTGAGCATCGGCGGATTGCCGTCCGGTGCCAGCGCAACTTTCAATCCATCTTCGATTGCCGGTTCGGGATCCTCAACTGTCACTATTAACACGATCGGATCGACACCAATTGGGACGTCGACTGTCACCGTAACGGGGGCCGGGAGTGCGGTAACCCGATCAGCGAACGTGTCACTCACCGTGACAGCAACGTGCAGCTAT
Source organism: uncultured Acidobacteriaceae bacterium (assembly GCA_963849445.1). Classification (GTDB taxonomy): domain Bacteria; phylum Acidobacteriota; class Terriglobia; order Bryobacterales; family Bryobacteraceae; genus Bog-105. The sequence continues at coordinate 32,742 of CAWKHS010000031.1, read as the reverse complement.
TCGATTGACCATTCGCAACTCAACTTCCCAGCTTCCGGGGGCTCGGACAGTATAGCCGTGTCGGCCCCCTCTGGTTGTCCCTGGACAGCAACCTCGAACACAAGTTGGATCTCCCTCACCTCTGGATCTTCAGGAAACGGCAACGGCGCGGTAGTTTACTCCGTCAGCGCAAACACAGCCGCTCAATCACAAAGTGGAACGCTGACCGTGGCGGGGCAGTCATTCTCGGTTACGGAGGCCGGCACCTCGGCGACCGCTCTTCGCTTCGTACCGGTAAGCCCGTGCCGAGTTGTCGATACGCGAAACGCAACCGGCCCCTTTGGTGGCCCGGAACTACCCGCTAATAGCTCACGAACCTTTGCAATCCCAAACAGCAGTTGCAGCATTCCGTCAAGTGCAGCCGCGTACTCGCTGAATGTGACGGTTGTGCCCCCGGGACAACTCACCTATCTGACGATCTGGCCGGCTGGACAGTCGCAGCCGACCGTCTCGACACTCAATTCCGACGGACGGATCAAGGCGAATGCCGCTATCGTGCCTGCAGGCACCGGTGGTGGAATCAGCGTGTATGTCACGGATGCGACCCAATTTATTCTGGACATTGACGGCTATTTCGTACCTGCCACGGACAGTTCCGCTTTGGCGTTCTACGCGCTGGCGCCTTGCCGGTTGGTGGACACGCGGCAAGCATCGGGTTCCCTTGGAGGACCGTCTTTGGTGGCGGGCCAGAATCGCACGTTTCCGGTACTTTCGAGCAGCTGTAACATACCGGCCGCGGCACAGGCTTATTCGCTCAATATGACAGCGGTTCCGCACGGAACGCTGGGGTATCTGACTACCTGGCCGGCCGGGAACGCCCGGCCAACGGCTTCAACGTTGAACGCTTCAACAGGAGCAATTTCGGCGAATGCGGCTATTGTACCGGCGGGTACGAACGGAAGCATTTCCGTGTATGCAAGTGACTCCACCGATCTCGTCATCGACATCGATGGCTATTTCGCTCCTGCAGCCGCAGGCGCGCTTTCGTTTTATTCCGCGACACCCTGCCGCACGCTAGATACGCGCTCTTCGTCAGGTCAATTTGATGGAGAGCTGACACTCCAGATTGCGGGCACTTGCGGCGTTCCCGCCACCGCTCAGGGCTTCGTGTTGAACGCGACGGTGGTGCCGCCGGCGCAGTTTATGTATCTGACGCTTTGGCCGGACGGTTCACCGCAGCCCTACGTTTCGACGCTGAATGCTTTCGACGGAGCAACGACGTCGAATATGGCGATCATAGGAACGAACAATGGCTCTGTTGATGCATTCGGATCGGATCCCACGCAGTTGATAATCGACATCTCGGGGTATTTTGCGCCTTGAGAATGCAGAGAGCGGCGCTAACTACGTCTTCCGTACTTTCTGGGCCGATGTAGGTTCCAAATAACGGCCCAATAACTCTTTCGTTTGCGGGTGGCGCAAATCCGGGTGCGATTTCGAGTAGCGGTTCCAGGACGAAGCGCCGGTCGAACATTCTGGGATGGGGAATCGTCAGGGCGGGTGTTTGCATTTGGATGTTGGCGAAGAGGAGAATGTCGATGTCGATGGTGCGCGGTCCGCGGCTGGATCAATCCGGCGCCGCGCACACGGCCTAAGCCGCGCTCGATTGTTTGCAGGACGTTGAGTAATTGCAAGGGAAACAGACGGGTCTCGCACTCAACGGCCATGTTCAGGAACCATGGTTGTTCGGTGACATCTTGCGGCTCAGTTTCGTAGATGGACGAGCGCTTCAGAATGTGAATGCCGGCTTGCTCCAATTCGAGCAGGGCGCGCTCCAGATTCTGCCGCCGTTCGCCGACATTCGAGCCGAGCGAAAGATAGACCTTTTTAGCGGATCTCAAAATAGCGGATTCTGGCCGCCGGCAAAACGCATCCGCTGTGGAATCTGGAAGTATTCGAAGGCGCGCGGCGTCGCGATCCGACCACGGGGCGTTCGATCCAAAAAGCCAAGCTGCATTAAATAAGGTTCGTAGACTTCTTCGATGGTGTCCGCTTGCTCATCAATTGACGCGGCGATGGTGCTCAAACCGACCGGGCCGCCGCCGTACTTGGCGGCGATGGTGGTCATGATTTTCTGGTCCACTTCGTCGAGGCCGAAACGATCGACCTTCAACAGATCCAAGGCGGCTTGCGCGACCCCGCCGTCGATGTGTCCGTCGGCGCGAACTTGCGCATAATCGCGGACTCGGCGCAGCAGGCGGTTGGCAATACGGGGTGTTCCCCGCCCGCGCCGCGCAATTTCCCGCGCTGCGTCGTGAGTGATTCCGATGTCCAGTAATCCGGCGGAGCGCTCGACAATATGGGAGAGCGTCATCTCGTCGTAGGGGTCGAGCCGCAGGACAATACCGAAACGGCCACGTAGCGGCGCACTCAGCAGCCCTTGACGCGTGGTGGCGCCTACGGCCGTGAAGTGCGGCAGGGGCAGTGAATGGGTTCTAGCGCCCGGGCCCGTACCTATTAATATGTCCAACCGGAAATCTTCGAGAGCTGCGTATAGAATCTCTTCGATATCGGGCTGCAAGCGATGGATCTCATCGATGAAAAAGACCTGGCGCGCGCGCACGTTGCTGATGATGCCGGTGAGGTCGAGTTTTTTCTGGAGAATCGGGCCCGCTGTTTGATCAATGGGCACAGAGAGTTCATGCGCGATGATCCCGGCAAGCGTGGTTTTGCCTAAACCAGGCGGTCCGCACAACAGCACGTGGTCCATGGCTTCGCCGCGTTGCTTGGCGGCCTCGATGGCGATGGATAATTGTTCGCGAACGTGCGGCTGCCCGGCGAAATCGGCCAATTGGGTAGGACGCAGCGCCGCCTCAAACTGGCGATCGTCGTCCTGCGTTACCGGGGAAACAGTGCCTTGCGCGCGCATCCCGTTCCCACCTTAACGCACTAGCGCGAGCGCGGCGCGGAAGAAGCCTTCGAATTGCTGGGGCGCGCCGCGGTCCTTCGCCTTGCGCACGGCTTCCTCAGCGGCGGGGCGGGAACACCCGAGATTCGCGAGTGCTGAAAGGACATCCTGTTCGAGCGCGCTCAAGGAGGGCCGCGACGGCGCTGCGCCCGTGCTGGCACCTGCGGCTTCCACCGCGCCGAGTTTGTCTTTGAGTTCGAGGACAATTCGCTCGGCGGTCTTCTTGCCCACACCGGGGATGCGAACCAGTCGAGGCACGTCTTCGGTGCGGATGGCGGCGACCAGGTCGGAGGTGGGCAATCCGGAAAGCACGGTGATCGCCAGTTTAGGGCCGATTCCGCTGACGGAAATCAGGCGCTCAAACAACAGCTTCTCTTCCGAGGTGACGAAGCCGAATAGTGCGAGCGCATCTTCACGGACGTGGGTATAAATGCGGAGGGCCACTAGCGCTCCGGCGTCCGGCAGCGCGGTGTAAGTGGAAATTGGAATTTGCACTTCGTAGCCCACGCCCGCTGCTTCGACCACTACTTCATTGGGATGTTTCTCGAGAATCGTTCCCCGCAGGTGCGCGATCATATTTTCTCCGACAGCGGGACATTGTCGATGAGTCTTATGCCTTCGAGGAACGCTGCCGCAAAGCGCCTTCCCCAGTGCTCTTCGACATACTCGACCTCTAAGCCGCCGGCTTCGATCATGGCTCTCGTTTCGTCCACGCCGGCGGCGGTGGTCAAGGCGCGGAAAATGCAGGCGGCTTTGAGCCGTCCGGCAGGGGAGAGCAGCGCGTTCCTGGAACTTTCAGCGAGACCCGACGATTCGCGCACCGTAGGACAGGGGACGATTTCGGTCGGGATGAAGAAGTCCGCGGCCATGTCGGTGACAATCTTCAGTTGTTGGTAATCCTTTTCGCCAAAGTAGGCACGCTGCGGCCGAACCACATTTAAAAGCTTCAGGACGATGGTCATGACGCCTTCGAGGAATCCGGGCCGACGCACACCTTCCATGACGTTCATGATCTCTGTTTCTGCGATGCGAAAGCGGTAGCCATGCGGGTAGAGCTCCGGCATGCCTGGCGCGAAGACCTCATCGGTTCCCAAGCTTTCAAGCAGCGCTAAGTCGTTTTCGAGCGTGCGTGGGTATCGCTCCAGGTCCTTCGGATCGTTGAATTGCGAGGGATTGACGAAGATGCTCACCACGACTACATCATTTTCTTTTCGGCCGCGCTCTACTAAGGAGGCGTGGCCCCGGTGCAGCGCACCCATGGTCGGGACGAAACCAATGCTGCGCGCACTGACGTCTCGCGGCCGCTGAAGCCAACCAGATAGCGAATCTGAGACATACATCAGGAGTAGCTCTCGTCGGACGAGGGGAAGGTTCCAGCTTTCACGGCCTGGTCGAATTGCGCGAGAGCGGCCAGAACGCCGCGCGCGCCATCGAAAAAGGGGCGGGCAAATTTCGGCTGGAAATCGATATTCAGTCCGAGCAGGTCCTGCAGGACCAGGACTTGTCCATCGCAACCGGGGCCAGCGCCAATGCCGATCGTGGGGATGTGAAGGGTACTGGTGATCTCGGATGCGAGACCGGCTGGAATGCATTCGAGCACAACCGCGAAAGCACCGAGGGTTTCGAGAGCGACGGCCTGGCGGAGAATGTCGCGCGCTTGCTCGCCGGTTCGGCCCTGGACCTTGTAGCCTCCATAGCCGCGAATAGATTGTGGTTGCAGACCGAGGTGCCCCATGACGGGTATTCCGCTTTGCGACAGGCGTTGGATGGCGTCCTCATGTCCATCCACGCCCTCCAACTTCACCGCATGCGCGCCGGCGATCATCAGAATATGTGCCGAATCGAGGGCGGCTGAGACGCCTTTCCGAAAAGAGAGAAACGGCATGTCGGCAATGATGAAGTGCTGCGGGGCTCCGCGCGCCACTGCTTCCGTGTGGAGCCGCATCAACTCGACATTCATAGCGAGCGTTGAGGAGTGGCCATGCATCACCATGCCGGCGCTGTCGCCCACGAGAATTGCGTCAATCGCCGTTTTGGAAAGTAAACGCGCGAACGTGTAGTCGTAGCAGGTCACAATGGAGAGCTTGCGGGCCTCTGTCTTTGCGCGTGTAAAGCTTTTTGAATCCATCGCTTAAGTTCGTTCTGCAAGAACGTTTGCCGCTGCATTGCGCCGGTGCAACCGAATCATACCAATCGGACGCATGCGCGCTTCTAAGGAAACGCCCGGCAACGCACGCGCGACTGCTTGGCGATTTCCTCTCTGTATTGACCAAGCATCGCTTGGCTGCCGGGCTTTTAAGGAAACGCCCGGCAACGCACGCGCGACTGCTTGGCGATTTCCCCGCTGTATTGACCAAGCATCGCTTGGCTGCCGGGCTTCTAAGGAAACGCCCGGCAACGCACGCGCGACTGCTTGGCGATTTCCTCTCTGTATTGACCAAGCATCGCTTGGCTGCCGGGCTCCGAGGCGTGCGCGCGTAGTATTCGCAAGATTGGTGAATAAGCGCTATGCTGGGACCAGTTTGTCATCTAGCCTTCGGAACCGGAACGCAGAGCAGACCGGCGAGGCTGCGGATCTTCGCGGCGAACTCGAACGGCTTCGGGCAATCGAACAGCGATATGAGGACTTTGCAAATAGCGCCCGCGATTTTGCGTTTATCACTCTCGATTTAGACAATCGCATCGTCGGCTGGAATAAGGGCGCGGAGCAATTGCTCGGCTATAGCGAAGCGGAGATACTGGGACACTCCGGATGCACATTTTTCACGCCGGAAGATGTGGCCCGCGGCGAATGCGATCTGGAACTGGCGACCGCCCGCGCGCGAGGCCGCGCGGAGGACGATCGCTGGCACCTGCGCAAGGACGGCAGCCGATTTTGGGCCAGCGGGGTGATGACTCTGCTGCGTGACCAGCAAGGCCACATGCGCGGCTACGCGAAAGTGATGCGCGACCATACCGCAGAACGCAGGAACATCGACGCATTGCGCGCTAGTGAACAGCGATTCCGTGTGTTGGTTGAAAACGTGCGGGAATGCGCGCTGTTTGCGGTGGACGTGCACGGCAACGTCTCGGAATGGAATCCAGGCGCAGAACGGATTTTCGGCTATTCAGAGCAGGAGATTCTGGGACGTCCCGCGCCTGAAACGTTTTCGGCGGATAAGAATTGCGAAGCTCTTATGCGCGATGAGTTCGAAGCCGCGGCCGTACAGGATGGCACTTCCGCCGAGTGCTGGCTGGTTCGGCAGGACCGCTCGCGATTTTATGGTCGCTGGGTGACGAACGCGATCCGCGATGAAGCCGGCCGGCCGATCGGGTTCGCGAAAGTGTTGCGCGACGAGACAGAACGGCGGCGCGCCGAAGAAGAACGTGAACGGGAATCAGAGCAGCAGCGGGAGTTGCTGGAAGGCCGGGTTCGGCTCAGCAACATGGCTCTTCACCGGACGAAGGAAGAGCTGCAGGAGTTGGCGGGGCAGTTGCTGAACGCGCAAGACGAGGAGCGGCGTAGAATTGCGCGCGACCTGCACGATCATCTGGCTCAGAGGCTGGCGCTTGTCGATATGAAACTGGCTCAGCTTCGGGACGACTTTTCCGGCGACCGTGACGCGATGCTTTCCGATCTCGAGGGAATTCAAGGGCATATCGCCAAGTTGTCGGCTGACGTCCGCGATCTATCGCATCGTCTGCATCCGTCCACTCTTGAGCACATCGGGGTTTTGCCGGCGCTGACTGCGCTGGTAAAGGAGTACCGATCTCTGCGGAAGAGTCCCAATCGAATTGGACAGCGCCGAGTTTTTCGAGGAGGGTCTTCAGCCGGAACTTAGAAGCGTTCTCTACCGGATTTCAGAAGAAGCGCTGCGGAATATCCAACGGCATGCCGGCGATGTTGGGGTGACGCTAACGCTATACCGTAGCCCGGAGGAGGTGCATCTTGAGGTACAGGACGAAGGACCCGGCTTCTCGCGCGCCACGATCGAACAACGGAAGACCCTGGGGCTGATCAGCATGGAAGAGCGCGCGCGCCTGGTAGGTGGAACGTTGGAGTTGACCTCTCTTCCGGGCGAGGGCACAACCGTGAAAGTAGCCATTCCGCTGAAAACGTGGCACGCTGACGGGTTTTCAGCGGAGTCAAGGCGTTTTGTTCCACAACTCGGAAACTAGCAGGCCGCCTGTTGCGATTTGCTGCCGGATGAGACGGAATCCGCTCGCTTCGAGAGCAGCTGCATAGGTCGGGCAGCCGGCTGGTTCTCAATCTCGTAAGCATCCGGAAGCCCAGATATAAAGCTTTAACGACGAGCAGCGCGGCCGCGCGCTGAAGCGGGCGCGCCGGGCACTCGGAATTCGGAGACAAGCCAGCGCGCGCCAGGAGAAGCCGCACGGGAGACCCTCTCGACCAAGTTTTCCACTTCGTTGTTGGCCAAGCAATCCAAGAAATAGTGGCTTACGACAAGATCGTAGCTTCCGCATAGATGTGCGTTGCGGGCGTCGGCGAGCAACAGGCGAACACGCTTAGGATCGAGTCCGGATTTTCGAATGCGCCGCTCGGCCAAGCGCACCATGGCGGCGCTGAGATCGATGGAATCGATACGCGCATCGGGGTTGCGCTTCAGAAACTCTGCTGTGAACCTGCCGTCGCCATCACCGAGGATGAGAACATTTTTTGCATTGGCGACGTCGTCGATGTACTGAAGGCGCCGCCGTTGGAGCGCCGGTCCAAAGGTTAGATATTCGAGCCAGCGATACCAGGGTGCTATGAAATCACAGTTCATTGAGCCACTTCATGTCAACCAGGCGAGCGCCAAGGCTAATAGCGGAGTACAAAGAGCGGCATCGGCGGCAACGCGCAAGACATCCAGGCGCAACTGAGACCGGCAAACCCCCAATAGAGCGAGCGCGATTCCGCTCCAAAAAGCAGCCATACAGAAGTCCATGGGAGCGAGGCCTGAAAAGCCCAATGCTGCCGCGAGCAACGCAATGCCGATAGTGACAGTTGTGAAATGGCGGGCCAACCAGCGGGCCGAAGAGCTGGGCGTGCCGCTGGCGCTGGCCGTAGCGCTTTCGCACTCCCAGGCCTCAATGGCAGAAATGTTCGCCCAGCACAGCAATGAGAACAGCGTGGCGGGGGCGGCGAGGGGCCGAACATTCGCGCCATTCACGATCCATACACCGAGGAATGTTCCAGAGGTAAATAGAAGGGCCACGAACGCCTCGCGCGGCCAACACGCGCGCCAGCGTGGAGGGGCCAAGTGCACCAATGCGAAGTAACAGATGACAGGAATCAAGAGTGCCAGTCCGGCATAAAAGGTCGGGCGTTTCAGCAGCCAATACGCCAGCGGAATGACGAGCAAAGCAAGGCAGAGACCGCCCAGGGAGGCGAACCGCAAATGACGCCTGTAAAACTCTTTTCGCGCCGGCTCCCGCGCTCCCGTCATGGGCCGTAAGGCATCAAGGATTCGATCGCCGAGGTAGAGGGTCCAGACAGCTAATCCCAGCACCAGCGGTTCCACCGGGCTCACTCGCGCATGCAGGCAATGCAGAAGCAGCAACTGCCAGAACACCGCAACGACGGGAGCATCCAGGCTCGCGACATTAGGCCAAAGCCACGGCTCAATAGCGGAGTGACCGAAGGTCAACTCGTTACTCTTAGAAAAAGTTTGGGTACTCAAAACGCCGCAGACACTACAATTTTAGAGGACTCGCACCTGTGAGATGATCGCGTGGCAGTCGAGCAGATATCTTTCTATACTGAACGTGTGGGCGCTTACACGGCCTTCACAAACGAGATTTAATGCCATCGGCGGATGGGACCCAACCCGAACCTTCCATTTCACATGAACCTGACGCCTCACGAACGATAACGGAGGCGGACATCAGTCCACCGCGAGGCAATCCATTCCCTATCGTGGGAGTCGGCGCCTCAGCAGGTGGCTTGGAAGCTTTCGAGCAGTTTCTGTCAGGTCTGTCCGACGGGACGGGGATGGCATTCGTGCTGGTGCAGCATTTGGATCCGCTGCATGAAAGCATGCTGGCCGAAATCCTGCAGCTTGCATTCGAAAATACCGGTGGTCACGGTTTACGACAAGATGGCGGTTGCGCCCGACCACGTTTACGTAATCCCGCCGAACACCAGCATGGTTTTGGAAGACGGGCATCTGCGGCTCGCGGCACGTGAAGAAGGACTGCACTTGCCCATCGATAGATTCTTCCGCTCGCTGGCGAAGGTTCAGGGAAGCCGCGCGATTGGGGTAGTGCTTTCCGGGAACGCTTCCGATGGCAGCTTGGGCCTGCGGGCCATCAAAGCTGAATGCGGCATTACCTTCGCCCAGGAGGAGGCGAGCGCGCGGTTCAGCGGGATGCCGCGGAACGCAATCGCAACCGGCGCTGTCGATTATGTCCTCACGCCGGATGAGATTGCGCGTCAGCTTGTGCGGCTCCGACATCATCCATACCTGGTTACCGCGGAACCTGGACGAGCGGAGACGGAAAATCTACCCGACGGCGATGGCGACCTGAAGCGCGTCTTTGCGTTGCTTCACGGGGCTACGAAAGTCGATTTTTCGCACTACAAACAGACCACTATCCGCCGCCGTATCGGCCGCAGAATGATGGTTCTGCGGACCGACGTTCTTGCGGAGTATGTACAGTATTGCGAGCAGCATCCAGCGGAGCTGCGCGAACTCTACCGCGATCTTCTGATCAGTGTGACGAGTTTCTTCCGCGATCCTGCAGTCTTCGAGAGCCTGGGGATGCTGCTAACGGCGGTCATTACCGAGCGTGCAGAACCCGATCAGCCGATTCGCGTCTGGGTCCCGGGCTGCGCGACCGGGGAGGAAGTCTACTCGCTTGCGATTTCCATTTATGAGATGGTTCAGGAGCACCAGTTGTCCGCTCCGCTTCAGATATTCGGAACCGATATCAGCGAACTGGCTCTGGAACGCGCGCGCCACGGCGTCTATCCAGAAGCGATCAAGCAGGATATCTCTCCGGCGCGTCTGAGCCGCTTCTTCACAAAAGTGGAAGGGGGATACCAAATCAGCAAAGGCCTTCGCGAGAGTTGCATTTTCGCACGTCATGACGTTACCAAAGACGCGCCGTTCTCACACCTGGATCTGGTTAGTTGCCGGAACGTTTTGATCTATCTTGACGGAAAATTGCACCACCGCATCTTTCCGCTTTTCCACTATGCGTTGAACCCAGGGGGTCTGTTGGTGCTGGGCAGCGCGGAATCGGCAGCGACAGCAGCCGATCTGTTTACACCGGTTGGCAATCAGCAGCATATCTACCGGCGCAGGCCGGTCCCGGTGCGCCTTTCTCTGGAACAAAACAACGCGCCCGCCCCGCATGAATCCGCGCCAGCTGCCCTCAGTTCTCCGGCAGGCGTCTCGGACCTGCAAAGGCGCGTAGACCGCATCATGCAGAGCAAGTACGGTCCTGCGGCCGTGCTGGTGGATGGTGAGTTGCGCATCGTGCAGTTCCGCGGGCATACGAGCGCTTTTCTCGACCCGAAGCCAGGTGAAGCGAGCCTGAACCTGCTGCATATGGCGCGGGAAAGTCTTGTTGTTCCGTTGCGCCGGTCGATCAAAGCCGCTGCTGAACAGAAATTTTCCGTGCGCGAAAGCGATATTCTCCTCGACGAGGCTTCGTTGCCCGCCAAGCTCACGCTGGAGGTGACGCCCATCATCGGCAACAGTCCCGGCGAACACCACTACCTGATAGCGTTTCTCCCGCAAGGAGACGTTCCAACCTGTCCTTCGTCCGAGACGTCCGCAACGGCGATCACAACGGTGGATTCCAAGGTACGCCAGCTGGAACATGAGCTGACACGAAACGAGAGAGTACTTACGGAATCTCACGGAAGATTACGAAGCGCATTCCGAAGAACTGCGGGCGGTCAACGAAGAGGCGCGTAGCGCCAATGAAGAACTGCAGTCAGCCAACGAGGAACTGGGAACAACAAAGGAAGAACTTCAATCGACGAACGAAGAGCTGACCACCGTTAATGAAGAACTGCAGAACCGCAATCAAGAACTGACCGCAACGAACAGCGATTTCAAAAATCTGCTAGGGGCCGTCAGTATCGGAATCCTGATGATCGATCAGAATCTGCGGGTAAGGCGGTTTAACACAGCTGCGGAAAAGCTGTTCGAATTGGCCCCTCATGATATCGGGCGGCGCATCAGCCATATTCATGGACGAATCGAAACCCCCAAGCTGGAACAGCAAGTAAAAACGGTAATCGAGTCCCTGCGGGTTATGGAGCAGGAGCTTCAGGATGTGGAGGGGCGATGGTACTCGATGACCATACGGCCGTATCGCACGCTGGACAACCATATCGCCGGCGCGGTGGTGACGCTGCAGGACATCGATCCACTGAAGCGCGGCCTCGAGGCAGCGGAGGGCGCCCGCAACTACGCGGAGGGAATGATCGAGACAGTACGCGAACCTCTCATTGTGCTCGACTCCGATTTGCGCGTACAGCGGGCGACGCCGGCATTTTATGAGACCTTCCTGGTTTCACGTGAGGAGACGGAAGGCCGGCTTCTCTACGACCTGGGTAACGGCCAGTGGAACCAGCCGCGGCTGCGCGAGCTGCTGGGATCCGCGTTCTTCCGGCAGCAGCCCTTTCACGATTACGAGATAGAGCACGATTTCCCACATATCGGGCGGCGAACCATGCGCCTGAATGCGCGCCGTATTCCCAGGCAAGACCCGGAGCACCGGATGCTGCTGCTGGCGATAGAAGACGTCACGGAACGGCGTGAAGAGGCCGAAATCCGCTACCAGCGGCTCTTCGAAGCCGCCAAAGACGGCATGATTCTGGTTGACGCCGAGACCGAGACGACTACGGACGTGAATCCGTATTTCCTGCAACTGACGGGCTTCGCTCGTGAAGAGATTGTTGGAAGAAGGTTCGGCGACGCTCCTCCGTTCGCGGAAATCCCAGAAGTGGCTACATTTGCGGGAGCCACCAAAGATCAAGAAGTCATTCGCTGCGACGACGTGCGGCTTATTACACGAACCGGCACCGATGTATGGATTGACCTCACCGGTAATCGGTACGAGGTGGGTACGCAGCCAATGGTTCAGTTCAACATTCGCGATGTTAGCGCGCGCAAGGAAGCCGCGCGGATGCTGCGTGAGACCGAAGAGCGCTTTCGATTTTTTGTGGAGAGCGTACACGATTACGCGCTCTTCCAACTGGACATAGACGGGCGCGTCGTGGCATGGAATAGCGGCGCTGAGCGCCTGCTGGGGTGGCATGAACAGGAGGTAATCGGGAAGCCATCCGATATCGTGTTCGTACCCGAGGACGTGAAGCGAGGCGAGCCGAAACGCGAACTCGAAACGGCCCGATCGCTTGGGCGTTCGGAAGACGAGCGCTGGCACATGCGGAAAGATGGTAGCCGGTTTTTCGCGAGCGGGGTATTGACGCAAGTGTGCGACGAGAACGGCCGGCTACGCGGGTTTGCCAAGATCATGCGCGACATTACCGAAAGCAAGCAGCAGGAGGAAGAACTGCGTTCCTCGGTGAAGGAGAAGACGATGCTCGTGCGCGAGATCCATCACCGTGTGAAGAACAATTTGCAGGTCATCGTGAGCCTGTTGAGTCTGCAATCGCACCAAATCAACAAGCCGGAACTGCTGGCGGCGTTTGAGGAAACGGAAGCGCGCGTGCGGGCAATCGCGAAAATCCACGAACGGCTGTACGCTTCAGATGATCTTACGGAGGTTGAATTCGGTACCTATCTCACCCACCTTTCGAACGAATTGGTCGCGCTGTTCGCTACGGTGCCCGATGCCGTAAAGCTGGGCGTGGATGTGCAGGAAATGGTGCTACATATCGAACAAGCGATTCCGCTGGGCCTGATTGCCAATGAGCTGATCATCAACGCTCTTAAGCACGGTCTGAACGGGACAGCGGGGAAGTTGGACATCAGTCTGTCGTATGTGCCCGATGGCGTTCAGCCCGAGTTAGGGCAAACGCTGGATGACGGTTGGGGGCAGGTTCGAATCTCGGATACGGGTCCTGGATTTCCCACGGAAAGGGATATCAGCGGATCGTCCTCGATGGGGTTCCGGCTGGTGAATTTGCTTGTGCGGCAGTTACGCGCAAAGCTGGAGGTCCGTGAGGGGCCGGGAGCGGAGATTATCGTCAGATTCCCCCTCGCCTACAAATAGCGCGAGGTTGGAGCTAACCACTTTTATGAGCGCACGAATTTTAATTGTCGAAGACGAGCAGATCATCGCGGCCGATCTGGAAGCAAAGCTCATACAGCTCGGACATCAGGTGGTGGGGACCGCCGCTTCGGGCGATGAAGCCATCAGCTTGGCGCAAACTGTGGGCCCTGAATTAGTGCTTATGGACATCCGCATTCAGGGGAGCATGGACGGCATCGAAGTAGCACGGCGCATTCAGAGGCCGACGGGGTTGCCGGTCATCTTTATTACCGCTTACGGAGAAATGTTCCTCTCCAATCCAGCGCTCATGGTGCCTCCCGCCATTTGTTTGAGCAAACCCTTCTCGCTTTATCAACTCCAGACAGTGTTGGATACGGTCCTAGTCAACCAGCGGCCGGCAGGGCCGGTCAACTGAGAAGAAATCCGCAGCATTCTGCCGACCCGATTAGAATCAGCTTAGGGCAATGGAGCACATTATCGACGGAGTCCTGCGCTTTCAGCGGGAAGTATATCCAAACGGGGAAGCGTTATTTCACCGGCTGGCGCTCGGGCAAGCGCCATTGGCGATGTTCATCGGCTGCGCCGACTCGCGCGTCGTACCCCACACTCTGACGCAACAAGGACCTGGATCGCTATTTGTCGTTCGCAACGTCGGCAACATTGTGCCGCCGAGTTCGACTGAGCCGGGCGGCGTTACGGCGAGCATTGAATACGCCGTTGCCGTCCTTGGTATTCCAGATATCGTAATCTGCGGCCACTCGGGGTGCGGCGCCATGGGCGCCATCCTGAGCGGCAGCGAGCAGCTTGAGAAGCTGCCTGCCGTCGCGCGCTGGCTTCATTACGCCGACGCGGCGCGCGATGCCGTCGAGGTGAAGTGCGCGCACGCCTCGCAGGAGGAGAAGCTGAGCGCGCTCGTTCGGGAGAACGTTATCGTACAACTCGACAACCTGCTGACGCATTCAACGGTCGCCAAAGCGATTGAAGCTAAGCAACTGAGGCTGCACGGCTGGGTGTATGACATCGGTTCAGGAAACGTGAGCACGTACGATGCGCGGGCGGGTAAGTTTGTGCCGATCAGCCGCGATTTCTTCGCCAACGCCACTCCGGCTTCTGCGTCTTCATGACGTTGGACAGGGCACTGCAAACGGAGCCGCTGGATGTAAGATAGGCTACAGCACAGCTCTTATTAAGACAACTTACTCGTGACAATTGCCTCTTTTTCACCTAACAACGCCGGAGTACTGTTTGCAGAATAACTTGCGGGCTCAGACCGGCATTCCCGGATTGGATGAAGTGCTGTTAGGGGGGCTGCCCAAAGACCACGTCTACCTGCTCGAGGGGGCTCCGGGTACAGGCAAGACAACCTTGGCTCTGCAATTTGCGCTGGAAGGCATACGATCGGGCGAAAAGGCGCTCTACATCACGCTTTCGGAAACGGCTCGCGAGTTACACGCCATCGCCGATTCGCACGGTTGGGATCTCGGGGCGCTGTCCGTCTTCGAGATCACGCCCGTCGAAGCGTCCTTACGGCCTGACGAAGAATACACGATCTTCCATTCCGATGAGGTCGAGATGGCGGAGACCATCAAGTTGATTATCGACCGTGTTGAGGAGGAGGAGGCCACGCGCGTGGTCATCGATTCTCTTGCGGAGCTGCGTTTGTTGTCTCGCGACTCAGTTCGTTATCGCCGGCAGACGCTGGCGTTGAAACAGCATTTCACGAGGAAGAATGTTACTGTTCTGTTGCTCGACGATCGTATGGCGCAGAACGTGGATCGGCAGATGCACAGCCTGGTACACGGCGTCCTCTCGCTGGAGCGGCTGCCGCGCGAGTATGGTAAGAGCCGTCGTCGCTTAGAGGTTGCAAAGCTGCGCGGATCTGACTATGTCGACGGCTATCACGACTACTCGCTTCAGAAAGGCGGGATGGTTGTGTTTCCGCGCCTGGTTTCCGCTCAGCGCCAGGGAACCTTCAAACCGGGAATTGTTAGCAGCGGTATGAAAGGTCTCGACGAACTCTTAGGCGGAGGGCTGGATCGGGGTAGTTCTACTCTCATTCTGGGGCCTGCGGGAACAGGCAAAACGAGCCTCACCATTAAGTACGCCACCGCGGCTGCGGCGAGAGGTGAGCGTGTGGCTGTTTACGCGTTCGATGAAGGGCTGAATACGTTGCTTGCTCGCGGGGACGCCCTCGGCATGAATCTGAGCGAAGTGGTTCGGCAGAAAAAGATCAGCGTGGAACAGGTGAACCCGGCGGAACTGTCGCCTGGGGATTTTGCGTGGCGTGTCCGTCAAAGCGTGGAGCGCGACGGCGCGCAATTCGTCATCATTGACAGTCTGAACGGCTATTTGACGGCCATGCCTCAGGAAGAATTCCTGAGTCTCCAGATGCATGAGCTGCTCACCTACCTGAACCAGCAGGGCGTGGTAACCATTCTGGTGCTGGCGCAGCATGGAGTCCTTGGTTCGATGCACAGCGTGGTAGACCTGAGCTATCTGGCCGACAACATTGTGCTACTGCGGTTTTTCGAAGCAGCGGGGAGAGTCCGGCGGGCCATTTCCGTTTTGAAAAAGCGCACCAGCAAACATGAGCAGACCATCCGGGAATACACCATCGGCGCGCCGGACGGGGTCCAGATCGGAAAGCCGCTGGAAGAGTTTCAGGGTGTTCTGTCCGGATTGCCGGTCTTCACTGGAAATCCAGGAACTCTATCGAATAAGAACGAATGAGCGCTGCCGGAGTTCAGACACAGAGCGTTCCGCTGGTCATCATCTGGACACCGATCGGCCGAGATGCCGCGCTGGCAGGTGACGCGCTGCAGCGGGCAGCCATTCCCTCAACGGCTTGCACGAGCATAGAAGACCTATGCGCCGCCGTCGCGAGTGAACACGCCGGCATTGCGGTCCTTGCGGAAGAGGCGCTCACTTCCGCTTCCATCGAACAACTCCAGGAAACGCTGGAAAAGCAACCGTTCTGGTCCGACCTGCCGCTTCTCTTGCTTACTGGCGGTGGCAACTCCACAGGCGCATCTCTTAGGAAGTTGAGCAAGATGCGGGTATTAGGCAATATCACTCTGCTGGAGCGGCCTCTGCGTACTGTCACGCTGATTGCCGCGGTGCAATCAGCTCTCGCCACACGGCGCAAGCAGTTTCAAACCAGGGATCAGATCCTTCAGTTGCAGGAAACCCAGGAAAAACTCGCGCAGGCGAATGCCGATCTGAAACAGTTCGCATTTGCGGCCAGCCATGATCTGCAAGAACCGCTCCGGATGGTGAACGTATTCACGCAGCTGCTGGTGGAGCGGCACGTGGATAAAAGCAATGAGGATGCCCGCCAGTTCGCTGAATATGTGCAGCGGGGCGTGAAGCGGATGGAACTGCTGCTGCGCGATCTTCTCTTATATTCCAGGGCGATTCACGAAGAGCGTACCTGGCCGAGATCCCACTTCGACCTCAATTTTGCAATCTCCGACGCGATCAGTTCGTTGCATATGGAGATCCACACCACGCAAGCACGCATCATCTCAGGCGCGATGCCGATCGTCCACGGCGATCAAACGCAATTGTCGCTGGTGTTCCAGAACCTGATCTCAAACGCGATCAAATATGCCAAGGAGGGCGTTCCACCCGTCATCAAGATCTCGGCTGAAAAAGCGGACGGCGAACCGCTCATTCGCGTACAGGACAACGGCATCGGATTCGATCAAAAGTACGCGGAAAGAGTATTCGATCTGTTCCAACGATTGGGCGATTCGAAGGTCCCGGGCACCGGATTGGGCTTAGCGATTTGCCGGCGTATTGTCGAGCGGAATGGCGGGCGCATCTGGGCGCAATCGCAACCTGGCATAGGCTCCACGTTCCTGTTCACCCTCCCGGGTGTACCGACGCCTGAATAGACACGCGATCTACCAGAGCAACTTCAATCCGAACTGAATCTGCCGGGAAGTGGTCGCGGTACTTGTTATCACGCCGGCGGTGGGCGAAACGCCTGCCGGAGTGAAGACCACTGCGTTCGGCTGATTGAAATTGGCACGGTTCAGCAGATTGAAGAACTCCGCGCGGAACTGCAGATTCACTTTCTCGCGAACGGGTATTTCTTTTAAGGTGGAGAAATCCCAGGTCGCCAGACCCGGACCGATCAAGGTGTCTCTCCCAAGATTTCCGTAGAAACCGCTAGCGTTCGGGGGCGCGAGGAATGCCGCTGGATTAAACCATTCATTGACGTTGCCCAGAATTACATTCCCCGTGAAGGCGGGGTTTACAAACGGGCGCACCGGATTTCGGGTGTCGCCATTATTCGAGGGGTTGTAACTCAACTGAGGTGTAAAGGGAAAGCCGCCTTGCAGCGTCACGATGGAGTTCAACGTCCAACCGGCCGCGAGCGCATTCACGAATCCGCGGGCATTGTTGAGATATTGTTTGCCGTGTCCAAAGGGCAGCGCATAGACGGCATTGATGACCGCCACATTTCGGACGTCAAAGTTCGCCAGTCCGCGATCTGCTCGCAAGTCGAACGGATTGGACGCGAGTGCAGGCTCGCCTCCCGAGGTGGTGGCGTTCAATGAATCTCCATCGTCGATCGTCTTTGACCAGGTGTACGCTCCGCGGAAGGAAAGGCCGTTGCTGAAGCGATGATTGAGGTCCAGCTGTAGAGCGTTGTACTCGCTGTCACCTTCCGAAAAGTACGTCCAGGTATTGGCAAGCGCGGGGTTCGCCCTGGTTGCGGTTGGCACGTAATAACTTCCGGCCGGCACGGGTGTGCCGGCGAGACCCGCTGGAAAAGTAGTTGGATAGGCGGCGGGACAAGGCGACGCCGGACAAACGACGGGGAATGGTTCGTTGGCATCGATGCCGATCAGTTCGTGGTAGCCATGCGACGCGACGTATCCGACCGTCAGAGCGGTATTCTGCGTTAATTGCTGCTGAATGCGTAACGACCAGGAGAGCAAGGCGGGCGTTTGTAAATCGGGCTGAACTCCACCAGGAACTAACTTCGCGCTTGCGGGGACGGGCGCATTGGGTGAGAGCGGAAGCTTCGAAACGGCGGCGTTCGGAAGACTATAGGTCGGGTTGAAGGGCGCATTCTGATCCGTACGGTAGCCGAGCGCATCTTGGAGATCGTTATACATGCCGAAGCCGGCGCGCACGACCGTCTTGTTGCTGAATGGAGCTGTAGGCGAGCCCAATCCTGGGTTGTGGCAGGACGGTTCCATTGTTGTGAGTGAATACAGAACCTCCCACTGCGGGCTGGGTGGAAATGATGCCGTTGGGGTACGTGTAATTTGAAGCTTCGTTGTGAGCTTCATTCCAGCCGGTCGTGTACTCGTCGCGGAAGCCAAGAGATAAAGTCAAGTTCCGATTCACGCGAATGACATCTTCCAGGTACAGCGCACCGAAGATAGATCGCCAGTTCATTTCAGTCGGGGAGGGATCGTACAGCAGACTGCTCGCGGTTCCCTGCAGGAACGTCTGCAGGCTGGTGAAAGTCGCCTGGCCGTATTGGCTGAGCGCCAACATTTCGTTCGATTGGAATTGCTGGAACCAAGCGCCAAACGTGAGCTGATGGCGGCCCTTTGTCAAGGACGCGCTGTCTTCATAGGTATAAAGATTGCGGGCTACTCGCAAATTACTGCCGTTGTTACTTCCGGCCAAGCTGATTTGCGCTGTGGGGTTCGAGGCGGCGCTGCCTCCCACCACAATGGCTCCGACCGGATTGCCCGAGAGGAAGCCCGGTAGAGAAGCAGCGGGAGTTCCGGGCGTCGGTTCGCCCGTAAAGAAATAACCGGCTCTGGAATAGCCGACGCGAGCCACGTTCAGCAGGGCAGGAGAGAAGACGTGCGTCTCTTCCAGGCTCGCTACCTGTTCTCGCAGGCTTTCGACGTCCGTGCTGTATGCGTTCGTGCTGGTGGGAGTGAAATCCGCACTATCGTCCACTGTATAAACCGCATTGAGAAGGTCGTTGGGACTGAAGATGTGGTCGAGCCGCATGGTCCCGAAGTCATCGCGAATCGTTTGCAATGGGCTGTTGAACGCTTCAGAGATACCGCCGAAATCTGGAGCGCCTGTCGAGGGCACCGGCCACGCATTGATTAAGGGTGAGAGCCCCACAAACGCCAATCCCGAGGCCCGGCAAGATGTCGGTGTTGGCGTCACCAACTTGCACGGCAGATATCCATTACGTGCGTTCGTGTCGGGAACGAGGTCTACACCTGTCTGGTGAAGATGCTGCTCGAGTTCCTCGTAATTTCCAAACAGAAATGTCTTGTCCTTCTTGATGGGCCCGCTCAGGGAACCCCCAAACTGATTCCGCTGAAAGCCTGGAACCGAGGCGCCGTCGAAGAAGTTTCTTGCATCCAAGTCGCTGTTTCGCAGAAATTCATACAATGAGCCGTGCAGTTCGTTACTGCCTGATTGCGTCACGATCAGCACCTGAGCGCCTGGATGTTTGCCGTATTGCGCGCTGTAGGTATCGGCGAGCACGTTGAATTCCCGGACTGCATCAACGCCCAGCAATTCCTGACTGACGCCGCCTGGCTGCATGTTGTTTTCGGCCGCGCCCGTGAACTCAACGCCGTTTAGCAGATAGAGATTCTGCTGAGGCCGATTTCCCGAGACGGCAAAATTGTTGCCTGAAGTCGAATTGGAAACTCCAATGCCACCGGTCTTCTGGGATGTGAAATTCACTACTCCGGGATTCAACGTAATCAGCTCGTCGTAGCTGCGCCCATTCAGCGGAAGATCTTTCACCTGCCGTTCGCCGACCAGATTCGGAACGTCGGCGGCGCTGACATCCAAGACCGGAGCGTCGGCATCGACGTTGACTTGCTGACTCGATGGACCAACGCGCAGATCTAGATCGACCGTTGCGTCCTGACCGACAATCAGATTGATTCCCGTGCGAATCTCTTCCGTAAACCCCTGCTTATTCGCTTGCAGCTGATAATGGCCCGCGGGAAGCGCGGCAAGCTGATACAGTCCTCTGCTATCGCTAAAGGTGGTGCGGATTGACCCTGTGTCTTCGTTCTTGGCCGTGACGGTGGCTCCAGATACCAGCGCGCCAGATTGGTCCTTTACGGTTCCTGAGAGCGTCGCGGATACCTGCGCCCAAGCCACTGATTCGCACGAGGAGAATGCAGCCCAGTACCGATAACTTCAGTATCATGTATTGTTAACGCTACTTTGTAAAGTATAAGCGACACACGCCGCAATTTTGATGATGGTTCGCACCCGGCTTCGAGAATTCAGAACTTTACGCGCGGTTTCCGCAGCGGAGCTGGCTCGTCTTGCCGGTGTGAGCCGGCAGACTATTTACGCGATTGAAGACGGGAGTTTTGTTCCAAACACGACCGTCTCTCTGCAACTGGCACGCGCGCTGAACGTCACCGTTGAAGAGCTTTTTTCGCTAGCGGAAGAGCAGCCCGCGGAATCCATCGAAGCACAACTCCTCGCGGCCGACGAGGCGGTAGAGGAAGGACAATTAGTCCGGGTTTGTCGCGTGAACGATCAGTTTGCGGCGGTGCCAGTTTCAGCGACGCCGGCTTATCTGCCCGCTGCGGACGGTGTGATTGAGTGGAGGAAGAAATCGGCCGTTTCCATCAAGACCCCGACCGCTGTTCGCGAAGGCCGGCTGTTGGTTGCGGGATGCGATCCCGCGCTTTCCCTGCTGAACGAATTGTTAGCATCTTCGGGAAGCGAGATTCTGGGCGTTCCCTGTTCCAGCCGTCGCGCGCTGGATTGGCTGCGACGTGGTAGCGTGCACGCCGCCGGCTCGCATCTATTGGATAGAGCGTCCGGTGATTACAATCTGCCCGTCATCCGGCGCCTGTTTCCGGCCGGCGCGGTCCGGGTGGTCAATTTCGCGGTTTGGGAGCAAGGTTTAGTGCTGCAGCGCGGGAATCCCAAGAGCATCCGGTCCGTTGCAGATCTGGGCGGCAATGGCATTACAATAGCGAATCGCGAGAGGGGCTCCGGCAGTAGAGACCTGCTTGACAGCAGCTTTCGAAAACTCGGCATTCACGGCGAAAACGTGAAGGGATACGATTCAGTGGCTGCGGGCCATCTTGCGGCTGCCTATGCGGTCGCCGCCGGCAGTGCCGATTGCTGCATTGCGCCTCGCTCGGCGGCGCGTTGTTTCGGACTGGATTTTGTTCCACTCGCGGTGGAACGTTTCGATCTGTCGCTCACTCGGGCATCGCTCGAATTGCCGGCAGCGAAGGCGCTGCTGGACGTTTTGAACCGCTCTGATCTAAGGAAGAAATTGCACTCGATCGCGGGATACGATACAGCGCATACGGGCGAGGTTCTCATTTAAAACCTGTCGCGCTATAGAAGGTGGAAATCAATTTCCACAGTGACTCTCACGTTCACTGGCTCGCCACTTTTGGTCCCTGGCTGGAATCTCCACTGCTTCAACGCGTCCACGGCCGTTCGATCCTCTTCGGCGTTTAGGCCGCTGACCACGCGGTAATTTGTCGGAATGCCTTCAGGCGTTACGACAGTGGAGATCTTCACGGTACCTTCGACGAAAGCTTCTTTCGATTTAGGCGAGAACTCGGGCTCGACGTAGTGGATCAGCTTGGGGCGTTTCACGTCGCCGCCGGGCTCATACACCTTTTCGCTTTCCGGGTTCTTTTTGGTTGCCGCAACGTCGTGGGATTGGCCGGCTCCGCGCCGCAACCACTACGCAGGAAAGCAAGACCACCAGCGCTATTCTTCTCGAAAAAGCCCGTCTGCCTGAGAACGGATACACTAATCCCTCCTGAAGCAAGCGAGTGTTTGAAACGACGGAACCAGTCCCGTAGAGGTTTCAACTCACGGGAATAAAGTTCTAAAAGATCCGCGCCCTTTGCGCTAGAAGGCTGACGGGGTGGGCTCTACCAGAGCCTCGGTGTTGACGGAGTAAAGCGCCGATTTGCCCTCGTGATCGCTTTGGAAGTAGACGCGCCGGCTGTCCGGCGAGAAGGCAGGATCCACGGAGGCCGGGTGCGTTGAACGGTGCTCGCATAGAGTGAGTTCACGCTGCACGGAGCGGAGTAAGAGAATGATGGTGGGTTGCGCCTTGCTCCTGCTGGCCCCTACGAATACCGATGCATCTCCGTTGGGGGCGAACGCCGCGAACTGGCTGGTTGGGGCGATTCGCTGCTCGAGCCCGGTATTTGGATCAACGCCGTGTATCTCGGAAACGAGTGTGTCGTTGACGGGCATTTGCCGCAGGAACAGAAGCAATCCGCCATCGGGCGACCAAAGCGGATTCGAGATTCTGCCCTTAGCGAGGAGTTTCGCGGGGGCGCCAGGCACTCCCGCCACGGGCACGTACCAGAACTCCTGTTCAGTGGGATCAGCGGCGCCAGACGCAATGCGGCGGAAAGCGCATCCTGTGCCGCCCGGCTGCAGTGCGCACCATGACGCCACGCCGCTGGCAAGCGGGCCTGCCTGACCGTTTAGCTGTTCGAGACGGCCTTCCTTTACGACCACTACTTCAGAAGGAGTGTTTCCGAGGCTGAACGCGCTGACGCCACGCGAGAGCACCTCCACCTTTTTGCTCCCGATAGGGACCCGCTTCAGATCGGTTCCGTCGATCAGGTAAACGGATCGTCCTTGCGCGTCCAGACAGAGCGATCGCGGGAGCAGGTCTGGTGTTACCGCAAGCGGGCGCAGGACGCCGGTCCGCAAATCGACTGCAAACGGTGTGGGGCGACCGGTGCGATCCGAAGAGAACACGAGCAACCGTTCACGAACCGAAACGAATCGGTTGCCCGCGGCCGGCAGATAGCTGGCCGTGGCTGGATTCGTCAGCCGAACAACCATCGATTCGGTTGTCGGATCGACGAAGCGCACGAATTCCCCGACGGCGGGAAGCGCTCGGGATTTCTTGTTGGACTGGGTCTTATTGGATTGAGTCTTATTGGACTGCCGCGCGGCGGCAGCCAACAGGGTTGGAAGCCCGCCAGCGATGATGGTGCGGCGCGTTATGCGTTGCGTCACTACTCAATAGAGACGTCGGCCAAAATCTCCTGTTGCACCGAGCGGTCGTTGTATGAAGTCGTTTCTAGAGGCCGAGATCGTTGTGGACCGGATTCGAGCGCTGGAAGACATGCGATGAGCTGGCTAAGTACTTGTACGGATTAACCGGGGTACCGTGCAGCCGAACCTCGTAGTGCATGTGGGGCCCAGTGGCGCGGCCAGTTGCGCCGGAAAGCGCGATGACTTCGCCGCGTCGAACCTCCTGCCCGGGAACAATCAGGAACTGGGAAAGGTGGCCGTAGTACGTGTCCAACCCGTTACCGTGATCGATGATGATCAGTTTGCCGTATGCACCGCTCCAGGCCGCGGTCGTGACCACCCCGTCGGCGGTCGCATGCACGGGCGTTCCGATCGGCGCGACGAGATCGATGCCGGTATGGAAGGCGCCTTCACCCGAAAAAGGGTCGGATCTGCCACCGAACGAACTACTCAGCACCCCGTTCACCGGCCACAGACTGGGTTGCGTGTGCGACTGCCACTGGTAAGCGTACTGGTGGTAAATGCCGGAGTAATTGGCGGCCTTCAAGAAGTTGTATTGCTCAATGGATTCCTTGACGGTGGGGGCCA
This sequence comes from uncultured Acidobacteriaceae bacterium, assembly GCA_963849445.1. Lineage (GTDB taxonomy): Bacteria > Acidobacteriota > Terriglobia > Bryobacterales > Bryobacteraceae > Bog-105. Next base: position 9,029 of record CAWKHS010000031.1, on the reverse strand, counting down.
GTTCGCTTTCGCTGCCGGGCATTTTGGCCGTGGGACGCTCAGGTTCGTTGATGCCGTACGCCACAGTCACTTCGTTGGCCAGTGTCTCAAGAGAGGCCATCTGCTCATTGTGCTGGCGCGAAACGCGCTGGAGTTCCTGGTACCTGGTTCGTAAGCGGTCAAAATCGGCGCTCAGCTGGTTGTAATGTGAAACTTTCCATGTCATCCGCAAATAGCTGGAAAATAAGCCGCCCGCCAGGAGAACAGCGATACACAGAGTGCAGAAGAGATAAGCAAGAGATTTATACGTGATGTGAATTCGTTTGACTCGTCCTTGCATGGAATGGGCGAATTCTAAGACGAGGCACTTTTGATTCATTCGACTCCTCGGAGGCCGTACGAGTAGCACGGCTACTTCATACAGTGGCCCCGGACCGGATAAATTATGAACGAAGTTTCAGGCTACTCGGGTTAGGCCAGGGTGTCAATAGGGTAAGGATGTCAGCTGGGCGACTGTCGGATCTCCCATGCCAGGAAAGGCCCTACAGGTTGCGAGCTAACTTATACTGCCTAATCCGCCGATGGGGTGACTGTGAGGGTCATTTCAGTCATTCTAGTGACCTGCTTGGCGGCTGCGGGTTTCGCGGCAGGGGACGTCAGCGGCGAGTGGACGGCCGAAGTACAAGCCCGTGGCGGCCGCAGCGCCGAAATCGCGATGGATCTTAAAGCGGAAGATGGGACAGTAACGGGTACCGTCCGGGCGGCCCACGGCGAAGCTTCCATTTCGTCGGGTATCATCGACGGCGATCGTATCTCCTTCTCGGTTGTCACCGACTACGACGGCCATCACTTCACGCAGCATTACAAAGGCATTGTCGAAGGCGACATCATTCACTTTTCGCTGACGGTTGAGGAGGGGGCCTCCGAGACGTCGCCCATACGCGATTTTGACGCTCGACGCGTAAACTAAACGGCATCCGTGCAGCATGTTGGAGCGTTTCGGTAAAGTAGTATTCGAACAACCGACATGGCCTTTGAACGCGAGGTGGAACTCGCCCGAAAGATGGCGCAAGAAGCCGGTGCGCTAGCGCTTGATTACCAGCGGAAGGGCGTCACGGCGGAAACGAAAGCTGACGAATCGCCGGTGACAGCAGCGGACCGGGCCTGCGAAAAGCTGATTGTAGATTCGATCGCGCGCGTATTCCCGGAAGATGGCGTTCTGGGGGAAGAGGGCGCCAACCGGGAATCCCGCAATGGGCGGAAATGGATCATCGATCCTATTGACGGCACCCGCGACTTCGTTCGGGGAATCCCGCTCTGGGCCGTTCTCATTGCGCTCGAGCAGGACGGCGAGATTGTGGCCGGTGCCGCTCACAGCCCCAGGCAAGGGCTGCTGCTTTCGGCGAGCCGCGGCGGAGGCGCTTGGTTCGATGAAGCGCGTTTGCGCGTCGCAGACAAAACGGACCCTACACAAGCCGTACTGTCGTTTAACGGTTTTAATAAGGTTGGAATCGGCCGGTTCGGCGACCGCCTGCTGCCCTGGGTACACCGCTTTTGGGCGGTCCGCAGCATGGGCGGAGCGGTGGATGCCATGCTGCTGGCGCAAGGGCAGGCGGACGTATGGATTGAGCCGAACGCTCAGCCCTGGGATTTGGCGCCTTTAAAGTTGTTGATCGAAGAAGCGGGCGGCGTGATGCGCAGCCTTTCCGGTGAGAACACTATTTATGGCGGAAACGCTTATGCATGTGTGCCCGGGCTGGAACCGTACGTTCGCGAGTTGCTGGGCGATGTTCAATCAGCTTCGGCGCCCGCCTCTATACTCAAGTAGGTGACGCCAGACTTCTTTCTTCATTTGCTCTCCCGATTCATACACATCGGGTGCGTGATTATGTTCCTGGGCGGGGTCATTTACGCGCGGCAGGTCTTGGTGCCCGTGCTCAATACGCTGCCCGAAGACGTTCGCATGCAATCCGCCGCGGGCACGCAAATTCGTTACCGCACCACGCTTTTCGTTCTGCTAGGGCTGATCGTTCTCTCGGGTCTTTACAACTTCTTCAGTTACGCGGGGCCGAAGCACGGCGAAGCCTATCAGATCTGGTTCGGGATCAAGATGCTGTTCGTGGCGCACATCTGCGCTTCAGCCATTCTTTGGGCCACATCTCCCTATGGAGATGTTACGGTCGCGGGAAAGAGCAAGCACCGGCTGACGAGCATTGCTATTTCGGGCCTGATCGTTGTATTGATTTCGGCTTATCTGCGCTCGTTAACCCTCAGCGGCCTCTGAGGCGGCGTTTGCATCTAATCGTATAGAGAAGTATGAGCGGTTACGAAGCGCTGCGCACGAACGCGGCCTGGATCGATCTATCCGCACGCGGCAAAATCCGCCTTACCGGCGAAGACCGCGCGCGCCTGCTGCATGCGATGAGCACAAACCACATCGCCGGCCTTCAACCGAGTGAGGGCCTGTACGCATTTTTTTTGACCGCGCAAGGCCGTATCGTGGCGGATGCTTTCGTTTACAACTTGGGCGAGACGATGCTGCTGGATACCGAGCCGGAAACGGCTGAAAAACTGCGCGAACATCTGGACAAATACATCATCGCGGATGACGTCACGCTCGAAGACGAAACGGCGCGCTGGGCGGTCGTAGGGATCGAAGGGCCCGCGAGTCTCGATTTCGCTGCGACTCTGGGGTTGCCGGTTCCCGAAAAACAATATGCGCTGGCTGTCTGGAACGATGGCTTTACGGTGCGCGTCGCCAGCACCGGCGCCAGGGGACTGCGGGTGTTCATGCCCGTTTCGCAAAAACAGGATTTCATCGCACGTTTAAACATTCCGCAAGCAACGAGCGCGGAAGCCCGAACGGTACGCCTGGAAAACGGCATGCCACGTTTCGGAGAAGACATCAGCGAACGGTACCTGGTGCAGGAGACGCAACAGGTGCACGCGGTTCATTCAAATAAAGGCTGCTATTTAGGCCAGGAAATCGTTGAGCGAGTGCGTTCGCGCGGACAAGTGCATCGTCTACTTACGCCGATTCGCGTCAAGAGCAACGCACCGCCGCCGCCGGGAACGAAACTCAGCACAAACGGGAAAGACGTCGCGGAGATCACTTCCGCCGCTTACTCGCCTTTTTTCCATGAAGTGGTTGCACTCGCCTACGTGCGAACGGAAGCCCTCCAAAGCAGACCCGAACTGAGTTTCGCCGGGAGCGATGGACCTGTGACGGCCTATCTTCCTCAATCGCCCAGCAGTTTGCCGTAGGGCTCGAGCGACTCCACGTTGTCGCAGACCGTTTTGATGGCCGCCGTGATCGGTACTGCCAGAACCAAACCGACAGCGCCCCACAGCATCCCCCAAAACATTAACGCGACGGTAACCACCAACGGATTCAGCCGTACCCTGCGCCCGATTACTTTCGCATAGACGAAATTCATCACGATGATGTGCAGCGCCGCCGTGATGAGCATCAACGTAACGATGATCTTGAACCTGTTTGGAATGGCAATCGCCGCAAGCACGGGCGGCAGCATCGAAAGCGGAAGCCCTACATATGGGACGAGACTGCAGAAAGCGCTGATGGGTCCCACGAGGATCCAATAAGGAACACCCATGAAGAAATACACCATGGAACTGACGCTGCTCAACAAAATCCAGAGCAGAAAGTTGCCGAGCACGTAAGCTCGCGTGGATTCGCCAATGCCGGACCAAGTTCTGCCTACGACGTAGCGCTGCTCACCCTGAAACAGGCGTGTCACCGTGCGGTTGAAGTGGTCGCGCCAACTCAACATGAAGTACACCAGAAACGGCACAAACGAGGCCATGACGAGTACGTGCAGGTAGCCGGAAGCGTAGCCGTACACGGTGGCAATGAACGGCTTTGGATCGTTGTGAATGCGAACTTCTTGAATTACCGGCGGCGAGGGCGCTACCGGCTCGGGCGGCGCCGCACTGGGTTTCCGGTGCCGCGCTTTCATTGCTTGCTGCGGCTTTTGCTGAATCTGTTCGCTCTGATCCCGCAGCGTTTTCGGTACCAGCGCATCGATCGTTCCCTGCTCCATCCGATCGAGTCTGCTGTTCGCTTTACTCCAAAGGTCGCCCAATCGAAGGGCGTAGGCGGGTAAGTCCTCCGTGACCGTGGCTACTTGGGTCCACAACAAAACAGATGCCAAGTAGACGGCGATGCAAGCGACGGCTATGACAATGCCTGTGGCGGCGGGCCGCGGCACGCGCAATTTCATCACCAGCAGGACAGCGGGATCGAGAATGAAGGCAAAAACAAAAGAGACGATGAGCGTGACGAAAAAATCGCGCCCGTAGTAGAGGAGGGCAACGGCGGCCGCCACGGCGATCAGCGAAGTTCGAACACTACGCAGTCTCTGAGCAGGCTGAGGAGGGCTGAAGAGTGCCAAACTGAACGACGGCCTCTGTAAATCGCTACTTTAACACGCAAAGCGTCTTCGGCGTGGGACACCTGACACCTTCTATAATCCAAGCTTGGCGGATCCGTTTCGAATGGAGGCCGGACGTATTCTCGCGCTGGACGTCGGGAAGAAACGAATCGGCTTGGCTATCAGCGACGAATTGGGAATCACGGCGCAGGGCATTGAGACGCTCCAGCGCACGCGGGTCCGTGAAGATTTGCAGAACTTGAAGCAAATTGCGGACCGGCTGGGTGTCAAGACTTTGCTCATTGGCAAGCCGCTTCACATGAGCGGCGACGAGAGCCGGCAAAGCGAGTACACGCGGGAGTTCGCGGCCCGGCTTTACCAACATCTCGGGATTCCAGTTGTTTTCTGGGACGAGCGTTTGACGTCCGCTGAAGCAGAGCGAATGTTGCGGAGCGCGGGCGCTTCGCTGGAGCAACGGAAAAAAGCGGTTGACCGGATGTCGGCTGTCCTGCTGCTGGAGAGCTACCTGGGGTACCGCCGCAACCACGCGGCTTTTCCGGAAGGAGATCCTCTTGGCTAGACGCCGCGGTTTTTTCGGCCGCCTTTTCCGGCTTACGATTCTTGCGATCGTGCTGGTGGGCTTGTTCGCCGCCGCTGTCGCAGGCTATCGATACCTCAGTCCGTATCGCGGTTTCGGACCGGAAACCTTTGTCGAGATTGAGCACGGCATGTCCTCGCGCGAAATCGCCCAGACATTGGCCTCGCGAGGTGTGGTCCGCTCTGCTATGGGTATTCCTCGCCATCCGCGCGCTGCACCCGAAAGCGGCGCTGGAAGCGGGGGAATACCGGTTCGATTCGCCCCAAACGCCATGGGCAGTTTTTAATAAGATACGGCGCGGGGACGTTTTCTACGAGGAGTTCACGGTCCCCGAAGGAAGCAACATCTTTGACATCGCCGCTTTGCTACAGCGGTCCGACACCGTTGATGCCGACGTTTTCTTGAAAGCCGCGGCGAATCCGGCAAGCATACGCGACCTCGATCCGCGGGCGCCGGATTTAGAAGGATACTTATTTCCGTCCACCTATCGGGTGACTCATCACACCACGGCTGTGCAGCTTTGTCACATGATGACTACGGAGTTCCGCAAAGAGTGGGCGGCCCTGGGCGGGAAAGCGCGGCTGGCGGAAACGCACCGGCTGGTCACGCTGGCGTCTTTGGTAGAAAAGGAGACCGCCGTGCCTCAGGAGCGGCCGCTTGTCGCGGCAGTCTTCCTGAATCGCCTGCGGTTGGGCATGCCTCTGCAATGCGATCCTACGACGGTCTACGCGGCGCTAGTTGAAAATCGCTACCACGGCGTCATTCACAAATCGGATCTGGCGAGCGCCAATCCGTACAACACCTATGCTCACGCGGGTCTGCCGCCCGGGCCGATTACGAATCCGGGAGCAAGTTCTCTTAAAGCCGCGCTCGCGCCGGCTGATACGGATTATTTGTACTTTGTGGCGAAGCCCGACGGCTCCGGCTCACACCACTTCTCTTCCACTCTGCTGGAACACGAAAAGGCCGTATTGGCGTACCGCAAGACAGCGCATTAGACTCCATGGTCCATTCGAATTCATGTCTCACTTCACTCACGCCTGGGTTAGATGATTTGACTGCCTTTCTTAAACATCTGTTTTTCAAGAGACAATGGGCAGCGTGTCGACCAGCTTTGTCAAACCGGTCTCATACTGTAAACGAAAGTCAATGTGCTACCCAGCGCCTCTTCTTCGAATAGTCTGATGGGCACGAAATGCTCATGTGCTACAATGTAGCACATGAAAACCGCTTCCGTCCGCGATCTGCACATCCGCACCTCCGAACTGGTGCGCGAAGCCGCGGGGGGTGCAGTGATTCTCATTGAGCGCCGTGGCGAACCGGTAGCGGAATTACGGCCGCTCTCGAAAAGCCGCAGCAAATCCCAGCTTCCGGATCTGAGCGATCTTTGGGCGCGATTTCCCGCCGTGACCAGCGATAGCGGACGCTTTCTTGAAGAAGACCGTTAACGATGTATCTGGATTCCGCCTACGTTGCCAAGTATTACGTGAATGAACGAGATGCGGGAGCAGTCAGGAAGCTGATCCGGAACGCGTCGCATATCTGTTCGTCTTCCTGGACCTTGCTCGAAGTAACCTCCGTGTTTCACCGTCACGTGCGTCAAGGATCTCTCACAGTCACGGAAGGCCACGAGTTAATGGAAGTCTTCAGAAGCCACATTGACTCCGGTTACTGGAATTTGATTCCCGTCACCGATGCTCTGCTGCGGAGAACGGCAACTCTGATCCGTGGACTCCCGGCCAACGTTCCCTTGCGTGCCGGCGACGCGATCCATATCGCAACAGCGCTCGAGGCCGGCGAACCGGAAATCTGGACCAGCGACCGGCACTTGCTTGCGGCTGCCGCTCACTTCGGCTTAGGCGGCAAGATCGTCACGCCGTAATCCACGGCTCGTCTGCGACGCCGGAATGCTCCGGTTCGCCACGGCATTGATGTACATGGAGCCTACTGAGCCCCGCGGCTCAGCAGCATCACTTTCACCGTGTGGAAGATGATGTAGAGATCGAGCGCCAGCCCCACGTGCTTGATGTAGTAGAGATCGTATTCGAGCTTGATCATGGCATCGAGTTCCGTATCTCCGTACTTATGGTTGATCTGCGCCCAACCCGTTATGCCCGGTTTGACGGCGAGGCGCTGGCGGTAATAAGGAATCTGGTGCGCCAGTAGTTCGACAAACTCAGGACGCTCAGGCCGCGGCCCGACAATGGACATGTCGCCCCGCAGGACGTTCCAAAATTGCGGCAACTCATCCAGGCGCAGCCGCCGAAGCCATTTACCCACGGGCGTAATCCGCGGGTCATCTTTCGAGGCCCAAACGGCGCCGGTTCGCGCCTCCGCGTCGATATACATGGAGCGGAATTTGTACAGCGTGAAAACTTGTCCGTTATGCCCGACGCGACGCTGGCGGTAGAGTACCGGCCCAGGAGACGAAAACCTTACGATGAGCGCGGTGAGAAGCATCAGGGGCATCGTGATGATCATCCCAACGAGTCCGAACAACAGCGAATAAAAATTCTGAATGGTAACCGCATGCTGCCGCGGGCCAAGCATGGAAGAAAAGATCAGCTGAGAGGGCTGGATCTTGCGGCTGCAGACGCGCCGCATGGCTACTTCGTAGGTATCGGCGGCGTCTTCGATCATGACTCCACCGAAGCGGATCTCCAACAGATCCTGGACGGGAAGCCGGTTGCGCCGCTCCGCCATGCCGACGACCACCCGTGTCGGCTTGTATTCACTGCAAATCCGGCGAACTTCCGTCAGAGGGCCGAGGCAAGGGACCGGGAAGTCGCACGGCTCGTCCTCGCACAAATATCCCAGAATGGAATAGCCGAACTCCGGTTTTTCGAAAATGCGCGCGATCACTTCGCCAAGAATGCTGGAGTTGCCGAGCAGCAACACACGCTCTGAGCGCAAAGCGCCGATGATGTACTTCCAAAAGAACCATCGCCAGGTGGGTACCAGCACGATGACCAAGAGACTGCCGAGCACCATCATCCATCTGCCGAGAATTAAATCGGCGCTCGCATAGCCAAGCAGAGCAATAAAGAGCAGCGCACAACCGACAGCCAGGCAGACCTGCTGGACCAGTAGGATGCGGGACGTGATCCGAAGCGCGGTATAAAGGTCCTGGAAATAGAGGCCCAAAACGATGCAGGCGGTCACCACCAGCAATTTCCAGTAGTTCCCTTCCCCGAAAAGGTAGAAGCTCGCGTCGAACCCGGCAAAATCCAGCCCTACAATGAAGAGCGCGGCTGCGTAGCACCCCAGGATTATGAGGATTTCCGACAGTAGGAGCGCAACGACGCTGGCAGGGATGAAAACTCGAAAAAGTCTAATCACGCGAGCAGTTTACGGGTAGCGGAAATGCCTACCGAGTGTAACACGCTAAGCTTATCGGCAGGCTAGAGTAGAACGCGCAATTTTCGCGGCCTACGCAATGCTCCCGGCCGGCGCAAGCGCCTCATTCAATTGGAGATAAAAGTTAACCTAATTCACGGTCCGGCATGTTATAAAGAAGTAAGATCTTCTTGGTCGGAGATATACCTCAAGACCAGCAAACTCCTGTAAAGCGCAATGCTTCGACTCACAAAAAAGGCCGACTACAGCCTGATTGCTCTCAGGCATTTCGCGTCGCGCCAACGGGAAACGGGCGAAGCGGTAAGCGCTAAAGAAGTGGCGGACACGTGCGGGATTCCGCTGCCCGTCTTATCAAAGCTGTTACAAAAGCTGGGCAAATCGGGCTTTCTGGTTTCCGAATACGGAACTAACGGAGGTTATCGCCTGGCGCGAGAGCCGCGCCTGATCTCGGCCCTGCAAGTGATCCGCGCGATTGACGGCCCTATCGTGCTGGCCAACTGCTTTACAGCGGACGCGCATTGCCACCACGCCGAAAGGTGCACGGTCAAGCGTCCATTGCGGCGCATTCACGAAGGCATTCTGCGACTTCTGGATGGCGTCAGCATCGAAGATATGCTCGAAGACTCGGGTACCGAGCCTTCTAGAAGCCTTCCTACAACACCGCTGGTGGCGCTGCAAGGCGCTTCTCAGCCGCGTGCAGCGAA
>CAWKHS010000030.1:0-36501 GCA_963849445.1 uncultured Acidobacteriaceae bacterium | reverse complement strand
CCACGAACTTGCGGAGAATGTTCCCGGCCCGCACCGCCGCGTACTGCACATACGGCCCGGTTTCGCCTTCAAAGCTGAGCGCTTCCTGGAAATCGAAGGCGATCACAGAATTACGAGTGAACTTCAGCATGAAGTAGCGCAGCGCACCGACCGCAATCTGTTCCGCGATTTTCCGCCGCTGTTTCGCGTCCGCTTCCGGGTGCCTGTCGTCTACTTCTTTCAGCGCTGTCTCAATCAATTTGTCGATGAGGTCGTCGGCCTTCACACCCAGGCCCTTGCGGCCCGATACTTCGACATACGGCCGCCGCTTATCCTCTTCCGACAGTTCGATTCCGAGTTCCAGGCACGTTCTGGGTGTCAGCGCCACCATCTCGTAGGAGAAGTGAACAGACGCGTCCGCCTGTTCCTCGTAATTCAGCGCGCGCAAGCCCGCCACCACCACATCCTGCAAGTAGGACTGGCGCGAATCGATGACGTTGAAGACCTGCTTTGCACGTCCGAACTGTGGCGCCTCTCCAGGCTCCGGTTGATCCGTAGTCACCCACACCTTGTGACCATCCGGATACGACGACCATTCCCGGTAATAGAAGTCTTTGCCCAGCAGCCCGAATTTCCATAACTGATACGCGATGTCTTTGCCCACGTAGGTCACGGTGCCATTGGAGCGCACAATGACTTTACTGTCGTCCTCGCCTCCCGTTTCGGTCGGTTCAGCACTCGCAGACGGATCGCGAAACGCGGAAGACGGCATCACCCAACAACCCTTATTCTTTCCTTGGTCTTCGAGGTGAATTGCATGCCGCTGCTTTAATAATTCGAAAGCCGTCGCCCAGAACTTCAAGTGAAGGATTTCACTCTCGCGCGGCAGCACGTCGTATTCAATGCCGAGCCGATACATGGTTTGTAGATGTGCCCGGACAATTGCGTCCGCCACCGTATGTCCCAATTCCGCGACTTCGTTCTGCCCCGCTTCAATCGCGTGAAGTGTATCGCTGCGCCACTCCAATGCTTCCGGATGCTGCTTGTAATAGCCCGATATTCGCGCATAGAGATCCCAACAGACGTAATCGAAGCGAACGTTTGGGTCGGCAATCAGCCGCTGCACGTCGGCTGTGGTTTTCTTCTCTAGATGATGGAAGCCAGCCACGACATCGGCCACCTGCACGCCGGTGTTGTCGATGTAATTCTGCACCTCGACAAAACGCCCCCGCTTACGCAGCATGCGCACAAACGTATCGCCCAGAACGGCATTGCGCAAATGTCCAATGTGCGCTGCTTTGTTGGGGTTAATATTGGTATGTTCAACTATTACTTTGCCGATTGTGGGAGACTCCTCGACGGAGTCCCCGCCCTGCATGAGCGACCAGGCATACTCGCCGCGATCAAGCCGTACGTTGAGATAACCATTCCCGGCAATCTCGAAAGATGCAATCCCCGGGACAGCAGCGACACCGCCCGCGATCTCCTCGGCGATCTGCTTCGGTGGCCGCTTGAGCTGTCGCGCCAACTGGAACGCAACCGGAATGGCAAGTTCGCCGAACGAGCTTTGCTTCGGTTGTTCAACGCTTACTTTAAGGTTCAGATGGAATTTCGCGGTTAATTCCCGCTCAATCGCCGCTGCTAACTCCGCTTCTATCTTCTGGAACACTGCCTCTCAGTATGCCGAATCAAGAAAAGACCGAGTGGCCGGTACAATTGAAGACGTGCCGAAAGTGACCTTCCTGCCGGAAAACAAAACTGTTGAATTCGAGTCCGGCAAATTGCCCTATGACGATCACGGCAAACCGGAATCTGTTCTTGATGTCGCGATGAACTTCGGCATCCACCTAGAACACGCCTGTGGAGGAAGTTGCGCTTGTACTACTTGCCACGTGATCGTTACTGCGGGTGAAAAGAACCTGTCTGAAGCTGATGACGACGAGTTGGATCGCCTTGATATGGCTCCGGGATTGACTCTGCGTTCGCGGCTGGGATGCCAAGCCGTCGTCAAGGGAGATGTGACGGTGGAAATCCCCGCGTGGAACAAGAATTACATCAGTGAAGGCGGAAAATCGACGCTCTAACGCCCGACGGCCTTCCGCATTTCCCCTAACTCCTCGAATACTTTGTCCGTGAGTTCGCCGGAGTAATCGGCATGTACGTGCACGACCGCATTATCCTGGTCCACGTTAATTCCATCGTAGATCTGTAGCAACTGGCGCTGATCGTCTCTTGTGGAGAGGCGCCCCAAGCCGATTGCGCCGCGCAAGGCATCATGAACGCGCTGCGCGCCCTGCTTGGAAATGCAGCTGATGTCGATTTGAAAATGCGTACCCGTATCGGCTTTGACACCCACTGTTGCGCCGGTGATGAAGTGAACGATATTAGAAAGCGCGGATGCAATGTCGGAGCGCATCGGCGCGTCGACGAACGGAAGTCCGCCGCGGCTGACGATCCACAGTTGATCGCTTTTCGGAACCTGCCGGAGCCGTTCCTGCAATTCTTCGGGAACAGTATCGGCGCTGCTGCCCTCCAAATCTATGGTCCTTTGTACATCGCCTGCGGATCCTGCGACTGCGAATCCCTTGTTCCCCGAGGTGTCCAGAAATGTGAGCGAGTTTCTCGTGTCCCCAAACACCTGATGGTTCTTGTAAGTGGTTCGCGGCGCACCGAAGGAAGAGAGCTTTTGCTCTACCTCTGAAGGCTTGAAACTGCCGCGCACAAAAAACAGCGCCCTTTTACCGTCCCACGCAATCAGCACATCCGATACGTCGCGGCGCGGATCGAATCCAAGCCGCTCCGAAGAGCCATTCAAGAGCGGGAAGTTCAGATCTTTCTCGTGCCGCTGGTAGATTGGCGCTGCCTTCAGCTTGTCCAGATCGATGCCGGCCAGGACTTTCGTATCCGGCGGCACAAGCGATCGAAATTCTTTTCCGACGGTGACCGTGTCCCCCGTGTTGCCGCCGCAACCGCACAAGCAGGCCAACACGCAAGCCATTGCGAGCGTCGATAGATAACGCACTAAAAATCTCTCTTCTGAAAAATACGCACCGCGCTCCACAGCACCACTACGCCGAAGGCCGCGGAGGTCCAAACGGGCGTCCACCAATCTGCTTGACGGTCGAAGACGATCGTTTGTCTCATCGCATTCGCTAGATCGTACACCTTCGGAACAATCCAGTAGATGGCCATCCACAACTCACGAGACCATTCCGAACTCAACAGCTTCACGACCAATTGGTGCTGCGCGAGAATCGAGCTGATCAACATCAGCGCTACCGAAACCATGACGGCCAGCGCCGCACTTTCCGAAATGACGCCAATCAACACCACGACAGTCAGCAGCACGGCGAAAATAAACAGGCTGTCCACCATGGCCAGCAGGAAGCGGGTCTCCCAGATGCCGGTCTTCACGCCGATGATGATCCAGATGGAGCAAACCAGATAAATATGGTTCGCCGCGACGACTAGAATGTTGCCTGCGTATCTGCCCAACAGCAGCATCGGCCGTGTTATCGGCTTCGACAGGAGCAGTGAAATGCGGCCGGCTTCGAGCACGCTCGGGATTAATCCGGAAGAAGCGAATATGGCTAGAAACGTGCCCCAGATGTACAGGAATACCGACACGAAGGCATACGACTTCGTCACGAAGTTCTGGACATCGAGCCGGCTTGCCGTCCGTTCAATTCCCAGGATGGAAACAGCGCCCGCGACCAGATCGATCTTCAAAACAAACAGGAAGATCACAATCAGCAAAGTCGAGAGACCGAACAAACCCCAGAACAACCAGCGCGCCCGCGCTTCCTGAAAAGTGTCGCTGATCAGCGCGGCCAGAACGCCCAGCCGCGATTCGCTTAGCTCAGAGTTCATGCCGCCTTCTTCACCTCAGTAGCCCGCATGAAGACGTCTTCGAGACTGCTGGTCGACGCTGCCACGCTTTCAATCAATCCCCCAGCGGCACGAATTTCATCGATCACTCGATTGGCTTCCTCGCGTGTGCCGATCTGGATTTCGATATCGTCTCCAGCCCGCGAAAGGACTGCGCCCATACTGCGAATTTTGGGCCACGCCGATTCCGGAAAACCGCTGGCGGTCACCCGATAACCGCGGCCAGCTACCAGCGCGCTGATCTTTCCTTCAAGCGCCAGTGTGCCCTTGTGCAAAATCGCAACGTATTCACAAAACGATTCCACCTCGCCCAGCAGGTGAGAATTGATGAAGACCGTTACGCCCGTTCCGGTCAGCCCGTTTAAAATGTCGCGGATGTGTCGTCTCCCTACGGGATCTACGCCGTCGGTCGGCTCATCGAGAACCAGCAGCCGCGGACGGTGCATCAGGGCTTGCGCCAGGCCCAGGCGCTGCAGCATGCCTTTCGAATACTTTTTGATGCGGACATCGCCCCAGTCCTTCAGGCCCACGAGGTCCAGCAACTCAGGAATTCGCTGCTTGCGCTGCGTTCTTTCGAGGCCGGATAGAGCGGCGTAAAAATCCAACATCCCGCTGCCGGTGAAGTAGGTGGGAAAACGGTGGTTCTCCGGCAGATAGCCCACTGGCCGGCGCGCCTCAGGGTGGCGCGCATCTTTGCCAAACAGCGAAGCGGAGCCGGCGCTCGGGTTTACGGCGGAAAGCAACATTTTGACGAATGTAGTCTTCCCTGCCCCGTTTGGACCCAGCAACCCGAACTTCACCCCGATAGGCACGCGCAGCGTGAGATTCGAAACCGCTTGAATCTCTCGCCCGCGGAAGCGCGACCGGTAGACCTTACTCAGCCCTTGCGCCTCAAGCGCATAATCCATCGCCATTTCACTTCAAGCATACGAACGGCCGGCGAGGTTAGTTCCCCATCGTTGACAAGTAAGATTCACGACCAAGTCCTCGCGCCGCGCGCATCTATAGCACGAGGAGACTTCCATGGACGCAATTCCTCTTCCGTTTTATGAGGTCGTTCCCCTCGATGACATCGCTGCCGGCGTCAAGGGCCTGCGCATCCTCTTCGTAAATGTCTTCGCACTGTCCACCCCAAGCGGCGGCTGGACTCTCATCGATACCGGCTTATACCTCTCGGCCGGCAAGATTAAACATTGGGCGGAAAACCATTTCGGCAAGGGCACGAAGCCGGAGGCCATCGTCCTAACCCACGGTCATTTCGATCATGTCGGCGCCGTCAAGGACCTGCTGGGCGACTGGAACGTGCCTGTGTATGCGCACCCCGATGAGCTTCCATTTCTCACGGGGCACGCCAAGTACCCCCCGCCCGATCCTGGCGTCGGCGGAGGCCTCATGGCTGTCATGTCCCCGCTCTACCCGCGAACTTCAGCGGATCTTAGCAATCGTGTTCAACCTTTGCCTGCCGACGGCGCTGTGCCCACGCTACCGAATTGGCGCTGGATTCACACACCTGGCCACGCTCCCGGTCACATATCGCTCTACCGCGAGGAGGACAAGGTCCTGCTGCCTGGTGACGCCTTTTGCACGACCAAACAGGAGTCCTTCCTGGCCGTCGCCAAGCAAAAGCCGGAGTTGCATGGACCGCCCGTCCTACTACACGCCGGATTGGGACGCAGCGCGCGCTTCCGTGCTGGCGCTCGCCAAGCTTTGTCCGCGTACCATTGCGCCCTGCCACGGCTTGCCGATGTGCGGCGACGAAGTTCCGGACCAATTGCAGCGTCTAGCGATGAACTTCGATCATTTCGCTGTGCCCGATCACGGCAAGTACGTACATAAGGCAGCGACTGCGGAGTGAGCCGCGGCGTTTCTGCGTGAAGCGCCGTCAGCGTCCCACTTCAATGTGAAGACGTAAGCTCAACGCCCACAGCGGCCCGCGGTCCTGGTTGTAGGCCGGATTCGCAATGCGCTGCGCGTCGAAGCTGGTGAAAAAGCCGGGCGCCACCCGAAAGCTGTAATAGCTCTCCCACACGTACTCCGGCCCGTAGTTCAGCCGCCCGTCGCCGATCAAAAAGTCGAGGCCGCCCGCGGCCAGGTACTGCGCGTGAACCGACGAGAGCCCGCTGGCGGTAAACCCGCTGGCCACTGTGTCGAAGTGCCGATGCCAGCGTGTTCCCGTCACGGACACGCCGCCTTGCGCCAAACGGTCGATGGCGGTAAACGCGAAGGATTCCGTCCGGCCGTCGTTCCAGCCAAGGCGGGAGAACACGCCAATATCCGATGTAATCTCTTGCTCGAAGTTCAGCCCGCCTCCGTACTTCAGCGTTCCGACGTCCCGCGTCGCAATCACATTCGGAATCGTTCCCGTGGCGCGTGCGATATTCAATGCCTGCTGATAGTTGCCCGAATCGGTATGCAGCAAGAAGGCCAGCGCGCGAATCGCACCGGGATGTTTGCCGAGGCTATAGCGCCGCTCGGCTTCGAACATATCAGCGCGGTCGCGGAACAGCCGCCTGTCAAAACGCAATCCGTTCGCTACCTTCGGCTCGGCGGCGCTCGCGTATCGGAACGACCAATCTTTCAAATGCAGTTCGTGATACCAACCCCACGTGTAACCGCGCGTGTCGGCCGGATAATCCCAGGCGCCGTTGTACATGATCGCCCAGCCCATGAACTGCGTCCGGGGATCGTGGCTGTAACGGTTGTTGTCGAAGAAGTCGGTCACCGTGAAGCGTCCCACCACAATCGTGTAACGGTCCACAGAACGCGTTCCCGCGAGCTGATTCTCTTCGCTATCGAAGGATTCACGCTGCGAACCCCAGGTGAAATCGTGCTGTATGAAAGCCCGCGCCAGGTACGGCTTCGGCGTGGCGCTCGCCACTCTCGGCAATTCTCCATTGGTGAAGTTCGCAAGCCCTGTGACGTTACTGAACCCACGTCCCCCGGCCAATTCGGGGTTGACATAGATCTCGGTATTGTCGTCCAACCGAAATCCCAGGAACAAGGTGCTGGTCAGCGAGGCGTCGCGCTCCACGCTATCTTGCAAGCTATTGGTCCCTTGGTAAGGCGATCGGAACGTGCCGTGGTACTGTCCGATGGATGTCGCTTGCCAAAAGAGATTCCAGCGTTGCTGAGCTTCGGGCTGCTGCGGCGCTTTATTCTCTTCCTGCCGCGGGATTTCTCCGCCCTGGGCAGGCGGATTTTCCGGCGTCTGTTGCGCAGCGCACAGCAACGCCAGACTGAACAGTGAAAGCAGCCGTACGGCCATCTGATCATAGTGGCATCGACGTGCAACAAGAGAATTACAATCGGCCATAAGAGATACTCGTGCCCACCCAAGAAGTCACAAAAGACCCGCGCGTCTATTTTGCAGCCGAACGCACGCTTCTTGCCTGGATCCGCACCGGCATCGCTCTCATGGGCTTCGGCTTTGTAGTCGCGCGCTTTGGGCTCTTTCTGCGCGAACTCAGGTTCGCGGCTGGCGCTCGGATGACCGCGTCTACAGGCGCTTCACTCTGGGGCGGAGTCGTTTTGGTCTTGATTGGAGTCGCCGTGACCGTGTCTTCAACGCTACGCTACGTCCAAACCGTTCGAGATCTCAACAGCGGGAAAGACGTCGCGGGCCGGCCGTCGGCGCTGGGCGTTGGCCTTGCTTTGACGCTTGCGGCGGTCGGGATTGGAGTCGCAGCCTACCTCATGGTGATGCGCTGAGGATGTTTCCCCGACTGCGGTTACGTGAGACACGTTCTGGCCCACTCGTCCACTTTTCCGATGACGCCACTGTAAGGCGCAACTCAAGGCTGATCCTGTGGAGCGCGTTAGATCCACGCGGCGACAAGCCGAAGTGTCTGTCATGTGTCCACATGCCGACTTCCCGTCAACTTGGTTTCTACCTGGCCAAGGGTTGGCCGCAGTCTGCAGAGGAAGAACGCTATTGCGGCTTTATTTTGCGCACAGATATTTGCGACTGACGGGCCCGTCCTGGGCAGGCCCATGAGAGAAGCGCGGAAGAGATGCCTCGATGATCGTGAGCCAAACTTTGCGATTCAATTTGCATCAACTTTTGCAACAGCCCGTTGGCTTAATTCTATTGCGTTTCGTGCTCGTCGCAAAACTTACCCTTTCTGACACAGCAACAGAGAGCGGGGCCGCTATGGTTCAAAAAACTCTTCGTCTATTTTTTTGATGTGAAGCGTATCCTCGATCCGACAGCCGATATTCTGCTGAACCATCAAAGCTGCCAAGTGATCGCCGTCTATGAGGACAATACGTTTGCTTAGGAATTCGGCGGTTTCCTTTGCCGAAGGTGAAAACGTTGATGTCGTGACGAACAAGCCCTTGGTAGCTTTGTGTCTGTCTAGGCTGCCGAAGAAATCGCGGATCGCGCCGGGTCCAATATTGTTTCCTGCGGCGTAGCGCTTGGCCTGTACGTAAACGCGGTCAAGGCCAAGAGCATCTTGGTCGATCACTCCGTCAACACCATCATCACCAGAGCGGCCAAGGGTGCGGCCAGCTTCAGCACGGGAACCGCCATAGCCCATGCTGAGAAGCAAATTGATGATTAGCCGCTCGAAAAATTCAGGCGGCGCAGCGCGTACACGGTCCAGCAAATCTTGGGCAAGCGCTACGTCGATCTGCTTATGCGCGCGTCGCATGATTTCGTCTGGGGTCTCTGCCGGGACCTCCAAGAAAGCCCGCTGGAAAGCCTGCACACCGGGGTCTGAAAGCGCGCGGGCTTTCATTTCGGCTTCGACCTGAGCCTCATCAGCGGGGGGGATTGCGAGGCCCGCGCACGCTCCTTGAAGTGCTGAAATTCCTCAAAACGGCTAAGGAAAGCATTATCAATACGGGCCGGGTCAGTGGCGAGCGTCTGCTGCCCGCGCGGCGTTATCTTAAAGTGCCCGCGTCGAGTGTTCTCGATCAAGCCCGCTTGCGCTAAATAGGTCTTCGCCCAATGTACGCGGTTGCTGAAAACCGTCTGCCTGCCAGACGGGAGTAAGTCGGTGCGCTGTTCTGGGGTGAGGTTCAATTCATCGGCCAATTCTTCAACTGCCGCACCAATCCGGACCTCTCCTTTGGAAGCAGTAACAAGGACCGGTAGCATCAGTGATTGGTAGTCGGGAATAGCCATTTTCAGAATCCGCAAAGTCACCCTTTTCGAGACACAGGGCAGGGAAAGAAATTTCAGGACTTGAAGGATGCGCGGTTTTCAAAATAAGTCGCGATACCTTTCACCTGTCGTTTTGCATATTCCGGGGCACAAAAAAACGCCGTCGGAGTAGGTCACGTGGCTCGGACTGCGGAAAGATGCGCGGCGCACCGCGGCAATACGCGGTTTCATCATACTTTCAGGGATGCGGAAGGCCGTTAAATCATCGCCGAGTGAACCTGCTTAAAGAGCCGCAAGTATCGCGTGAAACTCCTGAACCGCTTGTGGGTTCCATCCCTTCGGCGGAGAATTTCTGAATGCGGTAAACCGCGCCCAAGCGACATGCCATTGTTTGCGGTCGTCCATAAGGGGCAATCATAGCGTAAGGGCTAGGTCACCTGATTGTGAAGCGGCCCTTGAATGAAGCCGTGGGCGGTTGTATCCCAAAAGTAGAGCCATGTGCTGCGGTGGGCGTGGCCGAAAATGTCCTGATAGTGGGCTTCACCATATAGCAAAAGATTTCCTTAGCCCTGCATCAATGCAGTCCAGTAATCGAATTTGAAACGCAGAATAGCGGCAGGCACCACCCAAAAATCACCGCCCGGTTGATAGGATGCTAACGCTCATATTTGAAGGGGTGAAGTGAAGTTCTGGCGTTGTCGGAAAATCATCAAAAACCTGCATGCGGCATTCCGGGTTATTTTTTTTTTTTTTTTTTTTTTTTTTTTTTTTTTTTTTTTTTTTTTTTTTTTTTTTTTTTTTTTTTTTTTTTTTTTTTTTTTTTTTTTTTTTTTTTTTTTTTTTTTTTTTTTTTTTTTTTTTTTTTTTTTTTTTTTTTTTTTTTTTTTTTTTTTTTTTTTTTTTTTTTTTTTTTTTTTTTTTTTTTTTTTTTTTTTTTTTTTTTTTTTTTTTTTTTTTTTTTTTTTTTTTTTTTTTTTTTTTTTTTTTTTTTTTTTTTTTTTTTTTTTTTTTTTTTTTTTTTTTTTTTTTTTTTTTTTTTTTTTTTTTTTTTTTTTTTTTTAAGCGGCAGAAAAAACCCAGTCCCGAAACTTAACTTTTCGAGAATGTGTCAAGGTTCTTCACGTTTGAACGTACCGCACTCGATCGTGAGAAATGCTCCCGGCCCGGCGCTGTCGATAGCAGAGACGATCACCGAAAGGTTCGACTGAAGAATATCGAAGTCGATACCCGATAGCGTAATGATCGCCATGCGCCGTCCGGCAAGGTTCTGCTGATAAGAAAGGTTTTTGTCGCCGGTTAAAAAGACCTCGAAGCCGTCTGCTTCCGCGACGCCCAAAAGTTCGCCGTTTTTGAGTCCGGCCCAGCCCATGTAATCGACCGTGAACACGTCATGCGCGCCAAGATGTTTGCGCAGCCGATGCGGCAATTGTTCGTCGAGCAGAACTTTCACGGCACCGGCTGACCGCGCTGTGCATAGGCGAACGCGACAAGGCCCTTGATTTGATCGGCCGAAAGCGACGGCCAGTCCTCGCGTATTTGCTCAATGCTTTCGCCACGGTCAAAGCTGCGCACGACCGGCTCCGGCATAATGCGCGTACCTCTGACAATCGGCTGTCCTGACACTTTACCGGGAACCCGTTCCACCAGTTCGCAGTTAGTCCAGTCGATTTCGTTATCGAGATTTGCCATGCTGTCCGCCTCTCTTTCCATCGTAAAGCTTTAGTACGGCGCGGCGGCGGCGTCACGCGTCAAAGAGTAGCAGCCGGAATCGCAAAACTTACCCTCTGTGGGACGCGCTCGCTGACATTGGTCGCTCTTCGTCATTGTCTTCGTATTGCGCTCAGCTGAGTTCTTGGGCGAGTCCGATGAGAAGCCCTTCAGGCCCGCGGATGTAGCAGAGCCGATACGCGTCTTTATACTGGACTACTTCGCCTACGAGCTGCGCCCCGCGCTTGCGGAGCGTTTCAAGCGTCTCGTCGATGTCGTCCACGGCGAACATCACGCGGAGGTAGCCGAGAGCATTCACCGGGGCGTTGCGGTGATCCGCGACGGCAGGCGGCGTGAGGAAGCGGGAGAGCTCGAGCCGGCCGTGGCCGTCCGGCGTGCGCATCATGGCAATCTCGACGCGCTGATCGCCCAGTCCAGTGACACGTCCGGCCCATTCTCCTTCGATCGTGGCCCGCCCTTCGAGCTCGAGCCCGAGCTCGCGAAAGAAATCAATCGTCACGCCGAGGTCGTCAACGACGATTCCTACGTTGTCCATCCGTTTCAGCGCCATGTGTCCAATCTACAGCGTGTCGTCTGGTTCAACAACGGACTCTTTTTGCAACGCGTTTCCCTGCACTTTGCCGTAAAACGCGCATTGCGTCACTTGAAAATCCGAGCGCAAGCGAAGCAACACGCCGACTCTACGGACAAGCGGATCAGGAGCACGAGAACCCTGCTCCAAAAGTGTGCGACAGCTTTTTGCAAGAGGAAGAACGGCCGTTCGGGCGCTATGACCAACTCTTTTGAACCTGTTTCCTTTCGGCGGGCGGTAAACTGATACGCTCAGTAGTAGCGGTGCGCAGAGCCTTCGCCAGTTCGCTTTTGTCTTTACTGCTCCTGACAACTCTTGTTTGGGGCGGTTGCGTTTCGTGCGAACAGTATTTTATGTTGCCGGGCGTAAAAAGCTGCTGTTCTCCGCACGGTCACTGTAAAACCAAGACACCGCCCTCACAGAGTTCCAATCGCGAGTGCCAACAGATCGCTTTTGATCATCACAAGTGTGTTGATTTCCACATTGACTTGCCGGTCGTAGCCGCCGCTAGAAGGCAATTGCCGGTATGTTCGGTCGCGGCTCTGGAACGCTGGTGCGGTGCAAATCGGATCGAGCCATCCCCGCCTGATCTGCACATCCTTCACTCCACTTTTCTAATCTAGTTCCCCTTTTCTCTCTTCGATTTTTTTAGCGCCGCGATGTAGACACGCGCGGCGGGGTTCTGCCATGCCAAGGCAGCCGAATGCATTGAAGGAGAACAAAAAGTATGCAGTCCTCGAAGACGCGCCCGTGGTTTATGGCCATTGCTGCAGCGCTCAGTATCGCGCAACTCGGGACCGCCGCCGATCATGGTCCGGTCTTCGGATTAGCGACGCCCACGAACCCGCAAGGCGGATGGAGCTTCGACCTGGGAGTGAACGGGCGCGGCGGAACAGGCGGAATAGCCTCCGCGCTTTAAGCAGAGCTAGGCTACGGCCTCACCCCGGACATAAAGCTTACCGTGTCCGCTCCTGTTATTTTCCAACCTGACCCGTATCCGCGCTCGTCCGTCACGGCAAATACTCCGATTAGCGGCGATTTCAGTGCGCTTACCTGGTGGCGGTTCCATCGAAAGGACTTCGCAGGTAAGCGTGTCGAAACCACCGCCGTTGCCGGTGCTCTCGTTCCCGGGCCGCAGCAGGAGGCGGGCCTGTATCGCGGTCTGAACAGCGGGCCGGGGTACCTCGTCGGCGTAGTCACGGGTATTGCTTCTCGCAGCCAGTACGTCTGGGTGGGGACAACCTATCAAAGCTACGCGGAGTCGAAGGGAGACCGCCGCCCCAATCTGCTCACTTACACTGCCGTTTACGGGTACCGGCCTTTTTCCTGGCGCACCGATTACCCAAGATGGGATTGGCGCATTTTCGGTGAGTTCACCGGCGAACAAACTGGCACGCTTCAGCGGCAGGACTTCGAGGTGCCGGAAACTGAAGCGGACCAGATGTTCCTTGGTCCCAGCCTGCTCGGGGTGTATCGCGCGATCGGCATTGAAGCCGGCGTGCAATTTCCTGTCCATCGCGATGCTGGTCTGCTGTACCCGAAGGAACGCTATCGGTTCGCGCTTAACTTTGCCTATTTCTTCTAAACACGAAAGGAACACACGATGCTAAAAAAACTGTCGATATTGGCCTGCGCGCTCATTATGGGAGCTTTGCCGGGCCGCGCTGAATTACTGCAAGTCGATCTATCCATCTTCGGCATGGATTGAATGACCTGCGCCCACGTGGTCGACGTGGCATTAAAAAGAGTGGCCGGTGTAGGGTCCGTCGAGGTCAGTTTAAACAAGGGCCTTGCGACAGTAAAGCTGAAGCCCGGCAATAGGGTATCGGTTCCGCAGTTGTGGGAACTGATTCACAAGAACGGATACACGCCAAAATCAACGACGGTTTCCGTCCGCGGTGACCTAGCGACTGCTAATGGACAACTTCGATTGAAGATTTCCGGGATGACAGAAACGCTGGTGCTTGCCGCCAACCCGAAGAATCCTGAGGCGTACAGTGAGTCTTCTAAGAAACTCGGTCAGACCGTGATCGTTCAAGGCGTGATGGAACCGGGCAAGGACTTGAAGGCTCCGGTCCCGCTTCAGGTAGGTCAGGTGAAATAAACCAGGAAAAGAGAATGATGCAGAAAACAGTTTCCAGTGCGCCGCCGCTTCGCAGCGGCGCACTGAGCTATTTATCGCTTTTTACCTCGCTCGGTACCCTCCTGTGTTGCGCGTTGCCATCGCTGCTGGTCCTGTTTGGATTGGGCGCAACGGTGGCCTCGGTTCTCTCGGAAGCCCCGTGGCTGGTCGCCATGTCGCATCATAAGCACTGGGTCTTCATCATGGCGGGCGTGCTGATTTCTAGCAATTTCGTGTACGTTTATTGGCTTGCGCCAAAGCTTCAAATGAGAAATAGTGCCTGTGACCCAAACGACCCCGCCGCATGCCAGACCGCTAGCCGTTTCAGCCGGATCGTCCTTTGGTGTTCGGCCGTGCTGTACATCGTGGGTTGCTTTACGGCGTATATCCTCGGGCCTCTTCTTGTTCGGTTCGATCAGTGACGGGCGCCCAAGCCCTTTTGGAAAATTCGGGTTCAAGTGGATGGTAATGCGCTATCGCTAGAGCTGAACAGACCGCCGCCAAGCGCCGAGATGCAAAGGCTTACCGGAGTCCGGGCTGGGAAAACAGCAGTACGAGAAACTCGGCTTTGCCGGCCATCAGTTGAACCGAACCGGACCAACTCTGAAACTGTGGCCGACGGGCCGCTCACCAAATGCTGTTCCACCTATAATCGGAACATGAATCGCCATGATTCGATCCAGTCGCGCTTGAACGATCCCGATTCGTACCCAGATCCACTACGCGCGCAAAGGCCTCATCACCGCCGAAATGCAATACGTTGCCGAGCGCGAACAAGTGCCGGCTGAACTGATCCGTGACGAAGTGGCGCGCGGCCGTATGATCATCCCGGCCAACATCCATCATCACAGCCTGGAGCCCATGTGCATCGGCGTGGAATCCAAGTGCAAGATCAACGCCAACATCGGTAATTCTTCTACTACCTCAAATATCGGCGACGAGCTCGACAAGCTCGCTTATGCCGTCAAGTTTGGCGCCGACACCGTCATGGATCTCTCCACCGGCGGTGACATCCCACGCATCCGGCAAGCGATTATCGAAGCTTCGCCCGTGCCCATCGGCACCGTGCCCATCTACGAAGCTCTCGGCCGTGTCCGTCGCGTCGAAGACCTCAACATCGGCGTCATGCTCGAAGTCATCGAGGAACAGGCCGAACAGGGGGTCGATTACATGACCATCCACGCCGGCGTCCTCGTCCAATATGTCCCCCTGACTTCCCGGCGTATTACCGGTATCGTCAGCCGCGGCGGGGCGATTCTTGCCGAATGGATGGTCAAGAACCATAAGCAGAACTTCCTCTACGATCACTTTGAAGATATCTGCAAAATCTTTCAAAAACATGACGTCAGCTTTTCCCTAGGCGATGGCCTGCGCCCCGGTTGCATCGCGGATGCCAGCGACGCCGCCCAATTCGCGGAACTCAAAACGCTTGGTGAACTGACGAAAAAGGCCTGGGAATACGACGTTCAAGTCATGATCGAAGGTCCGGGTCATATCCCGCTGGACCAGATAGCCCTACAGGTCGAAAAGGAGCGCCAGATGTGCTACGAAGCGCCTTTCTACACCCTTGGACCGCTCGTCACCGACATCGCTCCCGGTTACGACCACATCACCTCCGCCATCGGCGCCGCCATGATTGGCTGGCACGGCGCCTCCATGCTCTGCTATGTGACCCCTAAAGAGCACTTGGGCCTGCCCAACCGCGAAGACGTCAAGCAAGGCATCATCGCATACAAAATCGCCGCTCACGCCGCCGATGTCGCGCGCCACCGCAAGGGCGCACGCGACCGCGATGACGAACTGTCCCGCGCCCGCTTTGCTTTCGATTGGCGCAAACAGTTCGCGCTTTCGCTCGATCCGGAAACCGCGGAGGCGATGCACGATGAAACGCTTCCGGAAGAGGGCTTCAAAGACGCCGCTTTCTGCTCGATGTGCGGTCCGAAATTCTGCTCCATGAATCACTCCGCGAAGACACAGGAGTTCACCGAAGCCGACGCCGAAGCTGTGCTCCAGGCGGCCAACGGCTCCGCCATGGTCAACATCGCGTAAAGGTTCGCGCGACTTCGATATTCTGCCGGAACACAGATTCCGGCAAGTTATCATCCCTGTATGTTTTCGCGCGTTTCGCACGCCTGGCAGTCATGGAAAAGCGCGAAAGCAGTGGCCCTGCTCGCAATCCTTGCTCTTGCGATAGGAATCGGCGCGACAACAGCAATCTACACCGTCGTAGACGCAGTTCTTCTCAAGCCGCTGCCGTACGAGCACAGCGAGCGCTTCGTCGCTTTATATTCAGTTGAACTGAGCAGACCGGCTGAGCGGGGCGGATTGTCGTACGCCGACCTGCTCGAATATCAGCACCGTTCTCGGAGCTTCGATGTCTTCGGCTGGTTCGTCTATACCGCAGATAGCGGCAACTTGATCTATCGTGGACATCCCGAGCACGTGAACTGCTTGAGTGTTTCGCCATCGCTGGTCAGCAATCTGGGCACGAAACTGACGCTCGGCCGCTGGTTTCAGGACCCCTCGCGCGACCCGGGCGGCTATAACGTCACTGTCCTTTCTAATGCGCTCTGGCGGCGGCTTGGCGCGGATCCGTCGATATCCGGGAAATCACTCCAACTCGGCGATCAGCAGTTCACGGTCATCGGTGTCGCGCCACCCGGTTTTCGTTTTCCTCTCGTCGGGGTGGATCGCCAAGCTCAACAGAATGATCTTTGGATACCTCTCGATCCGCGCATCGAAGCTCGGGACCCTACTAGCGGTATCTACATCTGTTATGCGAGATTGCGCCCCGGTGTGACCCTTGCTGCCGCGGACGCCGATGTGAAACGAGTAGCAGCACAGATCGCGAGAGCTGATCCAGCCAACCATCCCTCTTACTCTGCGCGTCTCGATACTCTGCGCGATTCCGCTGTAGCAGACGTCCGGCCGGCGCTTCTGCTGATCTTTGGCGCGGCGGGGTTATTGTTCCTGATCACGTGCGCCAACGTGGCCGGACTCCTGCTAGCGCGCTCCATCGCACGCGCTCGCGACACCGCTGTTCGGGTCGCGCTCGGAGCCACTCGCATTCAACTCGCTTGGCAATTCTTCGTTGAGGGTCTACTCATTTCTTTTGCCGGCGCCGCGCTCGGCATGTTCGTCGCAGTAGCGTTGGTGCGGCTCGTCCTATCCATTGCCGGACAATACGATCCATTCGCAGACCAAACGTCCCTGAATGTACGGGTCTTCCTCTTTGTCTTCGGAATCGCGTTGTTGGCGACTGCTCTTTTCAGTTGTGCCCCACTCTGGCAAGCTTTCCGCACAAGTCCCAATTCGGTTCTGACCGAGGGTGTCCGCGCTTCCACAACGCTGTCCAGTCGCAGACTATCGCAATCGCTGGTGGTGGCCGAAATCGCGCTCGCGTTCACGCTGCTTGGGATCAGCGCCCTCTTGCTCGCGCAACTCTCGAAGCTGTATCGCGTTTCTCCAGGCTTCGATTCGGACGATCTGCTTACGTTTGCAGTAACAGCGGATCCGTCTCGATATCCCGATTCGGCACACTTCCACTCTTACCAACGCCAACTGCTCGGCGCAATCGAGGCCACGCCGGGCGTAAGCGGCGCAACCTTTACCAACGAACTGCCGCTTGCAGGCTGCTGCTTCGCGACGAAGATTTACCCGGACGGAAGCAGCGTGGATCCTCAAGCCGTCCAGAGCATCGATTTTCATGGCGTCAGTCCCAATTACTTTCGCGTCATGCGAATTCCTCTGTATTCTGGACGTTTTCTCAATGAGCGCGATACGAGCGAAACCCTTATTGCCGCCGTAATTGACCGAGCGGCGGCCAAGCGCTACTGGCCGAATCGCGACCCGGTAGGCGCGTATGGACATTTCAGAACGAGTACAGGACCGCGTTTCCAAGTAGTCGGCGTGGTGGGCGATGTTCGGAACAAAGGTCTCAGCGAAGTGACTGAGCCAGAGATTTATCTCGCCAGCGCCGTGTTTGAGGTGAACCCCATGAATTTCATCGTGCGTTCGCCCGTCCCGCCGAATACGCTGGTTCCCGCGCTTCGCCGGGCCGTTCTTAAGCTGGACCCGACTCAGCCCATCTACGATGTCATGCCAATGGGCGGAGTGATCAAAACATCGCTGACGTTGCCGCGTTTCAGCTCCGTAATGATGATTGTTTTCGCGCTCGTGGCTGTGCTTATGGCGGCGCTTGGCATTTACGGGGTCGTTTCCTATTCAGTCCGTCAGCGAACCGTCGAGATCGGTACACGGATGGCCCTGGGGGCGGAAAATCGTGATCTCTTTCAGCTCGTACTCGGCGAAGGCTTTCGGATGGCGGCTTATGCCGTTGGGATCGGCGCGGTCGCCATCACCGCTGCCACTTGGCTCCTCGTGCAAGTTTTCGGAATCGTGCGCCAAGTCGATGCCCTACCTCTTGTCTACTCGCTCTTGCTCGTTGTCCTCATCACCTTTGCGGCTTCTTTCTTTCCGGCCTGGCGCGCCACTCTCCTCACCCCCATGGTGGCCATTCGGAACGAATCGCTCTCGCTTTGGGAAAGCAGCGGCCGCGGCATCCGCCAACTTTTGACCGGAGTCTCTACTGGCGTTGCGCATTCTTCCGGCACTCACGCGATCGCCGACGCAACACTGCTCTCGGACTTCATCAACGCCACGCGTCAGGCGGCAACCTTTGACGAAGCTCTCCGTCTCGCTTTAGCGACCCTTTGCGAAAGGCTCGGCGCCGCTTCTGCCATGCTGCTCGAAAATATTTCGGGGACGGAATACTCCTGCATCGCCGCAGTGCCCACTGAAGAGCCATGCGTTCCCTTGCCCGCGCCCGGTTTCCTGTCCAACCGCCTCCGCTTTTACAGCTTGCCTTTACCTATCACGGCTGGCGATCTCACGACCTGGTTGCATTGGGCTATTGAAAATAGACCCGAATATGTTCCTGAGATAGAAGCCATTTCGGAAACCAAAACGCGCATCGCCGTTCCGTTGCGGACGAAAACTGAAATACTCGGCATTCTGCTGCTCGGCCCGCCGCTCGCGCGTTCCGAATACAACGGGTTCGAGCTACGCCTGCTCCGCAATTGTGCAGAACAGTTTGCGCTCATGCTCGAGAACGCTCGCCTCACCGGCCGCGTCGTCGAACAGGAGAAACTCCGTCGCGATGTCACGCTGGCCGTGGAAGTGCAAAAGCGGCTGCTGCCCGAGCGCTCCCCGGATTCACAAGCCGCGTCGCTCGCAGCCGTCAGCGTCCCCGCTCGCAGCGTCGGCGGCGACTACTATGATTTCCTCGATATCGGCGATCACCGCATTGGCATCGCATTAGCGGACATCGCCGGGAAAGGTGTCGCCGCCGCTCTGCTTATGGCCGTCGTGCAAGCATCTCTGCGCATCATTTCTTCCGAAGAAGGCGTTTCCCTGCCCCAGCTTGCAGCACGGATGAATCGTTACCTCTATCGTTCTACCGGTGCGAACGGCTACGCCACATTTTTCTACGCCCAGCTCGATGAAAGCACGCGGCAGCTGCGTTACGTCAACGCGGGGCACAATCCTCCCTATCTGCTACGCTCCGCCACCGGAAGCACTGCGGCTGCCGAAATTGAAGAGCTCTCCACCGGCGGCATTGTGATCGGAATGTTTCCACAAGCCAAGTACGAAGAGGCGACGCTGAATCTCCAGTCCGGCGATGTCTTGGTCGCGTTTACCGATGGCGTTACCGAGGCCCTAAGTCCGGGTGAAGAAGAGTTTGGCGAAGAACGGCTGAAGGATCTGTTACGCGATGTCGCTCACCTGCCCGTACAGGAGATGTCCTCGCGAATTTCGCGCGAGCTCAAAAGCTGGATCGCCAACGCCGACCAGTACGACGACCTCACGTTTATCGTGATGAAAGTGAATTGATCCCTGATATGACCCTAGCCGCAGTTCATGATTTCATCGCGCAGCAGAAACTGGCCGTACTCTCGACGACGAACGCGGCAAACTCATCGCAATCGGCCCTAATCGGCATCGCTGTAACGCCGGAATTGGAAATCGTTTTCGACACCCTCAAGAGTTCTCGAAAATATCCGAATCTAACCCTGCATCCACCATGTTCGTGCGTGATCGGCTGGACCGGTGAACAGACTGTGCAATATGAAGGCGATGCTCGCGAACTCTCCGGCATCGAACTCGCCCGCTGCCAGAAGATCTATTTCGACAGCATGGCCGGAGTGCCGTGCGCACCAAAGCTGGCCGGGGATCGTTTACTTCATTGTGACCCCGAAGTGGCTGCGCTATAGCGATTTCGATCAGAATCCGCCGCTCATCCGGGAATTCGAATTCTGAAGAACATCCGCGCCCCCCGCGGTTACCGTCCCGTAGCCCTCACGCGCATGCCGTCACTGATCTCCGCATCGCTAGGTTCTACGACCCGATCCGCCACCCGATCCCCTTCCTGAAGGCCGGAAAGAATCTGAACGTTGTTCACATCGCTCGCGCCGGTTTTGACCGGCGTCCAGACCAGCTTGTTGCCCTGCAGTTTGTAAACGCCGTCGACATCTCGCAGAGTTCGGAGCGCAGCCTTTGGGATACTCAGCGCATCGTTCACACGCTGTGAAGTGATTGTCACGTTGACTGTCACGCCGGGCAGCAGGTCATGATTAGGGTTTTCCACGACCGTCGTGACTTCGCCCACCGTCCTTGTTCCCAATGCGATTACTTCCGTGGGCAGCTTCTGAACTTTCCCCATCCACTTCTGTCCGGGCCTGGCGTCCCAGGTGATCGTGACCGGCAGGTTCGCCGATACCCGTCCCAGGTCCGGCTCATCGACATAGATCTTTACCTTAACTTGATCGAGGTCTCCGATCAGTGCCACCAAGTCGCCCGGCTGCATGTAAGCGCCGACCTTCAAGTCGAACTGGTAGACCGTTCCGGCAATCGGCGCTTTAATCTCTCCCAGCCCCACATGATGCTGGGCCAGAGCCAGCGCCGCCTGCGCGTCGTGTAACTGGGCTTCGGCAACCGTCTTGTCGGTCGCTGTTACCAGCGTGGTTCGCTGGTGTCGCAAGGAGGCCAAGTTCAGTTTCGCCCGCTCCAGCGCGTCGGCAGCGTCTTGTGTTTGCAGCTTTGTTGCGGCTTGTTGCGCCAGCAAGCGCTGCATCGCATCATAGCTGCGCTGAGCAGCTTGGACGGCAACTTCCGCGCTGTGAATCGAATCCGTCAAGCTCGCCAACTGCGATGCTTTGCCGCCTTGGCCGAGGGTCGCTACCTCGGCGCGTGCTGCCTGTTCCCGCGCCTGCGCGGCGGCAACATCCGACTGCGCCGCCGACACATCCAGCTTCACCAACGTTTGTCCCGCCTCTACCGACTGCCCCCGTTGCACTGCGACTGTCTTCACAACACCCGCCGTCTCGGCCCGCGCCGCGGCCCATTCCAACGGCTCCACTTTGCCGTTGGTGGAAACCGTACTTTCGATGCGAGTTCGCGATACTGCAACGAAATGGACCTCCGGCACTGCGTCGTGGTGGTCCAATCCCCACCACAACAGAAGCAGTGCCGGCAGTATCAACAGCAACCAATACCTACGCATGTCGCGACGCGTTTAGCCGGACGGCACAACCTCGGCAGATGGCCTTGGGTGAAGGCCATACACCTTGCGTACCTTGTCTGGCTATTCCTAGGACTCCCGTAACATTTTGACAAACCTTCGCCAAACTCTCGCCATCTCGCCTTCCCGGAACTTCTAGGTTAGACTCTATCGTTAGTGCCGATCTATCGCATTTACCGCATGAAGGAGGGACCACGCGAAACATTCCGCTGGGCCGCTCACACCGGCGGTATCGCGACAGTGAAGATCAAGGACTACGATGCCGGCGGTGAAATCGAAGCCGCCACCCCGTACGCGGCGTGGAAAGCCTTGACTACGCAGGCAACTCCGATTCGTCCCGGCGATCTCCTCGAATCTGTTACTCCGGAAGGAGGCGCCGGCGACCTCATGATTGCGAAATACATCGGCTTCGAGCCTGCGCAATGGTTCGTTCCGGAGCTTAAGACGGATCCAAACACCAGTATGGTTCCGTCCTCTGTCGTGGCGGAGTCTTGATGTCGTCTCGGCGGCCGTTTTCCACAAAATCCCGATAATGGACGAGCTTCCGCAAACATCCAGGTGGGGTTCGCTTGCGCTGGTGAGCTACATTCCCGATCCGCTCGGGTCTTTTCTCAATGGGCTTCGGAATTCCCTTACCGGCGAAGACACTCCGGATGCGCACGTGACGATTCTGCCTCGCCGCCCCTTGGCGGTACCGGTGGACAGGGCCTGCGAGCAGGTTTTGAAGCTCCTGACCGGCTTTCCCGCCTTCGCCGTGGAGTTATCCTCGGTGCGCCGCTTCCGGCAAACCAACGTCCTGTACGTGGATGTCAGCGAGGGGAGTGCCCGTCTCCATGCGCTGCACGATGCGCTTAGCATGGGCGACTTGGCCTATAACGAAGAATTCGAATTCCGGCCGCACCTGACGCTCGGCTGTCCGAAGCTTTCGAGCGACATGGATACTGGGTACAAGCTCACGAAAAAAGCCTGGGATTCCGCTCCGGTCATCCGCCGCTTCGTGCTCCAGGAGATCGTCTGCCTCTGGCTGCGGCCCGGCGGCCAGCCAAGCGAGTGGGGCCGCCTTTGGTCTCACGATTTGAAAACCCGGCAAAGCAGCCGTGAGGCGCCCGAAGTCCTTGCGGCTACGGGTCAAACATACTGAGCTGGCTCTGTTGATCCGCTTTGTCCGCGTCGTGTTGCTTGCCGGCAATCGTTGAACGTCCGACAACGCCGCGCAGTTCCGTGCCGATGAGGGCGGCACGCGGAATGAACACCCGCTGCCTGCCCGCTCCCGCCCGTGGCGGCGTGACAAAATACCCCGCTTCCGGCCATTCCAGGAGATTGTGCGACAAGATACCGTCCAGCCTGTCGCCATCGCGAAAGGTGAACCGCGTCCAGAGTCCCGGTACCTTCGGCCGGCGCTCGAACAGCTTGTGTTCGGTGAACAGGTCATTACCTGCGCTTTCGGTTATAAAACACAAGGCCTTCAGCTCCGGATACGGCGTGCTTTGCAGAATCCCGTTCACCGTGATCAGTTCAACGTGGTGGGGGAGGAGATAGGCCCCCGGAGTCACGATACCTTCGACCGGTTGCCGATCGAAGCGGTACAGAATTACACGCTTAGCAGTACTGGTTGGCAAGGTAGGCGAGAAACACTAGTTTGTTTCAAACAATTTCGGGGATATTGTATCATTGGCAGAATGGTTGGGATGTCCACATTCGAGCGTAGAGTGCGGTCTTACCTACAGTTTTGCCGCATGGAGAAGGGCTTGGCTGACAACAGCTTACAGTCATACGGACGAGACCTCGCCCAACTTGGCCGTTTTCTGAAGTCAACCCCGCTCCCGGCCATCACGCTCGAAACGCTGCGTTCCTACCTTGACCATCTGCGCGCCGCCGGGCTCGGGAATCGCTCCATTGCCCGGCAAGTAACCACCATGCGCGGTTTCTTCGCCTTCTGCATCGAGGAAGGAGAGCTGTCGAGCAATCCCGCGGAACTGCTTGTCGCCCCCAAAATCGGATCTTCGCTTCCCAAATACCTCGATGTTAAGAGTGTGGATCAGCTGGTCAAAGCCCCTTCGGAGAGTTCGGCCACCGGTCTTCGCGATCGCGCCATGCTCGATCTGTTGTATGCCACGGGTTTAAGGGTGACGGAGCTGATCGGACTTCGCGTCTCCGACCTTGACGTACTCGGAGGTACCGTCCGGGTCATCGGCAAGGGCGACAAACAGCGCCTGGTACCCGTCGGACAGGAGGCTTTGCGCTCCGTCGAGCGTTACACAGCGGAACTGCGCCCCCAGCTGCTCAAGGGACGCACCAGCCCCTACTTGTTCGTAACGGCGCGGGGTACCTGCATGACTCGCCAGGCGTTCTGGAATTTGCTCAAATCTCATGGAAAGTCGGTCGGTATCTTCCGCAAATTGAGTCCTCACGTGCTTCGCCACACTTTCGCGACTCACCTGCTCGAGGGCGGAGCGGATCTTCGCAGCGTTCAAACCATGCTCGGCCATGCCGACATCGGTACGACTCAAATCTATACGCACGTCATGCGCTCTCGCTTGCAGCAGACGGTGGATCGGCACCACCCCAGAGCTACGCGCAAACCTCAGGTGGCGCGAGCGCCAGGAGCTAAATCATGAGCGATTACATGTTCATGCTGGACAGCCACCTTTCAGGTGAGCAAAGCAAGACGGTGGCACAGGTTCGGGAGGAAGCCGAAGCCGCGAACGTGAATGTATTTCTGACGGGCGGAGCCATGCGGGACATGATGGGCGGTTTCCGGATCCGCGATCTGGATTTCACCATTGAGGGTCCTGCGGTGAAGTTCGCTAAGGCGTTCGCGCAGAAGAACGGATCCGAAATCCTGAGCGTGGACGATACCCGGAAGATCGTCGAATTGCGTTTCCCAGGTAACGTCACCGGCAGCATCTCCATGGCGCGCCAGGAGCGGTACGCAAAACCCGGCGCTAAACCACACATCCAACCTGCGACTATTCATGAAGATCTGCGCGGACGCGACTTCACCGTCAATGCCATCGCCCTTTCGTTAGGCAAAGGCTCGCGAGGGCTCCTACTCGATCCCACGAACGGGCTGGGCGATCTGGCACGGAAAGAACTCTGCACCACCTCGAATTACGCGTTATACGACGACCCCACCCGCATTTTGCGCCTCATGCGGTTGCGTACGAGGCTTGGCTTTACGGTGAGTGAGCGCACCATGAGCCAGTATGCGAATGTGCGTGAAGCGAAGCTCGAAGAGCGCATTCCGGCTCCGGCGCTGGAGCATGAGATCATGCAAATCGCGATCGATCCGCTGGCCGGCGACATTCTCAAAGCGCTCGAAGACGAAAACCTGCTGTCCCTCATTTCGCCCGCGCTGGCCGGTCCCAAGCTGAATTTGCACGGCTTCCAGAAGCTGCAAAAAGCTCGTCAGTCCTTGCCCTTCGGGCTTGACTTGGGCGTGGATTCTTACTCGCTGTTCCTGTTTCTGCTGTTCGAGAAGCTCAGCCCCAAGGAGCGGGCGCAAATCACCAAAGCGATTCCCATTCCTAAACAGGAGTTGGAGGCCGCTTCTAAATTGGAAGGCAAAGCGGCGAAAGTGGAGAAGGAACTTACCACCGCCAAGCTCCATAAGCCTTCGGCACTCTACAACGTTCTTTCGAAGGTTCCGGGCGAAGTGCTGCTGTTCCTGTTAATGCGTTCCGGGCAGCGGCTGGTTCTGGATCGCGTGAAGAACCACCTGCAGAAGTATTTGCCGACCGCGCAAGAAGTGACTGAAAAGGACGTGCTCGAAAAGGGCGCCCAGCCGGGAACGCCCAAGTACGCAAAAGTCCATCAGCAGCTCATTGCGGCCCGTCTGGATGCACGGCCCAAGAAAGTCGTCATCGAAGAGCCACCACCGCCTCCGCCTCCCGGTCCGGGCCGCCGCTCGGCCAGCAGTTTCGGCCGCTAGTCTTCGGTCAAGCTGCGACATTCCCCAGGTAACGACGTTCAGCGGGCAAGATCCCACTGATATGTATCACCACGTAAAAGAGTTGATGTACACGGTGAGGGTTGATACGCCAGACCCCGCCTTCGGCAACATGCTTCTGGAGCAGTTTGGAGGCGCTAACGGAGAGTTGGCCGCCGCCATGCAATATTCCGTTCAAGGAATCAACTGCGACGATCCGGAGCGCAAAGACTTACTCATGGACATCGGAACGGAAGAGATGAGCCACCTGGAAGTGATCGGCGTTCTCGCGAGGTTGCACCTTAAACCCACCAAGCACAGCCGCAACGCCGCAGAAGCCGATCCGCTCATTGCCGTGATCGGTGGAGGAGGCGTGAACCTTTACAACTCAGTGGGTTCCCCCTGGACCGCAGATTACCTGAAGGTAACCGGCGAGTTGGATGTGGACCTGCGCAGCAACATCGCAGCGGAAGCGCGCGCCAAGATCACTTATGAGCGCCTCATCGACTTCACCGATGACGCGGGAACTAAGGACGCGCTGCAGTTTCTGATGACGCGCGAAATCACTCACATGAAGGCGTTTATGCTGGCGCTGGAGAGCATGGGCAAGCCGATGCTTTCCATCGGAAAAATTCCGCCGACCCCCGGCCTGGTCGATCAATACTTCAACGACTCTACCGGCGTAGGCGACCGCGGAGAGCCGGACGTCCGCGGCCCATGGAATGAAGGCAACGGCTGGCAGTTTGTGGAAGCACCTGCGTTCCAGAAGTTCAAATCGGCTCAGACCGGCGAGCGTCAGTCCACTGAGCGCAATAACCAGGACACCGTAGCAACAAACAAACCAATCGTCAGCAAAGGGACAGCACGTTAAAGATGGAACAAATAAAAGAACTCCTTATCGAAGAGCTTCAGGACCTGCTTCATGCGGAAGGTCAATTGACCAAAGCCCTGCCGCAAATGGCTGCGGCGGCGCACAACCCCAAGCTGAAAGAGACCTTCGAGAAGCACCTTATTCAGACGGAAGGCCATGTCGAGCGGCTGAAACAGGCGTTTGAACTCCTCGGGGCAAAGGCTCACGCGAAACCGTGCAAGGCGATGATGGGCCTGATCGAAGAAGGCCAGGAAACCATCAAAGAGGGAGCCGACAAACAACAACTCGCGGCCGACCTCGCCTTGATCACCGCTGCTCAAAAGGTGGAGCACTACGAAATCTCGGGGTACGGCACCGTTCGCACCCTAGCCCGCCAGATTGGCGAGTCGGAGGTTGCCAAGCTCCTCAGCCACACCCTCGGCGAAGAAGAAAGCGCTGATTTTCTGCTGTCCGAAGTAGCGAAACCGCTAGTCCAGGAAGCGACGCTTCAGGATAAGCATCCCGTACAGTCGCACACCTCGAAAAAGGCTAGCGCGACTTAGTCGGCGGAGTAAACGAACTCGGTCTGCCGTCTCACGAGATGGCGGACCGGGGTGAGGTTGGCGACCGGGCTGATGCGGTTCATGACGTTGATCACGGAGGCTGCGTAGGTCTGATCCGGATTGTAAAGCTTCAGCTTTCCGAGTAGATCGCGATGCCGGTAAAGCGGGCTCTTGCCCAGCTTGAAAGCGACTTCGTTCAGACCGGCGCGGATTGTCGGGAAGAGTTCGGCGCCGTTATTCCAGCCGAAGATGTTGTTGTTCCGGTAAGCCTTGCCCCCACCGGATTCGATCACAGAGATGCTTGGCAGAAGGCGCCAGTCAAGCTGGTTGTCGTCCGCAGCATGGACAAAGTCTTCGGAAAGGTTTGTGACCGGGCAGTGCAGGTGGGAAAAGAACCTCTTGAGGCAGACGGTACGCGGGTCTTGAGTCGCGTGCGCTTGAGCAGGAGGAGCGGGCGCGATGGGTTGAACGGGTTTTGCGGGTTGTAGGGGCTTGGCGTGGCCGATCTTTTCAAGCGTCAGGGTCAGAGGCATCAGTACTAGACCAGTCATGACGGCAAATCGCTTGGCAAACGCAGACAGGCTCTTTCGCGGGCAGCTATAACGAAATCGCATAGAGACATGTTACCACGCTTATGGAATAAATTCCATAAGGTATGTAGATGTTACTCGCCTGGCTTGTCAGATGCTGTGGGCGTAACGCCGCTAGCCGACGGTAGTACGGCCATCTGAGCCCTAGGGAAAGCGAATTTGCGGCCGAACTCATCGATGAGAGTGACTTGGCATTGGTATTTGCCGGGCTGGATTTGGGAGACCGGCATTTGGAGCCAGACGGGTAAAGTTCCGGCGCGCTTCTCACTTAATCTGTTGGCGCGGACCGGCTTCGTCTCAAAGATTTTCTTTTTGTGTTGGTAAAGGGCCAGGGTAGCCTCTACGTCGGCTCGGCGGAAGTTCTCGGGCAAGCTGTCGGGAATGACCGGATCGTAGACTTCGATATAGACGAGCAAGTTCTGTCCCGGCCGGAAGACCCTCGTCACGTTGGGCATAAGCTGCTGCCCGTTCTCTATCAAGGGATTGTTTTCGGTGAGCTTCTTGTTATTTTTCACGCCCGCCACCTGGTCGGCAACGGCCTGTCGCTGATTGCTGAGAACGAGCGAACTCACCCGGAGCGCTTTGCCCGCCGCCAGATCGGGAATGGTGAAGGGCGTCTCGAAGGTGCCGATTTTGCCCTCGCCGTTTTCGCGCGCCACGAAGCGGAGTTTGTAATTGCCGGGAGTCAGGGTCACCCCGGTGTCGTATTGTAAGCTCTTTTGCACGACTTGCCCGGCAACGCCCTGATCGACCTTCAGGGGGATGGTGTCCCGGACGGTGGAGGCGGGGCGGTTGCGAGCGTCGAATACCTCGGCGATGAAGTCGAGTTCCGTCGCTTGCTTGCTTCCTTTGCTATGGAACGCCAGTGCCGAACCTGGAATCTTCACCGAGATGGGGGCGAAGTACTTGTCTTTTTCCAACCGGAAGTAGTCCACCTCGACGGCAATCGGTAAATCCGTCACGGGATTGTCAGAGAGCAAGGCCTGCGAGAGCTGGGCTTCCTTGTCGACGTCGCGCATGTGCGCAAAAGTGGTTGGTCCGTAATATCCCTGGCGGTAATCGATTTTGGCTCGTAAAGCGGCATCCTTCGGGGCCAGTTTGACCTGGATGCGCCGGTATTTTCCGTCAACGGCGGTGTTGGTGCTCACATAGGAGAGCACGTAATAGCTGGTGAAGTCCTGCTGAACCTGCCGTATACCTTCGGTCAGGTCGTTCGAATCGAGCAGGGCCTTGCCGCCGGTGTCGAGCGCGAGTGTGGCAAGCGTCTCCTGCTGGTTCATGAAGTTGTTTCTCAGGGACGTCTGCCCTGCCCCGCTATAAAGGTTATTCCCAACGGCTCCCGCTTGTGTGGCGTCTCCGCCGGGGACCAGGGCGGAAAGTCCGCGAGCATCGATGGGATAAAAGGCAACATTCGACCGGATGGCGGTATTCACGGTGGCGCGCAACTGCGATTGGTTGTCCACACCGTTCTTCTGGACACCGCTGGAAATGTAAATGATGGCTTTCTTTTCGGGGTACTGAGCTAAGTTGCGGGCGGCATCTTCCAAGGCGGCGAGTTTCAGGTCGGCATTGAAGATATTGAATTCGGTTTCGTCGGCGACAAACGAGCCGCTTTGATCCTGCGCATCCGCGCCTTCGTCCGCAACGGCAGCGTTCTCACTTGAATCGCCGATTCGAAGCTTTTGGTTGATGGTGTTGATCAGCAGATCGCGATCGGAGGTGAAATCGAGCAGCGTCTGCAGAGAGGCTCCGAAAACCATCAGGGAAACTGAATCGCTGGAGGTCATCTGCGTGCTGAGGAACTTCACAGCGGCCTGTTTAGCGCGGATCTGCTCAGCCGGCTGCATGGATGAAAAATCGAACAGCAGGATCATCAAACGCCGATCCTGATATTTGGAAAGCATGCTGGTCTTGAGGGCCGCCTTGTCCGCCTCGGGGTTGTAGCCCTTGGGCGCGGGTGGAGGCTCTGCGGCTGCCGAATTCACCGGAGGGAGAACATTTGAATTCAGCCGCTGGAGATCCACGGCTTGTAACTTCTGCGGCTTGCCATCTTCGGTGACGAGGAAATCGTCTTTGGTCAGATTTTCGATTGGCTTGCCGTTCCGATCGAGAACCGTGACGTTCACGATCACTACGTTCGTAGTCGTCGAGAAGGTAGCGCGAGGCATCTGCTGCGGGAAGACGGGTTGAACGCCTAAGAGAAAGATAAGGAAGAACGTCGCGATCTTCAAAATCGGAACCTCACTACGGCAGTTAGGGTCCGCATGCCGCCGGCGGCACTGGGCAGGCCATAATTCACGGCATTCACGACGGTGTACAGATTCGTGTAATTCACATGGTTCAACACGTTGTTTGCCTGCAGACGAAACTCAATCCGCCTGCGCTCGCTCAGGTTAAAAGAGCGGGCGAAGGCGGTGTTCAGGCTGAACAGACCAGGACCGGGAATTGTGTTGCGACCCGCATTCCCATAGGTCCCCTCCGGCGGTACAGCGAAAGCATCGAGGTTGAAGAATCCGCTGCCGGAATCGATGGGCAAGCCCGTGGCATCGGCGCGTTCGCTACCGGCGCCGTTGGTCTGGGCCAGCTGCGTGGTATTTCCCAAGACGCGGGCGGTGAGCGGCTCGCCCGTTTGCGCGGTGACGGAACCGCTCAATTGCCAGTCCTTCAACAGGCGCCCAACGAAGGTGTCGGTCGCCATGTGATTTCCGGGGCCGCCAACCGGCGAGGTCCAGACGAAGCTGCCCGTGAACTGATGGCGGATGTCAAAGCTGGAGAGGCCGCGCTCTGCCTCGATGTCCTGCCAATTCTGCGCCACGGAAGAGACCCCTCCGCCCAGAGTGGAGGAATCGTCGATTGACTTCGCAAACTGGTAGAGAGCGTTGAAGGAAAGGCCGTGATTGAATCGGCGGACCAGGCGCACATGAAGCGCATTAAAGATCGAGTTGCCGACCGGCTCGTCATAGATAAAGCCGGATGCATTTCCTACTTGCGTGGTCTGGGTGAGAGTCGCGGTGGTTCCAGCAGGCAGCAGATTCGGTGCAATGCGAACGTCCAAACCTGTACCCTTCGTCCCCATGTAGAGCACTTCAGTGAAGAATCCGCCGCCAAGGTCGCGTTGCAGCGAGACGTTCCAGGTCGCGGCGTAGGGTGTGCGGTAGTACCTGTCAACCGCGAACGTGTTAGTAATCTCGTTCGGCACGGTGGTTGAAAAAGCGTTGATGAGCGTCAAAGGGTCCGCCACGCTTGTGTTCACACTGCGCGAGGTTGCAAACGGCGGCTGCTCCGCGAGAGCGGTTGTGAATTGCTGGTACGCCTGGCTGTTGTAGTAGATTCCGTAGCCGGCACGCACGACCGTGGACTTTTTAAACTGGGCGATCTTCCAAGCGAGCCCTAGCCGTGGTGCGAAATTGTGGTAATCAGGGTTGATCAAGCCGCTGGGAAACGCGCCGGTGTAGGGACCGGCACTGCCCGGCGTCACTACTGCGACGTTCGTAAAATCGGGCGCGAGGTCCAGGTTTGCCAAACGTCCATATTTTTCGCTGAAGGGTGAGTAGTACTGCCAACGCAAGCCTGCGATCAACGTTAGGTTGGCGCGCACTTTCCACTCGTCTTGGGCGTAGGCAAAAAGCTGGTTCTGACGGAAGTAATCGGTCTGGCCGTATTGAATCGAGGCCGATTGCGGATCACCCAATAGAAAATCCGCGAGATCGTAACCCGTTCCAGTCTGGGGCGTGCCGTTGATTAATTGGCTGGTTGCCTGACCGGTGAAGTTCAAAGCGCCGCGTCCATTCGGGTCGGTGCGCGCGCTCAAATCTGAGCGGCTGTAACCGACGCCCAAGGAGACGCTGTGCGTGCCTTTCAACAGGTTGACGCTTTCGCTCACGCCCTGCGTCTGATTGCGATTGAGAGTGGGCGCGGAATCGCTCAAAGAAGCGAAGTTCGTGAAATTCAAGGTAGGCGGTCCGTAATCGAGCGGATTGGTAGAGGCGTTTAGTATTCCTAATTGAGCCTCGATGTTGGCCATGCTCGAAAAGAAAGGCACGATTTCCGTGTAGTTCCTGTTGAAAGTGAGTCGCGCATTGCTGATGGCGTTGGTCGTCAAATTTCGCGTCCACTGCAGCGATGTGTTTAAACCGTAGCCGCTCACTATATCGGAGTAACCGAACGGCTGCGCGGTTGTGCCGTCGCGGCGCTGATACTGAACATTCGTCGAGAGGCGATCCTTGCTGGTGATACTGCGTTGCACGCGCACGCCGACGTTATCCGTATTGTTGGCCTGGGCCGTTTCAAATTGATAGTTGTTAGCGGTACCGGGTTGATTCGGCAGAGGATAAAACTTCAGCAGGTCGAGTGAGACGGGGTTCAACAGGCTGGCGGGAATGACGTTGCCGGGGAAGGCCATGCGCGTACCTGTACTCGTCGGCTGATAAATGGTGAGAGGAACATTGGTGGTTGCGGCAGTCCCGAGCGACTGGGTGGCCTGCGAGAAATTTCCGGTTCGCTCGGCGGCGGTCGGGACTGTTTCCGTGAACAGTTCCGGGTTGCGCGCGCGGGTACCGAAGTACGTCAGGAAGAACTGGGTCTTGGGATCCTTCACGATTTTGGGAATGAGGAGTGGACCGCCGAGAATGAGGCTAAAGCGGCTTTGCGCGTACGCAGCCTGCGGGATATCCAGACCGTTCAACGAAAATGGCTTGGCGTTGAGAACGGAGTTGGTTAGCTGAAACGAGGCTTGGCCGTGGATCTGTTGATTGCGCCTGCGGCGGTTGCCAAACACCGCGCCGGGGACTCGGCCGTCTCTGCGCTGACCGCCGCGCCCGGCTCCTCCGAATCCACCGCCGCCTCTTCCGCCAAAGCCTCCGCCGCCAAACCCACCGGGTCCGCCGCCGGAACTGCCGGCAGTCCCGCCGAATCCGGGCACGTTCTCATCGCCAGCTTCCGCTGCGGCCATGCCGTTTGGGCCTTGGCCCATGAACCTCATGTCCGGCCCGGAGTCGGCTTGGCCGCCCTGCGCTACGCCAGGACTTAGGCTTCCAGAAACCAGGAACGCTTCATTAGCACCCTCGTTCCCGCTGGACGGCGCTGTAGCATTTTGCGTCTCGGAGTTCAACGCATTTTGGATTTCGGTATCGATCTGTTGTGCATTGCCGGTGTTGCCACGATTGCCCGCTGCCGTTCCAGTGCGGCCGACGCCCCCGAACCCGGAAGCATTAGACGCAGAGCCCGGCGTGCCGGTGTAACCCGGGCCGGTGTAACCCGGGCCGGCTGCGGCGAATCGGCGCAGCCTTTCGAGGACCGGCGAAGGAGCGAGTTGCAAGTCGAAGTTGACGGGTCCCTTGGCCGCATCGTAATCTACGTCCTTCTTTAACGTGTCGAAGCCGAACATCTGCACCTGGACGGTCCAGGCACCGGGCGCGAGCGGCGGGAACCCGTAATGCCCGTCCCCGTCAGTGACGGTTGAGAATGTTTGCGCGCCCTGGGTAATGGTGACAGTGGCTCCGGGAATTGCCTGGTCGCCGGATTTTACGAAACCGCTCTGTGCAGACAGCGCTTCGCACGTGGCGGCGAGGAGAAAAAGGACAATACTTACGCGCAGCAAAGTTTAGTAGCGCTCGACTTTCTGAAATTCCAAGATCCCCTTCCCGTAAGGATGTGCTGCGGCGAGTTGAGGTTACCGCGAGCGTGCGTTTTGCCGGCACGCGCTCCATCGGTACGCCTTCGGGCGCGGGGTACGGCAACGATTCCGAATCTGATAGGTTGAAGCGGATGGCTCTCGATCTGGAAACATTACGAACAGAAGTGCAGGCCTATCTGGATGAACAACGACTGGCGGTATTTCACGGCTATCATCAAATGCCGGACGCGCTGAACCAGGTAGCTTGGGACGCGGAGCTTCATCCGGACTTCCGCGAATTTGTAAGCGCCGGGCAGAAGGCCGGCGCGAAGCTTTTCGTTTTCCATCACCAGGCGTTTTCTCTGGATCAGATCGATGAAGCGCTGGATGAATTGGAGGAGAGCGACTTCACGCGCGATGAGAAACGCAACTTGGAAGCGCGGCTCCGGCAGCTCAAAGATTACGAAGGTTTTACGTGCTCCGTGGAACTCTCGTTTTGCGTGGACCGGCTGATTTATATGTTCGAGCTGCATACAGAGTGGTATGACGCGCTGGCCGAAATTCTCGCTGAGCTGGACGTGGCTACGGAAGACGAAGAAGCGGACGACGGCAGCCTGGGCGGGTACTTCTCCAATAACTGATGGCGGCTTCGGTGACCACCGGCCCGCGCTGGGTACGTCCCGCGGCGCGTTGGCTGCTGCCGGAGGTTTCAGCCGGCGCGATTTCCGACTTAGAACAGCAGCTCGGGGTGCCGCGGCTGGTTGCGGCCGTGCTGGTTCGGCGCGGCTACGGCGACCATGCTTCTGCATCTGAATTCCTTTCTCCGGATCTGAAGGCTTTGCACGATCCGTTTGCGATGCGCGATATGGATCGCGCGGTTACTCGTCTTGCCGTTGCGGTGGCGCGCCGCGAGCGGATTCTGCTTTACGGCGACTACGACGTCGATGGGACGTCGTCGATTGTGGTGCTGAAGAAGGCGATAGAAATCCTGGGCGGACAAGCCGACTTTCATATTCCGCATCGTCTGAAAGACGGCTACGGTATGCGTAGCGAGGTGATCGAGCGGGCCGCCGAGACCGGAGTGCGGCTCATCGTGAGCGTCGATACCGGCATTCGCGCCAATGAAGTGGTGCGGCACGCGAACGAACTGGGGATCGAAACGATCGTGACAGATCATCATCTTCCGGAAGCTGAGTTGCCGCCGGCGATCGCAGTCCTGAATCCGAATCGGCGGGACTGCGATTATCCGAACAAACATCTGTGCGGGGCGGGCGTGACGTTCAAGCTGGTGCAAGGTTTGCTGGCACGCAGCAGTATGGCCCCAGCACGGCAGACGGCCCTGCTTGACTCCTTTCTGAAACCGGTTGCGATTGCCACTGTGGCCGATATCGTTCCGCTGGTTGGCGAGAATCGCGTAATGGTGAGGCGCGGGCTTTCGGGGCTGCGCGACGTGCGCAATCCCGGGCTGCGAGCGCTGCTTGCCGTGGCAGGTTTCGATCTCGGCGAATGTCCTTCGGCTCACCAGGTGGCGTTTCGACTTGCTCCGCGTATTAATGCCGCGGGACGCATGGCTACGGCGCGCGACGTTATTGAGCTGTTTCTTACCAGCGACCCAGTACGCGCCCGCGATCTGGCCGAACAACTGGACACGCTGAATCGCGAACGGCAGCAGGTGGAAAGCGAAATTGTGGACGCGATCCTGAAGCAGTGTGAGGAAGAAGCAGTGTCCTATGACGCATCGGCCATGGTCTTCGCCGGTGCGGGCTGGCATCTCGGCGTTCTGGGCATTGTGGCGAGCCGGCTGGTGGAACGATTCAGCCGACCTGTGTTCGTGCTCAGCGATGCCGCAGCGGTTGAGAATGAGCCGGCAGGATTGGCGGGTTCCGGGCGCAGCATTCCCGCGTTTCATTTGTTGGAGGCGCTCGAAAGCATGCCAACGCTTTTCAAGAAATTCGGGGGACATCGACAGGCGGCGGGTGTGACGCTGCATGCGGACCAGCTTTCTGCTTTTCGGCAGGGGTTCAGCGACTTTGCCGCAACGAAATTGACTGCCGACGATTTGAAGCCTGAGTACTCCTGCGATGCAGAAGCGTCGTTCACGGAACTGACGGATGCGACCATTCAACAAGTGCTGGCCTTGGGACCGTTTGGATTCGGGAACGCGTGCCCGTTGTTTTATGCGCACGCCGTGGAGGTTGCGGGACCGGCGAAGGCGCTTTCGGGCGGCAAACATTTCAACGTGCCTCTTCGTCACAACGGGCGTTTGCTGTTTGCGAAGGCGTGGAATTTTGCGGATCGCGCGTCGTTATTGGAACCAGGGACGAAGCTGGACGTGCTTTTCCAGATTGAAGACGATCCGAGTGGGCGCAAACGCGGTTATGGTTCATGGTCGGTGAGCATTAAGGATGTTAGGCGGGCCGATTAGGCGGCTTCTTTCCTGTTTTGCGTCATTTCGATGGACTGGAAAGGCTCGGTTTGCGAAACGAAGCCAGTTTCAGGAGTGGTTGAGGGGTCATTTTGCCGAACGAATTCGTCTTCCCCGCTCTCGTTGATAGTGGTTTGCGAAACGAAGCCAATGTTGGCGGCGGTCTGTGCTGCGCTCTGCGAAACGAAGCCACGCTCCTGTTTGCGGCGCTCTTTCTGGGAACGTTGCAGGTCGGCTAAGGCCTTGTGGAAGGCGCGGTTGTGGGTGGTGAAGTAGCGCAGGAAGAGCGAGAGGCTCTTTTCGTTGACGCCTTCTTCGGTGAAGCAGGTGTTTTGCAGACGAATGGCGCGCTGGGCGAGCCAATGGGACTGGGCCATATCCCTTATAAGGAGTGCTTCGGTTTCGCCGGCGGGTTGATGGTCCTCGAGCAGGGCGGCGAGGAGAGAGTCGAACTCGGCGGCGATCTTCGCCGGAGATGATGAGCTGGCCGGAAGCGAGGCCGTGCTTCGTTGCATTACGAGACGACGCCAACTTTCCGTTCGGACTTTTTGGACCGCTAGAGAATTGGGCGTTGGCGCGGTTGATGGCGGCGCGGTTGGTTTCGGCGGGTTTGGTGGATGCGGGGCCGTTTTGCGAAACGAAGCCAATCTCGGGTGCGGCGGGATCGGCGGGATCGTCTGCGGGAAGGAAGCTTTGGCGCGCGCTTTCGAACCACTCGTTCAGGTCCGCGTCCGGGCGCAGGATTTCGAGTGGAGCGAAGTTTTGCGAAGCGAAGTGATTTTCCGCGGGAG
This sequence comes from uncultured Acidobacteriaceae bacterium, assembly GCA_963849445.1. Lineage (GTDB taxonomy): Bacteria > Acidobacteriota > Terriglobia > Bryobacterales > Bryobacteraceae > Bog-105. The sequence continues at coordinate 766 of CAWKHS010000030.1, read as the reverse complement.
GTTCGATTGGCTCCGCGGTCTGGGCGGCACCGACGTATTCGTCCGCTCGAGAGGCTGCATTTCTTTTGGCGAGGTAGTGCTCGCGCATCTCTTCGAGGGAGGAAAACGGACGGGGCGACGGACCGGGAGGCGGAATGGGGAGGCCGGCTTGAAGCGAGATGCGATCGGCGATAGCGTTATTGCGGATTTGTTCTTCACGGGGAAACTCGTCCTCCAGTTCGGGATTCCAGCGCGGCTGGATCTCGGGATAGGCTTCCGGCGCGGCGAGCGGATCATTTTCTGCCAAGCGGCTTTTTTTCAGCTCCAGCTTTTTCGCTTTGCGCTCGGCTTCGCGGCGCTCTCTGCGGGCTTGACGAGGGGTCATATCGTTGCCTCCTGAAATGGTTAGGGCGAGAAACGCTGTAGTGGCGTTCTCGCCCGATTGGAAATTAGCATGAGCTGCGAATGCATTGGATTGCCGATGCGCGGGTTTTGGATTTAAGTTGTTGAGAAGCGGAGAAAAGGAGAATTTTTTCGGATTGTCAATGGGCCGCCCCGATTCGCCGCAATGCCGACCTCAAGCAAACGGGCGTATCAGCAATTTATTGCAGAAATCCCTCGTTTAGGCGCCGCATCGAATTGGGGCCCCGGCCGTTCGGAACCTCTGCAGTGCGCCGTCACACATGAATGATCTCCCGGAAGCCGAGTTGTTCGCACGTCAACCCGCGCGGTGCAAGTCGAAACCGCGGATCAATGACGACCTTCAAAAGTGGAGGCCAACTGTGCC
>CAWKHS010000029.1:0-16456 GCA_963849445.1 uncultured Acidobacteriaceae bacterium | reverse complement strand
ACGCGCATTGGAACGACGAGTTTCATCATGCCCTACACCGGCATATTGACGGGTGAGCGAAACGGTGTATTACGAGGACTTCGGTCTACTGGAGCATTTGGCCAAATCCCTGCAGCACGCCTACGTCTACGACGGCAACTATTCAGCGCATCGAGATCGGGCTCACGGTAGACCGATTGACGATTTACCGGGTGACCGTTTTGTGGTGTTCGCCCAAAATCACGATCAAATCGGTAACCGAGCGCGAGGCGAGCGTTTGAGCCGCCTGGTCAGCTTGGGGCGTCAGAAAATTGCAGCCGCGCTGGTACTGACTTCTCCATTCGTACCGATGCTGTTTCAAGGCCGAGGAGTTTGGCGCGTCGTCGCCCTTTCTCTACTTCTCACAACACGACCCCGAATTAGGCAAGAAGAGGTCTCTGAAGGCCGGAAGAACGAATTCGGCGCTTTCGGATGGAATCCGGATCGAAGTCCCGGATCCGCAGAACGTCTCGACCTTCGAACAATCGAAGCTGCCTTGGAACGAAGCAAACGAAGAACCGCACGCGTCCCTGCTGCGACTGGCACAAGAAGCTGATTTCATTGCGCCGGACAACGGGCGCGCATGACGGACGGACGCTTGCACCTTCTATCGGTAAAATTCGATGAACGCGCGAAATGGCTGGTGGTGAACCGCGACGGTATGGAAATCGTCTGCAATTTGGGTCCAGATTGCCCCGTCCCGATCAGCGGCAGCGCGAAGAACGTTTTACGTTCCGAAGGAGGATGGCAACTGCGGCCGGGCCTCATCGAACTGCCGGCGGACTCGGTAGCCATCCTGAGCGAAGAGCCATTCTCAGTGCAGGAGAATCTCACTCAGCACGCGGCCGGATGAACCGCTGGGCGTTTGTATGGCCAGCATAGTGGCAAGTGTCGGCGCGATGTCGTTTGGCGCGATGGTCTCGTCATAGCGTCCGGATTTGATTCCGGGGCCCATGAACAGCACCGGTACGTGGCGGTCATACGCGTATGGCGAAAAATGAGTCGTGCCGCTGCCGCTGCCCAGGATGTTCCAGGCTCAAAGACCAGCGACAGGTCCGGACTGCGCCGCGGATAATACCCATTCATTTCGGCGCGCGCGATGAAATCGCCTTCGATACCGTTGTCCAGTTGCTCTCGTGAGTAAACGCGGGACACGTGGAGCTGCGGAGCAGATAAAAGTGCCCCCTTAGCGGCAGCGTATACATGTTCGTCATCCACCGGCTTACCATCGGCATTCCGGGCGTTTTTTAAAGCTTTCCGGTCGAAATACAGACCTGTTTCACTAGCGCCCGGGATCAGCCACTTTGCTTTCCCGAAACGCTGATTGAACGCGGACTCGACGGTCTCCTGGATGCCTTTGCCGATATACCCTCCGGGCATCTTGTCCAGCTTGTCCTGTTGCGGGGTGGCGGCCACTCCGTGATCCGCGGAAAGAACATGACAACATTCTTCATCCCGACCTCTCGATCAATCGATTGGAAAAGCTTTGCGAGCACCTGGTCCGTGCGGATCGCCATATCGCGAACCTCGGGCGCATCCGGGCCGACGCGATGTCCCACGTAATCGTTTGAGGAAAAGGAAACGTCAGCAGGTCCGTGTGACCGCGCTGCCCAAGTTGCTCGCCTGTGATCGCCTCTTCAGCGAAACGCTCTATCAACTCATTGCCCCACGGGCTCGCCGGCAGTTTGGCATAGGGAGTGGCGCTGTCTTTCGCAGCCACAAAGTCCATTGCGGAAACTTCTCCCACTTGCGATTGATATATTCGGCGGCAAGCTTTTGTTGGTTGAACGCTTTCGCCCAGCTAGGCAGATCGTTCATATAGAAGGTACTGCTGACGAAGTCGCCTGTCACGTCATCAAACCAGTAAGCTCCCGCCGCGCGATGCCCGGAGGGCAGGATGGCGCCTCGCGCCTTGATGGAAATGCCGATCACCTTCGATTCGCGATCGGCCGTCCGTAGCTCATCGCCTACCGTACTGACCAGGAGACGACGGGGAGACGCAGGATCGGCATCGGTACAGCGCTGGCCGGCTTGTTCCTGATGTCCCCCGACAGTTTTTTTGTCCCAATCGCAGACGCTGGTCACGACTTTCGAATTGTCACGGTCATACCAAGCGTTGGACACGATCCCGCTTACGGCGGGCATGGCGCCGGACATGAAAATGCTATGGCCGACGGCGGTCACAGTCGGCACTTGAGCATAGAAAGCGTTGCTGAAATCGGCGCCGTGCGTCATCAACTGATCCAATCCGCCGTGATAATCGGCCCGAAAACGAGTCAGGTAATCGTAGCGAAATTGGTCGATGATATGGCGACAACGAGCTTCGGCTTCGGCGCGTTTGGCGCGGATAAGAGGCCGGGGGCTTCAACGGCGCAGAGTAAAGTTGTTGCAAATAATGCGAGGCGGCGAACCAACATTCCGACTCAGCGTAGCAGAGCGAGTTTTCCTGCGGTTATTTAAGCGCATCGCCGAAGCACGGGTATGGAAGAACAAGTCTTCAGCCAGCCTCGATGACAGGTGGAAAGGCGGAGTTGGCGCCACACATGCACCGAGTCATCCAGCAGAATGTCAGTCCACTCCTTACAGCCGCATGAGACCGAACTACGACAAGCCAGGTCAGAATACCGTTGCCGATTCCAATCACTGCAAAAAAAGGAGCCATCTGAAGAAATCTCAACCGTTCTGGCCGAAGGATAATTTGCAGGGCAACCCAGGGTAACGCAGTAAACGCCGCCCCGGCGATCACACAGGATGTGAGGCCCAGTCGCCCCACGCGATTTAACCAGTACAAGGTAGGGACACCCAGCGATAGGAACACGAGTACAGCCGGCCAGCCGTAAGCGATACAAACGAGAGGAAGAACAGCAGAAGCTCATGAAGATCGATCGCCCGCATGCCGTTGCCCGCAGGAGAAAGCTCAACGTTGTAAATGCAGACACAATAAGAGCGGCCGTAAGGATTCGCCTCCAGGACAACGTCGTCCGGGTAGTTGAAACCATCATGATGGTGATGAACGAGCCTCTAAAGAATGTTATCTAAGAGCCGGTTGGTTTAACAGAACGGGTAACCCGCTGCGCGGACCGAGGACGAGTCTAGGCGGATGGCGTACTGTCTTCCGCTGTAGGAGTGATGATCCAACAGTTTCGCCCTGCCGGGAGTCCTACATCGGCGCGACCGCTTCGACGTGCGGACTATCGCCGCCCAGCCATTCCGGATGCATCGACGTACTATCGAACGCGTACTGGTCTTGAACAGTTCCCATTTGCCTTGCTTGGCCGCGGGCGCAGTGCGGGCTAGCAGCGCGTCGATCTGTTCCGGCGTGAAGTCTCGGTAAGTGTTCGCCGCCTCGAAGGCCTGATCCAGCAGCTCCGGTTTGTCGATGCCGGTAATCACCACGGAAACGGGGCGGCTAAGTGCGTAATGCAGGCATTCCATCGGGCTCACGATGCCACTCTTCAGAAGCATGGTGTCGCCCATGCTCTTCATTCCCAGAACCCCAATCTTGCGTTTCAGCAACTCCGGCAAGACGCGCTGTTCGAAGCTGCGGAAATGCGCATCCATCACGTTGATGGGCATCTGCACAGCGTCGAACTGAAAACCGTGTTGATCTCCCACTTCGAGCATGTAGAGATGGATATGCGGATCCTTGTGGCCTGTGAAACCGATGAAGCGAGTTTTTCCAGCTTTCTGAGCTGCCACAACGGCTTCAATTGCGCCCTCCTCGTCAAAGATGCGATCCGCGTCATCGAAACGCACGATCTCGTGGAACTGCAGCAAATCAACGTGATGTACGTGCAAACGTTTGAGGGACTCATCAATTTGCTTGGCGGCAGCCTGTTTCGTACGTCCGTCGATCTTCGTCATGAGGAACGCGCGCTGCCGGTAACCGCTCTGCTTGAGCGCCTTACCCATGCGCTTTTCGCTATCGCCTTCGTTGTAATCCCACGAATTATCCAGAAAGTTGATGCCGCGATCGATACCGGCGTGGATCAGTTTGATCGCTTCGGCTTCACTGATACTGGGCCGGCCGAGGTGATAACCGCCCATGCCGATGCAGGAAACCTTCTCTCCCGTGCGTCCCAGAGTTCGATAAGAAATGCTGTCATCCATTACCGGTTAGATGTTGGCGCCGCTGAAACAGCAACACGCGATCCCCCTCGGTCCGGCTTCTTATCCCGGCTCTTTTCCAGGAGTGTTGTCGGCTGGCATTTCCTTCAGCTTCACGCCCGCCGGCTTCGTGAACAGTTGCGGATCGAAGGGCAGGTCTTCGTAGCTGGTGTACTCGTAAGAGTACTTTCCTTCCGGCATGTGCCAACTCAGTTCGATCGGGATTTCCGTGCCGGCTTTCACAACCAAAGTCGCCGGACCGCTTGGCTGTTCAATCACGTAGGCGTCGGTCGGTTTCGCATTGATAATCGGCCCCGCTTCCTTTGTGGCGCCCGCTTGCTCGAAGAATTCGAACTCGCTGCCAAACTCCAGACGGTCCAGAGTAGGTAGCTGATGCTTCGGGTCGAACGGAAGAACAATGGGCAGATGCAGATCGTTGGGGCCGCCCTGATCTATGGCGTGGGTGCCTGTTTTGTCGAGCAGGTTGAAGCTGTAGGCGTCGGGCTCGGCGATGATTGTGACTTTCTCAAGCTGCTGGCGGGAGTCGGGCGGGTCTTCGATCCGGGCGTAATGCGGACCGGCGCAATAAATCGTCCTGGGCAGAGCCGAATGGGACTTCGGCTTGATCCCCGGACCGCTTAAGCGAACCAACATTTTCGTCATGGTAGCGGGTGGCTGGGTGGCGGCCGTCTGCGCCAATAGGGCCGGCCAGCTCAAGAACGGCAAATAGAGTGTCACGAGCGTGGTTGTCGAACAACGCATGCAGTCTTCTTGTGGGACCGCTCGCGACTGGGAATTGTTTCAGTGCGGATGACGTACACTTCCGTGCCGCACGTTAGGATGATATTTCGAACGTGGACACGGTCCTGGAGCTTCGGGCTCTCACCAAGCATTTTCCAACGCATCAGGCCGTGACCGGAATTTCGTTCGCCATCAAGCGCGGCGAATTCTTTGGATTGGTCGGCCCGTCCGGGTGCGGCAAGACCACCACCTTACGCTTGATCGCCGGTTTCGAAAGTCCTACTTCGGGCGAGATTCTGCTGAACGGAAGTTCCATTGCCGGGCGACCGCCTTACCGGCGTAACGTCAGCACTGTGTTTCAAAACTATGCCTTGTTTCCTCATCTCACCGTCGGCCAAAATGTCGCCTTCGGACTCGAGCGGCGCGGCGGACTCTCCAAAAGCGATATCCGCGAGCGCGTGAACCGTACGCTGGAGCTGGTGCAACTCTCAGGGAAGGAGTCGCGCTTGCCCAACCAGATTTCCGGTGGGGAGAGGCAGCGCGTCGCGGTGGCGCGATCCCTCATTTTGGAGCCGCAGATGCTCTTGCTCGACGAACCGCTTTCGGCACTCGATCCTAAGCTGCGAAAGCAGATGCGCAAGGAGCTGAAGGACGTTCAACGGCGCGTTGGAATCGCCTTTTTGTTCATAACGCACGATCAGGAGGAAGCTCTTTCCATGTCCGATCGCCTGGCCGTGATGAACGCCGGCAGACTGGAGCAGACCGGCACGCCCCGTGAACTGTATCGCCAGCCCGCGTCACGTTTCGTGGCCGATTTCCTGGGTGAAGTGAATTGGATCGACGGAGTCGGCGTGCGCCCGGAAGCCGTCCATTATCGAAAGAAGGTGCTCCCCCAGGAGTGCCATCGTTGCAAGGCATCGTGCAAAACATCACTTTTCTGGGCAATTGTGTTCGGGTGCACGCGCAATCAACGGAGGGTGTCGATTGCACTGCCGAATGCAGCGAACAGCAGCTTTCTTTTGACGTTGGCCAGCCGGTTCATATGTGGTGGCACGTGGCGGACGAGATGCGCCCCGCAAACTCCTAAAAGCGTCAATGAACCGGCTACGTGGAATATTCCTCGCACCTGCTGCTACGGTCATGATTGGCCTATTTTTTCTGCCGCTGCTGATTGTGTTCGCCTATAGCGTGCTGACGCGGGGCGCGTATGGCGGCGCAATGCTGCCGTGGACGGCTGAAAACTACACCCGGGTATTCGATGCCCTGTACGCAACCATCTTCTGGCGCTCCGTTTGGATTGCGGCGCTCTCCACCGCTTTTTGCCTCCTGCTTGGATTTCCTCTGGCCCTCTACATCTCGCGTTCGCCCCGCCACAAAACGCTCCTCCTGAATCTGGTGATGCTGCCGTTCTGGACCAGCTTTCTGATTCGCATTTATGCCTGGATGTTCCTGCTCCGCGATACCGGCCTCATCAACAGTGCGCTGCAGGCAATGCATCTGATTCGTGAGCCGCTACCGCTCCTTTTCAATACAGGCTCGGTCATTCTCGGCCTGGTCTACGGCTATTTGCCGTTTATGGTGCTACCGCTCTATGCGACTCTCGAAAAGCTGGATCCCATGCTGCTCGAAGCGGCGGAAGATCTTGGCGCCTCACCCGGCACCGCGATTTGGCGGGTTGTCGTGCCGCTCAGCAAGCCCGGAATGATTGCTGGTTGTCTATTGGTTTTCGTCCCGTGCTTCGGCGCCTATCTGACGCCCGATCTGATGGGCGGCGGCAAGACGGTGATGCTTGGCAACCTGGTGCAAAATCAGTTCACGACAGCGCGCGATTGGCCGTTCGGCGCAGCCTTGTCGCTGATCGTCATGCTGATCGTTGTAGCCGTCACTCGCTTGCTGAGGCACAAGCATGAGGAGTTGCTGTGAAACGCACCCTGGGCCTCTACGCGGCGGCGGTGTACCTGTTTTTGTACGCGCCTTTGGCTGTTCTCGCCATCTTCAGCGTGAACTCTTCGAAAATCGCGGTCTGGCATGGCTTCACGTGGAGCTGGTACGCACAAATTTTCCACGACGCAGGCGCTACTGGATTCGACCATGAACAGCCTCATCATTGCGTTTACGGCAACCATCGTTTCCACCATCTTAGGCACGCTCGCCGCTTACGCTCTGTGGAAGAGGCGCTCGCCGCTTTTCACGACCTCACTCTATCTTTCGCTCCTGACTCCCGAAATTGTGACCGGCGTTTCGCTGCTCGCATTCTACGAATGGATCTTCCGCTATTTGCATGTGCAACTCGGGATGCATACCGTCATCCTGGCGCACATCTCGTTTTCGCTCGTATACGTCGTTCTCGTCGTCTTAGCACGCTTGCGCACTTTTGATGTATCGCTGGAAGAAGCTGCGCTCGATCTGGGCGCGACGGAGTGGCAAGTTTTCCGTCACGTGACCGTTCCCATGCTCTTGCCGGGGATCGCCGCCGCTGCCCTGCTCTGCTTCACCGTTTCCTTTGACGATTACGTCATTACCAGCTTGGTCGCCGGTGTGAACTCTGAAACCTTGCCAATGGTGATCTACGGCATGGCGCGGCGCGGCGTCAGCCCGGAAGTGAATGCTCTGTCTGTCATGATCACGGTCGCCTTAGGGATCTTGATTTTGCTGGCAGGTCGCCTCGAACAAAGCTCCGGCACAGAGGCCCGCGCCGCTTGAATCGCCGGCTATTTCTGATGGGCGTCACCGGAGCGGCAGTGGGCTGCACCTCGGGGCGTCGCAGGCGACTCAATGTGTACAACTGGGAAAATTACGTCGCGAGCACCACCCTTCCCACGTTCGAGCGCGAGTTTAATTGCCGGGTACGTTACGCCACATACGGGAGCGCCGAAGAGATGCTTGCCAAAGTAATGAGCGGCAACTCCGGGTGGGATGTGGTCTTCCCATCCAACAGTTTTATTCAGCCCATGCGCGATTTAAGCTTGCTCGAGCACCTGGAGCACAAGCGGCTGGGCAATCTCAGGAATTTGGAGCCGCGCTTTCAATCTCCGGAATGGGATCCGCATCTCAACTATTGCGTACCCTACATGCACAGCGCCACCGGCATTGCTTATTCGAAAACAGTCTCACGCCCGCCCCTCGCCTGGGCCGATCTTTGGACGGATTCCTATTCGCGTCGCCTCACGATGCTGGACGATCCCGCCGAGGTGTTCGGCGCTTGTCTGAAGGTTCTGCACTGCTCGATCAACTCCACCGATCCGCAGCAACTGCGCGCGGCGCGCGATCTGGCGATTCGGCAGAAGCCGTTGCTGCGCGCCTACATCAGTGAAGAAGTTCGCGACCAACTGATCACAGGAGACGTGCTGGTGGCCCAGATGTGGGCTCAGGTCGCGCAGGTCGCGATGGATAACTCACCAAACCTTGCTTTCTCATTTCCGGCGGAAGGTTTCGCTCTCTACGCCGATAACGCCGCCATCCTGCGCGAGAGCAAGCATAAGGACCTGGCTTACGATTTCTTGAATTACCTCCTCGAAGCGAAAGTTGCCGCTGATATCGCCATGGAAATGCGAACAGCTACAGCCAATGCAGCCGCACGGGCACTATTGCCCGTCGCGCAGCGTGACAATACCGTGCTTTATCCTACGCGCGAAATTCTGTCACGGGGAGAATGGTTCAAAGCTCTGCCCGGACCGGCCCAACGATTGCGGGACCGCTATTGGACGGAGATCAAGTCAGCCTAAAGTAAGCGCCGGGCGCGCGGTTTGGCTAAGCGCCGCTCCAGGCGCGCCATTCGATGATCGAGGGCGGGTGACGGCTCATGCGCGATTGCCTGCTTCGTAAACTCGAGCGCAATGCCGTAATTGCGCTCTTCATGTTCGTAAAATTTCGCGAGCTCTTCGAGAGCGCAGACACGGTACTCGTTTGGGCAACCAGCTAGTTCGGTCAACACCTGCAAAGCCGCGTGGGGGCGCTCCAGTTTCTTTTCGAGCAGCGCGATGTCCCACAAGCGCACGAAACAGCAGCCTATCAGGCAACCCGGCGTCCACGGCGCGTTTGAAAAGCTCACAGGCTTGCTCATATTCCTGGGCAGCCAGCAGCCAGCGCGCGATACCCGCCAGATCCTCGCCGCGCTTCACTCCGACTCTAGCCAGCGATTCCGAATCCGTACTGCGAAACGCGGCCGGAACAATGGCAGTAAGACAAGCCAGCGTCAGTATGTCGATTGCATTGTGATGAAAGATCGGCTGCAGCCGCTGCGCCTCTTTGGAACGCAGGTACTCGAAGTAGACATACGGGATCATCTCGCCCGGCAAATCGCCTTCGCGATACACTCCCAGGATCTGTTGCTCCAACTGCATCAACCGGCAGCTCTCGAGACGCAGCTTCCACAGCCTGCGCGCGCCATGCAATAGATCCAAATGCCGTAGCGAGGAGAACGGCGGCTTGTGGCGCGTCATGCGATAACGAGTCTCAAGCAGCGGCTGGTCGTAGCTCTTGCCGTTATACGTAATCAGTACGTCGAAGTCCGCCAGGTGTTCATTGAGAGCCGCCAACAAGCTTCGTTCTTCCGCGTACTCGCGCATGAAGAATTGCCGCACCCTGAAACCTTCCGAAGTAATGCGCCCCACTCCGATCAGAAACGCGTAGGTACCGGAGCCCCCCGCCAAGCCAGTGGTCTCGGTGTCGAGAAAAGCCCAACGCTGCGGAGCGGAAGACGCAATCTCGTTTTCGCTGAGCGCGTCTAGCAAACAATGCGGCAAATCGGCCAGTGCGCCGATGTCCGCGGACCCGTGTTGCCGGTGCGCGGGGTACAGCCGCTCCGTCTGGAAATGAAATCCGTAGTCATTCGCCACGACCTGGCCTTCCGACCATTCTTCGATGTAGCTGCGCGAGCAAAGGTCCTCTGCCTGAATGACCGGAGGCTTTGGAAACTCTTTCGTTGCGAACCTGCGCTCAACCGCTGCGATTCGCTCTTTCAGCCGCGCTAATTGGTTCTCGGTGTCGAGCACGATATCTCGTTCGCTCTCTTGCTGAGGTTCGCCGTTTCTTTGCCAGTATAGCGGGCTTGCGATTACGATAGTTCTTCATGGCTTTCTGGCGTTTGCTTCCGTTCCTCGCCCTCATTGTTTGCAGCAATGCTGCCGTTCCGGCTGAGAAGTTCGACATCAAAGCGCATTACACGAAGCAGGAGTTCCGCATTCCCATGCGCGATGGTGTGCGCCTGTTCACGATCGTGTACGCGCCGAGAGATACAACGACGAAGTATCCGATTCTTATGACCCGCACGCCCTATGGAGTTGACCCCTACAGCCCCGATGCTTATCCCGAACGCCTCGGCCCCTCCACGAAGTTTGCTCAAGACGGATTCATTTTCGTGTATCAGGACGCCCGAGGCCGGTTCATGTCGGAAGGTGAATTCGTAGAGATGAAGCCGGAAGAAGGCCGTGGGACAGACGAGAGCACGGACACATACGACAGTATCGAGTGGCTGCTCAAGAACGTGCCGAATAACAACGGAAAGGTGGGCCTGCTTGGGACGTCTTATCCAGGCTTTTATACCAGCGCCGGTTTGATCAACGCTCATCCGGCGCTCGTGGCGGCCTCGCCCGAAGCGCCCATCGCCGATCTGTACATGGGCGACGATGCGTACCATAATGGCGCATTTTTCCTATTGGCGAACTTCAGCTTTTATACAGTGTTCGGCAAACAGCACAACCCGGCGCCGACACCCGATGACGATATGCATTTCAACTACGGGACTAAAGACGGGTACCAGTTCTTTCTCAAGATGGGTCCGCTGGCGAATTCGAACAACGAATATTTTAAGTACAAGAACCCATACTGGACCGATGTAATCGAACATCCGAATTACGACAGCTTTTGGAAGACACGCGACATTCTGCCGCACTTGAAGAACATCAAACCGGCCGTCCTAGTTGTCGGAGGCTGGTTTGACGCGGAGGATCTGGGCGGGACGCTCAAGACGTTTCGCACCATTGGCACGCAATCGCCCGTCAACCCGGGACCATCTGGTGATGGGTCCGTGGGTGCACGGTGGATGGCTCGGGCGAAACGGCGACAAACTCGGCGATATCACCTGGGGCAAGGACACGTCGCCATTCTTTCTGGATGAAATTCTACTTCCCTTCTTCCGCCATTACTTGAAAGGCGCTCCCGATCCGGAACTGCCGAAGGCCTACGTCTTTGAAACCGGAAAAAACGTCTGGCAGAAAAAAGATCAGTGGCCGCCGGACGACGCGAAGGCGCGGAGGTTCTATCTTCATGCCGCAGGCGAACTCAGCAGCGAAGCGCCAAGGGATGGCCGCTCAGCGTTTGACCAATACACAAGCGATCCGGCCAATCCGGTCCCGTTTTTCAATAAACCTACGCTTTATATGAAGGTCGAATATATGGATGCGGATCAGCGCTTCGCAGGCACCCGGCCCGATGTGCTCACTTATCAAACCGCGCCATTAACGGACGAACTCACAGTCGCGGGTCCCATTTCACCTACCTTATTCGTCTCGACAACCGGCTCCGATGCGGACTTCGTCGTCAAGTTGATCGACGTCTACCCGGCGGAAGCCGGCGGGGTGCTGAGCGGTTATGAGCAACTGGTGCGCGGCGAGCCGTTTCGCGGTAAGTTCCGCCACAGCTTCGAACATCCCGAACCGTTTCACCCGGGTGAAATCCAGCAAATCCATTTTACGATGCCCGATGTCTATCACTGCTTCGAGAAGGGCCACCGCATCATGGTGCAGATCCAGAGCTCCTGGTTTCCGCTGGTAGACCGAAATCCTCAAACGTTCACGGACGTTCCGAATGCAAAGCCGTCGGACTTCGTCCCGCAGACCGAAAGAATTTATCGCTCACCCGATGCCGCGTCCTTTATCGAGCTCAATGTCGAACCTTAACGGCTTCCACTTCACTCTTCTTTAGATCGCGCCACTGGCCCGGCGCCAGTCCATCTAACGTGAGATCCCCGATTGCGGCGCGCACCAGTCGAAGCGTTGGAAGACCGACTGCGGCCGTCATGCGCCGAACCTGGCGGTTGCGGCCCTCCGTCAGAGTCAGTTCCAGCCAGGATGTCGGAATGCTCTTTCGAAAACGAACAGGCGGAATCCGCGGCGCCAGTTCGGGCTCAAACATGGCGCGTGCTTTTGCCGGTTTTGTTCGATAACCCTGAATCACCACGCCGCTCTTAAGTTGCGCGAGCGCCTCCGCCGTAATCACCCCTTCCACTTGCGCCCAATATGTGCGCGGATGCGCATAGCGCGGGTTCGCTATGCGATGCTGGAATTCGCCATCGTCAGTCAGCAGCAGCAAGCCTTCACTGTCCCGATCCAGACGCCCGGCAGGGTAGACATTTGGAACAGGGATAAAATCAGCCAGTGTCTTGGAATCCGTTTGAGCCGTACCGGCAGTAAATTGGCTCAATACGTCGTATGGCTTATTGAACAACAGGTATCGGAAGGCCAAAGTGTCTCAGAAAGACGGATGGAAACATTCATGATACCCGCGACGGTCTAAAAGGAGTCTCATGGCTTTAACAGATGCTCCTGACGAAACGCCGCAACCGCAACGCCGCGGTCTGCGGGCTGTCCTTCCTTATACAACTGTCCTACTGATTCTGGCTGCGCTCTATGTGGCTTGGACATTCTACTCTCGCCACGAGAGCGACCGCGAAGCGCAGGCCGCGATTGAAGCGAAAAAGGAAGCGGAACGCAAGCGGGTGGCCGACCTGATCTATGGCTCCGGCGAGGTTAGTTTCTCGACTTTTGGGGCAGATAGCGGCGTGCTGCATGCCGGCCAATCGACGGAGCTTTGCTATGGAGTGGTGAACGCGACGGCTGTCAAGCTGGAGCCACCGGTAGCGGAGGACATCAAGCCCTCCTATCATCACTGCCTGGAAATTGCACCCAAAAAGACCACCACGTATACGATCACGGCGCAAGACGCCAAGGGGAACAAGAAGTCCGAATCCGTGACGGTGCGCGTACAATAGCCACGGCCGAAAGCATCAGACCTCCCTCCGGTTCAGCACGTAATTCAACCCTCCAGCGCGATACCACCTATACCCGTAAGGCTCCAGCATGACGCGGTGCTTCCCCGATTCATCCGCCACGCTGTGATCGCTCGAAAGCAGATTGACCAGCCGGAGGGTATCTTCGCCCTCCAAGCCGACCCCCAGGCAGATCTCACACGGATTCGCGCTTAAATTGTGGACCAGCACCACTGAATTCCCGCGCCAGTCATAGCGAATGGCAAGCACCTGCGCGGCCGTGCGCAGAACCTCAAAATCTCCCCACGCGATCTCCGGAACTTCCTTGCGCATTCGGATAATGCGTTCCATCCAGTTCAACAAGGAATCCTTATCCCGCCGCTGGTCGGCCACGTTCACGTGTTCGTAGCTGTATGCGCCACGCCGGATCACCGGCACCACTGCCTTGCGCGCGGACGTGAACCCTCCTTGCGCTTCCGTTGACCATTGCATGGGTGTGCGCGCCGCCTGCCGCTCGGGCAGTTCTAAATCGTCACCCATGCCAATCTCATCGCCATACCGAAGAACCGGCGTGCCCGGCAACGTCATCATCAGGCTGTACGCAAGCTCCAGTCTCCGCCGGTCCCCTTTCAGCATGGGAGCCAATCGGCGCCGGATGCCTCGCTCATACAGCTGCATGTTGGCTTCAGGTGCGAACTCAGCAAACACTGCCTGCCGCTGCTCGTCCGTCAAACGCCCCAAGTCCAGTTCATCGTGGTTCCGCAGAAACTGTCCCCATTGCGCGGTGGCCGGCCGCCCTTTCGTCGCCTTCAGCGCCTTTCCCAGCGGCCTGCTATCAGCCGTAGCCAGCGCGTAGAACAGATTCTGATTGACGTGAAAATTGAACATCATGTGGAGCCGTTCACCGTTCGCGCCGAAATACTCCATGTCGGTCTGCGGCAAGACGTTTGCCTCGGCCAAGACCACGGCCTCTCCCTCACGCCAGCTCAAAAACTCCCGGAACTCGCGCAGCATCTCGTACTGTTCAATCGGCTCTGTGATGTCTGGCCCCTTCTCCGCAATCACAAACGGCACTGCATCCATACGAAATCCGGATACTCCCAACTGGATCCAAAACCCCATGATCTTCAGAATTTCCGCCTGCACTTCGGGGTGGCTGGTGTTCAAGTCCGGCTGGAACTCGTAAAAGCGATGGAAGTACCAGCATTTCGCAATGTCGTCATAGTTCCACGTCGACTTCTGCACGCCCGGGAACACGACGCCATCTTTCGCGTTCTTCGGCTTCTTCTTCGACCACACATACCAATCCCGGTACTTCGATTCCGGGTCGCGCCGTGCCTCGCGAAACCACGCGTGCTCGTTCGACGTGTGGTTCACCACCAGATCGATCAGAATGCGCATGCCGCGCTGCTCGCACGCCTTTGTAAATTCCACGAAGTCACCGAGCGTGCCGTATCTCGGATCGACGCCGTAGTAATCCGCGATATCGTAGCCGTCATCGCGCCCGGGCGATGGTTGGAACGGCATCAGCCACAGCGCCGTCACCCCGAGCCCCTGCAGGTAATCCAATCTCCGCATCAGCCCCTTGAAGTCCCCAACGCCGTCCCCATCCGAATCCATGAAGGTCGCAACGGAAAGGCAGTACACGATCGCGTTCTTGTACCAGAGATCGTTGATCACCTTATTAGTGTGCGGTACCGCTCGTCGAAGTCTCCGCAGCGCGGCCGGTCTATTCTTGCTTCTCCGTGTCCTGCTTCTCCGTGGCTTGCCGCATGGCCACGTACGTAACCGTGTCCCACGCATTGTGAATGCCAACAAACAAGAACACAAAATCCGTGACAGCGATAATCACCAGGGCCCACATGGGACGCCACCAAAACAAAATACCCGCCGCGATCAACGCTGTGTACGCCGCCATTGGAATGACTGTGTACCACAACCAGTCTTCGGCATCCGGGTTGTAATCCGCTTTTCGCGCGTGGGAGAGAACTTGAAGCGAATACAGAATTCCCGCTGTGCCGTAAGCGCCTATGCAAATTCCAAGATCTGTCAACACTTGCCAGGGCGCGCTCATGGTGGCTGCAATCAGCAGAG
Organism: uncultured Acidobacteriaceae bacterium; assembly: GCA_963849445.1. GTDB lineage: Bacteria > Acidobacteriota > Terriglobia > Bryobacterales > Bryobacteraceae > Bog-105. The sequence goes on along the minus strand of CAWKHS010000029.1, from coordinate 1,509 downwards.
AGACGCAAAAGTGAACCACCGTTGGAGTGCCGAACGCACGAATCTCGTGCATCGTCCCGGTCGCTCTCCTCTGCGAGATCAGCGTAATCACCACAAACTGCAATCCCGTCAGCGCACCCGCTGCAGAACCAGCAATTTCGTAGAGGATGGCCCATGAGGCGAGAACTAAATTTGCGGCTTGCCCCATACGTAGCGTCCTTACCGGGACGGCTCCAAGAACAATCTCTCTTCCGCCGCCGCTTCAACGGCCTTCCGCGAATAGGGCATCGGGTGATACTGTCCCTCCGCCCAGCCCTGAATCAGGTCGCCGTAGTGCCGGTTTCCCGGAATACCCGACTCGCCCGGCACATTCGTCATCACCGAACGATCCCAGTCGCTCACATCCAGCACCTCGCGATAGCTCGCGCCATGCGTCTGCGTGTAATTCGGCCCACCTGTCGCATTGACTGTATAGGCGTCCCCCGGCCGCGCATGCGCAGGCAGATCGAAACTCTTGAGGCCGAGGGGATGCCGAAAATACACCTTGTGCAGGTTGCCCCATTTCCACTCGCTCTCAAGGGAACCGGGCGATCCGGCCCAAGCGTTCGCGAATCTCCGCCAGACTCGCCTCCAGCGTCTTCTGCAACAGCGCATCTCGCTCGGCATTGGACGTTATTTCATTCAACAGAACTTCCGGCGCCAGTCTCGTTGAAGCAATTCCTGGCGGAATTATGGCCGCATGCAGATGCTCGATCCAAACTTCGTAAAGCAATGCCGCCTTCGAGTCCATCGCGACGTTGCAATCCCAGTTCAGCAATTCCGTGCGCACTCGCGCTGCGGCCGTCTTTTCCGCCGGATGCCAATCTTTCAACACGGCCACGAAATCCCGCGCGGGAAGGGAAACTGTATCCTGCTGCATCCGCTCAAAGTCATTTACATCGAACTTCCGCCCAGTCGTCAGCATCTCCACAATGCGGTTGTAGCGTGTCGGCGACGCCCACGCATAATTCAGTGCGTACGGATAACCCGGCGGCAGAATGTTGTGATTCGCAGTCGCTACAAAGTGCCGGGCCGGGTTGTAAGCCGCCGGATTGTCCGTAACAGGCAAAAAGCCCGACCACTCGTACTGTCCCGAATCGCCCGGAACCGGAAACAATCCCGACCATCCGTTGCGAATGGGCGCTTGCCCTGCGGCAATCCAGCCGATGTTGCCCTGCCGGTCCGCGTATACCAGGTTCTCTGACGGAATCTTATAAGTCGCTACATCGGCGCGAAACTCCTTCCAATTTTGCGCACGCGCCAGCTTCAAGGCCGGCAAATAGCCAGCACCTCCCGGCTGCGTCCCCACCCAACGTAAGGCGTACGCGCGATGCCGACCGTCATCCTCATAAATCACCGGGCCATGCACGGTATACTTCAGCTCCACCTCGCGGCGTCCTTCGCCTTTCACATCTACCGGCTGGTGCTCGGTTTCGAACTTCTTCCAACTGCCGCGATAGAAATACTCCGTCGCATCCGCCGGATTCACCT
>CAWKHS010000028.1:0-28194 GCA_963849445.1 uncultured Acidobacteriaceae bacterium | reverse complement strand
TTCGGCCCTTCGTAATTCCCCAAGAGGGATCGGTATGACGATTTGGAACAACCTCGCTACGCAGCCCGGCAGCTTCGCAAAAGCCCCGCATTCACTATCACTGTAATCGCGACTCTCGCTCTGTGCATCGGCGCTAACACCGCCATCTACACCATCGTCGACGCGCTCTTCTTTCGACCGCTTCCTTATCCCGACCCGCACGCCTCGTAATGCTCACTACCGTTTTCGGCAAGAACGGAGCCTCCACGTAGACACCAGTCAGGACGGCCGTCAATGGGAACTGGTCCGCGATCACGCCTCCTTTCTGGATAGTGCGGTCTTCGGCGCGAGCAACGGCATCAATCTGGTTGCCGGCAACCGTGTCGAATACGTCCAAAACCAGCGCGTAAGCGCGAACTTATTCCACGTCCTCGGCATCCCGCCCCTCATCGGCCGTGAATTCACGCGGCAGGAAGACGTGCCGAGCGGCCCTTCAGTCGCGATTCTCAGCTATCCTCTCTGGCAGCGAGTTTTTCACGGCGATCCGTCGATCATCGGCCGAACTATTGATCTCCGCGGCACGCCCTATCAGTCGTTGGTATTGCACGTCCTGGTTTCCGCACTCTTCCGGCCGGATTGGCACCGATGCGCCTCCGGACGTCTGGACGCCTGCGCCCTGACTTCCGGCGAAGGCGGAGGCGACAATTACGGTGTCATCGCTCGTCTCAAGCCCGGCGTCACAATCGCCCAGGCCAACGGTCAACTGAACGCGATCATGCAGGAACTGCTCTCTCGCATGCGCGCCAACCGGAACGTCAGCCGAAGAACGCGCCATCTCTCTACAGAGCGGCATCACCTACGATTTGCGTTCTCGCGTTCATCTCATGTGGGGAGCTGTCGTGCTGGTTCTGTTCATCGGCTGCGTGAACATTGCGGGCATTTTCTTTCTCGTTCGGCCCTAGTTCCCATGAGCTTGCCACCCGTTTGGCTCTCGGTGCAAGCCGCGCCCGCATCCTTTCTGAACTCCTGACCGAAGCATTGTTACTTGCCCTTGTGGGTGGTTTTCTTGGCCTCGGTGTGGGCCAGCTTGCGCTGCATGGCCTATTAAGCCTAAACCCCGGCGAATTCACTCTTGCCGGTCCCGTTGCGCTCGATTTTCGGGTTATGGCCATGATGCTCGTCCTTTCGTTGGCGACTAGCATCATCTTCGGTCTTTTCCCGCCTTCGAAGCCAGTGGGGTGGATCTGCGCTCGGCTCTGTCCGAAGCGGGCCGCAGCAACGCGGGCAGCCGCCGTCAGTGGAAACGTCAGTCTCTCGTCTTTGCTGAGGTGGCGCTCGGGGTCGTCCTCGTCGTCGCAGCCGGACTGCTCATCCGGACCTTCGCAACCATTGCTAACGCCAGCCCTGGCTTCGATCCCAATCACCTGGTGATCGCCTCCGCTTCTCTTGCGGACGCCCGTTATTCCACCACTGCTGCCGGTGCCCATCTGTTTCGCCAAAGCCTGCAACGGATCCAACAAATCCCCGGAGTCGAATCAGCCGCTGTCGCACTCACGCCGCCCTACGGCCGCCCCCTGAATGAATCGATGCGCAGATCGTCGGTCGCCCCCGAAAGAAGATTTACCGAATTTACATACGTCACACCTGGTATGTTCGAAACCTTACGGATGAAACTGCTGCGGGGGCGGCTTTTCACCGAAGCCGACACGGCGGACGCTGCACGAGTCGCTGTTGTAAACGAAGCGTTTCTCAGCCGTTATCTGCGCACGAAGCCCGACCCGCTTGGCACGCCCATAAACATCGAGAACAAGAATTGGCAGATCATCGGCGTCGTCAATAACGTGCAGGAGAAAAATGGTCTCGGTTTCGGCGGACCGGTCGACCAGTTCCCGGAAGTCTATGTCCCGTGGATCAATTTCCGGACGGAATCTTCGCCATGGCGAATATCTGGTTTTCTCCAGTTTGGATCATCCGGACTCACGGCGATTCCCGGCTTTCCCGCAAGCGATGCAACGCGCGCTTGCCTCCGTCGATCCGCGCCTGCCGTTCTCGTCCTTCAAGACCATCTCCCAAGTCCGGGGCGCCGCGTTGCAGCAGCAGCGTTATGAAGCCATCCTCTTTTCCGTCTTCGCCGGCTTGGCTATTCTGCTCGCCGCGCTCGGTGTTTACGGCCTAATCGCTCAATCGGTTGCTCAGCGGACACGCGAAATGGGTATTCGCCTGGCTTTGGGAGCCACGGTGAATGGCATCATTCGAACCGCCGCCCTTTCCGGGGTCGCGCTCTCTGTTGCCGGGGTCGTCTGTGGATGATGCTCGCCCTGTTTGCCACGCGATTGCTTAAAAGTCTGATTTGGGGTGTAGCGCCTACAGATCCTTCCACATTTGTGGCCGTTGCGCTGCTGCTGATCGGCGTTGCCGCGGGCGCCAGCATCATTCCGGCTCTGCGCCTGGCACGGATTGATCCCGCACAAGCTCTTCACAACCAATAGACGTGAACGGACATGTGCTGCACATGCTTTGTATACTTAGAACATGTCAAAGATGGTTCAGATCAGAGACGTTCCAGACCAGGTGCATAGCACCCTGAAGGCCCGGGCCGCCCGCGAGAGTATGAGCCTATCCGACTACATCAAACGAGAACTGGCGCGTACGGCGGAACGTCCGAGCATGCAGGAGTGGCTGGACTCGATGCGGCGGACAAAGCCGATGCCGCTAAAACGAAGCGCGGCCCAACTGATTCGCGATTTACGGGACTCGCGTTGATTGTTCTCGACGCTTCCGTCGTTCTGGAACTACTCACAAACGCGACCCTGGCCGAGGCGCTCCGGCGCGATTTGGCCGAGCACAGCGACACGTTCATCGTTCCGCATCTCCTCGATGTCGAGGTAGCCAGTGCTCTTCGAAACTTGGTTGCGCGGCAGCGAATAGATTCCCATCGCAGCGAGCAGCTACTCTCCGGCCTAGGATCGCTCCCCGCAGAGCGCTATTCACACATACCCTTGTTGACCCGGATGTGGGAATTGCGCCACAACTTCACCGCTTATGACGCTGCTTACATCGCGTTAGCTGAAATCACCGGTTCCGTTCTGTACACGTGCGACGAGAAACTGAGCAAGGGGCACCGTGCGCAGGTGCAACTGTTTACTTAACTCTATTCCGCAGTAAAGACCGCCTGCTCAATACCTGAAGCGCCGGGAGACCAGGTAAAGCACCAAAATCAGCAGGAATAGGTAAGTGAGAAGCCAAACATATACTCGGTTCCAGCTCCCCAAAAAAGGCGGCGGTTCGTCCACACTTTTCCTGGGCGCGGGACGTTCACGGTCTATCACTGTCTAAGCGTGCGCTAGAACCTCGGCCAATAGCAACATTTACCGCAACAGATTACCCTATAAGTTCACGCCCGAACTTTGGCAAACGCCCGGTAGCGCGGCATCCTCGGAGGGGTGCCCGGTAACGAGGCGATGGCCCGGGCAGTAATTGCAGTCCGTTACACTGAAAACCGTGGCAAACCAGTCCACACGCCAGGCCAGCAACGTTCTTATCGTCGACGACGAGGAGTCGCAGCGCACCCCGCTGGGGGCGATGATTTCTGCCTGGGGATTCAACGTCGAGACGGCGGCTGACGGGCAGGAGGCGCTCGAGAAACTGGCTACCTTCTCGGCGAACGTCATCGTCACCGATCTCATGATGCCCAGGATGGACGGCTTTGAACTGATGAAGCGCCTCGGCGCGGATTCGAATATGCCGCCGGCCATTGTTCTCACCGCGTTCGGCAACATCGAAACTGCCATTCAGACTACGCACGACCTGGGCGCATTCTGGTTTCTCGAAAAGCCCATTCAGCCTGCGGCGCTGCGTGTCCTGCTTGAGCGCGCATCCGCCCAAAGTCAGCTAGCTGAGGAAACGGACCGCCTGCAAAGGCAATTGTCGTACTCCGGTTTCCTCGAAAACATGGTCGGAAGCTCTCCGCAAATGCAGCAGGTCTTCCAGGTCATCCAACAGGTGGCTCCCAGCAAAGCCGCTGTTTTGGTGACAGGGGAAAGCGGAACTGGAAAGGAACTCGTGGCTCGAGCCATCCATCAGCTCAGCAACCGCCGGGCGGGCCCTTTCGTAGCCATCAACTGCGCTGCCATGCCTGAGACCCTGATGGAGAGCGAACTATTCGGCCATGAAAAGGGCGCCTTCACGGGAGCTCTGGAGCGTCGCGCAGGTTGTTTTGAGTTGGCGCAGCACGGCACGCTGTTACTGGACGAACTGGCCGAGATGCCGTCCGGCACACAAGCCAAGCTGCTTCGCGTGTTGGAGGATTCGCGCGTGCGGCGCCTCGGTGGTAAGAGCGAAATTTCCGTCGACGTGCGCGTCATCGCTGCTACCAACCGCAACGTCGATGAGGCGCTCAAAAAGGGTGATCTGCGCGAAGATCTCTACTATCGCTTGAACGTTTTTCAGATTGCGCTACCTCCGCTACGCCAGCGCATGAGCGATCTGCCGTTGCTCGCTGAGGCCCTCATCGCGCATCTAAACCGCAAGCATGACTGTAACGTCACCTCCGTGACCCAGGACGTCATGGAGGCGTTCAAGAAATTCTCCTGGCCCGGCAATGTCCGCGAACTGCGCAACGTGCTCGAACGCGCCGTCATCATGGCCGGTGAAGGCGCCATTCAGATGAGTCATCTTCCGTATGATTTCGGCGTTTCGGTGGGCTCCCGTCCGCCCGCTCAAATTTTTGAGCCCGACACCGTGCGCCTGCCCGTCGGCACAACCGTGAGCGAAGCCGAAAAGGCTCTCATCCAACTCACGCTGCAACATACCAAAAACAACAAGACCCGAGCCGCCGAGATCCTCGGCATCAGCCTAAAGACTCTTTTCAACAAATTGAAGGAATACGGCGCCGCCGCTGAGGGCATGGAACCGGCCTCTTAGCTTGCCTATGTCCGAATGACTGCCGCGTCCGAGTTGAAGAAAACCCCGCTGTTCGACGTCCACCGGTCGCTCAACGCAAAGCTCGTCGATTTCGGCGGCTGGAACATGCCCGTCCAGTATTCGGGGATTCTGCAGGAACATAATGCCGTTCGCACTGCGGTGGGGCTTTTCGACGTCAGCCACATGGGCGAGATTGAAATCCGTGGCCCCGAAGCGGCGCAGTTGGTCGACCACGTTTCCACGAACAATGCCGCAAAACTAAAGGTCGGCCAGGCGCACTATTCCGCTCTGCTTTACGAGCACGGCGGCTTCGTTGACGACATTCTCGTTCATAAAGTCTCAGACACCAACTTCTTTTTGTGCGTGAATGCTTCGAATCAAGAAAAAGACTTCGACCACATCCGTTCTCAAAGCCGATGGGATGCCAAAGTGGACTTCGCAAGTGACCGCTACGCCCAAATCGCCATCCAAGGACCAAAAGCGCTCGACACGTTGCAGAAGCTGACCGAAACGAATCTGAAAGAGATCAAGTATTACTGGTTCGCTGACGGCGCTGTATCGGGTGTTCCCGCGCGTATCGCTCACACCGGTTACACCGGCGAAGACGGTTTTGAGATCTACGTACCGCCTGACGCGGCGACGCAACTTTGGAATGAGTTGCTGAACGCCGGCGAGGAGTTCGGCATCAAACCGTGCGGCTTGGGCGCGCGAAACACACTTCGGCTTGAGGCGAAAATGGCGCTCTACGGTCACGAAATTACCGCGTCCACCAATCCATTTGAAGCAGATCTGGGCTGGATCGTCAAAATGGAAAAAGCGGATTTTGTCGGCCGCCCCGCTCTCGAGAAAACGCTTCAACAGGGCATCACAAGAAAGCTGGTCGGATTCGAGATGCAGGATCGCGGCATCGGCCGCGATGGGTATGAAGTTTGGCTGGATGGCAAACCCGCCGGGTGGGTGACCAGCGGTGGTCCCTCGCCGACTTTGAACAGGAACATTGGACTGTGTTACTTACCCATCGAAAGAGCTATTCCCGGCGAGCCAATTCAAGTCCTGATTCGAAACTCGCCGGTCGCGGCAGTAACAGTCGCAACACCTTTTTATAAACGCGCGAAGGGCGGGCCTGCGCACCGCCAAACAGAAAAGGAACTCGCTGGCTCTTCGGGCGCTGCGCCTGAGACCAAGCCCGTTTTGTGAGTTCTTAGAAGGGCCAAGGGATGACGTATCCAGAAACCTACAAGTACACGAAAGAACATGAATGGGTTCATGTCGAAGACGGCGAAGGGACCATTGGCATTACGGATCATGCACAGCATGAGCTGGGGGACATCGTTTTCGTCGACCTTCCCAAGGTAGCGTCGAAAATTTCCAAAGGCGAAACCTTCGGCTCCGTCGAATCGGTCAAAGCCGTGTCCGATATCTATTCACCCGTTTCAGGCGAGATTTCGGCCGTCAACGAATTGCTCGGGAACAGTCCCGAAAAGCTGAACGAAGATCCGCACGGGGCCGCTTGGCTGATCAAAGTAAAGCTTTCAGCCCCGAATGAAATCAGTGCACTTATGTCCGCCGCAGACTATGAAAAGTATGTAGGCGCTGAGTAGTCGCCCTTTCCGTAATTTTGGAGTTCTTACACCTCTTTGCGTTACTTACCGAAATCAGATTCCGAGCGCCGCGAGATGCTCACGGCAATGGGTTTGAAATCTGAACAAGACTTGATCGCGTATCTTCCTGAAGATGTGCGCTTCGACAAGCCCCTGTCCATCGACAACGGCAAAAGCGAGTACGACATTGTCGATTACTTCAAGGACCGCGCTGCCGAATGCGGCAACGGCTACGCCACGTTCCTCGGGGCGGGCGTTTACAACCATTACCGCCCCGTAGTTGTCGATACGGTTGTCTCGCGTGGCGAGTTTCTCACCTCCTACACGCCCTATCAAGCTGAGATCTCGCAAGGCACTCTCACCAGCATCTTCGAATTTCAGACAATGGTGTGCCAGCTGACCGGTATGGAAGTGGCCAATGCGTCGATGTACGACGGCTCGTCCGCCGTTCCAGAGGCGGCCATGATGGCCGTCCGCATTACGCGCCGCGACAAGATCCTGATTTCACGTACCGTCCACCCCGAGTACCGCGAAGTACTAGCCACTTACACCAGGCACCAAGGCATCCCGGTCGAGGAATTGGCGTACGCGAAGAATGGCCGACTGGATTCCGACGACCTGAAGCGCAAGCTGGACGACGGCGTGGCCGCTGTCATCGTGCAAACGCCTAACTTCTTCGGCTTACTCGAGGAGATAAGCGAAATCGCGCGCGTTGTATCCAGCAAGGGTGCGCTGCTCGTCGTCGTCTTTACTGAAGCAGTCGCGCTTGGACTCATTGAACCGCCCAGAGAGGCAGATATAGTTGTTGGGGAACTGCAGAGCTTCGCGATTTCCCCCAGCTACGGCGGACCGTACGCCGGTATCATCGCCACTCGCGAAAAATATATTCGCCAGATCCCTGGCCGTCTTGTGGGAGAAACGGTCGATGCCGACGGACACCGCGCCTTTTGCCTGACTCTCGCCACGCGCGAGCAACATATTCGCCGCGAAAAAGCAACCTCGAACATCTGTACCAATCAGGCGCTGCTCGCGCTGATGGCCACGGTCTTCATGAGCCTCTACGGCAAACAGGGCTTGCGCGAGTTAGCTGAGCAGAACCTCGCGAAGGCTCACTATCTGGCCGGCAAACTGTCTCTTCCATTCGATGGGCCATTCTTTAACGAGTTCGTCGCCCATACCGGGAGCAAGACACCGCAGGAAATTAACTCGGCCCTGCTCGAAGAGAAAATCATTGGTGGACTTCCATTGGAACGCTTCTATCCGGAGCTGAAGAACCACATGTTGCTGTGCGCCACCGAAATGACGAAACGCAACGACATGGATCGAGTCGCGGCCGCCTTTGGGAAACGAAGCTCATGATCAAGAAGGTTTCCAGGCACATCGTCCAAAATGAGGCGCTTCTCTTCGAAGAGAGCTCCCCCGGTAAGCGCGGTTACCAACTGCCGGACCTTGACGTTCCGCCCGTCGATGCAGCGGCCGTGCTTGGAAAGAAGAACGTCCGCTCTGAAATCGAAGATTTCCCGGAAGTAAGCGAGTTCGAAGTAGTCCGCCACTTCACCCGCCTGTCTACCTGGAACTACGCCATCGATCTAGGTCTGTATCCGCTCGGTTCTTGCACCATGAAGTACAACCCGCGCGTTAACGAGCTGGTAGCGCGTACCGAAGGCCTCGCGTGGGCTCACCCGTATCAGCCGGATGCGCTCGCACAGGGCTGCATGGAAGTCATCCATGCCTTGGAGAACGCGCTTGCTGAAATTACCGGCATGGACGCAGTCACGCTGCAGCCCGCCGCCGGCGCGCACGGGGAATTCACCGGTATTCTGATGATCCGAGCCCTGCTCGAAAAGCGCGGCAATGCTCGCAAGAAGATTCTCGTACCGGATTCCGCTCATGGCACCAATCCAGCCACGGCCATGACGGTTGGCTACACGGTCGAAAACATCAAATCGAACGATCGCGGCATGGTGGATCTCGAGGTCCTTGAACGGGCCACCACCGAAGACGTCGCCGGATTGATGATCACCAACCCAAACACAGTAGGCGTGTTTGAGCCGAACATCCGGAAAATCTGCTCCATCATGCACGACAAGGGCGCCCTCGTTTACATGGATGGCGCCAATATGAATGCGCTGGTCGGCGTATCGCGTCCCGGTGACTTCGGCGTTGACGTGATGCACCTCAATCTGCACAAAACCTTCTCAACACCGCACGGGGGCGGCGGTCCTGGTTCCGGCGCTGTGGCCGTGACAAAGGCCCTTACCCCATTCCTCCCGGCTCCCCGGCTAAAGCGCGAGGGCGATGCTTGGCATTGGAATCACAACCTGCCGGATTCCATCGGCCGCGTGCGTGCTTACTACGGCAATTTTGGTGTCCTCGTCCGCGCCTTGGCTTACATCATGGCTCATGGCGGAAACGGCCTCCGTCAAGCGACGCTCGACGCTCTGCTCAACGCGAACTATCTCCGCGCTCTGCTCGAGCCCTATTACGAAATTGCCTACAAAGCGCCAAGCATGCACGAGTGCGTGTTCAGCGATGACCGCCAGGCGAAGAAAGGCGTTCGCACGGGTGATATCGCGAAGCGGCTCATCGATTACGGCTTTCACCCGTATACCGTCAGCTTCCCACTGATCGTCCGGGGCGCCCTTATGATTGAGCCGACTGAAACGGAGAGCAAGCGAGAACTTGATCTCTTCGTCGATGCCATGATTTCCATCGCGAAAGAGGTAGATGAAGATCCTGAACTCGTATTGAAGGCGCCGCACTCCACCCGCACGCGTCGCGTGGACGAAGTGACCGCCGCCCGCAAGCCCATCGTCCGCTGGACTCCGAAACCTACCGCTAGCCAAGCAGCCGATTAGCCGCGATCAGTACCTGGTCAACTTCTAATTGCTCCAACGGGTTCGATCGCAAGACGGTCACGTTCTCTCCCCGCGGCGCCCACGTTTCTGGACAGGTCGGCCCAAACAGCGCTACAGTCGCAACACCGGTTGCGGCCGCCAAATGAGTGATCCCGGAATCGTTACCGATATAAAGCCGCGCTCCTGCAATCCATTCCGCCAATTCATATAGATCAGCGAAGCGAGTAGCTTCGGCCAATTCCTCTTGCGGACCTGCGCTCCATTCCACGAGATATGAAAGCCTAGTGGTGAGCGCTCGATATCTTTCCAGCGGCCAATTCTTGCGTGGGCTGCCCGAAAACGGATGGATTACCACTGACTCGCGCTTCGCCCTCGGAAAGACCTCAATCCTGGGGACAGCGCCTGGCGGCCCTCCCACCTGATCGAGAAAGAAATCGATTGCATGTCCTCTGTAATCCCGCGGCGGAAGTGCGGAATGGAACTCACATGGCACGCCGGTACTCGACATGGCCTCGCGAAACTCCGGTCGGTTTGCCCCATACCAACTGACAATCGAATCGAACGAGCGAAGCCTCCGCGCCAGCGATCCACTCATCTCGAGATCACCTACCCCTACCAGATCTATACCCGTCGAGGCGAGCGGCTGAATGACATCAGCTAAGCCCCTGCACAACGGCGTAACGGCCGAAGGAATCCAAACCTCGGTGTAGTCGCAGGCTAGGTATTGAATCGCGGGAACGGCCAGGATGCAATCTCCGATTGCACCCGGACGAATCACCAACCGGCGCATGCTTACGGCTCAGAAACCGTATAGCTGGCGAGCGTTTTCCCGCATCACCATATGTCCAATCTGCCTCGCCCTGTCCATGGTGATCTCCCCATCTTCGGCCATGCCTGTCAGCGCGATTCCCAACGCGAGCCGGCCGGTTTTCGAGCCGATCCACGCGGTTTCTTCCCAGCCCACATCGTTTGTGAATGGGCTCGCATCGGACCCATACAGCACTTTATCGGGAGCCGCTTCCAAATAGAGCCGTATGGCTCGCGCTGCCTCCACAGGGTACGTCAGATACATAAAGGCCGAAAAGTCAACATAAACATTCGGCTTTAGAATGAGAGCCGCAGCTTGGGCAGCATAAGGCCACGCACCATGCAACATCACGAATTTTGTTTTGCGTAGTGTTGGATCGTTGAACAGAGATTCCATCTCCAGCGGATTGGCATTGGCGTCTCGAAAGTAACTGCCCGCCCCAATTGAGGAGTGAATATGGACCGGCAGATTCAGTCTTCCCGCCTCCCGCGCAATGTGCCGGAATAGATAATCCTGCAAAACCTTGTATTCCTCGGGAGTCGGCTCCGAGGACTGCGCATAAATGCTATACACCCGCTCGGCATTCTCACGCTGCGGATTGCTGATCTGCAAGTCTCGAAGATACGCCAGCTCAAACTTAACCGCGACCGCGCCGCTCGCCTTCCAGCTCTCGAGCCGGTGAGAAACAAAGGTCAGGTAATCGTCGAAATTTGGCGGAACCTTTGTGAGCTGCGCTTCCGATAAATACCTCTTCAGCAAAACTTCCTCGCCCGTCACAAACGACTGATGCTCGGGGTCTTTTGCCTTGGTGGCATTGTTGTTAAGCGGGAACAGGAACATATCGGCGAAGGGAACCCATTTGAAACGGTCCGGCGGAAGGCCCCGCCCCATCGATACCCGATTCGCCAACATGATCTCCGTATTCGCGCGGTTCAACACCCACGATGGATATTGATCGCCTCGCGCTTTCTCTTCCTTACGCTTGGCGGCCTTCAATTCGCTCATGTGCTCGGGTTTGCCATCCGGGAAATTGTAAGCGAACAGAGCTTGCCAAGCCTCTTGAAACAGCGGGCTCCCTTCACGAAATGGTGTGGGCAGAGCCAGATCCTGGATGGCGTCGGCGGGCAGCGCATCGAAGTCTCTATCCTCTTCGCCGTAAGAGACCACTTTCTGTGGATGAGCGTGGTTGTCGATCGCAGCAATCTGCGCTAGCTCGGATTGAATGGAGCTGTCGACATACAGGTCCGACCGCCTCGAGTTCTCACACGAGACGCATGCCGAAATCGCAAGTACGGCGAAGACCAGGGAAAATCGAGCCATCCACTGCTATTGAACGACAACGGGTAAGCTGAAATCGATCGATGTGGGCCGGAAGCACATCTGGTTATTGCAAGCCTGATAGCGCAGCTTGCCTGTAACGGTCGTTGCGCCTGGTGCGGCGTTGGGCGAAGCCCGAAACTCGGTTTGTATTTGAAAGCTGCCCGTCAGCACCAGCAGCTTCTCCGTCCCAACTTGGATCTCTTCGGGTTGCGGATACGTGATGGATTTAGCTTCAAGTGGACCGCTCGACCAAGTCAGCTTCAGCGGAATCAGAAATTCATCTTTGGGCTTGTCCCCATTGATATGAAAGCCCGGGAGAACGGTTACGCTTAGCGATTCGCTGAGCGAGCCGCCCCGCTTCACGATCACCTGCTCAGGCGTACTAACGCGTACTCTACTTTGTTGCGCCAGAGACGAGCAAGGCAGGCAGAGGGCGCACAACACGCCGAGAAGCGCTGGTTTGCTTGATTCCGAGAAGCGTTTGAATCTCATTGAGATATTCATCTTTTCCAGCCAAGCCAATGTGGGGTGAGAACGCGAATTTCCCGTTCCGATCGATGATGAAAGTCGTTGGAAGCGAATCGATACCGCCATAAAGGTCGCTCACCGAGTCGGTTCCCAAGAGCACACGATAATTCATCTTGTGCTCGGCGACGAACGGCTTGATGGCCGGCCAACCCTCTTCGTCCATCGAGACTCCGATCACTTCCAGGCCTTTGGACTTGTACTGCTGTTCGAATTCGACAAACCACGGGATCTCCACCGTACAGGGACCGCACCAAGTCGCCCAAAAATTCAGCAAGACCACTTTTCCGCGATAATCGGAAAGCTTCACGGAATTGCCGTTGGCGTCCTGCAGCGTGAAATCCGGCGCGGGCTTGCGATCATCCGACGCGCGGTTCGAGCTTTTTGCGGAGCTTGATCCCGAACACGACGCCAACAGAATCGCGGCCATAAAGGTCAGCGGCGCAAACAGCCTTCGGGAGTTCGAAAACAACACTTCTTCCAGTGTACCTAGCAATTCCAGACGCCTCTCTTCGCGGCCGCCTCAAACCACGCCTTGCGACCCTCCCTCCAGCGCTTTCTCAGTGTGAATAAGTCGTTGTCGCCGGCGTCCGCGTATAACCAACCTGCTGTGTCGCAGAAGCTTTCGCATACGTAGTCGCGCCACGGCTTAGCATTACCTGTCACCGCGCCTTCCCGCAGAAGCTCCTTCCTAACTGCGGATGACTCCCCGAGTTCACCTCGTGCGCCGTGCTTCCACTCTTTCAGCAGAACGTCCGCGAACTCTGCGCGCGCACTATTCCCTAAATGCATCCAGACGAAATGAAATAGCTCGTGCATAAGAATCAGGCGAAAGCCCTGACTGTCTGATAGCAGGGCAGCTTCGAGGATGATCTTCCGGTCTCGCAGAAATGCGGCTGCGTAGACTGGTGCGCCAGACGAGGGGTCACATCCCAAACGCCCTCGCTGCGCAATGAGCACAGGCCGCGTGGATACAACAATCGGGTTACCGGCAAGCTCCGGTAACCTGATCTGCCCTAGGGCTTTACTGAGCTGGAGGTTTTGCGGGCCCGGTGCTGCTCGGAGTTCCAGGTCTCTGGAGAGAGGGGATCTTCGGCTCTGGTCCGCTTGACGCATTGAAGAAATCGGGGTCCTGAACTTGAACCTTATATTTATCTCGCTCTTGGTTCAGAAGAGCCTGGGTCTTCTCATTTTGTAGCTTTTGTGCGATGCTGGCGCGTACCTGCTCAAACGGGAGGTGCGTTCGGCTGTCGAGCTTGATGATGTAAAAGCCGTTCTTCATCCGAATCGGCTCGGAAACCTGCCCGGGCTGCAGCTTCGCAATCGCGCCTTTAATGTCGGCAGGAACGCCCGGATCGCTGACCAAAAAACTTCCTAATGCACCACCCTGAGCCGCCGATTTCTGATTGTCCGACTCTGCTCGCGCGAGAGAGGAAACATCGGCCCCCGCTTTGATTTTCTTCTCCAGATCCGTTGCCTTCTCCTCTGCTTGCGCCTCGGTCCGCGAGCTGCTGCCATTCGAAGCCGGCGTACCGGGCGGGCTGAATGCAATTAGAATTCCACTGATCTTCACCTCATCGAATTCCGCCGAGTGCGAATCGTAGTACTGCTTCGGGTCCACCGACGCACTTTCCCCGTTCGAAAGCTTCTGTAGATACGCTTGGGTGAGAATATTGGCGCGGGCGAGTTGCAGTTCCTCTTTCCAAGGCGATTGCTGATCGAGACTCATCTTAGTCGCCTGATCCGCAATCTGGTTTTCCATGTAGAGTTGCTGGATTAGCGCTTCCACGTTCGCCTCGAGCCGCTTTCGCTGCTCAGGTGGCACCGCTTTCAATAAATCGAAGGCCTGCTTGGCCGTGATCGGCTTACCGGCAATAGTAGCGACGACGCGGTTTGGATCCCGCTGCGCAACCTCTTCGGGACCTCTTACTTTCAGCTGCCCAGATGACCCGGCGCCCGCACTCGTCGCCGTGGACGGTGTCGAAGTCTGAGACCACCCGATTGTGGCGCAGAAAAGAACGGATAAGAAAGGTAGACTACGTTTCATTCAAGATGCCGATTGATACTCCCAAATCTATCACGGGAAAATACCTGTCAGCCTCTGACCGTCTTCACTGCTGAACGTACGCCTTCTTCAGGTTAGCCGCCCCCTTCGCCTTTGCACTGGAGCTTATCTGAATGTTATTCACCACTTGCACGGCTCCCGCTGCTCTCGCCATTCGGGTGGCCGAGCCTTTGTGCTGCATCACGTTTGTGCTTCCTTCCCAGGTAACCACGCCGTGCCGTACGCTGAAGCGGAACCCGTCTTTGCCGATTTTCGATTTGGCGAGCTTGGTACGGATGGTTTGTTCGATCTGAACATCCGGCGGCGCCGGCCCGCGTTGCGCGATGCTGGGCGTGCGGGAAGTCGTGGCCTCCACGGGCGTTGCCAGCGTGGTGATCAGACACGTAAGGGCGAAAAACAGCGGCAAAAAGCGTGCCATTAAGCGTTTACTCCTCGTTCATCTCACTAGCCCGGCAGCCAAGCTGCTCTTGATCAACAGAGCGAGTAACTCCGCTGACCTTGCGAAGCAGCAGCGAAGTGCGTTGCCGGGCTGTCACTTAGTAGTGCCGTTGAGGACGTATAAATCGCAAATGGCTTTCTTGCTAGCCGCATCACTGGGCGCTCGGCATGACTGCGGCTCTGCGAGCTGCGAGCTTGCTCCTAAAGCTTAGTGATGGTCGTGTCCGTCCCGGTCGTGTCCGTCCCGGCCATGTTCGTCACGGCCACGGTCGCCGCCGTGGAAATCGTGCCGTTCGAGGCGGCCGCCTTCATAATGAGCGCGTGGAACAGCGTATGGATGAACATACGCGCCGCGATTGACCCACGTTCTACCCCACGGCCGCCGATCGATAAAGATGTCGTGTGACCGCCAGCCGAATCCTACGTTGCCCCAACCCCAAGGAGCGAAGCCGGCGCCGATGGTGATGCCCGGCCCGAATCGAATCGCTCCGCCTACAAAGAAGCCCGGTCGTGGCGGTCCGTAGACAACGTACGGATCGTAATACGGAACCGCATAGTAGCCCGGAGTCACGGGCACGATTTCAATATCTCCAGGTCCTTCGTAAACAACCCTGTCATATTGGTTTGACTGCAAATAGTGGTAGTTGTAAGCTCTTTGACGTTCGCGCTGGACAGCGTCCATCACGTCGTTGCGTTGCGCCAGAACGGCATTTCCCAACTGCTGTGTCCACCCCATATCCCGAGCCATCATTTCAAGGACCTGCGGGAAAGGTACCAGCGCGATAACCGCTTGATCGAACGGAAGTTGATCCTGCTGGATGGCAGCAGCCAACTGATCTCCGTGAAGATAGGCGTGCTGATTCGCCCAGTTGGCAGCGTCAGGAATCTCGTTCGAGTAAGTCGAAGCGGTTAACACCTGCGCAAGCAACCCATCCGGGTAGAGGGCGATCCTGCCGACCAACTGATCCAACTGTTGTGGACTCTGTAGCGGCGGCTGACCGTATTGACCTGCCGGATATTGTCCTTGTGGCGGGTAGCCTTGCGGCGGATATCCCTGAGGCGGCGGATATTGTCCCTGCGGGTACTGTCCTTGTGGCGGTGGATACTGCTGTTGTGGGTATTGGCCCTGCTGCGGCGGATATTGCTGAGTTTGAGGGTACTGCTGTTGTTGTTGTGGCGGTGGATACTGCTGCGGAGGTGGATACTGATCCTGAGCTACTGCAACACCGAAGGGGAAAAGAGCTGCAGCCAAAAAAGTGCCCAAGGCTATCGAGATATGTCTGTTTGTTCGCATCGTACCTAATGCCTACCTACCTAATCGACGCGACGGGCTCTCATTAAGATACTGACGGGAACCATTAATGCTGGTTAAGCTGGAAGTTGCGCGTTATCTTCTTCAGACCACTCTTTCTTTCCACCGCCCTAGTCCTGATGGGAGCCGCCGTTTGGGGCGCCTCAACATCTCCGAACACGCAGGAGCCTGATCCCAATGCAATGAACATCGAGTTGGACCGGGGCGCGGCCGGTTTATCCCGCTGGCTGGCCGCCATCCGGACTCGGGCCAGCATCCTGATGGTGACCGCCCATCCTGACGACGAAGACGGCGGGCTGCTGGCTTACCAGACGCGAGGACTTGGAGCACGCGGCACGCTGCTGACGTTGAACCGCGGCGAAGGCGGTCAGAACGCCATGTCGGTAGACATGTACGACGCTCTCGGCTTGCTGAGGACACAGGAGCTGCTTACGGCCGACCGATACTATGGCGTGGACCAGTACTGGGGACGTGTCATCGATTATGGTTTTTCGAAGACGCGTGAAGAAGCTCTCAAGCAATGGGACTACAACCGCGTCCTTTCGGACGTCGTGCGGGTCGTACGCATGACTCGGCCGCTGGTGATTGCCTCGGTATTCATCGGAGCGCCAACGGATGGACACGGGAATCATCAAGTGGCAGGGCAGATGGCTCAAGAAGCTTTCCTAGCGGCAGGCGATCCCAAGCGATTCCCTGAACAATTGCGCGAAGGCCTGCGGCCATGGAGCCCAGCGAAAGTGTACTGCAGGGTGCCATTCTTCGAGCCCACGAAAGAACACACGATCTACGATTACGCTACCGGCAAATACGTCCCAATTCGCTTTTTTGATTACGTGAACAAGACGTGGATGAACGGGACGCCGGCGGCCAACATCGATGTAGCCGAAGGCGCCCAGGATCCGGCAACCGGTCTGACATTCCTGCAGATGGGCCGTGAAGGCTGGGGATATCAAAAGAGCCAGAACGGCGGCGGGACCATTCCGCAACCCTCGCTGGTCAGCAGTTCGTATCATCGCTACGGGTCGCATGTCGCCGCGCCCGAGAAAGAGAACTCGATGTACGACGGCATCGACGTTTCACTTCTTGGAATCGCCGGCCTCGCGTCCGGCAACACTGCATTTTTAAAACAAGGCTTAGAGCGTATCTCGAAATGCGCGGATGAGGCCTTCAATCATTACGCTCCGAATGCGCCCGAAGCCATCGCGCCTGCCTTGGCGGATGGTTTGAAAGCCACTCGCTCGCTGATTGACGAAGTGCGGACCAGCAGCTTGGCGGAACCCGGAAAGAGCGACGTCCTTTTTGAGTTAGAGAAGAAGGAACCGCAGTTTGAAAAAGCGCTGACATTGGCTCTGGGCCTCTCGTTCGATGCGGCTGTCGGACCTGAAAAAGAACCGACCGGACCCTTTGCCGCATTCTCAGGAGGGACTCCCACGTTTGCCATCGCCATTCCAGGACAAACGTTTCCGGTGCAAACGCATTTAGTGAATAACGGCTCAGAAGCCGTGAACATTGAGAGCCTCGACCTCGCCGCATCGGACGGGAAAAACTGGACTATCCATCCTGAGTCCTCCCCGAAACCGTCACTACCCGGCTCAAAGGATCTGCGTCTCAGGTTCAGCGTGAAAGTACCTGATGACGCCACTCTGACGAAGCCCTATTTCACGCGCCCCGATCAGGAGCAGCCGTATTACAACCTGGTGGACGAGCGCTATCGCAATCTGTCCTTCGCGCCCTATCCGCTGGCGGCGACACTGCGCGTGACGTATCGCGGGACAGAAGTAGACATCGAAAAGGTTGTTCAAACCAATCAGCGGATTGAGGGAATCGGGATTCAAGAGCAGCCGCTGCTGGTCGGTCCCGCGATATCCGTCAGTGTTTCTCCCGCTTCGGGAGCTGTTCCATTGAGCGCGAAGTCTTTCCAATTCTCCTGTGAGTTGCATAGCAACGCGAAGGGTACTGCCCAGGGGACGCTGCGGCTGCAATTGCCCACAGGTTGGGAATCCAATCCCCCGCAGTACCCGTTCTCAATCGGTGACGGCCAGAACGACAACGTGACCTTCGAAGTAACACCGCACTCGATCGATCCGAAACCCTACGACATTCGCGCCGTCGCCGAATACAAAGGCAAGACTTACGAAGAAGGATACCGGCTGGTGGGCTACACCGGTTTGCGTCCGTATCCCTATTACCGGCCGGCAGCTTACAAAGCCGTTGGCGTGGACGTGAAGACCGCACCCGGGTTGCACGTCGCGTTCTTTCCGGGCACAGGCGACGACGTACCGCGCGCTCTCGAGGATCTCGGGTTACATGTCCAGATCCTTTCGGGAGCCGATATCGAATCCGGCAACCTGAGCGACTACGACGCCATCATTCTGGGCACGCGTGCTTACGCCGTCCGCCCCGAACTGCGCGTCGCCAACTCGCGTCTGCTGAATTACGTCAAAAATGGCGGCGCGTTGATCGTTCAATACAACTTGCAAAACTTCGACCGTGACTACGGCCCTTATCCCTTCGAGCTAGGCTCGAACGCGCAGAAGGTGGTGGATGAAACGTCGGCAGTGAAGTTCACAGACCCGAACTATCCGGTGCTGACCTGGCCGAACAAAATCACGCAAGCCGATTTCAACGGCTGGGAAGAAGAGCGCGGCCATGGCTTCATGGAGAAGTGGGATTCGCACTACCATCCGCTGATCGAAACGCACGACCCTGAGCAAGATCCGCAGTTAGGCGGTTTGCTGGTAGCGCGCTATGGGCGCGGTTTCTACATCTACGACGCTTTCGCCCTCTATCGCCAACTGCCTTCCGGAGTACCGGGGGCGTATCGAATCTTGGCCAATCTGGTCAGCATTGGGAAAAATCCAGAGTGGAAGTGACTCTTCCCGGGTTTTGTACGAATCAATGAGTAGCATGCTGAAACAAACGCTTCTTCCAGCCCTGCTGGCTGTGGTATCGGTCGCCGGGGCACAGACAAAGACGAACTTCCCCGATCCGGCCGTAGATATCCCGGCTTCTGCCGCGCAAGGTAAGCAGACAGCCGTCTTAGCTGGCGGTTGCTTTTGGGGCGTAGAGGGCGTTTTCGAACGTCTGAAAGGTGTAAAGAACGTTGTTTCCGGCTTCGCAGGCGGCCAAAAATCGACTGCGCACTACGAAACTGTGAGCACCGGCACCACGGGACACGCCGAATCGGTTGAAATCACGTACGATCCATCACAGATTAGCTACGGTCAACTGTTGAAGGTGTATTTTGCGGTTGCTCACGATCCAACGGAACTCAACCGCCAGGGTCCGGACTCCGGGACACAATACCGTTCAGCGATTTTCTATTCGAATGACGAGCAGAAGAAGGTCGCGGAAGCTTACATCAAGCAGTTAGATGACGCGCACGTGTTCGGGCGGCCGATTGTGACCCAAGTTGTACCGCTGCACGGTTTCTACCCGGCGGAATACTACCATCAGCACTTTCTGCAAAATAATCCCGACAATCCTTACATCATGTATAACGACCTGCCCAAGCTGGCGGCCCTGAAAAAGGAATTTCCAGCTATGTGTAAGCGCTAACTCCGGATTTATTCTTCTCGCAAAGCTGCTAACGGCTCTAAACGCGCGGCACGCCACATGGGTAGCGCGCATGCCGCGGAGCAGGTTACAGCTATCGTTAGCAGAACTGTAAACCACGCTGTCCCATCCCACACGCTGGTGGCATAAAGTTGACCCGCCAAATACCGGTGCAGCGCAACTGCGCTCGCCGAACCGGCGATAATCCCGGCAGCGACGGGCGCCATCCCGGTACGCGCCACAAGGGAGCCGATATCCCGCCGATTCGCTCCCAGAGCCATGCGAATGCCGATTTCGCGCCTGCGTAACAAGATCGCATAGGAAAGCAGCGCATACAATCCCAACGCGGCGAGCAGCGTACCGAGTCCCGCAAAGAGCGTGATAAGCCAGACAACGAACCGCCGGACTTTAAACGAATTCGCAATCCGCGTCTCCAATGGCGCGACGTCATAGATGGGTTGATCTTTATCGACCTGACTAACGCTACGTTGAACGGCTGTTTCAAGGACATGCTGCGGAAGTGAACTACGGACAAGAAGAGTCATGTCCAGAGGTTTCAATTGCGCAGCGTTGAAGTAGAGCGTAGGCCGGCTCTGTACATCCAAAGCTGTGTTCTTTATGCTGCCGACCACGCCGATGATCTTGAAAGGCTTTTCAGACGGCATCTGAACGAATTGCCCGACGGGATCTTCATGCGCGAAGTAGCGGTCGGCCATCGTTTGATCGATTAAAGACGATCTGCTGCGAGCCGGTGCGATCTGAATCATTGAAGTTCCGGCCACGCAGGAGCGGAATCTTAAGCGTGGAGAAGAAGTCCGGGAAAACCTGATTCAAATTCGCGTAAGGCTCGATGCGCGGCTTCGGCCTGCCCATGATTTCAAACGTGTTAGCCGAAAAGCCCCAGCCGAAAGGCAGTTGGTTGCAGGCGGAAGCCGTTTCGACACCGGGCACGCCGGCGCACCGCCTCCAAGACGGATTGATAGAAATGCAAGCGCGGTTCCTGTGTTGGATATCGCAGGTGCGGCAGACTGATATCCATTGTGAGAACGTTGTGAGGGTCAAATCCCGGCGGTGTTTCGATCAGACGCATGAAGCTCCGAATCAAGAGACCGCCACAAAGCAGGAGAGCGGTTGCGATCGCGACTTGGCCCACGATGAATCCGTGGCGCAGACGGCTCTTACGCACGCCGGCGGTGCGCTGATGCCCGGCTTCTCTTACTGAGGAACCGGGTTCGACGCCAGTCGCGATCCAAGCTGGGAGTAGCGAACAGGCTAGCCCAGTCAGTAAACAAAGCAGCGAACCGAACAACAGTACTGGCACTCCGACGGGAGCAGTCAAATTGGGCAGTGGGCTGTACTTGTGTAAAAAATGCAGAGCAACGCGAGCCACGAAGACGGCCGCTAACCCACCGAAGAATGCAAGCACCAACACTTCAGCAGCGACTTGACGCGCAATGCGGAAGCGGCTGGCGCCGAGAGCCATGCGAACGGAGATGTCGAACTGGCGCTCGGTAGAGCGGACAACAAGTAGCCCCGCGACGTTCGTGGCAGCGATCAGTAACAGGCACGTCACCGCTCCGAAGAGCGTAAACAGCCACACACGTTCCGAGCCATCGTTGTCTTGCGCAAGCGGCTGCAGGAAGAAACGCCAGCCAAGACGTTCGAGCGGATAGTCCTCCGGATGCTGGAGCGCCATACGGCGGCTGAGTTGTTCCATCCGGCTGGCGGCCTCTACAAACGTGACTCCCGGAACCAGACGCGCGTACATCGTTAGAAAATGATTCTGGCGAGCGGATGGCATCAGTTGTCGCGGAGAGAAGGTCACCGGCGTCCACATTTGAGTCACATTGTTCGGCACTTGAAACCATCCCGGCATCACTCCAATAACGGGATACAGTTCGCCATCGAGCACTAGAGAACGATTGAGAATTTCAGGGTCGGCTCCAAAGGCGCTGCGCCAATAATCCTCGCTGAGGATGACTGCATGCGGACCGTGATAGCGCTGTTCCTGCGCGTTGAAGAGACGCCCGAGAAGTGGTTTTACACCTAGTGTTCGGAACAGGCTGGACGTGGCGGCGACGGCGTTGACCTTGACCGGTATGTCAATTCCAGTTCGGTTCAGATCGAGGTAATAATACGCGCCGGAATCCGCGAAGAGTTCATGATGCTCTCTCAAATCGAGGTAATCGAGGGATGAGGCGCCTAACCGAGGCAGGTTGAGCAGTGGAAAACGATTGTGAACCGCCACCAGTTGCCCAGGGTCGTGAAAGGGCACTGGCTGAAACACCGCTGAATACAGAACAGAGAACACAGCCGTGTTGGCGCCAAGCCCCAAAGCAAGCACAGCGATGCACGCGGCCGAAAACAGCGCACGCTTTCTCGCTTGCCGAACGGCAAAGCGAATATCGTTCGAAAGACCACTCCAAATAGCCAGCGACAGAGTGCTCATGAGAAAGATGTCTCTTGTGCTTACTTGATAATCACGCCGCAGGCGATGCGCGCGCCGGAGTTGCCCGCCGGATCGCTTTTCATATCATCGGCCTTTTCGTGAATCACAAGCGCTGTGCCACCGTTGCTGAATACGGAGTTACTCCCGGTGCCTAAAGTTACGTTTGCCGCAACGATGTTGGTTTTTGCTTTGCCGCTCGAGTTCACGCTAAAGTTCTGCATGTCGCCGGCGTGCGGTCCTTCGGGATTTTCGAGTCCGTGATGCTTACCGTCAGGATTGAAGTGAGGACCTGCGGATTTGAAATCGGGGCCTTCGCACTTCGCCACCTGGTGGATGTGAATCGCGTGAACTCCGGTCGGAAGATTTTTCAGATTCAGCTTGATGTTGACGCCGTGCCTTGAGCGGGGCGAGACCGGCGACAGAATCGCCGTGCCCACGGATTCGCCTGATGCGTTCTGCAGATGGACAGTAATCGATTGAGCGGCGGCAACACTGGCGCCAAGTAGAAAAATGGAAAGAACGGCGGTCGATTTGGACATAGCTTTCCTAAATACTAGCTGCCCGTCAGTTTTCATGAAGCGCCGCGGGTCAACTGAGGTTTGCTGGGATCAGTCGCTCGACGATCACCACGTCCCGCCACACGCCGTCCAAGCGCCCGTGCTTTTCATAGACACCTACTTCCCGAAATCCGAGCGATGCAACCAGCGAGCGGCTGGCGCGGTTCTCCGGAAATACGCGCAGAGCAGTTTCCAATACCCGGCTGCTTCGGCAAGCTGGATAAGTTTAGAAAGCGCGAAACGGCCGGCGCCTCGCCCACGGAAGCTGCGCTCGACGTAGACAGACGCTTCCGCGACACCGCGGTAGCAGGCGCGAGGACGATATGCGGACGCCGCGGCAAACGCAATCACTCGATCACCTTCTTCGACAATCGCTATCGGATGCTTGCTGTCGAACCAGGCCTTGATGTCTTCAATAGTGCGCTCTTGGGTTTCGAAAGTCGCTATTCGGTCTTCTATACCTTGGTTATAAATCGTCGCAATGAACGGCGCGTTGCCGGGCGTAGCTGCGCGTGCTTCCATTCCTCACCGCCTGTTCAGTTCGGGCTTGAGCTACTGTTTTGAGGCTGCACCCTGGCGCCTCTTAGCTCTTCCAACTGGAAAAACAACTGCTGCAGGTCCCTTTTCTTAATCTTCCGTGGAATGGCTAAATCCGGATCGCGATAATACCCAAGGATGTCGTCTTTGACCTCAGCCGTCACGCCGTTGAACTTGTTGTTCGCCAGTTGGTTCAGCCAGTACACATACGTTTCATCTTGCAATTCGTATTCACCGGGCTTACTGACCGCACCTACATCGAAGTTCGTATTCACTATGTGCAATCTACCCGTACCGGCTTCATTCAAATTCGCGCGGTAATCCTTCGCCGCTTGGTTGAAGCTCTTCATAAATAGCTGCTCCACGTGCGGCGTCAGCGCTTTGAATTTAAGAATTTTCAAGCGCCCGATCGGCGGCAGAATTTTGACGAGAAAAGCTAGTATCCGATCAAATAGCGATGGCCTGTCATACTGCTTGCCCCACTCCCGTTCGTAACTGGACCGGCGCATGACGTAAAGAAACTTCTTCTTCGTGATTCCCGGCCGCGCACGCCGAATCTCATCTTGGTGATCCGCCCATGCGACGCGCGTAAAGAAGGGAATAAGCGTACTGAGCGTGTGACGGTACGATCCAATCGCCTGATCTACATCGAACATCTGCGAAAGCTCAAAATTATACGTTTCGCGGAACGCACGCTCCAGCAGCGGCTTCGACACATTGAATCCGATGAAGTCATGATACGCGCCGGGAGCGTAGTTCCCTTTTGCAACTTCTTCCACATCGAATCCGTATTCCGTCCGAAGATGAGCAGTGGGATTCTGATCGTAAGTGATGACGCTCCCATACTTACTGCCGCAACTTCGGATACAGCAGCCCTTCCCCGACATTCGTCGCCAACCTGTGACCATCATTGTCGGAGGCGTAATGAGAGAGGGCTCCCAACGCGAACGCATATTCATCCAGCGTCTGCGAGTCTGTGATGAGCGCCTCGATGAAATCCGCGCTCCGGATGTAGTGCGTCAGGTCACTGAAGTACCCATTGGAATGCGGATAGTAGCCCATATCCTGCAAAATGGCGCCACCATACGCGTAACCGTGCGCTTCCTTGAGCTGTTCCGGGGTGGCATTTGGGAATCGCATCAGTAGGATGGCTCTCAGGCGAACGTCCCAAATTGCATCGATCACAGCCTCATGCGATAAAACGGAGTAGCCGAAGCTGGATGTTCCCGAAACCAGGAGCAAAATAAAACCGGCAAATGCTCTCAACCTCAGCTACCAACCTTGTAAGTGAAGCCGAAGCGTCCAATCTGAATAATGGGCTTTTCAGCCGGTGGATAGACATGAAACGATTCGATCTTGCCGATTCTGCTATTGCGGACGGCCTCCACGGTACCCACTGACTTTCCGGATTGTGCTTCATAAAAATGAACGCGTCAGAGAGTCTTCGTTCTTCTGCCACCCGAAAACGTAATCCCCTGGCGGCAAATCGACATCGCCGACCCGCAACGGAACTTGCGTTAAGAAGAAATGCGAATACTTTCCCTCGGCTGAGTAGCCTGCAGTGATCAGAACCACCCCCGCAACGTATTTCCCTTTGCCGTTCGTAATGCCGGACGCGGTGCGTAATTCCGTTTCGATCCGCTCCTTCTCAACAGGAGCGCGCGGCGGGATAAGGTCTTTCAATTCAGCTTCGGTGGCCGCTCGCCATGCAGCCTGCCCCGCGAATATCGGTGTCGCGGTCAAAACCGCGAACACAATCAGAAATGCAAAATTCTGCAGCATTAGTCGAAATGAACGATGCCGCGCTGTAAAGCGGTCGTCGCCGCCTGCGTCCGATCACTCACCGCAAGTTTGCTCAAAATGCTGTTGATGTGTGTCTTCACCGTCGCCTCGGAGATCTCCAACTCTTTTCCAATCTCCTTATTGCTCTTCCCTGCCACAATGAGTTTCAGCACGCCTAATTCCCGCGCCGTCAGGCTCGGTCCGCCCATTCGCTCCGCCAAGCGCTGCGCCACCGCAGGCGGAATACGTGTTTTTCCAGCATGTACCGTCCGGATCGCGTCCATCAACTCCTCGCCGAACATGTCCTTTAGCAGATAGCCCCGCGCGCCCGCCTGTAACGCCCGATAAATATCTTCATCCCCGTCGAATGTTGTCAGCACGATAATCCGAGCTGCCGGAAACTCTTGCCGAATCGCCTTAATCGCATCCACTCCGCTCATCACCGGCAGGCGCAGATCCATGATCGTCACATCCGGATTATGCTCGCGAAAAAGCTCGATGGCCTGTTTCCCGTCCGACGCCTCCGCCACCACGGTCATATCCGGCACGGTCTTGACCAACGCCACCAGTCCCTGCCGCACCACATTGTGATCCTCAACCACCAGTATCCTGATCGGCTGCATCAACTGGCCGTCGCCTCTAGCGATACTCTTGTTCCCTCGCCCGGTTTACTGTCCACCTTCAACTCAGCCTTAATCTGTTCCGCTCTCTCTCGCATACCTTGCAACCCGAAATGTCCGGCAGGTCCGCGCCCATTCGCCTCCATCGCGAATCCACGCCCATCGTCTGCAATGGTCATGCGTAGCTTCTTAGGCTCAAACACCAGCTCTATCGCGATGTTCTCGGCATCCGCATGCCGCACCGCATTCGTAACTGCCTCTTGCCCGATCCTGACTAGCTGATCTTCCAGCGCGCTCCCCAGCGGCCGGTACGTCCCGTGCACTTCCACCCGCGCCTTCGACCGGGGAAGAAGCGGTCACCTGGTTCGCCATCTTCGACAAGCGCGCCGCCAAGTCCGCGTGTTCAGCGGATTGCGACCGCAATTCCCAAATCGCACTTCGCGCCTCCGACAAGCTGTCACGCACCAGCACCCGCGCCTGATTTAAGTGCTCTTTCGCGTTCTCCGTCGAAGACGTCAGCAGCCGCGCGACAATCTCCAGCTGCACCGAAACCGCTACGAACCCTTGCGCCAACGTGTCGTGAATCTCGCGCGCGATTCGATTGCGCTCCTCCAACACTGCATTGAACCGCGCCTCTACCTCGCTTACGCGCCAGCGATATGTTCCGTATCCAAACAAACACAACATGCAGAGCATCAGAGCGGCAAACCAGTAAGTCCGATAGAAATGCGGCAGCAGCCGAAATCCGAGCGCCGCGCCGCTTTCATTCCAAATGCCATCGTTGTTGCGCGCCAAGACCCTGAACCGGTAATCGCCTGCCGGAATATTCGTGTAGTAAGCAACTCGTCTTGTCCCCGCATCAATCCAATCTCGATCAAATCCCTCCAGCTTATATCGAAAACGAACCTTCTGCGGCGCGACGAAGCTCAGCCCTGCATATTCGAACGAGAATCGCGAATGCCCTGGGCTTACATCCTTCAGGTCTGCAGGATCGTAGCTCCGTCGTCCACCGAAACCGATTCGATCACAACGGGCGGAGGAACATGGTTCATCGCGCCTCCTCAGGACGCAACACCGCCGCGCCCTTCGGTGTCGCAAACCATAGCCCGCCATCCTTTCCCTTCCAAACTGCCGGATGGCCGCCTCCGGTGCACTCGCTGATTCTCAAACCATCGCTCGTTCCATAAGAAACCACCGTAATGTCGCCGGCACCGTCCTTGCAAATCTGTTCAACTCCCGCTCATTCGCCCGGTAAACTCCCGTGCTCGCCGACATCCACAGGTTTTTACTCCCGTCTTCCGAATCCCGTAAATCGCATGTGGCAGACCGGATCCGCGCGAACCGCGTAAACTTCCCGTCTCGGTAGCGGTTCAAACCACCTTCCTCAGTTCCAATCCACAAACTGCCCTCACTGTCCTCATACAGTGCCGTGATGACATCGCTCGACAATCCATCCTTCGTGGTGAATTTCGCGATTCGACCTTTTCGAATCGGCTGAGCCCGTGCAGCGTTCCAATCCAAAGCTCGCCGCCGCTGCCTCGCAGCACAGCGCCCACCAGATCGCTGCCCAGCCCGTCGCGTTGTGTATACGTTTCAAAGTGGCCAGTCCTTGAAATGCGAAAGACCGCGCCGCGTTCCCATCCAGAGCGACCCGTCACTGTCTTTTAAAGATCGAGCGCACGAAATCATCCGCCAAACCGTCGGCCGAAGTCAGCACCGAAATACTCCGCTGTGGATGCGGTTCAGACCGTCCGGTGTACCCACCAGCAGATCGCCGTTCGCGTCCTCCGCCAGAGCGAACACCTGATCGCTCGACAAGCCA
Source organism: uncultured Acidobacteriaceae bacterium (assembly GCA_963849445.1). Classification (GTDB taxonomy): domain Bacteria; phylum Acidobacteriota; class Terriglobia; order Bryobacterales; family Bryobacteraceae; genus Bog-105. The sequence continues at coordinate 1,043 of CAWKHS010000028.1, read as the reverse complement.
TTCTTGTGGTGATGGCCGAGAACTTGCCGCCCGCGAAGCGCCTCACTCCCTGTCCGCTGGTCCCCATCCAAACTGCGCCGCTGCTATCTTCGAATACACACCGCACAACATCCTGTGCTGCACTCTCCGCGTCCGTATACGTCGTGAACTTCTGCTCCCGCAGTATCGTTACGCCATTCGACTCCGTGCCGGCCCAAAGATCGCCCTCCCGGTCCTCATAGAACGACAGGATCATCTCGCCCGAAAGAACGTCGCCCAGGGAAAACCGCTCCACCTTCCTGTTCACGATTCTCGCCGCGCCGGCGTCCGTTCCAACCCAAACACTCCCTTCCCGATCCTCATAAAGGGCGGTGATGCGATTGCTGGGCAATCCATCGCGAACCGTATAGAGTGTCGATCTCTCACCGCTCTCGACCAGCAACCCGTTGGCGGTTCCCATCCACAAGCCGCCCGCCGAATCGCTGAGCAGTACTTCGGTTTCGCCCTTGCGGTAACCGGCTCCTCGGACGCATCTTCAAAACGCCCGTGCTGAAAAACTTTGATGCCTTCCTGCGTCGCAATGCAGAGGGCCCCTCGCCGTTCTCGGCAAAAGCGCTGATCCGCTGCCGGTCGCAACGGCCTGAACCGGTTACTTTCCAGGCGCGCTAAGCCGTCCGTTGTTGCGGCCCAGAGCTCACCGGCCTGTCCACATGAAGCGACCAGACATTATTGCTCGGCAGCCCGTCGCCAGTCGTGAAGCCGTTGCTGCGCGCCCTTGAATCGCACCAGTCCAGCGGCGGAAGCAATCCACAGCGCGCCGTTGCGCCCTTCCGCAAGCGCCCTGATGTTGTTGCTCTTTAACTCCGGCGTGTTCTGGCGATCGTAGACTACGAAGCGAACGCCGTCAAACCGGACCACGCCGCCTTCGTCGCGAGCCACATGTAGCCATCTCGCGTCTGCAGAACCGCATGTACCGTGTTCTGCGGAAGCCCGTTCTCGGTGCGCCATGTCTGGTGCGCAAAATGGCTAAGATCTCCGTGCCGGTCAAGAGCAACCGCCGGCCT
>CAWKHS010000027.1:0-80989 GCA_963849445.1 uncultured Acidobacteriaceae bacterium | reverse complement strand
CGCCTTCCTGGTCCATGGAGAGCGGAACGATACGCGAGTTGACGATGTGATCCTCAGGATGAGCGGCGTAAAAACGGTAGTAGACGCCGGCGGCTAACACGACGCGGCGGCACCGGCGGACAGACTGGTCCACATGCGATTCTGGCGGCGAGCAAAGAGAACCGCCACGGCCGCGAGAGAAAGCACAACGTGAAGGATGAGAATCGATTTGTGGTCGCGAGTGTTGCCCATCCAGGCGAGTAAAACGCCGGAAGCGGCCGCGACGGTGAGCGAAAGGAAACGCGGTTCAGATCGAGAGAGCAGGAGCGCGGCAACACCCAGTACGCCTCCGAGAGCTACGTGCAGCAGCAGATTTGCAACATTGAAGGCCGTGGCGGCCGGGAAGCCCCAAAGCAGAGCGCTATTGACAAGAAGAATAGCTCCGGAGAGCCAGGCAGAGCTGTGTGAGGCGGCGGTTCACAAAGTCACTCCGTTGCGTGTACAGGCGCTAAGGGACGGATCAGGCGCAAGGCAGGGCGCGTGAGGTAGTCGCGCACATACTGCTGGTGCGCGGGGTCACTGGGGAAATGCTCGTCCGCTTTGTAGGGATAAGCACTCATAGCGTGAAACGGAAGGGGTGTAACGCTTTGACTGAAGGCGGTGTTCGCGTCGGCGTCTTTGGCCCAGCCGTCCACAAGTAGAAGGTAATCGCGCGACCAGCCTTCCGGGAGAGGCGGCAATTGAGCGGCAGGATACTCGAGCTTTAACTCATCGCCTGAGCCCATCACGACAAACCGGTCGTCCACATTGCTGACGAGCGGGCGCACATCGCCGTAGCGTGTATAAACGCCCGGGGTGGGATTCCAGTTGGAGATCGGCCGGACCTGATCATAGAGGAATCTTTCCGGTTGCTGACGCTTGGGATCGATGACAACTTGTGAAAAACCACGGAAGTGTACGTCGGCGGCATTCGCGTCAATGGGCGTTAAGCGAACCTGTGGAGGGCGCGCATCTTCAATGAGAGAAATTTTGTCCCAATAGACGCATAGATTAGTGACGATGCGGACTTCGCGGGAACTCGACAGGAACTTGTTCGTGAGATCGACCACGATCGTCTTGGGCTTACCGGAAGGAATGCCCATATCTTGGACGACTGTCTTCCATTTACCGGAAGCGTCTTTCACCTGAAGATACGGAAAGACGAGACCGCCTTTCCCGTCTTGAGAAGCGCCCAGGAACGTGCTGCCGTCCGCCCAATCGACCCATCCGTTCAAGACGAGAGCAGCTCGATTTTCTGTGCAACCTTGCCGAAATCGAGGTCTAAGGTATGGAGCTGCGCCACGCCGGCGTTGTTATGAGGAAAGCTGTCGGGGTAAGTGCGGTCGATGTGTTCGAGACGTGCAGTGACATCTTCGCCCTGGTTGTCGGTCGCGCGAATCGGATGAATGGCGGAACGCGCGCCGAAGAGTCGGAACTCGGGGTAAGGCGGAGATTTGAACTTGTCGTTGGTATAGATGCGAATATCCGACGGATGATCTACCGCGATCAACTGGACCTTGTCGAGATAAGAAACTTCGTGCAGCTCTTCCGTGATGTGGATTTGCAATTTGCCGTTCTCGGGCTGGAGCGCGGAGCCGGGGATTTGGATGTATTCATCGTGATCGACCGGGAAGTAATTGCCGTCGCCCGAACTCGCTCCTAGCGGCGCCACGCCGAGCACATCGGTGATGAATTCGAAACGTTCGCCATTCCAGGCGAAGATCATGGGGCACGATCCGGAGAGGCGCTGGGCCTCATCGATGGAGAGCGCTTGGCCCGCTTTCTTTTGCGTTTCGTTCTGAATCAGACCGTTAGGCCAGGTGATACGAATCGTGTCGGCATCGGAGTGGCTGTCCAGAGCGAACGCGAGCGGCGCGCCTTGATACACACGCTTTTCATAGAAGGCTCCGGATTTCATTTCCACCGTGGCGTTGAGCGCTTCCTTGAGATTCTTGATGCCATTGATGCGAACCGTTAGCCAGCGCTGATCCGCTGAGGCGTTGGTGTAGAGATGGATGGATCCATCAGGCAGGACGCGGGCGTAATCTTCGCGCAGGTCGCCGTTGAAGTCGGCGCGGGCGGCCGAAGGCGCTATTTTGATATCGCGACGCCAGAACGAGTTTGCCTGAGTCGTTGCGCACCGCGAATATTTCCGGGCTGTAACTCACAAGATCGAGCAGGCCGTCGTGATTAAAATCCTGCACATCCAGAGACGAGGCTCGGCTGGATAAAGCGGGGAGATCGCCGGCAGCAAAGACGCCGTTCAGTTTGTCTGTGTAAACGGTCGCATCGCGGTCCGCGTAGGAGACGACCACGTCGCGAGCAGCGGTATCGCCACGCAAAGCGAACGTGACCGCGTCCAGAGCTTTGCCGTTCACGAATGGAAAGGAGGACGTGTGCTCTTCGAACTTGCCGTTTCCGTTATTGCGCATCAGCACCGAGTTCGGACCGAACAGCAGCAGATCAAGATCGTTATCGTGATCGAAATCGAGCCACAGCGCGGTGGTTGTGCCGGCCGTATTGGGCAGTTCTGCATATTTCGCGAACGTGCCCTTGTTGTTATGGAAGAAAGTTGCGCCTGCGCCGGTGATGATGCAGAGGTCAGCCAAGCCGTCGTTGTCGAAGTCGCCGGCCGCCACGCTCTTCACGTCATGGATGTTTTCGAGCCCGGAGTTTTGAGCGACCTCAGTTCCGCGCTTGAGAAGCACGACGCGATCCGGAGACCAGACCAGAAGATCGGAGTGTCCGCTGCCGTCGGAATCGATCACCAACATGCGCGTGTTGGAAGCGTTCCAACCAGTGGCAACGGTGTGGTCGTCGTAGCGAGTGGGTTCATTGGCGGCGGAGGGACGGGGATCGGGCGGATCGTACAATTCCGCATAGAAGCTCCACTCCATGTCTTCCGGAACGGCCGCGCCTTCATTGCGTTTTTTCGCCTCTTCGAAGGCCTGCCGTTCACGCGTGGCCGCTTCCTTATCGCCGGCGCGCTGATAAATAGTGAAGAGCTGAAAGTGCGGCCCGGCGAGATCGGGATTCAATTTTTCGGCTTCCACAAATTCGGGCAGAGCGGCCGCCGTATCGCCTTTGGAACGGAGAACCGCCGCAAGATTGTAATGGCTGATCGGCTCATTGGGAACCAGGCGAATCATGCCGCGAAACTGCTCGATGGCTTTGTCGTAATCGCCGGCGCGCTTGTAGGCGATCCCGAGATTGAACCAGGTATGTGGAATGGAAGGGTCCTGCTTTTGCGCGCGCAGAAGTTCCGCTACTCCAGCATCCGTTTTACCGCTGTGGAGGAGACCAAGGCCGTAGTTGATGCGCTCGCGAACCGAGTCAGGCGCCAGTTCTAAAGCCTCGTGAAGCTGGTCGGCAGCCTGCAGGTGAGTGTCGGGATTCTCGTAAAAGGCCTTGCCTAGATTACGGTGTTCCCAAAGGGCATTTTCTGTGGCGGGGTTCGTGGCGGCCAGCGCGAAAAAAACGCACACCACCAAAGCACACAACACCGTGGCAGGAGCGAGTATCCTAAAACTTCTCATTCGAGTGACGGAAGTACCCATTTTATAGAAGAGAAGCGAGAATGAGGCTCTGCCATCTGGAAGAATACAGTCTTTTCAGGGGGCGCGCATCAAACTTTAGGTTGAGTTTGCTTTAGGTTGAGACTTTGCTTTAGGTTGAGACTTTGCTGAATCGGACAGCGGTTGTGTTGGCGAGGAGGATCCGCGCGGGTGAGATCTCTTCGGTGGAAGTGGTGTCGGCGCACCTTGCGCAGATAGAGCGCGTGAATCCCCGGCTGAACGCAGCGGTCGAGGTGCTGACAGATTCGGCTCTGCGGGCGGCGCGGGCAGCGGACGCGAAGCTGGCGGCGGGAGAATCGGTTGGGCCGCTGCATGGGGTTCCCGTATCGATCAAAGATTCAATCGATATCGAGGGAACGAAGTGCACAGCCGGCACTTTGGGCCGAAAGAATGCATTGCCCGCTGAGCACGATGCCACGGTCGTCGCACGGCTGCGAGCTGCGGGCGCGATTCCGGTTGCGAAAACAAATTTACCCGATTTGTTGTTTTCCTTTGAGACCGACAACCTTATTTACGGCCGCAGCAACAATCCTTATGACGTGGAGCGAACGCCTGGAGGGAGCAGTGGAGGCGAATCGGCGCTGATCGCGGCGTGCGGCTCGCCGCTCGGCTTGGGGAGCGATGCGTTCGGCAGTGTGCGCCTGCCGGCTGCATTTTGCGGGATTGCAAGCATCAAGCCCACGAGTGGACGGCTGCCGCGCACGGGCCACGTTCCACCTCGCGGCGGTTGGCTCGAAGCCGTCTGGCAGATCGGCCCCATGGCGCGCTCCGTGGAAGATCTCATTCTCGCGATGCATGTTCTCGCCGGTGAAGATGGTAAAGATTTCACGTCTCCTCCCGCGCCGCTTCTGGAAAATGAAAAGTTAGACGGTTTGCGAGTAGCGTTCTTCACCTGCAACGGTTTTGTGAACTGCTCGAGCGAAGTGGAGAATGCGGTAAAAGATTGCGCGGCATTTCTGGCACGAAACGGATTACACGTGGAAGAGATCAGGCCGCCCGGAGTGGAGTCGGCTTATGACCTGGAGTTCGCCATTGCAGGAGCGGACGGCGGTGCGGGCATCGACCAGTACCTCGCGGACATCGGCAGCTCACGAGTTCATCCGCTGCTGACCAATTTTCTGGATCGTATGCGGCCGTATCGCTGCTCGGCTGCCGAACTGGCGGCGCGCTGGGCGAAGTGGGATCGGTATCGAGAAGAAATCGAAGTCTTTTTCAATACCTACGACGCAATTCTCTGCCCTGTTTACACGCAACCCGCGCTCCGTCACGGGGACTCGGCCAGAGACGAAAACTTCCATGGATTCAGCTATACGATGGCGTGGAACATGGCCGGAACGCCTGCCGCCACGGTGCGCTGGGGTGAAGCGAATGGACTGCCGTTGAATGTGCAAGTCGTGACGAGGCGGTGGCGCGATTTACTGGCGCTGAATATCTGCAGGATGATCGAAGAAGAATCGGGTGGTTGGCAGCCGTCAGCCGTGCTCTGATTATGAGGCGCTATCTGATCGGGACGGCAGTATTCGCGCTTGCGAACTTCGTCGCTCTCGCGCAGACCGCGCCGGTTTGCGCCACCTGCCATCCCAAGGAAACGGCGCGCTTCGCAAAAACTGCGATGGGAAATTCGTTGATTGCGCCGGCGCCTCTGCCGGCGGGCCGCATCACGCACGGATCGTCCGTCATCACCATCGAAGAGCGCGGCGGGCGCATGATTCACGCGCTGGCTGAACGTGGACTTACCGCGGAATATCCCATCCAATATCAGATAGGCGGCGGGCTTATGGGCCGGAGCTACATGATTCAGCGCGGCGATTACCTGTTCGAATCGCCGGCTTCCTGGTACAACAGTTCGGGTTGGGACCTTTCGCCGGGATACAGTCATACTCCGCTGATCGATTTCGACCGGCCGATGGAGGAGCAGTGCCTGTTCTGCCACGCCGGATCTGCACAGTTTAGCGATCCGGACAGCCGGCGGCTGAAAAACACGCAGCTCACTTCGATTACCTGCGAGCGATGTCACGGTGACAGCGCGGCGCATGTGCGCCATCCGTCCGCGAAGAATATCGTGAATCCGGCAAAGCTGACGGGAGCAGCGCGAGACAGTGTGTGCGAACAGTGTCATCTGGAGGGCGCGAACCGAACGCTCAACCCCGGGAGAAAGTGGACCGATTTTCATGCAGGCGAGCGGACCGAAGAGACCTTCGCGACGTACATTCTTACGGGCGGACCCAGCGCGTCGACACCAGCCGTGAGCCAGGTAGAGCAACTGGCGGAGAGCAAATGCGCTCGCCGCTCGGGAGGCAAGCTGTGGTGCGCCACATGTCATGATCCGCATGGTGTTGCTGCAAATGGCGTGACGGTGAATCGCGCCCGTGAGATTAAAGCCATCTGCACGTCTTGTCATGCCACGTTGTCGGCAGCCGCGCATCCAGATGGGTACCCAGCCGGGCAGAAGGAATGCACCAGTTGCCACATGCCGCGCAATCCGACGACCGACATCTCACACGCCGCGATCACCGATCACCGCATTCTACGCCGGCCGGGCGAAGCGGCCGAAGTCAGCGCTGGACCCGCGCAAGTGAACGCCTGGCGGGAGCCCCCGACGGTTTTTCGAGAGCGCGATCGAGCAGTGGCGGAAATTGTGATTGGTTTCGCGAGAAAGCTTCCCGATATCGGCCAGGACGGCGTCCATTTACTCCAGGCGATTCCAGCGGCTGTGCAGCGTCAGGATGCGACGATTGTCTCCGATCTCGAAGGCCTTGCCATGCAGCAGCAAGAGGTGCAAAAGGCGGTCGAACTGGGGAAGCGCGCCAAGGAACTGCAGCCCGCAAGCGCGCGTGTGGCGATGAATTTCGCGCTCGTTCTCAACAAATCAGGCGACAGCGCGGGGGCGGAGCATGAACTCAATCGAGCAATCGAGCTGGATCCATCGCTCAAGCAGGCGTACATGGAGCTAGCGACGTTATACGACACCGAGGGCAAACAACACGACGCCATCGAGACGCTGGACCGCTATCTGAAGTGGAACCCGCAAGATATCGTGTTCAGGCTGCAACGGGCGCAAGTAGCGGAGCACTAAGGACGCTTCGTCCACATGGTTTGTCGCGTCTAGCCCCGAGTTATCTTCTCCATGCGCTCGATGATCTCCTTAGGCAGCCGGCGCTTTTTCGCGAGGTCGAGCGGCGTGATCCCCAGGTTGTCTTCCATCCACGGATCGGCGCCGGCGTCGAGATAGAGATTCAACACCTCCAGGCGATTTGGGTTCACCGCCGCATGCAGTACCGTGCGCCCATCGCCGCCGCGAAGATTCATGCGAGGCTTGTACTTGACCAGTTCGCGCGCGAAGTCCGGCTTGTATCCCCAGAGCACCGAAAATAACGAGTAGCTCGGGTCGCCGCCGCGTTCCAGTAAGAACCTTAGCAACGGTAGGTTTTGTCCTTTGGCCACCGCAAACCACACGGCGTTCGCACGCCACTCGCCGCCGTCGTCGTCCGTGAACGCTACGCTCTCGATGTCGATCCCTGCATCGAGCAGCGCAGTGACCGTCTTGATGCCGTTCTCTTCGTGTAGCCGTGGCTTGCCCGGCCGCACCGCGCAAGCCATGTGCAGCGCGTTCAAGCCCTTTGGATTGGTCGCGGTCAACAACTCCGGGGCCTCTCGCAGCAGTTCATTGACGCGGAGGTAATCCCAGGTCTGGGCGGCGTTGAACCAGGCCGTTTTCGATGGCTTTTTCATAGGCTACTTAGGCGTCGCAAGTCTTCAAGATTAGCGCACGCACCTTCATTGAACAGAGGGGTGGAGAGTGCCTGCACGCGCGGGTCGGAGGGCGCGAGCGCGAGCGCCGTCTCAAGTTGCGCCCGGGCTTCGGCCGTACGCTGTTGACCGTCAAGCAGCAAGCCGTAGGAGACGTAGGCTTGCACCCACTCCGGCCAGCGATCTTCAATGTGTTTGAAAACGCGTTCCGCTTGAGCGGGGTGCCGCGCATCCGTGAACACATCGGCCTCAAGCAAAAGGATTTGCGGGTTGTCAGGAAGTGCGCGGGCGGCTTGCTCCAGCAGTCGCGTCGCTTCCTCATAGCGCTGATGCTGAACCAGGAATCTAGTAGCTGCCTGGTAAAGCTCGGGCCGGGTGGGCGCAAGATCGATGGCACGGGACAACGCGCTTAACGCTTCGTCCGGTTTCGAAGCGGCATCGAGCATTTCAGAACGGGCCAGGTAGTAATCACCGGAGCGATCGCTTTCGGGGATCTGATTCAGCTTGGCTAAAGCGGCGTCGGCGCCACCGCTGGTATGGAAAATCGCGATGGCCAAGTCGAGTTCGACGCCGGGCGTCGCCGCCGGGGACGCGGCGTATTCCAGAAGCGGACGGGCCGCCGCGTATTCGCCGGATTTCACCAGCGCGTGACCGGCCTCAGCTGCCTGCGGCGCAAGCGGCTTGAGTTCGAGTAAGTGAGCGGCCGCGGCGACCGCTTCCTGACGATTTCCTTCATCGAGCAAGACTTCTACATAGCGCACGTTGAGATCGGGATTTTGCGGATCCTGCTTGAGGCGTTTGCGAACCTCCTCTCGGTAACGGGCTTGTTGCTGTTCGGGAGAGAGGCCGAGTAACTCGACAATGCCGGGTTGAGGAATGAGATTGCCGGATTGCGAGCCGACCGCGCGAAACTGAGCAAGCACGGAGCGAGCTTCTTCAGCGTTTCCTCCCTTGGACAGCGCGCGGCTGAGATGCATCAGTACGCGCGCATCGCGGGGTGCGATTGCCGAAGCGCGACGCAGCACCTTGACAGCTTCGGCGGTGCGCCCCAGCAGCCGTGTAAGCCTCGCCCAACCGATCCAGGACGGATGGATTATCGGGATAGCGGGCTGCGGCAAACTCAAGGTCCGGAAGAGCGGCCGCGGCGTTACCTTCGAGAAGCGTCACCACCCCACGCCCCAGCCGCGCCGGCGCAAAATCGGGCGCAAGCGAAATAGCCTGATTGAGTTGAGTGCGTGCATCGGCAGGATCGGTCTGTGCTTCGAGGAGACCGACTTCATAGTGAGCAGTAGCATCGCGGGGGTGTGAACGGGAGAAAGCCTGTAGCGCCGTGAGGCCCTCTCGCGGATGGCTGCTGACAGCATCCATAAAATCGTATTCGCGTTGCGCGACTTGGTCCGAGCGAACCAGCTTCAGGTACTTTTCATACGCCAGCCTGGCATCCGCATAAAAGCCGAGAGCACTGGTAGTTTGCGCAATCGCCAATTGCACGTCGGGGCGAGAAGGGTTGATTCGCGCGGCTTCGGCCAATAGCTGCAGCGCCGCGTCCCGTTGCTTCAGGTCGATATCGACGCCCGCCAGATTGTAAAGAGTGTCCACGTCCTGCGGACGTTGACCCAAGGCGGTTTCAAGTACGTCACGCGCGCGCTCCAGATCATGAGCGTGATACGCCGCGAGCCCCAGATTGTAGAGGATGTCGAAATTCGCGGGAACCAATTCGAGGGCGCGGGAGAAGAAGCGTTCGGCATCCTTATATTGAGCTGCCTCCGCCAAGGTTAAACCGGCGGTGAAGCTCAGGCGAGGATCGCTGCCGGAAGCCGCCCACAGCCGCGCAACCATCGCCTCCGCTTCGCTCGTGCGGCCGCTTAGAAATAAGGCGCGCATCTCGAGCAGCTGAACCTGCGGGGACGAACGCTCTTCAGCTGGAAGGTGAGCAAGATATGCCAACGCCTCGTTCCCATGTTTTTGCTCTACTTCGATGGAAGCGAGCTGAAAGTTGGCATTCGCTCTGGAGGGATCGAGCGCGACGGCTTTCAGATACGAGGCTTTTGCGCCCGCTACATTTCCGGCGGCGAGTTGGTGATTTCCATAGTTGTTAAGCAGGCTTGCCGAATGTGGCGCAAGGCGCAGAGCACGCCGATAAACGCCTTCGGCTTCGCCGTCTTTCTTTTCAGAGTCGAGGACAGCGCCCAGCAGACCGAGAGCGGATACGTCGTCCGGCTGTTTCGAGAGAATGGCGCGCAGGGTGACTTCCGCTGAGACGTAGTCACCGTGTTCGAAATCCGCAACAGCAGTCTGGAAATCGTTTGCCGCGGCATTACCGATCGCAACCAACAACAAAAGGCCGCTGAGGCAAGCCGACTTCATAACTATAGTGGAACAAAATAACGTGGCGGACCGAAGCCCGCCACTTCATTTGTATCCAGAGCAAGTCTAAAAGTACAATTTCAACGCAAGTTGCAGTTCACGAGGAGCATTGGCTTGGCTGGTGATCAGACCGAAGTTAGCTTGACCGACGGTCGTCGCCGGTGGGCCGAACTGGACATGGTTGAACAGGTTGAAGGCTTCCGCACGAAATTCCAGGCGGGTGCCTTCACGGAACCCAAGTGGGAACTGTTTGAAGATTGAGGCCGTAACGTTATTGGTTCCCGGCTGACGTAAGTTCGGGAACACACGGGGAGCATTACCAAGAGCGTATTGGCACGGGTACCACGGGCTTGTGTAACAAACCGGCCCGGTGTATCCGGCAGGCTCGGCAACCGGCACAGGAGCCTGGTTCGCACCGTCAACATTGCTGAAGTAGTTTGTGTTTGGACTGACGGTACCCGACAGCTGGAGTTGCGTGGGGAGATTCGGCCGCTGACCACCATAGGTGGGGAGACTGGTACCCCCGTTCAAGAATGGGATGAGCGGAAGACCGGTGTCCCAACGATAGATACCGTTGACCTGCCAGCCGCCCAGGAAAGCATCCACAAAACCGTTCCAGCTACTACCGAACTGCTTGCCTTTTCCGAACGGCAACGCGTAGACCGCGGTGATCTGAGCTACCTGAGAGATGTCGAAGTCCGACAAGGAACGCTCGAGGTGAAGATTATTGGGGTCTTGGATCGACGCCAAAGTCGCACCGGAATAACCGTCGATGTAAACACTGGAACCGGCAATCGAAGAATTGTCGATGCTCTTTTGAGCGCTGTAAGTGAACAGGAACTGAAGCCCCTTACTCATCCGTTTCTCGACCCGGAGTTGGAAAGCGTTGTAGATCGAGTTAGCGATAGGCGGCTCAACGTTCTGGATACCGGCATTCCCATTCAGAAATGGATATTGCGGATAAGGAAGATAGGCGTTGAAAGCCGGCCACGTACTGTTATATGTAATCGGGTTAGAGTAGGCCTGGCATGCCGGGCATTGCGGTCCGGGGCTAGTGGCGTTTGTGACGGCCGTTTTGATCGCCGCCGGGAATGGGCACAAACTGGGTGTAAGCGCCTGGATTCGCCTGGAAAGCAGTCGCTACAGACTGTGGTAAATGGTCGACTGCATATGTATCCCCACCCAGATAGAGATGTGTTCCCTTGCGCCCCACATATTCAGCGTCCACCAGAATGTTAAAGGGTAACTGCCGCTGTATGCCGAAGCTCCAGGTTTGTTCGGAAGGGAGCGTATCGTATTGGTAGATGGGAATACCGCTTAGCTGGCCGCCCAGGTTCGTATAAACACCCTGTGAGTTACCGATCGCGCCAGGGATATTCATCGGCTGCCCGACGATCAGGTTCGGTGTGATGTTGTTGTTCTGGTAATTAGAGAAACTGGTAGTGGCGTCATAGCCGAGAAAACCCGCCCCGCCGCTGCCCGTACCCGCTGCTCCGTACTTTGACGGATCATAGTAGAGCCCGTAGCCGCCACGGACCGTCCAATCATTGCCAATGCGATAGGCGAACCCGAAGCGCGGGCCGACAGCGCCGTAGTAAGTGCCGTATGGATTTCTTCCGTAGCCATTTTGACCCACATACTCAAGCGACCCGGTAGCCGGAAGGCCGGGCGTTCCGGCAAGCGGCGACGGGGCGTTGAGATCGAAAAAGCTCATCTGATTGAACCGTTCGGTGCGAGGGTGATCGATGTCGTAGCGAACCCCAAGATTGAGAGTAAGACGGGAGTTTACATGCCAGTTGTCCTGGATAAAGCCGCCATATTGCAAGTTCTGCGTCGATGGCGATACGGGAACTTCGTATGCACTCCAATCGTTCGCGAAACCCGTCAGGAATGAGGCCAAAGAATCCCCACCAACGCTGTCATATTGCGAAGTGCCGCCCTGGTTAAAACTGAAGAGACCGTTCGGCTCGCCATATTGAGTGAAGTTGATGCGATGCGAACGGAATTCGGCCCCGAACTGGATCGTGTGGTTGCCCGCTGTTTTGCTCACGGAGCCACTCAGTTGGTAAACATCGCGACCGTAAACTAGCCCAGCAAAGGGTTGACCGCCGATTGACGCATTACCGTTCTCTTGTGAATACTGACTCAGGTTAAAGGCCGGCAGACCGTTGAAACCAGACTTGTCCAACTGCGCAGCAACGGCAGGAGAGAAACCAAGCGATTGCAACGTAACATTTGGAAAAGTTACCTGATTACCGGCGGTGTTCGTGAAATTGTGGTCGTATCCAGCGGTCACCGTCAGTAGCGTAGTGGGATTGAAAGTGTGCGTGTAGTTAAGGGCTCCGGAATAGACCGTTCCCACATTTGGCCCCTGTGTATAGGCATCAAGGGCATTACCAAAGATGTTCGCGCCCAACGAGTTCGACCAGGCATGAGAAAAGCGGATGCTGAGCTGATCGTTATCCGTGAGGCGGTTGTCTAGCTTAAGGTCGAACTGATTATTATTCCCGGTGCTCGAAGCCGAACCGTTGAAATTGTTATACGGATTGTACGATGACGTTCCGGGCACGCCGCCAGCGTTCGGCAACGGGTAATAAGACATCACCTTTTGAGCGATGGGATTGATCAAGTTGCCAACTACGCCAGCAGTGATTCCGGGCGCGCCCGCCGTATTTGGGCTGGCATAAGTCGTGAAGTTATTGAAAGGAACGTAATTCGCGCGCACGCCACCGCCGGGATTACCGAGGCTGGAATACGAAAGTGTCCCACCGTAGGGATTAGCAACCGGGCTAGCGGTCCCGGTGTACGGATCAAACACCTGACCCGCCGCTACGCTGCACAATCCCGCCGCGTTGAACGTACCGCCGTGATCACCGCAGAGTTCACCGAAGTTGCCGGTGCGTTCCGCTGCACTGGGGACGCCGAAAGTTCCGGTCGAAGGAGTGCTGGCGCGAGTACCGTCGTAATCGAAGAAATAGAAGAGCTTATTTTTGATAACTGGTCCACCAACATCCACACCGAAGTTGCTTTGGTGGTAGGCAGGTCTCGGGAGCCCGCTGGCATTGTTGAAGAAATAGTTGGCGTTGAAGTCCGTGTTGCGAAGATATTCGTATAATTCGCCGTGGACGGCATTCGTTCCCGAGCGGGTGACCAGGTTCACCACCGTTCCGGAACTGAAACCAATCGAAGCACCGAAATTAGATTCCTCGATATTGAACTCTTGCACCGCCTCTACGCTCGGCACGTAGAGAGGAGTTACAAAACCAGTATTTTGTTCGTATGTAGTGGCGGTGACGCCGTCGATCAGAATGTCAGCCTGTGCGTTGCGGCCGCCATTCGAGACAAAGTTGTTTTGGATTCCACCACCCGCGCTTCCGTAAGCCTGCCCTGGGGGCTGTGATACTCCGGGCGCTAGATAAGCAAGGTCTAACACCTGGCGGCTAATTAGAGGCAGGTCATTGATGTAAGTTCGATTAATTGTTTGCCCAGTGGTTGCATCTTCCGTCTGTAACTGGGTAGCGCCGGCCTCCGTAACTGTGACAGTCTGGCCCGCGGCGGCCACCTGGAGCTTGGCATTCGCGCTCTGATTCCCGTTCACCTCGAGAACAATGTCCGAGCGCTCGTACTTGCTAAATCCAGGCGCCTCCACTGTTTCGCTATAAGTTGATGGCGGAAGGCTTCTTACGGTAAAGATGCCGCTGTTGTCTGTCTGCGCGTTATACGTGAAGCCCTTACCGACATCCGTGATAGTTACTTTTGCGTTCGGCACGGCCGCTCCGGAGGGATCCGTAACTGTGCCGGTAATCGTGCCCGTATAGGTTTGACCGAACGAGCTGAAAGCTGCGCAGATAAGGAAACAGAATAGTGCTCCCATGCGCTGTAATGATTTTGTTCTAGACAAGCAGAAGACTCCTTTTTATCCCCACCCACCACGGTGGATAAAAGGGGGCAGCGGCGTGCTCTCATTCACGCGGACGAGATGCGCGGCGCGGCGACCCTGAAACAGTTGATACTTGCTACAGTGCTACAGCAAAAAGCTACCTGGCCACTAGACTTTTTCCCGAAAAAAATTGACCCTCGCAAATATTCGGTTTTTTCCAAAGAATGAATTTCACGACTTATTCAATTCGGGAAACTGCAAACAGTACGCCTGCATTCAACTCGCAAAACTTGCCCATTCTGTTCGTGTCGAGGACCGGGCCACAAGTTCTTTACGGTAGAGATACACCTTCGGAAGCAGCGCTCACTCCGCCAATCTAGTTGTTCCAGGAGTAGAATGAAGGCGTCTGCAGCCGACGTAATGCACTGTTGCTTACGCCTGCTAAGTCACTGAGCTGTCGGGGGAGCTTGAAATTTGGCGTCTGATCGTCCTGGCACCGGGTTGCCGGGTACTAAATACATCTTGCCGCCGGACGTCAGTGATTCCGAAGTGCGAACCCAGTTGGAGCGCGTTCGCTCGAGCGCTCCTTTCCGCTCCAGCCGCCGCTGCGTCATTTTCCTCGAATTCGTGGTTCATGCGGCGCTCGAAGGGCGCATCGAGTCCTTGAAGGAGCGGACCATCGGCGTGGAGGTCTTCCACCGCGATCCGAATTACGACACCAACCAGGACCCGGTGGTGCGGGGTACTGCGAGCGAAGTGCGCAAGCGCCTCGCGCAGTATTACCAGATTCCCGGCCATGAACGGGAGTTGAAGATTGACCTTCCCCCGGGCTCTTACGCCCCGGACTTTCACATGCCCGCCAGGCCGACCGCGGTGATCGCAGCTTTACCGGCGATCGCGCCGGTCGCGACGCCTGCTTCCGTACGTGCTCCGCGGCTCTGGTGGCTAGCTCTTCCAGCTGCGGTGATTCTTGCAGTTTTCGCAATCGCGCATTTTTGGCCAAAACAACGGAGCCTCGTGGATGAGTTCTGGACGCCCATGCTGCGCAGTCCGGAACCGGTTCTTCTCTGCGTAGGTCAACCAAAGGTCTACAATCTCGTGGGCAACCTCGAACTGGACATCGCGAAGAAAATACCTCCTCATTCGCGATTGCCGCCCGATGCCGCCAATGAAAAGATCACCACAACGCTCGGCTCAATCGTTCCGAATTGGGACCGCTACTTGGCCCTCGGAGACGCGTTGTGCTTAGCGGATATGGCGGCTTTGTTTGCGCAACGCGGACATGAGTACCACATCCGCGGAGGCGGGTCCACGTCGTTCGCCGACTTGCGCGAGAATCCGGCCGTACTCATCGGGGGCTTCACCAATGATTGGACGCTGCGTCTGACCGGGCAATTGCGGTTCACGTTCGAGCAGAGCGCGGATCGGCGAATGGTTTATGTTCGCGATGCCCGTCATCCCGCCAATCATGACTGGCAATTAACGGATGTCTGGCCCGCTTGGACGATGCCGCTCGATTACGCGATCGTCTCGCGCGTTCTGGATCCGGCCACGGGCAGAGTGGTCGTCTCGGCGGCGGGCATCACGCAGTATGGGACCGAAGCGGCGGGCGAATTTCTGACAAATCCGGATTACCTGGCCCAAGCCATCCATCAGGCGCCTGCAGACTGGCAGCATAAGAGCCTGGAAGTGGTGCTTTCGACGAAGGTCATCGGTGGCACGGCGGGACCGCCCCAGGTGCTCGCAACGCAGTTCTGGTAAACGGCTTGTGGACTATTTCATCGGGACAAACAGGAAAGCCACCGGCGAGGGCACATTGAACACCTTACCCGTAAGATGAAGCTGCCCGGTGGCGGGATCAATCTGGAACACTACGAACTGATCCGCCTTCTGGTCCCCTGCCAGCAGGAAGCGTCCCGTTGGATCGATCTCCACGCCCCGAGGAAACGTTCCGCCGGTACCGGCTACCTGAACCTGTTTCAAGGTTCCCGCGGTAGGGTCAATGGCGAACACTGCGATTGTGCCCGGCCCCCGATTGGACGCGTAGAGAAATTTCCCCGCGCGGTCAATGAGAACTTCCGCCGGCGCATTTTCGCCGGTAAATCCAGCGGGTAACGTGGAGACCGTCTGAACCTGCTGCAGATTGCCATTCGCGGCGTCGTGATTGAAGACGTACACTGCCGACTTTAATTCGTTCACCACATAGGCGTGCTTCCCATTCGGACTGAACGCGATGTGCCGCGGGCCGGAACCCGGTTCTACCTGCACGAATGCCGGATCGCTGGGCGTCAGTTTCGCATGAGCTGGATCTAACTTATAAATGCGGATGCGATCGAGTCCCAGGTCGGGGACGTAGAGGAAGCGGTTATCGGCGGAGATGACGGTCTCATGGGCGTGTGGACCTTCCTGTCGCTGCGGGTTTACGCTCGAGCCTTGAGCCGTCATCAGGGCGGACATTTCACCCAGGCTGCCGTCGTTCTCAATCGGAAACGCGGGCACACTGCCGGTGGTGTAGTTGGCGGCGACTAGCATCTTCGTCGTATGGTCGACGGCTAAGTGGCAAGGCGCAATTCCCGCCGAAGAACGATGGTTCAGCGCTTGCAATTTGCCGCTCTTGCGGTCGATCGAAAAGGCCGCTACGGCCCCGTCGACTTTCCCTTCCACCTCACTCACGGCGTAGAGGTGTTTATAACTGCGGTCTGTCGCGAGAAACGAGGGGTTGACAACTTCGCCTACCATGCCGAGTGGCTCGAAGCTGCCCTGGGCCGAAGCATACCGGTACGCGTAAACGCCTTTCCCGTACACGCCCACGTACATGAAATAATCTGAAGCTTGTGCTGGCGGAGCGCCTTGGCTCGGTGATGCGGTCATAAAAGTGATGGCGATTATAGACGAGACAAAAGCAGATTTACAGATCATAGATTGACAGATCGTGATTTACAGATCCTAGACTTACAGATCATGCATCTTGTGGCGATTCGTTCCTGCTCCAGTTTACTGTCCCATAGTCCGTCGCCGAGTTTCGCACACTAACTCGCACGGACCCGCGGTATACCCTTCCCTGCGGTCGTTCGTCCAAAATCCTCTATTCACTTTAGTTTCGCGGGTGTATGATCGGGTCCTATGAAGATAAGGCTTCTCGCCTTCCTCTTTGCTAGCCGTAATCGTAACCGCCTGCCCGATAATGGCGCAACTTCCGTCCGATGATGATTTCCAACCGGCAAAGAAGATTTCAGCCTACCTGCCCGACTACAAGGTATACAGCGGCTTCTACCCCCGCCAGCTTGTGACCAGCGGCAGCGCTTCCAAAATCAATACGATCATTCTGTCGTTCGGAGATATCAGAGCCGACACGAACGGCAATCCTGTTTGCGCCACGGAGGACGAGTTCGCCGATTACCAGTACAACTTCAGCCGCCAGTACAGCGTAGATGGGACTGACGACTCGTTCGCACCGGGCGCTTTGCGCGGCTATGTCCACCAATTGCAGGAATTGAAGACGCTTTACCCGAACATTAAGATCTTGATCTCGCTAGGCGGCTACTCGCCGGGAACCGGCGGCTTTACCGCCGCAATCGCGAGTCGCACCACCATTCGCAATCTGGTTGCCTCGTGTATTGGCGGTTACATCAATGGCAACTTCAACCAGACAACCGGCACCACGCAGATTCCGCCATTTAACGCTCCCTTGCCCACGCAACCGCCACTCGCGGGAACCGGGAATTCGATCAACCCGATAGCGGGCATCTTCGACGGGTTCGATATCGACTGGGAGTTTCCGACCGCCACCCAAAGAGCCGGGTATACCGCTTTCCTGACCGAATTTCGGCGCCAGTTGAATGCGGCCGAAGCTGCGAACGGCAAGAGATATCTCCTAACCGCTTACCTGCCGGCCGGTCAACAGAACTTTGAAAATATCGATCTGGCCGCTGTTGGCGCGGTGCTCAATTACGCCAATCTGCAATCGTATGATTTCAACGGCCCTTATGACGAACGTACGGGCTTCAACGCGCCGCTGCATCAGTCTGAGTACGACGGCTCGAACTTCAACATCAATTACACGGTGACCTCTTACATCAGCAATGGTTTCCCAGCCCACAAGATCCTGCTCGGAATCCCCTTTTACGCCTATGGCTGGACCGCCACCGGCGCGGAGCAGCCGGGCCAGAATGGCCGCTTCGTCACTTCCGTGAACGTAAGCGGAACAGGGAGTGCGCCGCCCACCCCCAATGCGATGTATGTCTCAGTGCAGCAGGGCAATCCGCTGCTGCCGCCGCCCGCCGCCGTTTATATAACCTCCCCGGAGGATTACACGTTGTTCACCGATATTCTGCCCTTCTCGCAGGTGTTTCGCGATCTCCGCGCCGACGTTCCGTACCTCTGGGATGGGACTAACTTCTGGAGCTATGACGATCAACAGTCGATTCAGACCAAGATGAATTACGTACGCGCGAAGGACCTGGGAGGATCGTTCGTGTTCGAGATCACGGGCGATCTACCGGATGGAGGACTACTCAAGTCAATCTACGACGGCTTGCGCCCGCGCTTTCCATTCGACGAATAACAATGTGCCTGAAGCTGCCAGGGCCACGCGCAGTACTTCTTGCGATAGCCGCAAGGCACTCTGGCACTTAGGCTCCATTCCCGATTTATTGCCTCAATGAAATGCGACTCGATCAAACTCGCCGGGGCATGGCCGGATAGATCCGCCCTAACAAACTACGTGCGAACCAGCGCGGGAATCAGAATCAGAAATAGACCATCGATAGCGCCGTGCATGAGCATGCAGATAAGAAGATTATTCCGGAGCATATACAAGAGCGTAATCATCAGCCCGACGCTCGCCGGTAGCAGGAGTGCGGTCGAGAAGCCGTAAGTTCCGACGTGACCGAGTCCGAACAGCACCAAAGATATGCAGGCACTGAGCCAGCGGTTTCCGGTCAGTACTCCAAGCTCCTCGATGGCAAATCCGCGGTACATGAATTCTTCGCAGACAGCGGCCGTTAGTACCAAGCCTGAGCGCACGGTCACCGGGATTGCGGCCACTTGGCGAAGATCGAATTTGGGGGCCGTCACGAATCTACTCACGATGCCAGATAACACTAAGGCCCCGCGAACGCGGCAAGCATGTAGAGAATATCGCGCCATTTGAATGCTCGAAATCGAAAAAATGCTGGACGCAAATGCTGCAGCCCGAAAGCGATTCCGACTAGAACCAGAAAGACGATCCACTCAACAAGCGCCGTGCGGATCTCATCCTCAGCAGACGTCAGGCTAGCTCGCTTTTCACCAATCAACAACACCTGGAGGAAAGGCCACCCGAGCGCGATTGACACGCCCACAATCGCGTAGATCCGCTGTTTTGCCGCGAGAAATCGAGACGGCTCTTCACTGTCGATGGTCATTGTTCCTCCTCAAATCTCATCAAGCGGCCACAAAAGCACGGGCCGGCGTAGCGAGTGCCATGTTGAGATGAGTACGCATCCACTGCCGTGGATGTTCCTCGGGACGCTCCCACGGCGGTATGTGGAGGATGCGGGCGTCCGCAGCACTCGGCAAAAAGAGATCAGGGACAACCAGCTTAGCCTCTGAGGACCCCGTAGCGACCGGTATCCACTGGTACATGCCAAAAATTTCTTACATCTATTCGCGGCTCCGGCCACTCTCAGGCGGACGTTCATCGTCAGCCGTACCGTGTCCGCGAATAAGGCGGAGGCGCGCGCGTCAGCAAGCGCTTTCTCGGTGCTAAGAAA
Source organism: uncultured Acidobacteriaceae bacterium (assembly GCA_963849445.1). GTDB lineage: Bacteria > Acidobacteriota > Terriglobia > Bryobacterales > Bryobacteraceae > Bog-105. The sequence goes on along the minus strand of CAWKHS010000027.1, from coordinate 61,646 downwards.
TCACCGCGACCGGCCGGCCGCCCTCACTCGTATCGCAACGCTACCGTCGGATTTACACGCGCAGCCCGCAATGCCGGAATATAACTGGCCAACAGCGCTACCGCGGAAAGCACGACGCACACCACCAGGTAGGTAATAGGATCCCGAGGCGGTGTCTGGTACAGCAGTGATTGAATGACACGGGCCAGCCCGGCCGCCGCCACCACTCCCGTGCTGATCCCCACAGCCGTCAACACCAGACCGCGTCCAAGCACCATTTGAAGTACCTGAGAACGCGACGCTCCCAGCGCCACGCGAACGCCGATCTCGCGCGTGCGTAAAGTCACCGTATACGCAATGACGCCGTACAAACCAATGCCTGTAAGTAGCAGAGCGATTCCCGCAAAGAAGCCGAGAAGCACAGTCTGAAATCGAGCTCGGCCCAGATCGAGAGCAAGATAGTCGTCCATGGGACGGACGTTGTACAGTGCGGCATCCGGGTCCATCGACGCGAGCACCTTTCGTACGGCGGCCGCCACCGTTCGCGGTTCACCGGCAGTGCGAATAGTCAGGACGGGGGCGCCAAACATCAACTGCGGCAGCGGGATGTAATAGGCAGGCGCCGGTGTTAACTCTAAATTGCCCGTCCGGATATCGCCGACTACCCCGATGATCTGCCTCTTCTTGTAACTGGCGCGGCTGGGCCCCTCTCCGGCTCCGATCTCGACGCGCTTACCGATCGGATCCTCGTGCGGGAAAAACTTCTTGGCGAACGCATCCGTAATGATCATCACCGGGGCAGTGTTTCGGGCGTCCTGTACCCCAAATGTTCGGCCTCGCAGCAAGGGGATGCGCATATTTTCGAAGAAGCCCGGCACCACGATGTAAAACCCCGCGCTAGGTTGGTTCGCCACCGAAACGGGCCGATCCAGCGGATTGAAAGAAACACTCCAGCCATCGCGATTTAGAGGGAGCGGCATCGCTCCCGCCGCGCTCACCACGCCGGGCAAAACGCGGATACGGTCGATCAGCCGCTGAATGAACTGATCCTGCTGGTCGGGGTTGTAACGCGTTTCCGACAAATCAAAGCTGGCGGTCAATACGTGCTCGGGATCGAACCCCAGCGGCACATGCGACAGACGATCCAGACTCCGCATCAGCAAACCCGCGCCTATCAACAACATCACGCCCATCGAGATTTCGACTACGACCAATGCCGAGCGCAACCGGTTTTGACCGGCCCCGGCCGTAGTGCTTCGGCTGCCTTCCCGCATGGCATTCGTGAGACGTGGCGTTGAAACGCGTAACGCCGGCACAAGCCCGAACAGAATGCCACTAACGATAGCCAGACCCACCGTAAACAGCACCACTCTCATATCGATGTCGATCTGTTCCGCCCGCGGCAGGTTAGTCGGATAGAATCGCAACACCATCGACAATGATCCTGAGGCCACAAGAATCCCTCCTACACTGCCCGCGAATGAGAGCACCACAGATTCAGTGATCAGTTGCCAAATGACACGGCTCCGGCTTGCACCAAGCGCGCATCGGATCGCGATCTCACGCGAGCGGTTCGTCGCTCGGGTCAGCAGCAGATTGGCGACGTTGGCGCAGGCGATCAATAGGACCAGTACGACCGCGCCGAACAAGGTAAAGAGGGATCCGCGAGTATCTCCGATCAGAGCCTCCAGCTCCGATCTTGCAGCTATGCCTGTATATAAGTCCGTATCGGAATACTGCTTCGCTAGCGCATGCGCCAGCGAAGCCAGATTCGCGTTTGCTTGTGCTACCGTGACGCCTGGTTTCAATCGGCCAATCACCTCGGTGCCGTGGTTTCCTCGTTGTGCCGTCATCGGAATATCACCCGGCACATCCACCTCCGCCTCGCGCGAGAACGTCAGCCACATGTCTCGCCCTTCCGCGCGAATTGGAAACTGAAAACCGTGCGGCATCACGCCGACGATCGTAAACGGCCGTCCGTCCAGATTAATGGACCTGCCGATGACACCGGGATCCGCGTTGAAGTGAGTTCGCCAAAAAGCATCGCTCAGGATCGCCACGTGATGCCCGGGTTCATCCTCCCCTTCACGAAACCCGCGGCCGAGCGCTGGCCGAACCCCAAGCAGCCGGAACAGTCCGGCAGAAACGTTCTCTACCTCCACGTGCCGCGGCTGCCCAAAACCCGTGGCCGTGTAAGCATTACCGTGATACGCTGCGGCATCCGTCAGGCATCGATTACGCGCCCGGACGTCAGCGAAATCGGGATAAGAAAACGCGTTGTCCGGGATTCCCGCCGTTCCGTGGCGCGTATCGAATTCACCCACCGCCACCAGCCGGTCCGGTGCTTGGAAGGGTAGCGGTCGAAGCAGCACGGCATTAATCACGGTGAACATCGCCGTGGGTGCTCCAATGCCAAGCGCCAGCGTAGCTATCGCGACGAACGCGAACCCGCGTGAATTCCGCAACCCCCGAACTGCATATCGAATGTCGTCCACAACCGTTTTCATAAATTCGCTCGGAGCCCGGCCGGTTCCTGACCGTCAACCAATGCACCTGGTGAACCAATGCACCTGAATGACCAAAACTGAATTCGCCTAAAACGATTGGCGCCTCCATCGTCTGCTGCTTGACACGGAACGCAGACGGGACATCGTTGTCCGGAAATGGGAGCAGGCGCGCGCGTCAGCAAGCGCTCTGTCTATCTTTTCACCATCCTGCTAGACCCTCGATCTGCCAGAATGCTATTGCCACTGTTGTAGGTCCTAAGAAGTTCAGCACCGCTACACCGGATTTCTAATGGCTAGCCAGTCCGCCTCGCCCGCCGGGCATCACAACGTTATTGTTCAGGCCTTTGGTGACGGCATTCATGTGCAGGTTGGCTTGCCATGGCTCGAACTCATTCCCGCCGAAAGGCGCGTTCGCAACGCACCCCGGCGCGAAATCGATATCCTTGACCCTGTCTTTCAGGCTGTGCCGCTCGTCGGACGCGACTCCGATCTCGATTTCCTCCGCGGTTGGCTTGCCGCGGATCAAAACATTGCGATCACGGCTTTAACGGGTGCGGGCGGTTCCGGAAAGACCCGGCTCGCCCTTGAGGTACTCCAGACCTTGCCCGAACACTGGCAGGGCGGTTTCCTTACAAGTCAGGAAGCCCGGCGTTTTCTGGCCGCCAGGAATCTCGCGAGTTGGTCCTGGCAGAAACCAACCTTGATCGTGGTTGACTATGCGGCATTGATTGCCGAAACCCTGGCGAACTGGTTCCGCGAACTGGCTGATCATCCGGTTCCTGAACACCCTTGCGGATTTTGCTGCTCGAGCGTCACGCGGACATTGACCACGGCTGGTACGCCGACCTGACCGACGGTAGCTTCGCAGGCCGCCGCGTCCGCGAACTGTTTTCGCCGCTCGAGCCTGCACGCATAACCCCGCTCACGGAATTCGATCAACGGCGAAGTGTGCTCGCGGCAGCGCTTGAAGCGGCGGCTAAGCTCAAACCGGGTCCAGACACCGGCCTTTCACTGATACCTGCTGCCGGCGCCGACGCGTGGTTTGACCAGCGGTTGGCTCATGATCAATGGAAAGATCCGCTCCTTTTGGTGATGGCCGCCGTGATTGCTGTCTCCAGCGGAATCCATGCCGCGCTGAAGTTGTCCCGCCCGGAATTGGCCAAGGAACTGGCGAACCGCGAGCGAGCCCGCGTCCGAAACAGCGTGGAGGACCGAACCGCCAAGGATTTGCTGGTCCACCTTTATGCGTGCATCACCTTGTGTGGTGGCTTAACTCGCGAAGATGCAGTTGCCGTTGCCGAACAGGAGTTCTCATCGCTCAGGATGCAGTATCCGGGCGGCCCGGGACGGGCGGCGATAGATCTCGCCACATTACTCGGCGCTCGAGACTGGCTGCCTCCCATGACACCCGATTTGCTGGGCGAAGCGTTCCTCCTGGTGGTGTTTGGAGAAACTGGTTCTTCGGTCATTGCGCGGCTCGGCTCGTTCGCCGGGATCGCGTGGCCGCCGCCGTCATCAGAAGCGTTCAGGATTTTTCCCATTGGGGCGAGCCGGCGCCGATCGAGTGGGCGAAAGCTCTGGTTGCCCAAGGAGAACGAGATTTCGATGTCCTGGCTTGCGATCGAGGCGGCGCTTCCCCGCGCAACGGTAGCTTTGCGGCCGTTGGCGGTTGCTGTCACACAATCGCTGATTCTTCATCTCAGCCAGAGTTCGGACCCGTCCGAACGCTCACTGGCAGGCCTGTCTCGCTTGTGGAATAACCTTTCCGTAAGGCAGAGCGCGATGGGACAGCGCGCTGAAGCCCTCGCCTCCATTGCGGAAGCGGTGCGCATCCGCCGCGAGCTAGCCGAGGCCAACCCCGATGCCTTTCTGCCCGATCTCGCTGTCGCTGAACAATCAAGCCACATGCAGAGCGAGATGGGACAGCGCGCCGAAGCCCTCGCCTCCATTGCCGAAGCGGTGCGCATCCGCCGCGCGCTCGCCGAGGCCAACCCGATGCTTTCTGCCCGACTTGCCATGTCGCTGAACAATCAAGCCAACATGCAGAGCGAGATGGGACAGCGCGCCGAAGCCCTCGCCTCCATTGCCGAAGCGGTGCGCCACTACCGCGCGCTCGCCGAGGCCAACCCCGATGCCTTTCTGCCCGATCTCGCCATGTCGCTGAACAATCAAGCCAACATGCAGAGCGAGATGGGACAGCGCGCCGAAGCCCTCGCCTCCATTGCCGAAGCGGTGCGCATCCGCCGCGCGCTCGCCGAGGCCAACCCCGATGCCTTTCTGCCCGATCTCGCCATGTCGCTGAACAATCAAGCCAACATGCAGAGCGAGATGGGACAGCGCGCCGAAGCCCTCGCCTCCATTGCCGAAGCGGTGCGCATCCGCCGCGCGCTCGCTGAGGCCAACCCCGATGCCTTTCTGCCCGATCTCGCCATGTCGCTGAACAATCAAGCCATCATGCAGAGCGAGATGGGACAGCGCGCCGAAGCCCTCGCCTCCATTGCCGAAGCGGTGCGCCACTACCGCGCGCTCGCCGAGGCCAACCCCGATGCCTTTCTGCCCGATCTCGCCATGTCGCTGAACAATCAAGCCAACATGCAGAGCGAGATGGGACAGCGCGCCGAAGCCCTCGCCTCCATTGCCGAAGCGGTGCGCCATCTACCGCGCGCTCGCCGAGGCGAATCCCGATGCCTTTCTGCCCAATCTCGCCATGTCGCTGAGCGTATATGGTGATTGCCTCGCGTCTCTAGAGCGCCTTTCTGATGCTCGCGACGCGGCCTACGAATCGCTCGTCTGTCTTGCGCCATTTTGCGCGCGATATCCCGGCGTTTTCGACGCATTGGCGAAGGCCACGCTCCGGGACTATGTGATTCGCACCGAGGAGTTAGGCGAAGAGCCAGACGAGGCGCTGCTCATCCAATACATGGATTTATTCAAAACAGGAGAACAGCAATGATCGATGTCACGCAACTGGCAAGCGATTCCGTGGCGCTGCTTACGCCGCTGCTGCCGTTGGCGGCGCAAGCGGCCGGAAAGCTCGCCGATCACATCACGGAGGGCTTTCTGAGCGAACCTGGCGCAAAGCTGTTTGACTGGATCACAGAACAGTTCAAAGGCAAGCCCGCAGCGGCCACTCTGGATCGGGCAATCGCCGAGCCGCAGAACCAACACCGGCTCGAGTCCCTCCGTATTGAGATTCTGGAACTCGCAGAAAAGGATGCGCTCTTCCGCGAGCAGCTCGAGCGCTTAGTGGCCGCCGGGACAAAAGAAACTATCACGGCGACGCAGATTGCAAGCCCAAGCGGGGACAACAACAAAATTGCGCAGGCCGCAGGCAGAGACAACAAAATTCAAATTACGTAATATCAGCTCCAGGGCAGGAGCATTTCCGTTTCCCACAAACAACCCAAACTCATCGTTCTCCCAACACTTACAGCACACCCCGCATCCCGCCTCAATAAGCTTGTCCCCGAAACTCGAGGACTCGCCGCCGAGGCGCGGCGAAGCGCGCGAAAAGCGTCAGGATGCCGCCGAAAATCGCGCTAAAGATCTCCACGAAGCCCGCGTTTGGCTCATCGCAGCCCAAGCAGCCGTCACGAGACCGAAATCACCATCGCTCAGGTGCTCAAAATGCCCTGCGCGAACCAATCCGTGGCGAATCAGGCTTCAGAACAGGCCGCCTAAACGGTCCTTAGTCTCTGCTTCGTTAAGATCGGCACTATCGGTGCGCTCACCGGCCGCCCAATGCGTTTAAACTTCCAGACCCGCAACTTGGCGCCTTTCCCCTTTCCTATTAAAATCCGTATCTTTTCAACCATCGCGGCGTCATCTTGGCTAAAGTTCAGTTATTGAGGAGAAGAGAAGCTCCATGAAGAAAATTGCTGAGATTGGATCGTTCTCAGTTCTGGCCATAACAGTTTGCTTGACTCTGACCAGTTGCAACAAGAGTACGAATCAACAACCGACGGCTGGAGTTCAGCCAGCAGCGCAAGAACAAGCCCCGGCGCAAGGACAACCCGCCGCACAAGGACAGCCCCCCGCACAACAAGAGGCGCCGGCACAACAACAGAGTTCAGATCCGGCGCAGACCAATTTCGCATCGGCAGCTCCGCAGCAGGCCGCGCCCCAGAGTTCCTCGTATCCGTCCGCGGCGCCGGCTACATCGTCTTCGCCGAGCTACGACCAAAATTACGGCCAGAGTTACGACCAAAGCTACGACCAGAGTTACGACGCCAGCTATGCGGATGACGCCGACGACACCAGCTATGGCGAGCAGCCTGTCCAGGCCGAACAACCTCCGCCACCGCTACCCCAATACGAGCAGCCCCCATGCCCCGGTGACGATTACATATGGACACCCGGCTACTGGGGATACGCTTCCTCCGGGTACTATTGGGTCCCTGGCGCGTGGGTGATCGCCCCGTACGTCGGCAGTCTCTGGACGCCGCCCTATTGGGCCTATAGCGGCGGCCGCTATCGCTGGCATCACGGATATTGGGGATCGCACATCGGTTTCTATGGCGGGGTCGATTACGGCCATGGCTATGTGGGGCACGGCTATGAGGGAGGTTATTGGAACAGAGGTTCGTTCACCTATAATCGCGCCGTTAACAATGTCAATACGACAGTTGTTCACAATGTCTATAACTACAGAGTTACAAATGTCAACATAACCAGGATCAGTTACAACGGCGGCCCCGGCGGGGTGCAAGCCCGGCCTACCGCTGCTGAAGTAGCAGTCCTGCACGAACGTCGCCTCGCTCCCGTTCCGGCGCAGATTCAGCACAGACAGCAGGCTGCGACAAATCGGGCGCAATTCGCCGCCGTCAATCATGGACATCCGGAGATGCTGGCAGCTGCGCGCCCTCTGCCCACAGCCTATCGGGCACCTGCCCCGCGCCCCACAGCCGTTCCCGAAGCCCGCGTCCTTCCGCCTGTGAGGCCCCGCCCCTTAGTCTCACCTGCTCGCGCGCCGATGCAGCCGAATGGACGCCCGGGTGAGCGGCCGTCACCCAATGAACGACCTGAAGCGCGCGCAAATCCCGCTGCTCCGAATGCCCCAGCTGCCAACATGAACAGGCCGGGAGCTGAAACGCGTCGCAACGAACCAGCGCGTGGCCCGGAGCCAAACGTTAATCGACCTGAAGGTCGTCCGCAACCCGGAGCTCATCCGGAAGCGCGGCCGGAAAATCGACCCTCTCCCGCCGCTCGTCCGGAAACCCGGCCTGCTCCAGCCGCTCATCCGGAAGCAAGGCCGGAAGGCCGGCCCGGTCCAACAACTCGTCCCGAAGCACGGCCGGAGGCCCGGCCAGAGGCCCGGCCCGGTCCAACAACTCGTCCGGAAGCACGGCCGGAATCACATCCAGAAAACCGGCCCGCTCCAGCGGCTCGTCCGGATGCCCGGCCTGCTCCAGAAGCTCGACCGGAGTCACGCCCTGCTCCACAAGCACGATCGGAAGCCCGGCCGGAATCACATCCAGAAAACCGGCCCGCTCCAGTTAGCCATCCGGAAACCCGCTCCCCGCTCCGCGGCCGGTCATACCGAAGCTCGACCTGCTCCCGCCGGTCATACCGAGGCTCGACCTGCTCCCGCCGGTCATGAAGAAGCTCACGGCGGTGCAAGGCCGGAGCCGAAGCGATCTGACGAAAAACAACATCCTCAATAAGCCGGAACTTCGCTAGCAGCATGGCGCACGGTCGGGAGCCTGAAATGGCTCTGGCGCTGCGAGTGTCCACTGTGCAGTATGAAAATCGGATTTATTGGTATCGGCAAGATGGGCGCCGGCATGGCGCGCAATTTGCTTCGTGCCGGTCATGAGCTGACAGTCTACAATCGCAGCCGCGAGAAAGCCGAGGCGTTGGCGAGCGAGGGCGCCCGTGTGGCCGAATCGCCTGCGGACGCCTCGAAAGACGCCGAAGCTGTATTCACGATGCTCTCTGACGACAAAGCGGTCGAGGACGTGGTCTTCGGAGAAAAAGGCATCGCCGCTGGATTAAAGGAAGGCGCCACTCACATTTCCAGCAGCACGATCAGCGTCGCTTTCGCCCGGCGCCTTGAAGAAGAACACAAGAAGAAAGGTCAACGTTACGTCACCGGAGTCGTTTTCGGGCGTCCCGACGCAGCGGAAAAGAAGCAGCTGATTGTAGTGGCGGCGGGCGAGAACGCAGTTCGTCGAGCCGCTGAAGCCGCTTTTTGAAGCGATCGGCCGTCGGTCCTTCGTTGCAGGTGACGAGCCTTGGCAAGCCAATGCGATCAAGTTATGCGGCAACTTCATGATCGCCAGTATGCTGGAATCCTTCGGAGAAACCTTCGCTGCCATGCGTAAAGCTCAGATCGACGCGCATCTGTTCCTCGATGTGATGAATGAGCTCTTCGGATCTCCGGTTTACAAGAACTACGGCCAGATAGTGGCCGATCAAAAATACGAGCCTGCAGGATTCGAGCTGAAACTGGGTCTCAAGGACGTTCGCCAGGCGATTGAAGCAGCCCAGGATCTCGGTGTTCCTATGCCGTTCGCTAGCGTGATTCGCGATCATTTCGTCTCAGCCATCGCCAACGGGCAGGAAAAGCTCGATTGGTCCAGCATCGCGAAGGTGTCGGCGCGAAATGCCGGACTGTAGGCGTGACGCGACGTGCGATAACGGCAGCGATGAAATTCGATTTTCAAGAGTGGAGTCAGCTTGAAAACCGGGTAACGACCCATTTCTGCGTAGTCGGGTCGAAAGCGAACGATACGGCGGCATCGAACTCTTTCGGACTGGGACGATTGCCGCAGACCACGATGTGATCGAGATCAATCTCAGTAGGACCTGACAACTGGTCCGGCAGCTCAAGCTTGTAGTCGCAAGACGGATCGTGCTTCTTTACGTAGATCATCCAAGTCTTGGCCTTGTTGTTGTACTGAAGCAGTTGATTGGCCGTTTCAGGAGTCAGCGCGGGCGTCTTCGGCTTTCGGCGGAGTGCAGGCAGCTAAGAAGCAGTATGATCGCCGCAAGACCGCAGAAGAGTTTCACCATCGGTGCATCGTACCACTCCGGTCCGTTGTGCAATCTACACTAGCGAACATGATCATCCACAATGCGCCGCGAAACTGAATTTTTCGGTGACGCCGAACTCGATCTCATTTACATGGCGCGGCGGTTACGCGATGCGCTCAAGCTGGAGAAGCTATTGGACGAAGCCGGCATCGATTACGCGGTTGAGACGGGAACCTATACGGCGGGGCTGCTCATCAGGCGCGATCTGGCCGGCGCGTTTTTCTATGTAGGGCCCGCGGACGTGGAGAAAGGCCGTGCGTTGCTCATCCGGAATCGCTATAAGCCCTACGAACCGGACTAGAATCAAACTCGCGGCTGTGTCACAGGTTCGCTGCGCCTGAGATTCTCGGCCATCTGCTCGGGCGCCGTGTCCGCGAGAAACGTGCCGTACGCCGTTTCGATGGACGCCAGGTATTTCAGCTTCGTTGGACTGCGCTGCAGCGGCAGTAATTGGACGTAAAGATGATAAGGCGCTTCCGGCTGCTTTAACGGCGCCTGCCGCACGGACATCATCAAGGGCAGCAGAAATCCGTAAAGATTGTCATACTTGCGCCGGATGATACTGATCATGCTAGCGAATGCGGAACGCTCGTCGTCCGTGAGATCCAGCAGCGTTCTCACGTGGCGTCGCGGACATATCCAGATCTCCGCTGGAAACCGCGCGGCATAAGGAACGAAGGCGACGAAGTGGTCGTTCGAGGCCACGACCCTGGTTGCCTCTTTCACTTCTTTCGTCAACAAGCCGGCAGAACAGGCACTCGCCTTGATGTTGATCGCTGTATTCGCGCGCCGAAGCGATCTCTTTCTCCACGATGGGCGGAATAAACGGCATGGCGTAAATCTGTCCATGTGGGTGAGGCATGGTGACCCCCACCGCTTCGCCGCAATTCTCGAAGACCGCCACGAGCGCCACGTCAGGGTTCTTCGAGTGATGCAAAGTTCGCTCGGCCCATAGATCCATGATCTTGCGCCACCTCTCGACGGTAAGCTCGGATGGCGGAAGCGTATGTTCAGGCGAGTAGAGCACCACATCGCATGCGCCGCGCGGTCCGGTTTCGGCAAACAAACCCGGCTGCGGATCGAACGGCTCCGTATCGGACGAAAAAGCGGGAAAGTCGTTCGGATAAAGGTAAACGTCGTAGTTGTCCGGTACTCGCCCGGAGCCGGGATCGAACGGGACACCAGTTCGCCGGCATTTGCGGACGGTTCTGTCGCGCCGTCGTGACAACCACCCACTGCTGGAGCAAAGCGTGCCACCGAAGTTGATGCATCTCTAGTTGACTGTTTTTAGTGCTTCGAATTTCGAACGGGAATGGTGATGGTGTTACTGGCGATTCCGTCCTGCGAAATGACCAGCGAAGCATGCGGATCGTCGGGCAGATCTGGAGGGAGCGACGATACGAACCTGATAGATACCGATCGACCCCTGCGGCAATTGCGCCGCAACGACCGAAGCTGCACGGCCGTTTACGGTTGCGGTCACCGCATGTAGCACGGCCGCATCGGGACCCGCGAAGGGCTGGCCCGCCGCCACTGGCTCAATTGCGTCACTATCGTCGACGGCCCCGAGTCCGGCAGTCCATACTGCAAGAACCTCGCCCGGGCGGGCAGGAGCTCTCGGCGGTAACAGGCGTACCGGGCTCGACCGAATCGGCGCTCGCGTGAAGAACCATTCCGCTTCGCGGCTCAGGTCCCGCGAATGCAAACAGACCGGGCGCAGCGCAAGCATCTTTACTGCTACCGCATTCGTAACAGCCACCGTGCCGTCCTCACGTTCCATTCGAACGTAGAGGCTTGCACCGCCTGGTGCATCGAGTTCATAGGGAAGCTGGGCGCGAATTTCAGATGGAGCGGTTGATAGCAGCGGAAGCTTGAGGCCATTGAGGAAGACCTCCACTCCAGCCTAGCTCTTGTCGGGAGAGAGCCCGTGCCTTCCGGGCGTGATCGATGGACGTCACTCCAGGCAGCCTCGATTGTCACAAGCGCTCCGGGAGCGGAAGCGCTGGCCGCGAGGCTGGCGGAATTGAGTATGGATGCTCGCCGAAAGTGGTAGATCAGCGGCAGTGAAAACTAGAATACGGTGCTCTAAGCTATCGGCAACGAACAGGTTTGTTCCGTCTGAGACCAGCGAGGCCGGCCGGTTGATGCTGTCCGGCCCAGGAGCTTCGGCTGCAGTCTCCGAGCTGAAATTCGGCTGCCCCAGCACCACATCGGCAGGTTGCGTATCGCTGACGCCGGGAGCGAGTTCCAGATCAAAATGCGGTGCAAAGCCGCGTCACCCACGAACAACCGCTTCCCATCGAATGCTACCGAAACAGGATCGACGATTGTCGAAGCGGAAACCGCGGACAAGTCGTTCGTGCTCCGGCCCAACGAAACATCGGGGCCCTTCGCGGCCCCGGCAAGCTGCTGTCTCGCCAGATCAAAACTCGGTGACTCTGAGTATCCGCCGCCACAATCGTTCTGCCGTGCATACTGACTCCTGAGACCCCGGGCAAGACCGGCTGATTCGCAATGGATCCGAAGGAAAACCCGCACAGCGAGCAAGCTGTGCCGGACGCTCTCCGGGACTCGTCCTTGGCCCCTGGAATCTGACTGAAATCGAATGTCAGTAACCGGTGCGATGCATCGGCCGCGTAAAGCCAGCCGTTGGAAATGGCAAGAACCGTCGGTGTAATGGCCGTTTCGCGAGCCGAAAACGATGGTTGCCCGATCACCGCGCGAGCAGCTTGGCCATTCTGGAACTCGGCGGCCCAGATCGGACGGAACAATCAGCGACAAGGCTGCCCAACGAATGATCTTGTCCATCCTATACAGTGTCAAGTGCGGCCACGGCCGCCAACTATATTAGGCTACTTCTTTTTGCGGCGGTAAGTCGCCGTCACCTTGTGTGGAAATGCCACCCCGGGCGGCGAAATCCCCCACTACGGTGGCTTCCACCGGGTCCGTCGCCTTCACCACATCGGCCAAGACGCGGTTCACTACATTCTCCTGAAAAATCCCCAGATTGCGATATTCTATCGTGTACATTTTCAGCGACTTCAGCTCCAGGCAGCGCTGATCGGGCGTGTAAACCAGCGTCAACGTCCCGCTGATCCGGCAGACCAGTCTTCGGACACACCGAAGTAAACTCCGGCATGACGATCTCTATTTCGTACTCGCCGTACTGGTTCGGCCAGGTTTCGATCTCAGGCAAGCGGCGCCTTCACGCCTGCCTCGGCATGCTCGTCCTTATATTGACGATTTCGTTCTCATTACAGTTCTAATTTGCGCGCCAGCAAGTCGAGAAACAGACCCACGTCCGTCACCACTCCCACCGCATGGCCGGTCCCCCGGTCGCTCACTTTCGTCGGCACGGCGGGATTGATATCCACGCACACGATCCGACCCAGGCCGGCAGCATGTTTCCGACAGCGATGGAGTGCAGCATGGAGCTGAGGCATAAAACCACGCCCGCGCCTTGCAAATGAGCCGCATAGGCGTCCTGCGCCTCGTTCATATCCGTGATCACGTCCGGCAGCGGCCCGTCGTCGCGCAAACTGCCCGCCAGCACGAAAGGCACGTTTGCCTTCACGCATTCATACATGACGCCGGAGGTCAGGCGCCCCGATTCCACCGCTTTTCGCGATGCTGCCGGCGTGATAAATCGCGTTGATGGCGCGCATGTGATTGCGGTGGCCATGCTCTTCGAGCCGTCCGTCGGATGTGCGGACGCCCAGAGAAGTGCCCAGCAAGGCCGCCTCGATGTCGTGCACCGGCAAGCGCATTTCCGGCCAGCAGCGCATCGATCCAACCGCCCCGAATCAACCGCGTCATCGCCTGGCACCCGCCCGTATGAACCACCACCGGTCCGGCTACGGCAATGATCTTTTTGCCGTCCGCTCGAACTTGCCGCATAATCGCGGCGGTCTGCGCGACCGCCGTCTCAACCTGGCGCTCGGATGAGATCTCGTTGCTCATGAACGCGAACACCTTCGCGATCGCGCTCCTTGGCTTCGGGAATGACGCGAATGCCCTTCATTCCTGTGACGACAGCATCTCCGGCCTTAATGTCCCGCAAGCGGCGGCATTCCGCCACTACCGTCGCGAACGACGATCATGGCGTCCATCCGCTGATTGCGCACTTCCAACCATTGACCGCGGCTCCGCACGTACGTTTGCTGGTTCGTCGTCGAGTAAAAATCTTCCGGCGCGCAGCGATCGCATTCGGTTGTCTTCAACTCCGCATCGCCTGAATCCGTCGCCGTGCAACCCAGTCCGATCAGAACGGTCATCAGCCGTTCCATCTGCTCTTGCGTCTGCGCTTCTACCCGTAAACGCAGCGCCGAAGAATCGCTGTTCGTGCGGCCGATCGAGAAATGCTCCACCTCGAAGCGCGCCCCCGCTTCCACCACGGAGTCGAAAATCTGCTCCATGATGTGGGAGTCGATCAAGTGCCCTTGCGCTTCGACCACTTCCGAGAGCGGGATGCTCCGATTTTGAATTACGTGCTGCCATGCTCAGGCGTGAGCGGTGCTCACGCATGCGTAAGGAAGATGGGCAAGCCTTCCTTGCTGTGTAAGCTGGGACGATAGCGCTTCTGTGTTGTACATGTGCTCCACATCCACCCGGCGCGATCCGAGTTTCGGATCCGGAATCTGGACCATGGCAAACTTCCCTTCGGAAATCGCCGCCATCAGGCCGCTCTTCTGGGAGGTGATGGCGTCATACGCCATCGTGCCGAATGTAGTCGCGACCAGCGTATCGAGAAAGTCCGGAGCGCCACTGCGCAGATCGTAAGTCAAGTCGCTCACGACCGTTTCGGATGTGTCCGTTCGATGATCTCATCGCTGAAAGCCTCAGCTACGCTGAACTTCTGGCGATGACCGTAAGCATCCGGCTCGCCGTATTCTTTCGTGGTGTATCCCTGCCACTCCGCGCCTTCAGACAAGATCACCAGGCAGTAATTGCTCGGATTGTTCTTCTTGTCCGTCATCAGCAACTCGATCATGTGATCGAGATCGAACTTATATTCAGGAATGCCGCAACGAATCGAAGTGACGTATGCCGTATACAGCGCCGTGTATCCGGCATCGCGCCCAAACACGCGGAAAATGCCAACTCGCTCGTGCGATCCGATCGTCGTGCGCTGACGCGTGATCGCATCTTTCGCACGAGTCACCGCGGTCGAGAATCCGATGCAGTACTCCGTGCTGTGGACGTCATTGTCCATCGTCTTCGGAATACCGATAACTTTGAACCCTAGCTTGTCCAACACCGCGGCGTAGCTGAGCGTGTCGTCACCGCCGATCGCGATCAAGTGATCGATTTCCAGCTTCTCGAGATTCGCGAGCACGCGCTTGCTCATGTCATACGTCGTAGAGGTCACGCCGTCTTTTGTGGTCTGCGCTGTCGGGAAATCCTTCGGATTCAAAAACGAAGGAAGCTTTTTCATCTTCGACGGACTGGTGCGGCTGGTATGCAAGAAACGTGCCGCCGCTCCGGTCAATCGTCCTGGTATTCTCGCGATTCAGCGGCAGCACGAACCGCTTGACGCTTTCCGGATCGTCGAAATTCAGATCCGTCAGGCCTTTCCAACCCAGGCGTATGCCCGTGACATCATGGCCATCTGAACTGCTGCGGTACACAACGTTCTTGATGACAACGTTCAGGCCAGGAACATCGCCGCCGCCAGTCAAGATGCCGATTTTTTTTCCAGACATGGGTCTCCTGTTTGAGATTGCAAAGAGGTAGGAATCTTTAGTTTACCCGTAAGCACGAAGAAGATCGCTCTAAGTACTTCGGCTCATAGCAACTCCCGCAAGTCATCAGCGGTAAGCTGCGCCTGCTCCAGAATGGCGGACAAAGTACCGCGCTTCAGGTCGCGATTGTGCCACGGAAGCGTGACACGTAAATCAGTTTTGGTGCTGTGTTTGAGGACGTAATGACTACCAGTGACGTGATGAACCATAAACCCGGCGCGCTCGAGAACTCGCAATAGCCGTTTCGGTGTGAGTACTGGAAGCTTCGTGCTCAAACCGCTTCGGGCAGCAAAACTCTTATTTCTTCTTTGACAGGCACTCGGTCAGGGGGTATAGGCATACGATCTTTCTCAAGGCTCAGTATGTACGCCCGAATCGCGTCCTGCGCCATTATCCGCGCATCGTCAAGGGTGTCGGCTTCTGTCACCAGGCCCGGCAAAGCCGGACAGGTAACAACATACCCGCCTTCCTCGGCAGGTTCGAAGAGGACTGTGTAGCTGTATTCGGCCACTTGTCTAGTTTGACACCTAGACCCACCAAGCGGCGCCGGGCTGTTCACGGATCATGATTTCATTTAGGAAATCCGCGGCTTTTGTCAGGCCTTCGTCGGGAGACATAAGCGAATCCTCGTGCTCAATCGAAAGCACGTAATCATAGCCGTACATCCTCAAAGTGGAGATGAATTCCTTCCACCAGCCGTACGGATGCCCGTAGCCGCAGGCGCGGAAAATCCAGGCACGATTGCGTTCATCGGTGTACTTCTTTGTATCGAGCACGCCTGTCTTCGGCAGATTGTAATCGTAGATCTGCGTGTCTTTGGCATGCACGTGGAAAATGGCATCGCCTAACACCCGAACCGCTTTGATCGGATCGATACCTTGCCAAAACATGTGACTAGGGTCGTAGTTGCAACCGATACTGTCGCCGGCAATCGATCGCAGCTTCAACATCGTCTCGGGACTGTAAACCACGAAGCCGGGATGCATCTCGATGGCGACCTTCACGCCATGTCCCTTGGCGAATTTCCCGTACTCGGTCCAATAGGGAGTCACCTTCTTCTCCCATTGCCAATCGAGCACTTCCAGGTACTCAGGAGGCCATGGACACGTCACCCAATTCGGGAACTTCGCGGCATCGCTATCACCCGGGCAACCGGAGAAGTCAACCACCACCGGAACGCCGAGCTTGGCCGCAAGCTCTACCGTACGTTTGCTGGTATCGGCATAGTTCTTCGCGATGGCGGCATCCGGATGGAGCGGATTGCCGTGCGAACTCAAGGCGCTGATTGAGAAACCCTGGTCATCCAGCTTCTTTTTGAACTCCTTCAGCTCCTTTTCGTTCTCGAGCATCGAGAGTTTGCAATGCGGGTCGCCTGGATAATTCCCGGTGCCCAATTCAACAGTGTTGATGTTGAGAGCTTTTAGCTTCTCTAGTACCTTCTCAAGGGGAAATTGCGACAGCAACGGGGTGAAACATCCAACTCTCATCAGCGAAAGCGTATCACAGGGCCGGAGTTCCACCGGCGGCCGCCCTCCGGCCGCGCGCCAGCATTTCCATGCCAACCACACAACGGCCATCAGGAAACCCAGCAGCGCTTTGTATTCCTGGTTTCTGCGGTAGAGTGTCCAGGAAAACGGCGTACTCCCTCCCACCCGTTTGGCGGTGGGCACGAACCGCCTAACGCTCTTCGCGTACATCGCGTACGAAGGAAAAATGTTCCGGAGGTGCTGTTCTTCAAGTTCAATCGCCGGTAGATAAACAAGAAAGAACACCGCCGCGAAGATCACCGCAAGCCACAGGTTGCGCGAAGCCACGACAATCCCGAGAGCAACAATCAGCGTCCCCACGTAAAGCGGATTGCGAATGTAGGCATATGGTCCGGTCGTAGCAAGTTCTTCGTTTTTCGCCAGATGCCCAGCCGACCAGGCGCGCAGCAATAATCCGAGAAGCGAAATCGGCAATCCAACCAGCATCGAGGTCTGCGAAGGATCGGCCAGCCAGGCAAACGCGGCCAGCAGAACGAAGCCGAATGCCACTCGCAGGCGCTGCACACGGTCCGCGTAGCTTTTCGGAAACAGATAAACCGGAGGAAATTCGTCGTTCAACACGCTCAAGGACGGGACACTACAACACTGGATTCGCCGACAGGCTTCACAGACGCACCAGCGGCGATGGAGTCCAGGACAGCGTTCACAACGTCTTTGGGCGAGATGACTTGCATGCTCGCGTGGATACGCCCATGTCTTTTATAGGTTGTCTCTACGTCGTCTGTCCGGAGCACAGTCATGCTGCCTCCGAAAGGCCCGGTGAGCGCCGGATCGGTGGGACCAAAGAGTCCAACGCCGGGCTTATGCAGAGCTGCCGCGAGATGTAGAGGGCCGCTATCGAGCCCCACTACCGCAGTCGCCGCACGGGTGGCGGCAATCAATCCTGGCAACGACGATGTGTGCACCCGAACATACTTGAGGCGATGTAATTCGTCGGCCCGCCGCTCCGCCACATTGGCCACCAGTTCTAAACCTTCTCTGCGCAACAGTTCCCCAAGCACCTCGAATGATTCGAGCGGCCATTCCTTGCCTGCCCATCCTGCGAAAGGACTTGTCAGCACAAACGGACCCGATGGAAGCGCTCCCGCCGGTTCTCCGGGCGGGATCCAACAGTCATAGGTCAATTCGTGTGCACCGGCCGCCATCGCAAGTTGCACGTTCCGCTGCACTCGATGTGGACCCGTAACTCGAATTCGATCGCTATAAAACATCGATGCCAACGGCTCCCGGGCAACTCGCTTATCGAAGCCGAACAGGCGAGCGGGCCCGGCGGCTCTTCCGATGAAGGCGGATTGCACGAGGCCCTGAAAGTCGAACGCCAATCCCGGCGTTGTCGCCCGCAAACTGCACCAGGAACTGCGCAATGCAGCACGATCGAAGGGAATCAACTCATCTATATATGGATTGCCCTCGAGCAAAGGCATCCAGCGAGGCGCCACCAGCCACGCCAGCTTTTGCTGAGGGAAGCTCTTTTTCAGAGTGATGGCGGCAGGAATCGTGTGAATGATATCGCCCATTGCGCTCAGCCGGATCACCAGAATCGGCCGTTTCTCCTCACCCGGAGACCTCATTGGTTGCGGCCTCCGTCGGACGCCGTGGCTTGCCGACCAACGATGTAGCGAACGAACTCGGCTGAGCGGATTTTCTCCGCTGCTGCGTCTTCAACGACGCGAACGTGGGCGCCGCCGGGTATCGCAATGCGCCAACTCTCCGGATGCGCAACTGTCACCGCGTTGACGTCGCGCAATGCGGCTATTAGCGCTGCCCTGGCCGCCGCAGGCAGAAGCGCTTCATTGTTTTCTAAGACGATGGCCAGAAGCTTGCGGTCCGGCGCGCCAACCGCGGTGAGCCGATTCGCCTCGGCCGCTGTAAGGGGATCAAACTGGCCCACTGCAATCACCCATTCCCCGTTGCTCAGCAGAGCGTCAATGTCCCGCAACGGCAGAATCTTTTGTCGTGTATCCAAATTCCTGAAGCCCTTATCTCTTGGCGACTTCAATCAACCCGAGCGCCGCCTCCGCGACTCTCCCGGCGCTTACTCGTGTCATGCAGCGGTGATCGATAGGACACTCGCGCAGCAAACACGGGCTGCACTCGACCGGCTCGCGGACAACACGGCTTTGTGCACCCGTCGGACCCGTCGCCAGTTCATCCGTTGCTCCGAAGATAGCAACGGTCGGCACTCCTAATGCAGAAGCGATATGCATCGGTCCGGAATCGTTCGTCAGATAAACTTCGCAGGCAGCCGCAAGCTCAATGAACTCCGTCAGCCCGGTAGTTCCTGCGAAATTGACACACCGTTGTCCCACGGCCTCGATTCTCTGTTGCACCAGTTCGCAAATGTCCATCTCTTCTCGCGCGCCAAAAATCGCCACCGTGGCCTGCCGCTCGCGCGCTACTCCCACCGCAGCCTCAGCGAAGCGCTCAGGTAACCAGCGTTTGGCTCCCCCATAAGCAGCACCGGGGCTCACGCCGACAACAGGGCCGGCAACGTAGGCACGTTCGAAGTGTTCGCGACCTTTTTGAGCGGCGGCGCGTGCGCCGTCCAGCCGAATCGGCGAATCGGCAGAATAGCCGTCAATCAGCTTGGCACGCTTCAACAACTCCAGATAATAAAAACGCTGGTGACGCGGCGTTTCTCCCGGTTGCGGTACCGGGATGGGATGAGTTAACAGCCATCCGCGCCCATCGCGAGCGTATCCAATACGCACCGGAATACCGGCCATCCGCACCAGGGCGGCGGATTCAAAAGCATTCTGACAGAGAACAGCGCAATCGAACTTACGGGCCCGAAGATCAGCCGCAACGTGCCATTTCGCCCGAAGTCCCTTCCAGCCCCGCGGAACATCGTAGGCAATCAATTCGTCGCAAAAAGGTTCGCGGCCATATAACCCAGCAACCCAAGGCCGGGCCAATATGCAAATTCTGGCGCCGGGGAACTGTTCGCGCATAGCTTGGAAAGCCGGGATACACATGACTGCGTCACCCACCCAATTGGTCGCGCGAACTAATATCTTCTGAAAGTGCAAGTGCTTGAAACTTCAGAATACTTCGTGCAAGAGCGCCGAAGTGCGATCAAATCGTAAAATGAAGGCGGGGATGAGCAGGTTCTACACGCGCGAGGAACTCGTCGCGCAATGCAACGCTTGGAAGACGCAGGGGAAAAAAGTCGTCTTCACTAATGGCTGCTACGACATTTTGCATCCGGGCCATGTCCGGCTGCTGGAGCGCGCTCGCTCATTGGGCGACGTGCTGATCCTCGCGCTGAACACGGACGCGAGCGTGCAGCGGCTAAAAGGTCCAGCACGCCCGTTCTTCGATGAAAGCACGCGCGCCGAACTCGCGCTGCACCTGGAAGCCGTGGATGCAGTTACTCTGTTCGACGAGGACACGCCTCGCGAACTCATCGCCGCCGTGCTGCCGGACGTTCTTGTGAAAGGAGCGGATTGGGCGCACTTTATTGCCGGACGCGAAGAAGTGGAAGCGGCGGGCGGCCAAGTGCATGCATTGCCACTGGAGCCTGGTTTCTCCACAACCGATATCGTCGAAAAAGTCCTTTCTCGCCATCATGCGCAAGGCGCCGCCACCTCCGCGAAACCGCAAGAGCCGCAGTACAAACAGTGACGCATCCTGCAACACGCGAACTGCTGCAATCCGCAGCGAGACAACCGGCCTTTCAGTCTCTCCTGCAGCATCTCACCCGAGGCGAAGCCGGCCCATTCTCCGTTTCGGGTCTCGTTAATACAGCTAAAGCGCTTTACCTGGTTCTTCTGTATCAAGCAACGGAAAAACCTCTCTTCGTCGTGGTGGACGGTAATAAACAGGCTGAGACGCTGCTTGAATCGACTGAAGTCTTTTTTCACCTGCTGTTCGAAGGACGCAATTTACCCGCGCCGCAATTGATTCCGGCTCTCGATGTCTTACCCCATCAAAAGCTCTCACCGCACAACGAAATTGCCGAAGAGCGGGCCGTCGGGCTGTGGCGTCTCTCCGCACAGAAAATTCCCATCACTATCGTTCCCATCGCATCGGCGCTCCTAAAGACCGAGTCGGCGGACTTTTATCGTCAACTCGCCCTCACGTTACGCGCCGGTGAGGAAATTCCCCTCGAAGATCTGGTGCAACACCTCGAGAGCATCGGTTACGAGCGGCGCGAACCGGTAGAGATGGTCGGCGAATATTCGGTGCGGGGCGGAATTCTCGATGTCTTCCCGGCAGAAGCGGCCCGGCCCGCGCGCGTGGAATTTTTCGGCGATGAGATTGAATCTATCCGGCAGTTCGACGTGGAATCGCAACGTTCCGTGCTGAAGATCTCCTCCACAACTCTGCTGCCCCTCGCCGAATATCCCCGTTCGCGCCCCCTGCTCCGCGAATTGGCCGAAGCAGCGGAGAAGGCAGATCTGGATCTGTCGAATCCCGGCGAAGTATTTCCCGGCTGGGAATTCCTCATCCCTCTCGTCCGCCCTCGAAGAAGCGACATCTTCTCGTTACAGTCCGACGCTCTCATCGTCCTCGACGAACCTTCTGCCATCGACTCCGCGGCAGACCGGCTTTGGCAGCGTCTTGAGAATCCCGACCGCCCTGCCCCTATTGAGCCGGACAAGAATTTCACACGTTGGGACGAAGTGCGCAGTGGGCTCTCCGGCAGGACCTTCGTCGCGTTCCAGGAACTCGAAGTACTTGTGGGTGCAGCACACGAACACCCCACCTTCCATATACCGACCCGGCCGTCGCTGACCTTTCAGGGCAACATGCCCGTCGCAGTTGCCGAAGCGCGGCGTCTGATCGAAAGCGGCCATCGCGTCGCGTTCTTCGCCAAAGCCACCGGCGAGGTGGAACGTCTGGCGGACGTGCTGCAGGAATACGGCGTGCCGTTTCAGCTTGGTCTTGAGTCCACTGCCGGAGCGCGTCCCTCCATTGCGGAACGCGCCTATCACGCGGGCGCGGTAGCGAGCGCGTACCTGATCAAAGGCGGTGTGCGCCGCGGCGCCGTATTCACGGATTCGCACCTGGCCATTCTTGGTTCCGAAGACATTTTCGAGACCTCCGATCTCATCGCGCGTCAGCCCACCAAGTCCCAACTCGCGGCTTTCGCGGCCGACATCGCCGACCTCAAGCCCGGCGATTTCGTCGTGCACACTACCCACGGCATCGGCCAGTTCCTGGGCATCCGTGAAATTGCACAAGGCGATCAGAAGGGCGATTTCATGCTCCTCGAATACGCCGGCGAATCGAAACTATACGTTCCGCTCACCCGCCTCGATCTGGTGCAGAAATACCGTGGCGCAGGTGAGGCCAAGCCACATATGGATCGCCTCGGCGGCGTCACCTGGGAGAAGACTAAGTCGCGCGTCAAAGCCAAAATGCGCGACATGGCCGACGAACTGCTAAAGCTCTACGCCCAGCGCCGCATGGCGAAGGGTTTTGCGTTTTCGCCCGATGCCAATTGGCAGCGGGAGTTCGAAGACGCCTTCGAATATTCCGCGACCAAGGACCAGCTCAACGCAGTTAAACAAATCAAGGGCGACATGGAAAGCGGTCAACCCATGGATCGACTGTTGTGCGGAGATGTAGGCTTCGGAAAAACCGAAGTCGCCATGCGCGCCGCATTCAAAGCCCTCGGCGATGGCAAGCAGGTTGCCGTCTTAGCGCCGACCACCGTGCTTTCCTTTCAGCACTACGAAACCTTCCGCCGCCGCTTTGCTTCTTTTCCGGTACGCGTGGAGTTGGTCAGCCGCTTCCGGACAGCGAAAGAGATCAAAGCCGCGCTTGAAGACGTTAGCGCCGGTAAAGTGGACGTTCTCATCGGCACACATCGTCTCCTCTCGAAAGATGTGGAGTTCAGCGATTTAGGTTTGCTGATTGTAGACGAAGAGCAGCGTTTCGGAGTGCGTCACAAGGAGCGCTTAAAGCAACTGAGGCACAACGTGGATGTGCTCACGATGAGCGCGACACCCATCCCGCGTACGCTGCACATGTCCCTGCTCGGGCTGCGAGACATGTCAGTGATTGAAACCGCTCCCAAGGATCGCCTCTCCATCAACACCGTGGTCGCGCATTTCAACCCGGACCTGATCAAAACCGCCATCGAACAGGAACTGGCGCGCCAGGGGCAGGTCTACTTTGTGCATAATCGCGTGGACACGATCTTCATGCGGGCCGCCTTTATTCAGGAGCTGCTGCCGCAATGCCGCATCGGCGTTGGCCACGGCCAGATGGGCGAAGCCGAGCTCGAGAAGGTTCTTCTCGGCTTCATGCGGCACGAGTACGACGTGTTCGTCTGCACGACCATCGTCGAAAATGGTCTCGACATTCCGCTGGCCAATACGATCCTCATCGAGAATGCCGAACGCTACGGCTTAAGCGAGCTCTACCAGTTGCGGGGCCGTGTGGGCCGCTCGAACCGGCGCGCCTATGCCTACCTGTTAGTGCCCGCGGATACGCAACTCACCGAAATTGCACGCAAGCGCCTGGCGGCCTTGAAAGAATTTAGCGACTTGGGCGCAGGTTTCAAAATTGCCGCTCTCGACCTTGAATTACGAGGTGCGGGCAATCTGCTGGGCGGCGAACAACACGGACACATTGAAGCTATCGGGTACGACACCTACGTGCGTTTGCTGGAGGAGACGGTGAAAGAGTTGAAGGGCGAAGAGGTGCCGCTCGAGATTCACGCGACCCTGAACCTTGGCCTGGACATCCGTATACCGGCCACCTACATCGCCGATGAGGCGCAGCGGCTCCGGGCCTATAAGCGCATTGCCGACGTGAAGGACGATGAGCAGGCGAAGCGCGTCATCGAAGAGATCGCCGACCGCTATGGACCGGCGCCTGAAGAACTCACAAATCTGGTGCGCTTCTCAGTGCTCAAGAGTTTGGCGGAGCGCGCGGGCGTTGAGGCCATTGATCGCCGTCAGGGTTTCGCGAACATCAAATTCCACCAGCAATCCAAAGTCGATCCATTCAGGCTGATGACGTTGGTGCGCGGCACGCCGAACGCGCAGTTCACGCCCGCCGGTGTCTTGAAGCTGCCGTTGAACGCGAGCAAGAGCCAGAGAGAACTGATTGACGAGCTGCGCGGCGCGCTGGTGGGTTTGGCGGAGCAGGAAGCCGTACCCGCGAAGTAGTAGCTTACGTCCCGTTAGCATTAGCGGCACGGCGAGAACCTTGCCATAATGAAAAGAAAAGATTATGAAGTTTGCGTGTCTTGCCGCCTTGACGTTCGGCACTCTGTGTTTCGCAGCGGATAACCCTCCGGTGATCGTCGATCAAATCATCGCCAAAGTGAACGGCGAGATTGTCAGTCAGGACGAGTTGCAGCGCACTATGCGCGACATGGCTCAAGAGCTGAAGACGCAAGGAGCGACGCCGGCTCAAGTGCAAGCCGAGATAGACAGCCACAGCAAGGATGCGCTACGAGATCGTATCGACGAATTGTTGCTCATTGAGCGCGGCAAGGAATTGGATATCAACGTCGATTCCGATGTCAGTAAATACATGGCGAACCTGCAGCGCCAATCGAAGATCACCGACCCTGAAAAGTTTCACGAGTTTATCCGGCGAGAATCGGGCAGGAGCTACGAAGATTTTCTTGCAGAGAGCAAGAACCAATTCCTGACGCGCGAAGTGGTTGGCCAGGAGGTCGGACGACACATCAATATCAGCGACAAGGAAATCGCGGATTATTACAACGCCCACAAGCAGGACTTCGTACGCGAGGAAAAGGTCTATCTCAGCGAGATCCTGATCTCAACGGAAGGCAAGGACCCGGCCGGAGTGCTTGCGGCCGAGAAAAAAGCGAAGGAGATGGCCGACGAAGCGTCAAAGGGCCAGCGATTCTCCGATCTGGCGCGTGATAATTCAGACGCCAGTACGGCGAAAGAAGGCGGAACACTCGGCGGGTACAAAAAGGGCGACCTGAACAAGCAAATTGAAGACGCGATTTGGAACTTGCCCAAAGGGGCGGTTACCCAGCCCATCAAGCTGCCGACCGGGTTTGAGGTATTCAAAGTGGACGACCACACGAAGGCTGGCCTCGAGCCGCTGGCGGATGCAAAACCTGAGATCGAGAACATCTTATACGGCCCGAAGATGCAGCCTAAGATGCGCGAGTATCTAACGAGCCTGCGCAAAACGGCCTTTTTGCAAATCAAGGCTGGTTACGTAGACACGGGCGCGGCGCCGGGCCAGAATACGAAGTGGCAAGACCCCGCTACATTGAAGCCGGAGACCATCACGAAAGCGGAAGTCGAGCAGAAGACTCGCCACAAGCGCCTCCTATGGACGATCCCGGTTCCAGGCACGGAAACGACCGTAACTGGGAAGAGCAGTTCGCGCTAACCGCTGTATGAAATCGCCATCCGTCAGCGATCTGGCGGCAAACAACGTAGTCACCGCGCAATTCCTGGTCATCTCGAAGGAAATCCGGCAGAAGAAAACGGGCGATCCGTATCTCACGCTTCACTTGGCCGATCGAACGGGCGAGATCGAAGCCAAAATGTGGGACAACGTCGAAGAGGTGATGAATACGTTTGACCGCGACGACTTCGTCAAGGTCAAGGGATTGGTTCAGGTTTACCAGAACCGCTCTCAATTCACCGTTCATCGCTTGCGGCGCCTCGAGGAACACGAGGTGGACCTCGCGGACTATTTCCCGTGCGCGGAACGCGACACGGAAGAGATGTTCGTCGAGTTGCAAGGCATTATCGCCAGCCTTCAAAACGCGCATCTGCGGCAGCTTTTAGAAGCGGTGTTCAGCGATCTTCGCCTCACCGCCCTCTACAAAATGGCTCCAGCGGCGAAGAACATTCATCATGCCTGCCGCGGCGGTCTCCTCGAGCATGTTTTGTCGCTCTGTGCTTTGTGCCGCGCGACCGCTTCGCATTACAAGAATCTGGATCTCGACCTTCTACTCACGGGCGCGATTCTCCATGACATCGGCAAGATTGAGGAGCTCTCCTACGCGCGCAGCTTCGGTTACAGCGCGGAAGGACAGTTGCTTGGACACATCGTCATCGGGCTACGAATTACAGGCACTAAGTTTGACCAGATTCCCGGCTTTCCCGCCAAGCTCCGTACGCTGCTTGAACACATGATCATCAGCCATCATGGCGAGCTGGAATTCGGATCGCCGAAGGTTCCCATTTTCGCCGAAGCTCTGCTGCTGCATCATCTCGACAATCTCGATTCGAAGATGGACGCCATGCGAAACGCTCTAAGGCGCGATCAGCAGGTGGAGGGTGAATTCACGGGTTGGATCAATTCGCTGGAACGAAGTCTCTTGAAGAAAGATCGCTTTCTCGATACCGCGCCCGCGCGCGAAAGTAGAGAACACCGCAAACTGCGCCTCCACCGGACGAAGCACCAGAGGCGTTTGATCGTCCAGCGCGCGCCCGGATTACCGCCGATTGAAACGTCAGTGCCGGCGCGCGAAACGCGCCCCGCGAATCCGCCTCACAAGCCCGAACAGCGGCCCGCGGCCCCCACTTTGTTCGGCGAAAAACTGCAAGCTGTTCTCGAATCGCGAAAATAGATTCGAATGCTAACATTGTGAGTTGTCAGGCTCCGGGCTTCGTGCAATGGGCGGTCGCAAACCCCGCCAGGTCCGGAAGGAAGCAACGGTAGCGGCTTAGCTCGTGTGCCGCGGATCACCCGGGGTCTGGCATACCGCACGCCATGCTTCGGGCACATTTCCCGTGCGCTAAGTAGTCTCCATGTACCAAGTCATCGCGAGGAAGTATCGGCCGCAAAGTTTCGGCGAGTTGATCGGCCAGGAGCACGTCCAGAAGACGCTCGCGAACGCTATTGAAGGTCAGCGGCTGGCCCATGGCTACATCTTTTCCGGCCAGCGCGGTACAGGTAAAACGACGGTCGCCCGCATTCTCGCCCGCTGCTTAAACTGCATTCACGGACCCACGTCAACGCCCTGCGGAGTCTGTTCCAGTTGCACGGAAATCAGCGCCGGCAATTCGCCTGACGTGATTGAGATCGATGCGGCCTCCAACCGCGGCATCAATGAGATGCGCGAGATTCGGGAAAACGTTCGCTACCGTCCTGCCCGCGATCGCTACAAGGTCTTCATCGTCGATGAGGCGCACCAGATCACGAAAGAAGCTTTCAACGCGTTACTGAAAACGCTTGAAGAGCCGCCGGAGTGGGTGGTCTTCATTCTTTGCACGACGGAAGCGAATGAGATTCCGAACACCATTGCATCACGCTGCCAGCAATTTACCTTCCGCTCCGTCGATTTCGCGGAGCTGATGAAGCGGATGAAGTGGATCGCTGAGCAGGAAGGCATTGAGGCGTCCGACGAAGTTCTCTCCGTCATCGCCCAGGCTGGCGAGGGCAGCGTGCGCGACTCGCTTTCAGCTCTCGACCAGGCGATCGCCTGCTGTGGCATGACACTCAATGTCGAACAGATTCGGGCTCTGCTCGGAATGTTCGGCGCGGATTCGCTGCGCGCGATTGCGGATGCCGTGGACCAGCGGGACGGCGCGCGCATGCTCGACATTGTGGACGAGTTGGAACGCAACGGTCAAAGCCTGCAGCACTTCTCTCGCGAGCTTTCCCGTTACTGGCGCAACTTGCTGGTGGTAAGAATCGCGGGTAAGCCGAGCCGTCTGATTGCCGCCTCCGAGCGTGAACAGCAGGCGTTGCTCGAAACCGCGAAACTGTTCAGCGAAGAAGACCTCACCCGTTATCTCAACCTGACGCTGGAGCTGTATAAGGCTCTGCAAACGTCCCTTCAGCCGCGTCTTCACCTGGAGCTGGGTTTGCTGAAACTCGTGCAAGCGGGCAAGCTGCAATCCATCGAAGAAGCTCTCGCCGGGCTCGGCAAAAGCGGGCCCCGCGCCAGTGCTGCGGCTGCGCCAATAGAAGCTGCTTCACCCGCGGCGCGCGGGTCCATCGTAGCGTCGGCGAGAACGACCATACCGCGCCCTCCCGCTTTTGTACAACCAACCAGGCCCGCGCCTGAGCCTGTCGTGAAGACAGCGCCCGCTGCCAAGACGGAAATCCCCTCGAATTCGGCACCCGAGATAGTCTCTGTGCAGGAACCCGCGCCCTCCAATCCGGACGCGGCGACCGGGGACTTGCGCCAGGATCTGCACGATGCACTTTGCAAAGCGGGCATGAATCACAGCGCCGATGCCGTGCAACATTCCGAGGTTCGTTTAGAAGGCGCTGAGCTCGTGATTCGCGCTCCGAAGCCAATGATGTTATTCCTCAACGACCCTGGCTTGCGACGCATCGCTGAGCAAGTGGTTCAGAAACCTGTGCGCGTGCGATTGGAAGCCGGAGAAAATATCGCCGCCGCCCCGCTCGCCGTAAGTCAAAAGCAGGCAGGCGAGGACAATGACGTTCGCGAGCGAGCTCTGTCTCATCCCGGCGTAAAGCGTTTTCAAGAGCTGTTTCCGGATGCGCAGGTCCGTACCGTGCGAAATTTGAATGAGAGGGCCAAGTGAATAAACGAGAAGTGAATAAAGGGATAGATAGGAATCTCAATCAGCCATGAAAATGCCCGGCAACATGCAAGCCATGATGAAGCAAGCGCAGCAAATGCAGCAAAAGCTGCAGGAGCAGGTCGCGGCCATCCGCGTCGAGGGCACCGCCGGCGGTGGCATGGTGAGCATCAAGATGGACGGCCAGAAGAATGTCCTCGGCGTCAAGATCGATTCCGAAGTGGCCGGCGACGTCGAAATGCTCCAGGACATGGTGATGGCGGCATTCAACGACGCCGCCAAAAAAGTAGACGACGAATCACAGGCCAAGATGGGCGGCATGCTCGGCGGGCTGGGCCTGCCTCCGGGTATGTTCTAGTCCGCTCCGCAGATGCCCGAATTCGCCGAGCCGCTTGCCCGGCTCATCCAGGAGTGTAAACGCCTCCCCGGCATCGGCCAGAAATCTGCCCAGCGTATTGCGTTCCACCTGCTGCGCGCGCCGCGGGAAGACGCCCAAAATCTGGCGCAGGCTGTTCTCGACATCAAAGATAAGCTCGGCATTTGCTCGGAGTGCAACAACATCAGCGATGGTGAGATTTGCCTCTATTGTCGCGATCCGCATCGCGAGCATTTACAGATCTGCGTGGTCGAAGAACCGCACAACATTCTCCCTATTGAAACCACGCACAGCTTTCGCGGCGTGTATCACGTGCTGCACGGCTCCATTTCGCCTCTGCGCGGCATCGGCCCGGAACAGTTGAAGATCAAGGGCTTGGTCGATCGCGTCCATCAAAATGAAATTCAGGAGATCATTCTGGCCACGAACCCGACTGTCGAAGGCGAGGCCACGGCGGTCTATTTGTCCAGACTTCTGAAGCCGCTCGGGCCCGCGCGTGACGCGCATTGCAATGGGAGTTCCCGTCGGCAGCGATTTGGAGTTCGCCGACGAAGTGACCATGTCGCGTTCGCTCGAAAATCGCCGTGAGATGTAGGAATCGCCATGCACCCTGAACTCGAGGATTTTCTCAACACCGCGTTCGCCTCTATCCAGCCAACCTCACCCGAAATCGGCCGTGTCGTTGTTGAACCTGACTATGAGGTCGAGCTGTCGAAAACAGACGACGGCCGCTTTAAAGGAAGAACTCGTTGCAAC
Source organism: uncultured Acidobacteriaceae bacterium (assembly GCA_963849445.1). Classification (GTDB taxonomy): domain Bacteria; phylum Acidobacteriota; class Terriglobia; order Bryobacterales; family Bryobacteraceae; genus Bog-105. The sequence goes on along the minus strand of CAWKHS010000027.1, from coordinate 32,249 downwards.
TCTCAGCGAACAATCTCCAGATTCCACAGCTCTCACTTCTCACGAAGGCTTCGAAATAGAGATTCCGGGCCATTGCCCGCTGCTCACGAAGTACATCCGCAAAATCACGCTTCACGAAGACAAGCTAGCCGGTTCCTGGGTCGAAGTAGCACCACCCGGCAACTGGATCTGAGGATCTCGGGGCCGCCCCGCATCAGCGTTCAAGTAAGACCTTAGCGAAACCCCGGTTGAGCCGTTTACGGCAGGTTGTTCAAAAACTGATCGTGCTGACAAGTATTCTCGAAACGTTGAACCTATAGATCTGCGGCGGCTTCCCAGAAGCCGACTTCTGGACAATCACTTTGGCCAGTTTGCGCTCATCTCGTCGCCTTCATCGATAAATTGCTCTGTGGAGTACTTGTAGAAGCCGCTCACCTGTTCCCCCGACTTCTCTTCTTAGAACCGTGTTCCCAGTCGCGTCAGCTCTGTGCATCTCAAATACCTGCATGGCAAATCCAACTCGACCGTCCTCACCGCCATCCTGCCGCAGCTTCCAACCACGGTTCATCTCCGGGTGGGGCGGAGTATCACGTCAATTGCATCATCCGCCCGAGCCAAGTCGCGCATTCCAGCCAATCTGCTTTCTCTTTCTAGAACACGCGGATTCTATTGTGTAATATAGAGCTTTTAATCGGCCCCCCGGCAATACGCGGACACAATGCGATCGAGTGAGCGTTAAACTTTGCTAAATCGTCCGTCCCGCGCACGCGAGCTTCTCACCTGTCCAGATCACGCACCCGGCTTCTCTTCCCGACAAACTAAAAACAACTCTCGAACACCATGGATTCAGTAAGTTTCGAAATAAGCAATCCTTCGAGTTGGACGCGAACGGATTACGTTCAGGTTGATCTCGAACGCTTGAACCTGCCAGCCGAACTCGACGAAGGGAATCTCGAACTTTACCGGACGGACGGGGACAGATGGGAATTAGTGCCCTTTCAGATCGATTATCCAATGGGTTCAAGGGAGGACGGTATCCGGGTGCTCGTCTTTTTGGCTAAAGATATCCCGGCCGGGAGTGAACATTACACCGACGCTTGCGCCAGGTATTTACTTCGGAGCGCTCCTGGCCGTAACAGGCCATCACGCGACAATCCGTGGATCGGCTATTACTATGCACAGCCCAGGAACGGGGAACCCCCCGACGGATTTAATAAGTCATACGAGCCGAATCGGCCTATTAATGGCGTTAAGCTGTTTAACGGAAGCATCGAACTCTATCTCAGTCTGATCGCTGAAGTTTCTAGCCATCGAAATGCAAAAGGTGCGATCACGAGCGTTCTCAGTCCGGAGGCTTACAAACATACCTTGGAATCGGGTGAGATACTATCCCAATTCTGGCAGGATAGATCCGTGTTCTGGGGACAGATCACTCAATTGAGTTTCTTTCCGCTTCCGTGGGAACGGAAGTGGTTCTATAAGTATTCTCTTCGCGACGATCCGTACGAATACGAACTGGTTTATTCCAAAAGCGGTCCCATACGTGCAACTATCTCGCTGAGAGTCGGTCCAATCACGATACCGTACGAGGGAACACCGGTCCTAAACGGCCGCGTCAATCTGCAATGCGATTTCTACAGGATGATTTACGTGTATCCGAATGATGATAGCAAACCGGAAGCAAAGCCTTATTATTTGGAGGAGATGTTTGTCTTGGGGCGCCAGCCCCGCTGCTCGATTCCGTTCCGCCCCTATTATGCTTCTGTGATCGCGCCCGACGCCGTCGAGACTGACCTTAGGCGGTTCGAGTTTATACCGGATTATTTCGTGATCTGGAAACATTTTGGACCAACCATGTATCGGGGGTACGGATTTGCATCGGACTCGCACGTCAGGGGACTCGAATTGCAACACGGCTCAGAGCTTCCCGATTACGCCGGTCAATATAACCAGAAGGTCTTTTGGCGCCTTCCGCTCAGTCATCACAACCGATGTGTCCATTACTTTTGGTTTTTGCCATCGCTGCCGGACAGGTGGGATCCTTTTCAAACTATTGGGCATGACGCCTGGTACGAAAAGATATTTAAACCGCTTGCGCCGCTCGACCCACAACTCAGATTCCCGTCGCCGATCCCCGGATGCGAAGAGGACCGGGCAGACGTTCGTTGAACACTCGAGGAAGGGAATGCCTAAAGAGAGCGAGCAGCTATTCGAGTACAAGCGTTTCGTTGAAGATCAACTGCAAATAAGCAAAGAGTTTCTGCAGAATCACCGTGACACGATCATGGCCCGTTTGCTGAGTGCCCACAGCGAAATGGCAAAGCTCGACTCGCCTGGGAAATCCGGGGACGGTGAACCCAGATTGATGTTGCAGGACGCGATTTATGGCATCAACCACTGCATACACCTCGCTAGTAGTTTGGCCGTGCTTGGTAGTTCGGGCCATACCCGTCGGGCGGTGGACGCAGTGCATCGAACCCAGAAACTTTCGCATCTCGATCCCACAACCGTCCTGACCATTGCCACACTTTACTATTTGCTCCACGATTTCCTTCTTCAGCCCCCCGTTACGGGCAATCTCAGTGCGGAAGACAGGCGAGCGATCCAAGATATCTGCCATCGCTTTGAAACGGTGAATTGGATGATCGGTGAAAGGGCTATGGACGCGCTTGGGATAGAGAAGACCGCATCCTAGCGTTCTTCCGAGGCCGATTTAGCCGTTTTCAGGCAGAATGGATTCAGCAAGCCCGTCTATCGCGATACCCAGCAGCTTTCGGGAGTACGAACTCTATCGACTTATCGTCCACTTTTATCACACTATAGAGGACCTTCGGACACTCACACACTATCTCCAGCTCCCGGCAACTCATTTTCCCCAGGACCAACTCAAGGCGTTTGCAGCGCATATTATTGATGTTTGTCGCCACCAGGGTCGGTTGGACCAGATTGCCCAGGCGATGAGTCGTCAGCTGCGGTCGAAGCTTCAGCAGGATGCCGAAGGGTTGAATCTAATGTGGTTTGAGAAGGATTTTTTCACAAACCGCAGAATTGCAGTTTGCGCTTCAGCCCGGAAAGGGAAAGTGCTAAGCAGGGTAGTCGCCGGAACGGTGGAGTTTATAGACGACGCACTTCGCTCCGCGACGGAATGCTATAGGTCCGTCACTTCTGCGCTGGATCGATGCAGTGCGCTTGTTCTTGTCGTCGACGATGAGAAAGCTGCCAGGTCTGCCCTCGGGGGAAAGTTGCCGGCCTTCCTCGCTTTTGACTGCGCGTTTGTTTACGGCCTGCCCATTTATTTGCTTTACCCGAACAACTCTCGAAGCACAGTCGTTGAGGAGTGGATAACGAAGTTCAAGCTGCTAACTAGGCTGGGCCGCGCGAACCTTGCGTGGCAAGAGTACAGCAACGACGACCAGATCTACATGGCCGTAAGTGACTTGTTTGCTCCCAGACGGGAGCTCGCTGATCAGCTACAAACCTCTATCTTTCCTGGTACGCCGATACCGGGAAAGAACCCGCAAGCGGCTCGGCTCTTTATCAGTTATGCCCATAAAGATCGCGGCGACTGCGAAAAACTCATACAGCACATCACCCCGCTCCGGCCAAAGTTCGTTGCGGAAATTTGGACGGACGAGAAGATAGTCGCTGGCGAGGAATTTACAACCGAAATCTCCGACAAGATACACCATGCCGACATAATCCTGTTTTTGCAAAGCGCCCGCCTCCTTGCATCGGAGTTCATAAAGACCAAGGAAATTCCCCTCGCAATGGAGAGATACAAACGGGGTGAGGCCGGAATAATATCTGTCATCCTGAAGCCCTGTCAATGGAAAGACGGAGAGCTCAGAAACCTCAAAGTTCTTCCGACCGACGGTAAACCCGTGAGCCAATGGAAAACGAAGGATGAGGCGTTCAACAATGTGGCGAACGGAATCAAGCGGGCCGTGCAGCGATGGCGGTCGCGAAGTACAGGGAAGGGGTCGATACGCACTGATTTCGAATGGACATTTTGAAGCTTCCTTTCACTTTGATTGCGCGGGCTTAGAGCGTGACCTGGCGCGCCTCTGCGCCCCTGAAAGCTGTAAAGGGGGTATATATCCGGACCGCTTCATGCCTGCCGGGCTCGAAACGGGCTTGGAGGCCGAACTGCCTCCCGCCAGCACGAATACCTGCCCCCGAGTTTGGGATATCCAATTCTGACATTCCGCTTGAGCGTGAACCGATTCGGATGAGCGAGCATGATACAGCGAGAGCTTCGTTGCGCTACGTGCAGTATCGTAATCCTCGGCAACCACAAACAATGAAGGTCCATACATCCGGCCCGTCGTTGCTGGTCATAACGGCCATAACGTGCATGAGCTCAGTTTGTTATATGATTGCTTGCGGGTTTAAGCTTTCACATCTGAGATTCGCGAAAGTAATCGCCGTTCTAATTCATATGTGTTTTTCTGAAATCTGCGAATAGGTCGAATATGAGGGACGTCTTTCTTTCCTACCACTATGATGAGCCCAACACAAAGATTGCTCGCCAAATCGAAGATCTACTCGAAAGCCATAATCTACGCGCGACAACTGGAGATGTGTTAGCCGGGAACTCTCTCACTGAGGAGATCAAGCGCCAGATCGTTGAAGCGGATGCGATGATCGCGCTCCTGACATGTAATCAGCAGCTTGCGAACGGCAGTTGGACCACTCACGAATACGTGAAAAGTGAACTTCAGCATGCGAGAAGCACTCACAAACCGGCCATCGCCCTGGTTGAACAGGGTGTCGATGTAACCGGCCTTTATAATGACAACGAGTTCATCCGTTATGCGCACGCCGATGCGCTAGCTGCTTTCCTGAAGCTAACGCGTACCATTTGGAGTTGGAAGAATCGTTCCGGGCGAACAGTTAAGCTGCAGCTTCTCCCTGAGGCTACGGCAACGGAGATCTGGACGAATCGTAACGGCGCCACTCAGTGGCAATACCGACTCTCAAGTGGGATACGGGAGACCAGTTGGCAGAAGGCTTTTCCGAGGAAGGAGCCCTATGGACTCTTCTTGTTTGTCCAAGTTCCTGATGACGCCATGTCCATTGAAGTAAGGGTCACCGCCGACGGCAAGTCCTGGGTGTCAGATTCCACTCAATTCCTCATGCCGGTACCGCTTGTTCCAGAATAACGACAGGTTCAAATGCGTCCTCAAGTCCAATTAAAAAGCGAAGCTGCCCCGGTCACTGAAGATTGGTGGTCTTGGAAGGTATGGGTCGACGGGACTGATGAAGCCCTGGACCGGATCAACTCCGTTAGGTATCTACTTCACCCAACTTTTAAGAAGCCGATTCGGGTCGTAGACGACAGGCAATCTAGATTCCAATTGTCTGAGAGAGGCTGGGGGGAATTCGCAATTACTGCTCGCGTCTCGACGAGAACTGGCGAGACATTTTCTCTTGAGCACTGGATCGAGTTCAAACAGCCCGGCGAAGCTATCACGTCCCGACGGAAGCCTTCTGTGTTTTTGTCGTTTAGTGCAACTGACCGTCACATCGTGCGGGTTTTAAAGAAGAGTTTGGAAAGCCAGGGAATTGAAGTACTTTCGCCGGAGGACGTAGTAGGCGATACCTGGCGATCTGCGCTCAACGAGGGGATCACTCGCGCACAAGTGGTTGCGTTCCTCGTCTCAGGTGAGCTGCGCGGTTTTGCCGAGCGAGAACTGGCTCTCGCGCAACAGGGTGGGAAATTAGTCGTGCCAATCCTTGTGGCCCAGGGATATGAACTTCCGGAGCCTTTCCAACAATTTCAGGCGGTCTCTATGAAATCGGAAAAAGACGTCGGTTTCGTGGCGGACCTCTAGCTGCGCGGGCCAAGAATCTGTTTTATGAGGACGAAAAACGTTCGTTCTGAGTCCGAGAATAATCCAGAAACTCAATATCTTGCAGCTGGTGGTGCCAACGTTTCCGTGGTCGATGGTTCTCGAGCAAACCGCGCCCAATAACTAAGTATTCGGTTCGTCCGCCAAAAGAAAACGAACAAACTGCGTAGCCTGATTATAGACTGTTCTTTGGCCGGTGATCGAGGTTGTCCAGAAACGGGCTTGGAGCCCGATGCCGAATTTGCGGACAACATGGCTGCTTTGCCCTGGTCGCCGCAAATTTGCGGATGTCTTAAATCATCTCGATCGTCATGATTCCTCTACGGGCCGACATGATTCGTAGCCCAGGGTCCAGTGTAGCCATTGTTGTAATATGCATTCGATACTGAATGGCTTCGCGAGAAATCCACCGGTCCATTCACAAGATCCGAGTCCCGGAAGTGTGAAGAATGCGTTTCGTGGCCTTCATCAGCTACAAACGTGCGGCACTGGACGCACGGTGGGCGAAGTGGCTTCACAAGAAGATTGAATTGTACAGAGTGCCGAAAGGCATTGCCGCACCACAACTCGGAAACCGGCGAGTCGGTCGGGTATTTCGAGACAGCGACGAGCTTGCGGCCAGCGCAGATGTAAGCGTACGGCGAGGGCCGTCTGGCGAAGCAGTAGAGGTTGCGGGATGCTGTCGGGATGAATGGATCGACAGCGGCTGAGAGCAAGTCACAAGCAGCAGATAGAAAGCGGCGAACGTGGACAGCTGAAGAGCGCGACCTGATCGTGCGAGCTTCGTTGAAGAAAGGGACGACGGTGAATGCCGTAGCGCGGCTGTATGGTGTGCAGCCGTGGCAGATATACGACTGGCGCAAGAAGGCTCGGCAGACAGCACAACAGAGCAAGGCCACAACATTGCTTCCGGTTGAGTGGCAGACCGTGATCAGGCTGACAATACGGAACCAAAGAAAAGCTGTAGCGTTGTGATCGAAGCACAGACTACTCGCATCACGATCACTGGTTTGATTGATGCGGCCGTCGTGCGGACCGTGCTGGAGTGCCTGGCGCGATGATCGCACCGCCAGCCAACGCTCGCATTTGGATCGCAGCTGGTGTGACGGATCTGCGGCGTGGATTCGGTGGACTAAGTGCATTCGTGCAAACAACGCTTGAGCAGGACCGTATGCCGGCCACATATTTGTGTTTCGTGGCAGGCGCGGCGACTTGATCAAGTTGCTGTGGTGGGATGGGGACGGGCTTTGTCTGTTCGCAAAGCCGTTGGAACGCCGCCGGTTCGTCTGGCCCAAGACAGACAGCGGCACTGTTGCACTAACGCGGGCGCAGCTATCGATGCTGCTGGAGGGCATCGACTGGCGCCAACCAGCACGCACCTGGAAGCCGGAGATGGCCGTTTAAGCGTAACAACAAAAACAAGTAAATATGTTTCGACAACACTGCTGACAATGCAATAAAGCCGTGGCATAGTTTGAACATGGCTGCCATCGCAGCGCCCGATCTGAGCGCACTCGACGTCGACGGGTTGCGCGCCATGGTGCTCGAGCAGCATGCAGTCATCGAACGTCTGCAGACGATGATCGCGCATCTGCGCCGGATGCAGTTCGGACGCAAGTCAGAGAAGATCGATCGTCAAGTGGAGCAACTCGAGTTAGAGCTCGAGGAGCTGGAATCGGCCAAGGCAGCTCGGCTGGAAGAGTTGCAACACAAACTGGAACCGGCGAAGGCCGCTGGTGTTGCTGTTGTCAGGAAGCCAGGTCGCCGCGCGCTACCGAACCATCTAGCGCGCGAAGTGGAAACACATCTGCCGGCCGAGCAAGATTGCCCGGCGTGCGGTGCTGAGTTGAGAAAGCTCGGTGAGGATGTTTCGGAAGTACTCGAATGGGTTCCGGCCAGCTTCAAGGTGATTCGGCATGTTCGCCCGAAGATGTGTTGCAGTAAGTGCGATGTGATCGTGCAGGCGGAGGCGCCGAGCCGTCCTATCGCACGCGGCTTGGCAGGTCCTGGACTGCTGGCCCACGTTCTTGTTTCCAAGTATTGTGACCATTTGCCGTTACATCGTCAGTCGGAGATCTACGCGCGAGAAGGCGTGGAGCTAGAGCGGTCCACGCTAGCCGATTGGGTCGGCTCCGCAAGCAAGCTTCTGGAGCCGCTGAACGAGGCGTTGCGCAAGCATGTGATGAGTGGAGCGAAGTTGCATGCCGACGACACGCCGGTACCAGTTTTGGAGCCGGGCAAAGGACGCACGAAGACGGGACGTTTGTGGACGTATGTGCGTGATGAACGACCGGCTGGACAAAAGACAGCCCCGGCCGTGTGGTTTGCTTACACTCCGGACCGCTCGGGCAAGCATCCGAATCAGCATCTGGCAACATTCAAGGGCGCGCTGCAAGCGGATGCGTACGCTGGGTTCAACCGCTTGTACGACAGCGGCGATGTGAACGAAGCCGCCTGTTGGGCGCATGTCCGTCGCAAGTTCTTCGACATCGAACAGGCACATGCATCCCCCTTGGCCGGAGATGCTCTGAAACGAATCGCTGAACTATACGCGGTCGAGAGCGAGATCCGAGGCCGCCCGCCAGATGAGCGGAAGGAAGTCCGTCAAGCTCGATCAGTTCCTCTGATCGCCAGTCTGCATGGCTGGATGCAGCACACGCTGGCGAAAGTGTCTCGTAAATCTGAGATTGCGCGCGCGATCAGGTATGCCCTGGGACGCTGGCCTGCCTTGCTGCGCTATTGCGATGACGGTCTGCTGGAGATCGACAACAATGCCGCCGAACGAGCATTACGTGCGGTCGCGATTGGGCGCAAGAACTATCTGTTTGCAGGCTCAGATGCCGGCGGCGAACGTGCCGCCGCCATCTACAGCCTGATTGGCTCGGCGAAGTTGAACGGACTTGATCCAGAGACCTATCTGCGTCATGTGCTCGCGCGCATTGCCGACCATCCCATCTCTCGAATCCAAGAACTTCTTCCCTGGCATGCCGGCCTGCCCGGCGCTGGCGATTCTTGCGCTCAGTCGCTGGAGCCCGTTCGGTGATGCCGTCATGCATTGGCAACTGTTGGACTCGAGCGTGTTCACCGCCGCCGCCTATCTTCCCGCCAAGCACATCCTCTATCTGCGCTTCCGCAGCGGCGAACTCTACCGCTATCTAAAATTCCCGCCAGAACTATATCGCGACTTCCTCGCCGCAGACTCCAAAGGCCAGTACTTCGCCCATCACATCCGCGACCAGTTCACCTGCGAACATCTCCCTCGCTCGCGTAGCGCCTCTGCCTCTTCCACCTAACCCGCTATGCTTTCCGCTCGGTACTCCCTCCAACGGCCCTCGCCGTACGCTTACGCGCAGATCTCAATCAAACGATTAGGAATGCACTGGAGAAATCCGAATATTTGATTGTTATTTGCTCGCCGCTCGCAGCAAAGTCTCAGTATGTGAATCATGAAATTAGAGAATTTGCTGCTCTTGGCCGAGAGGGGAAAGTACTGCCCTTGCTTATCGAAGGCGAGCCAGAGGAGGCGTTTCCGCCAGCGCTGGTGCAATCGGGTCGTATACCGCTCGCGGCAGATGTGCGGGTTGGCAACAGAACCACCCGAAATGAGGCCTTGTTTCGCATCATAGCGCCCCTTGTGGGTTGCACTTATGACGAATTGCGGAGAAGAGAGCGGCTAAGGATCAGACGACGGATTCAACTAGTCGCGTCATGTATTGCTGCCTCGGTGCTGCTGCTGCTGAGCATTCGCTACGGCGTGCTTAGGTTGTCATTGCAAAACGCGAGCATCGGCACTTACTATTTAGTTGTCAAGCGCGGATTAGATTCGATACAGCCGTTGCTTGGGTCCGACCAGGCCTACATCGAAGCCAGTGACAAGCTGTATGAGCTGAGCCCTAGGGGACGAGGCGCATTCGTCAAATCATCAATTTACTTTCCGGCCTTCGACCAAGACGTTCTCTTTCGATGGCTCAACAAGTACTATTTTGAAGAACTTCGGCAGTCCCCGAATAAAAAGGCACCTGTATCTGATTTTTTCCTTGAACAGATTCGCCTTGGTGACCAGCCTAGCATCTCGGAATTGCTCAATGCGTTGAACATAGGGGCACCTGTTGCGATGGATGTCGCGGTGGCCCACCGGTTGAGCGGAGAGAAAGTTCGGAATGCGCTCTCCAAAGCGCTGAGCGACTCCGATGCCAAAACCAAAGCCCTTTCGCTAAACGCGCTGCACGACTTATACGGAGACGATTTGAGAAATCGCATCTCGACACAGGCGGTGCTGGGGGCGTGTGATGCAGGAGCTGTAAAGACGGCGATGGCTCTGGCCTATGACCCTGATTTAGCGTCATTGAACGCGTGCGTCTCCAAGTTGGTTCGCGAGAAGAAATGGAAGGATGCGAGCTCGTTAATCGTCCGCTTTCAGCTGCTGCATGAAAATCCGTTGCCATGGCTAAGAGCAGCCTTGGTTTCTGTACATTCTGACGAATTCCTGGCCGCAGCGGACATAGTCATGGGAACGAACCTCAAAGACCCGACTGTTACAGCATTATTGAAAAAGAGGTTATCTGATGCTGAAGAACGTATACGAACAGGAGCCGCTTTGGCCCTCTGGGGTCTGGGCCTTGACGGAGATCTCGTCAGGAAACTTGTGCGTGGAACGGTTTCTGGGCAAAGAGACCCTTCGTCGACCTATTGCCTCGCCTTGCTCCGATCGCCCTTGAGCGATGATCAAATCCCGCAATGTCTGGAAAAGCAGTTAGGAGGTGTAGGCGCAGGCGACTTCACAGATGGCTGGCTTGTTGCACGACCTGACGCGTTTGACGTGTTAGCCGCTCTCAAAAACAAAGGTGCCGCCGAAATTTGCCTTTACGGCGAGAGACGTACCCGTTCAGAAGATTACGCGCAAGCAGTATTAACAGCGCGGGCGGCAATGCTTGGTTGCCGTGATGAATCAGTGTTGCGTGTACTCGACTCGTATGTTGCGACTGGAGTGCCCGGGCTATTGGGAGTAATGATGGATCCCAGAATCTCCGAAGCCTACGGGAGCGTGCTCGTGCGAGGACAACCCACAAACTTCGGCAACAGCCTAGAACGCCTTTGGGGCTTGTTGAGGTCCCATCGCTCAGAGTCATCTGCCAATTATCGTCTTGCCGTCGAATACGGGATCGCTGACCTGGTTGTGGGCGCAAGTTCGGATTCAGAGTTCCAAAAGAGACTCACGGCTACAAGGCAACTACTCAGCATTTGGGAAAACGACGTAGCACCTCACCATCGAGCGACGTTTGCCCACGTCTTCCGTTTGATCCGTGAAAAACGTGATCGAAGAAGACTTCTCCCGCTTAGGACGGAGTTTTGCACCCGTCAAAACGTTGTCGTGCCTGGCGCGTCGTCGTGAACGCCGGGACATAAACGGGCTTCTAGGATACTCAACCCGATACTGGACGAATCATACGCCACTCGGAAGCTATCTCTCGGCTGTGCACGCAAACTCGCGTTATCAGACAAGTGAACAGTCGATCAGAATCATCGTTCGGCTGTTAAGCGAACCTGCCTCTTCACGTTTCTAGTCTTCAGCCGTTGCCGGACCGGCGCACTGCCGCGCCCTGGGCCGTGATATGAGACACAGCCGCTGCAGTTCTTCAGTGGAGGCTTCCAGTTCGTCGATCACCCGCCTGGCGGTCACTCCTATTGGGACGAGTCTGCCTGCTGCGAATTCACGGGCCCTTGCTCTCACGCGAGGGCGCCAATATCACTGTTCATCGCAACGGCAGCGATACGTCTACAGCCGGTCCCTATGGCGCTGGTCCCTTTGTGTATCAGGAGTTTGCCCAGGCGCGAGTTTGAAGGACAAAGGCCAAGGTTATGCCGCTGGTACATCACGGATGAGGGCGCAGCCGGTATCGGCATCCGCGAAGCGCCGGTAATCACCACGAACTTGAGCCGGTTCGTTCCGCACGTGTTTCCTTCAGGTTTGAAGATTTAGCGCAGCGCTGGAGCGCTGTCAGCCTTTGCGCCTATAAACTACGCCGTCAATTGATCGGCTTGATTGGGGATTTCCGCTTTCAATGATGCCCGCATACCGCATCCATGGTTTGTCACTGATTGGCGGTAGCCGTTCACGAAGGGCGCGCCTCACAAACTCAGCAACTGACATCCCGAAAGCTTTGGCCTCTCGTTTGGCCAGCTTGTATTCACCCTCGGCGAGGTTGATCGATATGCGGACCATGTTTATACCGACGATACACTGAAACCAGTGCTCGTCACGATCGCTTCGCAACCTGAGCGCCCAAAATGGCTGCGCGCTCCCGCTCCGGTTGGAGAGAACTACCGCGAGTTGAAGGACTTGGTAACTCGCCTGAACCTACACACCGTTTGCGAGAGCGCCGCTTGTCCCAATGTGGGCGAGTGTTGGAATCGGCGCACCGCGACGTTCATGATTCTTGGGAACGTCTGTACTCGCCGTTGTGGCTTCTGCGCGGTACAGAAAGGCGCACCACTAGCCGTCGATTACGATGAGCCACGCCGCGTAGCTGAAGCGTGCGCGGCGCTCGGCCTCCGCTATGCGGTAGTGACCAGCGTCAACCGCGACGATAGAAAAGACGGGGGTGCCGAGCTGTTCGCCTCCACCATTCAGGAAATCCGAAGCCGAATTCCCGGTTGTCGGGTAGAAGTTCTTATTCCCGATTTCCAGGGTTCGCATGCTGCCGTCGAAGTTGTCATGAACGCCCATCCCGATGTGCTGAATCACAACACCGAGACCGTGCCGCGCCTTTATCGTCAGGTACGGCTAGGCGCTCGATATGAACGTTCGCTTGACGTGCTGCGCCACGCCAAACAGCTTCGGCCGCACATTCCGACCAAGTCTGGCCTCATGCTCGGGCTTGGCGAAACGCAATCTGAAGTGCTCGCTGTTATGCGCGATCTGCGCGACCACCATGTCGATATCCTCACGCTGGGCCAATACCTGCGGCCGTCACCCAAGCATTTACCGATCCTCCGCTACATTCCCCAGCAGGAGTTCGACGAGTTGAAGCAGGCCGGCCGCCAAATGGGCTTCGCCCACGTAGAAGCAGGTCCGCTCGTCCGCAGTTCTTATCACGCGGACAGTTCCGAAGAGAGCGCGGCCGCCGCCGCTCGACCGGTTTAACGCTGCGCTTCCTGATAGAACGAAGAGATCTTCTCGTACACCTCCGGTGGGAAGTCCAGGTTCTTATAAACGTTGCAAGCCCCGCGATCGTTTGGATCCTGGCAAATCGGAAATTCCTGTTGGTTCATCCATTCCAAGATCCGCTCCCGCTTGGGCGGGTTGTAACCGCGCGCCTCCACCTGCGCAACAATTGATTTGGCCTTTTGCTCATCGCAATCGGGATCTTTCATCAGGTGCTGAATAATTTCCTCATCCGACAAGAAATATTGGGCTACCATCACGAACACCAGCCGGCCATAATGGCCGATGTCCTCACCTCGATCTAATGCATCCAGCAGGTGCGACATCATTCCACTCTGCCGTAAATCCTGAACAGCCATTGCTTCCTCCGTTTATTCAGACTCACTAAGAATCCTGGCGGTTTCGCCTTTTCGTCGCTCTGGTTTACGAGCTGCTTACAATTAAGTGAGTGACCGAGTGTTGCAGCGCAGAGGGAGAACTACTAGCCTCCGGGACTGAACGGGCGAACAAGTCCGTGGTAGCGTACCGTATTCTCGCGCTGACGCTGATCCTCCGGCCGTTCGGGAACCTTTGTCTCGCCTGGGGAACCAAGCATTTTCCACAGGTGCTCGCCCTCAATCCCTTTGCTTACCTGCGGGCGATGCTCAATCCATTCGTTGCTCTAGGTATCGCGGTGCTGATCCTGGTAACCTTGCTGCGGATCGCATTACTCAGCCTGGCGGATCTGAGTTTCATCGTGCCGCTTACGGCAACGGGCTATATCATCTCTAGCCTGCTTGGCAAATTCTTCCTTCGGGAAGAGATCACAAGGAGCCGCTGGGCCGGTATTCTGCTAATCTTTGCCGGGACCGTGATCGTCAGTTCCACATCGCACAAGACAGCAGTACGCGTCGAGCTTCTCGAATGAAGCTCGAAACAAAGGTTCTTGTTACGTGAGAATGAGTTAAGCCGTCTCACAATAGGTTCAGGGTCATCAATTTCGTTAAACAACAGGAGTGTGAGTTCGCACCATGAAAATCTGCGTGCTTGGAGGAGACGGATATTGCGGTTGGGCAACCGCGCTGTACTTGTCGTCGCGGGGGCATTCGGTCTCCATCGTCGACAACTATGCGCGCCGTCAATGGGATCACGAGCTGGGTGTTGAGACCCTCACTCCCATTCGTCCGCTTTCGGAGAGATTGAAAGTATGGGAACAGCTCACCGGAAACGCTATCAAGCTGTTCGTCGGCGATGTCACCGATTACGAATTCCTTCACTCCACTGTGCGCTCCTTCGAGCCGGAAGCAGTTGTGCACTTCGCCGAACAACGCGCCGCACCCTATTCGATGATCGACCGCAAGCACGCGGTTTTCACACAGGTGAACAACGTCGTCGGAACTCTGAACCTGTTATTTGCCATCCGTGAATTGCAGCCCGAGTGCCACCTCGTGAAGCTCGGGACGATGGGCGAATACGGCACGCCGAACATCGATATTGAAGAGGGGTACATCGCGATCGAGCACAACGGGCGCAAAGACGTTCTGCCGTTCCCCAAGCAACCGGGCTCGTTTTATCACCTCTCGAAGGTTCACGACAGCCACAACATGATGTTTGCCTGCAAGATCTGGGGACTTCGCGCCACCGATCTGAATCAGGGCGTCGTATACGGAACAGTAACGGATGAAGTCGCGTACGACGAAGCGCTCATCAACCGCTTCGATTATGACGAGGTGTTCGGCACGGTTCTGAACCGCTTCTGCGCCCAGGCCGCCATTGGCCACCCGCTCACGGTCTACGGAAAAGGCGGCCAGACTCGCGGCTTCTTGGACATTCGCGATACCGTCCGCTGCATTGAGCTCGCCTGTTTGAACCCGGCGGCGCAAGGCGAATGCCGCGTATTTAATCAGTTCACCGAGCAGTTCTCGGTACTCGAACTCGCGCAACTGGTCCAAACGGCTGGCCGCAAGCTGGGGCTCAACGTGGAAATCGATCATCTCGCAGACCCGCGAGTCGAGGCGGAGCAGCATTACTATAACGCCAAGCATTCGAAGCTGATCGATCTCGGCTTGAAGCCTCACTATCTCTCGGATTCGCTGCTGGATTCGCTGATGAACATCGCTATCCGGTACCAGGATCGAATTGACAGCTCGGTATTCCTGCCGCAAGTCAATTGGCGTCAGGCGACAAACGAGCGCGCTCGCCAAGCGCAGCAGCCAGCAGCAGCTTTAGCAGCTCGCCGCGGCTAGTTCGCTTCGGGACTAGTTCGGTCCCACAGCCGAACACTTTTGGCGCTGCCGCCCATCTAAATCGCCGTCCAGGTTACTTTCTGAATGGTCGCCGGGGTGCACCACGGACCCACATGGATTCCGTGCTACTCGATCTTAACTACAGCCTCCGTCGGCTTTTGAAAACACCCGGTTTTAGCGTGCTGGCCATCCTCACGCTAGCGCTGGCGATCGGCGCGAACACGACCGTCTTCAGCATCTTGAACGCCCTGATCCTGCGTCCCCTGCCCGTCAAGCATCCCGACGGAATTGGTTTTCCTCTCAGGATCGAAGATCCAAAACCAGAGCTTCCCCAATTACCGCGACTTCCATGATCGCACCAACACCCTCTCCGGTGCTCATCGCTACTCGCATTGCCGTGGTCGCTCTAAGTCACACCGGCGAAAACGCCCGTGTCTGGGGCTATGAAGTGACCGGCAATTACTTTCAAGTTCTTGGAATCCATCCCGCCCTCGGTCGCTTCTTCACGCCCAGTGAGGACACAAAAGTGGGCGGCGATCCCTACGTCGTGCTCAGCTACGCAGCGTGGCAACACCGGTTCGGCGGCGATCCCGCCATTATCAACAAGAAGGTCAAAATCAATGGCCTGGATTACACGATTCTTGGTGTCGCGCCCAGTGGCTTCATCGGCACCGAACTGCTCTACACATCGGAGTTCTGGGTGCCGATGTCCATGGAACCGCAGATTGAACCCGGCAACAATTGGCTGAACAATCGATCGACTTGGGACTGCTGGGTCGTAGGCCGTATCAAACCTGGCGTTTCATTTGCACACGCACAGAGCGAGATCCAGAGCATCGCCGCTCAACTCGCTCGAGAGCATCCCCGAGAGAACGAAGGAATGACAGTACATTTCACCAAGCCGGGTCTCTTGGGCGACGCGCTGCGCGGACCCGTTACGGCGTTCACCGGGACCTTCATGGCGGTTGCAGCACTCGTTCTGCTGATCGCCTGCAGCAATCTCGCCAACTCGCTTCTCGCGCGCGCGACCGATCGCAGAAAAGAAACCGCCATTCGACTGGCGTTAGGTGCAAGCCGTTTCAGAGTTCTCCGGCAGTTTCTCGCCGAAGCTCTTTTGCTCGCGCTCTCCGGCGGCTTCGCGGGTCTGCTGCTGGCTTGGTGGCTGACAGCGCTCTTCACCAACGCCTCGCTCCCATTTGATTTCCCGTTCAACAAAACCTTAACGATTGACGCGCGAGTATTGTTCTTCAACGCGGCTGCCTCGCTCTCCACCATCCTGATCTTTGGCCTCGTTCCGTCGTTGCAAGCTACGCGCCCCGATCTCATTCCCGCTCTCAAGAACGAATCCTGGTCGCGCAAGCTGCGCGGATGGGAACTGCGCGATCTATTCGTCAGCGGACAAGTCGCTCTCTCCGTTCTGCTGCTCGTCGGTTCTGTGCTCGGCGTTCGTGGTTTGAAGAATGCACTTACCGTCAACGTGGGCTTCAATCCCAGAAATGCTGCCTCCGTGTCTTTTGATCTAGGAGACCAGGGCTATACGGATGCGCAAGGCGCTCAGTTTCAGAAGCGGCTTATCGCGCGAGTGCAGACGCTGCCGGGCATCGAATCCGCAAGCCTCTCGAACACGATTCCGCTCAGCATGGATGTTTCAACGACAAGTCTTTGTGCTTACGGTAAGCCTGTGCAGAACAGGGGTGCCATGGTCAGCGCCGTCTACTATTACGCAGGTCCGGATTTCTTTCGCACCATGCAAACGCGAATTCTCGAAGGCCGGGAGTTCGACTGGCGCGACACTCCAAAATCGCCGCAGGTCGTTGTAATCAACCGCGCGACGGCTGATCGGCTTTTCCCCCACGAAGATGCGCTCGGAAAGCGAGTTGCACAAGGACCTGAGGGCCCGTGGCTTCAAATCGTGGGGATCGCGGAAAACGGCAAATACGAGTCGCTGAATGATGAAAATCGACCAGCGATTTTCTGGCCTATGCTCCAACAGCTACGAAAGCAACACGACCATTGTGGCGCGTTCTCAGATGCCGGGAGATCAACTCATCAATACGCTACGAACGGCCGTTCGCGACATGGATTCAACGATGCCTCTCTATGATGTCGCCACGCTCGAAAATCATCTGGCGCTGCCGTTGACCCCCGCGCGACTTGCCGCGTCTATCCTGGGCATCTTCGGATTCCTGGCCGTGGTTCTCGCGGCGATTGGCGTCTACGGTGCTGTAGCTTACGCGGTGGCGCGCCGGACGCGGGAAATCGGCATTCGCGTCGCGATCGGGGCAAGCAGAAATAACGTCCTCAGCCTCATTCATGCGCCGCACCGCTGTTGTGCTCGCGGCGGGAACAGTGCTTGGCACGTTGGCGGCTCTATTTGCTGGAAAATTCGCAACCGCAATCTTATACGGTGTGAGCCCGCAGGACCCTGGCACGTATACGCTGGCCATCTTGATGATGGCAGCCGTCGCATTGACCGCCTGCCTCGTCCCAGCAAAAAGGGCGCTGGCAGTCGATCCTGCCAGCGCCCTTCGAGACGAATAGTGTCAGTCTTTTAATTCACGGGAGACGTTGTACTGGAAGGAGACGACGTGGTCGTATCCGGAGTGGTATCCGTATCGGACGGACGGCGCTTCAGCTTTGGCCGGTCTTCGTCATCACCGCTGGACTTCTTCGATGGATCGGTCTCATCTTCAATCGGCGTATTCGAGTTGGGATTGCGCCGCAGCGTGGGCTTGTTGGGATCGGTGCTGGTCCTATCCGGCCGGCGCTGGTTTTCCAGCATGGCTAAACGCGCCTTCACGTCGTTGAACTCGGACGTGGTCACGACGTATTCAGGCTTGGCCCTTAGACCAGCGATTTCCTTCTGCGACTTCACAATGCGGTCATCTGTCGGCGGATGAGTAGAAAACAGCTTCGAAACGGTACCCGGTTTGCGCTTCTCGAGCGTTTGAATCTTCTCGAAGAAGTCCACAAAAGCCGTCGGGTCGTAGCCGGTCTTGTACATGTATTGAACACCCAGGTAGTCGGCTTCGGCTTCTTCACTGCGGTTGAACTTCAAAAAAGCCATGGGAACGAGCAAACCCGAGGCCTCATAAATCCCGTAAGCCGCCGCACCTCCCATGAAGATGAGCGGAATAGTCGCAAGTTGCGCGATCTCGCCCCGTGTGGCGTTGCGCGTACCGTGGCGCGCGGCAACGTGGGCGATCTCGTGCGCCATCACCCCGGCCAGCTCGGCTTCCGTATCCGCTTTCAGAATTAGCCCTGTCTGTACGAAGAAAAACCCGCCGGGCAATGCGAACGCATTCACGGTCGGGTCCTCAATCACCTTGATGGTGAACGGTACCTTGGCATCCGAATTCCGAACCAGATTTTGTCCGATGCGGTTCACATACTCCGACACAATGGGGTCATTGACCACCTTCGACTGCCGCTCTACCTGCTGTGCGAGTTGTTTACCAAGGGCAATTTCCTTCTCTAAAGAATAGAAATTGACTTTGCCGCTGACATTCCGGTCACCGATTGCGTCGGGATCCTTTTCGAGATTGCCTTTCTTCTGGGTGCTGCTGTTATTGCCCTTCGATTGAGTATCGGTGCTCTGCGGGAAAGCGGTGTAGGGCGCCGCCATCAGGACAGCTAAGGCTACAGCTAAAGGGGATCTGGTGGGAACTAGACGCCGCATCTAAAAACTCCTTTTACGACACGAACTTCGGACACGGAGGCAGGCCGCTGGCTCGCATTTCGTCTGCATCCAGTATACGGCTAAATGGCATGACGCATGTGGGCGCACACCCACGAACGGGGAGGTTCAGAAAGGTTAACGTATGCTCGGGAAGATGGGTTTCGAAAATATTGCCGAGCCGGCTATAAGAGAAGATCTCCACATCCGCTACCGGCACGAATTCCCCGTTACAGACCAACTGATTTACCTGAACCACGCTGCCGTTGCGCCGCTGTGCCGCCGTTCCGCCGACGCCATGAAACGGTTCGCGGAGGAGGCCTGCACGCGCGGGTCCCTCCACTACGACAAGTGGATGCAGACCTATGATGATCTCCGGGTCTCCACCGCTAAATTGATCAATGCGTCACCGGGTGAGATTGCCATCGTAAAAAACACTTCCGAAGGCATCGCTACCGTCGCCATGGGGCTCGATTGGAAAGCAGGAGACCGCGTGATCGGCTTTAGGGAAGAGTTCCCGGCCAACTATTACCCCTGGCTCAGATTGGAACAGCGGGGGATTCAAGTCACCTGGCTCTCTATTTACGATCCCCTCGAGAAGATCGCGGAAGCGCTTCCCGGCGCCCGTTTGCTCGCCATCAGCTTCGTGAATTACCTCAGCGGCTACCGCGTTGACCTGGACGGGATTGGGAAGTTGTGCCGCGAGCATGGCTGCTTCTTTTTTGTGGACGCGATTCAGGGTATAGGCGCTTTCCCCATTGACGTGGAAGCTTCTGGTATCGATGCGCTCGCGGCCGATGGGCACAAGTGGATGCTGGGGCCGGAGGGAAACGGGGTCCTGTACGTCCGGCGCAAGTGGCTCGATTCCATTGAACCGGTCGAGTTCGGCTGGACGAATCCGGCGAGCTATGCCGATTACAGCTCGCGCGACATGACGCTGCGGCCCGATGCCGGACGTTATGAATGCGGAACTTTGAACACCATCGGCTGCTTCGGCCTGCAAGCCGCTCAGGATCTGCTGCTGGAAGTGGGCGTAGAGAACATCGCGGCGGCGGTCGGCGCGCTGGCGGACCGGCTCGCGACTGGCTTGCAGGCAAAAGGATACGAACTGATGGTGGAACGCACTCCTCACACCTCAGCCGGTATCGTCAGTTTCCGGCATCCAGAAAAGGACTGCCGAGTGATAGTCAGTGACTTGAAGCGCCAAGGCATCATGGCGGCGCCGCGCCAAGGCTGGGTGCGCATGTCGCCGCACTTTTACATCAGTCCCGACGATATTGATAAAGTTTTGCAAGCCCTTCCGGCTGCTTAACATGAGACTCATCGTTTGTTTTGCCTTGCTGGTTGCCAGTGCACTTGCTCAACAAAGCCATCCGGTCATGACCCGAGTCTGGACGGCTCAGTGGATCGATATGGGCGGCGCTCCAAAGCAGGATTATGGCGTTTATCATTTCCGCCGCACGTTCGAATTGGCCGTAAAGCCCCGTCAATTCACGATTTATGTTTCAGGCGACAACCGTTACCGATTGTTTGTCAACGGCAAGCTCGTCTCCTGGGGCCCGGCACGCGGCGACCTGACGCACTGGCGGTATGAGACGGTCGACATCGCACCGGAGTTGCAGGCGGGGAAAAACGTCCTCGCGGCAGTGGTCTGGAACGACGGCCAATATCGAGCGGTGGCGCAGATTACCAACGAGACAGGTTTTGTGCTGGATTCCGATACGCCCGAGCACGCGATCGGTGAACACCAGTCGCGCCTGGAAATGCATTCAAGATAAGGCGTACTCACCGCAGCCGCTTCCGCGCAACCAATCGACGGGTTATTACGCGCTGGCAGCCAATGAGCGATTCGATGCCAATCTGTATCCCTGGGGTTGGGAGAAGATCGACTTTGACGATTCGAACTGGGTCGCGGCGGAAGAACTGAGCCATGCGGCAGCCCGCGATGCCCGGGATGCTCCGAATCGCTGGATGCTGGTGCCGCGCGAGATCCCGCTAGAAGAGCAAACCGAGCAACCGGCTCCCACAGTTCGCGCGGGCGCGAAGATTCCTTCGACGATTCCGCCGCATCAGCACGCCTCGCTGCTGCTCGATCAAGCGACTCTGACCACCGCATATCCCGAGTTGACGGTGAGCGGAGGGAAAGGTGCGCAGATCCAAATACGGTATGCAGAAGCGCCGTACGAGAACAGGAATCCGGTGGTGAAAGGAAACCGCAACGACATTGAGGGCAAGCAGTTCTACGGCCCGGCTGACACGTACATTGCAGACGGCCAAGCGCATCGGCAATACCGGCCGCTGTACTGGCGGACGTTCCGTTACATCCAGTTGAACGTTACGACTGAAGACGAGCCGCTGACGCTCGAAGACCTGCACAGCACCTTTACGGGGTATCCCTTTGAGAAGCGAGCGGCGTTTCAGGTAAACGATTCGGCAACAAACGAGGAACTGCAGCGCATACTCTCAACCGGCTGGCACACCGCCCGGCTGTGCGCGCACGAGACCTACATGGATTGCCCGTATTACGAACAGCTGCAATATGCCGGCGATGCTCGCATTCAAATGATGATCTCGCTGTATATGACCGGCGATGCACGCCTGATGAAGAACGGCATCTCGTTATTGAACTCTTCACGGACGGCGGAAGGCGCGACGTATAGCCGGGCGCCTTCTTATCTGCAGCAGTACATCCCGCCCTTTTCTTTGTGGTGGATCGGCATGGTTCACGACTACTGGATGTATGTCGATGATCCGCAGTTCGTGAAGGAGATGCTGCCAGGAGTTCGTGCGGTGCTCGACTTTTACTCGCGATACGAGAAGGACAACGGCTCGCTGATGCATATGCCGTGGTGGAACTTCGTCGATTGGGTGAAGCAATGGCCGAACGGCGAGCCGCCGGCGGATCCAGACGGCTCGTCAGCCGCCGCGCTCGACCTGCAACTGCTGCTCGCACGCAAATGGGCAAGCGAGCTTGAACGCGCTCTTGGCAGCAAAGGCTTATCGGAGGAGGACGCCGCCGCGGCGGATCGTCTGAAGCAGACAGTACTGGCAACTGATTGGGATTCCGATCGTGGCTTGTTTGCCGATCAACCTTCGCACAGCAGCTATTCCCAGCAAGTGAATACGCTTGCTGTGCTGGCGCATCTGGTACCAGAGAGTCAAGCGCGCTCGATTCTTGAGAAGACTTTGACGCGACCCGTCGCTCGCGCAATCCTCCATCTACTTTCGCGCCTACACCAACGGCGCATTGCGTGAAGCTGGATTGGGGGATCGTTATCTGGATGAACTCGGTCCCTGGCGCGAAATGCTTGCGCAGGGGCTCACAACGTGGGCGGAATGGAACGGCGCGGATACCCGCTCGGACTGCCACGCCTGGGGCGCTAGCCCTAATTTTGAACTACTGCGAACGGTAGCCGGAATCGAGTCCATGGCGCCGGGATTTGCGCAGGTGCGCATCTCGCCAAACTTTGGAAAGCTCACGCACGTGACCGCCAAGATGCCGCATCCGAAGGGCGAGATCACAGTGGACCTAACGCGTAGCGGAGAGAAACTCTCGGGCGACATCCTGCTGCCGCCGGGCACAACCGGTGAGTTGATCTGGGCAGGCAAACGGCAAGTGCTCGTAGCAGGCAGAAATCACTTAAACATTTAGCTGATGAACAGGGACTCCGCGACGTCCGCGGCCGCGCGATTCTATAAGCCCGAACTCGATGTTCTGCGCTTCTTCGCGTTCCTTTCCGTGTTTGTCTACCATTCATCGCTGTTCGTTCCGCACATCTCGCGAAGAGTCTCTGGGCTGACGTATACAGGGGCTTTCGGGATGTGCCTCTTTTTCGCTTTGAGCGCGTATCTGATTACAGAATTGCTGTTGCGCGAGAAGGAGCAGACGGGCACGGTTCATATGCGGGCTTTCTATACTCGCCGAATCCTGCGCATTTGGCCGCTTTATTTCGCTTTCATTGCTTTCTGTTTCGTGCTCGGCGAAGTACATCGCCGGTGGCATCTTGCCCCCGGTTTGATAGTTGCCTTCAGCGCGCTAGCCGCGAATTGGTACCTCATTCACTTTCCAGTAGGGGGCCCCGTGATGCCGCTGTGGAGCATCTCGCTGGAGGAACAGTTCTACCTCATCTGGCCTCGAGTGGCGAAGAATGTCAGTCGCGCAACGTTGTTGCGGGTGTCCATGATCTTGCTTCCGTTATCCATGGCAGCGGTGTTCGTGCTGTCCAGAACGGGGTCCACCTATTACCAGATTTGGTGGAACAGCTTCGCGCAAATCCAATTCTTCGCGATTGGAGGCTTGCTCGCATTAGCTTGCAATCGCTGGACGCCTGCATGGGCTGCGGGATTCCGAGCGGCCATGCTTTGCTTAGGGATCGCTCTCTGGCTGGGCGCCAGTTACTTCAACAGTTTGAGTCTGAGGGGAATCCGGCCCCCGAGTTGCCTGGTCATCAGCTATCTATTGGCGGGTTGCGGCTGCGTTTGTCTCTTCTTAAGCTGTCTTGGATCGCCGGCCCGCTGGTGGCCCAAACAGCTCTTGTATCTGGGCAAGATTTCGTATGGACTATACGTGTTCCATTTCCTCTCGCTGATGATGGCGCACCGCCTGTTCCGAGGGCATGGCCAACAGTTCCCGTTCGCCGAACCGCTGAAGGACCTTCTTGCATTGGGGTTTGCTTTGGGCTTTGCAGCGGTCTCTTACAAGCACTTGGAAAAACGATTTCTGGCACTGAAAGAAAAGTTCGCGTTCGTTAAATCCAGGCCGGCATAGTGGCTTACGCGCGGGGAAACAGTCGCGCTTCAGGGTGGGTGGGGTCGGGCGGCAGCTGCAGAGAGCGCTGCGCTGCGAATGCCTCATCGATGAGCGAGGAAAGCAAATCGGAAAACAAGATAGGCTTTGAAGACGCTTCCCAGAGAAAGTAGCCGAACGATCCGGGGCATGGGTTTACTTCGTTCAGCCAAATCTCGCCGGTTTGGCCGTTGCAGAGAAAGTCGATGCGCGGCGCACCGGTTCCGTAGACAACGGAGTAACAGGTCTTTGCCCAATCGTGCACTTTGGAGGCCAGCGCTTCAGGAATGGGCGGATTGATCTCGCGCGTGAGGGACAACATGCCTTGACTGATGGCTCCGGGCTGCTTTGCGCCTTTGCCTTTGCTGCCAGAACCACCCGAGAGATATTTCGCTTTGAAATCGAGCAGATCCTGGTCCGTTTTAGGGCGCTCGATGGCTGAGGTAATCACGGCCGTCGGAGGTTCTTCGAACGGCGACGTTGTATTCGACCAGGTTTTCTACAAACGGCTCCACGATGGCGTGGGTGTCGAGGCGGAAGATGGTGGACAACGCGCCGCGCAGTTCGTCCATTGAAGCGGCGCGGGCAACGCCGATGCTCGATCCAAGATGAGACGGCTTTACGATGACCGGAAAGGCCATACCTTTGAGACTCTTTTCGACCTGCTGGGGACTGGGAAGCAGGCCGCCGCTGGGCCTTTCGATGATGGCGGACGGCAGCAAAGCGATACCGGTGTCGGCGAGCACTCGTTTGGTGATGTCTTTATCCATGAAGACACTCGAAGCAAGGGTCCGCATTCCGGTATAGGCGACATTGGCGATTTCAAACAGGCCTTGCATGCGTCCGTCTTCGCCGAACAGCCCGTGAAAGGCGAGCAGCGCGACATCGAACTCGACTGGCTTGGGTTTAGAGAACACGCCCGCGGGTTTGGTGGGCAGAAGCCGGCCTTTGCCATCGACGTTCGGCCAGAGATCTAAGGTAACGCTTTCGAGAGTCTTGGCGGTGGCTTCGCGCGGGAGATAGTTGCTTCGTTGCCGAAGAGCGTCACCGATGAACCATTTTCCATCGGTAGCAACGTAGACTGGAAAAGAGCTGAAGCGGTCTGGATCGAGAGCCTCCATCGCCTGGAGACCTGTCACGACGCTGACATCGTGTTCGGGAGAACGGCCGCCAAAAAAGACAGCCACTCGCGTTTTCATATTGACGAATTGTCCACTGTAGCAGAGCAAGTTAAATGCAGGTAGAGCACAGCGAGGACCGCGGCACGAAGCTTGCGATCACCGAAATTGGAGTTCCCCAAGCAGGGCGTTGGCACCTGGTTTGGGGACACGGATGGGGGCAATCGGGGGCGGCGATGATGCCACTCGCCGAGACGTTGAAGCCGTTTGGCTACTCGTCTTTGCTCGATTTTCCTGGTTTTGGGAAATCGCTGAAGCCGCCAGATACATGGGGAACGGCGGAATACGCGGACTGCGTCGCGGAATGGCTGAAGAGCCTGGCGCAGCCGAGAATCATTTGGCTGGGACACAGTTTTGGGGGGCGCGTTGGGTTGCAATTGGCGGCGCGTCATCCCGAGTTGGTGGCGGGAATGGTTTTGATTGCGTCGGCCGGATTGAAGCGGCAGCGCAGTTTCAGCGAAAGAGTTTATTTCGCAGCGAGAAGGACTGCTTTCAAAACAGCCAAACGGTTCACACGCGAGGGGCCACAACTGGATGCACTGCGAAAAAGGTTCGGATCGAGCGATTATCAATCGGCGGGTGCTTTGCGTCCGGTGTTTGTGCGCGTTGTGGGGGAGGATCTGACCGATGTTGCTCGCGCAGTGCGATGCCCTACCCTGCTGATTTATGGCGCGAACGATAGCGAGACTCCGCCCGAAATCGGTCGCAGGCTGCAGCAGTTGATCGCAGCATCTGAACTTACCATTCTCGAAGGATTCAATCATTGGAGCGTGCTCTCCGATGGAAGACATCAAGTGGCGCTGAAGGTTCGCAAGTTTTTGGAGCGGGTTGAAGCGTGACGTTTGTCTTAGCGGCTTGCTTCTTGCTGTTTTCGCTGCGGCGTCTGCTGACATATCTGCACATTTACCAACAGGAGGAGTACGACTCGGGCCGCTTTCTTCCGTGGATAGTTGTACACCTGGCGTTTGATATCCGCATGTCGGCAGTGCTGATAGTGCTTGCGATTCTGCAATTTGCAATCGTTCTATCTCCTGTGATCGTCTTCGGAGCGGGCGGGCTGGCGTTCCTCGCTTTGGCTGCGATTGAGAGGGATCCGCGCAAGGGCTCGAAGAAGAAGCTATCCATGACAGGGCGCGCGAAGCGAATTTACTTTGTGGCGCTGGCGTTGCTGGCGGTCACTGCATTGGCATTCGCGGTGACGTCGAGTTCCATTGCCATCTGGATTATCGCGGTGCAGATCATTCCACTTGCTCTGACGATCGGCAACCTGTTGACGCAGCCTTACGAGAACAAGCTGCAAAAGCGCTTCTGGAACGAGGCGCATGCCAAGTTGGGAACGCTCAAGCCAACGGTGGTTGGCATTACCGGGTCGTATGGAAAGACGTCTACCAAGCATTTGCTGGGACACATTTTGGAAGTACAGGCGCCGACGCTGATTACACCCGGAAGCGTGAATACACCGATGGGGATTGCGCGCGTGGTGCGGGAGCGGTTGAGTTCGCATCATCGCTTCTTCGTGTGCGAGATGGGAGCGTATGGACCGGGTTCGATAGCGCGGCTGTGCCGGCTGGCACCGCCGGATATTGCGGTGATTACTGCTATCGGCATGGCGCATTATGAACGGTTCAAGACTTTGGATACCGTTGCGAAGACTAAGTTCGAGCTGGCCGAAGCTGTTGCTTTGCGCGGTGGTCCGGTGATTGTAGCGGAGCAGGTGCTTGAGTTTGAAGCCGCCAGGCAGTTTCGCGATCGGTATCAGCGGGTGATCGTCGTCGGCACCGGTGCAGACTGCGCACTGCGCATCAACGCTTCTTCACAGACAGCGGAAGGCATATTGGCGCACGTGACCTGGAACACTGCGGCTTATGTGTTGCGGGCTCCGATTTTCGGCGAACATCACATCTCCAACATGGCGCTGGCGTTTGCCGCGGCGTGTTCGTTGGGGGCTGCGCCTGAGGACGCAATTCTGGCGTTGGCTTCCGTACCGCAGATCAGCCATCGTTTGGAAGTGAAGCAAGGCCCGGCGGGCGCGCGGCTGATTGACGATGCTTACAACTCCAATCCAGCCGGATTTGCTTCCGGGCTTCGGCTGCTGGATGCGTTACGAACCGATGGAGGGCGGCGGATACTGGTTACTCCGGGCATGGTGGAGCTAGGGCAGGCGCATGATGAGGAGCACCGCAAGATTGGCGAGTTGGCAGCGACTCATGCCGATGTCGTGCTGGCGGTCCTTCCCGAACGCATCAAGACTTTCACCAGCGCGTATGCGAGTGCTAACCCGAGCGGAACGTTGGTACCGTTTCCGACGTTCACGGCTGCACAGACATGGCTGGAATCGAATGTTCGGTCGAACGATGTTGTTCTGATGGAGAATGATTTGCCGGATCTATACGAGAAGAAGCTGAGGCTTTGAGCGTTTGCGCGCTCCATTCTGTCGCGCCTCGGTTAACGAGGGCTGTTTGCGTTCGAAGTCTCCAGTTTCCTATCGACTTCTGAAAAAATGGGTCGAGATCAATTGCGGTATCGGCGATGCGGAGAACGCCGCCTGGTGAAATCCAGCTTGGATCAGGTGTGCGGTCTCGCGACAACGTCCAGGCAGTGCGCTTCTCAGGATCAATCATCCATACGCATTGAGATCCCCAGCTTATGTATCGCTTAGCCTTTTCCAGAGTCTTCGGCAAAGTATCTCCGGGCGATAGAATCTCAACGCAGAGCTCCGGCGCGGATGTTGGATATGGGCCTTTAAACTTGCCCTGTACTGCAATGACGTCGGGCACGGGCTCAGCATCCGGCGCGACTTTAAGGCGAACCTCAAGCGAGGTGTTCCAGCCAGCTCGTTCCAGCAGGGTGGCAATGATGAATTGCACAATACCGTGCAAGATAGTGGGTATGGGTTTCTGGACGGCTTCGCCAAACCAGTACTCGTATGCCGGCTTCGACCCATCGTAAAGGCGATGAAAGTCCTGAAGTTCAGCGGTAGCGGCTGAGCGGCCATACGTCCATTATTGCCGACGAAACGGGGCTGGCACTATGCGGGACGGCGCCTCGGGACAGCCCGCAATTTGGGTTGCGTTCCGCCAAGAGCCGCAAGACGCTTACCTGCCTCGCGATCGACCGATGCGTTCGGTCCTCCGGTTCGGTCGCGATCGTTGGACGTTCCAGGATTCGTTCTCTTTACCGACTGCTTATTGCGCATATAGTCACGTTTGATCTCAGGATCTGTGCCAATACATTTCCCAGCCTAGATATTTGCTGGCGGCTTCGTATACGATTGCCGAGGTGTGGGCGAGGTTGGCGGCGGTGTGGTGTTCGAAGCCTTGCTCGCAGATGTAGCGGAGGAGGTCCTGCATGCGGGGGATCTCGACTACTCCGGCTCCTCCGAAGGTTTGCAGCGGATCGTCGGTGAAGCGGCCATCGCCTACGTAGCCTCGGATCTTGCCTTCGCGATCACGGGTTGAGAAGCGGGCGTAGCTCATGGGCGCGGCTTTGACTTTGCCCGAAACGGTTCCGAAGGTGTTCAACTTGCCCACTGTGCCGGCGATGATTTCCTGGTAATCCATTTTGAAGTCCGGGAAGAAGTGCTTGGGCAGGTTGCTGCAGTGGAAGCAGACGGCTTTGTTCGGATCGTCGCCGTAGTTGTTGTTCCAGTCGAGTAGAGCGCTGGGGGTTTGCGAGGCGAGGCGCAGGGCGTGCATGCTGAGCACGCCGACGATGTCAACTTCACAAGCACTCGACATGAGGTTGTTGCTCATCATGCTCATGACGGTGCAAGGGACGACGCCGAAGTACTCTTCGAGCGCGGTCCAGCACTGTACGGCGCTGATGTCTACTTCGGTTTCGGCCATCCAGCCATCGATGACTGCGCCGAGTTTGGCCATCTTCATCAACGATTGCTCGGGGACGTCGGTTGTGGTGACGTAGGCCTTGATGTCCGCGAGCTTTTTCTGCGCGGGCGCGTCGTCATCCTTCATGCGGTTGATGCGGCCGAGGATCTCAGAGAGGTCGATGGTGATGACGGAGACACCGTTGGCTTCGAGCAGCTTTTCGCTGTAGCGAACGGTGTTGAAGGCGGCGGGACGAGCGCCAATGGAACCGATGCGGAGACGGCGGAGGCCGCGCGCCACACGGCAGACGCCGAGGAACCAATCGAGATCTTTGCGGAACTCCTCGGAATCGGGGCTTTCGGTGTGGAGAGTCGTGAGCGAATACGGGATGCCGTACTGCATCAGGTTGTTGCAAGCCGACATCTTGCCGCAGAAGCTGTCTCGACGGTCCGTAATACGCATGCGCTTGGGGTCATCGGGCGTGGCCTGGATGAGGACGGGGACTTTCAGGTCCGAGAGGCGGAGGGTATCGGCGATGGCGCGCTCGTCGCCGAAGTTCGGAAGAGAGACGATGACGCCCTGGATGTCATCGCGATGCTTGCGGAACATGGCGGCGACGCGTCGGCCTCTTCGAATGTTTCGACGGCGCCGAATTTGGATTCGTTTTCGATGACGGCTTGGGGCTTGTTGCCTTCGGTTTGGGACTGGGCGCGATGACGCGAACACCGGCGTTTTCGAGCACGCGAATCATGTCCGCGCGACCGCTAGCGGCGAGATGATCCGGGAAAAAGCCGCGATTCCCGACGATGAGGCCGAGCGTGGGGCCGGCGCCGTTTGCTGTAGACATTACGATGATTTCCTTGGAAAGAACTTGATGAAATAGACGAGCCCAATGATAAGAAGAACGGCGCCCCACCAGATGCTGGCGTGAAGATTCGCGAGCACCGGCGGATGCGCAAGAGGGGACACGAGTTCATATAGACCGGTGGCGGTAATGAGCACGCCATAGGCGGTCAACAATATTCCTATAAAAAACCAGATGGAGAGAGGACCATGAGCATGCATAATTGCGGAGCTACCAGAAAATGATGTTCAGAATGACGAATACCACGACCACAACGCCGGCCCAGAAAATAGGTCTCTGAGTGAGGGACAAATGGCCTTCGGATGGGATTTCGGTTGAGCCGTAGACGAGTCCCACCAGCTCGGACTCGGGCTTCGGTTTGGTTAAGAGGCTGACCACGACGGTGACAATGACGCAAATGAGCCAGGACCAGAGAGCGCGGTACATGTTCTCAGCCATGTCTTTGGCATGCGGCGAAAGTGCGATGTAGCGCAAAGCGGAGTGATCGATGTGGACCCACTCAAACATGGCAATGGAAGAAACGGTGCCTGCCAGCAATCCCCAAAAGCCGCCGGCGGGCGAAGTGCGTTTCCACATCATGCCAAGGATGACGGTTCCGAACAAGGGCGCGATGAAGAATGTGAAGAGAGCCTGGACGTAATCCATGATGCTGGCGAACTGCATCACGACGTAGGCCGCGGCGATGCTGACCAGCACACCGAGAACGGTACACCAGCGCCCGATGTTGACGTAGTGCTGATCGCTCGCGTTCTTGCGAATGACTGCGCGATAGATGTCGTAAGTCCAAACGGTTGGAAGGCGCTGACGTTGCCGGCCAGACCTGACATGAATCCGGCGATTAGAGCGGTGATGCCCAAGCCCAACAAACCGGGACCGCAATAGCGCGCGAGCATGAGAGGCAAGACTTCGTTGTAA
Source organism: uncultured Acidobacteriaceae bacterium (assembly GCA_963849445.1). Lineage (GTDB taxonomy): Bacteria > Acidobacteriota > Terriglobia > Bryobacterales > Bryobacteraceae > Bog-105. The sequence continues at coordinate 1,784 of CAWKHS010000027.1, read as the reverse complement.
GTGTAGCGCCCGCCATGGCGGCCTGTGTTTCTTCGCCGACTAACTTTTGGGAAGGACTGCTAGGGCGAGCAAACCGGGAAGGATGACAATGAACGGTACGGCCATTTTGAAGGCGGCACCGATCACGGGCGCCATCTTGGCGCTGCGCAGATCCTGTGCGGCAAGGACGCGCTGGACAACCAGGAAATCTGTGGTCCAGTATCCGAAGGAAATGACAAACCCAAGGCCGAGCACGTCCGACCCAGTTGATACCCATCGGATTGGCTGTGAACGAACCGAGTCCGGCCCACATGTGCGTGTAGTCCTGGCCCGGGAAGTTGTGGTGGATACGAGCGACCATGCCACTCCACCCGCCTGCTTCGATGAGGCCGAGAATGGAGATGACGATTGCGCCGAGCCAGATGAGGAAGAACTGTAGAACCTCATTGAAGATGGCGGACAAGAGGCCACCGAGGAACACGTAAGCGGCTACGGTAATGGAGGCGACCCAGATACTGAAGTTGATGTCCCAGCCAAGGATGATGCGCATAACCAAGGCCATGGAATACATGTTGATGCCGCTCATCAGGACGGTCATGATGCCGAAGCTGACGGCCGCGAGCAAACGAGAGGGTTCACCAAAACGGAGCTTCAAATAACCGGGAACCGAGTGAGTTTTCGAGATGTAATAAAACGGCATCATAATGATGCCGAGGAAGAGCATGGCGGGAATAGCGCCGATCCAATACCAGTGGGGGCTAGAATGCCGGATTGGTAAGCGGAGGCGGCCCATCCCATGAGTTCGAGAGAGCCAAGGTTCGCCGCGACAAAACTGAGGCCTGCGATCCAGGAACTCATATCCCGGCCAGCCAGAAAGAAGTCCTCGCCGGTCTTGGTGAAGCGCTTCAAATAGAAGCCGATTCCCATGACCATCACGAAATAGAGCGCGATGATGGCCAGATCGACTGGATGGAGCGACAGCAGTTGTCCTGATGTGGAGACAGCGAGGATGAAAGTCATTGTCGATGGGGCTGCAAGCGTTTACCGACAACAGAGAAGTATATATGATCTGTGAGCGCCCGGCAATGCTTAAATACGGCTCGCAAACAAAGAGCTTGGGTTCCAGCAGGGACACCTAGAGTGCGATTCGTGTAAAGCGGCCTGTGTTCGGCGGAGTTAGGCGGCCTGTTGGCGCGCCAAAATGCGCTGGACCCGGTTGGGATGCGCATTTGGGGTTTCCAGACGGTGATTGAGCAGTTCCTGGTGCTCGGCCTTGGCTTCGGCGAGCCAAACGTCGCATTTATGCAGTTCCTGTCTGCGATTTTCGATCGGTTGCTTACGGGTGAGATCGTCCTTTTTGAGCTGCTGCGATTCGAACCCAATCTTGTCCTTCCTCCTTTCAGATCTGAGTCTTAGCAGGTCACTGAGGCACTTGGAGAAGGCTCGTTCATTGGTGGTCTGGTACCGCATGTAGAGGGCGAACTGGCGATCGGCGTCCTTCTGGTCCTTGGTAGGGAGGGCCAGGGTGACATTTTGGAGTTGGATGGCGCGAGCGCGCAGCCAGTGATGCTGGGCCATGCGTTCGACGAGCAGGCTTTCGGTGACACCGAAGGGATTGTGATCGACTTGGAAGCTGGTCAGCAACCTTCGTAGGCTTTGGGATCTTCGGTGGGGAGGAGACAGAATTCGCCGGCGAAGCCGTGGCGGAAATTGTTTTGCGAGGAATTTGCTTTCCCCGTTTCGCTGGTGGGTCCGGTACTCTTTTGCGCGTTGGCTTGATTGGCGCGATTTGGGCTTCGGTTGCC
>CAWKHS010000026.1:0-270403 GCA_963849445.1 uncultured Acidobacteriaceae bacterium | reverse complement strand
TCTCGTCCATCACGCCCCCCTCGGGCTTAGCTTTTGAAAGGAAACCAGCAGAACGACAATCGGAATGACGAAACAGCTTTGCAGACCTGGGCATGAACGAATTCCCTTTGGCCGCCGAAGCTGATGGTGTTTTAGCATTATAAGAATAAAATGTGAGTTTTGCAGATCTGACCGTGGGCAAAACAACTTACCTTGGTTAACTGAGCAGCCAATGTGCGAACCGATACCACCCAGCACTGTTGCCTACAAGCATTCGTAGAGGAGGCAAGGTGAGCACAAAGACCGCGAGACTCCAAAGATATGCACGATGGATTCGGTGAAGAGTGAACAAGTCATAAGCCGGCCCGGCAAAAGCGAAAGCAAACATTAGCGGAACAGCGTGAGATGGTAGCGGCAATCTTGATAATCCAATCGGCATAAGCGCGCAGGCGGTAGACATCAGCATCAGACGCTGATGTGCCTGCCGGTTTCGCCGCAAGTAAAAGCCGGCCGCGACCAGGATAACGAAGTTCATAAGACTCACAAGCGAAAAGAACAGAGCTCCCTCGGGATTGTGGGCGAGCGGTATGTTCCGAAAGAAGCCGGCCTTCGCCGCTGTCAAGGCCGCCGCTATGCCGAGCACGATCATGGCGCACACGAGCACCACTCCCGTGTAGCCAAGATATCTGTGGAGTAAGACCCGTCGATCTGCGATCAAGGCCGTTTGGACGACGAAAAAGATAATCCAGGTTGAGAAGACAGCGCCGTGAATGTGAAATAGGGGTGAGAGCACAGGAGTTCCGAAATAGCTCTTCAAGTAGTAAGTCCGCGCAAATCCGGCAAATATTCCGATCGCACACGCGATAGCCATTGCGAGGAAGAACCGGCTATCCCGGACTGGGCCCGGCGTACGGTTACGCGCAACGTATGCTCCAGCTGCGGCTTGTGTGATGCTCATCGTGTTGTCTCCCGACCGCAAATGTACAGTTACAATCTGGAATGCGTCTTGATGCCTGCTTCAGTGATTTCTCATTTTTTTATTAGGGCGCGGATGTAATTGAAAATGCGAACGTTGTTCCAATTCGGGGACTACACGCTGGATTCGTCCGCCATGAGCTTGCGACGTGGCGAAGAGTTGGTTCGCCTACCTCCGAAGGCGTTCGACACGCTCGCGGTTCTGGTGCGCCACGGTGGCGAACTGGTCACCAAACAACAGCTGCTAGACGCAGTTTGGCCTGACTCTTATGTGGAAGAAGGCAACCTTGCGCAGAACGTGTTTCTTCTACGAAGAAAGCTGGGGCAGACGCCGGATGGCGGCGAATATATAGAGACACTTTCTAAGCGCGGATACCGCATACGGGTCCCGGTTCAAGAAGTCGCGCTGGCGGTGGAAACCTCGGGTAGGAGCGATGATCCGTCGCATGAACGAACTGCACCGGACGCCGCGCCTTTCAAACGGAGACGAACGTATCGAGGAATACTGACTGGGGCCTCCGTCGGAGTTGTGCTGATGGTGCTGATTCTACTCGCTGCTTATTTGCGGCATCGCTCAGGCACACCGCCCACCGTGCCCGATTTCGTTCAGATAACCCATGACACAAAGGACAAGCGGGGAAGAACCGGCACCTTCGGCGGCCCTGACGCCGCTCTGCTAACAGATGGGAGTCGGCTCTACTTCACTTCGGTGACCTCAGCTGGCCCTGGCCTCTGGCAAGTTTCGACCAAAGGTGGCGATCCGGTCCCCATCCCGGTTCCGTTTGCTTATCCGCAACTGCTCGACTTTTCTATTGCTCATTCGGAGCTGTTGGTGGCCGGCTCAATGGATGATGTGACTTCACGGCCGCTCTGGTCAGTGCCGTTGCCAGGGGGAATTCCACGCCGAGTAGGCAGCCTAATGGCCCGGGATGCCGCGTGGTCGCCGGACGGCCGCGAAATTGCGTTTACAGAGGGCAGTCAACTCTACGTTTCGAACGATCACGGAACGGAAGTGCGGAAGCTCGCCGAGTTGCCGGGAATGGGTTGGCGGCCGCGTTGGTCGCCAGATGGGAAGATCCTGCGATTGACCATTGCTGACATCCCAACTGGCAGCGAGTACTTATGGCAGGTCTCTCATGATCGTGGCGAATCTCGGCGCTTGCTGAAAGGTTGGAATCGGCCGTCGTTTGAGTGTTGCGGCGTTTGGAGCCCGGACGGAAAGCAGTTCTTGTTCCAAGCAACGCGCGACGGGAAAACGGACATTTGGTCTCTCTCGGAGGATGGTTTGAACGGCTCCGCATCTATCCCAACGCAAGTCAGTCACGGGCAGCTCAACTCGCTTGCACCCACATTCAGCCCGGACGGAAGAAAGCTTTTCGTCATTGGCCAACAGCTGCGCGGCGAACTGCAACGTTTCGATAGCAAAACCGGTGCGTTCGTTCCTTTCCTGAAAGGCATGTCTGCCGATTTTGCGGAGTTTTCACGAGACGGTCACTGGCTCTTGTATGCGGGATATCCGGAAGGAACATTATGGCGGTGCAGGCCCGACGGAACCGAGCGACTGCAATTAACCTTTGCGCCCATGCAGGTGATGGTTCCGCATTGGTCTCCTGATGGTAAGCGCATCTTGTTTCACGGCTTGGGTGGTGGGCGCGATGAGGTTTATATTATTCCGGCTGATGGCGGGGAACCTTTGCCCGTAGCCCAGAACTCCGGGAGACAGATCATGAACGAAACATGGTCGCCGGACGGGAACTCAATCTCCTACAGCGACTATCCCTTCTTCGCAGCAGACCCGTCTACCGTAAAAATTCACATTCTAGATCTACGAACGAAGGTCATCACTGATGTGCCTGGTTCGGATGGCGACTTTGCCCCGGTTTGGTCACCCGATGGGCGCTATATTGCAGCATCCTCCGTTCGGGGTTCGAGGATTCTGCTCTTCGACTTCCAAACTAAGCGATGGTCTGATATAGCGGAGGGCTGGGATCTTAAGAAGTGGTCGAGAAACAGTAAGTATCTATTTTTCATGCGGCACGGCAACGACCCGGCCATTATTAAACTACGTGTAAGTGATGGCAAGGCGGAAGAGGTTGTCAGTCTAAAGGACTTTGACGAGACCGGGCGTTTGCCTGGTCTGGAGTTTTCGCTTGATCTGAATGACTCGCCCATGCTGCTTAAAGACACGGGCACTCAGGAGATCTACTCGATCGATTGGAAGAAGCGGTGACCACCATGCCATTCACCAAGGATGAGGATGACAAGTGCTCAGAAGATAGAGCATCTGTCAAAGGGCGAAACGCATGAGCAGGGCTACTCCGAAGCGCGTCTGAGAATCCCCGAGGAGGCCAAAGCCACACTCTAGGCGGCTACAAGCCCCAGCCGCAAAATATAACTGTTGTAACGCGGGTCGGTTCTAAGCCGATCAAATGTCGGCATGGAAATTTCAGTCACCCTCATAACTCGCTGAGCAAATGCAGCATCAATCCACTCAAACGTAGCCTCCGCATTGCCTAACCCCATGTGTACAATTGCGATATCCAGTGGCGAGACGTAGTGCTCCAATGCTCGGCTCTCTAAGCTCGCAAGAATGTCCATGGCGTGAGTTGATTGTCCGCGCAAAGCGGAAGCGTACGCGAACACTGAAGAATACATGTTCGCTCCTCGAGACTGTTCGACCGCCGTCCAAAGCACGGTTGCCGCTTCGTCCAGGCGGTCGAGGGCTATCAGCACCTGCCCCAAAAACCAGTTCGCGATCGGGGAGTTCGGTTCTAACGTGAGGGCGCTCTCGGCCTCTCGAAGAGCGTCTTCAAACCGGCGGCTCCTAAAGTAAGTGAATGCTACAAACCCTACGGGGCCGACCGAGAGCGGTTCTAAATTGCGTGCTGTAATCGCATGCTGAAGCGCCTCGTGGTGACGACCGATAATCGACAGAAGATTGGCATACCACTGGTGCGCTAAGGCGGAGTTTGGATCAAGTTCCAGTGCGCGTAAATAGCACTCTTCTGCACGACGCCAGTCCCAATCGTACCCCTTGACAATGTCTCCCATGACTGCGTATGCTTCGGCAGATGCGGAGTCTAGATCGAGCGCCCTTTGAATGGCCGCTCTCGCACGTGGGTACACATCGTGGGCCGACTGTAGCCCGTGGATCCCGAGCAAAATCCACGTTTTCGCTAAGCCGATATAAGGTGCCGCGTAATCAGGATCGACATCGATAGCAGCCTGAAAAAGCTTTGTCGCCTCTGAGTACGCCGCGGGCGTTTTGCGGTTCCAGAAATGCACTCCTCTCGAAAACAGAGCTTTCGCATCCAGGCCCTTTCCCCCGCTCGAGTTCGGGATCACAAATCGATACCCTTTCCCGGCAACAGTCTCAATGAATTCCGGCTGCTTCGGGTGATCGCCTAAGACACGACGAAGTTTTCGAATGGCGGTATTGATGGCGCTCTCGCTGTCGAAAAAATTGTCCTTTCCCCAGATCGCTTCAACCACTTCACTTCGTTCAACTAATCTGCCGGGATTGTTGGCGAGCAAAATGAGCAACTCCATGGGGATGCGCTCTAGCTTGATTCGCGTGCCACCTTGACGCAACTCATACTTTGCGGCATTGAGTTCGAAGTCTCCGAACGATATGAGATTTGGCGGCATATCCCTCATTTTCTGGCTTCTTCCTGACGTATTCTTCACAAATTCTACAGAAGTTCTCTATGGTGCCCTCCGGCTAAGCGCACGTAGGATGGTGCCGAGACACGATCTCAAGGAGACCAAAATGAACGTGAATTTGATCAGGATGTTTGCGGCAGTATTCCTGGGAGCTACGCTCTGCTATGCAGATGGAGCTTGTTCAGATGCGACTCTACATGGGAAGTACGCCTTCACGCTAACCGGACAAATCCTTGCTCCGGCACCCGCAGCCGGACCTATATCCGGCGTGGCGATGACGGAGTTCGATGGAAGAGGCAACCTGAGCCAGGTGGACCATGTTGTTCATAACGGAGTTCCACCGCAGGAAGATTGGCGACCGGCCGTGGGAACATATTCCGTTGCCGCCGATTGCACAGGCTGGATGACTATCCTTCCTCAACCAACTAATCCCGCTGATAACAGCCCGGAGCTGAAGCTCTATATAGTTGTCACCAGGAATGGCCGTCAGATTCGGACGGTTGTCTCGAACTCCCCCAACACGCCTCCGTTTGCCGCGAATATCACGAGTTCGGCCGTACTGATCGATTCACGAGGTACCGCCGGAAGACCGTAATCGTTGGCCTCAAGCGCGAACTGAGAACCGCGTGATGCCGAATTCTTCCGCAGTTGCTCCAAACGGATACTCCACAATCCACAGTTACGACCTGCCGTTTACCGACCGAAGATTGAATCCGCGGGGACACAGCTCAAGCAGTAGACTTCAAATCGGGCAAGATCCTGAAAAATCGCCTTGTATGGAGTCTGTGAACTAAGGAAGAAAGGCGGATATGGAGGGGCGAAGAGGCGAAGATATCGACTTCAGAAAAGCTCTAACGTGCCGTTTGATGGCGGATGGACGCGACAGTGAACAGCTTGGAAGTAATCCCGCCGTGCACCGGTACTTGAAGATCAACAGCCCGCAAAAGCTGACGTCATTTGCATAAAATTGCATAAAATCAGGCACTATATCGCTGATTCCAAAAGCGGCATGAGCAGCTTGGAAGGCTAAGGCTCTCCCCGCGCTAATCGTATCCGGCGAACGACCCCCCGCTTTGAGAGACTGCTCGTTGCCGATATCGCTGATGACCACCACGCGCGGATGCCCGGTGAAGTTGTCAACGTGGACGGGAGGGATCGCTTGCGCCGTGAGCGGACTTAGGGATGCTGCAGTACCAGGCCGGCACAGTCGCAGCCGGTGAGGACCGCGCCATCCAACTTGGCGCCGGTCAGGTTAGCGCCCTGGAGATGTGCGCGAGTAAGTATTGCGTGACGCAGGTCGGCGCCGCTCAGATCGGCGTGACGTAAGTCGGCACCCGTCAGGTCGGCCTTCACTAGAAAGGCGTTTCGCGCTTCTGCGTAACGCAGGTCGCGATAGGCCAAGTGGGCGCCCTTAACCTGGTCGAAGTCAGGATGATCCGTGACCCAGTTCAACGGTTTGGTTGAGATGTCTTCTTCGCTGAGGCGGGCGGCAGGGCTGAAGTGTACAGCCGCGAAAAAGCTGGGCACAAAGGACCGAGGGTCAACACGGGCGTAGCCTATCCCGCCTTCAATCGCGCCGAAGCTCAAGGTTCCGAGTACGATAAGCACAGCGGCGGCCGGACCGAAACAGGCGAGCAGCCCCTTATAAGATTCGCGTAAGGGCCAGATCCTGACGTCGTCTGCGCGGCCTTCCAGAGTCGAAGCGGCGAGTCGCAGGAAGATGGTGGCGCCGGCTACCGAACACCCGGCGAGGATGACATGGATGGCCGTGCCGCCCCACTCGTGGCGCGGAAGATAACGCATCCAAAACACAGCTTCGGTAAGAGGCACGATCCACCAGGTCAGCATGATGGTGGTCCAATACTGCAATACAGAAAGCAGACCGCGCTCCGAACGTAAGCGGGCGAAGTGCATGCGGGCGATGCTGTTCAACATCCACGGGTAGACGCGTTGGTGTAGGGGCCGACCGTCAGGGAAGTAGGCGGGCAGTTGGGCCAGTTCCTCCCAGAGGTTCTGCAGATAGAAGTGGCAATAGAGGAAGACCCCCAGGAGCATGGCTGGAGTTACCCAGTAGAACCAACCGATTGGGATCTGTGTCTGGATGATGGGCAATTGCAAGAGGCCCGTATTGGTCAGCAGTGCGGCATCCTTGGTGGCAGCTACGGTGAGCCAGGAGTAGACGGCCAGCGCCAGCATCGAGAGGAAGATTTTGCGCGAGTTCTCGGAAGACTCTTTGATGCTTTGCAGGGCCTCGAAAGACTTCAAGCTGTCGGGCAGTTTGGCGCCGGAGACGTTAGTGCCGGCCAACTGGCGCGTCGAGAGAATCTGGATGTCGCGGAGATCTGCGTCGCGCAGGTCCGCGTCTCGCAGGCGGGCGTCGGCGAGCAGCGCTCCTGTGAGGTCGGCTTTTACCAGGCTTGCGCCCACGAGAGATGCGCCTTCGAGATTCGCCTGGCAGAGGTGGGCACCATCGAGACGCGCGCCAGCCAGGTTGCAGTTGATGAGAATTGCGCTGTTGAGATTGGCGCCGCGGAGGTCCGCGCCGGCGAGTTGATAACCTTGCAGATCATTCAACTCGATGCGTTCGTTGTGATCGGGAGGAACGTTTAGGAGACCCAGAAGCCGAGCGTCAAGGCGTGCCAGTGTGTGATTCGCAGCGGCGGCCAGCTGGGTGAGTTCTATTCCCGAACAGTCTTCCAGGCGGGCGCGTTGCAGATTCGCGTGATCAAGCACCGCCTTATCCAGGAGAGCGCCGCGGAGGTCCGCACCGCTCAGGTCGGCGTGTTTGAGATTGGCCTCGCGCAGGTCGGCCCCACGCAGATCGGAATGGCTCAGATTGGCCGAGACCAGGACCGCACCGCGAAACTTGACCGACGCACAGCGAGTGTTTTCGAAGGATGCACCGCCGAAATTCGCCGACTCGAGATTTGCGCCCTCCAAATGATAGGAGCGGAAATCGAGTTTGCCGACGTTATCATTGTGGTTTTCGGGAAAGCCCAACTCGGCGGCGAGATCGGCCGAGACACGTGCCAGCAAGAGATTGCGGGCGTCCCGTAGTTCGGAAGCGTCCGTTAGCCACTGGAACCGGATGTTCGCCAGATTCGCCCCCAGCAAGTTAGTGCCGTGGAAATGCGCGAGACGCAAGTCGGCTCCTTCGAGGTCGGCACCGCGAAGATCTGCGTTGCAGAGATTGCAGTAGCTGAGATTGGCTCCGCGCAGGTCGGTGTCGCGGAGGTCGCAACCCTCCAGGTTGGCCCAATGGAGGTCGGCGTCGCACACGATTGCGCCGCGGAAGACGGCACCGCGCAAATCAGCATCCACAAATTCGACGGCTTGAAGATTCGCTTTGAGGAACTGCACTCCTCGAAGATCTCTTTCGCCCAATTTGACGCGTTGTTGGGAGCCGTGAGCAGCGGAAGGCCCGGCGGAGTTGCTCCCGTAAACGTTGCCGCCCGAGCGAAATGAGGCGCGAGGGGAAAAATCTGCGCCCGAGAAATTGACGCCCTCCAGTTGAGTGCCGGTGAAATCGGTACCGCCGAGCAGAGCGCGCCGCAAGTCAGCGCCGCGGAGGTCGACGTCCAGCAGGTTAGTCCAGGAGAGATCGCAGTCCGTAAGATCGGCGCCCGCGAGATTGGCCGAACCAAGCGAGACGCGGGAAAGGTCTGGCTTGGGGTGGGTCTTACGCCACTGGTTCCACTCCTCCACCGAATGGCGAAGTATGGCCAGAGCTCGAGTGTCAGGCATGCGGCTCTTGCATGTTTTGGGCGATCGCCATGCGGGGATGCAGGCGGCAGATGCGATTGAAAACGGTGCGCCGCCGTTCCACGCTGTCGGTTTGGGACCCGAGTATCTGAAACAGAAGCAGGAACGGCTCCACGATCAAGTCAGGCGACTCCCACTGGTCGAGCGCGCGCCGGTCGGCCTCCTGGGTGAGCTCTTCGAGCAGCGCGGCCGCTACACCGGTTTGTCCACCGGCCAGGCAATCCTTAGCCATCTGCAGTCGAGCAACGAAGCGGATCCGGCCTGACATCTCACCTTCCGGGGATCTCTCCAGCGCTGGGTTTGCGGATTGAAGCTTGTTCAGCCACTCGAGCGTAGCCGCATCTGCTGCAGGAGTACCGTCGGAGAGCAGCGCGCGCGGGAGCTCGGGGAACTGTCCTACTAGAGCACGCGTTTCAGCAACGATGGAATCGTGAACCTCACTGTAGAGGGGGCCCAATCCTTCGCAGGCATTGCAGGAATAGCGTTGCAGGTCGAGCCAGCCGCGACCTGCCGGTGTGGCCATTTCGGTTTCCGACAGCTCGAGCAGCGATTCCCATTTCTCTTCCCGCGCAGCGGCAGCCAGCCGGACCCGGGTGGAGGTTGCCGGCGCTTGCAATACATTTTTATCAGTGTCGCTAGTTTCGCGTACTTCCGCCCATCGCGCTGCGCGCAGCAGCAAGTAGGGCAAGGGGCGCCAAGCCCGGTCCCGACGCAGAGTGGCGGCATAGACAAGCACGCTGTCCAGGCTTACAGTCTCAGACCGGGGTGCCGAGAAGCCCGGCGTTGTGTCCTCAGCGCCCCCAGTCGCATACGGCTGTTCCGCAGACCGCCGCGGTGCGAGCAGAGTGTATGCCAGAGTGTGGAGATCCTCCAGAGCCCGCCGCAGTTCGTTAAAGCTGACCTCGTCGTAGAAGTGCTTCTGGCAGACATTTTCCAGTTCTCGCAGCGCGAGAAGTGCGCCGTTGACATCCGCGAGGAGCGATTCGTAGAAACTCGTCTGAGTGTAAGTAACACCTGTTTCGAAATCATCGGGTGTGGTCTTCCCCTCTGCCACCGCTTCGGCGCGCTTGGCAGCGGCCGCTTCATCGGCGGTCTCGTAAGGAACGGCGCGAGATTCCTGATACGCGTACCAATCGTGCTTTCTTGCAGTGACCGGTACGCGGCGGACGTGATGTCCGAGCCGGGAACCGATCCAATCCAACGGTCCGGCGCGATACTCCAAGTCGCCGTCCTCGATTTCAGGATAGAGCGAATCCCAGAACCGCTCGATCAATTCGCGGACTAGATTGAGACCTTCCGTGAGCCCTGGGATACCGATGCGTCGAAGCAGCGCCTCCGTTCGCCACGCCGCGATTTGCAGATCCTTGCTTTGCGTAGCCAGCACTTCCCCTGTGAGGCGGATGAGCAGATCCAGGTCGGCTGTCTTGCGCGGCCGCCCCCAATCGCCCTGAGGCAGATCGTCATCCTCGCGCCTGGCCTCTCGGATCTGGTCGAAGACCGCCGAGTAACGGAGTGACACGCCGCTGGGAGATTCGGCTGTGATAGGGAGGAGCAACGTGTCCTCAAATGCCATGTGAAACACCAATCACGCTAACAGGATTCATCGGCGCGGACGTCCCATCCCGAGCGAATTACACCCGCGGCTGTACCATCGGGGCGCAGTTCCGTGGTTTCGAATTCGATGCGGCCGAAGCTGATACGAATTTCTTCCGAGGGCCGTTCTTCAGAGCCCGCCGCGCCGCCTGCGCAGTAATAGCAGATCTGCAGCTCTGTGAGCGTTACGCGCAGCAGATCGGCCGCGCGTGTGTCCACTTTGCGGCAGGTGAGTACTGCGCCGGGGAAGGTTTGGCGGCTGGCGCACGCGAGCATCAGTTTCGGGGTCGCTTTGTCCACACTCTTCTCCACCTTGAGCAGGCCCATCTTCAGTGCGGGCCGCTCGACGGAGTCCGGCCGGGTTGCTGGAGGAAACTCTTCGTCCCAAGCCCAGCGCCGCACTTCGATTTGGGTCTCGAAGTCCGCGGCGGTGGATTCGCCCGGAATGCCCTCAATGGCCAGGAAGTACTCGAACATGGCTCACAAGCCTCAGTACAGCGGCCGGGGCAATTGCATGGCAACGCGCAGGGGTGTTTCGAGACGCTCCAGCTGAAAATTCGGAAGCAGGAATGCGACCGCCATGTAGGTGCCGGGCTTGCCCCTGACTTCTGTGACCTCGACCCGGCCCATCTTCAGAGGGAGTCTGGCGCGGGTGCCTAGAGGGGCATCGTCATCGCTGGTCACATATTGCGTAATCCACGCGTTGAGGTATCTTTCGCATTCCGAGCGCGTCATAAAGTTGCCGATCTTGTCCCGCATCATGGCTTTTAAATAATGGGCAAAGCGCGAAACCGCCAGCACGAACGGGAGTTGGGCAGATGCTCTTGCCGCCGCGTTAGCAGTATCCACATCGTAGATGGGGGGCTTTCCGCAAGTCTGCGCGCTGAAGAAACAAGCGAAGTCGGTGCCCTTGCAGTGGACTAGTGGAACGAAACCGAGGTCGGACAACTCCTTCTCTCGACGGTCAGTGATAGCGATTTCGGTCGGGCACTTGATTGCGAAATCGCCCTCATCAGTCTGGTACGTGTGGACTGGCAGGTCGGCCACGACGCCCCCGCCTTCTACGCCGCGGATAGCGGCACTCCAGCCGTAGACCGCGAAGGCTTTGGTCAGGCGGGTAGCAAGTCCGAAGGCCCCGCTTGCCCAAAGGTAGAGGTTATGGTCTGTGCCGTCAATCCCTTCATCGAAATCGAAGTCGGCGACTGCCACGCCGTCCCGGCCGTAGGGCATACGCATGAGCATCCGGGGCACTACCAGAGCCGCATACCGGGCATCTTCGCTATAGCGAAACGCACGCCATCGGGCGTAATCTGTCGAGTCGAAGATCTTAGCCAAGTCCCGGGGCACGCCCAATTCGCGGAAGCTCTCCAGATTGAAAAGACCAGGGGCGGCAGCAGCCAGGAAGGGGGCATGGGCCGAGGCGGCTATCTGTGTCAGTCCCGCCAGGAGCTCAATTTCTTCGGGATTGCGGCTGAACTCGAAGTCGCCCACCAGCACTGCAAAGGGCTCTCCACCGAAGACACCGAATTCCTCCTCGTAGACCTTCTTGAAGAGGGCGGACTGGTCGAATTCGGCGGCCTTCTGCAGGTCACGCAGAAGTTCCTTTTTGGATGCGTTCAGAACCTTGATTTTGAGGGCCGGGCTGGTTTCAGTATTTCGGACGAGATAGGCCAGCGCGCGCCAGGATGCCTCCAGCCTTTGAAATTCCTGAGAGTGCAGGATCTCCCTAGTCTGAAGAGATAACAGCTGGTCGATTTCGGCAATGCGGGAGTCGATCATCCTTTGGGCATCGCGTTGTACGACAACTTGCCTGTTAAGGACCTCCTCCATGAATGTCCGCAGAATGTCCAAAGTTCGCTCTCTGCCTGCGGTGTCGAGACGCAAATTTGCCTGGTCTAGCAACGCCCAAAGGGGAGAACCAACGGTCACCAAGGCAGAGTTCGCTTCCTCGGGCTGGGGCTCCGGAATCCGGGTTCCTCTCCATACCTCAAGTTCCATGCGTATAGCTTCCATGCGGTCTGGATCCGAAAACGTTTCGATCAACACTGCTTCGAAGCGATCGTTGGTGTCAAGCGTGCCGCGCAGATCGGCGAGCTTAGTGCGGAGGTCCAGCAGCGCTCGCAGAGGCATGACCTGACGCACCACGTTTTGCGGTTCAAAATCTTCCAGACTTCGGAACTGCAAATCGACTTTGAGCCTGATATCTTCCTCGGTCAGTTTGCATGCGACGTGGAATGCCAGGTGCGGTCTCATAGCACCCATGACCGAATCAAAGTTATCGACGTCAATGCTGACGAACTTGCGATCGCGAAGTCGCGGTAACGGTTCCGACGGCTGACCACTCAGGTCCGCCAGAATGCCGACGACGAAAGGCAACTCGCGCTTCTCTATGGCGGCGCCGATCTCTACGTCGTATGACAGTTGCACGCGCGGCGGCCGAACACGCGACAATCGGTTCGTTACGGACGGCGCAGGCACAGGCGGCATTTTAACAGACTGTAATTCGGGGGCACCCTGGCAAAACTTGGAACCAATCCTCCACGGAAGCCCCGGCGACTTATCCAGCCAATCTCTGCTCGCTCCGAGCCGATCCCGCGAAGTCGCGTCGCTATTTTGACGACATCACTGTGCGCCCTGTTGCCGCGCAGATCAAACCTATTCATGAGCCAAATGGAAGAAATGTTTGTAAATCGCGGAAGTTCCGTTAAACAAACCTGAAGTTCAACTTTTAAATTGCGTTACAGGTAGGGAGTGTACCTGCGGCGGATATGAGTCTCAGGTACGCGGAGCGAAGAGAAGCTCTATGTCACGGCCTTACATCTTCTTCTGAATTTTCGCCCAGGTGTCACGCAACTCGACGGTGCGATTAAAGACGAGTCGCTCGCCGATGCTGCGTTTGTCGGCGCAAAAATAGCCGAGACGTTCGAACTGGTAGCGGTCACCCGGCCGGGCGTTGGCGAGCGACGGCTCGGCCTGCGCTTGCACCACTTCGAGCGATTTCGGATTCAGGTACATCAGAAAGTCACCGCTTTCCGGCACGTCATTCGGGTTTTCGACGGTGAACAGCTTCTCATACAGCCGAACCTCGACGGCAATGGCCTGCGCGGCCGAGACCCAGTGAATGGTCGATTTAACTTTGCGGGTCTGGCTGGCCGCTCCGTGTCTCGGGATCGTAGGTGCAGTGGATTTCGGTGATCTCGCCCGTCCCCGGATCCTTCACGAAATCGTTGCACTTTATGATGTACCCATAGCGCAGACGAACCTCGTTCCCAGGATAGAGCCGGTGATAGCCTTTGGGCGGCGACTCGCGGAAGTCATCGTGCTCAATCCACAACTCGCGGCTAAAGGGCACTGAGCGCGTGCCGGCGCTTGCGTCCTCAGGATTGTTCACGGCCTCCATGAACTCCACTTCGCCTTCGGGATAATTTGTCAGCACGAGTTTCAGCGGGCGCAACACGGCCATTACGCGTAAGGCCGTCCTGTTCAAATCCTCGCGAATGTAATACTCGAGATTCTCAAGCTCGGTGGTACCGTTGGTCTTCGAAACGCCGAGATTCCGCGCGAAATTCCGCAGACCCTCCGATGAATAACCGCGGCGACGCATTCCGCTAATCGTCGGCATGCGCGGATCGTCCCAGCTTTCCACCACGCCTTGCTGCACAAGCCGCAGCAGCTTTCGCTTGCTCATGACGGTGTAGGTCAAGTTCAATCGGTCGAATTCGATCTGCCGCGGATGAAAGACGCCAAGCTCTTCCAGAAACCAGTCATACAGCGGGCGGTGGTCTTCAAACTCCAAAGTGCAAATCGAGTGCGTGACATTCTCGATGGAATCCGATTGCCCATGCGCCCAGTCGTACATGGGATAGATGCACCACTGCTTGCCGGTGCGATGATGCTCAGCGTGCAGGATCCGGTACATGACAGGATCTCGCAGGTTGAGATTCGGGGACGCCATGTCGATCTTGGCTCGCAAGGTGCGCGCGCCGTCGGGAAACTCCCCGTTCTTCATGCGTTGGAAGAGATCGAGGTTCTCTTCGACACTTCTGTCGCGATAAGGACTATTCTGCCCAGGCTCGGTGAGCGTGCCGCGCGTCTCGCGCACCTGCTCGCTGCTCAATTCGCAAACGTAGGCCTTCCCTTTCTTGATCAGGTCGAGGGCCCAAAGGTAGAGCTGCGGAAAATAGTCGGAGGCATAGAAAAGCCGATCGCCGAAATTGCCGCCGAGCCATTTGACGTCCTCAATGATGGATTGGACGTATTCGGTCTCCTCTTTCGTAGGATTGGTGTCGTCGAAACGCAGGTTGCACTCGCCCGCGAAGTCGTCGGCAAGTCCGAAATTCAGCACGATGCTCTTCGCGTGGCCGACGTGTAAATAGCCGTTGGGCTCCGGTGGGAAGCGCGTGTGGATGCGGCCGCCATATCTGCCAGTCGCGTTATCGGAGACAATGATGTCGCGAATGAAATTAGAGGGGGATAACTCGGTATTGTTCATTAAGCATTCCTAGTGCGGGGGCGACGCGATTCACTACCGTTCGTACCCCAGCACGGCAAACGTTTCGAAAACTGGCGGCGCATCCCTGCGCCCACAGACGGGATGCGAATCGGCTGGAACCTCTGTCCGGTCTTCTTAAGTTCATCAGCGGCGATGCCGGCCGCAAGCAGTGTTTTAGGTCGCGGAGACTCACCGGGTCTGCGTCGCACTTGATTTCATCGTGACCCTCCGGAGTCCTGAGCGGAGGTAATAGAAGCCTGATCAATCAGTATAGGACCACGAAGTTTCCGTCTCGCAACGGATATGAAGCGATCAGACTCCAGGCAGGCACTGCGTCCGCGCTTCCAGGTGACCCAAGATGCTGCCCGGTTTTGTCGACAAGCTGCCAGTGAAGCGATCCGCCACGCTTCCAACCCATTCCTTCTGTCCACGAAACGAGGAGAACGCCGTGTTTATCGATCGCAAGCGAAGGGTATTTCTCATTGTTGCCGTCTTGAGAGATAATTCCGTCCGGCGCGGTTGCCGTGCTTGAATCGATGGCGCCGAAGTGAACCTTCTTCTCTGTTTCCCATGCGGCGAACGTACCGTTGGGTCCGCTGGCGAAAGCCTCGCTGCTCATGACGCAATATCCAACGTTCCATTTCGAAATGTCCGATCCGCGAAAGCTCACACCGTGGTCTTTCGATTCAATCAGGTACATGTCGCGATGAGTCATTTCCTGGGCGGACCGAAATAGTACGTACACAGTTCCAGCGCGGTCCGCATAGGCGTTCAGAGAACAGCAACCACATGCTCCCGTGGGCTGGTCCCAGGCAAGTTGTTCCGGCTGGAAGGTCTTGCCGTCATCCTCGGAGCGCGTCACCCATACTCGCCGAAACTCTTCGCCTCGCTTGCCGGGAAGCGGCGCATGCCAAAAGACGTATACGCGGCCTTGCCGGTCGGCGGCGATTCCGCCGCCACCGTCAATTCCATAGGCGGTGTGGATGAGATTTCGTTCTGGCTCAAAGGCTGTACCAGACTCATTCAATCGCGTGTAAAGCATGGGGCTGCGTCCTTGGCTGGGATTGCCCAGCTTGCTGGAGCCGTTCCAGACGATGTAGATGTGGCCACGCCGTCCGGCCGCGATTCGGGCGCCGCGAATGTTTCCTACTGCAACCGCAGTCCCTGGAACCGAGTTCACTCGAATCGGAGTAGAAAATGTCAGACCATCCTTCGAGCGAGCGTAGAAGAGATCTCCTTGCAAGGGATCGCCTTTGAAGTAGACCAAGTGCACCGTCCCGGCTTGGTCTACAGCCACTTGCGGCTGTATGCCGCCATCGGGTACACGTACCGCACGCACCTCAGGAGTATTCACCGGCTCCGGGAGTGCAGGGACTATGAGGGCAAGAGAAGCGATCAGAATGGAGAGTCGAAGGAAAACGGGCCTCAATGGAGTTTCCAATCTCTATTTTCGCGCGTGCGTGATTTTCGCGGCGCTTCCTTCCATTCTTTAGGGATAAAGATCAGGGCTTAATGCAGGAGGAGAGAATAACGAGACTGAGGGACTCAGGGAAACGGAAAGGGCGTCTCACGCTAATTTGGTGAGACGCCCTCCACGTATCTTGCCTTTCCAATCGCCGCCCGAACGGCGGGGCTGTGTTACGGAGTCGTGTACGTTACATCGTCGATATAGACGTCACCAGTGAATCCCGCAGCCGAGTCGAACGATACACCGATTTCGATCGCATTCGCCGGGACTTTGATTGAGTACGTTGTCCAAGCACCTGCTGTGAAGGTTGTCGTTGCCGATGTGGTCCATGCATAGCTGGAGTTGCTGATGAACGGTTCCACTGAAGTCAGCTTTGAGTTCGTCGACACCCACACATGAAAGGTCACTGTGCCGCCTTGCGCCAGACCGGAAACGGGCACGAAAACGAGCCCTTGCGCCGCCGAACTTCCAGTGCTGGAAACCGCGGAGAGCGAATGAGTGCCGGTGGCGTGCTCAGCCGTGGAGGTCCCTATGCCGCTGATTCCACCGCTGTATGTCCAGGCGGCTGTCCCGGTTTCGAAATCGTACAAGGTGGTGGTAGTCGGCGCCGGGACGCACACAGACGTGGCGCTTTGCGCCATGGCTGTTTCCATCGCACACAAGAGCGTCGTCTTGGGATCGTCTTGGGACAGATCCCAAGCCACAACTCCGGCCAAAGGCTGGGCCGTAGAGGAGGTCGGTGTGGCGGTGCGAGCCAGTGCCCATTTGGCTTTATAAGGGATCGTCGTCGCATTGTCGAAGTTGTAGAGTGCGGGAGTCGTGCCGGCAACGTAAGCCCATGCGCCCCACTCGATCGCGTTGTTCGAAGTGAGGGAGGCTGCCTGTCCCGTGTACTGTTGCGTTAAGGTCGGATAGTACGTCGTGACTCTTGCGGACGCTATGGTCGAGGCTATCTTTGAGTAGCTCGGATCTGTCGAATCTGAGCTGATAGTCTTGCTCGGAGTGCTGTTCAGCAGACTGGTGATGCTGGACATGCTGGTTACGGTCGCCTTTTTAGAAAAACCTGAATATTGCACCCCGTAGAAAGGTATGCCGAGTACCAGCTTGCTCGCAGGCGCGCCCTGAGTAACCAACGCGTCAATATCACTCTGAATGTGAGGAAGCGGTGCATTGGAAGTATCCGCACCGGACCATGTTCCCGCGTAGTTGTACGCCATCACATTGAAGAAGCTGACGGAGGCCGCAGCACCGGGAGGCGTCGTGGTCGTTGTTCTCCCGTTGGAACTGGTGGTGATGGTGGAAATACCCACGAAGTCGATATCGCTTTCACCGCTGTAGCTCGCGCCCTGTGACGGTAGAATGGCTGCGGTCAAGATCCCATTCTTGCCTAAGGTTTGGCGAAACGTGCTGAGCAAGTTGTTGTAGTTACCTTGATCGGACGGTCCGGGAACTTCCCAATCGATATCGATGCCGTCGAACTTCCCAGCGCCGACGAAGTCCTTCACGCATTGGGATACGAAGGGCGCAACCGCTCCGGGCTGCGAATAGGTTATGAAATCCACGGTTCCGGCCGTTGCTCCGCCCAACGAAATAAGAACCTTTAGATTGGGGTTCTTCTGTTTCAGCGCGGTGATCTGCGCAAATGTTCCAGATGCCAGCTGCGAGGCGTCACATCCGCCATTGCCGTTGATAGCGCCGAAGGCGTAGATCAGATAATTCAAATGCGACAAGGAGTTCTGCGTGATCAGGGTGTTGGTCGAAAATGCAGGTTGGTAGTAGGCTGCCACAATCTTCGTTGTCGCTTGGGAGTAGGCCAGAACACCGGAGACAAGGGAAACCGTGAGCAGTTGCGCAAGCCGCCGCCTGGAGGACGAGAGAATGCTGCGAGAAATGAGAGGAAACCACTTCGTGGTGGACATGGTGAAGCTCCTAAAGGGTGTATTCGTCTCGCTGGAATCTCGGCCGCCGATCAGGGCGTTTGTGATCTTCCATCGATCTCACACAGGTATGCGACACTTTCCGGAAGTTTCTTTCACGGTTTCGAAAAAAAGTTGAAAAAAAATAAAACAAAGAGAACGGAAGGCGGCAAGTAGCGCCCCGGTCTTGGCAAACTCGAGCAAAAAAGGTCGGGTTTGGAGCTGTGAGCTCACGAATAGGCCGCAACAGCGTGTTCCAGCCCTTCACATCGTGCTGAAACTAACTCAAATGCCTTTGCCGATGCTCATATCAGGCATTCTAGGGTAAGAGTCTTGCTTGCCGGGAAGTGAAGGAGTGCCTGAGCACGTGAGGTTGTTTGGCTTGTTTTAGAAGCGCTCTGAGATTCGCTGGGGGCGCGGCGAATCTCTGGAGCGGCCGGGGTAGCCCGAACAGCAGGAGAGAGCGGGGTTCAGACGTACTTCTTACGAGTGAGATCTTCACTCGAAATCGTCTTTGAGTATCCCGTCCCGCCTTTTCCTATAAGCGGGCCCCACTGCACCCGCAGCATAACGGCGCGCTAAAGGCCGCGGAATCGAATCTGCAGGAGTGGCATTACCGCTGGCCCTTGCGTACCGGCAGGCCCAGGCGCGCTCGGCTCGAATCCCGGGCGCGGCTGGTTCATCAAACTGTCCTGATAAATGGTTGCGTCCGGTCGCGGCCTCGCCGATCTTACCTGCTGAATCAACCGTTCGTAAATCGGCAAGTCGGGGCGCCGCAGCACGATCCATGGCAGCGGAACCGCGTCGTTCTGGTGAATCCGCGTCATTTCGTAGTAATCCGCCACGATGGTCGCCTGCTCTTCTGCTGTGAAGTCGGTGAAATTCGAGTCCGGCTGCAGTTGGTAATTCATGTACGCCACGTTCCGGCTACCTGTGGCGATTTGACCGCTTGCATTGTGATATACCGAATCGGTGATGTAGCTTGTGCCGCGCGTCTGATACTGCCAGACATGCGTCACCTCGTGAACTAGCACGGGCTTGTTGCTTCCGTCGAAATTCCAGCCATGCGGCACACGGATCTGCCCTGCCAACGTGGTCGGAGCGTTGAGGATGCGGGTCTCCACAACACGTATACGCGAAGCGTCCACACCGCCCTGAAAGATATCCTGAATAACGTCTAATTCCCAACCATACAGGTCGCGGCCACCCGGACTCGTGAGAGCGGATGTTTGGATCACAGCCCATTCGAGCGCGGGCGACGTGACGCTGACAGGCTGATCGTGCCTGCGTTGCAGAACGTCTCTACTAACGTTTGAGAGCCGCGGATCGAAAATTCGTCCACGGGGTGGATCGGCCATACATCACCTCCGGCGGACAATGTAGGGCATTTCAGAGGCCAAATCACGAAACACCTTCAGGCCGGGGGAAAGCGAACGAAACGGCCATGCTGCTCTTCAGGTCACACTCGCCTTTTGGATAAAAGGAATCCTGTGAAGCCCAACCGACACGCCTACTTCGCAAGAAGTAACTCTCAAATTGAGCCACTACCCCTTTCTTACCGCGTTTGACACCCTAGTTCCCCATCCGGTAGACTGAAGTGTTCGACTTTTCGAGCAGAGAGTATAAGTCTGTCCATGCGCACAGAAGTTCCGTCTAAGCACGAGATTGTTCGTGCCTGGCACGTGATTGACGCAAATGACGCCGTCCTTGGCCGGGTGGCGAGCCGAGTCGCCACCTTATTGATGGGCAAGCACAAACCGATGTATGCGCCGTCGATCGACACGGGCGATCACGTGGTCATTATAAATGCCGCTAAGATCAAGCTGACGGGCGGCAAAGAAGGTCAGAAACTGTATCGCCGCCACACGGGATATCCGGGCGGCCTCATTGAAACCGGTGCGCGGAAGATGCGCGAGACCCGTCCGGAACGGATGCTGGAACTCGCGGTCTCCGGCATGTTGCCGAAAACCAAGTTGGGGAAGCAGATGTACCGTAAGTTGAAGGTCTACGCGGGCGAACATCATCCTCATCAAGCGCAAAAGCCCGCCGCGATGGCGGTTTAGAGAAAGGATTTGAGTCGTTTGCCAGCGAAGTTAGTTCAGCAGTTAGCAACCGGACGCCGCAAGACCGCTACCGCACGGGTCTTTTTGCGCCCTGGAAAAGGTCAGATTACGGTAAATCACCGGCCGTTCGAGAATTACTTCGCGAACGAATCGGCTCGGGCGTATGTGCGCCAGCCGCTTCTCGCGACGGAAACCGCGGACCGGTTTGATGTGATGATTCTTGCTGCCGGCGGCGGCGTCACGGGCCAGGCTGGGGCGGCGCGGCTCGGCATTGCGCGCGCATTAATCGAGTTCAACGCGGAACTCCGAGGCAAGTTAAAGGGCCTGGGATTACTCACCCGCGATGCTCGCAAGCATGAGCGAAAGAAGTACGGTCAAAAGGGCGCTCGCAAGCGCTTCCAATTCTCCAAGCGGTAGTACGTCTTTTCGTTTTCCACCAATCGCGCGATGGGCGGCCTGCGGGCCGCACTTCGCATAACCGGGCTAGAACAAGCGCACGCAATTTCCGCTTTGGGCCGCGTGCCGCACGGTCTGGTCCGTTCAAGTAAATCCTAGGAGGCAGGTTGCCATCAATTTCAATGAAGGAATTGCTCGAAGCTGGCGTTCACTTCGGGCACCAGACCAAGCGCTGGAATCCAAAGATGAAGGAATACATCTTTGGCGAACGTAACGGTATCTACATCATCGATCTTCAGAAGACGCTGAAGCTTTTCAAAGACGCGATGCGGTACGTGGGCGAAATGGCCGCGCAAGGGAAAACGGTGCTGTTCGTGGGCACGAAGCGGCAGGCTCAGGAAGCGATTGCCGAAGAAGCGGCGCGCTCCGGTCAATACTACGTGAATCAACGTTGGCTGGGTGGACTGCTCACCAACATCACGACGGTGCAGCGGTCGATCAAGCGTCTGAAAGAGCTGGACGGGATGGCCAACGACAACGCTTACGAAGGACGCGCCAAGAAGGAAGTGGGCCGTCTGGAGCGCGAACGCAAGCACTTGCAGCAGAACCTGGCGGGAATCAAGGACATGAACGGCCTGCCCGATATGTTGTTCGTGGTCGATTCCAATAAAGAAGCGATCGCGGTCAAGGAAGCGCGCAAGCTGGGCATTCCGGTGGTCGCGGTCGTGGATACCAATTGCGATCCGGACGAAGTCGATTACGTGATCCCGGGCAATGACGACGCTCTGCGCGCGATTCGGCTCTTCACGACAAAGATCGCCGATGCTGTTGTGGAAGGCCGTTCGCTGGCCACTGAACAGGAGTTCACGGCCGAGAAGATTGTCACCGACGAAGAAGGCGCGGGCGACCATGGCGTGGAAGAGTACACGCAGTATCTGGATCCGAAGTATCTGGAGCAGCTGACGTCTGAAAGCCTGGCGACGACCGGCGAACCTGAAACGCCTCCGCGCAAAGGACCTGGAAGCGAAGCTCCGGTGGAAGAAGTGACGTCTACGGTCGGCGAACATTAAGTCGCGATTACAGGCGGGAGAAGAACTTCAGGCGACCAGCTCTAAAAGGCTTGGTCGCCTTCTGTATGTAAAGGCTAACAAGGAATATGGCAGAGATCAGTGCACAACTCGTGAAAGCCCTTCGGGAACGGACCGGAGCGGGGATGATGGAATGCAAGAAGGCGCTTCAGGAAGCCAATGGCGACATGGCGGAGGCTGAAGTAGTGCTGCGGAAGCGCGGCATCGCGGCGGCAACGAAGAAGGAGAGCCGGTCCGCCAAGCAGGGCCTGATCGCGTCTTTCATCAGCTCCGATGCAAAGCTCGGCGTACTTGTAGAAGTGAATTGCGAGTCAGATTTCGTCGCTCGCACGGAAGATTTTCAGACGCTGACCGCAGACATTGCGGCCCATATCGCCGAGACCAAGCCTTCCGTCGTGCGGCTGGACGCAGTAACGCAAGCGGAGCGCGCCAACTTCAAGGCGCATGAGGCATTGTACGAGCAGAAATTCACCAAAGACCAGAACACGACTGTCGGCGAGTTGGTGAAGGGCAAGATCGCGAAGCTGGGGGAGAACATCACCGTCTCGCGCTTCAATCTCTACGAAGTGAAGGGCAATGGCGCGGTGGGTACTTATATCCATACCGGGTCGCAAATCGGAGTTCTGCTAGAAGTGAACACGAAATCCGACGATGTGATTCACAAGGACGAATTCAAGACGTTGGTGCGCGATATCGCGATGCAGATTGCGGCCGCGAATCCACAGTTCGTCAGCAAGGAAAATGTGCCGGCAGAGGTTCTTCAGAAGGAACGGGAGATTCAGCGTGGGCGCGCTCTGGGCGAAGGCAAGCCGGAGAAGATGGTGGACAAAATCGCCGAGGGCCGCATGAGCAAGTTCTATGAAGAAGTTTGCCTGCTGGAACAGCCCTTCATTCGTGAGAACACGGTAACGGTTGGCGAGCTGATGCGGACGGCGAGCGGCAAGCTGGGGGATAGCCTGAGTGTCGCCCATTTCGTGCGCTTCAAAGTGGGCGATGCCTCCGACGCTCCCGGTGTGGAAGAGAGCCCGCTGCCCGTTACGGCATAGTCGTCCATCTTCACCGAGACGGCATGCCACAGTATCAGCGCATTCTTCTCAAGATCAGCGGTGAAGCTCTGGCCGGACCGCTATCTTTTGGTCTCGATCCAGAGCGCGTATCCGTATTGGCGGCTGAAGTGGCCGAGGTGGCTCGCGCGGGCGTGCAGATGGGCCTGGTCCTGGGCGGCGGCAATATCTTTCGTGGCATCAAGGCCGCCGCCTACCACATGGATCGTGTGACCGGCGACCACATGGGCATGCTGGCTACGGTCATCAATGCGCTCGCCTTTCAGGATGCGCTCGAAAAGCAGGGCGTGCCCACTCGGGTGATGACCGCGATCCAGATGCACCAGGTCGCCGAGCCGTATATCCGCCGGCGTGCGATCCGGCACCTGGAGAAAGGGCGCGCGGTCATCTTCGCTGCCGGCACATCGAACCCATACTTCTCAACGGACACGGCGGCTACTCTGCGCGGACTGGAGATCCACGCCGCAGGTGATCGCTAAAGCCACGAGCGTGGATGGCGTTTACGACAAAGACCCGAAGAAGTATCCCGACGCAGTCAAATATCCGGAAGTGGGATACACCGAGGTATTGTCGAAGGCTCTCGGCGTGATGGATGCCTCCGCGGTGGCGATGTGCCGCGACAACAAGATGCCGATTACGGTATTCGACATGAAAATGCGCGGCAATATAATGCGAATGGCGATGGGTGAGCCGATCGGCACGATGATCCGGTGATCCCGCCGGCCGCCTTACTAAAGATCTGACATGAAACAAGAACCCCAAGCAGCCGCTAGCGGCGGTAGCACCTTCAAAGACATCAGGGAAGTAGAAGCAAACGCTCGCACGCGGATGGATAAAGTGCAAGGCGACTTGCAGCACGAAATGGCGAATATCCGCACGGGGCGCGCGAATATCGGACTGCTGGATAGCGTTCGCGTGGATTATTATGGCTCACCGGTTCCTCTGAACCAAGTGGCTCAATTGCATGTGCCGGAACCGGCGATGATCACAGTGCAGCCGTGGGATGCGGGCACCATTCGCGACATTGAGAAAGCGATCCGGAACGCCGATCTGGGGCTGAACCCATCAAACGACGGAAAGATTATCCGCGTGCCGATTCCACCGTTAACGGAAGAGCGCCGCCGGGATTTGGCCAAGAAGCTGAGCCATATCGCGGAAGAACGCCGGGTCGGGCTGCGCAACATCCGCCGTGATGCGAACGATCACTTGAAGAAGATGCTGAAGGACAAGCTGATCAGCGAAGACCAGGAGCGACAGGCGCTGGACGCGATTCAAAAGCTGACGGACGCGCAGATCACAAAAGTGGATCAGTCGGCAAAAGCTAAAGAAAAAGAGATTCTCGAATTTAAGTAGAATCGCATTTGCAGCTTCTCGGGCCCGATCAGCTTTCGTCGATCCTCACGCTCGACGATTTCGAGTACGAAGCCAGAAACTTCACTAGTCACACCACCTACGAATACATCATTGGCGGCGCGGGCGCGGACATCACCGTTGGCGAGAATCGGACCGCTTTCAACCGCATACGGCTGAACCCGCGAGTGTTGATCGATGTGGGCCGCATCGATACGCGGCTGGAGTTGTTTGGGCGCGAGCACGAGTTTCCTATCCTACTGGCACCCACTGGATACCATAAGCTGGTTCATCCCGAGGGCGAGATCGAAACAGTCAAAGGTGCGAACCTCGGTGGAGCAACTCTGGTGGCAGCGGCTTTCGCCAATGTAACCATCGAAGCGATGGGCGCACTTTGCGCGCGTCCGCCGTGGTTTCAGGTGTACCTGCAAACGGATCGCGAGTTCACAAAGGAGCTAATCGACCGGGCGGTGGCTTCGGGATGCGAAGCCATCTGTCTTACTGTGGACGTACCGGTGAACGGTCCGCGCGACCGAGAGTTGCGAGCAGGATTCCAACTGCCTCCGGGTGTGGAACGGGCCAACTTGGCGAAGCTGGGCAATTTGATTGCAACGGCGGCGCATCGTCCTTCGGGCCGCAACATTTATTCGGCGGTACACGGTCCGGACGCCACCTGGAAAGATATCGACTGGCTTCGTTCGATTGTGCCGGTGAAGCTGCTGCTGAAGGGCATTCTGCATCCAGACGATGCGGATCTTGCTCGCAAGGCAGGCTGCGACGGTGTCATCGTTTCAAACCATGGCGGCCGTAGCTTGGATTCAGTGGCCGCAACAATCGACGCGCTGCCGCCGATAGTGGATCGCGTGGGCGGCGAAATGACTGTGCTGATGGACGGCGGGGTTCGGCGAGGGATCGATGTTTTCAAGGCTCTCGCGAAAGGCGCCCGCGCTGTGCTTGTTGGGCGGCCTTACCTCTATGGCTTGGCGGTTGGGGGTGCGCAGGGCGTGGCGCGCGTGATCGAAATTCTGCGGACGGAACTGGAGATGACCATGGGCCTGGCGGGATGCCCGGCTCTTTCGGATATCTCCAGCAGATTCCTGCTGCCTTAGCTAAGGGTGAGCGGCGCGAGAGTTCCCTGCTCTACTTGGGGTTGATCGTCTTCATGAAGCCTGCGCGCCGCCGCCAGCGTGTCCCGCTGGACTTGCACATTGTCGTTGAGACTGACCGAATCGTCGATGCCGGTGGATGAGGAGAATCGTGCCTGCTGAATAGAGGCGGGCGATGCCGTACACGGTGCTGATAGAAAAGCAGACGGAGATCTTCTGGTTGATTTTGCCGATGCGGATATAGCGAAGGCTGATATCGCGGCCACGGCCGCGCACCAGGGCGTGACGGAGGTATTCGGCTCGTCGAAAGGATCGTGCTCGTTCTGATTGGCGCAGAGCACCTGGCGTCGTTGTTCAGATCCACCTCCACCTGTCCGTAGCTGAAGCCCTGGACGAGCGCATAGTTCGCGGTTACAAAATTGAAGGTTCCGGGAGTAAGAATACTGGAGTTCCGGCACCGAGTGTTCCGGAAGTGAGCGCGGTTGCCGCCGGCACCTTTGTTGTTCCCTGCGCTCCCGATTGCGTTGTTCCCGGAGTGGCAGCAGTAGACGGTTGAGGCGCGCCGGTGTCTTGCGCCGAATCAGTTCGCTCGTAGACGGCGCATACTGGATGAGTTGCGGATGGTGAAATTTGTTGCTTTCCCAGAAGCAAGCTTTTGCTCTAAACTGGGCACATGGCAACGGTAGAGCTGTTCGATCGAATAACAGTCGAGCCCGCGCATAGTGCGGCGGCAAGCCTTGTATTCGAGCGATGCGCATCACCGTTCGCCGCGTTCTAGAACTTCTTGCAATGTATCCTGACCGCGCTGCGCTGTTTGCCGAGTATCCGTACCTCGAACCCGAGGACTTTAAACAAGCGCTCCGTTACGCAGCAGCAGCGGTAGACGACGAGCACCTGACCACCAATCGCGTTGCGTGAATCGGCTTCTCCTCGATCAAGGTCTTGCTCCGAATGCAGCCCGGATGCTTCGCGAGCATGGCCACGATGCTCTCCACGTATCGGAGATCGGAATGCACAGAGCGGAGGACGTCGAGATCCTCGAATGGGCTCGGGACGCGAATAGGATTTGCAGTCACCTTAGATCACGACTTTCACAGGCACCTCGCTCTTGCGGGGCACGATTCTCCATCAGTCATACTATTGCGCGTAGACGGCCTCAGCGCCAGTCGTCAAGCCAATCTGATCCAGTCAGTGTGTGATCAGTGTGGAAAAGCCCTATCCAGAAGGCGTCGCTATTTCGGCGGATGTCGAAACATATTCGAATCAGACGCTTATCGCTTCGATGATCAACGGCGAATCGCGAGAGCGGTGGGCCCGTAGATCGTCTTAGCGGTATTCGAAACGATCTGGGCGGGCCGGGGCTTCGGGGTTGTCGAAAGCGTCGGCGAAGTCGAGGCGGCCTGGAGCAGCGCGAGCGCTCGGCACCGCCCTAGCAGTTAACGCGGTAAATTGTGGGGTACGGAACACCGGATTTTTCGAAGATCATCCTGAAGAATGGATTTAGCGCGTCCCGAAGAATCTTCTTCTCCGTCGTATTCAGCCCGCTGCGATGATCTCGTCCGCATGACATTGAGGGCCCGGCGCTCAAGCCAAAGCCTCCCGGAACTTCGAGACGATAATTCTTCACACCTACCACTCCGCAGATCCACGATACGGTGGTTCCATCCCCTAGAGCACGGAGAAAGCTCTCATGCCCTGGAGACGGCGAGCGTACCGTTTCTCCAAAAGCGGAATGCGTTCTATTCCCTAATAAGGCCGTATCGATACTCCAGATTTCTCCCGTCTCAAACGCGAAGACCACTGAGTCCGTCTCACCCGCTTCGGGCGCATAAAGGTGGCAAAGACCGTAATCCATCTGCAGCCCGAATCATGTACATCCCGGAATTTTCGAGAAGCGGCACTAACGTGATGTTCGTCGTCTGCAGATGCCTTCTCACGTAGTTCGTGAGGAGCAAAGATTTGATTGGAGCTCCTCTTGGGCATCAGCCGAAGCGTTCAGATCGCTTGTCCATCCGCCAGAACAATTGACTGTTCCGATCGCCATGCGCAATAGGGGGAGTTGCTTCATCCCAGCGGATGCCAAGAGGTTCGCCCGATGGCCGAAATCTAGCCGAGCGCACTTTCGCTGGCTCATTCGCTGGAAATAAAGTCTGCCTGAGTTTCCCGGACGTGCTTGGCGACGCATAATGCCACCGCTGCCCGAAGCTGAGCTCGAAGCCCGCTGTGCGTGCGTGCCTTCGATAACGTTGCATTATTGGCCTCAGTGTGGGTATAGAGAAACTGATGCGGTCCAGCCTTGGATTGCAGGTCGAAAGGCAGATCGGAGCGCTCGCCGTAATACCCGTCTCATTACCATTAGCAGCGCTCCGTCCCCGAGCGCATGAAGTGCATATCCCAGCTCGATTGCAACTGTTCGAGTTAAGCAGCTTCTTCGGCACTGCCGCGGCATCGCAGGTTGTGACCCTTCCAACGGGGGTAACGTCGGCCACAAAGACCACCGCCTGGGCAATCTTTTCTAGAATCACCCGCGCCAAGTCGGGACTGCCCGGAACGCCTTGCCGATCGTAATCAAGATGAATTTCGACCGAACCGATTCCTCTATCTCAGGTGTCTCCCTCAGTTCTTCAATAGCAGCGGCCAGCACGTCTCGCACAAAGTGACGACCGACTCTGCCGGGAGTATCTTGACTGCCAAGACTCAAAATACCTTCATCATCTCCTCGGTTCTATGCCGGATATCATCCGCAAAGCGATGTTAACCCGACTGATTAGACAGCGAGGCGGCTGACGACTTAGTAGGCCCAATTCGAAGCGACGAATCAGTCCGACCGTGCTTTCACGAGCAATTGTGGACGAAGAAAGGACGGAATGCCGGCAGCCCCTGATACTCGTGATCCCTCCTGCCCGACTGGTCGCCTCGTCCATCGATTCTGAATAGCAGAACGCAATGAGTCAGATAGTGGCTCAAACCTGCTCGTGGCGAGCTACTTCATTTAGACCGTTTTGCCCTACTTCACAACATCCGGTTCGTTCTAGTGACACATCGACCGACGCTTCAGAGCCTACGTCAGACTATAATGACGAGCTGTTCGCATGGCATTCCGCTACGGTAGAATCGGTGGCAACATCTCGCTACCGCCTCTCGCTAATGGCCAAACACGAGTGGCACTAAAATCTCAACGCCAGCCTTTCGCAAGGCCGAAGCGGCACTCTCAAGCCGCATAACGATCCTGATACGCTGTTCCACATGCTCAAAGTGCTTTCTGTTTTGCTGGTTGCGCTGAGTGCTGCGCGCGCGGTGGATCTTCCGACCAAGAAAACGCTCAATCTCGCAGCGATCAAAACCATGGTCGCGGCGGCTGAAGCCGAAGCGGCCAAGCGAGACGTACAGGTAAGCATCTGCATTGTGGATGAAAGCGGCAACTTGCTCTTCTTTGAAAAAGCGGATCGCGCTCCCTTGAACACGATCCAATTCGCGCAACGCAAAGCCCGTCACGCCGCATTTTATCTTCA
This sequence comes from uncultured Acidobacteriaceae bacterium, assembly GCA_963849445.1. Taxonomy (GTDB): domain Bacteria; phylum Acidobacteriota; class Terriglobia; order Bryobacterales; family Bryobacteraceae; genus Bog-105. The sequence goes on along the minus strand of CAWKHS010000026.1, from coordinate 241,976 downwards.
GCCGTCGCGCGCAGGCGCCGAGGCATTGAAGAAAGGCAATACGGATGTACTGGCGTTTCCGGATTTCTTTCCGAACCAGGGCGGCTTGCCGATCCTGGTGGACGGACAAATTTTAGGAGGGATTGCAGCGAGCGGTGCGAAATCGGAGATCGATGAAGCGGTCGCGCAAGCCGGTCTGGATGCGCTTTTGAAGTAGCTTACTCGCCGCGGATCGAAATCGGTGCTTCGGGGTAATGCTCTTCGTAGCGGCCTCGGCCACGCCGGTCGCGGCTTGCGCCGGGCCATTCGAGCCGCAGATCCTGGCATACTTCGTCCAGCATCTCGATGGTGGCGACGCGCTGTTCCATGGCAAAGGTGGTGACCAGCAAGTTATCGCAAATTAGGTTGATCACACGCGGAATGCCGCGCGAGCGCTTATAAATCTCTTCCAGCAGTTCGGGCGGAAAGACGGTCTGATTCGGCCGGCCGGCGCGCGCCAGTCTCAGCTCGATATAGGCAGCCGACTCTTCGGGCGTTAGAGGGTTGAGCGTACATCTCTGTACGATGCGCTGCTTCAACTGCCGCAGATTCGGCGCATCCAGTTTGCGATCAAGCTCAGGCTGTCCGGCCAAAATGATCTGGAGCAGCTTGCCCTGCCGGTTCTCCAGGTTGCCGAGTAAGCGGATCTCTTCGAGAACTTCCCAGTCGAGGTTGTGCGCTTCGTCAACAATCAGAACGCAGGTACGGCCCTTTTCCGCCTGTTGGATCAGCAGTGCGTTCAAGGCGAACAAGACTTCCGTTTTCGACTTGCGATCGCATTGCAGGTCGAAATCGAACGCCATCATCTCGAAAAACTGATCCGGAGTGAGCCGGGAATTGAAGATGAAGGCGAACTCGACTCGCTGGGAGTCCAAGTAGTCCCGCAAACACTCCAGCATGGTGGTCTTGCCGGTACCCACCTCACCGGAGAGAACAATAAACCCCTTACGGCTCCGTACGCCGTAGATCAGATTGGCTAGCGCCTCCTCATGCTGAGGACTACGGTAGAGAAACTCCGGATCCGGGCTGATATTGAACGGATTCTCTGTAAACCCGAAGTACGCGTTATAAATCGCGCTATGCATAGAGGAGATGGGACTTAGAAGAGAACACCAGCGATTGATTTCCTTGACAGGACAGTGCGCCGGACACTTCTAGCATACAGAAATCATCGGCATTTCGCCTGCCAGGATTAGCCGGAGCCGAAGAATGCCCAGAATCGCGAGTACCGTTACTGTACAAACTGAAGCTTGATCCAGCCCGGGAGTGAAGAAGGCTGCCCCCCCGCAAACACGACTCGCCGGGTTTTCGGAAACGGTACGCCGTCGCGCAGCCCCTTGCCGATCGCCGGGACCGAACGTAGTATCTTCCGGTAAGATTCCAGTCCGGTGTCCAGAAACGCTGCCTTGGAGAGGAACCCGCCTCCCCAGCCCAGCGACAAGAGGCAAGTCAGGGGTGAACTCCGAATTGTCTTCAGTTCAGTCTTCAGATGCTCGATTGTCTGCCGCAGCCCGTTCAGACCTGTGACTTCGGCGTAACGGGCATGCAGATCTAACTGGGCAGCCGCATACTCATTCGCCGCGTCTATCAGGGTTTCGGGTTTGGCTAGTGGACGCTTCTCAGACCCCTGATGCTCCTGCCACTCGCCACCGAAAGTGGTTCCCGGGACTGCCATTTCCGTAAACACCGGCGTTGCATCTGTTACCCGCTGCGGCGGCACGCTTCCCCGCCCCACCACCTTCCAAACCAGTTGAGGCTTCGCCGGCTGCCTGGTATCGAGCGATGCCACGCGAGTCACATAAATCCGGAATGCCGATGCCGGAACAGGCTGGCTGTCCGCGACCGAAACACTCCTCACCTGGGAAGCCGAGGCGCTTGCTTCCGCTGCTTCGCTCGCACGCCGCGGCAACCGGTCCCCTTCCATCCCAGCCGCCAGCTTGTCGATGGTTGTAGCCGACCAGCGCGAAAAAATCAGCCCGGTGCGCAGTGCACCCTTTACTGCCGATGCGGGTAGATAAGCGCCGCGATAATCGGAGGCAAAGGTCGGGATGAACAGCGATTCGGGAGGCGCAGCATTCCAAACACCCGTTGAATCGGCATTCTCAAAGGGAATGCGCCGCCGCGAGAAGCGCTCCTGCTGGGCATAGCCGCCCCAGCGCGCGAAGTCTAATTTGCGTGCGGTGCGCAGCTCGCTCAGATACGTATCGAACAGGCGGCTATTCCTCAGCGACTTGAAAATGGCCGGTTGATCGAGTACGTTTACCTGGTCCTTCCATACCATGTAGTCGATGGGTGAAAGCGCTCGTCCGTCCCCTACCAGAAGCGGTGTCAGAGCAGTGACGTTATAGTTCATCCGGCGTCCCCTCCCCCGTGTCTACAGATGCGCCTTGATCGGCAGGCTCATCGCTCTCACCCTCCACGCTCAGGACATCCTCAATCGGCGGGGTGTCGAGAGGCTCATCGCACGGCCTCGGTTCCAAAGCCTCTTCATCTGTCGGAATCTCTACGGGAGCAAGATCGGAAGCAGCCTTCGCCACCGGAAGCTTAAGCGCTAAGGCGAAGCCCGACCGGTACACCGGATGAGCAGAGCCTTCCGGCGCGACGTCTACGGCTGTGCCTGCCTGGTTCTTCTCGCGCGGCCAAAACTGATCCTTCGGCGATCATCCGGGCATTCTTCTTGAGCGAGCCCGTGGCCGCTACCCGGCCGCCGCGCACGGTCAAACGATAGTCGCCCCCCGTCCAATCGATTACATCCGAAGACGACGGCGAATACAGCGAGAGGAGCCAATAGAGCGAAGCTTCCGACCCGCCGTTGCCGTCGCCCGAATTGCGGCCTAACTTCGGCAGGATCACATTGGGCCATGTGCCGCGCCTGAACTCAGGCGACTCCGTCTTTCCCCACCCTTGCGTACGGCGTCCGCCGAAGCCGCTATCCGCAAGGAGTCGAAAACAGGCCTGCACTCGTTCCTGCCAAGCCGACGCCGCCGCAGCATCGCGATAGCGTGCCACCGTCCAAAGCCCCGAGTCCGGCTCAAACTCGACGCAAGCTGTCGAACTCACCTGAACGGCGCTGCGCGTTACCCGGTCGACTGCCGCCGCCGTCCTGCCAGCGACTCGAAACGGCGCCGAGCCGAGCCGGTCACGCCGCAACAGACATCCCGTTGCCGCATCTGCTGTCCACTGATCTGCCGGAACACTGCGTCCGGACAACAGCGCTTCGATGACAGCAAGCGGCACCAGTTGCACTGCATTCCAACGGATCTTGGCGAGGAACGCCGGATTGGGAGCAGTCAATTGCGCTGTGGGCGGCGGCCAGACGGAAGCAGGAGGGATCGCAAACAGCGTATCGCCTTGATAGGGATACAGCGAACTGAACGCCACCGCCGAAACAGGGGCCCGCGCGGTTGTATCCAGCCACTCGTTGAGGAAACCCAGTTGCTGCATCGCAACGGTCACGGCGGAAAACACGCGATCGCTGCGATAGACCGTATCGACGCGGTCCTGCGCGCCGTCACCGGGTCCATAGCGCCAGGGCCCGGTGGGCCGCAGGCGAATCAGAACTGCAGGCTGCATTAGGCCAGCTTGTCTCCGAAATCGTCCGCACTGGCCAACTGTTGCAACGCAGCCAGATCGCCCGCCGAAAGCAGGCTGGTCTCACTCGCTCCTTTGGCGTAGTAATCCTTGCCGCGCCAGGTGAGAGTCAGCCCGCTAAATGCCATGCGGCCATTGCCTCTGCTTCCGCCTCCGCCGAGTGCGTCGTCTTCGAGCAAGCGCAGGGCTTCCGCCACTCGCGCGAGCAACGGCTTGTCTTCCGGACAAAGCACATCCAGCACCATGCGTAAGCGGAACCGTGCCCCCGCCGGAACGCGCTCGAGCGTGCGCGGATTCGCTTGCGAGGTGATGCGATCAACCGCGTTCTCACTCTTCAATTCGGTTAATTCATCGTCTAGGTTCTCGCGCATTTGCGGCGTAATGCTGTCGACCACCAACGGCGCGTCGTAAACCGTCAGGCGCGCGGGCGTGGCTGTTGCGGCTTCAATCGTTTCGCCGCTCACCTTCTCCACGCGTCCCGGATTGCGCCCGAAAATGACACAGACATCATCGTCCGGCCGGTCGCTGTGGTGAATGCGAACTTCCTGTCCCTTGCGCTTCGAGAGATAAACCAGTTCGCTCGGAACCGCCATGCCGAGCGTCTGCTCCAGCAGAGCGCGAAGCCGGCCGCGCAACGAACTGCCTGGAATATAAGGAATGCCGAAAGCGTCTTTAACTACGGGATTGTCAGCGCCGCCGATCTCGAGCGATCCTTTGCCCGCGCCAATGTGCAGGCCAGTTTGACACTGGATCTCCCCTTCGAGAATCAGTTTGCCAAGGAACGTCAGTTCAGTGGAGGCTGTATGCAAACTCATGCGTAAATGTCCTGTCTCTTTACTCGTTGTAAGCAATGATGGCTTCGAAGAGGTCTCGGAACCGCTCGTACCCGCGCGCATCGTTCTTGCGCGTCACTTGCAGCAGCAGCCGTTCCAAGGCATCTAGACTGCGCAAAGAATGGCGCGCAATCGTATAAGCCAGCCTCGCCCGCACCATCACAAACTCATGCTGACGTTCACCTTCGGGAGCACGCGTGGCTCGCCGCACTGCATTGTATAAGCGGCGTAGCTGGCTCTTGGTGCCGGAATCCATGTCGCGCATGCGGCTCACCACCACGTGTGCCTGATTGTCCAAGTACAAGCTATCCGCGATCAACTTCTCGACATCGATCTCTTGCGGACCTTCACCGCGCCTGTCGCCGCCCGGGCCTCGCGGACCGCCTCGGTCCCCACGATCACCGCCCCGCTGTTCCCGATTGCGGTCGCCGCCCCGATCCCCGCTAGAGCGTTCTCCGCCGCCGGGACCACGCTCGCCGCGCGGGCCTCCACCACCACCCGGCCGATTCTCGCGCGGACCGCGGTTCTCGCCGCCGCCACGCCGTTCTTCGGTCTTCTTCTCTTCTGCTGTCTTTTTCTCTTCTGCCTCAGGCATTTCGATTCCTTGTTTAACTGTTGCCGGCAGCCAGCCGCGCCCATTCGAGACCGACGCGCGCCGAGGGACGAAGCTTCAACGCCGCTGTTCTCTTTCCAATGAGATTTGTGATCACCGCATTTCGCAGATTGTTCACTTCCTTGCCGCGCGTCTGCGGGATGACGCGCGAGAGCCGCATGTAAGTGCGCCACGGCTTATCGATGCGCGCCGCCTTACGGCGAGACACTCGGGCCGAAAACGCTTCTCGATAGACCGATGCCAGATCGTTGATGTAACCCGGCGAAAATCCGAAGTCGCGCACCAGCCGGAGTAAGCTTTGCTTCAGTTCTTCCGCTTCATTCAATCGCTTCCATTCGAGCGTCCGGCCGAACACATTGAACGATCCCGCTTCACTGGTCTTTGCGTGCCGTAGTTCCATAGCGGCATCCTGCAGCACTGCGGCAACCGGCGCATCCGCATCGGGCGCAATCGCGAGGGCCATACTGATCGTCCGCGCCTCAAAATGCGGCACCGATTGCAAGTTCTCTTCCGTAAACTTCTCGAAAAGCCGCTGCAGCTCGCGTGAAAGCAGCAGCAAGGCATCCCACGTGCCGATGACGGTGAAGTCGTCGCCGCCACGATACAAGATGCTGACCTTGCGCCAGAAGTTCGGCAGGGTGCAGAGGAGCGCGAGTTCACCCGCGAAGAACTCTTTGAACAGCACGGAAAGATGGATATGCTCTTCGATGCTCCCGAGGCGCTTCAATTGCGAGCCGAACTGATCCACGTCGCCGCGCAGCACACCCCAGCGCGGCGTCCCTTCCGCTCTCTCGGCGAGTTCCGCTGGAGGCGTCAAGTTACCGGCCTCATCGACCGCAAAGCGCCTTGGGAACACAATCGCTTCCTCATCCAAACCCGCCTGCTCCCGTAACGACCACTGGTATTGCCCTTCATTCCAAGTCAGATGAGCCGGGCGTTCATTCGACCAACCGACGCTCGTTGCATTCGGCAGCTTGGCCGCAAAGGCCGGGAAGTACTCGTCGGCGGGCGTATCCGCCTCTGCTTGATTTTCAAAGGGCACGAACGCTGTTGCGGACTCCGCAGTGTCGGCGAGCGGTGCGGACGTGGCGGCCAGCAGAGCGTCGTCCAGCCGCTTGCGAGCGATCGGCCACGCACCGAGGTTTTCGGTTGTTGCCCAAATCATCCGCAAAGTGTTTTGAGAAAGCTGTCCAATCGCATCTGCCGCGCGTCCGAGTAACTCATTGGCGCGCGGAACATCTTCTTCCGCCAAGACCAGCAGAAACTGCTCGGCGCTACTCGAACCAAGCAACATGCGCGAGAGCCGCAGTTCCGCCAACAGCGCTCTGGGCAACACTTCACAAAGTAGATTGAGCCAAGCGGACCTGCCTACGATCTGCGCCATGCTTCCTGGCTGCTCGGGTGGTTGGGTAGCGAGAAACTCGTCCCCGCCTAACAGTTGAGCTTGCAGGAAAACTTGCAGTGACATGGCGAAAAAGGTCGTAGCGGCCGGCTAAAAAGCGGGCAAAGCGTTTGAAAGCCGAGAACGCTTTTCAGACTAACACAGCCTGTACGCTTCAACGGCTGTTTCTGCCCAGATTCGTTCCTGTTCCGGAGGCGATAGCGAACCGATCGCGTTTGTAACAAGGTCAACCCACTGTTTGTAACCTGCAGCCAGCAGGCAGACGGGCCAATCGGAGCCAAACATCATTCGCGCCGGGCCGAATGCGGCAAGAACCGTATCGATGTAGGGCTTGAGCTGATCGGCTGTCCAGTCGCGATAGTCGGCTTCCGTTACCAAACCGGATAACTTGCAGTAGACATTCGGACGCTTCGCCAGCTCATGCAGATTTTCTCGCCAGGGCGAGATTTCCCTAGCTTTGACTCGCGGCTTGGCTAAATGATCGACGATGAACACTTGTCCTTCGTGTCTGTCGACGAACTCAATTGTCTGTGGCAGGTGCCGCTCGAAAATCAGAATGTCGTAAGGCAGCCCGAACGGTTTGAGCTTATCTATGCCACGGTTGAAATCGTCCCGCAGCATGTAGAAGTCATCTGGCTCGTCATGCAGCACATGGCGAATTCCGACTAACTTGCGATGCGACTTCAGCTCGGCCAAGACTTCGTCCACATTCGCGTCAATCAACGGCACCCAGCCGACCACCCCTTTGATGAACTCGTTCTCAGCAGAGAGTTGCAGCAGCCAGCGCGTCTCTTCGAGAGTCTGACTGGCTTGCACGGAGACCGCTGCGTCTATACCGGCCGACAGCATCTCTGCTCGAAGATCATTCGGCAGAAAGTCACGCCGGATGACCGTCATCTGGTCATTGATCCAGCCATACTCACGGGGAGTGTAGCGCCAAAAATGCTGATGAGAGTCGATCTTACGCATGCTGCTGTTGAACGCCGGAAGGCCAGCTCTTGTCCTTCACGGGCGCAACGATCTGCGCGATTTCGGCCAGCAGATCTGGATCTAGCTTGAAGTCAAGCGCCCGGAGATTGCGTTCCAATTGCTCGCGAGTGCTCATGCCGACGAGAGTGGATGCGGCATAAGGATAATCCAAACAGAACCGCAGGGCCAAAGTTGTTACGTCCACGCCGCGCGATTCGCAGAGTTGTACGACGCGCGCCGCTGCTTCCTTCACTTCCGGCGGCGCCGGATGCCACGCGGGCGGACCGGCTAGAGTCAGCATGCCCATATGGAGTGGAGAGGCGTTGATCAGGCCCACGCGATCTTCCGTGACAGGCCGCAGCACGCGATCGAGGTCCTGAATCATCAGGTTGTAATGGCAATAAGAAAGAACAAAATCGAGGTGCCCCCGCCGCACTGCCTCCGCGAGGACATTCAGCGGCAACCCGGAAACTCCGATGAACCTCGCCTTGCCGGCTTCCTGTATCTTCCGCATGGCAGGAATCGTTTCAGAGATCACCTGTTCCAGATCGCCGAACTCGATGTCGTGCGCAATCAACAGGTCGACGTGATCCGTCTGTAACCGGCTGAGGGATTCGTCGATACTGCGTGCAATGCGACCCGCGGAGAAGTCGAACGAATTCAAGCCGTAGCGTCCGCACTTGGTACAAAGAATGACCTTGTCTCTTACTCCTTTCAGCGCTTCGCCCAGCCGCGTTTCCGATAGAGTTTCGCCGTAGTAAGGGGACGTATCGAAGAAGTTAATGCCTTGGTCGATTGCCGCCCGTATGGCGCTGGTCGCCTCCGGAAGGTTGATCGCTTCGTACGCGCCGCCCAGAGGCGCCGCTCCGAATCCGATAGTCGATAACCGCAGTCCTGTGCTGCCTAGCGTTCTGTATTCCACTTATTTACCTACTTCCACCAGAATCTTCGTGAACAATTGCGGCGCTTCGCTCCATTCGCGCAGTGCGTCGCCTGCCTCGCTGAGCCCGACTGTTTTCGAAATCGCCGCCTCGACGGGAAATTGCTTTTTTTGCAAAAGTTCGATTACGGCCGGGAACTCGCCTAGATAATTGCGCGAGCCCAGGATGTCCAATTCCTTGTGTACGAAGAGCTTCGTGTCGAAGCTTACGGGCTCCTTACCCCAGCCGATGTAAACCACGCGTCCCGTGTGCGCCACTTCGTCGATGGCCATCACGTAAGTCGATGCCGTTCCCACCGCTTCAATGACCACGTCCGGCCCCATGCCATCGGTCAGTTCGAGCAGACGCTCATGCAGCGGCTCTGAACGCGAGTTGACCGAGTGCTGCGCGCCCGTGCGCCGGGCTAGCTCCAATTTTCCCTCGTCCAGATCTATTGCGATAGCGGTTGCTCCGCGCGTCACAGCGGATGCCAGCGCTCCCAACCCCACTGTTCCGCAGCCAATGACCGCGACTGTATCCTGTGCCGCCACTCTACCGCGTTCAGCAGCGTGAAAACCAACTGCCAACGGCTCGACCAGACTCAGTTCACGGAGCGAGAGACCTTGCGCGGCGTAGGCTTTCTGCCACGGAAGACTGAAGTACTCACGCATGGCTCCGTCGCGCTGCACGCCTAAGGTCTGGTTGAATTTGCAGGCATTCGTGCGCCCTCGCTTACACGATGCGCATTTGCCGCAACTGGTATTCGGGTAGACGGTCACGTTCATGCCGGGCGCCCAGTTCGACGGAACATCAGCGCCGGTTTCGACGATGGTTGCAGCGATTTCATGACCCGGGATACGGGGATAGCTGACCAGCGGATTCTTGCCGCGGAAGGTACTTAAATCCGTGCCGCATAACCCGATCAGGCGTGTCTTAAGCAAGATCTCATCAGGCGCCGGCTTGGGTGGATTCAAATCGCCGAGTGCCGTCTTGCCGGGTTCAGTGATGTAAAAGGCTTTCATGATGCAATCACAACAGTATTGAAGTTGTACCCCTCAGATTGTATGCGCTGCCGCAACATTTAATTCTTCATGTCAAAGGCCCGTAAGCGATGTATAATATACATCGTGAGGCGCACCCAACTGTATCTTGACGACCAACTTTGGGATGCCCTTCACGTGCGAGCGCGGCTTACGGGCACAAGTATTTCAGAACTCGTGCGAAGCGCCGTACGTGAGCGCTATGTCGGGAATCTCGAGGAACGTCGGAAGGCCATGCAAGGGCTTGTGGGACTGCGGAAGAACCGGCCTGAGTTCGAGGATCCAGAAGCTTATGTCCGTGGTTTGCGCCGCAGCTCTCGTCTTGAACGTTTTCAGAAGACATGACGGTCTTGGTCGATTCCGACATACTGATCGAAGTAAGCCGCGAGAGAGATCTAGACGTGTTGCGGAGATGGTCGGAACTGAGTAACTCCCAGGATGCAGTGCTCTGTTCGCCGATATCGGTCGCCGAACTCTGGCAAGGAGCTCTGCCGCGCGAGCACGAAGCCTTGACGAGACTATTTGGCGCTCTGACCTGCGTGACAATCGACGCAGAAACAGGCCGGACTGCTGGTGAACTTCTTCGCAGCTTTCGCAGGAGTCATGGTTTGGACTTCGCCGATGCGCTTATAGCGGCATCAGCCATTCTGAACCGTGCCGTCCTTTGGACCCGAAACCGCAAGCATTACCCGATGAAAGCCATGTCTTTCTTCTGATCCACGTTCATACACGCGTCGACACGCGGCACAGCGCGGCACGTCTATTCTGAAAGCATGATCGTTTTCATTACCGGAGCGACCGCCGGCTTCGGACTCGCAACAGCTCGCAGATTCGCTAAGGACGGAGCCAAAATTGTCGGCACCGGGCGGCGCAAAGAACGACTGGATGAGCTAAAAAGCGAACTTGGAGAGCAGTTTCTACCTCTGACGTTCGATGTAGGCAAGCGGTCGGAAGTGGAACGGGCTATAGCGGATCTTCCGTCAGCATTTGCCGCTGTGGACATCCTGGTGAACAATGCCGGAGGCGCAATCGGACTCGATCCCGCGCAAAGCGCTCATCTGGACGATTGGGACAAGATGATCGACTCGAACATCAAAGGTCTCGTCTATTGCACCCGGCTCCTGCTGCCCGGCATGGTGGAGCGTAACCGCGGTCACATCATCAACATTGGTTCCACTGCCGCGGAATGGCCCTATCCCGGCGGCAACGTCTATGGCGCGGCCAAAGCTTTCGTCTATCAATTCAGCAACAATCTCCGGGCGGATCTGCTCGGAAAAGCCGTGCGGGTCACCGATATCGAGCCTGGCTTAGCAGGCGGAACCGAGTTCTCAGAGGTGCGCTTCAAAGGCGATAAACAGAAAGCCGCAGCAGTTTACGAGGGTACGCAGGCGCTTACGCCTGAAGACATAGCAGACGCAATCCATTGGGTGGCCACACGGCCCGCGCACGTCAATATCAACGTGATGCAGATCATGCCCACCATGCAGGCCTTCGGCAATCTAGCGGTTCACCGGAACAAATAGTTCAGATGCCGCGCTGCGGCCGATACCCGGGGCGCGCCCGAATCTTGTATTTCCTGTAAGCGTCCGAAGTAAGCTCGATGCGGATTCTCCGGAATCCATCGTTCGGGTTCGGCCGTGGATAGTAAGTCAGCGTGTAACTGTTGCCTAAGTCTTCGCGTATAGATTCGAAAGCTTCTACTTGCTTTTGCCAGGTCTTGGCAAAGTAACTCTTGCCACCGGTGTTAGTGGAAATTCGCTTGAAGATACTGCTGGACATAGGATCTTTGTTGATCTCGTTTGTCGAGATCACATAGATCGGAATACCTTCATCTTCCGCAACGGCGCGCACATCGTCGGGCGCAACCATACTGGCGTTATCGGGGCCGTTTGAGAATACGATTACTACTTTGCGTCCCGGAATCTTTGCGGCATCGCGCAAAGTCAGAAGTAGAGAGTTATAAAGCGCCGAATCGTCTCCGGCGACCGCGTTGCGGAGACCGGCGATAGCCGTTGTCCGGTCGCGATTCAGCGGCACGGCTCGATTCAGGTTGCGGCTATAGGTATAGACCGCGACCGAATCGGCGCGATCCAGTCCGCGAATGAAATCGGCGATTGCATCGGAGGCGTACACGAAACCGCGATACATATAGTTGCTGGTGTCAAAGAGTACGAATACGTTTGTGCCCGGCGAATCGGAACGCAGATCGATGACGTTCGGGTCCGGGATGCCACCCGGCCCCGTAGCGGCGGAAGCGAGGTGAAGCGGCCTTGTTTCGCCGTTATCGAGAACCTGCAAAGGAGGATGATTGCCCTCCGCAAAGGTTGCCATCTTCTGCGGAATATCGTCTTCGTAGATCTTCAAGTCCTTGGGCTTAAGCCCGTTTACGTATTTGCCCTTTTGATCGGTAACCGTGAAGCTCATCACAACCATGTCGACTTTGACATGGAAGGTTGACTGGTCCGGATCCTGCGCCCTTACCCACAAACCAGCGCTTGCCACGGCTACAACCGCGGCGATCCCTAAGGTGGTTAAAATCTTCGTCACAAATCTTCCTATTCCTCTGAAGAATTCGAAGCTCGAAGCTGGCTTCCGTGATCCCTCACGCTGTTTCCGACGGTGTGGAGCGAGCGAAGAAGGGCCGGCCAGTCCTCTAAGTGCGTTGCGAAAATATTTTCAATGGTTGCGCGGTTCCACTCGGGCACGTACTCGTCCAGCTGATCGACAGGAACCCCGGCCTGGTACGCAAGGGCCGCGTAATAGAGATTATTCGATTCCCACGTTTCAGCTAGAATGCGGCTGGAATAACCCATCAGCGCCGGGAAGGTGCGCAGGTTAAGCAGGCCGGGCTGGAAGGAATGCGTCAACGTCGGTTTCGGGGTACCAAAATTGCGCGCGATCGCTTCGGGCGCGAGATCCGGGTCATTCTGGGCCGCCATGGCGTCGATTTGGCTGGATGGCACGTCGGGAGAGATACTTCGCAGTTCAGGATCGTCAGCAATTGCATACAGAACCGCCGTTGGGACCTCCGCAGCGGCCATTGTAAAGTGCCCGGCGTTCAATTGGTCCTGCAACCACTCGACTTTAGCGGGAGTCGCGAAACGGCTGTACGAGGTCAGCACGAGCGGCTCCACTTTTGGATCCAAAGCGGCCGCAGCTAACAGCGTATCGCCGCGCTCGATGTGCAACGCCACCCAGCGTAATTGGGCGGGTTTGACGTTGCGCCATCTGTTTACCGTCACGTCGACGATCATCTGGGGAACCAAATCGGACCAGATAAGCGCTTGCTCCCGCTTGGGGCTGAGAAAGTTTTGTTCTGCTTCCGCAAGGGCGTATGGAAGCGCGATGAGCGAACCCATCAAGCGGCCACCCGCGCTGGCGGGCCAACCGCTTCCCGCCACATCCGTGACGCGCCACTCGGCAGGCGAACTCTCCGGTCCTACGAAATCGTGGCTGCGAACGAACAGCGGATTTGTCAGAAGCAATTGCGCGCCCGGAGGAGCATAGTAGCTATACAAAAGGCCAATCAGAGAATCACGCACAAACGGAGCGAGCGCGGTCCGCGCGTCTTTCTTCTCGGGATTCTTTATCAGCGCGTCGATGTTCAGCTTTTCTTCCTGGTCAATATGACGCTCACTCCAATAGCCCATCGCGAACGTACTCTTTTCTTCCGCGGAAAGCGAGCTATGCAGTGTGCGGGTCTCATCCAGGCGCTCGGTCTGCTGAGTGATCGCTTTAAGCGTCTTTGGATCGATCGCTCCTTTACTCGTTTGATCCGCCGCCGCAAACAGGCTGTCGAGTGGAATCAGCAACTGTGAGTCGAACACTCGCAAAAAGTTCTCGGCGGGAGATGCGGGATGAGCACCCTGGGCGGTGCGGAGCTTGCCGACAAGCAGTTCAACCATCTGCTCTTGCCGCGAACCGTTTACCGGCGGGCGATTGGCAGCAGTCAACAGTACGTCCAATCCCTGGCGCGCCCCATCGAACACTTCGCTCTCTTGCCGCACCTTGGCAAAGGGTGCGATCACCTTGGCGAAGGAGTCGTTCTGCATGCCGGGGGCGATGTCATTCTGCAGAGACAGGATGCGCCAGAGCCCAACGAGCGCTTGCACCGTTCCTATGGCGTCGCTCTTCAAAAGATTGTCGTGAATCGCGGCAGTCGAGGCGCAAATATCCAGATAGTGGCCTATGGACGCTTCGCTCAGGCTCGGAGATTCGGCGAACAACGTGTACTGGTCACCATACTGCCGGTACGCCCCGATCAAACGGGCGGCGAGGGTGGCAGACATAGGCTTCGCTCGTCGGCGGTCGACGTCGTTCAAGGCCAGGAAAATCTTCAGCGGCTCGTTCTCAACCGTTTTCCGGCTGAGTCCGAACAGCGCTTCCACCAGATCGTCGTTCGTACGCCAGGAAGCCGCCGAACGCGTGAGCTTACCGTCGTATTTCCCGTGAGGGTGATGAATGAAGAGGTTTCGCCAGTCATCCAGATCGCCCGGTACATGCACTTGGCCATTCGGATCGATACGCAGGGAAGTTGTCAACAACATCAGTTCCGTGCTCGAGCGGAACACGGGTCGCGCTGGCCCAGGACTGGTCACTTTGCCTCGCAGCGCATCATAAAAGCGCTTCATTCTGGCGGGCTCCGTCACGTACGCGGCGGTGGGGCCTTGTAAGCGGGACAGCGCATCGTAATAGCTCGCCAGCCATCCATCATCGGTGGCCAGCAGCTTCAGATAAAACGCTCCGGGATTCGACGGTGCGACACCCGTCAGCGCGGTCCATGCCTTGGCAGATCCCGGAACGACAGCCGCGCCATTCCGAATCTGAAACATGCTTCCGTAGAAATCGAGGACATGGGCATACACCTTCAACTTAGCCGGAGGGGCTTGCCTGCGGAGAGCGTCCGACGTAGCACGGTCCAGGTGCGACAAACCAAGGTAGAGGCGGCACAACGAGGGATCGGAAAGAAAGCCGTCCAGGAAGTCCGACTGCCCACTGCGGCCCAGAGCAGCCAGCCAGTATTGAGGGTTGTACAGAACGGGGACCGGGGTGGGAGCATAGGCAACTTCGAATGGATGGTTCGCGCGAAGATCCTGCTCCAGTCGCGTGAGCGGAAACGCGGAATCCACGGTTAGAAAGGCGCGGGTGGCATTCACGGTCTCAAGAACGATGTCCGCCCCGCACGAACCCCGCATGCGATAGCCCAGAATCTTGAGCAGATTGCCCGTCTGCTCGCTGTCGCAATTCGGAATGACGATTTTCCGGGCGCTGCCGGCCAGCGCCTGCAATTCTCGCGCTTGCCCGATATAGCGGATCAGCAGGCGCAAATATTCGGTCTGGTCGAGGGCCTCGTTGCCAGTCGCTTCATACCCGTTCGTAACGATGTTGCGAGCCAAGGCGGGCAGCAGTTCTTCGGCTGAGAGATCTGGAGTAAGCGCGGCCATTCGAGCAAAGGAGGCCAGAGGCCCAGGAATCATCGCGACGGAATATTGCGCGGCGTTCTTGGTGATTGCGCCGGAGGATAAATCGCTGCCGCCCGCCGATCGGTATTGCGATAGATCTTTTGACAGATCGGCCTCGCGGCCGTTCATGAAATCCAGCAAGACCACTTGCCGAAGCGCCAGCTTGCGGCGCGTGGGGTCTTTTTCTTCGTCGGCCCACTTCAGATAGGCATCGCGGCAACCCGGATCGGCATGCCGATCCAGAAAGAGAGCCAAAGCCTGCGCCGCGTCCGAATCGGCGGGCACAGTGCGGGTTTTTTCCTCTAGCAAAGAGCGCGCGCCCGTCAGGTCGCCCGCCGTTTCGCGTTGTGCTACCTGATCGTTGAAAGTAGGGCCTGAAGTTCCTGTAACCGGCTGGGCGGCGAAGCACGTCGTACAGCCGAGCAGAAGAGGGAATACCGTCCTTCGGGTCCAGGCCGCACGCCGGGAACTCACGAGCACCACATGGGCGAAGCCGAGCCTCCGCCGGCTTTGCCGGGCCGCAACGAAGTGCGTTGCCGGGCCAATACTTAGGAGAGCCACGTTTGATACCTCTAATCGACTAGGTTTCTTACTCTAGCATTTACTTTTCGAGGCCGGGAAGGACCTCGAAAAAGTAGCCAAATTTTTACAACGTAAATCGCTCGGAGCTATTTTGTACAGCGCGCCAATCGGCGCGTGCTGAGATTCACCCGGATTTAAAGCCACTTTCCTCCTGGTGGCCTCTCTACCGGTACCCCGCTCTTCTTTTGCTTTTGCAGCCGCGCGGCTGCGCGCATTCAACAAACTTCTTCCGTATGCATTCGTGGGGCTCGGGTCCATTCTCTACCTGCTGCCGTTTCTGCGCGTATTGGCATGGTCTCCCGATGAAGGCGTTTCTGAATATGGCGCGCAGGCAGTTTTGCACGGCGCGATACCAGGGCGAGAATTCATCGAGTTGTACGCTCCCGGCGCATATTACTGGCTAGCTCTATTTTTCAAGCTGTTCGGCTCGAACATCGTAGTGGCTCGCGGCTTTCTGCTGGCGGAAGGCGTCGTGACCATCCTGCTGGTGTTTTACCTGGCGCGGCGGCTTGGCGGGGTGGGACTGTTCGCGGCCTCATTCGTATTGGTCTCTTCCATTCCATTCGCGGTGCTGAACACTCCCCATTACGACGCCAATCTATTTGCGCTGCTGTCCTTTGCCATTTTTCTGACTGCCGAGCGCCGACTGAGCGAAGGCCTGAACTTGAGGAAGGCCCGTTTTCTACTATTCGTTTCCGGGGCCTTTGCCGGATGTACCAGCTGCATCATGCAGCAGAAAGGCGCGTTTTTTTTAGCGGCTTTCGCGATTTCGACGATTCTGG
This sequence comes from uncultured Acidobacteriaceae bacterium, assembly GCA_963849445.1. Taxonomy (GTDB): domain Bacteria; phylum Acidobacteriota; class Terriglobia; order Bryobacterales; family Bryobacteraceae; genus Bog-105. The sequence continues at coordinate 225,764 of CAWKHS010000026.1, read as the reverse complement.
TCCGGCCGCGGCGGCTCGGCGGTCTGCTGCTGACGCTTTTCGCCGGCTTTATTTTGCCGATTGCCGGCGGAGTGGCATTTTACGCCGCGCATGGCGCTCTTCGCGACCTGATTCTCGCGAATTTCGTGCTGCCCGCTTCGCTCTATCTCAGAATCAACGCGGTTCCGTATGGCTTTCCGGTTTGGGCCATGATTGCGCCCGGCTGGTTTGCCAGTGCTCGTGCAGCGGCGCCCCTACCGGTAGCGATGCTGTTGATCGCCCTGCTGATGGTTCCGTTTCTCTTGATCATGGCGCTTCCGGTAGTTGCCCCGATGCTGGCGTATTTCCATCGCCGGTTGGCTTTTCGGCGCGAGTGGTGGCCTTACTGGCTGACCGCCTATGCTCTTTGGGCCTCCGAGTTGCATCGTTTGGATCTAGGCCACCTCCGAAACGGGATTCTGTTGCTGGCGGTGTTGTTTTTCACGCTTTGCGAGAGGCACGGCAAACCGGCGATCCAGCGCATCGCAGTTGCTATCACAACCTGCACGATTCTGATGGGGGCCGTCAACGCCATGGGCGCGCTGGCCCGAGACACTGTGATTCACACGCGTCGCGGCGACCTACTCAGTTCCAAGTCCGACCCAGCGCTGGACTTTCTGATCAGTCATACCCGGCCCGGTGAAGATGTGTTCGTCTATCCGTACCATCCGATCTACTACTTCCTTGCCGCAGTCCACAACCCGACCAGACTCGCGGTTTATCTGTACGACCCCGCCGCGAATGGCTTGTTCCGGGAGGCCGTTCAGGATATCGATAGGAAGAAAGTTCGTTACGTCCTGTGGGACACCAGTCTATCGGGGGAAAACCTGCGGAAGATATTCCCGGCTTATCGCGAACCACCGCCGGAGAAGCTCATTATTGAGCCTTATCTGAGATCGCACTATCACCAGATCGCGTTTGAAAACGGATTCCACATTTTGGAACGCAATAAATGAAGAAACGGCTGATGAGTTGCACATACCTCACCCGCGTCGGCATCGCCAACCGGGATTGCGTTCGGACTCTGGGGCTGACCGGATCGCTGTGCCTTGCGCCGTGTTCAGCGATTGATCGATTGCGATAACTTACCGGCAATTCGGCCGGTGCCCCCGTCAAAAGCGTGGTTAGACGCCCTGCATAGCCGCGGTGAACTCGGTTTAGTCGTGCCGGAGCGCTGTGTTGGGGTCCACCTTCAGAACCCGCCGCGATGGAATCCAGCAGGCAAGCAGGGCAATAGCAGCTAATAACAGTGGCACGGAAGTAAATGTCACTGCATCGTGGCTCGGCAGGCCATAAAGAAAGCTGGTTAAGAGTTTGGAGGAAGCCCATGCAATCAGAAGACCTGGCCCCAGGGCCATTACGGCCAGAGTCATTCCCTGACGGACAACAAGCTGCTGCACTTCCGCGGGTTTCGCTCCGATTGCAAGGCGAATTCCGATTTCGCGCGTGCGCAGGCTAACCCACTGACTAATTACGCCGTAGAGACCCACTGAGGCTAAGCCTACTCCAAGGAAGCCGAAGATCCCAAACAGGGCCCCTGCGATGCGCGGAAGAAAGAGCGCGTCTTTTAGATGTTCTTCCATAGTCTTGATATCGAAGATAGCGAGTGAAGGATCTAGCGAGTGGATCTGTGCACGTACTGCATTCGCCACGGTTCCAGAATCGCGCGCATACGAACCAGCACTGTGTAGCCCGCCATCGATGGATCAGCGGCAATGTCCTCAGCGACTGAACGGTAGAGGACAGATCTCAGATCCTCACCCAAAGTACGAGACTTAGTGTTCTTCACCACGCCGATGATCTCGTAAACGCGATCACCATCCCGGACAAGCTGGCCAATTGGATTTTCTTTACCGAAAAATCGCCCGGCAAACATTTCATTCACAACAGCCGTTCTGGGCAATGCGGTTTTTTCGGTCTCGAATTCGTGCCCGGCCACTAGCGAGATGCCCATGGTGGTGAAGTATCCAGGACCTGCCATGTACAGGTCGACAATCTGTCGCCTGGCTGAGCCGCCTTGCCTTCGACCTGGAAACCGTCGCTTCGATGCCCGCCATTAAGCGGAATGGCGTCGGTATAAGCCGTCGATATGACGCCAGGGACAGACCCGACTTTCTCTTGGATTTGATGAAGCAGCTGAACGGAACGTTTGGGGGTGTATCCATGCAGGCGAGGGTCGATTGACATCATCAGAAGGCCGCGTGAGCGGAAACCGATGTCTATGCGAGAGGCTTTGCCTAGGCTGCGCAGGAACAGCGAGGTTGCGCAGAGGAGAATTACTGACATTGAGATCTGAGAGATTACGATCAGGTTGCGAACGCTAAACAGGCGGCCGGAACGCGCGAGCGTTTGGTCCTGACTCAAACTGCCGCTAATCGCCGGACGTACTGCTGACCAGGCGGGGACGAGCCCAAACGCAGTGCCAGCGAGAACGCTGAGAATGAACGAATAAACGAGCACTTGGGCATCGACGTTCACCGTAAGATCCAGCGGAACCGGTGCGGCTAACCGGAATACTGCAACTGCACGCGTCGCCCACACCGACAGTGCAATCCCGATCAGACCGCCTGCCACGAGAGCACGATACTTTCAGTCAACATTTGCCATAGCAAATGCCAGCGCGTTGCTCCGATGGCCACCCGCACCACCATTTCCCGACGGCGGCCATTTGCCTGCGCAATAGAAAGGTTCACGACGTTGGCACAGGCAATGCATAAAACCAGCAAAGCGACGACCAGCAGCGCGCCGAGGAACACCATCATGGTGTTGCGGTCTCGGGGCGGCAGCGAACCCGCTTCCTCAATTCGGAAACCAGTGTCCCTCTCGGCTGCGGGAACCGATTGCGGAAAGGCCTTGGCGAGGCGATCGCCCAAAACCCGCAGTTCAGATTTCGCCTGCGCTGCTGTCACACCCGGCGCCAAACGGCCCGCCACAGCGAGCCAATGATAATCGCGGGACGTCCGGTTGGAAGTATTTGGCAAGAGCTGATCGATGTTATCGAGCGGTACCCAAAACTGAGCATCCAGAATGATGTCGAGCCCCCGGAAACCGCGCGGCGCCACGCCTACAACCGTATAGGGACGGCCCGAAAGAGATACGGATTTACCGACCACGTTCGGATCGGCGTTAAAGCGGCGATGCCATAGCCGATCGCTGATTACCACCGCCGGAAGATGTTCTTCTTCGGCGGTGAAGCCGCGCCCCATCTCCATTCCCAGGGCGGCGACATTGAAGAAATTGGCAGTGACAGCCTGTCCCCAGACACGTTCCGGTTCGCCTGGGCCACCGATCGACGCTGGCAGCAGATCGTAATAAGCCGCGACACCGGAAAACGTTTTCGCCTGTTCGCGCAGATCTTGTAAAGCAACCAGCTGAAATTGTTGCAACACTGGCCTCCGCCCTGCGTTGTATGGATCGCCAGCAGTGTCGCGGGATCGACCGACCGATGCTGCAATACAAACCGGCTAACGATGGAAAATACCGTGGCGTTTGCGCCGATGCCCACGCCCAACGTCAGCATTGTCACGATGGCGAAAACGGGCGCCTTACTCATGCCCCGGATAGCGTAATTCAGGTTCCGGATCGGTGCGTCCAGGATCGATCCCGCCCTGGTATCCCGGACCTGCTCCTTTACCTTTTCTGGATGGCCGAATTTGATTCGAGCCAATCGTCTCGCCTCCATCTCTGTGAGGCCCTGCATCATGTAGCGCTCCACCATGGCCTCGTAGAACCCCTGTACCTCCTCGTCAAGGTCCGCCTCAACGGTTCTCCTGTGAAGGAAAAGGTTCAGGATGATACGAACACGCGACAGAAGACTCATCTAGCTCTCCTCTGCCAGAACATGGTTCATAGCGGTGAAGACGGTTTTCCAATTTCTTTTCTCTTCGGCTAGTTGCGCTCGCCCCGGTTGAGTGAGTTTGTAAACCTTAACGCGGCGCTTGGCTTCCGACTCCGTCCATACGCCCGCAATGTGGCCCTTCGCGGTGAGCCGGTGAAGCGCAGGGAAAAGAGAGCCGGGGCCGATCACAAACACACCGCGGGTCATTTGATGGATCCGGTCGGCGATGGCAACCCCATGAAGCGGGCCTAACTCGAGAGTCCTCAATATCAGGAGATCGAGAGTACCCGGCAAAAGATCGGCAGGTTTAGCCATGGCTAAGAATATCGGACATCGATATCGACTGTCAATAATGTCTGGAAGCCTGGGTCCGTCGCGCCGATTAAGCGCGCACGTGCTGGGGTTGCGGCTTGCCCGCGATGGTCGCGGAGCGTCCGCGCAGCAGTATGCCGATCCCCTAGCGCGAGCAAGCGCCAACGCAATCCACTGCGTCAGCGAAAACGGTCCCACTAAGGCCTGCTCGTGTTCACGGAAGAACTCGATGATGAAGCGCGCGGTGGAATAGAGAACCAGATACAGTCCAATGACCTGACCGGCGCGATGCGATCGGCCAAACTGCCGGTACAGAATGGCGAAGATGATTAAATCCGCAGCCGACTCATACAACTGAACGGGGTGCAGAGTTTTGTCGAGGGGCACGGGTGAGGCAAAGTTCGACCGGAAACGAACCCCCCACGGCAGATCGCATTCCCGTCCCCAACAGCAGCCGGCTGCAAAGCATCCGAGCCGTCCAATGGCCTGCCCTATAGCGACACCCGGTGCGAATGCGTCCATTGTCGCAAACGCGGGGAGTTTCTGCTTGCGCATGTAAAGCACCGCAACGAGCAAAGCCGCAATGAAGCCGCCGTGAAACACACCTGCGGCCTGCAGCGTTTCGAGCGAGAAAATCTGTCCTGGATCCCGGATGTAATCGCCCAAGTCAAAGAGAAACATGAACAGCTTGGCACCGGCAATGCCCGCAATCGCGCAATAGACGGCCAGATTCGTGATCTGTTCCGGAGGCAATCCGATGCGGCGCGAGAGGCGCAGCGCCACACCGAGTCCGGCAAGGAATCCGAGAGCCACCAGAACCCCGTACGTCGGGATGTAAAACGAACCGATACTAATCAGCTTGGGAAGCATGTTTGGCTACGTGTGCGTGACACTCTTGGGGGTGCTGGTCTTTTGCATGAGAAGATCGATCAGGAGCAGAGCGGCGCCTACCGTAATTGCGCTGTCAGCCACATTGAACGCCGGGAAGGACCAAGAGCCGTGGTATACCTCAATGAAATCCGTTACGGTACCAAGGCTGATCCGGTCAAAAAGGTTCCCGACCGCACCACCCAATATAAGAGATAGACCTGCGCGCGTCGCGGTTGCGGTAAAAGCACTTTTGCGGCTCCAAAGCGCCGAAGCGACAAAAGCGAGGACCAGAGTCGAGATGCCGATGAGAACGATACTTCGCACCAGCGCGTTGCCTTCCGCCAGAACACCGAACGCCGCGCCGGGATTTTCCGTGTGAACGATCCGAAGCCATCCCGGAATAACCTGCGTGGCATCAAAAACCGTCATCGAGCGCTGAACCCACGTCCTTCGTAAGCCGGTCCGCCACGACGACCAGCAAAGCCAATGTCACGGGCAGTATGTTTCCCGCGGTTGAGCGCCGGTTCGCCACTTAGGTCAAGAACTCACGAATGACAGCGGCACAGGCCGCGCAAACCGTCGGGAATTCCAGGTCGCTTCCTACATCGGTCGTGTACTTCCAGCAGCGCTCGCACTTATCGCCGACCGCACGCGCGATATTGATCTCCAGCTCCTCAGTGGATCCAGGCTCGACGGTCACCTGCGAAACGATAAACCACGTGGGAAGTTCAGCCGCAAACTTATTCAGAAGCGGATATATCTCCGGGCTCGCGCGCAGCGTTACCGCAGCTTCGAGCGAGGAACCAATCGTCTTGTCCTCGCGTGCGCGTATCGAGCGCCTTCAGGACCTGCTCTCGAACTGTCAACAGCAGTTCACGTTCCGCGGCGAGCTCACGCTGATGATCCGTGATCCCTTCGCTCAATTCCTCGGGCTGCGGAAATTCGGCCATGTGCACGCTTTCGGAGCGGCCGGTTCCGAAGTTCTTGTGCTGCCAGATTTCCTCGCATGTGAACGAAAGAATCGGCGCCAGCAGGCGAACCAGGGCCAAATTCAGCCGGTAAAGGGCGGTTTGGCCACTGCGCCGGGCGCGCGAGTTCGGTCCAGCCGTGTACAGGCGGTCCTTGCATACGTCAAAGTAAATCGCGCTCAAATCCGTGGTGGCGAAGTCGTAGATAGCCCGGTACACCTTATGAAAGGCGTACTCCGCGTACCAGGCACGGCAACGAGTCACCAGAGCCTCGGCGCGCAGCAAAATCCAGACGTCAATGCCGGTCAATTCACTCCCCGGCACATCGTCCTCAACAGGGCGGAAATCGCCTAGATTTCCGAAAAGCCATTTAAACGTGTTGCGAAGTTTGCGGTACGCTTCCGACAGGCGCTCCAGAATACGTTTCGGATAGCCGCACGTCTTCCGTGAAATCGACCGACGCTACCCAGAGGCGAAGAATGTCGGCGCCGCGCTTGGAGACGATCTGATCCGGTCCCAAACTGCCCAGCGATTTCGACATCGCGCGGCCTTCCGCGTCCAGCGTCCAGCCATGTGTCGCGCATTCGCGGAAAGGCGCCGCGTTCTTCAGGCCCACGCCAACTAGCAGCGAACTCTGGAACCAGCCGCGATATTGGTCGCCGCCCTCCAGATACATATCCGCCGGCCAGGGCAAATCATTTTCCGGCCGTAACACGGCCAGATGACTTGAGCCTGAATCGAACCATACATCCAGAATGTCGGTCTCTTTGCGAAACGAAGTGCCGCCGCATTTTTGACAACTGCAGCCGGGGCCCATCAGTTCAGCGGCGCTTTTCGAATACCAAACGTCCGATGTGTGCTGGCGAAACTGTTCCACTACGCCGATTGAGCACGCGCTTGTCCGTGAAAGGCTCAGTGCAGTTTTCGCAGTAGAAAACGATGATCGGTACGCCCCACACGCGTTGCCGCGAAATGCACCAGTCGGGACGGCCCGCCACCATATTTGAAATGCGCTGTTCACCCCAAGCGGGGTGCCAAATCACCCGGTTAATAGCTTCGAGCGCACGGCCCCGCAAGTCCTCACGGTCCATGCCGATGAACCACTGTTCTGTGGCACGGAAGATCACCGGATTGTGGCAGCGCCAGCAGTGGGGATAACTGTGCTCCAGCCTCTGTTGGGAGGCCAGCGCACCGTGTTCTTCCAGAAGCTGGATGACGATCGGATTGCTCTCCCAAACCGTCTTGCCGATCAATGTCATCCGGTAAAACGCCGCTTGCTCCTTCGGCGCGAAATATCCGCCCGGCCGCATCCACCGGGCAATACACTGGAAGGCCGTAGCGCTGGCACACGACAAAATCTTCCTGGCCGTGCCCTGGCGCCGTATGCACCGCTCCGGTTCCTTGTTCCAGCGTGACGTGGTCGCCCAACAACCCGACAGAATCCCGTTCGAGAAATGGATGGCGGAACACGGCGCGTTCCAGCCGCGTGCCCGGAAAGCGCGCGACAACGGTCTTATCCCAACCGAGCACTTCCGCCACTCGCGCCAGTAAGCCTTCGGCAACAATGGCCAACCCTTGCGGCGTATCCACCGCCACATATTCGAGTTTCGGATTGAACGAGATCGCCAGGTTCGCAGGGATAGTCCACGGCGTTGTCGTCCAGATCAGCGCGTACACCGGACGGCCCACCAACGCGGGATCGATTGCCGCAGGATCGGAAACAAGCGGGAACCTGACATAAATGGAGGCGCTCGAGTGATTTTCGTACTCGACTTCGGCTTCCGCCAAGGCCGTTCTGTCCTTGATACACCAGTGAACCGGCTTCAGGCCCTTGTACACGTAACCGCCGGTCAGGAAGTCGACGAACGCTTGCGCAATGACCGCCTCGTATTCGGCGCTCATCGTCAAGTACGGATCATCCCAGCGCCCCAGAACGCCCAGCCGCTTAAATTCCCGCCGGTGAATGTCGACAAATTTCGCGGCATAAGTGCGGCACTCCGCGCGAATCTGCGCCGCCGACATCGAGGCTTTCCGCTTGCCCAGTTCTTGATCTACTTTGAACTCGATCGGCAATCCATGGCAGTCCCAACCCGGCACGTACGGCGCGTCGAAGCCCGCCATACTCTTCGATTTGACGATCAAATCTTTGAGAATTTTATTGAATGCCGTACCTAGATGAATGTTGCCGTTCGCATACGGAGGACCATCGTGCAGTACGTATTGCGGGCGGCCGGCGCGCGCCTGCCGAATACGCTCGTAGAGTCCCATGGCCTCCCATTCCTCGAGCATTTTCGGCTCTCTGGTAGGCAATTTTGCCTGCATCGGGAAGTCTTTGTTCGGCAGGTTGACCGTCTTTTTCAGGTCAACATCGGAAGCGTTCATGGGCTCACTTCATCGTAGCGGACGCCATCACGTGGAGGTCGTACAATGGTCTGACTGCTGAAGCGGATCTCTCTCTTTGTCTTGCCGTTGCTCTTCGTCACGGCGGGCATTCTCCACTTCCTCAAAACCGGTCTTTTCGTAAAGATCGTCCCGCCACACCTCCCGGCACCCCGTCTCCTGGTCTACGCAAGCGGCATCGCGGAATTCGTGGGTGGAATCGGCTTGCTTTTGCACTCTGTTCGCCACGCAGCCGCCTGGGGCTTGATTCTGTTGCTGATTGCGGTCTTTCCCGCCAACATCTACATGGCGGCGGACCACGTTCAAGTCACGCGCACACCCATACCTCAATGGGCGCTTTGGGCCCGGCTTCCTCTGCAAGCTGTTCTAATCTGGTGGATCTGGTGGGCCGCCAAGCCGCACCGCGGAAATTCATCCATTTAAGCGCGCGAAATCGTATTTGAAAACGGTACTATACAGATAGGCTTTGGAGTTCCTGAAATGATTGAAGGCTTATTCAGACCACAGCACCTGCTGGTGATCCTCATTGTTGTAGTGTTTGTATTCGGCGGCAAAAAGCTGCCCGAAGTGGGTAAAGGCCTCGGCGAGGGCATCAAGAACTTCCGCGAGAGCTTCCGGCAAGGTGCATCAGGGGATAACGAAAAGACCAACGTCACCCCTAACGTGACCCCGGTAGAGAAGAGCTAGCGCTAACGGTTGCTCGCTCTTCGCGAAGCAATTGCCGATGGCAGGGTAGAAAGAGAACCCGGACGACCGCCGTCGCCCGGGCTTTGCTTATCAACAATCGTTACAATTTATGGTCTCGCCGTCCTTCTGCGACGAGCCAAACCATAGAACAAGCAACCGCCCCCGATCATCAGCCCAAATGTCGCAGGCTCAGGAGACGAGGGCGACGGAGGGCCAACAACGATACCCAGGGTGGGAGCCTCTTCCAAACTGAAATAAGTGCTCTTACCCGAACTGAGGCCGCCGATGAAGTTGACGACGCCATTATCGTTATCCGTGACCGTGAACGTCACGAAATCCCCAGCATAGTCGTAGGGGTCTCCTTGGTTTAGCCCCTTTGAACAGTTTCCAGCAGCTCCATAGTTGCTTGAGCACATCCCATCCGCATCGAACCCAAAAATGTCACTGCCAGTGAGCGGCAATGAACCTACAGCCGTAGCCGAGTTGTTCAGCACGCCAACCAGCGAGTCCTCGGATCCGTCATATGGCCCTTGGCTTGAGTCGATCGCCAGTGTCGTTGAATTATCGGCGTTGATGGTGATCAAAACAGCACACCCGTTATTCGCACCGACGGCCGGACACTCCGGATAGAGCGGCGCAGCCGCCGTTAGGCTCGAAAGCCCTACCGCCATGAATGAAAAAAGAAAAAGACGCTTCACTTACATTCCTCCTTACGGTAGTTGACCGTGCCAGTTGGAAGCGTTAGACGGATAGCTGTTGCCTAAACGAAAGCCGGGAGAGTACCGTTACTGGCGTACTGAGGCCAGCATCCTCCTCAAAGAGCACTCAGAGTTCGTCCGTCACACAACCCAAGCTGGCGCTCTTCACCAGCCGAATGTATTTCGCCAACGTGCCGCGGTTCGCTTTGTAAGCGGGCATGCGCCATTCCTTCCGGCGGCCTTCTAACTCCGCTTCCGGTAAGTCCACCAGCAAGAGATTCTTTTCCGCATCGATGGTGATGCGCTCTCCATTACGAATCAAAGCGATCGGGCCGCCATCCTGAGCTTCCGGCGTGATATGGCCCACGATGAAACCATGCGACCCACCGGAGAAACGTCCGTCCGTGATCAATGCCACGTCTTTCCCGAGTCCGGCGCCCATAATGACCGAGGTGGGCGTGAGCATCTCCGGCATTCCGGGACCGCCCTTTGGGCCTTCGTAGCGAATCACGATCACATCGCCTTTCGCAATCTCTTTGCGCTCCACCGCATGCAGCATCTCTTCTTCTGAATCGAAAACCTTCGCCGGCCCTGAGAATTGTAAACCCTCTTTGCCGGTGATTTTCGCTACCGCGCCTTCCGGGGCGAGGTTTCCTTTCAGAATTTGTATGTGGCCGGTCTTCTTAATGGGATTGCTCAGTGAATGTACAATCTGCTGCCCCGCTTGTAATCCGGGGAGCTCCGCCACATTTTCCGCGAGAGTTTTACCGGTGACCGTCAGGCAGTTCCCATCCAGCAGACCCTCGGCCAGCAGCATCTTGCAGACCGCCGGTATGCCGCCTACCTTCTGCAGATCTTCCATTACGTAAGAACCGCTCGGCTTGAAATCGGCCAGTAATGGCACGCGATCGCTCACACGCTGAAAATCGTCAATGGTGAGTGGCACCTCTACAGCTCGCGCCATCGCCAGCAAATGGAGCACAGCATTGGTAGAGCCGCCCAAGACGGTGACAATGACCATGGCGTTCTCAAAGGCCTGGCGAGTCATGATGTCACGCGGCTTCAGGTCTAACTCTAGGAGCTTCTTAATGGCCGCTCCGGCGCGTACACACTCATCCAGCTTCTGCGGATCTTCGGCCGGAGTAGAGGAGCTATAGGGAAGAGACATGCCCAACACTTCAATCGCCGACGCCATGGTGTTGGCCGTATACATCCCACCGCACGCGCCTGCGCCTGGACACGAATGACGCACGATGGATTTGCGATCTTCTTCCGTGATGTTCCGTGAAAGAAACTGTCCGTAGCTCTGAAAAGCCGAAACGATATCGAGTTTTTCTTCCTTCCTTTCTTCCGAAACATGCCCTGCACGAATTGTCCCGCCGTAAACCATCAGCGCCGGCCTGTTCAATCTACCCATGGCGATCAAACACCCCGGCATGTTCTTGTCGCACCCTGGAATGGAGATGTTCGCGTCGTACCATTGGCCGCCCATCACCGTTTCAATGGAATCGGCGATCAGGTCACGCGATTGCAGCGAGAAACTCATGCCATCGGTTCCCATCGAAATACCGTCGCTCACGCCAATCGTGTTAAACCGCATCGGCACCATACCTGCGGCTCTGACGCCCTCCTTGACCTTTTCGCTGAGCAACAGCAGATGCATGTTGCAGGGATTGCCTTCAAACCACACGCTGGCGATCCCGACCTGCGCTTTCGACATGTCCTCTTCACGAAGACCGGTCGCATAGAGCATCGCCTGCGAGGCGCCTTGTGACTTCGGCTGGGTGATTACGGAACTGTATTTGTTCAATTGATTAGTCATGTTGTGCAACGCGCTTAGTAATCGATCTCGGCTCAGTAGTCGATCTCGAACGATCGATTCCACCGGAGAACCACCGGCGTATCGCGCTCAAATCCTAGAGTACTGACAGAGCCCGTGCCGAGCGCGAACAGGCGCCCGCCGTTCGGGGGTAGTTGAAGCCAACAAGCCGCGAGAATTCGGAGAATATGGCCGTGCGCAAACAACGCCACCGTGCCGCCGGCGGCAAAGCTCCTGTCAATCACCCGTTGCGCTCGCTCAGCTACTTCCTCGATCGTCTCTCCGCCCGGCACGCCATCGCGCCAAAGCCTCCATTCGGGCTGCTCCTCGCGAATTTGCATCGTTTGCAACCCCTCATAACGGCCGTAATCCCATTCGCACAAATCCGGATCTACGATCGCCACATCGCCATATCCGGCAATGCGGCACGTTTCGCGGGCGCGTGTGAGCGGGCTGGTCAAAACGAGTGAGAACTCTCTGCCGGCCAGGTATTCGCGTATCGCTTGGGCGCGTTCCCGTCCGCGCTCCGTCAAAGGAATATCGGTTCGCCCGGTATGCGCGCCAGAGATCGTCCATTCGGTTTCCCCGTGCCGTATCAGCCAAAGCTCTCGCAATTGCTCCATTGACGCCTCTCCCTAGCTTGCCAGTTCGCCTGTAGCGTGTACTCTTGGATCGTATACTTTTGGAGCGCGATACTTTTCATGCAGAACGACGATACAATCGACCTCCTGAATCACCTTGCTTCGGTCAACAAGAATGCTGAAGCGGGTTTGCGAACCGCGGCCGGAAACGTGAATAACTCCGAGCTTGAATCCCTGTTCATCGGTTATGCGAAGCAACATGCCAAGTTTCTGTCCGAACTGCAAGCCGAGATCGAACGGCTGGGCGGCAAGGCGTCGGATTCCGGGACCGTAGGAGGCGCGATCGAACGTGGCTGGATGGACCTCAAATCGGCATTGACGGGTCGCTCTGCGGCGGCGATGCTCGCTTCATGTGAAGACGGTGAATTGCACGCCGAAGTAGCTTATTCGGATGCCGCGAAGGCCAACCCTACCGGGCAAACACGCAAGCTCATCGACAAGCATCACGAGCAAATTATCGGATTTCGTACGCGTCTGGCCAGATTAGTCGGCGAGACGAAAGACGGCGTGGAATTTCAGAAGAACGAATAAATTGGCAAGCTGCTCAAGCCTGTTCCGTTCCACCCCACAACCGTCTAAAGACGTAGTAAATGGGCAGGCCGAGCAGGACGATCCCCAATCCGGGCAGAGTGGTCGCGGGTTGATACACGAAGAGAATCAGCAGAATGAAGCCCGCGCCCAAGATGTATAGCGCGGGAACTACCGGATAGCCGAACGCCCGATACGGACGCTCCGCGTTCGGGTTCCGTTTGCGCAAGATGAACACTCCCGCAATGGTCAGAATGTAGAAAATCAAGGCGGCCGAAATCACGTAATCCAGCAGGTTGCTGTAGAGATTGCCAAATTTGTTCTGCACTGGATCGTACGTCCGCGCCAGCAAGAGAACGCCCGTCCAAACGCCTTGTAATAACAGCGCCGCGCCGGGAACGTGAGCGCGATTGAGCTTGGCTGCGCGCCGGAAGAATAAGTTGTCGCAAGCCATTGCATAGAATGCCCGTGCCCCCGAAAGCACCATGCCGTTGATGCAGCCGAACGTAGAGATCATGATTGCAATCGCCATGAACTCTGCGCCAAAGCCGGGCAGCACGGAATGGAGCGCCGCACCCGCCACGCGATCTGAAGGTGCGTTCTGGACTTGCCCCAGCGGCAACACAACTAAATAAGCGACATTGGCAAGCAAATAGAGTCCGATCACGAGCGACGTTCCCAAGGCGAGCGACAACGGAACATTCCGCCGGGGATTCCGCACTTCTCCCGCAGTAAACGTGATGTTGTTCCAAGCGTCGGAGGAGAACAACGATCCGGTTTGCGACAAGCAGATTGCAACCACCAGTCCCCAGGTGGAAATCGCCGAAAGCCCCGGCCCCAGCGGCGAGTAACCGCGCGGCTGCCAAAGATTTCCGAAATTCTCCTTCACCGCAGCGGGATTCCAGCCAAACGCCACTAACGCAATCACAAGCGCGAGCGCTCCAATCTTGGCGCACGTGAAGACATTCTGCACGCCTTTGCCGTACTTGACTCCCTGCGCGTTCGCCCACGTCAGGAACGCAATCACCAGCAGTCCCACCAACTGCGCGGTCGATAGGGAGACGGCATAGTGGCTCGAGATGTGAATCGGCGCAATCAGGTAATTGTCTTCTGAAATTCTTGGCGCCAGCACTCCGAGATACCGCGCAAACCCAACCGCAACAGCCGCAATGGTTCCGGTCTGAATAACCAGAAACAATGTCCAGCCGTAAAGAAATCCGGCCAGAGGAGAAAACGATTCGCGCAGATAAACGTACTGCCCGCCCGCTTGGGGCATCATGGCCGCCAATTCGCCGTAGGAAAGCGCGGCTGTGAGAGTCAACACTCCCGTCAGCACCCAACAGAACAGCAGCCATCCGGGACTGCCCACCTGGCGAGACATCTCGGCCGAAACGATAAAGATCCCGGAGCCGATCATCGAACCGGCCACAATCATGGTCGAATCGAAAAGGCCCAGACTGCGCCTCAGACCCGTGTTCGTGCCGCTGTCTTGAATCCCCGGATTGTTGGGCATGCCTTAGTAAAGCAGTAAGCGGCACGGCTCCGGTTATTGCGGAGTATCTAGAGGATGCTGAGCTTTCTCGAATAGCGAACGTAGAGTTTTCGCATGGTCTAAGGAACAAACGTGTACTATTCGGGTTTTCAGGCGAACGTCCACTCGCGCGTAGTCTGCTACAGTTCTTTCGTTATGATCGAACGCCCCTGGCGCGCCTTACTGATCGTTGTGATGCTGTGTACCGCGACGCATCTGCTGTGCGCGCAAGCAGAAGGTACGCAAACAACGTCTACGCCCGCGGTGCCAGACTGGGCGCAGCCTGGCTCGGCTACGCACAAACAGGTACCGCCGCCGGCCGATTTTCACCGGCCAAGCAGGAATTTCGATACGCCGATCGGAATCTTTCAGGGTCAATCCGACGTTGGCGCCGCGGTGGTGCCGGGCAGCGCCAGCTACGACCCGAGCACGAAGCAATACACCATCAACTCAGCCGGTTACAACGTCTGGTACTCGCGTGACGAGTTCCGTTATCTCTGGAAGAAAATGTCGGGAGATGTCTCGCTTGCAGCCGACGCTACGTTCCCCAATCCGCAGGGCTATAACGACCGTAAGGCAATGCTGGTGATTCGCCAGAGTCTCGATGACAATTCCAAAGAGGCCGTAGTGGGCGAGCACGGCACGGGCATGATCCACCTCGCCCAGCGTCCCGAGACAAATGCGCTGATGACGGACGAGCAGTTTCGCTTCGGAGGCACGCTTGCCGGCGTCAAAGCCAAACGCATCGGCATTGAAAAGCATGGGGACTCCATTGCAATTTTCATCAGTCTTGAAGGCGAGCCGATGCACCAGTTCGGTCCACCGATCACCTTGCACTTCGATGGGCCATTTTACGTGGGCATCGGGTTCTGTTCGCACCTGCCGGACAAGTCGGACACTGCCGTGCTCTCGAACGTCATTCTGCATAACTCGGCTGGCCGCGTGCAGTAGCCAGGACTCGGCTTATGCTATCCTGCTGATGTTCCGACGTTTGCCACACAAGGGGACGTAGTTCAGTTGGTTAGAACGCCGGCCTGTCACGTCGGAGGTCGCGGGTTCGAGCCCCGTCGTCCCCGCCAATCCTTCAAAGAAGTAAACAACAAAATCAACTGAGCCGACAGGCTCAGCGAATGCCCGGAATTGCCGCCTCGCTCAGGGCACGAGCGTTGATGCTACGCGCCCGCGTAAACGCTATGGTAGCCGCAGCTTCCTGTCCGCTGCTTTTTAGCGCTCGACCCAATGTGTATTGCGCGCTGGCATCGTCCGGGTTCAACTCCACAGCTTTTCGCAACAGCGTCACGGCCTCCCCAGGCTGACCCAGATGCAGTTTGGCCCTGCCTAAATACAAATACACGGCATAGGAATCCGGTTTCAGTCTCTTTGCTTCCTCCAGATATGCAATGCCTTGCTCATCCTGGTTTTCCCGAACCAGCAGACTGCCCAGAAAGTAGTTCGCTTCCTCATTACTCGCATCCGCGCGTAACGCTTCTCTCAATTGCTTGATCGCATCGTCGGTCCGGCGCTCGCTGATATACACTTTGCCCAGCTCGAGGTGGACGCCCGGAAACTGAGGATCCAGCCGCAAGACCTCGAGAAAGCTCTCTTCGGCTTGAGGAAAGAGGGCCGCCTCGTAAGAGGCTTTCCCAAAAAGAAACTGCGCTCGAGCCGGTCCCGCCGCTTCAAACATCTGATTGAAAATGGTCTGGGCCGCCTTCGAGTCGCCATCCTTCAGATAAGCGAATCCCAACAGAAACAGCGCTTGCTGGTCATGAGGATTCTCCTGCGCGAGCGCCTTGAGATCGTGAAGAGCCGGCGACACCTGACCCGCGTACAGCCGGCACACATCGAGCAATTGCCGCGCCTGCCCATTGTGCGGATCGATAACGAGAACGCGTTGGAAATAGGGCAAGGCCCGGCTATGCAGTTCCTCTTTGAGGTACACAATGCCGAGGTTTAGCAGAATCGGTTCGTCATTCGGACTCAGACGTAAAGCACGCTGATACTCGGCAATCGCCTTGTCCATGCGATTCGTTCGAGCGTAAAGAATGCCCAGATTTCCCACCGCCCCGACATTGTTGGGCTGCTGCTTGAGAACCGCTTGAAAGCCTTGTTCGGCGGCGTTATAGTCTGCCGCCGACAGAGCTTCGACCGCGTGATCGAAAGTGACTTGCGCCGGTTCCGATGCCGCATTGGCAAGCAAGCCGCAGAGAAGCAGGCATGCCGCGTACTTCATATACGGGAATGATAACGGGAGCCGGTCGGAAACACGAAGCGGGCAGCCTCCAATGAAAGCTGCCCGCCCAGTATATCGGCCGAATTAAAACTCGAACCGCAGCGCCATCTGAATAGTGCGCTGATCGCGCCAGGAATTCACCTGACCGAAAGTTGCATCGTTTGCCGCGTTGATACCGAGCCCCGGCCCAAGGCCGACAAAGCCGGCGCTGGTAGACCCTCCGGTACTCACACCGGACAGGCCCCAGATTTCCGGATGATTGAATACGTTGAAGACTTCAAAACGGTAGACCAGCTTCATCCTTTCCCCGATGGCGAAGTTCTTAATCAAGCTGCTGTCCAGGTTCTGAACCCACGGCAACCGGAAGGCGTTGCGGCCGGTACTGCCATAGCTGCCGTCTGCCGGTTCCTGAAACGCCGCCGGGTTGATCCATTGCGCGCTGTTTTGGCCCGCGTACGGGTTGCCGACAACGTTCACATACTGAGTGCCGGCGTTGTATCCTTCGAGGTTCCCATTCGAGTAGACCGAGAAAGGCATACCGGAATGAACGCTCAGGATAGAGGTAAATTCCCACCCGTTGGCCAGGATGCCCAATGCACGGTTAGTCGTTACCTTGGGGAAAAAGTAGACCCAGTCGGTGGAGAAGACGTGCGTTTGATCGTACCCTGCCCGAGCATACTGGGAAGCGATGTTGAAAGGATTGTTGATCTGGTCGGAATCGTTGTCCACAATGTCCATGGTCTTTGAGAACGTGTAATTCACGTTGCCAGTCAGTCCTTTCGCGAAACGGCGGCTGGCGCGCATCATGAGCGCGTTGTACCGCGAATAGGCATTCGTTTCGACGGCCGTCAGATTTCCCCAACCGAGATACGGCAACGAGAGCGGTGTACTGCTTGTTCACCGAAGGGAGCGCGTTCGGATTTGCCGCAGTGTACCCCGCAGGCAGGGCGTTCACTTGACGCTGATCCATCAGGTGGACGGCATGATTGCCGGAATATGAGACGTCCAACGTAAATCCCTCTCCCAGCTCGTGCTGCACACCGAAGTACCAGGAATAGATGCTGGGCATGGTGTCATCGGTCGGGAAGATGGTCATGTTGGGCGGAGTTTGACCGGTGCTGGCCAGACTGAAGCTGGACACATTGCCATAGAGCGCCGTGGAACTGAACTGGTTCGGATAATTGGTACCCGCTCCGAAATTGAAGTTGTTCTGACGCAACCGCTCGTTGAACATGCCGAAGCCGCCTCGTACGGCTGTTTTGCCGTTGCCGAACAGATCGTAAGCGAAGCCCAGGCGCGGTTGGAAGAAGTTCTTCGTGGGAGCGAAGCCTTTCGGCACACCGGAGCAAGGATCGCAGATCAACCCCTCATTCGAGAGTTCTTGGAACACGTTCCCCTGGAGATAGCCGGTCTGCAGGTTGATTTGAGGCGCTGCGGCGGGGTTGTACTTCGAAAGATCGACGCTGTAGAGGTGGAACGTCCCTTCACCGCCTGGAGTACCGCCGCGAACGATCGTGTAAGTCGGCACGATCCGAGCGAAGCGGAGCCCATAATTCACTGTCAGCCGACGATTTACCTTCCAACTGTCCTGCGCATAGAAGTCCTGCTCCTGGAAGCCAAAGTACGGATAGATGGCCTGGTTCGCTTCGGAGTAGTTGTTGAAGTTGCCCAGCATCAAGTTCGCCAAGCCATTCCCGGTATCCAGCGGCATAGAGGCGCTGGAGCTGAAATCGATGCTGGCGTTTTGCGGCCAAGTGGCGGTCTGAGCCTTTTTGTCCCAATTGATATAGGCGCCGAACTTGATCGTGTGCACGCCGAGCACTTTGGTCATGTTCTCTGTGATGCCGTAATCCTTGCCCCAGTTGTGCCAGCCGGGATCCCCGAGGTTATAGTTGGTTGTCAATCCACCGTCAGAGGTGCTGTATCCAGTTCCCGTGTTCGTGGTTACGTTCGGAATGGAATTCGTGATGTTCGTTTGTGGATAAAGCTGCGGGAAGTTAGCGCCAATGGCATTGATGCTCACCGGGTTGTTGCCCACGATCGACAAAGATTGCGATTGGTGGTTGAAAGATAAGATGGTTTCCGCCGCCAGCGTTGGCGTGAAGGTGTTGACGAAATTCCAGGACCACGAGCTGCCTGGCTTCGGGCGAACTTGCGGCTGGATCGGGAACGGCTCCGAGCCCCAGATGCCGGTCTGGAACTGTTCCTTCTGATAATCGTTCACCCAACGAAAGAAGGTGCTGAACTTCTCGTTCACCTGGTAATCCACCCGCGCCAGATCCTGGTCTTTCTGAAGCACGTCGGGGTTGTTGAAGTAGTAGCGCGAGTATCCTGCGCTCGGGGCCGCCCCAAGGCTGGCATAACCGGGAATTAACTTCGTGTACACGTTCAGCAACGACGCACTCTGCTGATTCCACTGCGACTGTGGAACTATATTGCCGGCGTACGGCGTTCCGCCCGTAATGTTGCCGTTGTTGTCGCGCGTGATCGTGCCCGGTTGGAATACAGTACCCACCGGATACTGCGGCGCATATGGCATGTGGCTGCCCGGAACGAGAAAAGGACTGAAGTCGCCGCTCAAAATCTGTGCATCGGGAACGTCGGCGTAGGCGCTTTGCGGTAGCGTGCGGCGCGTCATTTCCCGGTTGTAGAAAAAGAACAGCTTTTTGTTATGGGGAGTCGAAATCTTGGGAATGTACAACGGGCCGCCCAGGTTACCGCCGAACTGGTTGTAACGCAGCGTCGGGTGAAGCGTGTTGCAGAGGACGCACTTTGCATCGAAAAAGTCGTTGCGAAGGTATTCGTACGCATCCCCGTGGAACTGTGCCGTACCCGACTTGGTTTGGACCGCGATCGCCACACCTTCCGCACGACCGTATTCGGCGTTGAACGCGCTCTGTAGAACGCGGAACTCACCCAAAGCGTCGATGCTCGGCTGTGTGTACTGCGACTGATTGTCACCCACATCGACGTTAGGCGACCCGTCCAGGTAGAAATTGTTTTCGGAACCGCGGCCGCCAAGCCCATGGAACTGCGAGACGTCATTGAAGTTCACATTGAAATCGCTCTGCGCGGAACTGGACATCCCCGGAACTGTGTTCATCAGCGCGATCCAGTTGCGGCCATTCATGGGCAGTTGCGAAATCTGCTCTTCGCTCACCAGATACGCCTTGTCCATGCTATCGGTGTCTACCGGCGGAGCTACCTCGTTCACCGCTATCGTCTGATTGACCTCGCCGACAGTTAAGGTGATATTTCCCAACGCTACTTGACGGTTCACGTCGACGGTAAAGCTCACCGTCGTCTTTTTGAACCCCGGTCTCTCGATGGCGACTTCGTACCGCCCCGGCTCGATGTCCAACTCGCTGAACCGGCCATTCGCATCGGTCGTCGTGGTCTTGACCACCTGGTTCTTGTTCAAATCCGTAATCGTGACGGTAGCACCGGCGACGGCGGCGCCACTCGGGTCAACGACCGTACCGCTAACGGGCTGGGACTGCGCCATCAAAGGTTGTCGAATACACACACACAGGAGGAGCAGCAGCAGCCCGGGAATGAACGCCGGGATCCTCACTTTTCTGAAAGCTGAATATCTCATGGGTCTCCTTGGACCTAATCCTTTGCGCGAGTTCTCCACACCGGTACTACCCAGTGGCGGAACGCTTATAGAGCAAAGCTAGTAATAGTCGAGATAATGTCACAGATCCGCTGGAATGTCAGGGGATACACGGTGAAAGAGCCGTTCTTCGATTGAATTCGTATATAATCGGGCAAACGCCAATGGGGTTAACAGCCGTTAAGTCGCCGTCTTTAACGGGTGAACCGAGCCAGCAGGATGTTCAGAGCGAGCTCGACCGTATCATCGCGAGCCGGGTTTTCCGCAGCAGCAATCGCTGTCAGACCTTTCTGCGGTACGTCGTCTCGAAAACACTGGAGGGCGACAGTAAGCTTCTTAAGGAGCGAACGCTCGCGGTCCACGTCTTCGGTAGAGACGCGACGGAAGACCTCAGCGAAGACAGTATCGTCCGAGTGGGCGCCCGCGAAGTGCGTAAGCGCCTCGCGCAGTATTACATCGATGAGGGCGCCAGTGACCCGCTTCGCATCGAGCTTCCAGCCGGATCTTACGTTCCCAGCTTCCAGCCTCACGTACCGGCCGCAACCACCGATCTCGAAACAGAGTTGCCCCACGAGCCAGCCAAACCGGACTTGCCGGCTTTGCCACGACGTATACAGTTCGACCGCAAAGTGTGGATCCTGGGCGCAACCATATTACTTGCGTGCCTGGCGGCCATCGTGTGGCGGGCCATGTCCGGGCCCCCGGCGGCCTTCGAAGCCTTTTGGCAGCCGGCGTTCCAGGAAAAAGCTCCGCTCATGATCGCCATCGCGCACCCAATTGTCTATCAGCCCTCGTTACGGGCGCAGCAATTGGATCGAAACCGGAACGGATCTCCGACCCCGCCGGTTCAGCGCCGTATCAATGTCTCGCCCGATCTGTTGAATGGCTCTGATTTCGTTCCAGCCGTGAACCAATACGTGGGGCTTGGCGATGCTCAAGCGGCCTTACGCATCTCTTCTCTCTTCGCCCAGCACCACGCCGGGTCGCGGGTCCGCCTTGCCAGCAGAATGGATTTCAATGATCTGCGCGGCTCCGGCACCGTCCTGATTGGCGCCTATACAAATCGTTGGACCATGGATCTGACCAAGAATATGCGCTACAGCTTCGACTACTAGCCGAAGGAAAGCCGTGCATCGCCGAAGCATCGGTCGGTTGCCGCTGGACCCTGACGAACAAGGCCGATGATGGACGCTCCGCCGAGGATTACATACTCCTATGCCGGCTTCCGCATTCCGCGACTAACGGTTTTACCGTGGTCTGCGCCGGTCTCAACGTCTACGGAACAGAGGAGGCGGGGCGAATCATCTCGGATCCGGATTCGCTCACGCCCATTCTCGGAACGCTCCCGAAGTACTGGCCCAATCACAATCTGCAAATTGTGTTGCACGTCGCCGTAGTCGGCGACGCGCCCGCACAATCGGAAGTGGTGTCCGTTTATAGCTGGTGAGCGGCGCGCACGCCGCGCACGCCCACTACCCGATCTTCCAACCCTTCCGCACAAACGGCTTTAAGAGATCATTCGCTTCCGAGCTATTTGTGATTTTCATTTTCTCGGCATCCCATTCCAACTTGCAATTCAGACGCGTGGCAATCGCGCCGAGGGCAATCCATTCCGTGAACGGAGCCGATACGCTGAAGTTTGAACACGCCGGCACTCCGCCCTTGGCCGCGCGAATCCAATCGCGGTAATGTCCCGGCGACCGAGGAATAAACTCCGGCGGGAAATCATAATCTCGCATCTGTTCCACAGGAAGCAGCCGCGTCCATTCGCCGTAAGTCCCGGTGGTGATCATGCCTTTGTCACCCTTGAAAAGGCTGCCGTTCGTCCCTTTGTTGATCAGCCTCATCCACTCCGCCTCTTTTTGCTGATGCTCAGTCATATCGGCTGGCGGCGTACGCGGCGGCCGCGGTGCTTCGGGCGGCGGTTCAGTCGCTGTAAAGAATTCGTCTGTGAAAACCCCGCCGATGATCTGATGCTCCGCGGGTTTTAAGCCGGAATGGGGCCGCCCGGCCTTCCAGCGTGGAAGATCGCCCAAAATTTCACCCTGCGGCGCTCCCGCGAAGGTCGGCTGATCCTCCCTCATCGCGTCGTACCAGAAAATTTTCACTGGAGGCATTCCCGGCCGCTCCGGAAAATCGAACCGCACCACCGATTTGCTCGGGAAGTAAATCTCGCTGGTGCCTTCCTGCTTGACGCACTCCACCGACGTGGGCGATCCCAGCCGCAATGCCATGTTCGGGGCGCCTAAAATATGACACGCCATATCTCCCAGCGCGCCGGAACCGAAGTCGAAAAAGCCGCGCCAGCTAAACGGCAAATAGTCCTCGCTATACGGCCGTTCTTTCGCCACACCCAACCAGAGATCCCAGTCCAGCGTCCCCGGCACGGGAGTGGAGGGCGGCACACCCTGGATTCCCTGCGGCCAAGCTGGCCGGTTGGTCCACGCATGCACCTCGGTGACATTTCCAATCGCGCCCGACCAGATCATTTCGGCGCACTGGCGGGTACCCTCGTTCGAATAGCCCTGGTTGCCCATCTGCGTGGCAACGCCGTACTTCTCCGCGGCCTTCAGCAACTCGCGGCATTCCCACACCGTATGCGCCAGCGGCTTCTGCACATACACATGTTTGCCCCGCTCCATCGCCGCGATGGCGGCCGCCGTGTGCATATGGTCCGGAATCGTCACAATCACCGCATCCACGTTGCCGGCCTCTTTATCCAGCATCATCCGGAAATCTTTGTACTTCGGCACGCTCGGATATTGTGCGTAAATCTTCTGCGCCCGTAC
Source organism: uncultured Acidobacteriaceae bacterium (assembly GCA_963849445.1). Taxonomy (GTDB): domain Bacteria; phylum Acidobacteriota; class Terriglobia; order Bryobacterales; family Bryobacteraceae; genus Bog-105. The sequence goes on along the minus strand of CAWKHS010000026.1, from coordinate 202,816 downwards.
TTCATCCACATCGCACAGCGCAACGATGTTCTCCGTCTGGCCACAAGCCTCTATGTCGCTGGTCGCCTTCCCGCCTGCCCCGATGGATGCAATATTCAGCTTTTCGTTAGGCGACTTATAGCCCAGATTCTTGAGTGATGGCACACTGCCAAATCCACCCAGAGGAACTGCACCCGCCAAAAGCGTTCCGTAAAAGAAATGCCGCCTGCTAATTCCCTTGCTCTTCATAAGCTCTCTTTCCTTACTTGCTCTTTCTATTCAATGAGAACACCCGCTCACTCAGGCGCGACGGTGAGGGAGCGCGCACTCGACACAGCGTCACGCCAGCACGACGCCGCACTCGGCAGCAGTCTTCTGGATATACCTACGCCCTTCATCGTATTCCTCCGCCGTTTTCAAATGCTCCAACATCAGCGGAGTCTCTGCCGGGAGCGCCGCAATATTCGTCAGGTAAGCCTTGTAATCGATTCCGCCGCGTCCCGGAATGGTCTCCGTGAAGTGTGTCGCGTGCGGCCCCACATCTTTCGCGTGGCAGGACAAGATCCACCGGCCTAATTTTTCGAATACATCATTGATAACTGCTGTGTTCGAGTAGTAACGCTCCGGGCTATCGATAATGTTGCAGACATCGACATGCGCCCCGAACGCGCCGCGATCCACAGCGCGGATCAGCTTCATGTACGAATCGGCCGTGTTCGGCAAACTCCAACCCATCATCTCGATGCTGAACTTAGTCCGGGTCGGCTTCACGGTATCGATTAAATAGCGGCAGTTTTCCACCGTCGCGTCGAAATAGCCTTGGCTCAAATTCTTCGGATCGGGCCCATCCCACAGCACCGGATTGTAAGATCCGCCAATGTCCACGCAACAGCGCGCTCCCACTTCATCGGCTAGGGCCAATCTCTCTGCCACGTATTGCATGTGAGCGCGCCGCTGCCCGGCATCGGCATCCAGCATGTTGACCCATGCGCCCACTTCCGCAATCGTCACGTCTTCGCTGGCGAACGCCTTCTTCGCCGCTTCGATACTCGCCGTATCGCCCGCCTTCAAGTCAGATGGACAGTAAGCCGCGCTGTATCCCAAACGCCGGTGCTCGCGCGCCAGTTCCCGCGGGTCGCCCGACTTTAGAAAGATGGGGCCGCCCAATCGAACTCGGCGCGTTGCGGGCGCCGCTGCCAACGGAAGCAGCGCCACGCCTGCCAGGACTTCACGACGGCTGAGGGGGCCAAACATCTGGTGCTGCTTACGAACGTTCCTTCAACAACTTCTTCCAGCGCTCCCACGCCTCGCCACGCGCCTTCACGTTCGCTGCATGATGCGCTTGCGTGCTGCCCGGGTCCTCGCCTTCGCGCATGAATCCATGACCCGCGCCCTCATATACCACAACCTCGTATGTTTTCCCCAATTCCTTCATTGCATCCTTCGTCGCGGGAATGGTCGCATCGATGCGTGAATCTTCGCCGGCATAAAATCCATACACGGGCGCGGTAATCTTCGCCATCGCGTCCTTATCCGGCGGCGGTCCATAGAACACAAACGCGGCCGACAAGCCCGGCGCGATTTGTCGCAAACCGAAAACTCTGCCCGCCTCCCCAGCAGAAACCGGCGACAAATAATTTTCCGTTCGCCGACGGAAATTTGAGCGCGTAATCCGCCACTGCATTCAAATCCGTCGTAATTTGCGCGGCGTCCAGGCCACTCACCTTCTTAATGACATCCTCCGGTGCAAAACTCGACGTCCCGCCACCATTCGGTCCCATCCCGGAGAGAAGGTCCGGCGCCACCGCGATGTACCCGGCGGCCGCCACCTGGTCCGCCAAATCCTGCACCCAATCGGTGTGGCCGAAAATCTCATGAATAATCAGCACCACCGGCGTCTTCTTTTTCGTCTCCGGGTAAACCACGAACGTCTGCACAGCGCGTCCTCCGTGGTCGACCGTCACCCACTCCCGGTGCCGCGGCGATTTCTCCACCGCTTGCCGCGCCCAATCCTGCGCCCAAATCGGTACCCCGGCCAACGTCAGAACAGCCAGCGCCAAACTCTGAATTCCGAAGATCCGCATCCTTCCTTGTTGTACTACTCGCCACCTGAGGACCCCGTAGTGCACGTCTGCTAAGGGCTCTGTCTCCCCGAAGAATCCGAGGGAAATTCTCTGAAGTTGTGAGACGCATCTCCCGATTAGTTCACTAACTGGATAAGATCACATGACTTACCGCTCCTTGCTCCGGGTTTTCTCCTCTGATCTGGCTATCGACCTCGGTACAGCAAATACCCTCGTCTATATAGCGGGGAAGGGAATCGTTTTGAATGAACCGTCCATCGTCGCGGTCAACCGCACCACCGGCGAGATCGTCGGGTGCGGTGCTGAAGCCAAGCAGATGCTCGGCCGAACCCCCGCGAACGTCGTCGCGATACGGCCTTTGCGCGATGGCGTAATCGCCGATTTCAAAATGGCTGAGCGCATGCTCAACTACTTCATTCATAAGGCCCACAAGCGCAAGAGTCTGGTCCATCCGCGCATCGTGATCGGAGTTCCGAGCGAAACCACGGAAGTGGAAAAAAGAGCGGTCCTCGATTCCACCTATCGAGCCAAAGCGAGCGAGGTACACCTGGTCGAGCAAGCCATGGTCGCCGCACTCGGCGCCGGCCTTCCCGTTACGGAACCCAGTGGAAATATGGTCGTCGATATCGGCGGCGGAACCACCGATATCGCCGTCATCTCGCTCTCCGGAATCGTCTATTCCCGCTCGCTGCGTGTGGCCGGGAATCAAATGGACGACGCCGTCATGCAATACGTCAAGCGCAAGTACAACCTGTTAATCGGCGAGCGTACGGCTGAAAACATCAAGATGGAAATTGGCTCCGCCCATCCGCTCGATCAGCCGATCACGGTGGAGGTAAAGGGACGCGATCTGGTCCATGGACTGCCCAAAACGCTCACGTTGCAAGATGCCGAAATTCGCGAAGCGCTCTCGGAATGCGTGGTTGCGATTATCGGTGCCATCCGCGGCGCGCTTGAACGTACTCCACCGGAACTCAGCGCCGATATCAGCGAACGCGGCATCATCCTCACCGGCGGCGGCTCATTGCTGAAGAATCTCGACGAACGCATTCGTGTCGAAACCGGCATGCCCGTCCTCATGGCCGACGAACCCCTGGCCTCCGTCGTTCTCGGAACCGGCAAGATGCTCGAAAACTTCAAGTTGCTCCGTAAAATGGCCGTCAACTAACGCCGTACTGCCGGCCTCATTCTGAGATAGGGTCAGTTCCCCGTTGGGATGATGCCGGCATTTTCCACCATCAGAATTACCGTTCGTTCTGGCGCCCTCGTACGGTGCATCACGCCTTTCGGAACCACGATGCCCTGCCTGGGGCTTAACTCCACCACGCGCTCTTCCAGATCAATCAGCAACTTCCCTTCAACCACGTAAAAGAACTCGTCATCCGAATCGTGTTTGTGCCAGTGATACTCGCCTTCAATCACACCCAACCGAACCACTGATTCGTTCACACCGCAAAGCGTCTGGTTGTACCACTTGTGCGGAGCGGCATCCGCCAATCCCTTCTCATCGATAACCTGCAGCGGCGGATAAAGCACGTCCAGCCGTGTGAGATACGGATACTCCGGTTGCGAGCTCATTGATGTTCTCCTTCAGGAAAAGTAACGATCCGACATGCTACGCAGAAATTGGAGCGACTCTGCCATTTCTTCCATCCCGTTCATGCCGTCCTCGATACTCACCCAGCCGCGATATCCATGCCGTGCCAAAACACTAAAAATCGCATCGTAATCATTCAGTCCCTTCCCAGTGACACCGTGCCGAAGATTGGCTGAATAACCGAGAGTGCCATCGCTCTGGCGCAGATCTTCGAGTGTCGTCCCTGCTTCCAGATATCTGTCACTCGCGTGCATACTCACCACGCGATCCGCCAGCTGCGTCAGCAACTCCAACGGATCGTCACCCGCCACAATGGCATTCGATGGATCGTACTGCACGCCGAAATGGCTGCGATCCGCAATCGCATCAACGATCCCAACGAAGCGATCCATCTTCTGCGCAAATTCCGGGTAGGTCCAGAAGCCATCCTTATAGTGGTTCTCCATTCCCAGTACCACGTCATACTCGTTGGCCACGGGAAGCAGTTGCTCGATAGCGCCGACAACCCACTCCCGGCCTTGCTCCCACGAGACCTCCGGATACCGCTGCCCGCTCAAAACCCGGCACACAGCGCCCGGTCCGCCGAGCTTGCGCGTGACCCGAATCATCCCGGCTTCGCGCTCCACTTCGCGCTTTCGCGCCTCCGCATCAGGCGCCGTAAAATCAGGCGAACAGCACAGCATCGGCATCGCAAAACCAGCCGCTTGAATCGCACCGCCGACCTTCTCTAGATACCCATCTTCGAGACTCGTGAAGAACCCTTGATACATCTCCAGGCCATCTGCATCGAGATTTTTCGCCATGGCAATCCACTCGAACACCGTCATGCGTCCGGTGGAGATTTCCTCGAGATAGCACTTGGGAAAAGCCGAAATCTTCAGCGGCATCAGGTTGTCAAAACTGCCTTCACATACTCACCGGCGTGCATCTTCTCAAAGCACTCGTGCCAATGCGGCAGGTCGCAGACGCGGCTGATCACCGGGTCCAAATCGATCTGACCCGACACGATCATCGAAATGACGCGCTCCCAAATCGGCCAGTTATGCGAGAAGCTGCCCGAAAGCGTGATGTTCTTCTGCACCAGTGGATCCAGGCTGAACTGCAACGGCTGCGGTCCCCAACCCACCTTGATGATTTGCCCCGCCGGCCGAACCGCCTGCAATGCCAACTGCAGCGTTGCCGAAGCGCCCGAAGCATCAATCGCCACATCTACTCCAAGCCCATCCCCGACAGTTGCGACGTACTCAATCACGCCGCCATCCAGTGCCGCATCCGCCCCCAATTGCCGCGCGACCTCCAACCGCTGCTTATCAGCCGGGAGTCCCGCGACGATCAAATGTCCCGCCCCGCTCAGCTTCGCCATTTTCGTGCAAAGCAGCCCAATCGGCCCGGGACCTAATACAAGCACGGAATCGCCCGGACGAATTCGCCCATTCACGCACACGGCGTTGTAAGCCACGCAGCATGGTTCCGTCAACGCCGCCTTGTGAAACGGCAGCGACTCGGGAATGCGATGCAAACACCGCTCCGGCACCCGCACATATTCCGTCATCGCGCCATCCACGCCATAGCCGAAGCCGCGCCGCGAGGGATCTAAGTTATACAATCCCGCCCGGCTCAGAGGAGACGATTCATCGATCACCGCCGCCGTCTCGCTCACCACTCGATCGCCTTCTTTGAAGTTCTTGACGGCCGAACCAACCTTCGCAACCGTTCCCGCAAATTCATGCCCTAGAATGCATGGATAATTCACGGGCCAGCTATGCGCGCCGCGCCATTGGTGCAAATCGCTGCCGCAGATGCTCACCGCCCCCACTCGCAGCAACACATCCCGATCTTCAAACTCCGGAATTTTTACCTCGCGCAACTCAACCGAAAGCGGCTCGCGCCCGTAGTTCACCAGAGCCGGCATACTGGTGCTCATACGCCGATATCCCCGTACGCATGGACTTTCTCACAAATCAATCTGAGCATTTCCTCCAAGTCTCCCGTTGCGCTTCGAAACGCATGCGCATCGATCGCCAGCGGTGCGCCGATCACCACCATCGGCGCGCCATAGGCGGGCGTTTCCACCGCCTGTTCCACTGTCAGTCCGCCTACCGCTTGTACCGGAATCTTCACTGCCTCAACAATCTCGCGCAAGCGTTCGAGCGGTGTCGCGGCCGCCACATGCCGTTCCCGCCGCACCGTTCGCCAATCGAATCCAATGTGATGCACGATGTAATCGCAACCCAACTCTTCCAGTTGTTTCGCGCCTTCCACCGGGTCCGGCATGTTCATGTTGTCGCCCATCACCTTGACGCCAAAATCGTGCCCGGCTTTGACCGCCAATTCAATCGATTCCGGGTGCGCTTGCCCCATCACCACCACCATGTTCGCGCCCGCTTTCGCCATCATTTCCGTCTCCAGATAAGCGCCGTCCATGATCTTCAAATCCGCCACGATCGGAACATCCGGATGGCGCGCGCGCAATTCGCGAACGCCGCGGGTCCCTTCCGCGATAATCAGCGGCGTCCCCGCTTCCAGCCAATCCACACCCGCACGGAGAGCCATCTCCGCGGTCTGAATTGCCTCTTCAAGTGTTGTTAAATCCAGCGAGAGTTGAACGGTCGCTTGCATGTCTCAAACTTACTGTGCGTGATCGGGCGCCCCGTCGAAATGAATCGAGCTATCCGTCAGCGCAATCTCCACCCGCCGGTTCTGCGCCCGATGATCGCCGCTGGTGCCTTCCACCAGCGGACTCGTCTTCCCATAGCCCTTCACGTTGATAATCGCCGGATCGATCCCCGCCTGCACTAGATACTCTTCCACCGCTTTGGCGCGCCGCAACGACAGTTGCTGATTGTACGCCGCCGTGCCCACATCGTCCGTATAGCCAAACACCGAAAGCCCATAGCCCTTCGAGATGAGCAGAATCCCCGCAATACGGCTGAGTAATTCGCGGTTGTGCTGATTCAAATCCGCCTTGTCGAAGTCAAAGCGAAAAATAGAATTGGGCAATGAAATGATCATCCCGTTCGGCGTGCGATGCGTCTCCACCACCCGGTTCAACGCCTCTTGCATCCGGTTGAGTTCCGCTTCCCGCTCGCGCTGCATTTGCGCCATCTTTTCTTGCGCCTGCCGCGTCTGTTCATTCGCTTGCTGCGCCGCCACCTCGGCTTGCGCGCGTCCGGATTCCGCCTGTGCCCGCCCCGATTCCGCTTGCTCTCGCCCCTGTGCCGCCACCGCCGCACGCGCCGCCGCTTCTTCCGCGCTCTTGCTCGATGCTGCTACCGCCGCCGATTCTTCTTTTGCGGTTCTGGTTGCGTCATTCACCTCCTGCTGGAGCGCTCTCAACTCGCCGCGCATCTCCTTCAAGCTGCGATACGCGCCGGCGTCGAACAACCCTAGCCCGGCAACCACCACAACCACGCAAACTATCCAAACGATCCGTTCCACGCCCGCGATTCGTTGCACACCCACATGGTAGCCCCGCTTTGCTGCTGCTTGACTGTTACAATCGCGGTACGGACAACCCTGTCAAGCCTTGCTCAATGAAGTAGTCGTTCGCTTTTTAGTCGGCGGCATCATCGTTTCTGCTTTCGCCGTCCTCGGCAATCTATTCAAACCAAAATCCTTCGCCGGACTCTTCGGAGCCGCGCCCTCCGTCGCCCTGGCAACCTTGGCGCTCACGGTTTCAAAGAACGGGGCTGCCTACGCCAGTCTTGAAGCTCGCTCCATGCTGGCCGGCGCGGTCGCATTCTTTTGTTACAGCATCGTCGTCGTCTTGTTACTCAAACGCCGGCATTTCCCTGCCCTCACTGCTACTCTCTCCTGTACGGCCGTCTGGTTCGGGGTCGCGTTTGGCCTCTGGTTCGTGTTCCTGAAATGAGCGCCGAAACGTGATCGTCACCTTCGATACCTCCACTGTTCGTGAGACCCGCTGGTACGAGTACGCCCTCCGGTTTCTGTTCGGCGGTTTCATTACTGCCGCTGCAGGCGTAATCGCGAAGGAATTTGGACCTACGGTTGGTGGCCTCTTCCTCGCTTTTCCGGCCATCTTCCCCGCCAGCGCCACACTGATCGAGAAACATCAACGGGAAAAGAAGCAGCAGAAGGGAATGAACGGCAAACAACGGGGCCGTGATGCCGCCGCCCTCGAAGCCGCTGGTGCCGCGTTGGGAAGCCTGGCCTTGTTTCTGTTTGCCGTTCTCGTCTGGAGCGTTCTTCCCCATTACAAACCCGCTTTCGTCCTCACGGCCGCAACCGCCCTCTGGGCCTCCGCTTCCGTCGGTTTGTGGTTCCTTCGCCGCCGCTGCTGATCGCCAGCCTCGGGCACAGATTTCTTGAATTAATGTTTATTGATCTAGTGCGCCAGTAAAAATCGTGATACGTTTACCAACAGAGAGTTTTCAAATAACGGCCTGATTTTCTGAAACGTTGGCGAGTTCACCTGTAACTCCGCGTCTCTGTCGTGCGAAAGATAAATTTTGTCGCGTCTGAATGGTTTACGCCGCGCGTAGGTTTCTCTACGCACAGATCTAGGATGCGACTTGAGCGTAACGTTGTGGACAATGTGAGAACGCCTGCAAGCATCTCCGTTCGATAGCGCTTGCACGCCTCTTAAATAATCCTCGGTAACCGAAAAGAGTCCTGGGAGACCGACAATGCAAAAGCAAGCCCGATGCGCCAATGGAATGTGCGAGTGCAGTGTACAAGATGGGAAACTATTTTGCAGTGATTACTGCGCGCAGGCCGTAGCACAGGGAATCGAACGGAACTACTGTCAGTGCGAGCACGAGCACGTGGCGCCCATGTTTACGCCGGAGTACGTTCTCAAATTTTCAACCGAACTACCCGAAGTCGCGGCGCGAGACCTACACGCCGTCCGTTGACCGACGGGCCCGAGCCGGTGCCCTTCTCCTCGTTTAACCCATTCACCACGGCCGCAGCATGCGCTCTCACCGGCTCTGCTTACGTCGGCTGACCTGTGGCTGCACATCGTACTGCTTCTACAGCTTGAATGGAAGACCTGCGGAAGTACAAAGTCTCTAGCGCAATGATGCATTACGCCGTGCATCTCTACACGAGGCCTTGAGATCGCTACACGCTCGAGAAAAGCTCTTGCGTGGACAACGATTGCTGGGTATAGTAATCAAAAGGTCGTTTCTCCCATGCGTAAGAGTGCACCCAGCCCGCTGACCGCCAAACGTTCTCACCCGGACGGCACGGTCGCTGCGGTCGCGTTCTCGCTTGCGGCGCCGCCATCCATCATTCGGCAGCGGTAACTTTCAGCCGCAGCCTCCGTTAACCAAAAATTCAGATCTTCTTTCCGAGCACACATGAACCGTGTGCTCGGGCTAGCTCGTAAGCGCCGAAGGAGGCGCTTCTCATGGCTGTACTCAGTGTCGAGGAACATCGCCCCACCGTCTGGCAATCCATCGTGGAGGCAATCAAGGGCACGCAGCAGGACTTCACCGAGGGGTCCATCAGCCGCGCGGTCTTGCTGCTTGCTGTCCCGATGGTGCTCGAAATGCTGATGGAGTCGCTCTTCGCGATCGTAGACGTGTTCTGGGTCAGCCGGCTTGGATCGACCGCAGTCGCCACCGTGGGCCTCACGGAATCGATGTTGACTCTCGTCTTCTCGGTTGCTCTCGGCGTCAGTATGTCCACAACCGCCATGGTGGCGCGACGCGTAGGGGAGAAGGATCATGAGGGCGCTGTTACGGCCGCCACGCAGTCCATTTTGCTCGGCGTCACCATCGCTCTCTTGATGGGCATACCTGGTTTCTGGTTTTCGTCCACCTTGCTCCGTCTGATGGGCGGATCTCCCGATCTCATCGCCAGCGGCCATCGCTACACATCCGTCGTGTTCGGCGGCACGATCAGTGTCGTGCTGTTGTTCTTGAATAACGCCATCTTCCGCGGCGCGGGGGATGCGTCCGTTGCTATGCGGGTCCTCTGGGTTTCGAACGTGATTAACCTGCTGCTCGATCCGTGTTTTATTTTCGGCTTGGGTCCCTTCCCCGCCCTCGGAGTAACGGGCGCCGCCGTTTCTACGCTCATCGGGCGTTCATCGGGAGTGCTCTATCAGTTCTGGATTCTGACGCGCGGGCACAGCCGGATTGCCATTCGGCTGCGGAACGTACGATTTGTACCCAGCGTCTTCGCTGCCCTCATCCGTGTGTCCTCGACCGGCGTGCTGCAGTTTGCCGTCGCGCATACCAGTTGGATTGTATTGGTGCGAATCATCAGTGCCTTCGGCAGCGCGGCGGTAGCGGGCTACACCATCGGCATTCGGATCTTCATTTTCGCGATTCTGCCGTCGTGGGGATTGAGCGGCGCCGCCGCCACGATGGTCGGACAGAACCTGGGAGCCAAAAAGCCTCAACGCGCGGTGCGAGCGGTGTACTTGACCGTCTCGTACAACATGCTCGTCCTGGGTGTCGTCGCGTTCATCTTTATCGCTTTCCCGACGCAAATCGTGGCAGCGTTCACCTCCGATGCCGTGGTGGCGCGATATGCCGTGAGTTGCTTGCGGATCATTGCCTTCGGTAACTTGGCGTATGCGATCGGTATGGTCATGGTGCAGACCTTCAACGGTGCGGGCGATACCGTAACGCCGACATTGATCAACATCGCCGGATTCTGGTGTTGTGAAATTCCGCTCGCGTGGACGCTGGCCTTTCGCGCTCACATGCAAGTGCGCGGCGTGTTTACGGCCATACCATGCGCCGAGGCTCTCATCACGGTGATGGGCGTGTCGATGTTCCTGTTGGGTCGCTGGAAGAAGCGGGTGATCTAAACCGGCTCAGGCCAAACGTTCACCTGAGATTTGTCGATCTTCCTTTCTACCCTTTAGCAGGAAGCACTCTGTCCTGGTGAACCAGCGCGATGACCCTCAGCCGGAGCAATTTGAGCAGGTAGAGCCTGAATATTACAGGCATTTTCACTGTCTGGCTGACGCTTGTCCGGATACGTGCTGCGAGGGATGGCGAGTCGGGATCGACAAAGACACCTACGGGAAATATCGGCGATCCACCGATCCTGTCCTGAAGCCGAAATTCCAGCAGTTAGTCACGATTAACCCGGCGCGCACAAGCGACGATCACTACGCAGTGTTCGCAACCTCGGGTGGGCGCTGCACATTTCTGTCGGAGGGCCTCTGCTCCATCCAGCAGCGTTTGGGTGAGGGTTATCTGGGAGCCGCATGCGCCTCGTTCCCGCGAGTGACCAACCTGCTGAATGGCGTTCTTGAACGTTCGCTCGATTTGGCGTGCCCAGAAGCCGCCCGCCTGGCCCTTACCAATCCTGCGCCGCTCCAGTTCTCGGTGCTCGAAGCGGACCCAACCGAACATCGCGCGGCAGTGGCGGAGCCGAGTCACGGCCGCCTTTACAACAGCGCTTTCTCGGGTACGCAAGTCATGCAGGTCCGTAAATTCGTTCAGCGCCTGCTGCAATACCGCAGGTACGCGGTTGCGAAGCGGCTTATTCTTCTGGGGCATGTTTGCGACAAGCTGAACGAAATCGCAGGCGCAGCAGACTTTGAATCGACACAGAATGTCCTCCAAGGCTTTGATTGCGCTATCGACGGAGGACTTTTCGATGAACACCTCAGGCGCTGCACCGCTGATCCCGCCGCTCAACTGGAGATCGTACTCGAGCTGATTCGAGAGCGCGTGAAATCCGATTTCACCCACCGGCGCTTCTTCGAACTGTACGAAGAGTTCCTCAAGGGAATCCGCTGGAGCCCGGACACGACACTGCACAAACTAGGAGCGCAGTACGCCGAAGCGTACCGGCAATCTTATGTTCCGGCCATGAGTCAGCACGAATACGTGCTGGAGCACTATGTTGTGAACGGAGCGTTCAAGGCACTGTTTCCATTCGGGTCGCAGAGCCTGAATCGGGCTCTCAATCTGGAGTCGCCACGGGCCATCACGGGGCAATACATCCTGATGGGATCATATTTTGCCATCGTGAAAGCGATGCTCATCGGAGCGGCCGGCTATCATGGCGACGCATTCGGTTTGGAAGCGATCATTAGAACGGTGCAAATCTGCTCAAAGACCTTTGAGCATAGCGTCGTCTATCCGAAGCGCATCCTCGAGATTCTGGCGTCGAAGGGTATAACGAACTCAGCCGGCATGGCTGTGTTGACGCAGGACTTTTAGCGTTCGCTGTCGAGCATCTTCATCTGGTTCGCGTCATACCGCGTTCCGGCGACTGGCGGAACCGCTTCTTCGATCCTGGTCAGATCCTCCGGCGACAATTGCACATCGACAGCTTGCAACGATTCCTCAAGTTGAGTTCGCGTGCGCGCGCCAATCACCGGGACGATGCTCTTCGATTTCGCCAGAACCCAGGCAATGGCCAACTGCGTAGGTGTGACACCTTTCTCTGCGGAAAGGGTCTTCAGCACATCCATCACCCGCCTATTCTGTTCCAGATTGTCTCCGCGGAAGCGAGGCAGATGCGCCCGCAGATCGCCTTCGCGACCCGGCAGAGAACCGCTGAGCAACCCACGGGAAAGCACTCCATACGCCGTTACGCCGATACCCAGCTCTTCGAGAGCTGGGAAGATGGCGCCCTCCGGTCCGCGGCTGACGATGGCGTATTCGATCTGCAAATCGCTGATGGGATGAACAGCTTGCGCTCGCCGGATGGTGTCAACGCCCACTTCAGATAAACCAATGAAGCGCACGTAGCCGGCTTTGATTAAGTCGGCAATGGTTCCGATGGTGTCTTCAATCGGGACCTTCGGATCAAGGCGTGAAGGCCGATAAATGTCGACGTGATCTACTCCAAGACGCTTCAGGCTGTACGCCAGAAAGTTCTTCACTGACGCAGGATGGGAATCGAAGCCGATCCAACTGCCGTCGGGACCACGCATGGCTCCAAATTTCACCGAGAGCAGGACGGCATCACGGCGTCCTTTGAGTGCCCGTCCAATGAGCATCTCATTGTGGCCCATGCCGTAGAAATCGCCGGTGTCAAGGAGGGTTACTCCACTATCTAGCGCTGCGTGAATAGTGGCGATACTTTCATCTTCGTCTGCTCGGCCATACATGCCGGACATACCCATACAGCCGAGCGCGATGGGATAAACCTTCGGGCCAACTGAGCCTAATTGACGAGTTTCTATTTTGCGACTCAGCCCTTGAGCAGTCATAACTGCATCATATGCCGCGCGGCAGTCGGGCAGGCGCGGAAGATTTTCGACAACCACCGTTTGTAGGTTGTAGTGTACATATGTTATCTTCCAAACACACGCAGACAAGCGCGATCACCTTTCCTGTCCCGTAAAAACGAGGTAATTCATGGTTCATAGAAGCATTCTGCTCACTGGCGCCGTTTTGGGCCTGTGTTTCCTTTCCGCCGCCGCGGAGTCCGGCGGGGCCGCGCGTCCGCTTATCACGCAAGGCATCGACGAAGCGAAGCTCGTCACGCTCGCGGGCAATACGCGTTCGGTTGCGAACGCGGCCAACGATAGAGGACGGGTTGTGGACAATCTACCGCTCGATCACGTGTTGTTGCAGCTTCGGCGCTCACCGGAGCAGGAGCAGTCCCTCGAGACATTCCTTTCGGAGTTGACCGAACCAGGCTCCGCGAATTACCACAAGTGGCTGACGGCGGAGCAGTTCGGGCAGCGGTTCGGCGTGGCGTCGGAAGATTTGAATGCAATCACGGCTTGGTTAGAATCGCACGGTTTGACAGTGAACACTGTTTATGCCAGCCACATGACGATCGATTTCTCGGGAACCGCAGGCGCCGTTACGGAGGCGTTCCACACGGAAATCCATCATCTGGATGTGAACGGGGCGGCACACATCGCCAACATGAGGGATCCGCAGATACCCGCTGCGCTGGCGCCCGCGATCGCCGGAGTTGTTTCGCTGACCGACTTCATGCCGCGTCCGATGAACAAGCCGCGCAAGCAATACACGTTTACTTCGGGCGGCAGCACTTATGAAGCCGTCGTGCCCGCGGACTTGGCCACCATCTACAACTTTAATCCTTTATTTAAGGCCGGCACGTCGGGCCACGGGCAGACGATTGTAGTGATTGAGAATACGAATGTGTACAAGACGTCGGATGTATCGACGTTCCGCAGCAAGTTCGGCCTTTCCTCGTATGCAGGGACATTCACCCAAGTGCATCCGGCGCCAGCAAAAGGCGGGCAGACATGCACGAATCCGGGAGTGGTTGCAGGGAACGATGGAGAAGCGACGCTCGACGCGGAATGGGCAGGCGCGGCGGCGCCGAGCGCGGTGATCGAACTGGCTTCCTGCAAAGACACGCGCACCACCTTCGGAGGTTTGATTGCGATTCAAAACCTGCTGAACGAGAGTTCCACACCACCGGCAATCATGAGCGTGAGTTATGGCGAATGCGAGGCGGAGAATGGTGCGTCGGCCAACGCGAGCTACAACTCTGCCTACCAGTTGGCGGTTTCGGAAGGCGTCTCCGTATTTGTCTCCTCGGGCGATGAAGGCGCGGCCAGTTGTGACGCGGACCTGGCAAATGCAACGCATGGCATAGGCGTGAGCGGTTTCGCCTCCACGCCGTACAACGTCGCGGTGGGCGGCACGGATTTCGGCGATAGCTCTGCCGGAAGCAACAGCACGTACTGGAATTCCACCAATACATCGACCTATGAATCGGCGAAGTCGTACATTCCGGAGATTCCTTGGAATGATTCCTGTGCGAGCGTACTGTTGGCGAATGCGTATGGATATAGCACTACCTATGGCTCAAACGGGTTCTGCAACAGCAGTACCGGGGAAGCGGATTATTTGACTACCGCATCCGGCAGTGGCGGCCCAAGTGGTTGCGCGACGGGATCGGCGACGACGTCGGGCGTGGTGAGTGGAAGCTGTAAAGGGTACGCCAAGCCCTCATGGCAATCGATCCTGGGCAACCCGAGCGACGGCATGCGAGACATTCCGGATGTATCGCTGTTTGCGGCGAACGGAGTGTGGGGACATTATTACGTGTACTGCTTTACCGACACGGCAAGCGGCGGCGCATCCTGTTCGGGCGCTCCGAGCACCTGGGCCGGCGCCGGAGGAACTTCGTTTGCGGCGCCGATCATGGCAGGCATTCAAGCGCTCGTCAATCAGAAGCACGGAAGACAGGGCAATCCGAACCCTACGTATTACAAGCTGGCCGCCGCAGAATATGGAACCGGTGGAAGCAGCACTTGCAATTCCAGAAATGGCAATGCCGCGGGGAGTGGCTGCAATTTCTATGACGTTACGCAGGGAGACATGGACGTGAATTGCACCGGCACTCACAGTTGCTACAAACCGTCAGGTACGTACGGCGTGCTGTCTACATCCAACTCCTCCTACTCGCCCGCTTACGGGACGAAGACCGGTTGGGATTTCGCAACCGGAATCGGGTCTGTCAACGCGACGAACCTCGTGAACAACTGGTAATACGCAAGATTGGGGGCGCAGATACGTTTGCGCTCCTCCCGGCCGCGGCTCAGACGCGGTGCAGAATCTGAAAAACGATCGCGGCGTCAGGCATGATAAAGGTCATGCGCGTCGTTATCTCGGTGTTCCTGCTGGCGGTTGTTGCGCGGGCGCAAACCGTTACGAGCGTTACCTACGACTCGCTTTCGCACGGCTCCATTCGGATCGACTTTCTGACATCGGCGACCTGGAGATACGGGCACATCCGCTATCTGGATAAGACGGAGAACCCCGCGGCAAACTGCACCGACGGAAGAAGCGGGTCTGTCGAGCCAAACTACTATTCCGGCGGCAGCACCAAGGACTGGGGCGCCTATCAAATGTCTGTGGGCGGCCTCACCGCCGGGCATCTGTACCAGTTCTGCCCTGAGGTGAGCAACAGCAATGGCAACTATTCAACTGGCGGACAAAGCGTAACGGTCACTCTGCTCCCCTTACCCGCGATTCATCCAGCGCCGCCGATTGCACCGGCGTCATTTTCCGTCGTGTATCCGCCCGATATCGCCAAGTACGCGATCACTACGGTTGGTTCCGGAGCCTGTGCGAGCGGCTTTCAGAAATGCCTGTTCGCCGCGCTTGAAAACCAGTGCAAAACCGGAACAGTTATCAATCTTCCGGCAGGAGTGAACGCATCTTCTCTGAACGCGATCGGCCCGTGGGGCGGTGAGGGAACTTGGCCGGATAGTTGCGATACCGTCGAGTTCAATTCGAGCCAGGTAAACACTTCGAGCGCCAGGACTAACCCCAATTCCATCTCGGTAACCAAGCACGGATTCGCCGAGGGCTCCCAGGCGGTCTTCGGTGTTTCCTACGGATGCCTGCCTGGGGACTACAAGGCGAATCCGTCGAACTGCAAGGAGGCCGGCAACAACAACGCTATTCCTTTTCCTCGGGCAATTCCGCTGTTCGTTCACGTTCTCGATGCGAATACTTTTCAGGTCTACACGTGTCCGGGGCCGACAAACGGAACCGCACCGGCCTGTTCTTTCTCTCACGGGAGTCTGATTACCCTTGCGGATGCGGGCGGCGGCAAAATGCGGTATGCCAAGTGGCCTCGTAAACTTCATTGGGTGATCGTTCGCACCTCCACGCCGGATTCGAAATTCGTGCCCCCCGGAACATTGCTGCAAGGCAAGCCTGACGGTTCGGGAGTTCCTACCGCGCCTAGCGAATGGGCTCCGCTCATGGGAAACCTGCAAGTGGCGCCGAATGCCGGCAGGCCCGATGCTCATCTTGGGAGATTTCAACACCGACCCGATGACCTCGAACATCCTGTTCGTCGGCATCCACGCCAGCTACACAGACGTAACGGAGCCCTCTGTGTCCGGCGATCCCATGGAAGGGGGGGAGTTCTATTCCTCGGACTGGAACACCTCGAATATTTGGTGGGATCGATGCTGGATGGATACGCCGCAAACGCCGTTCCGTACTTCAAGCGTAATGGGCTGGAACGGAGCGCGAACGGCGGTCGTGAATAGCTATCTCGGAATCGCCACGCTTTGGCATCAAACGATTTCTGGATTGACAGTTTCCGGCAGCCATAAATCGGCATCCGTGGCCAAGGGCACTACCTATGCGGGTAAGCCGTACGGTCTTTCCTCCGCGGCATCTATCGCTCTGTCAGGGACGGCAATTAGCGGCGGCAATCACCGCATCTTTCTGGACTTCTCCCCGGCGGGTGATTTAAACATTGTCGCTCCTCCCGGAGTCACGCCGCGTGTTTCCGGGGTCCGCAATTATCACGTAGTCGCGGTCAACCAGTCTGGAATCGGCATCTCGTACGGACCGGGCATTTACAATGCGGGCACCTCAGCTCTCACCTTCCCAACTACACGGGAAGCGGACTTCTATTACATCGACCCGATCGTTTCCGCGGCATCGAACTGCTCGTCGACCGCCAGTCTGTATGCATCCAGCAATGCGGCTGTACAAATTCCGGCTAGTTCGACGGGCTCTTTTGACCTAGGTCTCACATTCACAAACGATGCCGATCAGTACCTGTGCGGATTTCGGTTTTTGAAGTTGTCCGCGGAAAAGGCCAACAGCCATCATTTCGCGCTTTGGACCACCAGCGGAAGCTTATTGGCGGCCGCAACGAGTACTCGGGAAACAGCAAGCGGATGGCAACGTGCGATGCTTACGACCCCTCATCATATGCGGGCGGCCACTTCTTACGTTGTGGGCTATCACGTTACGTCCGCCGCAGCCACAGGTCATCTGCAGTTTCAAAATTCCGATTATCACAGCGCCGACATGCACGTTTCGGGAGCGTACGTCGACTCCAATGGAACGGGGTCCTACGGCGACATGTGGCCGCAAGATTACCTGGGCCGTGCGGCAGTAGTGCTTCTCGGGTTTATCGACATCAATTCCTCTGGAGATATCGTTGGCGCTGGAAACGCATCCGTGGGTGACGGAGGCGGTCAAGCAGGCGCGAGCATTATGCCCACCAGCGGTTTCGGCCCTGGACCGTTCGTCTTGCGGAACGATTTCATCGGCTGCGCAGGCCTTTGCGTTCACTTCGACGACTCGGGCCTGCGCTTCGCCTTGCGAGGCGACTATACGTTGGTCCGGAATTACTTTTTTGGCCCTCACTATTCGTTTTTCGGCGCGGCCGGGAGTGACGGAATGGAATACGTCTGGCGGCAAAATCTCGAATGGAAGGGCGGCGAGCGGGAACAGATCTATGGCAACATCTTCGACGGATCGGAGTTCGAGACCGGCTCACATTCCATGATTGCGCTGCAATCGCCCCAAGAGGCCCCCTGCATGAAAGATACAGACATCATGTGGAACACTTTCAAGCACGGTCCGGGCGCAATCTCCGGAGGCTTGGAATACGGAAATGGAGAGGTAAAAGGTCCCATGGGATGCCCACCTGTGCGCCTTAGAATCAGCGAGAATATCGGCTGGGATCTAGGCCCATATCGCGTAGGCGGCAACGATCTCGGGCAGTTCTGGGGGGGCGCGTCTCTAGAAGACTTTATCTACACACATAATACGGCGTTTTCCTCCGGGTCGGTACCGTGGTTCTATTCTCTATCTGCAGATCACCAGGAAGGTGCGCAGATCGAGGACAATATTTTCCCGGTCGATAACAATGGCGGCATAGGTCTCGATGCCAACTTCATTGTCCCAAGCGACCCTTGCGCCGGACTCACAGGGAAGGCGATAGCAGATTGCAAGCTGACTCCGACGTATGTGTTGACCAAAAACATTTTGATGCCGATCAACGGCTCCACGCAGCTACAGGTGGAGAAATTTTTCCCTTCCGCCCTGGGAAACCATGTACCGCCAAGCGCCTCCGCATTCGATGTAGGTTTCTCCAACGTCTCGCGTTCGTTGTCATTGAGCAGTCCTGACCCGAATCTCCGCTTGAAGTCGATCGCACCACATTGTTCCGGGTGTGAACACTCCGGCGCTGATATCGATCAGCTGGAGGCCGCGCAGGGAAAGGTAAAGGTCATCTCCGCCTCTTCAACGGGAAGTACAACGGCCAGTGTGACGGTCGATCAGCCCGATTCAGGAACTTGCACTCTGGACTACGGCACCGAACCGGCAGTAACGATGTTCACGCGTGTTTCGGAAACGTGCACGCCAGGCCGGGTGACTTTCAATCTCAGCGGGTTGAGATCTCAAACGGAGTACTTCTGGCGCTACAATGGCGCCGTTCAAACGCCCATGGGTCAATTCAAAACGCCGTAGCCGTTTTTGCGCTGTATATACTGCACGGGTTCTGGGCCGAATGTTACATTCTCTTCTAACGAAGACATACAGACCACACTTGTATCGGATGGCAGCCGTAGCGGCGGCGTGTTCATTGTATGGCGCCGCAGCCGCTACCCTTATATTTACATCTACGCATCACTATGAGCTTTGGGTCCTAGCTCTTCGATTACTGCTTCTTCTACCTACGGCGACGTATGCATTGTATATAGCGGGTTCCGAAAATTACGCATTCACGTTTGGTAAATATCGCAGATCGTGGATGCTCATATTAGTCTTCGTCATCTGCGCACTATTTGTCAGTTACAAAGTCAGTCAGAGCATCACTTTTGCCGACGAAAGTTCCTATCGATTTCAGGCCAGAGTGTTTGCTTCATTAAAGATGACTGCCGAAGCGCCACCTAGATCTCCCATGCACTCGATCGACACTCCGTGGCCGCTAGCTTACAAGCATTTGATATTGTCTTCCGCTGGCTGGTTTTCAAAATACCCGGTAGGCTGGCCATTGCTGCTGGCTCTACCCGAGAAAGTCAAAGCTGGATGGGCAGTCACTCCGGTATTAGGCGGAGCGTTACTAGCCCTGCTCGCATTGATCGCGCGGGAGACCTTCGGTATGGCAACGGCAGGTATTGCCCTCTGGATCGCCGTGCTGTCCCCTTACTGCCTCTCATACACCACGGGACGAATGTCGCACGCACTCTGTGCGGTGTTGATAGCCGCTGCGGCTCTATTCTGTCTGCGCGCGCTCCGAACTAACAACCTTTATCAGTTCGCTCTCATGTTCACTATGCTGCTGCTTGCTTACCATGTAAGACCATTCACAGCATTCATTGCCTCAGGAGTGTTTAGCGCGTTATTGTTTTGGAACTATGTCGGCAATCGCTCCTTCCTAAGCTCTCTGGCTTTCTTAGCTGCGGGATTCGGACTGCTCACCGTTTTCTCGGTTATGCTCTATAACCGGGGATATACGGGACACGTATGGCTTTCCCCTTACGCACTTTACGACGGTACCAGTGTGCCAGTCGACATCAGCGCAACACCGAGAACGGTCCTGAATCACCTTTTGTCAGCCCGTCGCACTTCGATGCAAACCACGTTGCTGTACAGTTTTCCATTCGTCTTCGCGCTTGCAGCGTATGGGTTCTGGGTAGAACGCAAATCACGGGCGACATGGATACTAGCGTGCTTGTTTCCCGCGATTTTCATCGCTCACCTGCCGCAAGCAACCAGCTCTCCCATTGTTGGGGAGCGATTCTACTTCGAGTCCTATTTCTCGGTAGTGATTCTCGGCGCTCGTGGACTGCAGTTGCTGATCTTGAAGTGGCGTAGCCGACGATATATAGTGCTTACGTTGGCGGTTGTCCTGACGCTTATGCAAATAACATTAGCGATTGCCGGCGTCACGCAAATTGAATCGGTGGGACAGCCCTACCGCGAAGTGAACCGGTTAGCGAAAAGCCTTCGAAACTGCCACTGCGCTGTTTTTCTTGACAGTAGCCCAGACCACGACGTCTATTACAGCCCGAATCTCAACCTGAACACTCCTGACTGGCATTCCAGCCCAGTGTTCTATTTCAACGACCCCGGCCCGGACGAAAGATCTTCCTGGGCGGATGCTTACGGATGGCGGGATTGGGCCGTCATTACTTACGACACGGAAACCCGCACGGCCGGCGTAGAGTTTCATCGTGCTGCAAGGAACACCAATCCTCGCTGACAGAACCGGTCTCGTTTCACTTCCTTCAAACGCTATACTCGCTTTCGATGGATCGTCACTATCTTGCGCTGGATTTAGGTGCGGAAAGCGGACGCGCGATTCTGGCCAAACTCGCAGGTCATACGGTCGAGTTGGCCGAGCTGCATCGCTTCCCGAACACGCCTGTTCATCTGCCCACCGGCTGGTATTGGGATACCCTGCGACTGTTCCACGAAATCTCTGAAGGTCTGCGTATCGCCGGCAAAGCATGTGACGATCTCGACGGCATTGCTGTCGATACCTGGGGCGTCGACTTCGGCCTCCTCGACAGCCACGGCGAACTTCTCCACAATCCCCGGCACTACCGCGACCGCCGTACTGAAGGTGTACCGGCGGAGGTGTTCAAAATTGTTCCGTGCGCCGAAGTGTTCCGCCAAACCGGCGTCCAGATGATGGACATCAACTCGCTTTATCACCTGTACGCTCTCAATCGGGATTCGCCCGACACGTTACAAGCTGCCGCGAAGCTCTTGTTCATGCCCGATCTGTTCAACTACTTCCTGACCGGCGTGTGCGCATCCGAACGGACCATCGCCAGCACCTCGCAGTTTTATGACCCAGTGAAGAAGCGTTTTGCAACGGACATGCTGCGTAAGCTTGGCATTACGGGCGGCTTTTTTCCCGAGTTAATCGATCCAGGAACTGAGCTCGGCCCCGTGATGCCAGCTCTCGCGGACCGGTGCGGCTTCCCTCACGAAACACTCATCTACACGACCGGTTCCCACGATACGGCGTCAGCGGTCGCGGCTGTTCCTGCCGCCGAGAATGAAAGCTGGTGTTACATCAGTTCAGGCACTTGGTCATTGATGGGCGTGGAGCGCGAAGAGCCCGTTATCAACAACGCCGCGCTCGAAGCGAATTGCACGAACGAGGTCGGCGTAGCGGGCCGCATTCGCCTCTTGAAGAACATTCCCGGGTTGTGGGTCCTTCAGGAATGCCGCCGGACGTGGGCTAAGGGCGGCCAGGATTTGTCATACGCGGAATTGGTGGAACTCGCCGCCGCTGCCAAACCCACTACGACCATCCTCGACCTGGAGCAGTTCGTGACCCCCGGCGATCATCCGCGCCGCATTTGCGATTTTTGCCGCCGTACCGATCAAGAAACGCCGCAGGATCCGGGCGCTATGACTCGGGTGATCCTGCAAAGCCTCGCCGCCCGGTACAAGCAGGTTCTGGAAACGCTCGAGACGCTCACAAATTCTTCTATCGAGGTGATACACATCGTCGGCGGCGGATCTAAGATTCGCCTTTTGAACCAGTTGGCAGCCGATTTCACGGGCCGCCGCGTTGTCGCGGGGCCGGCCGAAGCAACTGCCGCGGGAAACGCTCTCACTCAGGCCATAGGAACCGGCGATCTCCAGTCGCTCGAACACCTGCGCGCGGTCGTAAGGCGGTCGTTTGAGCTGGAGGAATTCGCGCCGTCAGGAAAACCCTTCGAGGTCGTCGTCTAAGCAACCGCCCGGCAACGCACAGCACGATGGCTTGGCAAAGCCAGCGGAGTCGTTGTCCTGTGTTGACCAAGCATCGCTTGGCTGCCGGGCTGCTTAGCCGCCGCTCCGAATCGGCTGTTTGCCGCTGCGAATAAAGAACTGCTGCTTGTCGATTGTAGGGTCGACAGCGACATCGAAGAAACCCACCATCATCTCCGCCCATGTCTGCTCACCCCAGGTGACCGCGGAATCCGGATCCGGATTATGCGGATTGTTTTTCGAGTTGTCGAACGTCGCCACAGCCTGTATCACGGTGCCGGCCTCCAGCGGAATCGCTTCTTTCAACCTGTAGCTCAACTGCCAGTAAAAATCGTAATGCGGTATGCGCAAGACAGTTTCCAACCGGCCGCCCGGCGGTCGAATGTTGTATTCGAATGTCTTTCCGCGAAGATGCATATGAGGGAAAAAGCTCAGCAATAAAGCATTGTTCGGAATCGAACCGTGAACCTCCACCCGATGATCCGGGTCTCCCGGCGGAATCAAAAACCGATCGTTCGTCAACTGCAAAGTAAGAACCCGTTTGCGCGGAGGCGCTTTCGAAAACACCAGACCGACGCTGGTCTTATCTTGCGTAGCGTGGCCATGAGTCGTGTAATGCATCTGCAGCACGATGTCCGATCCGGCGGGCACCAGTTTCGCAAAACCTTCCGGCCACTCATCGGGCGAACTGCCGGGTGCATACACCAGCAGAATGTCGCTCGTGGTCCACATCGCATCCCGCCGCTGCGCTTCAGTGGGAAGCTCGTCGGCGCTGAACGGAACACCCACTGGCGCGCCGCGCAGCCACGCGGACTTCGGATCTCGGATGTACGCCACTGCGTGATGCACCACCATCCGATTACTTGGCCGGATCTCCGACATCCTCACCCAACGATCTTCTTTGAAATGCGTAGGGATGATGATGTATTGATACGGAACGTCGCCTTCCGCCGCAATCGCCTTTGCCACGGGCATCTGGAAAACGACGTCCGGCTGCTCAATGCTCCAGTCCTTTGTCCAGTGCGCCGGAGGGGGCGCATCTTTGGGATTGCCCGCTGGAGCATCATGATCAGCCCAGGCCGCAAACCTCGCGATCTGTTCCCCACTCAGCGACGGATCGTTCGAGAAATGCCCGCAACAAGGGTCCGCAAACCACGGTGGCATGGTTTTCTTCTGAGTTACATGACGAATGGCGCGCGCATACGGTCGCGCTTCGGCGTAAGTCTCGAGCAGCCATCGGAGCCATTTCACCCGCCCGATGACAGCCCTGGCAGCGAGCTTGCAAAATCGGCAAAATGTCCCGGTAGAAAGTGGGGGAACTGTCTACGGATGTTGCCGCAAGCAAAGAGACCGGACAAGCCGCGAGCAGAAACGCCGTCGCAGTCGCATAGCGCATCAGTCTACGGCTCACTCTGCACGGGCTCACTCTTGACCGGCTGACCGATTGTTCAGACTTGGCCAACGTGGATCGCGCTTTTCCTTGAATGCCCGATAACCTTCCTGAAAATCGGCCCCCTGCATGATCCCGGCCCGTAGCTGAGTCGCGAGTTCGCCCGCTTCCTTCCAGGATTTGCCCCGCGACTCATGAAAGTACCGCATGCCTGCAGTCACCGCCGCCGGACTCGCCTTCGCCAGCTCTCGGGCGAGAGCCTGCCCATGATCCGCCAGTTCACCTGTGTCGCAGACCTGATGGACCAGGCCCCACTGTAGGGCATCGGCAGCGGGAAACACGCGTCCCGTCAGACTCAGCTCAAGAGTCTTGCGCGGCCCCATCGCCGCTTCCAATGATCGGTACACCAGAAACGGCCACAACCCGATCCGAATTTCCGGAAGACCGAAACGCGCGCCATGCGATGCAATTACGATGTGGCCTTGTGCCACCAAGCCTAAGCCGCCACCCAAAGCGCTTCCGTTGACGCAAACGACAATGGGCTTCAATGAGGCCGAGCCGACGGTGAAGAGTTCATCGTGAACTGCAGCCAATTCGTCATCGTGCATCGCCGCAGCCTCATTCAAATCCATGCCGGCGCAGAATGCATGTCCCAGAGCGCCGATCAGGATCGCTCCAACTTCGGGCTCGTCTTGCACGGACCGGATCGCCTTAACTATCCCCGCGCACATCTCCGCATTCAACGCGTTACGCTTCTCGGGACGATTCAGCGTCACGTTCAAAACTCGGCACTTCCGATCGATGAGTAAGTCCACCAGAGCTCCCTTGGATTGTCGAACTACCGAGGAGCAGCTACAGCTCCGTATGCCCAAGCAACTGGAGCGGAACGTGTTCCGGTTTGTCATTCGAACAGGCGATCCCAAAAGCAAGATCGAGCGCTCTTCTCGTCTCACGCGGATCGATCAATGCATCGCAGTGCCCTCGCGCCGCCGCATACCTCGCGTCGAGCCAAGCGTCATAGTCGGCGCGCGTTTGGGCAATCTTCTCTTCCAGTCCTTTAGGCACCGGCTCTCCAGCAGCCTTCAACCTTTGCAGCTCCGGACCGTAAATCGCCTGCACGGCTGAATCGCCTTCCATGACGCCAATCCGCGCCGTGGGCCAACTGAATATGAAGTTTGGATCGAACCCTTGGCCCGCCATCGCGTAGTATCCCGCGCCGCTGGCATGATTCACCGTCAGCACAATCTTCGGAACGGTTGCGCAGGCCATGCTCTCCACCATCTCGGCGCCGGCTCGAATGATTCCCGCCGTTTCCGCTTCCACTCCCACCATGAACCCCGAAACATCTTGCAGGTAGAGCAGCGGCAGACGATGTCTTTCGGCGTTCTCCACGAAGTAAGCCACTTTGCGCGCCGATTCAGTGTAGACAATCCCGCCGACTCGCGGACCCGATTGAGTCTTCAGAAAGCCGCGTCTGTTCGCGATGACGCCGATGTTTCGTCCATTCAGCCGCGCCTCGGCGCACAAGAATTCCGGCGCATATTCCGGTTGAAACTCCAGAAAGTCGTCTGCGTCCAGCAAGCCCTCGAGCAGCGTCTCGACGTGATACGGAAGCCGGTGATCGCCGGGGAGCACATCATACAAGGCGTCGGAACTCAGCCGCGGTTCCTTACCGGTGAGTGGCGGCGCAGCTTCGGGCATGTGGCGAAACTGCTGCCGGATCAATTTGAGGCACTCTTCGTCGTTCGCCGCCCGGTAATGCGCCACACCGCTATGGGCTGTGTGCATTTTCGCTCCACCCAGCGTCTCGGAATCCGTCACCTGTCCCACCGCGCCTTTAACGAGATTCGGTCCGCCGAGGCCCATGAAGCTGGTCTTGTCGACCATAATCACGACATCGCTCAACGCCGGCAAATAAGCGCCTCCCGCGATACACGGCCCCATCACCGCCGCAATCTGCCGGATGTGCATGCGGCGTCTCATCAGCGAGTTGTAGTAGAAGATCCGGGCGGCTCCGTATTGGCCGGGGAAAATGCCATCTTGCAGAGGCAGATTCACGCCTGCCGAATCGACAAGATAGACGATCGCAACGCGGTTGCGCATGGCGATCTCTTGCGCGCGCAGGATCTTGGTGATGGTCTCCGGCCACCAGGCGCCCGCCTTCACTGTGGCGTCGTTCGCGACGATCACCGCTGGACGGCCCTCAATGTTCGCTGTCCCGGTTACTACTCCCGCTCCGGGAGCTTGCCCCTCATACTTGTCGTAGCCAATCAGCAAGCCGATCTCGAGAAACGTCCCGCTGTCGATCAGATGCTCAATCCGCTCTCGTGCGGTGAGCTTCCCCTCGCTATGCTGCTTTTCAATCTTCTTCGCGCCGCCGCCTGAGCGAAGCTTCTGCTCCAGCTCACGTAGCTCCTCCGCAAGACGGCGCATATCACGCGCAAAACCCTGCATTCAATCGCTCAATCAGCGCCTTGGCAAATGCCGAAAGGCCCTAAGCTCCTGCTAGTCTAACAGTCATGTTCGGGGTTGACACGTAGTTATGTTTGGAATCGACGAGCGGGCGCTTCGTGTTGCCTGGACCGTATTTCTCTTTGCGCTGCTCCTCACCGTCGTTTACTTCATTCGCTCCACGCTCCTGTTATTCGGGGGAGCCATCTTTTTTGCATACATGCTGTCGCCGGTGGTTGCGCTCATTGAGCGTTTCATCCCGCGCCGCCGCAGTCTGGCCCTCGGCCTTGTCTATGTGGCATTCGTCGGTTTGCTCGTGTTCATAGGCTTTGAACTGCTTCCTACGTTCGCCCGCGAAGCAACCAGCCTGGTCCAGACGCTGCCTTCCCGAATCACAACCGGATCGCTCGCCCGCATACCCCTGCCTCATTTCCTCGAGCCCGTGCGCGACCAGATCATCGCGGTTCTGGATAAAGGAGCTACCAACCTGGCGAGCAGCGCCGTACCGTTTCTGCAACGTGCCGGCACCGAAATCATATCTGGCTTAGGCGCAGTCCTGCCGGCCATCTTAGTCCCGATTCTGGCCTTCTTCTTTCTCAAGGATGCCCGCAGTATCCGCGCTAACCTTCTCGGAGCTGTGGAAGACGGGCATGACCGTTCTACTGCCGCGCTGATTCTCGCTGACGTTCACCAGGTGCTTAGAAATTACATCCGCGCACTCGTCTTGCTGGCTATTGCAGCATTCGTGTTTTGGGCGACTTTTCTCAGTGTCATGCGTTATCCCTACGAGTTGCTGCTCGCGGGCATTGCAGCGCGGCTTGGAATTCATCCCCGTCATTGGCCCAGCCGCCGCGCTCGTCATTATGCTCGTCGTTTTCATCGTTACCAACTCGGGCGGGCTCCTCTGGATCATCATATTTTGGGGCTGCTTCCGCGTCGTCCAGGACTATGTCTTCAGTCCCTACCTCATGAGCTCAGGTGTCGAGTTGCACCCGCTCTTGGTCCTCTTTGGCGTGCTGGCTGGCGAACAAATCGGCGGTATCCCCGGTATGTTCTTCTCAGTGCCCGTCATCGCCATCCTGCGGGTAATCGTCAATCATCTTCGAAGCGCCTACAACCGGCGGGAATTATCAGCCGGAGTCGTCGTCCCCGAGCGGCTTATTGAACCGGAGGATTACCAGCCCAGCACGCCTCCACAAACTGTGGCGTGAAGCGGCTCATCACGTCCCGCGGCACGTCTGACGTCTTCAATTCTTTGAATTGGAAACGGATCGGATCGGTTTTCGAACCGCTGACCCGTCCCAGTAAATACCCGTAGACGTGCGCCTTGGCGTCGGAGGCAGCGGCTGCGTCGGCCGGTAACTTGTAGCGCTCCGCCCCGGCTGTCCCGATGATCCATCCGGGTAGGACTCCTCCATGGGTGCGCCAGTACTCCGTGTTGAAGATACCCGCCATGTAGAAGTGCGAATGGCTGGCCAACACATAAACCGGCTTTTGCGTCTTCGCCTTCAACGTCGAGCAGCCATTGATACACCGCAAGCCCGTGTTCTGTACCCTCCGGCGTTTGATTCATACTGTGATCTCTCGAAATGCTCTCCGGTAGCGCTTCGTGCATTCCCACTACTAGCGCCCGCACTCTGTCGTCAGCCGCATCCCGGTCCAAGGCGCGCCGGATCCACTTCATCTGCGCCGGGTCGAAATCGCTGGCGGAATTGTCCAAGGTGATGAAGTCGATACCGTTTTTCATCCAGTGGTAGTAGCCTTCCACTGCTTCATCTCCATCCGCCAATCGCTGCTCGCGGATTGCGGGATCGTTCAGCCAAAAAGAAAAATCCGCCAGCAATTGTTCCCTTGTCATCGGGTAAATCAATTCATGATTCCCGAAGGCGAGGTACACCGGGAGGCGTCCAAACGGTTTAAGTTGATTGTCGATGAAATCCTGCCAGGCGCCGTGAAGGTATTTTGAGATGTTTAGTGCGTCTATATCCGTGGCATTCTGCTCCTGCGCGTAATCCTGATCGAAGCGATAGATCGCCCGGAAGTCGCCCAAGTGCCAATAGAACTCCGCCTTGTTCGCGATTGCTCCTTTGGCGATAGCGGGCATCACCACGTCGCCGCAGTTTCGGGAATCCCCGGAAACCGCGAATCGCCACCCGGTTTCTTGCGCCTCACCTGACAAAACAAAGCAGCACGTCAATAGAACCAGGGCGCGACCGGTCTTCCAGAGCAGCATTCTGTCCAGTTTAGTACCACGCCGCCAGCCTGCACAGCCCTAGACAACTGAGAGCATGAGAGAGCGGTTGCGGGTGCTGGCGCAGGAAAGCGCACGCATCCCGCTCCACGTGGACCAGGAAAGCGCGCGCTCAGGTATAGAAGTAAGTTCTTACTGCCCTACGTTATTCCAAGCGGCGTAGGTGGCAAAGCCTGCAATAGCGACTGCATACACAATCACCGCCACGATCAACGCCGTTCTAACCTTGCTGAGCACCTCAAGTCTCTTGCAAAGGCCGGCTTGCTCCGCAACCATGGTTGTGTCGTGGGAATCACTGTGTAAGTGAAGGTAGTTATCGCAGTGATTCTCCAGCCATCTCCGGTAAAGACTGGTCGCTACAGTTATAGCCACTAACACTCCGCACAAGACGATGTGTAGAGTAAAGTTCATAGAGGGATCGCTCCTTTCGTTCGGTGGACAGCTCTCAAAGGAGCCGCGATCATTGTCCGTTAAGGGTCAATACCTACGCCGGCATACGCAGCACGGCGCTAAACGTCCTCTGGCCGAATTCTATCTCTTAGGTGCGGGGATTACAAGAGCTTTGTAAGGCGTATTCCCCTGCCGCTTCCACCCCGAACCCCATCCGGGCTCCCGCCGCTATAATCAGTTTTTCCTCCTTACCCATGGCGCCGTCCCCATCCATCGACTGGTTCCCACTGTGGCTGAGCCTGCGCGTAGCGACTTTAGCCACGGCCTTCGTTCTCACGTTCGGCACCTTCTTTGCCTACCTGCTTTCACATAAGAACTTTCGAGGAAAAAATCTGCTGGAATCGCTCATCACGCTGCCGCTAGTACTTCCTCCCACTGTCCTCGGTTACTATCTGCTGGTCCTTCTGGGGCGGGAATCGATTCTCGGGCGCGTCTACGAGGCCATTTTCGGCCATCCCTTCGTTTTCACCTGGCAAGCTGCGGTCGTGGCGGCTTTTCTCCATTCCGCGCCCATCTTCATCCGGGCTGCTCGCGCCGTGCTCGAAGGCGTCGATTATCGCTATGAATGGGCCGCTCGCAGTCTCGGAGCGTCGGAATGGCGCACCTTTTGGGGCGTCACGCTGCCGTTGGCGCGCCGCGGCCTCAGTTCTCTCGCCACCCTCAGCTTCGCCCGCGCGCTCGGTGATTTCGGCGTCACAATCATGGTCGCCGGCAACATACCGGGACGAACACAAACCCTTTCGGTCGCCATCTATGACGCGGTCGAATCAGGCAATGGGCGTCTCGCACGCATTCTCGTGCTGGTTGTTTCAGTCACGGCCTTGGCCTTGCTCTGGCCCGCCAGTTACGCCTCGCGAAGCCAGCGTCTGACCAGTGCCGGCTGATGAGTTCAAGCGCGAACTCTTCCGCCAAGGCCATTCACGCG
The DNA here is from genome assembly GCA_963849445.1 of uncultured Acidobacteriaceae bacterium. Taxonomy (GTDB): domain Bacteria; phylum Acidobacteriota; class Terriglobia; order Bryobacterales; family Bryobacteraceae; genus Bog-105. The sequence continues at coordinate 173,279 of CAWKHS010000026.1, read as the reverse complement.
CGGCTCATCAAGCGCTACCCCGCGAGTAAGGACAAAGAAGGCTCGCAGGCCTTTACACTCGACGTCCAGCTGGAAAGTGCGGCCGGGGTTACCGTTCTGCTGGGACCCAGCGGCGCGGGAAAATCGCTTACGCTCAACTGCATCGCCGGTTTCATTCATCCGGACGAAGGCCGCATCCTGATCGACAACGAATTGTTCTTCGATGCCGCGACGGGCATTTCGATCGCTCCCGAACGGCGGCGCTGCGGCTACGTGTTTCAGGACCACGCTCTGTTCCCGCACATGAGCGTTCGCGACAATCTTCGGTTCGCCGGCTCTGTCGCGCCGACCCATGCCAATCGTGGCCTTAATCTACGCCGCCGCATCAATGAGCTGCTGGAAGTCTTCGAACTGACCGAACTCGCCGCCCGTAAGCCCGCGCAGCTCTCCGGTGGCCAGAAACAGCGTGCGGCCCTGGCCCGCATCCTGGTCAGCGAGCCTCGGCTGCTGCTGCTTGACGAGCCTACCCGCGGACTCGATGCGCGTCTACGGTCCGCTTTCTATGAACTCCTTCAGCGAACGCGTGAACGCCTCCAAGTTCCCGTCATCCTCGTGACGCACGACCTCGATGAGTGCTTTGAGCTGGCCGATTTCGTTTGCCTGATGGATAGCGGCCGATTCCTTCAGACCGGTTCGCGCGACGACATATTCTCGAAACCCGCCACCTCCGAGATTGCGCGCTGGCTGGGCCTGCACAACATCGCTCCCGCGGTGATCGCCGCTCTCGATCCCACGCGCAACACCAGCCAAGTCCGCGTATTGGACGGCGAGATCGAAGGCCCGTATCTGCCCGGCCACCTGATCGGCGATCGCGGCTTTTTGTGCGTTCGCGCCTCAGAGATCAAAATCCTTCCTCAGACCGGCCGCGCCTCAGGGCGCGAAATTGTGCTGAATATCGTATCGAGCGCGCCTTCGTCCCGCGGCATCCGCATCAACTTGGAGCACGATATTTTCGTCATTGTGAGCGAAGCCGAGTTTCTTGCTTACGCAACAGTTCGCGGGTCCGTTTAGACGTCCCCCGCTCTGCTGTATACTTCCTCGACAAGTAATTCATGAAGCGCTACTACATCACGAATCGTAAGGCCATCGGCGGCTTCCGCCCTCTACTCGAAGTCATTCGCGATCAGATGCATCTCGGCGTCGATTACATTCAGATTCGTGAGAAGGACATCAGCGCTCGCGAACTGTTCGAATTCACGCTGGCCGTGCTTGAGGTGCGCGCCAATGAAATCCGCGCGCCGCTTCCTACGAAGATTCTGCTCAGCACGCGCGCCGACATCGCCGTGGCTACGGGCGCCGATGGCGTGCATCTCCCGTCGGACGCGCCCCGGCAAACGCTGCCCGGCCTAGTGGTTGCCCGCTCCTGTCACACACTCCAGGAAGTCGAGACGTCCACTGCCAACTTCGTCACCTTCGGCCCGATTTTTGAAAGTCCCGGAAAAGGCCCGGCGCTCGGCCTGGAATCGCTGCGCGCCGCCTGTCAGCTTGGCAAGCCGGTCTACGCTCTCGGCGGAATCGATTGGGACAACGCCGCACAATGCATGAGTATGGGCGCGGAAGGAATCGCCGGTATTCGCCTCTTTCAAGAGCCGGAACTCTAGCACGAAGTTGCGGAAGAAGTGTATGTATGCCGCACCCTTAAGCGCGCGCTTCTCCAGCGGCCGCACGAACGAGCAATGATCACTTTTGATCTAACCTTACGCGGCTTGTTTGGCGCTCCTTTCGAGGCCGGTACGGGACAGATTTCGGGCGCGCACAGTGGCGAGATGCTGTTCAATTTGCGGTATTGAAAAAACGAACCCATTCGCCGCCGGTTCAAAGGGTTGATTGGTCTCCTTGGCGGTGAGGTAGAGCCGCGATACGGTTTCGAGCGCTTCCCGCTCGTTTGCGCGGCGCTCTTGCTGGAGTTGGCGAAGTTCGGCGATTTCCTTTTCGCGGCGGCGCACGAGGCGAGACTCCTGGAGCTGGAGATTGCGGAGTTGCTTTTCGTATTTGATGAACGTTTGCACTTCGATCATGCCGGCCCGCAGCGAGGGTTCGTGCTGGTTGAAGCTCTCGGCGAATTCGATGTGGCCTTGCGCGAAGAGGGCGGCTTCGAGAGAGGGAATGCGCTTAAGACGCCAGATGGTGTCGGCGATGGATTGGACGAGATCGGATTCGCGTTGACCGATGGGCGAGAAATCTTCGGTGTAGGCGCGGAGGTGGCGCTCGTATTCGGGTGCGTCGTCGCTCGGCAGAAGAACGGTGCGGCCGGTGAGGCCCGTCTTGACGGCGTTCAGAGAGGATTTGGCGCGGCCTTCTCGAGACGAGGGACCGGTGGATAACTGGGCGTTGGCGCGATTTGCCGCGAGTTGGGCCGGAGACAGCGGAGAAGGCGCGAACAGGAGCGGTTCGGCGGATGTGTCCTCGCTGGGCTCGGGGTTGTAGCTGAGTGCTTTCTGTTGGCAGTGGCGTGCGTTTTGTGTTGTTCGTCGTCGAATTCCGGCTGAGGAGTATGCAGCGCAGTGAGTCTTTCGGCTTTGCGGGCGGCTTTCATTGCTTTACGTTCGGCGGCGCGGCGGATGGAGCGAGGGGTCATGGTTTGGGTCTCCTGAAAAGAGAACAGGCTCGCGCGAGGAGGACGCCTCATTGATCGCGCTCAACGGGCACCAACCGCCCTGTGCGCTCATGCGAGCCTGTTTGGAAATTCGGCGTAGATGCCGCGCATAAGGGCGAGCGATCGCCTATGCGCTACAGAACGTAGCATATGGACGGGCGAAAACGTTCTTTGTACGTTTGATTTTGCTTGTAAGTGGTTGACGCGTGGGGTAGTTATAAATCTGTGGAAAACGGCAACGGGTTGAGGATGGCCGTATTTCCGTTGAAAGAGGAGCGGCTCCAAACGTGAGACTCAGGCCGCCGAATGGGCCTAAAGACGCTCCCCGGCCGAGCATCTCGGTCGCCAACGTATGGCGGAAGAGATAACCGCCTTTCCTCTCAGAGCGGATATCGGCTCTTTTCAGGCCGCGGGTCACCGCTTTGACGATTCCGCGTCCCGTGGACAAGCCGGTGATCGGAGCGCGTTGAGTAACGAATAATCGCCGTGTGGAACAGTGCGGGCGATCATGCTGCACACAACCGGCAATGGCCTCGCCAACATCGGACGGCAGCGGTACCTTGACCATCTTCCACCCTTACCCCGGATTGTGATTTGGCCGAGTTCCCAATCAATGTCTTCAAGTTCTAAGCGGACGACTTCGCAAGTTCGGAGCCCAAGCCTAGCGAGGAGCGTTAGCATCGCACGATCGCGGCGTCCAGTGGGAGTGCTCCGATCAGTGGCTCGTAGGATCGTCTCAACGCTGCCGGCCGGGAAGGAATCTCGGAACTGTGGAGAACGCGTAATAAGGAACGCGAGGGACACAGCCAGCGAGGTCTGTCTCGATATCGCCGCAGTGACGGAGGTATCGAAAAAAGGCGCGGAGCGCCGTGACCATGTGTTTGGTCTGCACCGAACCGAGCTCGGTTGCCTGCTTTCGAACAAACGTGGTGATGTCTTTCGCATTCAGGGCTGCAAAGTCGAGACAATGCCGAGGAAATCGCTGCGCCAGAAAACTCTTCACGAACGGCAGGACGATGCGGATTGTGCCCGGCGCAAGGCCGCGCTCCTCGCGCAGGTAGCACCGATATTTTTCAAGAAGCGTGTGCCTCGGCGTTGGAACCGCTTCCATCGCTCGCCGGGGCGTGACGCCTTGTTCGCGCAAAAGATCGAGTAGCTTCATCAGCGCGAATACGTCTTTGGGGCGCACGCGCTTTTCTCGCATAAAAGTAACGCCAATACCGTTCGATTATGTTCTCGTCCAGTTGTTCAAGGCTGAGGTGCTCCTGCTGAAGCCAGCGATTGAAATGCCCGATGTGCCGGAAGTTGGATTCGGCTGTGGGCCCGGGAATAGCCTTGCGCTGCCAATCTATCTGCGAGTAGGTCGATGTGCCCAGCCAAAGGGCCGTGACGTAAACGACGGATTGCAAATGAACGCTGAACGAATGTTTCTAACAAGTGTTGTCCTCCTAATTCAGAATCGCGGGACGAGAGGCTGAACCGGCCAGCTACAAACGCTAGCGACGACCCGGGAACTAGCTCGATGATGCATTCACAACCGGATACGGGACAGCGGCATGGGCGAAGACGGATGGCTGGAATAGACTTATCTGGGAATGGAAGCATCTGCCCTTCTTGAACCCGACTGGTCGCAGGCAACGCCAACTCATTCCGAAGTACAGGAGATGTGTCGCAGAATGGAGGTGCAAGAGGTTTCGCTTTCCCCAGCGCCATTCACTGCTTTCCTAAAAACGCTTCGTGAATCGCACTCGAAGGGCGGTGCTCAGTTGGTAGCTTTCCGTGTGCGACCGAATCCTGTTTTCGATTGGTATGCATCGCGACATAGGCTTACTGAAGACGGCTTACTTGACACTCTATTGACGCGTGATTCCGTACGGGCGGCGATTCCTGAATTGCGAATACCAGAATCAAAAGTCGCTACAGGCTTGGCGATGGCGGATCCGTTTCTATTCGATGGTCGCCTAGCCCACTGCCTTTTCCATGGAGGTGCATACTCAACAACCAGTGGAGACGGTCGGTCAGCAAAGCTGAGCGCCTTCAGACGTCTGCGATGCAATGTTTGGTCTTCGATTCGGCGAGATAACGCTGGCGGAAACCTTCGAGCCATGGACGCCTTGGTTCTGTAATATGTGCCTGGGACATGACCATCGTTATCTTTGATCGTCGTCAACGTTTGCTTTGGCTGTTTGCGACTACCGACACCGATTAGGGGATTTGAACTCAATTTTCAGGCCAGGTAATTTCGTGACCTTTTAGTTGACTCTTTTTCTTATTCCGACTATTGCACCCAACGAGAAAAAAGTGGAGCTCACAACCATTAAAGTGGCGATTGCTTTCGTAAAACAAGGCCCACCCGGTGGACATGTACCATCAAACCTAAAATGCTCGAAAAATATAGATCGCTCGGGCTCGTTCAACCATGCCAATACCGCTAAACTGAGGGGCACTACCCAGGCGAACTGTGAGGTCCACCCGCCCAGCCGCTTCGCCAAAAGAAAACCAAGAACGAGGCCATCCAGGGCCTGCAATGGGTATCCCGGCACTGTAAGCAGCAGCCGAGCAGCGCAATTGGGATCGAAAGTCGAAACAAAAGGGTGGACCGCCGCCTGAGTTGCATACAGCGCACAGGCCGTCGCCGCCGCCACGCCTATGCTGCCAACGAGCAGGTGGATAAAACCGATTGAGGCTTGCGCGGGAAGTGAACGAGTCGAATCACTCGTCCGTGGGCGCTGCACAACCCGGGGCGACTTTATCATGCCCTTCCATTCACGCCTTCAACTTAGCTCAAATCGTAGAGCTCATCTACCACGGGTTGTTGACCTTTGTCGTTGAATGAATAGCGAAACCGTCGCGATTATTCGCAAGGCCCGCGACCTGCGTAAGTGTCTGTTTCCCTCATCTGGATTTTGGAGTAAGGAATGTCGGTTCTTCCAACGACATCCATAGTGCGGGTGCGCCAGCAAAATAACGCCTGACTATGCCGAACAGCATGAGGCTAGCCGCAGCGCAGCAACTTCTTTTGGCGCTGCATCCGGCATAGTCCGACATTCGACATTGTGACTGAAGTCGAGCCCGCGTTCGGCCAGGTGATCCAGCAGTCCGCTGATGACTTTCGCATTCTCTGTGGCCCCTTGCACCAGGCCCAGCACCACTTTCTTGCCCAATGCGTCAATCCCGATCGCCACCACCAGATGCTGGCCTTTGAAGATCGTTCCATCCATGAGCACGGCGCAGAGCTGCAGATGCTGCAGCGAAGGGCTCATCAGCTCTTCCAACTTCTTGCGGCTGGCCTCCACAAAGCGTTCGCTGATCGTGCTCTTCTCTAAACCATAGGCATCCATAAACTGCTGCAGCACCTCCTTGTAGTGCCGCATGCTGAGTCCGCGCATGATGTTGCTCCACACAGTTTGCTCGGCCGGCGATACACGCTGAAAGAGTTGATAGGTCCCGAGGGCAGCTCTTTGCCCCCACACTCACGCACGCGCGGCCGCACGATGCGCACACGCTGGCCCATCAATCAGACACGAGCCTTGCTCCACTCCCCAGCGGTAGGCTTGCCGATCTTGTATCCGACGGGAGCGAGATCCGGCTAACTGTTCTACCTCTGCCTCCAGCACCGACTCGATGAATAGCCGCCCCACCTTTCGCACCAACTCACCCAACCCTTGTTCCAGGCTTGTCAGCACTTCCGCCATCCGCAATGCGATCTGGACTGCTCTTTCTGCCTCCGGTCCTGTCACTCTCTCTGTGTCCGTCTTCTGATACTCTTTCCTGAAAACGACTCTCCTTTTTTCCTGTCAGAAAAAATTCCCAGAGGCTATCACAGGCTCTGGGGCGAGTCGCTCCTTTTCTACCAATTCCGGACATCCTCAACGGCTTAGAGGATATCGTTTTTGCGTTGCTCGTCATGTAGCGGGCCCGAGGTCTTTCTCTAGCATCGGCTATTATCCGGCGAAGATCGGATGGCCGCGACCGTTGATAATGCCGCAGCTAGCGACAATATTTGAAACCTTGATAGATCTTTCATTGACTCACCCCGCTTGTATTCAAATCAAAGGTAAACAGAGATCCGGCTTCGCTCAGTATGAATAGATGGTGCTGTGCGACTCCTACAGCCATAGGTAGAGCCGCGCCACCGCCTCCGGAACCTGGCAGAAAACATTGAAGTTCGTTCAAGACCTGACCCGAAGCCGTCACAACGACCACGGTAGGACCAGAGTTGATATTGAACCCGCTCAACAATACATACAATCTGCCCCGACCATCGCTGCTAGCCGCCAAGACAGTCACACCATTCCCGGGCATGTCCGAGTATGCTTTACGCGCAGCCTCAATCGCGTCACCCGTGATATGTACGTTTGTGGATGCGCCGGTCGTAAGGTCAACAATTTCTATTCCCGCTTCATTGATATCGATCCGAGCGGCGTGATGGGAATCCAGCATGAACGTTCTATAGCTTCCTAACGGATCTGAGTAGTTTCCGAAATAGGCTGTGATCCGGCCAGAGCTAACATCGGCTATCTCGCCTTGTCCTCCGATGACGCTACTGCCGACGAGCGCGGAAGGGGAGCGCATTGGAAGTTCGTGCCATGTTCCCGAAACTTTCCCGCTTGCGTCGATCTCTGCCTCCACTGCCGGTCCGCGAGGAGGTAAACGAAGCACACGCACATGTTCCGATTCGGCAGGAGTAAAGTCCATCACCGGATCGGGTCCCAACGATGTCGCGCGCATGGCGGCCCCGGAAAGATCTGTCGTGACAAGCCAACTATTGTCTGTCGTTGGACCCCCTGATACTAGAAAATAGAGGCGGTCTCCCGACGCTTTGAAGCCATGAAAGATCACCGGGGTCAGATCAGGGACAAGGGCCCGAACAGCCCGCTTAACGTCCACTGTCCTCAAAGGCGATAGCATAAACGGCTGTTCACCGATGAGAGGCCTAACGCTGATGCCGCAGATTAACGTCAAAATGCCGCACCATGGAACGTCTAATTTCGCACGCCTAGCATGCTCTCGCATAGCTTATATTCCTATTCTCGAATGCGTGTTCCGTCCTTCGTGTAAGCTTCCATCGGTAAATTGACTCCGGAGCAATTCGGGACTGTTTTGTTGTGGGCGCCAAATACTTACAATCCGTGGAAAACTGTGGGCCGACTTCCAAGTTCACACGGTGGTCAAAGGAACATGCGAAGGGTTCCGGGGTTTGGGAAGACGCGGGACATTGATACGGGGAAAGTCAAGAGGGTACCCGGAATTAGCCGCCTGAGCGCAAGGAGGCGCTCCGGTACGAGGCCGAGCCGGTTGGCGGGTTCAACCGGGTGGCGGCGGTGAACAGGATGCGGGGGGCCGATAGACCGGGTGTACGACCGTACATTCGTGTGCTGAATCGCCAGCAGGACAATCGAAACTTTTATGAATCGGCAGCGACACGGCGTGACCGGACTCGTGGGGCCGAATTCAGAGCCGATGCAATGAGCCAGGTGGAAGAGCCTCAGCAGTGAATGGAGGCAAAAATGGGCTGCATCCAAATTTCGGATCAGCAGCCCACCAGGAACGGGAAGCAACAGCCCCGTTGTTTCCCCTTGACCGTTTTGTATTTTGCACGGACTCGAGAGGGCATTCAATTATCCGTAGGGGAGTAGCAGTACTGGAGCAGGCGCTCCCCAAGACGAACGGTATGTTACTTACTCACAAGCAATGCACGGAGTTCCTTCATCTCGGCTTCAAGACACGAGTTGGTGGCTTTTAATTCCTCAATCGTCCGATGCTGCTTTTGAATCTCGTTCAGCAGCATGGCCGGAAGCTGGTGGTACTGAACCGAGTCGACCTGCCCATCTTTGCCGCGAACCACAAGCTCCGGATAGACCTTGGCGACTTCTTCAGCGACTAACCCAAACTGCAACGGTTTTGTGCCGTCTGGCTCGGGCTGCTTGTACTGAAACTCGACGGGCCGGAGTTGCATGAGAGCGTCGCTTCCATCGGCCATGTCGCGAACGTTCTCTTTGAAACGCAGGGAGGAGTTCACTGTTCCCAGCTGGCCGTTCGAATTGACTATTACGGTGGCACCTGACCCAGCGGTGGCGCCATAAATTCCTGCGATAAAAGTAGACGTTTGAGTCCCAGCCGTGCCGACCCGGATTATTCCGTTGTCACCGGCGGTACCCTCGTTTCCGATCTCGATGTTATACGATCCCGAACTCACATACAGGCCCGCGTTCCATCCTAAGCCAATGTTGTAACTGCCACCGTCTTCGTACAGGGCATCGTATCCAACTGCCGTAATTCCATTCGGGTTTGAATCTGCATATGGGCTGCTTCCGGCACCATAACCGAGCGCGACGTTCTGTGAGCCGCTGCCGTTGTCGAAGAGTGTATCCGCGCCGAGCGCCGTGTTAAAAGACCCCGTCGTATTGCCTTGAAGCGCCCACCGTCCGAAAGCTGTATTGGATTGACCTGTAGTGTTCTCTTGCAGTGATTCGTAACCTGTTGCCGTGTTGTTATCACCGCTTCCTGATGGAAGTGCCTCATATCCGACCGCGGTATTGAAGGTTCCCGTGCTTCCGCCGGCTTGCGTACCCAGCGCTGTGTTCTGCGTGCTGCTATTCGTCTGGTCAACGAAGTAACCGTCTATGTCCAGAATCACGTCCGATCTGTTCGATACATAGATCGTGATAGCGCCTCCATTACCGTCGGGAACAATGGCGGCATTCGCCACGATCGTTCCTAACGGATCGTTCAGAGTGGAAGAAGAGGGTGGTCCGCTGGGCGAGGAGGAGGCCGCGGGCAAAACCGACAAGAACGTAAGGGCGCCGGGCGGTACAGCCGTCACATTAAGGGAAAAGGCTGCTGCCGTAGACGGGACTCCGCACAAACCAGCGATAGTGAAGTTGCGGTAAGCGCCTGCAGGAATCGGCCCGGCTCCGCCGTTGCTGGTGCGCGTATCCGCGATTCGGCACGGGGTAACCGAAACGAAGTTTTGAGGATTGGCTTGACCGTTAAGAAGCTGGGCCAAACCTAAGACGAGCAATGCGGCTAAGATCTGCCCGCGAGCTGTGATCTGCATGAAGTCCTCCTGCTGACTCTGAGATCACACAATCATATGCCTCAACGTGATCCAGCTAGACCCCGACAATTGCGTTTAGTGAATACCAGCTATCGTCACAGTGCGACAGAGATGTCGCCAGTGACTTAATTAAAATGTGGTTTACGTCGGGCGCCACGCCGGACCGAACAGACGGATCATTTCCTTGCCGCAGGCTGCTTCCACCGAGGTCGCCCAATTGAAGTACAGCGCGTGACAGGCAACCAATGCCGGAATCAGAGAGCCTAGACCGATCCCGAATGCGCGTGACGTAAGTCGCTGAACGGGTCCCTCCCTGCCGGCCCAGATCCAGCCCCTCCCGAATGCGAGTGTGCCAATGACAAGCTCCATGCAGGTCATGAAGATCACTCCGAAAGGCGGCAATCCGTTGCGGGCAATGCGCAGATCCTCAAAGACTCCGAGCGCCACGGCTAGTCCACACAACGAAAAACCGCGCAGAAATGCCAAGGAGAACGAAAGCTCTGTCAGGTTGCCTAAGACCGGAGTTCGGAGCTTGTGGCCCGACTGACAAAGGGGAATAGATGTCCACGAGTCATACCTTGATCGCCACCACCACGGTTTTGGTGGCAGGAAGTCCAGATCCGTGACTTCCTCATTACATTTAGGGCAGATAAACACAATTCCTTATCGCCGTAAACCGCCTCGGCGATCTAGAACACACATCTCGAAACGAAAGCAGCTACCTGTTCCGGAACTGCGCCATCATTGGAATCACTTCTCAGCACAGCACGGAGATCAAGCAGTGGGATCCCGCGCTTCTACGAGAATCACTGAATGTGCAAAGCCGGGTATTGCTTGAGATAATGCTTGTACCGGGCAGGATTTGACCTGCTTCTTGAATTCAGCTACGACTCCTCAACTGCCCGGACAAGCGCGGTGGGAACACCAGAGGAGATGCGGCAGATCGGTGTGCTGCTGGCGACGGAGACAAGATTGTTGTTTGCATCAACGGAAACAGTGAGTGTTTCGAAACATCATAGATTTCCACCAGCGACATCGTCCGGCTGACGCAAAGCAGCGTGAGGTAGCCCTTGCGACGGGTCGGCCAACTCTTCATGGAAACCGGGATGCAGGCCGAAGAATCAACCCGGAAGGCACCAGAGCGCAGGAGGCGCTTCGGCAAGAGTCGAGCTGCCTGGCGGCGGTGAACAGGACGAGAGGGGCCGATACACCCGGTGTACGACCGTACATTCGTGTGCTGAATCGCCAGCGGACTCGTGGGGGGCGAATTCAGAGCCGAAGAGTTTGGTAGGGAACGTGCTCCTTCTTTGAATTTTCCATGCGCCATCGCGTCCTGACCGCCTCGGCGGGTCTCCTCTTGATCCTCGCCTCTGGGCCCGCTGCGATGCTCGCGCAGCAAACCGGATCGCCCGATACCCCGCCCCAGCCCGGTCAATTGAGCCAGCCGAGCCAACCCGCGACAAAACTGCCCGATACCATTTCCGCTGCTCCCTTCACGGTGCGCGATAAATTCGATTACCGCGTCGTGCAGTCTTTCGGCCTCAGAGGAGTTTTCGGTTCATTTCTCTCCGCCACGGTAGGTCAAGCGATGAATGCGCCGCATGAATGGGGTCAAGGCGCGGAAGGGTACGCTTTGCGGTACGGTTCCAGCTTCGGCGGAAACCTCACTCGTCAGACCTTTTCGTGGACGCTCGAATCCGCTTTCCACGAAGATCCTCGCTATTTCCCGGCTGAAGCCGGCCGGACCAAGAAGCAACGTCTGCTCAACGCTCTCGAACAATCGATTATTACGAAAAATGACCGAGGCGGTTCGGAGTTTGCGTACGCTCGGTTCATCAGCGCCTTTGGAGCCGGTCAGTTCGAGAACATCTGGCTGCCCCGAAGCGATAACTCGGTAGCTCACGGTCTGCAACGTGGAGCCATCAGCATTGCGGGCGACGCCGGTTACAACCTGCTCCAGGAATTCATCCCGTTCACACGGCCCATCTCACTGCGCCACCGTAAGCCGCGCACCTCAACTACTCCTTAACCTTCCCGATTTCAGGCGCTCGAGGCTTCCAGCGTCTGCCGCGCGTGCAGTTCCTGTAAGCTCCAAACGCGAATCGGGTCGCGCCGCCGCGAAGCGATTGCCTCTACCGCCGCCCGCGCACCGCTCATCGTCGTGATACAGGGCGTGCGATACGTCACCGCGTTCCGCCGAATCGTCTGCTCATCGGGAAACGAATGGCTACCCGTCGTGGTATAGATCACCAGCTTCATCTTCCCGGCCTTCAGTAAATCCACGGCGTTCGGACGCCCTTCGTTCACTTTGAACACCGTTTTGCAGGGCAATCCGGCCGCCTTTAGCGCCGAAGCCGTTCCTCGCGTCGCGAATAATTCAAATCCAAACTGGTGAAATCTCGCCGCCACGCTGACCGCCGCCGCCTTGTCCCTGTCATTCACACTGATGAAAACGGCGCCTTCGTCCGGCATGGGCGTACCGGCCGCCAGTTGCGCTTTCGCAAACGCCTCGCCGAAACTTTCACCGACACCCATTACTTCTCCCGTCGATCGCATTTCGGGTCCCAGCGCCGGATCCACTCCGGGAAATTTCCCAAAGGGGAACACTGGACTCTTCACGAAAAAGCTCGGCACCGGCAACGTACCGTTCACGACGCCGCCGGTCAAATGTCCGAAATCGCTCAGCTTCTTTCCCAGCATCAGCCCGACAGCAATCTTCGGCAAGGGAACGCCCGTGGCCTTGCTAACAAATGGCACTGTCCGCGACGCACGCGGGTTCACTTCCAACACATACACCCGCCCTTGTTTCAACGCATACTGCACGTTCATCAGTCCCACCACTTGCAGCGCTCGCGCCAGCTTCGCCGTATACTCCTCAATGGTTCGCAGTGTCTTGGGGTCTATTGAAATGGCGGGCAGCACGCACGAACTATCGCCCGAATGCACGCCCGCCTCTTCGATATGTTCCATGATTCCGGCAATCAGCACATTTTCGCCGTCACACAGCGCATCCACATCGACTTCGGTCGCGTCTTCGAGAAAACGATCGATCAGCACTGGCCGCTTCACAGAGAAACTCGTCGCCTCTTGCATGTAGCGACGCACCGTCTCTTCGCTGTAAGCGATCACCATTGCGCGGCCCCCCAACACATAGCTGGGCCGCACCAACACGGGGAAGCCGAGCTTTCGCGCCACTTCGCAGGCCTCTTCCACGCTCGTGGCGGCGCCATGCGGAGGCGAAGGAATATCGAGATCCTTCAGCAGTTTTCCGAACAGCTTGCGGTCTTCCGCCAGATCGATGTTGCTCGGATCGGTCCCGATAATGGGCAGGCCGAAATTCTTCAGCGGCATCGCGAGATTCAGCGGGGTTTGCCCGCCGAACTGCACAATGAGTCCATCCGGCTTCTCCACGTCGTAAATGTTGAGAACCTCTTCTTGCGTCAGCGGCTCGAAATACAGCCGGTCGCTGGTGTCGTAATCCGTCGAAACCGTCTCCGGATTGCAGTTCACCATTATGGATTCATACCCGAAATCCTGCAGCGCGAAAGAGGCATGGCAGCAGCAGTAATCGAACTCGATGCCCTGCCCGATGCGGTTCGGCCCGCTGCCGAGAATCATCACCTTCTTGCGATCGCTCGGCGCCGCCTCATCTTCGGATTCATAGCTCGAATACATATAGGGCGTGAAGCTTTCAAACTCCGCCGCGCACGTATCCACCCGATTGAAGACCGCCGTCACGCCCAGCTTTTTGCGCGCATCGCGAACGTCCAAAGGTTCCGCGCCCATCAACTCACCCAGGCGGCGGTCTCCTAAACCATCGCGCTTCAGGCGCCGGAATTCCCGCGCGGTCAGCGATTGCAGCTTGCGCTCCCCTAGTCCTTTCTCCAGAGCCACCACTTCCGAAATCTGCTGCAGGAACCAGCGGTCGATATGCGTCATATCGAAGATCTCGTCTAAGCCGAGGCCTTGTTCGAATGCGAACCAAACGTAGCTCAGGCGCTCCGGATTCGGCGTAATCAGGCGCTGGGCAATCAAATTGGGATCGAGAGACGAGTTCGCGCTCGACGATTTGCCTGTCTCCAGGCTCCTCATTCCTTTGCCCAGCGCCTGCTTGAATGTCCGTCCGATGGCCATCACTTCGCCCACGGACTTCATCTGCGTCCCGAGCACCGGCTCGGCGCCCGGAAACTTCTCAAATTGCCAGCGCGGAATCTTCACCACCACGTAATCGATCGTCGGCTCGAAACAGGCGGGTGTCGCGCGCGTGATGTCGTTCTTGATCTCGTCCAGCCGGTAGCCGACCGCGAGCTTCGCGGCAATTTTCGCAATCGGAAACCCTGTTGCCTTGGAGGCCAGCGCTGAGCTGCGCGAGACTCGCGGGTTCATCTCCACGACCACCATGCGCCCGTTCTCGGGATCGATGGCGAATTGCACGTTCGATCCGCCCGTATCCACGCCGATCTCGTTCAAACAGCGCAATGCGGCATCGCGCATCATCTGGTATTCGCGGTCGGTCAGCGTCTGAGCGGGCGCGACGGTGATGGAGTCGCCGGTGTGCACACCCATCGGATCGAAATTTTCAATGGAGCACACGATGATGCCGTTGCCGGCCAGATCGCGCATCACCTCCAGCTCATACTCCTTCCATCCGAGGACGCTCTCTTCGACCAGCACTTCGTGAACGGGAGATAGATCGATGCCGCGCTCCAGAATCTCCACCAAATCTTCACGGTTGTACGCGATGCCCCCACCGCTGCCGCCCATGGTGAAGCTGGGCCGCAAAATGATGGGATAGCCGATGCGGTCAGCGAACGCCAGCCCGTCTTCCACGTTGTTGACCAGTTGCGATTGCGTCATGTCCAACCCGATCTTCCGCATCGCATCCTTAAACAACAAGCGGTCTTCGGCTTTCTTGATCGCGTCGATCTTGGCGCCGATCAACTCCACGCCGTATTGTTCGAGCACGCCCGCTTCGGCCAGTTCTACAGAGAGATTCAGGGCTGTCTGGCCGCCGACGGTAGAAAGCAGCGCGTCCGGCCGTTCCTTGCGGATCACCTCCGTTGCAAAGGCCACGCTTAAAGGCTCGACGTAGGTTTTGTCCGCTAATTCGGGATCGGTCATGATCGTCGCCGGATTCGAATTGATCAGAATGACTTCGTAGCCTTCCTGCCGCAGCGCCTTGCAGGCCTGAGCGCCCGAATAATCGAACTCGCAGGCCTGGCCGATCACAATGGGCCCGGAGCCGATGATCATGATTCTCTTTAAATCAGTACGTTTCGGCATGGCTAGCGCGTAGTGTCCTTCATCAGCGCCGCAAATTCACGGAACAGATAGTTCGAATCGTGCGGCCCCGGCGCCGCCTCAGGATGGTATTGCACGCAAAACACCGGCTCGCTGCGGTGCCGAAAGCCTTCTACTGTGTCATCATTCAGGTTCATGTGCGTGATCTGGACATCGGAATCCCGCAGCGATTCCGGATCCACGCAGAAGCCGTGATTCTGGGATGTAATCTCCACTTTTCCGGTCTGCCGGTTCAGTACCGGGTGATTGGCTCCGTGATGGCCGAACTTCAGCTTGTACGTTTTGCCGCCGAGCGCAAGCCCCAGAATCTGATGCCCTAAACAGATCCCGAACACAGGCGTCTTGCCGACCAGCTTTCGCACTTCCGCCGCCTGCCGTTCCAGCGGTTCGGGATCGCCCGGTCCGTTTGACAAAAACACGCCGTCCGGTTTCAAGGCCAGCACGTCTTCACTGGACGTATCCGCCGGCACCACGGTCACGCGTGAGCCAATCTGCACCAGATGCCGCAAGATGTTGCGCTTTATCCCGTAATCGTAGGCGACGACATGCATTCGGGGGGCGGGCGCCGGCTCCGCTTTGTCTGAAACTGAGACCGGTTCCACGCCTTGCGTCCACGCGTAGCGATCTGATGTCGAAACTTTTTGTACCAGGTTCTGACCCGTCATCTTCGGCGAGTTCCTGGCGATCTCAATCAACCGCTTGTGGTCCTGCTCACCCACGGCGATCACGCCGCGCATGGCGCCGCGGTCCCGCAGCAAGCGAACCAACTTGCGCGTATCTACTTCGGCAATCACCGGTATGCCGTGCTTGGCTAAAAAGTGCTCCGCTTTGTCGTCCGCGCGCCAGTTGCTTGCCCTAGCCGAAATCTCACGGGCGACCAGCCCCTCGATGTACGGTCCGCCCGCCTCCGAATCCGCTTGGTTTGCGCCATAGTTGCCGATCTGCGGATTCGTCAGTACGATAATCTGTCCGCAATACGACGGATCCGTGAAGATTTCCTGATACCCGGTAATCGCCGTATTGAAGACAACTTCGCCCGTCCGCTGTGTGGGCGCACCAAAGCTCGTACCCTCGAAGACTGTGCCATCTTCCAGGGCGAGAACCGCTTGCTCCAACTGGTAAGCTCCTGAATGTCTCTGGGATGCTGCAAGGCATTGCAGCGATCGACCGCCGAGCCGGCGGCTTGGTTCCGGTCCAGAAAGGGGCCGATCACTTTATTTGATCACAACGCTCCCCGAAACAAAACGGGCTCCCGATGGTCTTGAAAACCACGGAGCCCGTTTGTCTTTGAGAATCGATGAACGCGATTTAACGTCGACCGCCGCCACCACCATGGCCGCCGAAGCCGCCGCTATGAGCGTATCCACCACCACGAGCGTATCCGCCGCCGCGAGAGTATCCACCCGCACGGGCGTATCCACCGGCACGGGCATATCCACCGCCACGTGCATATCCACCGGCATAGCCTCCTCGCGCGTAACTGCCGCCATAAGCGCCGCGACCGTAACCCGCATAGCCTCGGGCGTAACCGCGACCATACCCGTATCCGCGGCCATATCCGTATCCGCGGCCATATCCATAGCCACGTCCGTACCAGCCGCCATAGCCCCAGCCAAAGCCCACATACGGGTAGGCATAAGCGTACGGAGCATAGCCGTAACCGTAGGGACACCCATAATAGGGATCGCAATAAGGAGCAGCGTACCCATATCCGTAGGCAGGATACACAGGCGCAACCCCGACCCCAAATCCGAACACTCCAGCTTGCGCGGGAGCCGGCGTTATGAACACCAGCATTGCGAGCAACGCCAGCACTAAAAGTCCCGATCTCTTTATCATTCCCCGCCTCCTCGGAGGTTTCCCTCCTCACATTTGGACGCAAACCGCCGGTGTTTGGATGCTCCTCGAAAGTATCTATCACCCAGCGCGAAGCAGAAACTTCTAGTACTCGCAACGAGGTGGGTTCAAATAGTGTTAGCGGATGTTAACCCACGCAAATCACTGGCTCGAAATTGTTGGAACCGTGCTGGACGCCGTCCTCCTCGCGCGCGTTCTCCTGCTCCGGCTCTATCGTTTATATTTGTTCATCACCCTCGCTTTGGTGCTGTCGGTGTTCTTCGATGCGGTCGCCCTATGGCTCGATCCCGAGCCCAAAACGTTCGCTATCGTGTTCATCTACTCCAGGTTTCTGTATGCCTTCGTGTTCCCGCTCATCGCCTGGGATGTCTTCGAAGAGGTTAAAGTGCAAATTGCGAAACTGCGCCGTCTGGCGATCGCCCGTCTCATCTCCGGCCTCGTCTTCGCCTGCGTATTCGGCTTCATTGTCGCCGTGCTGGCCGATACCAGCGACCAAGGCGGCGACTCCGCTGTCTTCGTCACGATTGCACTGATCTTTTGGGCCGGCTCCTCTACCGCGACGCTCGCCTTCCTGTGGACCCTGCATCGGCAAATCCGCACGCAAAAACTCGAACTCCCCAATAACACCTACGTCTGGATGCTCTTTTGGGAGCTGTCGCTGCTGCTTGAAGTGCTCTCCTGCTTTTGGGTTCTGGCGGAACCCCTCGTGAAAGCCGGTGACGACTACGTACAACTAGGCTTTAATATCTGCGGAATCGCGCTGGCAGCGTGGTGCGTGGTCAAACTCAGGGCCATCCCAGCAAGCTTGTCATCCGCCTCGGCGAACGCTGATGTCTGATAGCGTTAAGTTTCCGCGTAATAGCGGCCGGTAGCTTGCACGATCAGCCCCTTCTGCTTAGTCGTGAGCCGAATCTTCCGGAACCCCGACGTAGTCACTGGCTGATCTGACACGAACCCGAGGCTGTATTGGCTGCGCAACTCCTGCTCGATCGAGGCGAAGATTTCGGAGATCGATTGCGTCTTCGAAACCGCGTACGATCGTCCGCCGGTTTCCCGCGAGAGCCGGTCCAGAACGCCCTTGCCGCCCGGTCCCAGAAAACCACCGCCGTAATACCCTGCGTCCGAAAACAGAATCGAGTAGACCAACGTGTTCGCGCGCTGCGCCGCTTCAATAGCATCGGTCAGTGTCACCGAACTTCCTTCATCCACGCCATCCGTCAGCACAATAAACGCTTTGCGCCCCTGTTGCGCCCGCATCACCTGAATGGAAGCGGTCCGGACCGCATCATAGAGCCACGTCCCGCTCCCTTGAGCCGCGTCCTGCGCACTCGGTAAATCAAGTAAATCCAGCGCAGCTTGCAAATCCTTGTGAGACGATGTCAGCCCTTGGCGGATGACCACGGCTTGGTCGAACTGTACGACAACGGCACGGTCCTTCCCTTCCCGCAGCACCTGCTCGAGAAATCGATAGCTCGCGCTGACCTCGTCTGGTAAGACGCGCTGCTGGCTAAAGCTCGTATCCACCAGCAATCCAACCGTCAGAGGCAAATCCGATTCGCGCGCAAAATACCGGATCGCCTGCGGCTTCCCGTTCTCTTGCAGGACAAAATCATCGCGATTCAGATCTTTGACAATCTCGCCGTGCTTATCGTGAACGGTTGCGAAGATATTCACCACCTTCACTTCTGAGGTGAAGGTCGGTTCCTGCCCAGCGCGCAACGTTCCCGCCGTAATCAGCGCCGCGGAAGCGCGCAGCAGTTCCCGCCGGGACGGCTCAGAGGAACCAGCTAAGCAGCCAGCTTGCGAACGAGTTCCAATACGTTTCAATTTCATCGCTCAGCGTTAGATGACGCCCGACGTACGGGTTTGCCAATTGAGCTACACGTGTGTACCCGGAAGGAGGTTCAAAAACCTGCGGCGGCAACACCGCGTCAGACAACTCTTTGACCTCAGTGCTGTTCTTATAATTACCCGTCACGCCCCGCGCATTGAGAAACTTCGTCTCTGTCGTTTCCTGCACAACCATGCCTGACACCGCCGGCCCGCTGTGCGTGAATTTGATAACTGGCGGCTGCCCGGCTGACAGGACAGCGAGAGACGCTATCAATTTCGTGCCGCCCGTTCCCGTAGCACGCACGTCGTCTATGTACCAAGCGTCCATTACTGTCTCGGAGTCAAGCTCTCGCCCGCCGTCCCTAGCATTTTCGGTGGTACGCTTCTCAATCGTGATGAAATGTCGCGCTGTGTGTCCGAAAAACAGTTTCCGCTCGCCGGTATCCGTGGTGACACTGTCGAAGTGCATGACTGGAGATGGACCGGCATCCGCTTCCACGGCCATCGACGCCGCCGGCTGCGGTGGGCGAGCGTAGGAAGTAACCGAATACTGCTTCGCGCGCGGATCCCAAGCCGTCTGCCTCCGATTCTCCCGATCCATCACAACGACGGTCACAACTTTGCCGTCCAGTTCCAGATCGCTACGCTCTAACTTGCCCTTGTAGTACTCGGTCTGAACGGATTCCTCACCGCGCATATTGTTCGTAGCGGTCGTGATCTTCCAATCCGCCCGCAGCGAACCGGTCACAAGCATCCATCCAACTGCCAACCACCAGGCGTTGCGCATGACGGTCTCCTGCTCGAAGTGTCGCAAATCCGGGTAGGCGCGACAATACAGGGCAGTGGCCGGCCCGCAGGTTCGTTTTTGCTTTCACGGAGAACTCAACGATTTCCTGCCATCTGCCAAACGCGATATCGAATTTCACCATGAAGCGGGAGCAACCGACACCGCTCAAGCACGTCATCGAGTCGCTTGGCGTTCCACACACCGAAATCGGCTCGGTAACCGCAAACGAAGCGCCGCTTTCGCTCTCCGGCCGTCTCAGCGATGGCGATCGCATCGAGGTCTTTCCTCATCGGCTACCCATCTTCCTCGAAGATCCTCGCTTCGTTCTCGACGGTCACCTGGGCCGCCTCGCCGCCTACCTCCGGATGCTGGGATTCGATACCTGGTACGACCGCTTCGCCGATGATCCAGCGCTCGCCAGCATTTCCAGCAGCCAACGCCGCCTGTTACTCACGCGCGACGTCGGCCTGCTCAAGCGTAGTGAGGTAACTGCGGGATACTGCGTGCGCGCTCATAAGCCGCACGACCAATTGCGCGAAGTGTCACTGCCGCTTTGCCCTTCACTCGCGGTTCGCGCCGTTCGTTCGCTGCATGGATTGCAACGGCGATCTGCACTCGATCGCGAAGGAAGAGATCGCAGAACTGCTGCCGCCCCATACGCGCGAAACGAAATCCGAATTCAGCCGCTGCTCCGGTTGCCAAAAGATCTTCTGGCGAGGCTCCCATCACGCGCGAATGCTGGGCTGGATCAACGAGTTGACGGCGTCTCCGGAAGATCTTCCATGTTGACCTCTGTCACTGAAGACTCGGAGAAGGCTCGCTCCGCCTCGGCGCGCCAAGAACTGTGCCCAGTGGAACAAGGGCACAGATCAACCACGCCACGAGCAGGGAGGCTCAATTCTACGCCACTTCAGCCGTTTACGTATTTCCAATTCCGCGTCTTGCCTTCGCTCAGCCATTCGAGCGTTTTCGCGATCCGTTGCTGCCGCGTTTCGTCCCGCTTGGCTTCCGTGATCCATTCGATGTACTCCCGGCGGTGACTCGGGCTGAACTTATGGAACGCTTTTGCGGCCGGCTGGTTCTGAGCAAGCGCCGCGGCCAAGTCGTCGGGAACGGCAAGCGGCGGCTTCCGCCCCGTGCTACGCTTGCGCGCTGCTGTATGCGGCGCGCCTTCGTCCATCAAGCGCCGACCCTCGCGGACATATCGCAGCAGATCTTGCTTCGACGGCAGGTCCGCCATCTGAGTGATGCGGCCCAGCGAACCGGACCCTTCATCGCTCTTCAATCCTTCTTTCTCGAGCAGCTTACGCACGCCGGGCTGAAAAAACAGAAAACCGCAGTGCGCTTTAAAGGCGGCCATTCCGTATAAAATCTTCTTACGATACAGAAACATGGGCCGGCCCCATTTAATGCTTTCCTCCACCTCGGGGCACCCTTTATGAACCACTTCGCGAAAAAGCGTAAGCATCGGTTGTGCAAACGCCGGGGCGTCCGAAATGTATTGATCCACTCGAGGATCAGTCATCATGCCGCGATGATAGATTGCGAACCGTATCGAGTCAATACCAGCTCATCCCAGCGTCCAATCAAAGAATGGAGCATTCCACACCCCTCATCGGCTGTTCGGGCTGGAGCGAGGCGAAGCCAAAGTACTTCGCAGATTTCCCCGTTGTTGAGCTGCAGAGCACATTTTACGAGCCGCCATCCATTTCGCTGGCCAGCAAGTGGCGTGCTCTCGCGCCGGCGTCGTTTCAGTTCTGTGTCAAGGCTTGGCAGTTGATCACCCATACTCCATCCAGCCCCACCTACCGCCGGTTGAAGTCGCAGTTGAGTCCCGCAGAGCACGATCTCGTCGGATCCTTCCGCCCGACTGACCAGGTTAAACTCGCATGGGAACGGACCGCCGCCGTTGCTGGTGCGCTGAATGCTCAGGTGGTGCTCTTTCAATGCCCTGCGTCGTTTTCTCCCGAGGCGGTAAACGTCCACAACTTCCAGCGCTTCTTTTCGGAAGTCGACCGAGGCAACTTTAAGCTGGCCTGGGAACCTCGAGGCGACTGGCCATCCGATCTCGTCACACGCCTGTGCCAGGAACTTGCTCTATTGCACTGCATCGACCCGTTTGCGCCCGATAAGGCCCAGGCGTGCGCTCCGTACTGGCGGCTGCATGGCAAAGGCGGCTATTCTTACCGGTACTCAGATGCCGATCTCGACGAGCTCTTGGGCCGGCTGCGGACATGCGCATTGAACGGTGGCGGTCCGCAGTACGTCTTCTTCAACAACATCTGGATGAAGGACGACGCCCTGCGATTCCAGGTTCGTGCCCAGCTCAGACCTTGAGCCGCCGCTCAGCAGCTTAGTCTAGTGCCGCCACCTATCCATTGCATGATGCAGCGCATGTTGGGCTTCATCGATGTGCCGGTAGGCGCGGTCTCTTACCATGTGCGCGGCCGGATTCATCTCCACCTGGCTGATCGCCTCTCGGGCATGACGTAGCGCTTCGCTCGCGCGCTGCAGACGATCGTGCGGTTCCCAACGCATATCTACCGGAGGAACGTCGTTCGGGTTCCGCCCATCCATTTCAGCCGCACGCCGCACCTCTTCAATGGCGCGATCGATTTCGGCGGTCGCCCGGCGCTGGTCCTCCGCGACAGGTCCCCAGCCGCGATCTCCCGGAGCCAAAACCGCCCGCGCGAATTGCAGGTTGCGCAGCGCTTCCCTATAGTGTGGGTGTCCTTGCGCCATCAACCCGAGCGGTACCAAGGTCGCCAACGCAAGTAACGCCCCCATCGCTTTCAGCTTCAACATTTTTTAATCCCCCTTCTTGGGTAACTGCTCTAGAAGTGATTTAGACGCCAGCTTTCTCGCAGGTGTAGCAGGTTCAGTGACAATCGTCACGTTAAAAGCTTTAAACCCATTCACGATTTGTGAGGAAGCGCGTTCGCGGACACCGTCTAATCCGCTAAAAAGCATCCGAACCGCTGCTTTTCCTCCTGAAACGCTCGGCGAAATGCCGCCTCGCTCGGCTCGTGCGAGATGAATCCCGGTTCGATGTGGAGCGAATGGTGGCTGCCCGAGATGTTGACCCAGCCGACGACTTCATCCCTCCACAGCAGCGGCATGGCGTAATACCCGAGCTTCCGCTTGGCCGGCGGTGTATAGGCTTCGAAGCGATAAGCCCATCCCCAGAAATGCTCGAACCTGCGGCGGTCCCACACAAGAGGGTCGAAGGGTGCGAGAAAGCGCACCAGCGCTTCTGGCTCTCTCCGAATCAATTTGCCGGCAGGCCACAGATAGCGCAGTCCGTCGACTTCGGCGTTCGCCAACTCTCCCGATTCAATCAGAGCCGTAAGCGTGGTATGCCTTCCATCGAGAGCGGGTGCGGCGTGCGCCAGATGTTGCAGGGTCGCGCGCAAGCTCCGCTCCGGTAACGGGGCGAGAATCTTTGCGATCAGAAGAATAAGCCGCCGCAACCGCTCCGCCGGTTCCATGCCTTGGTATTCGCCTCTCGTCGCTTCATACAAGCGAATCCCCTTCTCCCGTTCGGCGACTCTCAGCAGCCCACGGTAATGCAGCGCTTGCAGGGTTCTAGTCGTCGCTTTCGAGTACCCTCCCCAGGCGTTCAACTCGCGCTGTGAACCTAAATGAGCTTCCAAATCGCGAGGATGGATGCGCTTCTCAGCCGAAACGATGGCCAGGACCCGTTTCTCCGATGCGGTTAGTTTCCTGTCCAAACGGGGATGTAACAGCTGCCAGGTAGCTCGCGGCATGAAACCGTACGCGTAAAGAAAATCTTCTTCGATATCGAGCTTGGAATACTGCCGTTCGAGATCGCCCGCGCGGTAATC
Source organism: uncultured Acidobacteriaceae bacterium (assembly GCA_963849445.1). Lineage (GTDB taxonomy): Bacteria > Acidobacteriota > Terriglobia > Bryobacterales > Bryobacteraceae > Bog-105. The sequence continues at coordinate 149,961 of CAWKHS010000026.1, read as the reverse complement.
TTTGACGCGATGGCGCAAGATGAGATCCTGCGCACGGGCCGGCGAGCGAATGGGATCGGCCTGTACAAACCCGAGCCGTTCGATCGTCTTCTTAAGAGATGTAGGAGTAAAAAGAGACGAAGCGACCGCGTGCGACCGCAGCGCCGCCAGTGTCAACTCATTTCGACGAGAGCGTGATTGAGTTACCTTCAGAGTCTTTCATCATGGCAAACGAGCCCCAAGGCTGGTTTTGCGGCGGACCAGCGAATTCGACACCTTTGGCGGAAAGCTCCGCGTAGGTCTTCTCGATGTTGTCCACTTCCCAAGAGCTGTTAAGGAACGTTCCGATACGGTCCTCATGACCGTCGGGAGTAAACAGAACGATACCGGTCTCCGCGCCAGGAATCGAGAGCTCGATCCAACGCTGCTTTTCAGAAAATTGCTGGTCGGTGAAGACGCGGAAACCGAGCTTTTCGGTGTAGAACGCGAGAGCCCGATCCTGATCGCGAACTGGAATGCCCAAGAATTTTATGCGCTTGATCATGCACGTCCAGAATGGCAGTCACGCCACCTGGAATCAAGACGAGGAGCAAAATTGGCTGATACGAGTGCTATAGAATCGATTGCTATAGCCGCATGGAAGTCGATCCGTATGTATGCGACACATTGATGCGCGATCTGGTCGGGCATAGCCGGTCAGCTACCGCTTTTCTCGTGTACCTGCAACTTTACCGCTGGACTTATGGGGCAGGACGAAGCTCGGTGGGTATAAGCCACGCAGCGCTCGCGGAGTCCGCCGGAATATCGAAACGCTCTGCGCAGGCCGCGGTAGCGCATCTCGTCGTGCGCCATCTGATTCGCAGCCAGAAGACTCGCCCGACCGCTGTTCCGGTGTACACGGTCTTGACCCCCTGGATCCGAAAGGCAAAAGGGGGTTGAGGCTAATCCGTTGGCGGCGTTAACGGCGAGGCTTCTGGCGCAGGGCCGCTTCGAATTCAGATACAGGCTTGGTGTTCAGTACGTCTTCCGCTTCGAGCCAGCCTCGCCGGGCTGTGATGACTCCGAAGCGCATGTTATGAAAATGGGCAGGGCGGTGGGCGTCGGTTGAAATGGTGAATTTGCAGCCTTTGTGCTTGGCGGCGCGGATCAGGTGACTCGGTAGATCTAGCCTTTCGGGGCTGGCGTTGACTTCGAAGCACACGCCTTTTTCAGCTGCTTTTGCTGCTATCTGCTCGAAGTTGAAGCCGTAGCCTTCGCGCTGCAACAAGATTCGGCCGGTCGCGTGGCCTATGATGCGCAAAGAGGGGGATTCGAGCGCTCCGAGGAAACGATCGGTCATTTCGTTTGGTTCGAGCTTGAAGTAGCTGTGCACGCTTCCGATGACCAGGTCGAGTTCGGCGAGCGCCTCTTCGGAAATATCCATGGAGCCGTCGCGCAGGATGTCGCATTCGAGGCCGGAGAATACGCGTAACGGCAAGCCGTCGCGGTTCAGTTCGCGGACGTGTTGAGCGAAGGCGACGACGCGCTCTTCATCGAGCCCGTTGGCCATGGCGAGCGCTTTTGAGTGATCGGTAATCGCGATGTATTCGTAGCCGAGGGCTGCGGCGGCTTCGGCCATCTCGCGCAAGGTGGCTTTTCCATCGGTCGCCGTCGTGTGCATGTGCAGGTCGCCGCGCATATCGCTCAACTCGATGAGCTTCGGTAAAGTCTTTGCTTGCGCGGCTTCGAGCTCGCCGCAGTTTTCGCGAATTTCCGGCGGAATCCAGGAGTAACCTAAGCGCTCGTAAACTTCTTCTTCGCTTTCGCCGGCTGCGCGCTGGTTGCCTTCAATGGTGAACAGACCGTATTCATTGAGGGTGAGACCCTGCCGGATAGCGTTGGTCCGCAGCACGACGTTGTGATCCTTGCTGCCGGTGAAGTATTGCAGAGCAGCGCCGAAACTTTCGTGCGGCAGGGCGCGCACATCTACTTGTAAGCGCTCGAGCCCAAAGCTGACGCTGGCTTTGTTTGCGCCCTGCCCCAACACCTCTTGGGTTTTTGGATGGGTGACGATGCGACTAAGCGCCTCGGCGGCGGCGGGTCCGGTGACCAAGATGTCGAGATCGCCGATGGTCTCGCGGCCGCGGCGCAAACTTCCGGCGGATTCGACTTTTTGGATGCCGGGGAGGGCCGTGAACTCGGCTTTCAACTCCTCTGCCGTGCGGAGGCCGAAAGTGAGGAGAAAGCGGCCTGCGCTTTGGCGGTAGGCCTCAATGGAGCGCAAAACTTTTTCTTCGAGCTTTGCTCCCATGCGCGGCAGGGCCCGGAGTTTTTGTTCGCGGCAAATACGCTCCAGGTCATCTACCGTTCGGACGTTGTGATGTTCGTAAAGTAGGGCGATGCTTTTGGGGCCGAGACCCTGAATCTTTAGCAGCTCAAGAGCGGAGGCCGGATACTTGGCGAGCATTTCATCGCGCCGGTCGAAGGATCCGCGCTGGCAGATTTCGGCCAGCACGAACGCTAGACCCTTGCCGATGCCGGGTATCTCAGTGACTTTGCGAGCGGGATTGCAGACGATATCGGTGACGCGCTCGGGATAGCTTGCGATGACTGAGGCTGCGTTGCGGTAGCTGCGGATGCGAAATCCGTCTTCGCCCGCTACTTCCATCAGATCCGCAGTCTCGGCCAGAAGGTTCGCGACTTCTTTATTCTCCATCCGCTCGCCTGACCGCCATACGATGCTCGATGTCATCACCAGGCGCGAAGGAAGGCTCGACGTGCACGAGCACGTCCGCGACCCAGGTCAGGCGCTCCCGCAACGAATTTCGGACTTGGGTGGCGATGCGGTGCGATTCGCGCACGGTCATTTCGGGATCGACCTCCAGGTGCAGGTCCACGTGATACTTCAGACCGGTGCGGCGGGCGAAGCATTTTTCGATTCCCAGCGTTCCGGGAACATGCAAGGCTACATCGCGGATTTCCTCCATCTTGCCGGCGTCGGGCATGGTGTCGAGAAGCTGGCCGACGCTGCGGCTCACGACTTGAACTGACATAAAGAAGATGATGCCGCCGATGATCAAGCCGCCGGCGCGATCGGCGGGTCCGGAGATCTGGGGATTGGTCAAAGCGACCAGGACGGCGGTAAAAGCGACCGCGGTGGAAAGTAGATCGGTGATGTCGTGCCACGCGTCGGCCTCGAGCGCGGTGCTTCCTATGTATTTGCTCGCTCGAAACTTCACGATGGCCAATACAGTTTTGATGACTACAGCCGCGATCAGAGGATAGAGCGCATAGCTCTCCAACCCACGACCCGGTTGCTCGAGATGCGTCAAACTGTGCCAGAAGATGCCGCCGCCGGCGAGCAGCAGCATGGCGCCGACAGCGAGTCCGGCTAAGGTTTCGTAGCGGCCGTGGCCATAAGGGTGTTCGGCGTCGGGCGGTTTGCTCGCGAGCCACAAACCGGCATAGACAATGGCGGAGGCAAGCACATCGCCGGCCGCTTCGAGGCCGTCTGAGACGACCGAAGCCGAGCCGGCGTGGGCGCCGACGATGATTTTGGCGACCGAAAGTACCACTCCCGCGCTCATGCTGAGGAGCGCGATCTTGCGGCCCATTGTCGCCTCGTCACTGTTTCCGAACGGCATGAAGCCGGCAGCCATACGCTTCGAGGATATCGCGTGGAAGGACGGCCGCTCAGCAGGCCCTTAGGTCCGCGCAAGGCACGAGTGATAAGGCCGGTTCTGGCCCGCCGTACTCCGTTCCGGTCAATGTGTTTGCGCTGTTTTCGGCCCTATCGTGGGATCAGTTCTCACCCGAGGTGAGGCGAAAAAGGAACCAATGAAAAGCAATTTTACTCAGAAAATTTTCGTGGCTGCGGCGCTTGCGCTCAGCGGCAGCGTAATGTTCGCCGACACGGTCAGCGGGACGGGCGCGAGCTCCGGGATGTGGCAGAACTGGACCGCGAGCCAGGCGAACGGGAATGGATCGAATTATTGGAACAACGTCTCTTGGGACGGTGCCAACAAAAATGTCGGCAACTGCCTGACGAGTTCGAACTGCGGGATGAATAACGTACCCGGCGCGATCTCCTATTTGGGCCAATCGAACGGGCAGGCGTTCACGAACTTTTATTTCGACGGATCCCAAACGGCCGTGACCGCGACGTTAGAGGCGCAGATCGCGGCCGACAAGGGGTACGAAACTCTCGGTTGGTATAACGTCCTCAATCCCAACCAAAACGGAATCATCTTCTCGGCGACGAGCACCGTCGGCAGCACGGACACTTTCACACCGAGCGCGGAATATGGCTTATTTTTTATCAATGCGGCGGGTACAGGCGATATTTACACCTCACAATCCAGCTGGAGTCCCAGCGATACAGGCCGTCAACACTTCGCGGTTTTCCAGCAGAACGCCAGCAATTATTATGTCGGCGTTGAGGATCTTCCCTCATCCAACAGCGACTTCGATTACAACGACATCGTGGTGAAGATGTCCAGCGCTTCGGCAGCTCCGGAACCGGGCGCGCTCCTGTTGATCGGCGTCGGGTTCACGGCGCTGGGCGCCTTCCGCTTCTTTGGCAAGGCGAAAACGGTGAAGGCGTAAGCTCGTGAAACGACTTAAAGTAGTGTAAGTAAAGCTTAACGAGAGAGCCCGGCGGGTGCAAAAGCATCGGCCGGGCTTTTTGGCGTTCAGCGACACAGGGTTTCCTTAGTACCGATGGCCCAGTACCATCAGGGTCATGTATTCTGCTTGCTGCCCTAAATGGCTTTGAAACAACGCCTTCGGTATGAAAATCCACGTACCAGAGAAGCGCGTGAGAGTTCCGGGGCCGGTACCCCGGCCGGATGAGACGTTAAGTACGTATCAGAGGGAAAGGATTTAAGTGCGTTTTGCACCCTTGGGCGCTGATTGTGCGAGGAGCGAGGTCTGGGAGCGCCGGGACCGAATAAGGATAAAAACAGATGGAAAAGCTTGCGCAGAATATTCAGGAGGCGTTCCTCAACAACGCGCGAAAAGACAAAACGTTCCTAACGATTTATTTAATGAGCGGTGTGAAACTGTCCGGGCGTATCAAGAGCTTCGATAAATATTCGGTGGTGCTGGAGGCGAATAACCAGGAGCAGTTGATCTTCAAACATGCGATTTCGACCGTGGTGGTTTCAAAACCGTTCCACGCCACGGCGGGACATAATGTCGCGGGAAGTACACCCGGCGCGCCTTTACCCATGGCGGAGCCGACGGATGACAATTAGTTAGTGCCAGCAGAACACGACCGCATTTTGCGTGAAACGCAACCCGCAGCCGCAGCGGGCCAGGAACGCACGCTGGTGGTAGGGCTGGAGGTGACGCGGCCGCCTAAGCCGGCTGTAGGCAAGCCAGAAATGGAGCCGGACGCTGAAGAGTCCCTGGAAGAGCTCGCGACCTTAGCCGACAGCGCCGGAGCGATTATCATGGGCCGTATCATTCAGGCCCGGCCTGCGATCGACGCCGCCACGCTGGTGGGTTCCGGAAAAGTGGCAGAGATCAAGCAGCGGATCGAAGGGGACGAGATCGACACGGTGATCTTCGACCACGAGCTGACTCCCACGCAGCTGCGCAATTTGGAGCGGCGGCTTGGAGGTAAAGGTCATCGACCGCACGCAGCTGATTCTGGACATTTTTGCCCGACGCGCCCGAACGAGCGAGGGGCAGTTGCAAGTGGAACTGGCGCAGTTGAACTATCTGCTGCCGAGACTTTCCGGGCGTGGAACGCAGATGTCGCGTTTGGGCGGCGGCATTGGGACGCGCGGACCGGGCGAAACGCAGTTGGAAACGGACCGGCGGCGCATCGGGAGGCGGATCTCGAAGCTGAAAAGTGAGATCGAGCGGGTGCGCGCCACTCGTGGAGTCCAGCGTTCGCAGCGGCAAGCGGTGCCGCTGTCTACAATCAGTCTGGTCGGCTATACCAACGCGGGCAAATCGACACTGTTCAACCGGCTGACGGGTGCGGGTGTGCTGGCGGATTCCAAGATGTTCGCCACGCTTGACCCGACAGTGAGGCAGATCCGGCTTCCCTCGCAGCGACGGGTGTTGTTAAGCGACACGGTAGGTTTCATCCGTAATCTACCGACCACGCTGGTGGACGCGTTTCGCGCCACTCTGGAAGAAGTCACCGCGGCGGCGTTGCTGCTGCATGTGGTGGACATCACTGCGGCGACGGCGGCCGAGCAGACCGCGCACGTGTTGAAGGTGCTGGGGGAAATCGGCGCGGAGAATACGCCGCAGATCCTGGTCCTGAATAAGAGCGACCGGCTGAGCGAAGCCGACCGGAGGCAGGATCTGCCCACGCTGACGCATCGGCTGCTGGGAGAAACCGCCCGGCAGAACTCGACCGGGGCGGCGCTGATTTCCGGAGAAACGGGCGCCGGGATGCCGGAACTGCTGGAGCTCATCGATCAGCAACTTGTTCAAGATCCGGTGGCACGGCAACGTTTTCGTCTGCCGCTGGGAGAAGGGCGGGCGCTGCACCTGCTGCACGATCGCGCGGCCATTGTTTCCAAGCACTACGAAGATCAGTTCTGCGAAGTGGTGGCGGATGCGCCGCAATCGATTCGCGACCGGCTGGCCGAATTCGCGGTTGAATAGCGCGATCCGCTTTCCGCTTCGGGGCAGGTGAACAAATCGGCAGAGCGTTTCGTATGATATGCAGACTATGGCGAACTACGCTCGGCTTCTGCTTCCCCTTACTGCTTCGGCGCTCTTGCTAACCGGCTGCATTGAAATAAATCATGTGCAAACAGGTCCGCTGCGGGAACAGCCCGTTTCGGTGGACCTGAACGGCGCGCAGCGTGCGGATGTGGAACTCGATTTAGGGGCTGGGGAACTGAATGTGAACGGCGGAGCGCAGAAACTGATGGAGGGCACGTTCGCGTACAACGTTCCGGAGTGGGAGCCTAGAGTTCACACCTCCAACAACGGAGCGCACGCGACCATCACGATCAAGGAACCCGAACACGTGCGACTGGGCGGCAATCAAAAATACAACTGGGATCTGTCGTTCAACGACAAAGTTTTGTATGATTTCGCGGTGAACTGCGGCGCCGGGCAGGCGCGGCTGCATTTAGGCGATCTGGACCTGCGGAGCGTCACGGTTCATATCGGCGTGGGCGAGGTGGATCTGGATTTGCAGGGCCATCCCACACGCGACTACGACGTGAATATTTCGGGCGGGATCGGCCAGGCAACGGTGCACCTTCCGCAGGACGTCGGCATTCGGGCAGAAGCGCATGGGGGCATTGGAAGCATCGATGTGACGGGCCTCGAGAAGCGCGGCGATCATTACGAGAACAACCTGTACGACAGCGCAAAAGTGAACGTTCGTTTGAAGGTGGATGGCGGAATCGGGCAGATCCGGATTATCGGTTAGAGCTGGCTTCGGCCGAAAGCACTTTACAACGCAAAGCATTCATGGCAGGATTGTGATGTGCTGGCACGAATTGCGGCGGCCCTACTTTGGGCTGCGCGCCGGAAACGGTGTCCCAAAGGTTCGTATGGGGAGATCCTGTTTCAACTGCATCGGTTGATGCGGGAGGATTCAGGTGGCGCGCTGCATCAAGAGGAGTTGCGCGGCGATAGCGCAGGTCAAAACAGTGCGTTCAGCCGGCGAGAGCTGCGGGCGCGCTGGTGAGCACAGTGGGTGGTTGAGGAAATCGCGAATAGAACAAGTGTGCGCGCGCGTCTGGGGTAAATAGACGGCTCTCAGTCAGCCTGGACGGCGGTGCGCAGGCATCCTCTCGGGCCGGGTGCGTGCGAACCAGAAAATAGCTTCCATGGGGGCACGCAGCAGAACATAGCCGAAGACGACGGGGAACAGGCAGAGGAAGGCGAAGAAAGAAGAGACGTCGGAGACTGTTTTGCCGGCGAACGATCGATACACGCTTTGCTGAGGCGGCCACGCCAAGTGCTGCTGCAATTCGGTGTAAGCCTGACGATCCGTTGCGCACGCGGCGGGACTCATACCGTTCGTATGCAAACAGATGTTGTATGTCTCAGCCGTTTGGGCCTCGATGGCGCGCGTATCTTGCCGCCGGGCATAGAACGGCCAATACAGGCACCACGCGATCCACAGGAGAGAAATCGCTGCCCAGCAGCGATTGAGGGCGGATCTGTACCTCACCTAAGGAAGGGTGAGCGGTTTGGAAAAAAGTCTCACAACTGCCAATCTCTCGCTGTAGGGGGCGGAGAAGGCAACTCCATTACTCTAAAACGTTGCCCCGCCGACATATCCCTGTTATCGTCTCTGTATTGCGCAGTTGACGGAGAAATCATTTAGCGTGAAATTAAAAACAATTCTGCTTTTTGCTGTTACGGTTTGTACTTTTTTCCCGGTTGCGGCGCATGCCGATACGTTTGATTTCACTTTCATATTTGGCGACGTGACGAACGTTGCGACCGTGACTTCGGCTGTGCTCACCACCACCGATACCCCGGTCGGGGGCGCCTACACAATTACCGGCATTACAGGAAGCTACGATTTCTACATAGGCGGCGCGCTGGATGTCTCGCGATCCATTGCGGGACTGTTCATTCCGGATACGTCCTACAGTGCGGACGACCTGCTGTACCTCAATGGTGGGCCTTATTTAGATATTTCTGGACTTACCTTTACTCTGGCCGGGGGTAAGTACGGCGGCGACGATTTTGATGGTCACGTGAATATTTATTACAGCAGCGAGAACAAGGGATACTACGAACCGATCGAAATCACGAGCAATCCTGGCACTCTGACGGTCTCGCCCGCGTCTTCGGCGGTGCCCGAGCCGGCATCGTTCGGTCTCGCCGCTCTCGCCGGCTTAGGAATTTTCGGGTCTCGCCGCCGTCTGTTCAAGCGCGCTTAATCGTACGGCGTGTCGTGCGATCAACACCGTGCTTCTGAGGAGGGGCGAGTAGCCAACGAGAGTAGGCCTCGTCAGGGAACGATGCACTTCTCTGTCGTCCGCCTGATGGCCTTTTCGCTTCCGAACGACTGACATATGATGTAGTCCGTGATCTCCCGCGCGGCGATCACGAAGGAGAGCTATGGCTGCGACCGCTACTGAACCTCAATCTACTCACGCTGCAATTCATCAGACGAAGATCCTTATCGACAACAAATGGAGGGATAGCGTCTCAGGGAAGACTTTCGAAACCATCAATCCGGCCACCGGCGAAGTGCTGGCCAACGTAGCCGAAGCCGATGAAGCCGATGTAGACCTCGCCGTGAAGGCGGCGCGCAAAGCGTTCCATGCCAAGTCCGCTTGGCGCCGGATGCCGGCTTCCGAGCGCGGGAAACTGATTCACCGGCTTGCCGAGCTTATGGAAAAGAATGCCGAAGATTTAGCGACGTTGGAGTCGCTCGATAACGGCAAGCCGCGTCATGTGGCGCTTGCGGCGGATTTGCGGCTTAGTATCGCGTGCTATCGCTACTATGCCGGTTGGGCGGACAAGATCCAAGGCAAGACCATTCCCATTAATGGCGACTATTTCTGCTACACGCGGCATGAGCCGGTGGGCGTAGTCGGGCAGATCATACCCTGGAATTTCCCGTTGTTGATGCAGGCGTGGAAACTGGGCCCGGCGCTGGCGTGCGGCAACACGGTGGTGCTCAAAGTGGCCGAGCAGACACCCCTGAGCGCACTGCGAGTGGGCGAATTGATTGTCGAGGCCGGATTTCCGGAAGGCGTCGTCAACATTCTGCCGGGCTACGGTCCTACCGCCGGCGGGGCGCTTGCGCGGCATATGGACGTGGATAAGATCGCCTTCACGGGATCGACTGAAGTGGGGCATTTGGTGATGCGGGCGGCGGCGGATACGAACCTGAAGCGGGTCACGCTGGAACTGGGGGGAAAGAGCCCGAACATCGTGCTCGCGGACGCGGATCTGGAGCAGGCGGTGGAGGGATCGCATTTCGCGCTGTTCTTCAATCAGGGGCAGTGCTGCTGCGCGGGGTCGCGCACGTTTGTCGAAGAAAAAGTGTATGACGAGTTTGTGGAACGCAGCGCGGAGCGGGCGAAGCGGCGCGTAGTCGGCAATCCGCTCGATAAGAACACCGAGCAAGGTCCCCAGGTGGACAGCGAGCAATTCAAAAAAGTCCTGAGCTATGTGGAGGCGGGAAAGCGGGACGGCGCGCGGATGATGTGCGGCGGCGAACGTGTCGGCGAGCGCGGCTACTTTGTCGCGCCGACGGTTTTCGCCGACGTACACGACGAGATGCAGATCGCGCAGGAAGAGATCTTCGGGCCGGTGATGAGCATTTTGAAATTCAAAGACATGGACGATCTAGTGGAGCGCGCGAATAAGACTATTTACGGCTTGGCGGCTGGCGTCTGGACGCGTGACATCAGCAAAGCGCACCACATCGCCAATCATGTCCGCGCGGGTACGGTGTGGATCAACTGCTTCGATGTGTTCGATGCTGCTGCGCCGTTTGGGGGCTTCAAACAATCCGGAATCGGTCGAGAGCTCGGCGAGTACGGACTTCAGCAGTATTCGGAGATTAAGACGGTAACGGTAAAACTCTGAATGTAGGAGGCGGGTAAGGGCAGAAACGCGCTGCCCTCGGGCCGCTAATTTTTTGCGGCCCGCTTCTGCGCCTCGACTTCGCCGGCCCTGGTTGCCTCCGGGACTTCGATGAGTCTGCCGCTGCTCACGTCATAGATGTAACCGTAGACCGGAATGGTTTTCGGCACCAGGGGATGGGTGCGAATTCTCGTTACGTCGGCGACGACACTTTTCTCCAGGTCTTGGATGGTGAGCCATTCGACGTAATCGCCTGCCGGAGAGCCGGGCCCGTCTCCGGGATCGGTCCAGCGGCCGGCTTGCAGTTGCGCGGTGCTCAGGCTTTGAGCTAACAATTCGCGAATGATGTTATTGGTGAATGTCAACATGCCGCAGTCGGTGTGATGGATGACGAACCATTCCTTGGTCCCCAGAAGCTTATACGAAATCACAAGAGAACGGATGGCATCGTCGCTGGCGCGTCCGCCAGCGTTACGGATCACATGCGCATCGCCTTCCGCGAGGCCGGCGAATTTAGCTGGATCGAGCCGTGCGTCCATGCAAGTGAGAATGGCAAACTGACGCGCGGGCGGCATCGCCAATTTCGCCTTTTCCGCAAACGTGGCGGCGTAGGATTCGTTCGCATTCAGTACTTCATCGAGGATTTTCGACACAGGGGCCTCCACTCCATTTTTAGCGGTAAAAGGGCCGTAATCTCAAGTCCTTTTTTTGAGCTTCGGATCCAGGGAGTCAACCGCATCCAGGGGGTCAACACCGTGGTAGAGCGGAACAGCGGCGGCGCGAATCTTCCGGCTGCGAATCAGATCGCGCAAGCATGAGATCCGGTAGCGCCGCCTGGGCAGAGCGTTTGGATATTCGGGCTGACTCCGCAAGGGCCGCATGGCTGATGGCGACCGGCTTTCGCCCCCCACCCTGTTTCGAGACAGCGCGCTATAAAACCCCGCCCGTTAGGTAGGCGCCGGCGTGCAGCAGTTCAGGCGGGGCAGTTGGCGGGTGAACGTTCCGTCCTGCGAGCAATTGGGCGTAATAGCTTCGGGCGTCTGCCGGCCGATGCGCCAGCTCGGCAGCGTGAGCTGCACCATAAAGGCTGTTGAAACGATTGGGATTCGTCTTCAAGGACAGGGCGTATTGCACGAACGCCTCTTGCGGCTGGTTAGCCTCAAGCAGCATATCCGCCAACATCTCACGGGCCGGTATCTCTACTTCTCCCTTACCATCGCGGTCCTGCTCATCGGCAACGCGGGTCAACAGTGTTGTTGCTTCAGGGATATTTCCTCGGACGAACGCTAACCAGCCGTGGGCTTCATCGTGGCTCGTACGCATTTCGTCGGCCACATAGGCATAGCTGCTCTTTCGTACAGCGTCGAGCGCGGCGTCATAATCCGCAACCGATTTTTCCGCTTCGGTCACTTCGCCGAGGTGAGCCGCCGCAATGGCCTTCGCCCAGTAAATCACCGCTTGAAAATCTGGCGCTTCATCGGTTGAAACAGAAAGCCGCTGAATGTCTTTCCAACTCTTAGTTTCGAGTGAATACAGCGTCGGGAAACGCACCTGGACGTTGAAAAAGAAAGCGGACATGTCCTTGCTATAGTTCTGGTGCGGTACCTGGATCGCCTCCTCTTCTAGCGCCTTGGCCTGATCGCGCTCGCCGAGTTGAAGATACGCATATTCGAGGAAATTCATGGCGTGCAAGCGGTCCGCCGTAGCGTGTTGCTCTTCGGCCACCGCTTCTGAGGCGAGATTCGATTGAATGTCATCCTGCCAGAGTCCAAGTCTGGCGAAAATATGCGAGGGCATATGAATGGCGTGCGGCGATGCAGGTGCAATCTGCGCATAGCGGCGAGCGGCAGGTAACGCCTCGGCCGCCATGGCAGGGTTATCGCATGCGTGGATGATGTAATGCGCGGCTCCCGGGTGATCCGGCCGTTTGGCGAACACAAGGTTCAGAATGGCCACGGCTTTCCTGCGCAGCGCGAAGTTGTCCTTATTGGCGTCGGGCGAGGTCATCAGAGACAACGCGTAGAAAACGGCGGCTTCATCGTCGTCTGGAAACTGCTCATGCAGATTCTGCATGGCTTGTGAATACGCCACGCGCCGGCTCTCGTACGTCGCGTCGGGATCGTTTGTGTAAAACGCTGCGGCAGCGCGGATATAGCCGCGTTCCCGTTCCGTTTTACCGCCGGCCTGCTGCGCTTTTTGCATCAAAGCGAAGCCCGTCAGAAAATCCGCCTGAGTGGGCCGGTCCCACAACTGCCGGTAGATGGCCATCGCGTCTCCCCAGTACGCCATGGCACACGAAGGATCGCGCGCTTCAATGTCGCGAAACTGATCCCGGGCGGCGTTATAGCCGAAGGAGTGAAGAAGGGCTATGCCGCGCTCGAAGGGCGCCTGCACGGTTTTCGTGCACGAGATGGGGAAGGAGACCGTGCCGAGCTGTTGTGTGCTGGACGGCTCCGGATGGCGATGTTCCTGCGCTTCGGACACCACATGTGAGGACAGACAAATACAAGCGAGAAGGAACAGATTCCTGTGAAGAGTCACCCAGCGCCTCCGCTGGCCAGTTTAGCGGCTTCGGCCGCTGGAAAATCCCGCTTCCGGCGGGCTAGCGCTATACTTCGGGTTTTGAGTAACATCATGCGAAGAAAAGTAACTGTAGTGGGCGCGGGGAACGTGGGAGCGAACACGGCTCAGAAGATAGCGGCCAAGGAGTTGGCGGACGTCGTACTGGTGGACGTGGTGGACGGGGTGCCGCAGGGCAAAGGACTGGATATGCTCGAGTCGGCGCCTGTCGAAGGCTACGATGTACGGATCACCGGCGCGAACGGATATGAGCAGACCGCCGATTCGGATATCGTTGTCATTACGGCCGGCTTCCCGCGCAAGCCGGGAATGAGCCGCGACGATCTGCTGCTGGCCAATTACGAGGTTGTCAAAAGCGCGACTGAACAGGCTATAAAGCATTCGCCGAAGGCCATTTTGGTGCTGGTCACGAATCCGCTCGATGCCATGTGCTGGACAGCGCTCCAGGTATCGGGGTTCCCGCGTGAACGCGTAATCGGTATGGCGGGTGTTCTGGACAGCGCGCGCTTCCGGACGTTTATTGCCGAAGAATTGAATGTCTCGTTCGAGAATGTCACGGCCATGGTTCTCGGAGGCCATGGCGACACGATGGTCCCATTAGTACGTTTTACCAGCGTCAGCGGCATCCCGCTTTCTGAACTCACGGATCAAGCGACGATCGATCGCATGGTGCAGAGGACACGCGACGGCGGCGCAGAAATCGTCAAGTATCTGAAGACCGGGAGTGCGTATTATGCGCCCGCCGCTTCCACGGTCGAAATGGTGGAATCCATCCTCAAAGATAAGAAAAAGGTTCTACCTTGCGCCGTGTATCTCAACGGCGAGTACGGGATCAACGAGCTGTTTGTGGGCGTGCCGGTGAAGCTTGGCAAGGGCGGCGTCGAGAAGATCTACGAGATCAAACTCGAGGCAAACGAGCAAGCCGCCCTACAGAAGAGCGCCGACGCCGTGCGAGAACTGGTAGACGTGATGAAAAAGAAGGTTCAGTAAAAACCAGCTTTAGTAAAAACAACGATAGCCTCCGAGCGGCGAATCCGCTAACCTGTCGAGATGGCGAGCACCACCATGGCCGGCCGCAACGGGACAGTGAACCGCAACGGCACGGCCCAGGTTGAGAAGATCAAGGTTGTCAAACCGAAGCTTGTCAAACCGAAGCTTGTCAAACCCACGATCGATCCGAACTATGCCTGTTTCGGAATGGAGCTGAGGCGTTCGCGAATTCATCGTTGGGGCATATTTGCGACGGAGTTTATTCCGGCGAACCGGAAAGTGGTTGAGTACACGGGTGAGCGGATCAACCGGGTGGAAACGAAACGGCGCGCCAATTCGCGCGAGTTTACCTATTTATTTACGCTGGATCCTTACTGGACGATCGATGGCGCGGTCGGCGGGTCAGGCGCCGAATACATCAATCACTCTTGCGAACCCAATCTGATCTCGCGCATTCTGAAGGGCCATATTCTGTATTTCGCGTTGCGCGACATCCAACCGGGCGAAGAACTCACGATCGACTACCGCTTCGATAAAAAGGTGGAGCGGGTTTCCTGTCTGTGCGGCGCGTCCAGGTGCCGCGGCACGATTAACCTCAACGAATAGCGCGCCGGCTTACGGCGCGACTGCCAGGTCGTTCACCACTTTGGCGACCCCGTCGAGTTGGCGCACGGATTCTTCCGCCTGCCGTTTTTGATCTTCAGAGGGAACTGTACCTTTCAAGGTGACTACTTGGCCATGTGCATCGACGTCGATTGAGGTCGCGGTAGAGATGCCGATGTCCGTCACTAATTTCGCCTTGACTTTGGCGATCAGAGCGGCCCGATCCAACTTCACACCGGCCTTTTGTCCCGCAATTCGCAGATCTTCGCTGCCTCGTCGCAGCTTCTCTTCGGCGCTTTGGGTGGTTCCTGGCTGAGCCGGGCCTCCGCTTGTCACTGCCTGCTTGATCTTGTGGCCCAGGTCACGGGCGTCCTGTTTGGCTCTCGCTTCATCGGATCTGTTGCAGCCGAGTGCCAGAGTCAGGCACGCCGCACATGCGGCAGCAGCTAAGAATCGTCCCATAGGTTTTCCTCCGAAAGAAGTCTGGTCTCTACGTACTACGTTATATTCCCGCCCGAAAAGTGCCCATCCGAGAGCAATATGAGTAAACCCCCACTCAAGTGAATGGGTATCCCTGCCGATAAGGAGCGTAGGCAGATTATGGATGTGCAAATAAGCAAGAGTAAGAAGACGGTCTCGATCTGCGAGACACAGCCGCTCACGGTGAAGGGGCTCATGCACCTACTCGAATCGACGGACGATTTGATGTTCGGGTCCTCTCATGGGTCGCCTGCAGAATGGATGCTGAGTCCAGGTGCAGAGAAAGCCGACGTTCTCGTTATCGACAAGGGACTGGGAGCTAAGACGGTATTAGATGCTCTGAACCAGTTACCGGCCGAGCACGGACCAGCTCGCTCGACTGTGCCCGCCGTTGTGGTTTGGGGGATGTCGATCACTGAAGCGGAAGCACTAAAGTTCCTGCAGGCGGGCGCCAAGGGGATTGTGCGTAAGTCGGCTGACACCAATACCGTTTTGGCATGCTTGCGTGCGGTCGCTCAGGGCCGAAGCTGGATGCAGGACTCGGTTTTCCGTGAGTCCGCGAGCATTGAGACGCAGGTCAGGACCGATCTGACGCCTCGTGAGCACCAGGTGATGGAACTTGTGGAACAAGGCTTCAAGAACCGGGAAATTGCTCAGGAACTCGGAATTCGACCGGGAACAGTCAAGATTCACCTGAAGCATATTTTCGAGAAGACGGGCGTTCGCGGCAGACACGGCCTCGCGCTGAATGGATTGCGCCAAAAAGGGGTCATCTCTTTACTGGCGTCATAGCGGCAATTCGCGGCTTGACTCTGGGCGAATAAGAGGCGAAGATAGCTGGTGAGAGGTTTCTCTCATGCAGCAGCTTGTCCATCTGGTTGGCATTGCCCGACTCGCCTCCGAAGGCGGCCTCGTCGCTGAAAAGCGCCGGGTTGAATATCGCACTCTCCCGACCCGTAAGTGGTTGAACCGTTGCAATTCGCAGCGGGTCCCCTTCCACTGGTCCATCAATCCCTATCGCGGCTGCGAATACGGCTGCAAATACTGTTACGCTCGCTTCACGCACGAACTGATGGAGCGGCATGACCCTTCCGCCTTCGAGACCGAAATTTACGCCAAGGATTGGGACCAAGCGGCTTTCGAACGCGAACTCCAGTCCGTCAAACCCGGCCAGATCATGGGGATTGGCACTGCCACCGATCCGTATCAGCCCGCCGAGCGACGGTTCAAACGGACGCGCCAGGTCCTCGAAGCCATGCTGGCTCTGCGCGGCAACTCCATTTTCATCACAACAAAGTCCAATCTCGTCAGCCGCGACGCCGATTTACTGAAGCGGATAGGTGAACACAACCAGGTCGGTGTCACCGTGACAGTCACGACGATGAACCGTTCGCTCGCCCGCCTGCTCGAACCCTATGCGCCGCGCCCTGATCTGCGGATACAAGCCGTCGCCGAACTCAGGAGCGCCGGTGTCTCGGCCGGGGTAATCGCGAATCCTGTTCTGCCGCTGCTCACCGATACGGAGCACAATCTTGAGTCGGTCGCAAAAGCCGCCAAGCTGGCTCAAGCCGACGAGTTCGGCGCGAGCGTCGTGTTTCTGAAACCCACGGCCCAGCGGGTCTTCTTCCCGTTCCTCGCGGAGCATTTTCCGCAATACTTACGGCGCTATGAAACGGCGTTTCGAGCAGGCGCGTATCTTCACGGCGCGTATCCGGAACGGATCCGCAATATGGTTCAGGAAATCCGCGAACGGGTCGGTATACCGTCGCGCGATCTCGCCCGCATCAGCCCGCCGCAAGTGCCCGAATCGCAGCTGATGCTGTTTTAAATCAGAACGGCTTTGTCTTTTTCGGCACGCCCATGAACTGAACGAGTTGCTTCCATTCGAAATCCAGGTGCGAGGCACCGTAAACGACCAGCACCCGGCTGTGGTTTTGCAGAGCGGTCTTGATGGCCTTGACTACGCTTTCATCTCGTTCTTGTGTATTAAGGCCGGAAAGCTTGTGTAGCACCGTCTCCTTCTCTCGTGGCAAAGGATAAGGATCGGCATCCTCGAGCCCAATATCGAGGTAGTTGTGCGGAGACGGCATATTCTTCGCGTACCAGCGAGCGAAGTCATCAGAGCTGAACCGAACCGACGTGCCGAGGAGGTAGTTGTTGTAGCTCACAATGCGATCGACCAGACGCCGAAAGCCATCCTCGGTCAACGGTCCGCTCCGCTTTTCCTGAGGGATGTTGTTCAGAATCCAAAATGCGAGGAAATCTTGAATCGTGTATCCGTGCGCTTTGAAGAACGCGAGTTCGTCAGAGGCGGATGGCTCGCCCGAGTAAACCGGGGCTCCGATTTGTAGAGCGGAATAGGCAGCGATGCTGCTTTCGCCGCAGTCCTTCCCAGGAATGTTATAGTGCGCCAAACCGCACTGTTGTACCGAGCGTTCACAGTAGGCGGAGACTTGGGACGGGTCGACTCCTTCAATGATGACGGCGTCCGGCGGCGCGGTTGAAAACACCTGTTGGATTGTCTTGAAAACGGGGTCGGTCATTGCGTCCGGATAGCGCAAGGACGAATGATGCACGGCCAAGACATAGATCAGAGTCTTCCCGTTGCGATGGAAGGTCTCTACGAACGGAGCGTTCCTCGTCGATGGAGGTTTGGGGGTACCGGCAACGATCGCGGCCGTCAGTGAGATGAATGCGAATTTCAACAACATGAAGGTCTCCAGGCCAACGTAGCTCTGTTATGCTGGCGTTCGCAATGAACATCTCACTGGCGAAGAAGGCCGCAGTGGTGACAGGCGGCGGCCGCGGCATCGGACTTTCGATCGCCAGGAAGTTGGTGGATGCCGGGGCTTCGGTGCTGCTCGTCGATATCGATCAATCGGCGCTGGAGGAAGCAACTGCCGGGATGAATAATAGCAAAGTCCGGAGTATGGCGGGCGATCTTGCTGACCCGACGTTTCCAGATGCTGTTATCGCGAAGCTTCTCCGCGATTTCGGCTCCGTCGATATTGTTGTGAACAACGCCGGCTATACCTGGGACAACGTCATCCAAAAAACCACGGACGAACAGTTTCAGGCCATGCTGGACATTCACGTCGTGGCGCCGTTCCGGTTGCTTCGTGCGGCTTCGCACTGGATTCGCGAGACGGCAAAGAAAGAGAACGAAGCGGGCGTCCGCGCGATGAGAAAAGTAGTAAATATCACTTCTATCTCGGGGCTGGACGGTAACGCGGGCCAGATCGGCTACTCTTCGGGGAAAGCGGCGGTGGTTGGTATGACCAAGACCCTCGCGAAGGAGTGGGGCCGCTACAACGTGACGGTCAACGCGGTGGGGTTCGGACTGATCGACACGCGTTTGATCCGGCCGATGCATGGGACGGAGGACGAAATTTCCATCGGATCGCGGCATATTCGCGTTGGGATGCAGGAGCAGGTTCGCGAGCAGGCGCTCAAGAACATTCCGCTGGGGCGGCTAGGAACGCCCGACGATGCCGCCAATGCGGTGTTTTTCTTCTGCTCGCCGCTGTCCGACTACGTCACTGGAGAAGTACTAGTCTGCGGCGGGGGCGTTCACTTTTAGAGCGGCCGTTTTGCGAGCGCTCAGCAGCTGCAAGGCCACTGGAAGTAAGGAAACGGCGATGATCAGCAGGACGACTTTTTCAAAGTTCTGCCGGACCACCGGAATGTTCCCCAGCAAGTCGCCGAGCGTGATCATCAGAGTTACCCAGCCGACCGCGCCCACCACATTGAACGTCAGAAAGCGAGCGTAGTGCATTTTGCCGACGCCCGCGATGAAGGCCGCAAAAGTACGGATGATGGGCACAAATTTGGCGTAGACGATTGTTTTGCCGCCGTGCTTCTCATAGAAGGCGTGGGTACGGTCCAGGTATTCGCGGCGGAAGATTTTCGAATTGGGGTTCTTGAACAAGCGATAACCCAACGTGGAGCCCAGTAGAAACCCGCTGCCATCGCCTGCGATGGACGCGATCGCCAGCATGGCGATGATGGTTCCGATTTGCAGTTTTCCTGCGCCGCAAACGATGCCCACGGTGAACAGCAGCGAATCACCAGGCAGAAAGAAGCCCACCAGCAAACCACTTTCGGCGAAGACGATGAGGAACAGGACCGCATATCCGGCCCAGCCAGTCAGGACGGTAGACAGCAACTGGATGAGCTGATTCGGGTCGGTGAGGCTATGAAGAAAGTGAAGGAATTCAGCGAGCAAAAGGAATCCTAACTTTGGTACGAGCCCACAATGCGCTCAATCGCGCCCTGATTGACCTTGATCTTGCCGCGGCGTCTCAACTCCGAAACAACGCTGTTGCGGAAGAGGGGCTGCTGGAGTTGCTGGCGCTGTTGAGTCAGGCTTTGCATGATGGAGTCTTTGTTTTGGGCAAATTGGCTCATATCGGCAGGGATCTTCTCCGATACTTTGCACACGACTTGACCGGTCGGCGCGGAGATCGGTCCGATGATATCGCCCACCTTCCCTTTGAACGCGGCCGCGAGAGTGGTAGCCGCACCGATGCCTTCGGCGGCTCCATCGATGGTAAAGGGCGCTGCCGTTTTGAGCTGTCCGCCGTATTGCTTGGCGAGCGCTTCCAGGCTCTCACCCTTGCGCGCGGCAGCCGCGGCACTCTTGGCTGCTTCGTCAGCCAGCCGGTTGGATTCGGCATTCGTGTAAGCGGTTAGAACCTGATCCTGCACTTCCGCATAATCGGCCTGATGCGCCGGGGCAATATTGGTGATGAGCGCGAAGGCGTCTTTGCCCTGATTTCCCAGGTCGATGACGTCGGTAACGCTCCCCTTCGGAGCCGAGAAGACTGCGTTTGTCAGTTGCGGCTGCGAGTTCACGTCGGGCATAGTCTGTCCGGTGGTGAAGTTGTCGAGTTTATAGAACTTGAGATTGTATTTCCTGGCAATGGCTTCGGCTTGCGACGGAGTATGCGATATTTCCGCGTGAGCCGCATCCATGGCCTTTTTCAGCTGATCGCCACCGGCCTCGCGCTGCGCTTCGGCCAAGAGCTGCGGTTTCACTTCGTCAAAGCTTTGCGTGTGGGCGGTCTGCTTGGCCTCCACTTGGATGATGTGATAGCCGTACTCAGTTTCAATGACGCCACTCGTTTGACCCGGATTTAGGGCAAAGGCCGTCTTTTCGAAGTTGGGCACTGTCTGGCCGCGTACGATCCAGCCCAGTTCCCCACCTTTGGGCGCCGAGCCCGGGTCTTCAGAGTTCTTCTTGGCGAGTTCCGCGAAGTCGCCGCCATGTTGCAACTGCTTCAAGATGTCATCCGCTTTCGCTTTTAGCGCGGGTACTTGATCCTTGGGTTTACCTTGCGTTTTGATCAGGATGTGACGTACTTGCACGCGTTCCGGAACACGGTAGCTGTCGATGTTGTCCTGGTACTGCCGTTGCAGATCCGCATCTGAGATCTTAGCGTTCTGGATGAAATCGGCCGTCGTGCCGACGATCAGATCGAAGCTGCGCTTCTCCTGCGTGCGGAACTGGGAGCGGTTCTTGTCGAAGTATGCCTTCACCGCTGCGGGATCCTTGTTCACCTTCGCGGCAAACTCCTTGGGATCGAAAGCGATGTATTGAAGACCCACTTTGAGGTTTTTACGCTCGTATTCGGCTTTCGCATCTTGCTCAGAAACGATGAGAGACTGCGATTCGAGGTTCTCCAGACGCGAGGCAAGCATCGACTCGCGTTGGGAATTTTCGAAATCCGCGACGGTCATGCCCTGCTGCGCGAGCAGCATTTGATAGGTGTTCAGGTCGAACTTGCCACCCATGGCGGGGGCTACCTCTGCCTGGATGTTGTCTGCGAGTTCCTGGTCCGATACACGCAAGCCCATTTCCTTGGCCTTGTAGGCCATGGCTTTGCCCTCGATCATCTGGTTGATGATCATGGGGACATACATGGCGAGCAGACCTTTCGGCAGGTTCTGCTGGCCGCGAGTGACGTTCTGTACGGCACGTTGCACATCGACCGCCGTAATCTTCTCGTTGCCAATGGAAGCTACGCTACTCTGGCCCGATAGACCGGAATTTCCAAAACCGCCCGGAATGAGGTAGAACAACATGGAGAGGGCGACAAGGCCAAGCAGCACACCGAGCAGGATGCGCACACTTTTCTCTCGGCTGCGAAACAGATCGAACATAGATTAAGACGGAAACTCCTGCTGAGGACCTTTTTAAACGGCAGATTGGCGGGCCATTTACCCACAAAGTGCTGCAGCCAGTATAGCGAAAACCGCAGTGCGCCGGGGCGATACGCCGTTGAACCGGAAGCGGGGGGACGACGGCTCCGGGCCGAGATGGTTCCGGAGAAAACTGAATTGCAATCTAGTGCGATTTGAGGAGCAACGGAGCACGAAAAATGTGCCTCTAACGGGGGTGAACAGCGAAGTGAACCCGAATTGTGTTGAGCGATGTCCGAAGTGCGGCTCGAAGGAGATTCAGCGATCCCGCCGGAAAAACATTCTGGAACTTACCTTCGGCTTTCTGGTTCTCCCCTGGCGCTGCACGGTTTGCTACGTGCGCTTCTATCGTCCTAGCTGGATGAAGGGCGTGCCGCGGCGCGTCAATATCCTGAAGCGGTTCGATAGTCCGGCAGTTGCGAGGGCGGCGGCGGGCACACGACATGCGGACGCCTCTGAAACTTTACTTCGTCCCGGCAAACAGACTGCGCCAGGATTCATCGAGCGAAATCCAATGCTCCGCTTCTTCCCAGCTCGGCGCCAGATGCGGCACGTGTAGGACGCCATGACCCTCCGTGCACAGCAGCTCCGTTCCTGACCAATCGAGTAGCAGACAGCCCGGGCATCCCATGCGGACCGGGAAGCATAGCAAGCGCAGGCAGACGCGGCAGCGCGCTCTCTGGTCGGCAACCGTCCAGAAGAATACGCCCATCGCTCCAATAATGTAGAACCACACGAGCACCGGACCGTTCGCCGGATCCTTCGAAGCGAAGAGAACAGCCGATTGCGACCGCGTGGCTTCCAAACCGGCAGTAAAGACCAGCAGTAAACCCAGGCTTAGCTTGCCGAGAAAGAAGCCTGCCCGCCGAGCCGTTACGCGGCGGTTTTCCGGCCGCAACGCAACCCGAATATGATGCGCGCGCACGCGGCACATCATAAAACTCAGCAAGGCGGAAGCAAGAACTGCCACGAGGAAGAAGCCGATGGGCGTCAAAACTTCCGATTTTAAAAACGACAGCCGCAACTGGGATGTAAGGAAGTAAAAGCAGACATCTTGCGCGATTTTCGTGAGTTCCTTATCGATTTTCGCCGTCTGCACGCCCGGTTCGGCGCGGGCCACGATCATGACCCGTTCATCCAGCATGCGGGGCTGAACGAGAAAAAGCGCCGGCATACGGGTCAGGAAGTGGAATGAAGGCGGGAGTATAGCGGTAACGGGGTAAGAGTGCCGCCCCACGCGGACAGATTTCCCGATAACATTCGGGTCCGAGCCGAAACGCAAAACCCAGACCTGATTGTCG
This sequence comes from uncultured Acidobacteriaceae bacterium, assembly GCA_963849445.1. Lineage (GTDB taxonomy): Bacteria > Acidobacteriota > Terriglobia > Bryobacterales > Bryobacteraceae > Bog-105. The sequence goes on along the minus strand of CAWKHS010000026.1, from coordinate 127,309 downwards.
AGCACCACACCGGGAGCTTTTGGCAAAGTTCCCAAGGCGGCATGCGTATTCAGAAGCGTAAATAGGCTTGGCTCCGTTGTGATCACCAGCGGACTGAGAGCAGCGTGCCCTGAGACGAGTTGCGCCTTACTGATATTGAACGGAGCAACCGCTTTCAGCAGTTTGCTGTGGGACGCCCAAGCGGGAGCAACGTCTTCGGGGACGCCACGATCCGAGCTGCCCATTGCGGGATGAAGCCAAATGAAGAGCAGATCGCTGTCTTGCGAAGAAGAATCAAAGCCGAGGAGTTGGCGTGTGGCTGGGAACCCACCCGATAAAAACGCGACGATCAGCAGAGATGTGGAGATGGCACCCAGGCAGGTCCACGGCGAGCGGGCCCAAGTTCGGATGCGACTTTGCACGGTATCTTGAGCAGCCAGGTGCCAGAAGGCGTCCCATATTGCGCCCAGGCAGTTTCGCATCAGCCGGATCGCTTCGCGCCTGTTCCACTCCCCCGCGTGATAGAGGAATTGCCACCGGTGCCAGATTTCGGCGAGCCATTCCTGCTCCCAGTCCTCACGGTGAGGAGAAGGGACAATCCGCGCAATGAGGCGGACGATGGCATTGCAGATCGAAACCGAGAAAGGCGCTTTGGGATCCGCCGGCATCTTATGCTCTTATGCTTTTGTCACCGCCGCGGCTTCCCGGCCGCCAATTTGCTGAGCAAGGGATAGCGCTTCTGCGATTGCTCGAGAACCTGTGTGCCCGCACGCGTGATGCGGTAATATTTGCGCGCGGGGCGCTGTTCAGAGAGGGCCTTCTTTTCGGGCTCCCACTGTGACGAGATCAGTCCTTCCGTTTCCATGCGGCGCAATGCCGGATAGACGGTACCGCTGGGCAACCCCGTCGCATCCATGATGTCGAAGCCGTAGCTGGAGCCGTTGTCGACGGTTTGGAGGATCAGGGCGGCCGTATGAGAGAGTTTGGCGGAATCGCTCATAACCTATATCGCATCCTACACCTTTTCAGGCCAGCTTTAGCAGCTCGAAAGCGGAGGGGGCACGCTCTTCGAACACGAGTGCCTGATCCATGTCCAAGGTATCGCGTTTATAGCTTTGCAAGAAGGGCCAAGCGATCACGACCAGGATCGCCGCGGGGATGAACCGGATGGGACGGACGAGCATCGATTGCTCCAGAGCGGCGAGCATCGGAACGGCAATCAAGAGAGCAAAGAGTGAGCCGAGAATGCGAGCCAGGAAGCGCTGGATGTCGGGTTGGACCACACAGGTGAAGGGAATGGCGCGAAATCTGGCGAACAGCACTTCGGCGGCAAAGAGCGTGAGCACGGCCACGCTGGCGGTATGGGCGAGCGCAATACGCCACCCGTAAAAATGAGCCATCACGGGAGTTAACAGCAGGAGCTGCCAGGGCAGCGTGAGCGCGAGAGCGAGCTTCAGGGCGATGGAGCGGAGCGGCGGGGCTGGCTTTTCAATGGCGGAGCGGAAGAGCCAGTTGGCAGGGAGCACTGCGGGGATATCGAAGGAGAAGCGCAGACCGGTGATGAGGAAAAAAGAAATTAAAATCGGTACGGTCAACAGATTTACGCTGGGAACCAGCACCAGTCCAATGCCGAGATAGGCTCCGAAGAAGAGTATGTGGCGCTCGCTGCGGAGGAGGGTTTTCAGCACGAATGAGAGGCAGGCCCGTTCGAACCTGGAACGAAACAAGAGGCGTTCGAGCCAAGCCGGAACCGGCAGGCGGAAGCGATGACTGGCGCTGCCGATCAGATCGAGCGATTCGGCGAGGCGCAGGTAATGACGGCGGTAACAGAGCGAGTACGCGGCTATGGAAACGAGAACAACGGTCAGGAGAGACCAGAGCGCTTGAACACCAAGGTGCGCCATCTCGGGTGAAGCGAAGCCGGCAATATCCTCATAGAGGCCCAAGAACCAGACGGTGGGAAGAAAGCGCGCGAAGACAGCGGGGTTGGATGGCAGCTCAGCGAGGAGCGCGACGACGAGTGAAACACGGAGGACGACCGAGACGGAACGGAAGAGGCGCTTGGGCAGGACGAGCATGAGAACGCCGACCAGCGCAAACACAGCGAAGAAGGCAAAGAGGCTGGCGCAGGAAACGGCGGCGAAGTGGCTGACGGCAACCCGCAGATAGCCGGAGAAACTGCCGTCGGCGAAGGTCACAACCGCGGGATAGAGAACCCACGAGACCCCGTTGACCACGATAGCGAACAGAAATCCGAGACCGACGAGCGCGATCAAGTTCGCCAGGAAGACGTCGCGTGCCGAGATCGGCAACGCGGCAAGGTTCGCGAAGTCCCTGCGGTCGGGAAGTAAGCGGTTCCACCGCAGCACCATGATGAGACCAATGATCGTGGTCGAGAGGACGATGAAGAAGTATTCGTCCAGCGCCGAAAGCTTGTACGCATCGAAGCGATGGCCCTGCAGAAGGATACGCGGGTGAGCGTATTTCTCAAGCAGGAAGAAGCAGGCCAGAAAGCCTGGCGAAGCGAGCAGTGCAATGACAGCTCCGATGCCGAGGCTCATGCTTTCGGGTCCTGTCTCTTCGTCACTCGAGAACATGCGTTTGACGAAGTGAAGGACCAAGTGCTGGAAGGGAGTTCTCATACGTTCATGAGGGCGTCCACGATGGCGTTAGCCGATTGTCTGGCATCGCCGTCTTGCACAAGGTGAGAGAAGGCCGCTTCGAGGGACGGCATGGACTGGAAGCGTTTGAGATCGTTGACCGGGCCGTAGGCAAGCTGCTTTCCGTTCTGCAGGATGGTCACATGGGAACAGACTTTCTCTACTGCGTCGAGCACATGCGAGCAGTAAAAGATTGTCTTCCCTTCGCGGCTCAGGCCGGAAACCAGTTCGCGAAAGATCATGGCAGATGTCACGTCGAGGCCGGAGAGCGGCTCGTCGAAAATGATGAGGTCGGGGTTATGAAGCAGGGCCGAGATGATAAGGATCCGTTGCCGCATGCCTTTCGAGTAGGTGGCAATGGCGGTATGCCGGTGGGAAAACATGGAAAAGATCTTCAGCAGGGTGGCCGCACGGTGCTGCAGGAGCTTTTCCGGCAGAGCGCGAAGACGCCCCGTCAGTTCGAGATACTCGAGGCCCGATAGGAAGGGATAGAGGTTGGCCTCTTCGGGGACGTAGCCCAAGCGGCGCTTGTGGGCGGTGAGGTCGTGGTGGATGTTCGCACCGTTGAACAAGACCTGGCCGCGCGTGGGTTCGAGGAGGCCGGCGATCATTTTGACTGTAGTGCTCTTGCCCGAGCCGTTGGGACCGATGTAACCGAGGACCTGGCCGGGCGAGATAGTGAAGCTGACGTTTTCTACCGCCGGAAGCGAGCTATAGCATTTGGTGACGGAGCGCACGTCCAGCATGTCAGTAGGATACTACATAGCTGCCAGCGCTCAGCGGTGGCGGTTATTCCAAGCTATGAGGCAGCTGCCTTACCATTGGACGTTCGAGCGCGGACGAGCTTGAGGATGATCTCTTCCACCTGTTCGAGATTGAGGCCGGTTGTGTCGATCAGTTCGGCATCCGGGGCCTGGACGAGAGGCGCTTCAGCGCGTTTGCGGTCGCGCTGGTCGCGTTCGTGCAGTTCGCCGGCCACTGAATGCAATTCAGCAGCATGCCCTCTTTGCTGCAGTTCCAAGGTGCGGCGCCGGGCACGCTCTACCGGGTCAGCATCGAGAAAGATTTTCACCTGAGCGTTGGGGAAAACGACGGAACCGATGTCGCGCCCCTCCATGACAACGCTATTCTGTTCCGCAATGCGGCGCTGATGGCCGAGCAGTGCACGGCGGACGCCTGGGATGGCGGAGACGTGCGAGGCTGCAGCGGACACGGCGGGTTCGCGAATGGCGTCGCTGACATCCTCTCCATTCAGAAGGACGCGACCGTGCCCTGGGACAAGGTCCAAAACGGCTTCCTTGGCAAGCTGCTCAAGACGGTGCATGTCGCTCGTTTCGACATGCAAGCGCAAAGCCCAGAGAGCGATGGCGCGGTACATGGCGCCGCTATTGATATAGACGAAGCCCAACTTTTCGGCCACGCGCCGGGCCAGTGTACTCTTGCCCGCGCCGGCAGGACCGTCGATAGCAACTACGATGCGTTTCTCGCTCATGAAGGAAGTTGGCGCCAGGCGAGCGCATTCTCCGAAAGCAGTGGCCTGACCGGCGTGGTGTCGCGGTAAAAATCTTCCAGGAACGGCTGGCCGGTACTCTTCAGATAGCTGTGAGTTTTCGGGTCGGTAAACGGCACGAGTCCGTCCTTCACGGCACGGGCGAGCGGAATCGCGGTGAGGTGCAGCACCGGATTGTCCGGCGTTTTGAAGGTTACACCGAGGGTTCCGTCGGGCTTAGGGACCAGTTCGAGAAAAGAAGCGCGGGCGCCGTCGAAATGATTCAGGACGAACTTGCCATCCTCATACCCGCCGGCGAGGGTTCCGGTATCTCCTTGGACGCGCAGAATGGAAGCGGACGCGTCGGGACCGTTCTGCTTCACGATCAATCTCCAGGCATGTTCCCCTTTGTCGTTCTCGTGCGCCATATACCAGACGCCGCCGATGTCCGGCGGTTTGATGTTGGCCCGTGTGATGTTCCGGTGCGGCTTCGCTTCGAAGTCGTGAAGTCCGTTGCTGGCGCCGCCGTAGGAGCCTTTGATCTCCCCGTGGGCCATGACGGCCGTTAACTTTGTTCCGAACTGGTCGAAGCGCACGGTTAACGTGTTGCCCGTCAGGGTGCCGGAAGTGGAAGTAACGCGCTGGTCACCGTTGAAAAAAGACGCGGCGAGGCCGTTTCCATTTTGCGAGAACTCGATGGGAAACGGTACGGTGAAATTGTCGAATTTCACGGTGGCGTCCCAAAGGCCGGAGATCGATCGTGCGTGAGCTACGGCGGCCGAGGCCAAGAGGAGAGCTGCGAAGAGGCTTAGTTTCATGTGATTGCTTGGTCTGTTCTCGCGATCGCCCTCTATTGATTATTCAACGGGCGCTATATGAGGGACTATTCGTTCAAAAAGAGCGCGCACAAGTCGTCGATGAAGGTTCGTACCTCCGATGCAGGGCCCGGTGTCGCGTTGACCATGACGGAAAAAGCAAGCCAGCGATGCCGGTCGGTTTCGATGTAGCCGCTCAATGCATTGACGTGCGAGATAGAGCCGGTTTTGGCGTGGACTCGTTCCGCTCCTGCCACGTTCTGAAAGCGATGTTCGAGCGAACCGTCGATGCCGCCGATGGGCAGTGTTCGCAGCCAGAGATCGTGTTCCGGACGCTGCCACATGTATCGCAGCAGCTTGACGGTCGATTGCGGCGTGGTGAGGTCTTGGCGCGCGAGACCCGAGCCATCTTCAAGGGCGACACCGGTATCGTCGCGGCCGATGCCGATCTGCTGAAGAAAATCATTGCGCTCGGCGAGTGCCGCCTCGAGCGTCCCGACGCCCTGCGAGAAATGGCCGACTTCGCGCAAGAGCATTTCGGCGTGGAGGTTCTGACTGACTTTGTGGATTACTTGCAGGTCCTCCCACAGCGGAACCGACTCGTGAACGGCGAGCAGCGTGCCGCCTGTGCCGGCAACCGGTCCAGCGAGGTATTCGGAGCGCGCCACGCCACGAACCGTAATATTCTGTTCTTCCAGCACGTCGATCAGCGCTTGCGCCGCGAAGAGGGCCGGGTCCTCAACAGCGACGTCTTCGCGCCACGCATTCGCGTTTTGGCCGATGACGCCCGACAGCTTCACTTCATTGCTGTTCGGGCCGCGGTCGATATGGATCTCCGTGTTGCTCGATGCGTCCGTGATCACTTCGTTCAGAACGATCAAGTGATCGGTCGATGGCTCCAGCGCCACGTCGGCCAGTTGGCCCGCGCCCGTTGGAGTGACGGTTAAAGAAATCGCATTGTCGTTCAAAGTGAGGGCGCTGACCGGCGCGCCGTAGCTGTAGATCGCATCGTCGATCGTCCATCCATCGGGATAGCGGTCACCCGGATACCGGGTCGCAACCCCGGTCACATCTCCGTCGATTTCGCGGATGCCCGCGGCTGCCAGTTTGGAAGCGAGCTCTTTCAAGGCCGCAAGCTGATCCATGTCCATGGAGTGCAGCGCGTAGGGAAGTACGCGTCCGGACAGGTTTGGATCTCCTCCCCCCACCAGTTGCAAGTCGGTCAGAGCTGCAGTGCCGGCCGTCCAGGGTCCACTCGTTCTGAGTTCGGTCTGAAACTTGTAGTCCGACCCCAACCGAACGAGCGCCAGAGCAGTAGTGTAAAGCTTCGTGTTCGAAGCAGGCGTGAAGAAGTTCGAGGAATTGAGTTCCGCGCGTATTTCTCCGCTCGCGAGGTCAACGAACTGAAAGCCGATATGGCCGCGCTGAGCCACGGGTGAACTCTGAATCAGCGAGTCGATTTTTGAGGTGACGTTCCCTGCCCCTGCAGCGATGCTGAGCGGCAACAAGAACGTGAAGGCGAATCGGCTGAAAACCAACGCTACTGTCTTCCCGTTCCGGCCGTGCTTACGGCAGGCATTTTGCCGTCGGTCATCAACTTCGATTCAAGCATGATCAGGAGCGCCAGCGCGAATACTGCAACGGATCCGAACGCGGGGAGCAGCATCACGTAGCGGATTCCCAATGCACTGTCAACATAGCCCAGGAGCCAGGGAGCACACATGGCCCCCGTTATGGCGACGGAGAAGATGCCGTTATAAAAGCCCGGATGATACGAGAAACGATCGTCCAGGGATTCGGCAACCAGCGGATAGATGGGCCCAAAACCTGCGCCGATGACGAGCACGGCCACCCAAGCCCCGGCGAGCGAAGTGGTGAAGCTCAGAAGCAGGTATCCCAGCATAGCCAGCACAACGCTCGCGAGAAGCAACTTTTTGTGGTTCACGGAAGCGAGCACGGGCTGAACCGCCAGGCGGCCTATCATGAGCGCAAGGAAATAACCGGCCAACGCGAAAATGGCCCAAACCGGATTCGTGCCGAGGCGATGAATGAGGAAGAGAGGCAACCATCCGGCGATCGCCCATTCGTTCCCAAACTGAAAAAAGAGGAGTAAGGCGAAGAGCGCGGCACCGATGCTACGGACATCGCGTAACGAGGCGCGGTGCCGGTTTTCCTCCTCCCAGGCCTGCACCGGTTGCCGCGCTGCCGGAAGCTTGTTAGCTGAAAAGACGAAGAAATAGATAAGCGGAATAATAGCCAGGAGCGCGGTTTCGATCTGCACAGAGCCGGCGAAGTAGGTCACGCTCACGATCAGTGTGGCTACCAGGCAGCCCCAGCCAAACAGCACGCCGGTGAGGTTCACCATGGCGGCAGGGGCGGCGGCGAAGTAAGGAGACAACAGGTAGAGCAGAGCGGTGGCAAGAGCGCCGCCAGCGGAGCCGACGAATGCGAGGCCCAGCATGCGCCAGACCGGCGCAACCGGTGGTACCAGGAACGAGAGCGCCAGAAGACTCAAGCAGCCGACAGCGCAAGCAACCAGCGCGAGAGCGCGGATGGACACTCGATACAGCAGCTTCTGAGCAATGACGACTGCACACACATAGCCAGCGTTTAGCGCCAGGAAATGGAGGCCGATCAGTTGCGGGTCGGTGTCAATGTGATACTGCCATGCGATAAGGAGCGATCCGAGAAGTCCGACCAGTACACCCAAAAGGAGAAAGCCGCTGACCCATTCGCGCGCCAGGCGATTGGAGTGGAAATCTTGCTGGGGCACGCTGCTAATCTTGACACCTTCCGGAGGTCATCTTACAATGGAGGCATCACTGAAAAAGGAGGTGGTCCAGTCGAATGAATTCTGGTAGTGACTGTAGCATACAATCCACGCGCGAGGTGGCCGACTCTTAAAGTCGCCGTTCGTACGTTCAGGTTTCGTTCAGTGACGAGGCCGAGGTTCCCGTGGACCGGCCGCCCGTCGCGCGTAACGTAGCTAGAGTAATAGCCGCAAGGCGTTGTATTGCCCCGGCCAGCACCCTCCTGGTCGCTGGCCGGGGCTTTACGCATGAAATAGACGCTTTCCGTGGTAAAATAGCAATTACCCACCCGTTTTTCGAAAGGATTCCAGACATGAAAGCAGGGATTCATCCTGCCTACGATGAAGTGAACGTGACGTGTGCGTGCGGGTCGACTTTCCGTACCCGTTCCACCCACAAAGGCGATCTACGTGTTGAAATTTGCTCCGCTTGCCACCCGTTCTTTACCGGGCGTCAGAAGCTAGTGGACACAGAAGGTCGCGTAGACCGCTTTCAGAAGAAGTTCGCCAAGGCGCGTGAATTGCAGGCCCAGAAAAAAGCGGCTGACGACGCCAAAGCGGCGAAGAAGGTCGTCCACTAGATCTCTGTGCGGCGCCGCTGAGCTACTGCGGCGCCACAAGTCCTTTTCGAATAGCGAACAGCACGAGTTCCGCCGTTCGATGGATGTTCATCTTCTCCATCAAGTTGGCGCGGTGAACGGAGACCGTGTTCACGCTGAGTTCGAGCAGGCTGGCGATTTCTTTGTTCGATTTCCCTTGCGCGATCAGTTGTAGCACTTGCTTCTCGCGGCCTGTCAACCTGTTCAGTTCGTCCTCTTGTTGATGGGCCACATATTTCAGCCCGGAGCCGATGTAGCGTTTACCCTCAGAGACCGACCGAATAGCGCCAACCAGGTCCACGTCGATGGCGCTTTTCAGCAGGTATCCCTTGGCGCCCGCATCCAGTGCGTTCCGCACATAGTTATCGTCAGCGTGCATGCTCAGGACCAGCACCTCGGTCCCGGGCAAGTGTTTGACAATCTCCTTAGTTGCCTGTACTCCGTCAAGTTCAGGCATGGAAAGATCCATAACGATGACGTTAGGCTTCAATTCGTAAGCGCTGCGAATGGCTTCTACGCCATTACTCGCCTCACCTACCACTTTCATTCCTTCTTCGTCTTCGAGAATGCGACGAAAACCGCGGCGTACCAAGCTGTGATCGTCGACCAGCAGAACTGTTATTTCTTCACTCATGATTTCCGGCTAACTACCTCTTCTAGGATTTGGTGTTCTGGCGTTTCAAAGGTCTGCTCTTGTTGACGCACGGGCATGCTAAGGGTGAGCGTGGTGCCGACGTTTGCAACCGAGGAGATGGCCAACTTGGCTCCGATAAGCTCCGCCCGTTCGCGCATCGCGATCAGTCCGAGGCCGGGCGTGTTGTTGCCCTTTTTCGAGTTGCTCATCCCGCGGCCATAATCTTTTACTTTTAGGGTTAATGTATCGGGGGCGAAGATCATGTCTACTTCGGCCCGCTTGGTCCCTGAGTGTTTAGCCGCGTTGTTCAGCGCTTCCTGCACAATCCGGAAGCAATGAATCGCGGGCGGCCCTATAATGCGCACGGGCTCCCCGTGAACGTGCGAGGTTGTCTCGATTCCCGTTTGCCGCTCGAAGACCCCGGTGTACCATTCGATACCTTTGGCCAAGCCATAGTCATCGAGGACCGCGGGATGGAGCATTTGGGACAGACTTCGCATCTTCTCGAGCGTGTTGTGCGTGATCTCGCGCACTTCGCTTAATTCGGTACGCAAAGGCGAATCGGGTGGAACGCCTTTGCGTTCGGCGCGCTGGAGCATCGCCCCAACGGCTGTCAGGATTTGACCGAATTCGTCGTGCAGCTCCCGCGAGACGGACCGCAGTACTTCCTCTTGGACAGTGATCAACTTTGCCGCCAAGACCCGCCGCTGACGCGACATCGATTCCAATCGGGCGAAGAGCTCGCGGTTCGAGTAGATCAGGTAAAGGCTGGTACCCAGGATGGCTAGCATGATGGCGGCGAGAAAAGCGTATACGTTCCGCTCAACACCGTCGTAGATAGCGGCCACCATTTGGTCCGCGCGCTGCTCAGCCTCGGTGTTTCGTTCCAGCAGAGAAGAAACCTGAGTAGCCAGCATGGATTGCTGAGAAGAAAGCTCGGTCGAAATCAGCGCTCGCGCGGCGAAGTCGTTGCCCGCCGCTGCCTGTTGGAACACCCGGTCGGACGTTTTCCAAAACTGAGCCAGCGAATTGACCAACCGCGCCTGCTTGTCCGGACGCCGCGTGACGGCCTTCAGCTTTGATTCCGCACGGATAGCGTCTTCCAAATCGCTCCGCAGCACCGAGAACTCGCCGCGATACGTCCCGATCCCGATACTTTCAGGCGTTTGCGTCATGTCCCGGAGTTGCAGGCCGACCGTATTGATATCGTTCTGAACCCGTAGGAGAAGCAGCGAGTCATGACGGTTCAGGTCGATAATCTCTGTTTGCAGCGCCCTCAGCTTGTGAAGTTGCGTCAGGTCGTACCACGAAAAGCCGGTCACGGCCGCTAGCGTCACCAGCAAACCGATGAGGAGCCGAATTGTCGGGGACTTTGTCATCCAAACGGTGGAGACGGCCGGGAAAGGCCTGTCGTGTGACCTGTGTAACGGAGTCTTCCCGCAAACTAAGGCCGGAAGACTAGCCCTATAGGAACTGACGAAGAACGGAGGGGATTTGTTGCTGGTAATTGACTTATATGCGGTAGCCGTCAGCTCAGCTCTTTGTCCAGCGCCGACCAGATCCGGCCCACCGGCAGAGAAACCATTCGGTCCACTTCTTGCAACCCATCACCGACCCAGCAGAACAGCATCCGATCCTCTGGATCGACTACATACACGTTCTGAAAGCCCCAGTTCCGATACGTTCTGCACTTGGTCAGCATGCGCGGCATAGGATCGCCGCCGGAAAGAATCTCAATGACGATTTCCACTGCCGTTGTCGGGTATGGCTGCTCAATCCGGCCCCGGGTCGCAATCACATCCGGAACGGGATGGAAGGAGGGATCGATGTTCAGCTTCACTTCCGATCCGGCTTTGTAGCCCGCTTCGGATAAAACCATCAAGATTCTCTGCAGCAGGCCGTGAAGCCATGTCGGCGTAGTCTTTTGTACGGCTTCTCCGTGCAAAACTCGTAATACGGCTTCTCACGACCGTACTGCTGTTCGAACTCCGCAACCATAAGCTTGTGCGCAGTCGTAAGCATAAGCGCCTGTCCCTTCATGGTAAGGCAGTTGGGACGAAATGCCAAAATCAGCTTCATGCGAACTTGTCTCCTGCTTCTCGCAAGCGCCTGGGCCAGTCTCCTCGTTGGCCAGGAAACGCCGCTCACGCTTCTGCCCTACACGCCCAGCCTCGACGCGCACTTCATGGACACGTCGGCCGACCCCTGCACGGACTTCTACCGATACGCCTGCGGCAATTGGAGCAAGCTGAATCCCATTCCGCCGGACCAGGCCCGTTGGGAAGTGTACGGAAAGCTGGCGAATGAAAATCAGCGCTTCCTGTGGGGCATCTTGCAGCAAGCCGCTCGTCCCACTTCGTCGCGCACCCCGAATGAACAAAAGATCGGCGACTATTTCCGCGCCTGTATGGACGAAGACGCGGTAGAGCGTGCCGGCATGAAGCCTTTGCACGCCTTGCTTACCGGTATCTCCAACCTAAAATCCGTCGATGACATAGCTGCGTACGTCGGCGGACAGCACCGCGATGGAATCGATCGCAACGTGTTGTTTGGTTTCGGCTCCGATCAGGATTACGACAATTCGTCGCAAGTGATCGCGTTCGCTTTTGCCGGCGGGTTAGGCCTGCCCGATCGCGATTACTACACCAAGACCGACGCCAAATCGCAGGAGATACGTGAGCGCTACGTGCAACATGTGCAACGGATGCTCGTAATGCTCGGCGAGTCCGCGCCCGACGCGCAGTCAGACGCCCAAATTGTCATGCGGATCGAGACCGCGCTGGCTAAATCGTCCCTCACTCGCGTGGAAAAACGCAATCCGTACAACCTGAAACATAGATATACGCGGGACGAACTCACTCACCTCGCTCCGGCGCTCGACTGGGACGCTTACCTGAAGGACGTCAACGTTCCGGAATTCGAAGCCGTCAACGTCACCGAACCCAAGTTTTTCGAGGAACTCAATCGGGAACTGAGTCAGGAGAATCTCGCCGCCTGGCGCGCCTATCTGCGCTGGCACCTCGTCCATGCAGAGGCAAATTACCTTTCCTCCAACTTCGTCCAGGAAAACTTCGATTTTTACAGTAAGTACTTACAAGGCGTAAAGGAGATGCCGCCGCGCTGGAAAAAATGCACCCGCCTGGTTGATCGTCAACTGGGCGAAGCACTCGGTGAGGTATTCGTCGCGCGAACGTTCTCACCCCAAACCAAACAGGACGCGCTCAAAGTGACGCAACAAATTGAAGCCGAGATGCACCGCGATATCGAAGACCTCTCCTGGATGAGCGGCACCACGAAGCAACAGGCTATCCAGAAGCTGCAAGCGGTGGTTAATAAAATCGGGTATCCCGAGCACTGGCGCGATTACAGTTCCGTCCTGATCGCGCCCGACAACTTTCTCTTGAATGTGACGCACGCTGCGGCATTCGAGGAGCATCGCGAACTCGCCAAAATCGGCAAACCCGTCGATCGCAGCGAGTGGGACATGACGCCACCGACCGTCAACGCGTATTACAACCCGCAAATGAACGACATCAACTTCCCGGCTGGGGTTTTACAACCGCCCCTGTTCGATCCGAAAACCGACGCCGCTCCGAACTACGGCGATACCGGCGCGACCATCGGGCACGAACTCACACACGGGTTTGACGATGAAGGCAGGCAATTCGACGCGCAAGGCAATCTGAAGGATTGGTGGACGGACGCGGACGCGAAGGCCTTCGAAGAGCGCGTTTCCTGCGTTCGCAATCAATACGCCCAATACGTTGTAGTGGATGACATTCACATCAACAGCCGCTTGACGCTGGGCGAGGATGTCGCCGACATCGGAGGCACGCTACTTGCCTACATGGCCTGGAAGCACGCGACCGAAGGGCAGGATCTGAAACCGGTGGATGGTCTCACGCCCGATCAGCGCTTTTTCGTCGGTATGGCGCAATGGGCGTGCGGCGACGAGCGCCCCGAATCCAAACGCATGCACGCTATGACGGATCCTCACTCGCCCAACCAATACCGAATCAACGGAGTAGTCTCCGACCTGCCGGAATTCGGCCACGCATTCGGCTGCAAGATAGGCCAACCGATGATGCCGGCGAAAGCCTGCAGAGTTTGGTAATCAGACGTCCTACTTAATAACTGCCCGCACGCGCGTCTACATCCGAGACAGAGGTGCGACGGCGAAGCGGGCGCTGAAACCGCCGACTCTTCCATAGGCAAACTGTTATATAGTCTTGCTATGGGAACTCAGCCTGATATTCCTCCTGGTACCCTCTACATGCTGATCCTCAAGACGCTGGCGCGTCTGGGAGCCATGCACGGCTATGGCATCGCCGTGCACATCCACCAGATGTCGGAAGAAGTTCTGCAGGTGGAAGAGGGTTCGCTCTACCCTGCCCTGCAGCGAATGTTGATCAAGGGATGGGTTGCTGCGGAGTGGCAGCAATCGGAAAACAACCGCCGTGCACGGTACTACACGCTAACCCCGGAGGGTAAAAAGCAACTCAGCCGTGAACTGCGCGAATTCGAACGAGTGATGGCGGCAATCGGAAAGGTGATTCAGCCGGCATGAAACAACTTTGGCGAAGATTCCGTTGGTTCGTTCATCGCGATGCGTTCGAACGAGAGCTGGACGAAGAAATGCGCCATCATCTAGCGCTGAAGTCGGAGGAGCAAGGCAGCGTTCACGCAGCGCACCGGCAGTTTGGCAACGTGACTTTGTGGAAGGAGAACAGTCGCGTCATGTGGACGGGAAGGTTTTGGGAGCAACTTGTACAGGACGTTCGCTATGGGTTACGTGCGATGAAGGCGAACAAGCTGTTTACCGCGCTCGCAACCCTCTCGCTTGCGCTTGGGATCGGCGCAAATACCGCGATCTACAGTTTCATGGACGCTATCATGATTCGGGCTCTTCCAGTGCAAGAACCGGAACAACTTGTGCTGCTGAACTGGCGTGTCAAAGGGCATTCCGCGGTTGTGAATGATCACGATGGCTCCTCCTACACCGACAAAGAAGGATCCGAGATCAGCCCGGATTTCCCGTACCACGCTTTCGAACTTCTGCGCGATAAGAATCACGTCTTCGCGAACCTTTTTGCGTTTGCCTACGCCGACCGCTTCAACTTAGTCGTGAACGGAGAAGCGCAACTCGGCGATAGCGAATATGTATCGGGCGGGTACTTCGGCGGTCTTGGCGTCCGGCCCGCATTGGGGCGATTGATCGGTCCGGAAGACGACCGGCCGAGCGGCGCCTCCGTCGTGACAATCTCGTATAGCTTTTGGCAGACAAGGTTTGCCGGCCGCGACGATGCAGTGGGCAAATCGATTTCGATCAACGGCAAACCGTTTACTATTACTGGGGTTTCACCGCCGGAATTTTTCGGGGTTCGCCCGAATCATGAGCCTCAGGTCTTTATTCCCATCCGGGATCTCCCCGTGGTGGATTTAAACGGCTTTCAAGACGCCAAGACACGTTTCACAAACGATCACTCCTATTGGGTGGACATGATGGGTAGGCTCAGGCCCGGAGTTACTCTGGCGGACGCACAGGCCGAGGTGGCTGCGCTATTTGCGCATTGGGTGAGCGATACCGCGCGTAATGCAAAGGACCGCACCTCGCTTCCCAAGCTCTGGCTCGAGGAAGGCGGCTCAGGAGTGGACGCCTTGCGGCGCCAGTACTCAAAACCGCTCTTCATCCTGATGACAATGGTCGCGTTGATTCTGGCCATCGCCTGCGCCAACATCGCAAATCTGCTACTCTCGCGAGCTGCCAGCCGCCGCCGCGAAATGGCCGTGCGCCTCAGCCTGGGCGCGGGACGGTTACGGATCGTTCGGCAATTACTCACGGAAAGTATTCTGCTCGCGATCTGCGGCGGTTTGCTTGGAATGTTCATCGCGGCCATCGGAATTCGATTCCTCACGTCGCTGCTGGCAAACGGGCGTGAGGATTTCACGCTGCATGCAGGTCTTGACTGGCGCGTCCTCTTGTTTGCTCTCCTCGTCGTATTCGCAACTGGTCTCCTTTTTGGACTGGCGCCCGCCATTCAGGCGACGAAAGTGGATGTCACACCGGCGCTGAAAGAAACGCGGGCGAGCGCCTCGCGGGGGAGGACGAAACGCTTCGGCCTGCCATTCGGGCTCAGCCAGATCTTGCTGGTGTCCCAAGTTGCTATTTGCCTGTTGTTGGTGGCCGCCGCCGGGCTGTTTGTACGCACTTTGGGAAATCTCAATTCGGTCGCGCTCGGGTTCAATCGACAAAACCTTCTGCTCTTCAGCCTCGACGCGGCAGAGGCCGGGTACCACGGCAGTGCGCTGAAGAACTTCTATGCCGAACTACAGCGCCGCTTCCGTTTAATACCGGGCGTGCGTAATGCAACTCTCACCCATATGCCGTTGGTTTCAAACTCAATCAGCAGCACAAACGTGAAGATTGACGGGGTTCCCGAAGATCGTTCCAACGAACGAAATACCTCGCTCTTGCAGATTGCACCCGGCTTCTTCGAGACGATGCAGATTCCGCTTGTAGCGGGTAGATCGATCAACGAGGGGGACCGAGAAACTGCCCCGCCTGTGGCAGTCATAAACGAAGTCTTCGCTAAAAAATATTTTCCCGGCACATACCCGATCGGGCGGCGTTTCAAACTTGGGGATGGGGATCCCCGAGATTTCGAAGTAGTCGGTCTCGCCAGATCGGCGCGTTATAGCTCCCTCAGAGACGACGTCCCGCCCGTTGCGTATCTTCCGTATCTGCAGGTTGATAACAACCGTATCCAGCAGATGTACTTCGAACTGCGCACAACAGGCGATCCCTTGGCTCTCGCCAATACGATACGGCGAATTGTGCATGATGCGGCGCCGCGAGTTCCGGTTGCGGATGTATCGACACAGTCCCAGATTATAGACGAGACCATCTCCCAGGAGAAAACCTTTGCTGCTCTTTGTACTTGTTTTGGAGTGCTGGCGCTGCTGATCGCCTGCGTGGGCCTTTACGCATCGACCGCTTATGCGGTAGCGCGACGAACGAACGAAATCGGCATCCGGATGGCGCTTGGGGCCGTAAGACGCCGGATCCTTTGGATGGTGGTCAGCGAGGCTTTGATCGTCGGGGCCGCCGGGCTTGCGCTCGGTTTAGCGGCCGTTTGGGAAATGACGGCTTTCCTTGAATCGTTCCTATATGGATTGAAACCGCACGATCCGACGACATTCGCTGCATCGATCGCTATTCTGATGGCAGCAACGATCCTCGCGGGCTATGTGCCCGCACGCCGCGCCTCGCGCATCGATCCGATGACGGCCCTCCGGCACGAATGATTCGCTACTGCGCTGAAGCCGATTCGGCGTTCACGGATTAAGCCGGCTTTGACCGCGTTGAGCGAAGTTTTGGCTTTTGTTTCAGCGGACTTGGGACCCGTGGACAATTGAGCGTTGGCGCGGTTCGCTTGGAGCTTGGCTTCGGAGATGACCGGCGGATCGAAATCCAGTTCGTCAGTTTCGGTGGCTGTGGTGACGAGCTCTTCGGCTCTTATCCCGAGGTTCTTGGCTTTACGCTCGGCTTCTTTACGTGCTTTACGCTCCATTTCTTTGCGAGCTTTACGCTCTTGTGCGCGGCGGATGGGTCGTGGGGTCATGATGTGGTCTCGTCCAATAAAAATGGCTCGCGAGGAATGAAACCTTGCGAGCCTGCCAGACGATCACATGCGAAGACGGCCTGGACGGTGGTTGCCGAGCTAGGGCCGGACAGGACTGTATTCTCGAGCGCTGCGCATGCGGCGAGTTGGGCTGGACTGTGCCCCAGCAACCGCGAGAGCGCAGGCAAGCGCTTCGGCAACAGAACCAAGAAGGGGAACCGCTATTACAACGAGGGCGTCGCCCCGGACCGCAGAGTTTATCGGTTCGCGCCGGGATCAGCTCAAAGGTGAAACCGGATCAGCGGACGAATCCGCTGATCCCGCGTCTGGATTGGCGCTCGGGCCGTTCTCGAACGTTGCCCTACCCTGAAGCCAGCTCGCTTGAAGTGTATGCCAAATCAGAGAAATGCAATGCAGCTTCAAAATTCCGGTTGACGGGCAGCGCTCTCATAGATCAGCGGAAAATTCCGGTCTAGGGCCAGGCGTTCACTAGATTCGTGACATTCACGGTGCCCAATCCGGTAGTGAAGTCCCAGCCGGTGTGAGCAGGATAGGCCACTTTCAGCTGACTATCGGATGTGGAGAGTACGCCGTAATCGGCGCCCGTCGATCCGTAGCAGTTGTTGGTGCCGTAGCACGGGACGTCGTTATTTCCCACCGTGACGTCATGGAAAATGCAGGATGGCGAAACCCCTGTCCCTTTGGAGGAATTGCAAGTAGCCAGGGTGGAGGTGTTAGGGCTGGAGGAGCTGCCGTACTCAGTCCTGGCGAAGTCGTAAAAGATGGGGTCGGGATTGCCCTGTGGGCCACCGGCTTTTTGGTTGATCAAGGCCTGGATGCTGGCGAATTGAGGCGCGGCGAAGGAGGTGCCGCCGGCGCTGTTGTTGAAAGCATCCACGGGGACGGAGTAGTCGCAAGGAGTACCGCCTTGGGCTTTATCGGACATGCAGAGGAGAATGGCATGCGACCAGAAAGCGTTAGAGGCAAACAAGGACACATCGGGCAAATCGCGTTTGCCGTCGTTCGGTACCCCGTAAATGCCGGTTTGCCAGTAAGGCTTGGAATAGACGAAGCTGGGAGCGCCGCTGCCGCCGACAATGTCGAGGAACGCGGAGCCAAACCCGTTGCAGAAGGTGACGCCATCTGTGTAGTTGTAATGTTCATAGAGAACGTTACTGGCGCAAGAGTCGTTCCAGGGCATTTCCGGAATGTAGGATTTCGCCGATTTTCCGGTCGCGCCGTTGCTTTTTGACCAGTAAGTGCTGTTCGCGCCCTCGGCCGTATCCAGAAAATCCGTACCACCAACAGCGACGTTATAGGGAGTAGAGCCCAAGCCGTTCGCCCCGATACCGACCTCCGCATAAGGAGACGTGTTGAAATCGTCGCAACCAGCTGCCGCGCCATCACCGGTCGAAACGAAGACGGAAACTCCCTCGGATGCCGCCTGCTGCCAGAGAGCATTCATATAGGCGTTGCCACCGGGTCCCTGGGAGGCTTCACACCCGCCGTAGCTAAGACTCATGATGGGTGGAGGCGTGGCGAGGTCCAAGAGATTGTGGGCAGCGATGAAGGGGCCGAAATTAGTTGCGGTATCGGCGCAGGAGGCTAGTTCGACGGCGGCATCAGGGGCGATGGCGCCTGCCCACTCGGCATCCAGGGCCGCCTCCCCTTCCGCGCCATTCTTTCCGGGGCTGCTGCACCCCGGTCCAGGATGGATTTGAGTGAAGGTGCCGGAATAAGAGGAAAGGCCAAAGGCGTGGCGGAAGGTGGCCACATCGGCCGGATTGATATTTGTGGGTTCGAGAACGACAACCGTCTGTCCCTTGCCGGTGATGGGAGTGGCGGCCTTGTAGAGGGGCGCAACGTTGTAAATCGCAGCAAAATCCGCCGGAGCTTCGTCATATTGCTCCGATTTGTTAAACCCATCAGGACAACCGTTACAAGGAAAAGAGAAATTCGACACCGGTTTGCGTACGAGCGGTTTCGGCATGAAGTCATGCAGTGAGACAACACCGACAACGATGGACGCCAACGCGGCCGGAATCTGGGGATCGCTCGCGTTGGCGATGTGTTGACGGCCATTCACGTTGTAGCGGTGGAGCTCGGTATGGAAGGCGTCGCGCACTTGAGCGCTGGAAGCCGATATATCGATGGTTAGGCGGTTCTTGTGAATGTAGTTGACCTGGATGCCATGTCCGCTTAGCCACTGGACAACCGTGTCAAGATCCTGCTGTGATGGACCGAACTGTTTCCCTAACTGATCGGCCGTGAGCCACTTATGGTAGTTGGCTGAATGGGGGTTTTGCAGATCGGCAATAACAGCCTCCAGGGCTTTTTCCCGGGCCGGGCTGCGCTTCAGTTGCAGGAAGATGTGCTCGAGAGGAAAGCTGTCTGAAACTGCTCCCATATCGTTTGCGGAAGTAGCAAGGCGAGGCGTACTACCGGCGAGTGTGACTAAGTTTGCCTCGTCAAGCGGTTCCACAATTTGGTGGGGCGAGATAGAGGC
This sequence comes from uncultured Acidobacteriaceae bacterium, assembly GCA_963849445.1. Taxonomy (GTDB): domain Bacteria; phylum Acidobacteriota; class Terriglobia; order Bryobacterales; family Bryobacteraceae; genus Bog-105. Next base: position 108,196 of record CAWKHS010000026.1, on the reverse strand, counting down.
TCCAGTTTGGACGGCGGCCACGGCAGGACGCGCAAAACAGCTAAAGGTTGTTAGCGTGAACAGCGCGAAGAAGGGCGCGTGTCGAGTGTAACATCGCATAGGTAAGAGCAACTCCTTAGGAAATTGAATTGAATAGTAGTTGATCTGCGAGGGAGTGTCAATCAGAATCGAGGTTCGGGTCGTAGTTTTGAAGATAGTTAGGTTTCAAAGCGGCAGACGCGAGGCAGAGTGTTAGCTACGCTCCGGTAAACAGGGTTTCCAGACGTTCGAGATTTGTTTGCTCACCAAGCACGATGAGGTAATCGCCGGCCGCGATGGCCGTTTCGGGCGGCGGATTGAAGACCATTTCGCCGTCGGGCTTGCGAAGGGCGAGAACGATGACGCCGAGGTCGCGCCGCGATTGCAGATCCATGATTGTCTTTGAGGCGAAGTCCGTTCGGGGCATGACGCAGATCTGTTCCATTGCGATGGCGGGGCCGACGTGAGTGGTGGCGAAGTCGAGAAACTTGGCGACATGGGGGCGCACCAAGGCCTGCGCCAGCCGCTGTCCAGCCATGGTGTAGGGTGCGAAGACAGTGTCCGCGCCCGCCCGGCGGAGCTTCTTTTCGGCTTCCTCTTCAGAAGCGCGCGTGACCACGTTGAGGTTCGGATTGAGGGTTTTGGCCGATAGAATGATGAATAGATTTTCGGCATCGCTGGGCAGGGCGGCAATCAGGCCCTGAGCGCGCATGATGCCAGCCTCGCGCAAACATTCGTCACGGGTTGCATCGGCGGCCATGGCCAACATGCCGGCGGCGGAGGCGCTCTCGACGCGCTGCTCACTGCGATCGACGATGAGAAACGGAGCATTCGCGCGCTGCAGTTCATAAGCGGCGTTTCGCCCGACGCGGCCAAACCCGCAAACGATGCAGTGATTCTTCAAGTCAGCGATCATACGTCTCTTCCTGCGGGCACCGTAGCGATCGTGCAGTTCCAGCTCGATGATAGTCTGCGTCATGGCGCCGACCGCAAAGAAGACGGAACTAACACCGAAGAGAATTAACAACGAATTAAAGAGTCGTCCCGCATAACTCAAGGGATGAACTTCCCGATACCCGACGGTGGTGATGGTAATCAGGGTCATGTAAAAGGCGTCGAAGAGCGGGTAGCCTTCGATCAGGCGGAAGCCGACTGTGCCGGTACAAAGGACCGCGAGCAGCAATGCCGCGAGCACGATCACACGCTGCTTCTGGCGCGGAGTCATGTGTGGTGATTCAGTATAAGACCGGCGGTGGTTGACCGGTAGGCGTTCAGGTCTTGCGCGTTATTGGACGACGGGGAGCCAGACCGCGCTGGCACACTCGCCTGACCGGAAGACAGATTCGGTCGCCTTCACATAGTCCGCCGGCTTGGCGAAAAAAATGTTGTCGACGTAGGCTTGGGGATTCCGGTCATACAGCGGAAACCAACTGGACTGAATTTGCACCATGATGCGGTGGCCGGGAAGGAATACGTGGTTCGTCGTGGGCAACACGAAGCGAAAGCGCTGCGGTTTGCCGGATGGAATGGCGGAGGGGTGTTCGAAGCTTTCGCGATAGCGGCCGCGAAAAATGTCCATGGAGACTGCGAGTTCGTAACCCCCCATTTCAGGTTGGCTCGCAACCTGATCCGGGTATACATCGATGAGCTTCACCACCCAGTCGGCGTCAGTACCGGTCGTGGCGGCGAAAAGATCGCTGATAGGCGCACCGCTGATTCGAATGGGCGCGGTCAGCACGGGCGTTTGATAACTCAGGACGTCGCTGCGGTCGGCTACGGCACGCTGATCGGTTACTAGCCATTCCCGCCAGCGGGCCGCATCGGTGAAGCTTACCGGCCGCGGTAGATAGGGCACAGGTTTGGCGGGATCGGAAACGTAGGAATCATTCGCAGAGTTATCGCCTTCGGGCTTTTCGAACCCGAGGCCGAAGCCAGCCTCCAGATAGAGCGGCTTCATGGGCGATGCGCATCCCTGCTCACACGCTAAAGGCCACGTCTTCAGACGGTCCCAGTGGTTCTCGCCGGTGTTGTAAATGAACACCGGGGGAGTGGAGGCAACGGGCGCGCCGGTTTTCAGATATTGATCGAAGAACGGTCTCAGTACATCGCGGCGGAACTGCAGAGTGGTGTCGCCATCCCAGCGCAAAGGACCCAAGCTGTAGCCGTCACTATTCACTTGACTGTGCCGCCATGGACCCATAACGAGATAGTTGTGATCCGTCTGCCCTTTGGCCTTTAAGGCGAGGTAAGAGTGAATGGCCCCCCACATGTCCTCCTGATCCCAGAGACCCTGGAGCCACATGGTGGGCACCTGGGACGGGCGTTCCGCGACGAGTTTGTCGAGCGCTTGATCTTGCCAGAATTCGTCGTAGGCAGGATGCTCCATCAGGCGGCGCGCCCAAGGCAGTTGGTCGAGTCCATGCTCGCGGGCATAGTGGCCTGCCGAGCCGGCGCGACGGAACGACTCATAATCATCGTAGGCATCGCGGCCGACAGGCTCACCAGCACCCGTCTTCGTGGTCTGGCTGGCAATGTAGTCGAAATTCGTCTGGCGGAAAGCGCCGTAATGAAACCAGTCATCGCCCATCCAGCCGTCCACCATCGGGCTTTCGGGCGCGGCAACCTTCAGCGCGGGATGGGGACCGAGGAGCGCCATCACGACAGTGAAGCCTTCATAGGAAGAACCGATCATGCCCACGCGTCCGTTCGATTCCGGCGTGTTCTTCACGAGCCAATCGATGGTGTCGTAGGCGTCCGTGACCGGATCGACCTGGGTGTGATTCAATGGACCTCTCACCGGGCGCGTCATGACGTAATCGCCTTCAGACCCATACTTGCCGCGGACGTCCTGGTAGACACGGATATAGCCGCCCTGCACGAAGACCTCGTCGCTTTCGGGCAACGCGTCGAGCATGTGCGGGCTGTCGTTGCGCTCGGCGCGATGCGAGGCATTGTACGGCGTGCGCGTGAGCAGAATAGGAGCATTCTTTGCGCCCTTGGGCACCACAATGACGGTGTGTAACTTGACGCCGTCGCGCATTGGAATCATGACTTCGCGCTTGACGTAGTCGTACTCATCCAGCGGCGCGGTGAATGTTTTCGGGATATCGCTTGCGGCCGCAGGATGTGTCTGTTCGGTGTCTTTCGCTGGCGCTTTCGCTGCCTGAGACGCCGCGCCTTTGTCCTTAGTCTGATGCGGCGCCGACTGCAAGGCGACCACGCCGAGCGCAGCCAAGCCCACGATGAGCGAACAACGACCCCGCTGAGAAAGTGTCATCCATATAATGTACCGGGCTGTTGTTCAGGCCATTGCCAAGGCTACGAGCGCAGCCACAGCGGCGTGCTTCTGATCCCGCGCCCAAGGCGGACCGATCAGCTTGCCGATCGAATTCATACGCTTTAACGAGATGGCATTGAGGTCCTTCTCGCGTACAGCCGTGACAGTGAGATGGCACTGGCGCGCGGCCCAGACTAAGACGTCACGAAACATCTCGCCCTCCGCGGTGTGGATCAGCGCGTGTGAGGCGATGAGTTTGTCGAATGCCGGGAGCGCCCTGCCGCCGGCGAGCAGGAGACCGCATCGGCCGACCTCGTGCCCTTGAGTTCGGAGCGTTTCGAGCATGGCTGAGATCTCCGCGAGCGCCAAGGAGCGCGACGAGTCGATTGCCGTTCGCACCATCTCCTCCGCCTGAATGAGAGGCAATCCTGCCGCGGCGTGATATGGCTGCTTGGAACCAGGTATCTGCGGATCGGCAATGCAAATCCGCCGCCGTTCCAGCATTTGCGGCGCTTTCATCGTGCCTGCAACCGCAACGGCAGCGGCCCAGCCCGAATGTGCCCGGAATCCCAGCGCAGAACGCATTACAAGTGCAAGTTTTGCACGGACGGATTCGTTATACCGACGAAAGTGTGACTTCCCTCTCCGCTTCCCAGACCGATGTAGGCACGAAACCACACTTTCTCTCCGCTCCAGAATGTGAGGCCAAATCCGAAGCTATGACGGACATTCGAGAAGCTCAAGTTGTCGACTGATGTTGCCACTTCGCCAGCGTCGTAGAAGGCCAAGATCCCGAGCGCTCCGGCAACGCTTCTGAAGGTAGAAGCTCGGGGGCTGCCGCGCGGAGGAGCAGGGAGTAAACGGCGCTCGTATTGCACTTGCAACGAGAACAGATCCGGTGCGCGAAAGCGGTAATCTTGAAAGCCGCGCAGCGTGGCGATGTTGTCGATATCGGAGCCGCCGATCGTCTCCTGTAAATAGAAAGGCACGACATTGCCCTGGGAAGCGCTTGAGGCGGAAAATCTTCCGGCAATGTAGAGGACGCTATCGTATCTGGGTTGACGCCGCTTGGCGGTACCTCCCGCGGTAGGTTCGCTTTGAGTTTCCGGATAGATTTTCTGCGAGAAAGTCCGTGCGGAACTTGTGGAACGAATAGTGGCCGGTTCCAAGGTCCTGATATTGGTGAAACGAAATGTCTGAGTTGAAGCTAGTGCGGCCCCAATCGTATTTTGGATCGACGGAGATCCGGTAGTGAGCGAACCCGGGCTGATAACTGAGACCGGGAGCTGTCGCTTCCGAGTAATAGCGGGTGATGGAGCGAATGGAGGCGCCGGGCACTCCACTTACTTCGGGTCTAAAATATTCGACCGCTCCGCCAATGTCAAGCCAGGAGCTTACCGGGTTGAGAATGCTTGCACCGGCGGATACTTCCTGTTCGCTAAAGTCGGTCAGGTTGGATCGTGACGTATTGGGGCCTATGCCGTAGAAGGGCATCAGCGGGAGACCGCGGGCGTGGCTGTAGAGCTTGATCTGAAATCTGTCGCCAGGGCTGAGCGGGTGGATAAACTTCTTGTGATCGAAGGTCAAGACGGCGTCGCCAAACCAGAAGGCCCGCAGCGAACTTCCACCCTGAACCGTAAAGTTACTGTCAGTCCAGTTCGGGATATCTAAAAGGTGAATGTAAGTCGCGCCCAGCGCCACGCCGCCGCCGGGAACGACGCTTTGCGGGATGGTCAGCCGAACCGGCGCGCCGGAGCTGAACAGAAACTCACCGCAGCTACCGATTTGCTGGATATTCGTGAACAGATTCGAGCAACTAGTTACAAGCTGCCTCTTCTCCTTACCCCAATCATCCGCCGATAGCGGCGACGACAGAGTAGCTACGAGCGCAGCCGCCAGCCAAAATCTGGTCTTCATGGCTGGATTTCGTTGCAGCTTACTGGCCACCAGCTCCGATGGCGGCCGGGCCGTGAACGGTGGCTTTAAACACTTGCTCGTGCAGAGCGCTGGCCTGAGCCTGCGTCATGCGCGTCCGCGGCGAGCAGATGCCATCACGGCCGTAAGCGCTGCTGATGGTCCGAAAGAGGCCGTGTGGCTTGCTGAAGAGCGCGGTCTGTCAGGCTTAGGGCGTGAGCGGCTAACTGGGCCTGGTGAAACTTGGTGGGGTCAACCTCTTTGGCACTGCGGGGCACGGTTCGGGTCAAGACGCCCTCGAATGTATTGGCGGCCTTATCGCGCTGAGTTAAGAAGGTGTCCCGCCAACCAGCGCCGAGGAAGACCTTTCGTGCGGTGGCCGCAAGAGAGGCGTGATCGAAGACTGTATCGCTAATCACGGTGCCAGCCTCAATGTAAGGCGAAACGAGAACGGCAGGCACGCGAACGCCTAAGCGATCGAATGCGAAGAAAGGCGCTTTTGAGTTGATGTTATCGGGGCTAACGGCAGCGGGCGGAGGGATGTGATCGAACAATCCGCCATGCTCGTCGTACACGATCACGAGCAGGGTCGAGTTCCAGGTGTCCGGATTGGAACGAATGGCATTGTAGACCTCGAGGATCAGCGTTTCTCCTTCCGAGACATCGTGGTCGGGGTGCTGATCGCTGGCGGCGACTGGCTGGTTTCCATCGCTCGCGTTGTAGCGAGGCTCCAGAAAGCAGTAATCGGGAAGGTTGTTGTTCTTGCAGTCGTCGAAGAAGATGTTGAAGTCCGGTACGAAGTAGCGGTCTTGCGCAGCCAGCAATCCGCCGTATGTCAGAGCTATAGTGGAGTCCGTGTAATAGATCTTGGCGGTGAAGTTGTGATCAGCCGAGTAACTCATAAATGGTCTTAGTCTCACTCCACCAATTCACGGTCATGTCCACGTGGCCGACAGAGGTGGCTCCATGCGCGTAGGCGCGATTGGGGAGAGTGGGACCGGGTACGGACGAGAACCAACGAGTACACAACGCATACTGCTGGGCCAACGTTGCCAGCACGGGGACCTTCTTCGGGTTGAAGCACTTCATGACCTTGTGTGACTTTGAAACGCTTCCCGAAACCGCTCCGTAGCTGAGAACGAATCCCGACATATTAGGGGGCGCGCCGGTAGCAGGCGACTGGGCGCCGAATATCTGCTCGGTAACGTTTAGAAAATCGTGTGCGACGTCGGGATCGTAATCACCTGAGTAGTTCGCGTCGTCGGTGGCTTTTACAGGTTCCCCAGTGGAGTCCCGGTTGAACTGGGTGCCATCCAAACCATCGATTTGGTACTGATCCGACTGCAACCAACCTAGTAAGTGGTCGAAGGACCGATTCTCGAGCATGAGAACGACAATGTGCTTTATGTCAGGCATAGGGCTTCCTAGTTAGTGAGGACGCCGCCTGGCGTCGCGTGTAGAACATTGTAAATGAACCGGGCGCAAACTGGAAGCATAACTATGGTTCCAGTGGATTTTTCGCGGTACGCGTTAATTAAGTTACGGGTGGTCGATCACTCGGATCTTAGTGTGGCGGCGGGATCTACTCGTAGAGCAATCAGCGAAGGCACGTAGCACGCCAGGATTCCTGTTACAGCTAAGATGCCGATGGCGGCCAAAAGCGCGATCGGGTCATATGCGCTGACGCCCCAAATCTGACTTTGAATAGCACGCAACAGAGCGAATGAGGTAATCAGTCCGACGGGAATTCCGATGGCCACGAAGCGCATTCCGCTACGTATTACTAAGGCCTGCACCTCCGCCGGCGTTGCGCCCAGAGCGAGACGAATCCCCATTTCGCGCGTTCGCTGTGAAACGGTATAAGACATCAGGCTGTATAAGCCGGCGGCCGCAAGAAGGAGCCCGAGCGACGCAAACAACGAGAAAATTTGCAGTCCGAATCGCGGCTTGGCGAACTCCTCGCTCTCTAATCCCTGCTCCATGCTGCGCATGTGTCTCACGACAGCAGTGCTATCCAATGTGAGCGCGGTCCCTTCCACAATTTTCTCGAGAGCCGCAGGATTGCCGGCCGTCCGCACGAGCAGAGAAAAGCCTCCGAGTCCCGAAACGGTGTACGGAACGTATGCTTCCGGCGCGACCGGCTGACGTAAACCGCGATTCTTGAAATTGCCCGTCACACCCACGATCTCAAACCACGGGTTCTTGAGCGGCTCCGGCAGATATCCGAGCGTCGTGACCTGAACGCGTTGACCAACCGGATCCTTGTCCGGAAAGAATTTGCTTGCAAACGCCTGGTTCACGAGCGCGACCATACGTTTGCCTGCGATGTCGGCGTCCGTCAGATTCCGCCCTCGGAGTAACGGCACTTCAAGCGTATGAAACAGGCCGGGATCAATCATTGCCACCTGTCCGTCATATTGAGCGGAATGCGGGTGACCGGGAACCGCGAACTCTGTGACGGCGCCTCCGAACGGCAGGAAATCGCTGGTGCTTGTGACGTCCAGAACGCCCGGTATGCGGCGCAGCGCGTTCATCAATTCACGATCCATGTGCGCCTGCTGAGCCACGGTGCGGTGAGCCTTGGTCAAGAAAACTTCCGCCGTCAGCAAACGGGTCGGATTGAGACCAAGCTGCACTTGCCGTTCGCGGAGAAAGCTGCGCATCATCACGCCGGCGGCGGCGAGAAGCACGAGCGCCATTGCGACCTCGCCCACAATCAGCAGATGCCGAAGACGTCCTCCTGCAGAACCGCTGTGTTCGCGTCCGCCGGACTTCAGAGCGTCATTCACATCCCGGCGCAACCCGCCCATGATGGGAAGCAAGCCAAAAAACAGCGCGGTACCCACCGTGACCGCGACTGTTGCGATCAAGACGGGAGCGTTAAGACCGATTACCGCTTCGTCTGGGAAGGTGTCGGGCGGCAGGACGGCAACCAGCAACTTCAAACCAGCGAATGCCAGCGCGCAACCCGCCGCGGCGCCGAGCAACGCCAGCAGCGCGCTTTCCGCAAAGAGTTGCCGCACCACGCGCGGCCAGCCGGCGCCTAAACTGCTGCGCACCGCAAACTCCCTTCTTCGCGCGCCGGCCCTGGCGATCAGCAAATTCGCCACGTTGGCACAGGCCATCAGCAGCAACAATCCCACGGCGACGAGCAGCGTCAACAGCGGCCGCTGCACTTTTCCGACGGATGCATTTACAAACGTCTCGAGCTTTGCCTGGAACTTGTAGGGATACAAATTCGGGCGATAGACGTTGGCAAGGCGGTCGGCAAGCATTTGGATTTGCCGGTCCGCCATTTTCACTGTGAGACCCGGCTTCAGGCGCCCGAGAAGATAAAACCAGGGAGGCGCAAGCGCTTTATCGCGCTTGGGGGCGACCGGCAACCATACATCGCCTGACCAGAAAACGAAGCGCGGCGGCATCACGCCGACCACTGTTGTCGGGGTCCCATCGAGAACCAGCACCTTCCCGAGGACGCCGCGGTCTCCTGCAAACCGGTTCCGCCAAAAGCTATAGCTCATGACGCAGACGGCGGGACTTCCGGGCTTCACATCGGCCGGCACAGCCCATCGCCCCAGCAGCGGGCGCACACCGAGAAACTGGAAGGCGTTTCCGGTAACGAGAGGCGCGTTGATTGATTCAGGCGCCGCACCCGTGGTCCAAAGAGCGCGGCTGATGCCCACGCCCATCACGTCGTCGAAAACTGCGATTCTGTTCGCGATAATCCAGGAACTCCGAGCCCGGGAACATCATGCGGCCGCCCTCCTGCCTACTCGTTTCGTCGTGAATAACTAGCGAGACCAATCGCTGTTGGTCGGCATAGGGAAAGGGCTCCAGCAGAACGTTGTCGATGACGCTGAACATGACCGTAGTGGCACCGATACCGAGCGCCAGGGTCGTGACTGCCACAGCAGTAAAACTAAGATCCTTTCGCAGCAGCCGGAATGCGAATTTCACGTCGCGCCACGCGCCTTCCAGCCAGGCGAAACTCCAAACGTCCCAAACCGCTTCTTTGAAAGACGTGCGGCTTCCAAACTGACGTTTGGCTTCAATTGCGGCGGATTCGGGCGCCCGCCCAGCCTGTTCCAACATTTTGGCGCGCAGTTCCGCATGCAGCCGCATCTCCTCTTCCATTTCCTGGAGATGATTGTTTCTTCGAAGTAGAAAAGCAATACGCCGCCACCATTGGCCCATTTGCGATCTCCTAAACGGGTTGCAGAATTCGACCGATCGCCGCCGTTACGCGGCCGTAGCGTCGCAGCTCATGTTGCAATTGCCGGCGCCCGTCACGCGTCAGCCTGTAATATCGGGCCCGGCGGTTCTCCGCAGTTTTTCCCCATTCGCCAGTCAGCCAACCTTTCAGAAGCATGCGCTGCAGCGCGGGATACAGCGATCCCTCGTCCACACGCAGAATGTCTTCCGTTCGCTGCTGAATGGCGTTGGCGATCTCGAACCCGTGCATTTCCTTTTCAGACTCGAGAGTTTTAAGGATCAGCATGTCGAGTGTTCCGGGAGGTATTTCCTCGCGGAGGGTGAATTCAGGCATGACATAGATATTCTATGTCATAACACCCGTCCTTCTCCACTGAAATCGATGTGGTCGATTTCGGCTAATCGGATAGCAAGTTTCTCGCTACTCCATCCGATAAGCGGAATAGGAGCATCGCAATGACCGAAACACTTGCTCGTCCGCAGGCCCCATGGGCGCTTCGGCTGGTACCGCCCTTTCCGTCGGTGGCGCAGCGCATAGCCGCCCTCGCGAGACAGGAAGACTCGAGCGCGCAGCAGTTAGCCGAGCTGGCGAAGATGGATCCATCGTTCTCGGCGGAGTTGCTTCGCTTTGCCAATTCGGCGCTATTCGGGGCACGGCACTCGGTGAGCAGCCTGCAGCAGGCCATCATGTTGATCGGAATGGATCGGGTGAAGACGATGGCGGCGCTGGTGGTGCTAAACCGGATGGTACGGTCGTCGGTGAAGATCCAGGCGTTGCGCAAGGTTTGGATGCACAGTCTGGCAACAGCGGTGATCGCGCAAGAGGCGGCAGCACAAATGGGCGTGGATCGCGATACTGCCTACACGGCGGGTCTGCTGCATAACCTGGGCACACTGGGATTGATGTCCGCCTATCCGGCCGAGTATTCAAGAATGCTCGAGGTCTCCAATGATTTCGGATTCGATCTCTTGAAAACCGAGCGGGACTTGTTCGATATAGACCATTGCGCCGCCGGGGCATATTTGGCGCAGGATTGGGATTTTCCCGATGAGCTCGCCGCCGCAATCGCTGTACACCATGATGAGCCGGTGCTAGGTCAGACCGGATTAGACACGCTGGTTCAGGTCAGTTGGCGGATGGCGGATGCGCTTGGTTTTGCGGCCTTCTCCCCGGCGAAGAAGTGGACGTTCGAAGAATTGACGCGGTATCTTTCGATCTCCCGCAGTTCCTGGCTCAACAAAGCGCCCGACGAAGTACGCGAGGAATTAACGGCACGGCTGGCCGGAGCACCTGAGTAACAACTCGTCACCCGGGCCAGCAATTAAAGCCAATTCAACGATCCATGCGCACGACCTGCCGTTTGTAATTCTCGCCCGCAAGTTGAACCCTATTCGTGAGCGTGAAGCCCGCCTTCTGGAACGCGCGCACTGATCTTATATTGTCCTCCTCAGGATCGCTGATTACGGCATTAACGCTCGGGCCTGAAAAGACGATTTATCTGAGAAACTCCCGGATTACAGCGGGCCCTAATGCCAAGCCCGTCATCGCAAGTTCTCCAATCGCGAGGTCAATACCCGCCGAACGTAACGTCTGCCCCGAGTTGTGACGCGTGCTGGAGGTAATCGGACCAGAGATACCACTGAATCCACCCCACTGGCCGCCCATCCTGTTCAACCACGAAGACGTGCGTGGGCTCTGTGCCATCGATGCGTGGACCGTATTTCGCTTCCACACCGGCGAGATCGAGGGCTTCGCGCCACCATGCGGCTACGTGAGGCTCGGCTAGCCAAGATTGAAGCAGAGGAAGATCAGATCGGCTCAGCGGCCGGAAGCAGATGCAAGCGGGAATCAATTCGAGTAGGTGAGCTTTTGCTCTAAGAACTCTGACGCGGATGTGCTGGAGTGGCTGAACTTAGCTGGTATGTCGCTTGGTCAAACGCTTGACCATTTTCAGCTCGTTTTTCACGCCCGGGAGCATCTCGTAATGCACCTCATCCATAAACGATTTGATCAGCCGCATGCCCAGTCCCCCTGTTCGCTTCGCCGACACCAGGTCCTCTAGCTTCAACTGTTCCACCGCTGCCGGGTCAAAACCCTTGCCGGTATCGATCACTTCGATCTGAACGGAAGTTTCATCCACTAGCGCTCGAATAGAGACCTCTTTTGTAGAGTCCGAATTATAGGCGTGTTCCATTACATTGGCGCAAGCCTCATCGACCGCCATTTCCAGCTTGGCCACGTCCATGTCGCCCATCCCGGATTGCGTGCCGATACTCTTCACAAAGTCGCGAATCATGGACAGATTCTCGGTGGAGGAAGGAACGTGCAGCGAAAAGGTTCGTTCAACCGCAGCCATGCTAAGTTTCCTTCACGGGCGCTTCCTCATACTTTTGAATCGCCGCGGGCACATCGGGCACGATATCGAACAAAGCCGAGAAGCCTAATATGTCGAACACCTGAAAAACCTTGGGCGCGAGTCCGCAGATCTTGATGTCTCCTCCGGCTTCGCGGATCTCTTCGATGAAGCTCATGAAGACACCCAAGCCGGCGCTGGAGATATACGTCAACCGGGAACATTCGACGAGAAGTCGGACTCGCCCTGCTTCGAATTCCGTTTGCACAGCTTTCTCGAACTCAGGCGCGGTATGCGCGTCCAGATATCCTTCGAGCGCGAGCACCGAGATTCCCTGTTCCGTCGATTTGTGAATTGAAAACGGGTTAGCCACGCAGCGGTAGTCCCTCCATAGCGCAAAGGCCGCGGCCGTTTTGCGCGAGTTTCTCAATAGATGTGCCATTTCCTACACGCAGCACGACCAATGTCATGTCGTCCTGCGGGTGAACACCGTCCAGGAACTGCCTCACGTCCGCCAGAATAGAATCTCGCGTATGGGCGGCGTCCAGGCTGTCCGTCTTTGCCACCGCGCTCACCAGGCGCTGCTCACCGAACAGTTCGAGGCCGCTATTCATCGCTTCGGTAATGCCATCAGAATAGAACACGACGGCATCGCCCTCGGAAAGCGCCATTTCGGCAATCTTCAATTGGGTGCTGAAGACGCGGCTTGCCGTGATACCCAAACCCAGGCCGCCGGGCGCCACTAACGTTGTGACGTTCTTGGCAGCCTGCCGCCAAACCACTGGATTATGTCCGGCCCGGACGCATTCGAGAACTCGTTTCTCCACGTCCAGGAAGCCTAACGCCATGGTGACGAACACTTTCTTTCGCGTTACGCCGTGCAGATGCCGGTTCACCTCTTCCACGACGGGCACGAGTTGCGCGCTGTCCTTGGTCACAGAAGCCAGCAACCCTTTGGTGAGGGTCATGTAAAGGGCTGCCGGAACGCCTTTGCCGCTGACATCCGCCACGCCGATGCCAATGCGTCCGTCGGGCAGCCGTAAGAAATCGTATAAGTCGCCGCCGACTTCGAGTGACGGAGTGCATGACGCTGCCAGCGAATAGCCGGGAATGTCTGGCGTCGGTGGCAGCATATCCTGTTGCGCGCGCCGTGCCAGCGAGAATTCCGCCCGCAGTTTCTCTCTCTCGGCGCGGAAGCCCGCCACGGCCGGAATACTGGCGAGCGGGTCACCTTCGACAACAGTTTGTCCGCGCCGGTAGAACCAATAGGCGAGGAGAGGGAGGCCAGCCAACGCCGCGACGAGCGACCAAATCGTTCCGCCCTTTTGCTCTAGGAGGAAAAGACTCAGCAGCAGGCCGCTAGCCAACTGAAGTGTCACTACCGCCAGAATGTCGAAGTTCGCCCAGACAAACCAATACAGCGAAAAGATCAGTAGACCCGCGGCCAACGCGGCGGCGAGCGATCCCGAAACGACGCGCGTTTGATCGGCGAAAAAGAGTGTGCCCAAGGGCAAAACCATGAACCAGCGCAGCCAGCGAAAGCGAATGAGGCGCTCCAGAACGGGCAGCGCGAATCCGAAGAACCCGATCAAATAAACATCTGTTTGGATGCTGAGGCTGTCGAGCAGCGGGGCGCGGCTGTAAAGCAGTTCGACATTATTGGGCCGCACCCAGGCGTGTGGAAACAGTCCACATCCGGCAAGCAAAAACGGGACCGCCACCAGTAGCGGGCTCACTAGAAGTCCAGCCCCGATGGATTGCCCCGTCGCTTTGGAGAGCGGCGCGAGTAGACAAAGCTGTTCGAGTGTCATCCATTTGGGCCGCGCGTTGGCCGAAATCCCGCGCGCCACTGCAACGAAGCAAAGCAGGACCGCAGCCACGAACAAAATGTTCACAACCGGTAAAGACTCGTGCGGACTGAGGGAATGCATCTTTTCCCATGCAGCCCCCCACAGCATGGCGACGCTCATGAGGAATAGCGCGGCACCGGAAATGCGCATTGGAAACTGGTGGCTCACGGCTTTGCGCGCCAGCCACAAGATATAAATGCTGAGAATCGCGATGAATCCGACCGTACACATCAACCCGAAGATTCCGCCTAACACGTCCCAATAGTCTTGGGTGTCCCCCGCCTCCGAGTCGTCCTCATCGCTTGTGGAAAGATAGACTTTTCGCTCGACACTAGTGACCACCGAATCCCTAGTGACAACCTTGATCTCGTTCCGCAAGTCAGTGTGCGCGGGCGTCGGTTTCTTCCATACGTAGTCCTCTTCCTCGACGTCATCGCCCATCGATCGCGCGGGACCTTGGTAACTCGCCGCCTGCGCTCCGGCCATGATCTGGAAGGCTGCGTAGCGGCTGAGGCCTCTGATAAACGTTGTCCCGGCGGTTTAAATCCGCGAGGCGCACGCCAATAATCGGGCAGTCCGGCGGAATCGAAGCCCACCTCCGCCGCGCGGCCGCCTTGCTTCGCCACATACGTAACGCGCAGCGATAACGGCGACACGCCATGCCCGTAGTGCCTCAGAGACTTTCCGACGCTCGCGACCGCGTAGGGCTTCCAGTCACTGACATTGACCCCAAATTGCGCCGCAAGTTGCCGTCCGTTCGCGACCAGTTGCGCGCGCGGCAAGACAGTCCATCCCGTCGCTGGCCAATATTCGCCGAACGAAGGCGCCAGAATCACCGCGCCCAGAACAGCAGCGGCCACGGCCAGCCACAGCGGCCGATGCGGTGAGAAGCTGGTCTTCAGGCAACCACCTCTTGCAGCGCTGTCTGGGTTTGCACGATGCGCAGCACCACGGCCGTCAAGTCTTCCGACGCGTGGTTCTGATACTTCGATAATGCCGAGAGTAGCGCGGTTTGCAGCGGTTCCTCGGGCTTTGACAACTGGCGCATTAAACCATCCAGCCACTGATGTTCCCGGTTGCCAAAACGGCGTGATCGCAAAGACATGACACCTTCTGTGACAAAGATGAGAAAATCCCCCGCACGCACCTGCGCTGCCCCTTCATAAATGGGTGCGGGATTTTTCAAGCGCCCGGCATCCATCACCTTGCGTTCCAGAGCCGAAGAAGCAATGAGTGCAGCGCCCTCGCGGTAGATGACCAAGCGCGGCGAAGAGCCGATGCGCGCGTAATTGAGCAGGTTACGCCGCGTATCCATCACGGCATAGGCAAAACTAATTCCGCTGGTACTGCCGCCTTCCAGAAGCTCCTCAATACTCGCTTCGAGTCCGACAATGATCTGGGTTGGAGAGTGAGATTGTTGCGAAGCATGCATCAATAGGCCCTTTGCGAGCGCGATGCAAAGCGCGGACGCTAGCCCTTGATCTCCGCCTTGCGCCACAAAGATCGCAATTCGGTTAGCATCCAGGCGGAAGAAGTCATAGAAGTCACCACCCACGCCGCGGGCCGGCAGACAGCAGGCGGCAAGTTGAACGCCCGGAACTTCAGGCGCCGCTTGCGGCAACAGGCGCAGTTGCGCTTCACGGGCGGCCAATATTTCGGCCTGCATCGCCATTCGTTCGGCTAGGTTCTTTGCATAGAGCGGCCTCACGTCTTCTTCTCGGACGCGCCGTCCATTCCACGCCAGATAGATGGCCAGAATGAGGATCAAGGCTGCCAGACCTGCGACCCACAACGCAAATCCTGTCCAGGCCGGGACAATTTCGCTCAGTCTGACCAATTCCACTCCGAGGGCGAGGGCCGACAAGCTGACCATTGCTGCCAGCAGATCGAACGCAAAGAACGGGAGCAGCAGCGCACTCGCAAAAACAAGAATCGCCATCACAGTTAACGGCGCAGTGGGGTACTTGGCGGCAATTTGTAATACGGATAGCAGCGCGAAAAGGATCAGCCACACGAATCGGCGCTGTTTATGGACTCTGCGCCGGGACAGGAACGCGGCGGGTAAAAGCAGTCCCGTCACTGCGACCAACAGCGCATCATATTGGCGGCCTACCACGACCGTCAGCCACGGATAACGCGCAAACGTATAGGAGAGGACGTCGCTTTGCGAGGCAACGACATCGCTTGGCAGGAAACGGCTAACCGCCTGCAGAGCTAACAGCAGCCATCCCGCCGCCGCGGCGCCGAATAAAGCCGAGGACGCCACATCCCGCGAAAAGATTCGCCCCGCCAATAGTGCATCGAGCGAGGTCAGCTTACCCGGATATGCCTCGCGAAGTTCGCCCTCGCCGCTGCCGTAGCCAACGCCGAGTAGCAGGCCCATAATCGCGAAGCTGATCCCCGAAGCTACATAACTGATAATTCCAATCTTCGCGAATATTGCGCCGCTGACGCGAACCGCGACTTGGTCTTCTGCGAGCGAGTAAGCAAGTAGGCTGTAGCAAACGGCAAACAGAAGCGCGACCAGCAGCGTGCGCACATGCGAGACCTCTTTCTGGAGAGTTCGTTTGGCGTATCGGAACATCGCATAAAACGCACCAAATGTCAGGAAGGACGCGTAGACGCTATCTAAGAACAGCGGTAACTTACGCTTCTTGAGCACGTGTTGCTTGTCAACACCCGCGTCAATGTGTTCCGCCACCAGTTGCCCGTCGCGCACCGACGCGCTGACGTTCAGCGTCAAGCCCTTCAGGGCCGGCGGGCTTACTTGCCATGAGATATCCCTGCGCGAGGGATCGTCTTCGGTTGTACTCACCTTGGCGGCGCCGAGATGCACCACCTTGCCGAGGGCCGCATTCCCGGCCAAGGCTCGCCGCGCGATGTCCTCGGCTTGCTGATCGGCCGGTGTCGTTGCGGTTGCCTCATCGTGCTCGGTGGTGGTGTTGGTTTGAACATGGATTTCCGCCATGTCGCTTGTGATACTTCTGCTGCGCGCCGTGGACTTGCCGAAGTCGTAGCCCGTCACACGGCCCGTCAACGTGAGATAAACGCGGAATTCGTGGCTTTGATCGGGCGACCGAAAGAGAACTTGCACCTCGCGCGCCGGAGCTACGGTGCTCGCAGCCGCGGCTTCCGGCTTTTTCTCCTCGGCGTAATAAGCCAGCAGACTGTCGCGCGTCTCCACGATGGCATAGCGATGCCAACCGGCTACCGAGAAGCCCTTGGAAGCCGCGAATCCTTCCGCGGTTCGAATGGCCGCCGCGCGGTCTTTTCCACCCGCGATCCGGGCCGGGCGTTCGTGAGCCATTTCGAGTATCACGCCGCCGACGTAGGCGAGGGGGAAGAGCACGAAAAATACCAGCCATAAGACTTTGGTACGTGGCGACAGCATGGCGCGCGGCAACAGTTCTTCGAGCCACGCCGTGCTCATACTCGCTTCATCACCATCAGGGTAATGTCATCGAATTGCGGCGCTTGCCCCACGAAGGCGTCAATCTCCTGCAAGACTGCGTCGACAATTTCGCCGGCGGGCCGCTCACGCTGCGTTCTCAATACGTCAATGAAGCGCTCCAGACTGAATTCGCGCTCGGAAATATCGTTCGCCTCCGTCACGCCGTCCGAATAGATCGCCAGCAGGTCGCCTTCGTGCAAGGCGAACGTCTGCTCCTGGTAGCTCATGCGCGGGAATAAGCCGAGCGCAATCCCACTGCAAGGCATCAACTCCACCTCGCCCGATTTCCGCAGCACGATGCCATCGTTATGTCCGCAATTCACCCATTGGCAGACGCCTGTCGCCGGATCGTATTGGGCCAGAAACGCCGTCGCGTAACGGTTGGCGGGTGTGGTCGCATGGAGCAACTGGTTAGCTTGCTCGGCCACTGCCGCAAGACTCTGCTCACGGCTCAGCAAGGCACGCAAGCGTCGCTTGAATGTTGCTCATCAGCAGTGCCGCGAACATTCCTTTGCCCGATATGTCCACGACGCACAACAAATGCGGCAAATCCGGGCCGTTTCCGTGAACCGGCAGCACGTCGTAATAGTCGCCACCAACTAATTTCGCTTGCCGGTTTCGTGCGGCAATGTCGCAGCCGGAGAGTTGCGGCAGGACGGACGGGAACAGATCGCGCTGGATACTGGCGGCCAACGCCACTTCCTTTTCCATCTGCTGCCGGACTAAAGTGTCGCGAAAGTGCCAGGCGTTGTCGAGGGAAACAGCGGCCTGAGCCGCCAGACCCGCTCCGAACTCTGTATCGGCGTCTGTGTACGGTTGCCGGTTCAAGCGTGGACCACAAATTACGATTCCAAACGTCTCAGCCGAACTTCGCAAGGGCAGCAGCAGCGAGCCAGGCGGCAGCGATGTATCGCCAGGGGAGAGCATCGGTTCGACGAACTCAGTCCACCGCTCTTTCTCGCGGAGAAAGAAACTCAAATCGAGGCCCTTTTGCCGCAGGATTTCCGGATGCCCGGTCTTCCAAGTCACAAGCCCATATTTCGAAATAATCCAGCGGCCCGCCAGAGTAAGCATCAGCATCTGAGCGATGCCGTCAGGCTCGAGCGAGGCGGACAGGCCACGCACCAAATCGATGAGGGCCCGCAGTTCCTGGACCTTTTGCGCCAGCCGCTCATTGCTTTGGACGGCCTCTTCATGCGCTTGTGCATTGGCGATGGAACTGGCCGCGAGTCCCAGTAGCGCGTTCAGAAAATCTTCTTCTTCGGGTTCTAAAAAGCCGCGAGCCGGGCGGCCCAAGGCAAGCATTCCGGTCACCCGGTCTGTCTGCGTGATCGGGAAGAATTGTTCCAGTTTGGCAGCGCGCCCAATCTGCTCGTTGAATAAATCTCCTTTCGAGAATGTGGGCAAACCGCGCGCCAGCGCCACACGCATCGCGCCGTCCAGATCGACGGCAATGACAGCCTTACTCACCAGCAATCGGCCCATCACCGTGCGAAGGAGATGCGCGAGCAGATCGGGCAGGGCTAACGAAGAACTCAGCAGCTTGGCCGACTCAAGCAGCGCCTGCAGCCGCGATTCGTCGAGTTTATATACGCTGCGTTCCAAGATCTACAAATTACCAGAGCAAGCCAACGTCTGGGGTTGCCCCTCAGCTCAGAAAGAGGCGCGGCCAGCATGAAGCACGGCCGATCTGCGCTGCTGCTTGTTGCCGGGTATTTGCGTGCAGAAACGCGCAGGATGGCGCTTTCAGGCGTACAGCAGCCGCATTTTGCGCCAGTAACAGGCCGCAACGACGAGAAAGGCGGATAAGCAGAGATAAAGCAGCGGCGTGCTCGACTCAGGTGTCGTGCCCATGAAGTCGAGTTTGGGAATGTGGTGCATCGGACCTACGTACCACCACGCAGTGTAGAAAGCTTCGAACGGCTTGCGGCTTTCCGTTGAGACTCCAAGCGCCAACGCCAGGGCTGGTATGAATAACGCTCCGGCTGCCCAGGCGCTCAAACCCTCTAAATCTCGCGCCAGAAGAAGGTGCAGTGCAAGTCCACCCCCGCTGAACACCGCTACAACGACGCCTGCAATCCAGGAAGCGAGTAACTGAGATGGAAACGCATGCTGGGCAGAGAAGATGAGCGGCCCGGTAGAAAATTGCGCTTCGCGCGTTCCCAACTGGGACCAGAGCAGTACTGGCCACACCCAGGCCGCGACGATGACACCAGAACGCGCGGCTGCCAGAGGCGATACCAAGCACCCGATCGACAGGGCCGCCGCTCCCGCATACCACCAGCGCGCGCGTCCGCGGAGTAAGAGCAGCAATTCTGCCTTGACTAACGAAAAGAAGCGGCTCCGCGATTTTCCGCGCACCAGCGGTTTCAGATTCAAAACGGGTACGGGTTCTGCGGCGACAGAGGCAGAAAACTGCTCTCCGGCTTCGTTCGCCTCAGATATTTTCTTTTTGTTTTGCCAGCGTTCGCGAGCGGGGTCGAACCGGTCGAAGAAAACAGCAGCCAGCAATGCAATTCCGGCGGCAATGCCCAGCCACAGAACGCGGCTGGTCGCTAAGGCCCAATTCCACTTCAGGCCCGTCCAGACAAACGTCTTTGTTGCCGGGTTCAGACTACCGAGATTGAATGACGACCCGCCGCTGTACTGCGGATCCATTCGATGCACCTGCGCCTGCATTTGTCCCATGACCGATGCAATCCCGCTGTAATCTTCGAAGGAGTGAAGGGCGTCTCCCATCCGGTTTGTCTCGAGCGCTCCGACGCCCAGGACCAACAGAGCGGTCCAGAGAAAAAAATAGATGATGTTCCCGGCTCCGCCACGCAACCCGGGGAGGGTCTCGAAGAGTACTGCCAAAGAGGCAGTCACCGCTACGGCGGGAAGCCCAAATATCAGCAACGGCGAGAAAAGCGCGAATAGATCGATCTGCGGATCGTCCTTGTTCAGCAACTGAATCACGAGTGCTGCGGCGGCCAGCACCAGAAGCATGGCGGCAAGCACGGCGAAGTTACTCAGTGACTTACTGACGGTGTAGAAGGTTTTGCTCATCGGCGTGGTTGCCAGAATCCGGCCCACGCGAGTTTCCCGGTCGCGCTGAATTGCGTTCTTAACGATATAGAACCCGATTAAAGTGAGAAATACCGTGCCGGCCAGCGCAACGACCGCGCCAATCCACGCGGAGTTCTTCACCCCGCGATAGCTCTCTAATTGCAAAACGATCTCCCCCGTATGGACCGCGTACCCAAGGTAGACCGCAAAACCCAAACTCAACAGGAAAGCTGTAGCGACGCACACGTTCCAGGAAATCGGCCAGAACCATTCGATACAGCACGCGAGCGTGATTCACGCCTGAGCTCCGGTGCGATGGCGCGAGAGGCAGAAGAGATAGGCATCCTCAAGATTGGGCGCCACTGATACGGCTCCGTCCGGCGCCTCGTCGCCTAATACACGCACGTGAACGCCATCGCTGCGCCGCGTCGTGCTGCTGATCGAGTATCGCTGTTTAGCGACGTTTAAGTCAGCGCTCGACACTACGCATTCCCGTACTTTGCCTTCCACTGTCAGAAGCAGCGCCTCGGGCGTGGCGTGGGCGACCAAAGTTCCTTTCGAGATCAGCGCAATGTCAGTCGCCGTGGCTTCTACATCCGACACAATATGGGTCGAGAGGACGACAATCCGTTCGCCGGAAAGATCCGAAAGTAAGTTGCGAAAGCGCACGCGCTCCTCGGGATCCAAGCCAGCCGTTGGTTCGTCCACTATCAGCAGTTGTGGATCGTTTAAGAGCGCCTGCGCGATGCCTACACGCTGTTTCATGCCACCGGAGTAGCCGCCCAACGGGCGCTTACGAGCATCGGTCAGATTCACTAAGTCCAACAACTCCGGGATGCGCCGTTTCGCGGAAGCAGCATCCAATCCTTTTACGGCCGCCAAATACTCCAGAAACTCGACGGCGTTCAGATTCGGATAGACGCCGAAATCCTGTGGCAAATAACCCAGCACGGAACGAATTGCATTGGGATTTTTCGTCACATCCGTCCCGTTCCACAGCACGCGGCCTTCGGTCGGCCGGGTGATGGTCGAGAGAATGCTCATCAACGTAGTCTTGCCCGCTCCATTCGGACCGAGCAGACCGAGCACTCCCTGGTTTAGTTCAAGACTGAACTCGCGGAGTGCCAGAACGTCCCGGCCGTACCGTTTGCTGACATGGTCGATGGCAAGTTTCACGCTACCTGTCCTGACTCGTTTCGGGGGATTCATCCCGTTCCGCGGCGCCCAGAATTTGCTCACGGAAAAGCCGATCGAGCACTGGTTCTGGTTCCTGGCAGATACCCGAGTGGGCCGAAGACACCTGAATCCAGGTGCTGCGCGGTGCAATCAGCCAATGAAAGCGGGCGCGCTGCGAAAGTTGCGCAATCGGACCCGCAGTGTGGTCGCCGGCGCAAACTTTGCGTATTCCATCCAGACGCTGCTGCACCTCATCGGGGTTGAGCGCCGGTGCGAGCGCTTCCAGTTTCTTGCGATCGAGATAGATACGCGCATCGAGAAATTTCTGCTGCGGGCAAAACAGAATCACTCCAGCGTTGAAGAACTCTTCGCGTTCCACGAAGGGCACAATTCGAATCACCGCGTAATCAAACGAGTTCTGCATGGGCACGCAGGGCGTCCTCGACAAATCTGGATTTCGCAAGACGTTCTCTGAAGTATTCGAGATAACCTTCGGCGCTGGGGCCTTCGTGTTGCGGCAGCCACTCGGAAGGAACAGTGTCCACAATCTTTCTGAGAGCCTGGTCCGTGAGCCGAGCCCGAAGCTCTCCATCCACCTCAGCAATGTTGTGCGCCCACGGAAGCAGGATGTGATTCTCAATTGCAGGGAACGGCTTGATGGCCATCTCGCTGGGGTTGCGCCAGTTGTGCTGGAAATACAGGCTGGCACCGTGATCAATGAAATACAGGTGTTTGTGCCACCAAAGCAGGTTGGCGTTTTTTGGCGTACGGTCGATATTTGTGACGAAGGCGTCGAACCATACAGCTTTCGAAGCCGTATCGGGATCGGCGCGATCCCCTGCGGCGGGCTCAAACATGGTTGCACCCGGGAGAAAATCCATACCGAGATTCAGACCCACGCTCGCCATCAGCAGGTCCCGAATCTCAGGATCGGCTTCATTACGCCCAATTGCCTCTTCGAGGTGCATAAATACGAGTTCGGGGACGCGCAGACCCAATGTTCGTCCGATTTCGCCGGAAATGACCTCCGCTAGGAGCGCCAGTGGACCTTGTCCCGCGCCCCGGAATTTTAGAACGTAAAGGCCCTCATCGTCGCCTTCCACAATGGCAGGCAGAGAACCTCCTTCGCGCAGCGGCGTGACATAGCGCGTCACGCGAACCGTTCTCAACATTGCTCCGATTCTACGTGTGTCACTCGGATTCCTGAGTTTCGACGAACGATTTCAATCGAGATAGGGCGTCCCACTGCCGCGAGACGAGATCGAGATAGTCTTTCCGTTCTTCAATTGGCTGTGGACTGAATTCGAAGACGCTCTCGCGGCCGCTGCGGAGTCCATGCACGATCGACGCCTGCTGCCCGCGACAGAGCCTTGCAACCAGCAACAGTCTCGTCTGATCGCCGAGCGCCGCAAACACCGTGGCATGCGCCCGCCGCGTACTCGCCTCACTGCTATGGGGCCTGTGCGACATAGCGCTCGATGTTCTTTATTTGTTCCGTCCAACCTCCGTCAGGTCCAGAGTTCCTTGCGCATGAGGAACCTACTAGATTTCGTCGTCTGCGACAGCAGCCTTGCCTCGGCCCGCGCGTGCCAGAATGCGTTTGGCCTTCTCGATATCAGCCCGGCCAGCCCGCTCGCGAAAGTAATCCTCGGTGCGGAGCGCCGATATCTTCTCGGCGACGGCGACATTGATCAGCTGGTTCAAAGCGACACCTTCGGCTTCAGCCACTCGCTTCGCTTCCTCTAATAAAGATGTTTGAAGCCGAAGCGCCACGTTACTTCTTCTCATCCTTCCCTCCACGGATCTCACGTAAAACGTCACGGGGCCGCCTCGCACGGATTCCAAACTTCATCGCCGCCGCTTCAAGGTGCCTTAGATTGAAGGTCGCTAGATAGTCAGCGCGCCCATTTACAGCGGCTTCTAACACCATCTCGTCGACCGCGTCTTTTAGACTTGGTCGCCAAAGAAATCGTAACTTCACCGGTTCAACAACGGCTGCTAAGGCGTCGAGAAAAGTGGTGGTCTCTTCGGCACTCATCCCGCTCTTCTCTAAATGCTCCGGCCTCATGAGGACAGCCTCGTATTCGAGCATCAAGGGGACTGAAGCCAAAACGCCGATTCGCCGCTCAAGCGCAAGCAGTAGAAGTTGCCGCGAAGCTCCTTGATCGCTCAACAATCCCGCGACAAGAACATCCGTATCGATGACCAGCCGCACTGACGAATGATATCACATGCAATATGTACTTAGCGTGGCCGGCAAGGTTCACAAATCGATTGGTCCATAAAATACTCCTCACCTGTTACGATGAGGGTTTCCTGAGCGCGCGCCCTTGCAGTGTGCGTGTCAACTTTCATGACGGTTCCCGCCTCATCCGGCATTCTTGCCGAAATAGTCGAGCAAAAAAAGCAGGAAGTGGCGGAGTTGCATGCTCGCGCGGCGGTGATCGAACAGCAGGCTTACGAACGGAAATCGCCTGGCTCGGCCTTCGCCGAAGCTCTGCGAGCCAAGTCGCCGGCCATCATCGCCGAAATCAAAAAGGCTTCGCCCAGCAAGGGCCTCCTCCAGCCGGACTTCCATCCTGCCTTCCTCGCCCATTCCTATGAAGAGGGCGGCGCCGCCTGTCTTTCGGTCCTCACTGACAAGCAGTATTTTCAAGGCTCGCTGCACGATTTGGAAGCGGCGCGGGCGGCCGTGAACCTGCCTGTGCTGCGCAAAGATTTCACGGTCGATCGTCTGCAGGTTTTCGAAGCCGCCGCTCACGGCGCCGACGCCATCCTGCTCATCGCCGCCGTGCTCAACACGGAAGAGCTACAAACATTCCGGGAGCTCGCATCATCGCTGCAGCTTGCCTCATTGGTGGAGGTCCACAATCAGGAAGAACTCGCCAAAGCCGTAGATTCAGGCGCGGAAATCATCGGCGTGAACAACCGGGATCTGGATACTTTCGAAGTCTCGCTCGATACGTCCCTGCGCCTCAGCTACCTGATGCCATCCGGCGTTTTGCGGGTCAGCGAAAGCGGGATCCACACGCGTGCCGATATTGAACTGCTCCGACAAGCGGGCTTCGAATGTTTTTTAATAGGCGAATCGCTCATGCGTTCGAAAGATCCTTCGGCCGCTTTGAAGGATCTTCTTCACAAAAGCCATGTCTGATCTGCCGTTCGTGATGTCGTTTGTAATAAAGATCTGCGGCATCACGAATGAAGAGGATGCCGAAACGGCCGTCGACGCCGGTGCTAACGCGCTCGGCTTTAACTTCTATCCCAAGAGTCCGCGCTGCATCACGCCCGCTCGCGCTCAGCAGATCGTCAACAGGATCTCCGGTCCCTACCTGCGGGTCGGCGTGTTCGTGAATCCGTCCGAAGACGAACTCATCGAAATCGCGCAAGCTGTCGGTCTCGACGTAGTTCAACTCCACGGGGATCGTTGCCCCAGTTACTTCTCGCAACCCTTCCGTGTCTGGCGCAGCATCGCCCCGACCGCAGCCGCCAAGGATCCGAATGTCGAAGCTTACCTGCTTGACACACCATCCGCGGGGTTCGGCGGTTCCGGCGAAACGTTCGACTGGAGATTGGCTGAAGCGCATACCAGCCGCATCATCCTGGCCGGTGGCCTCGATTCATCGAACGTGGCCGAAGCCATCCGCGTCGCAAACCCTTGGGGCGTAGACGCCTGTTCACGCCTCGAATCGAGTCCCGGGAAAAAGAGTGCGCAAAAAGTGCGCGAATTTGTCGCCGCGGCGCAGCTCGCGGTCGAGCAAGGCAGCTACACACGAGTCAATCTATGAGTTCCACCACGGTTCCTGACGCTCTCGGCCACTTCGGTCCGTACGGCGGCCGTTACGTCCCCGAAATTCTCATGACGCCGCTCGAAGAACTCGAGTCGGCGTACCGCGACGCCCGCAACGATGCCGCGTTCGCAGCCGAACTCGCCGATCTTCTCCACAATTACGCTGGCCGTCCCACCGCGCTCTACTTCGCCAAGCGCCTTACCGAAAGCCTGGGTGGCGCGCAGATCTGGCTCAAGCGCGAGGATCTTTTGCATACGGGCGCGCATAAGATCAACAACTGCCTCGGGCAAATTCTCCTCGCCCGCCGCATGGGCAAGCAGCGCATCATTGCCGAAACCGGAGCCGGTCAACACGGCGTGGCCACTGCAACTGTCTGTGCGCTGTTCGGCATAGAATGCATCATCTACATGGGTGAAGAAGACATGCGCCGCCAGCGCCTGAACGTCTTCCGCATGCGGCTGTTGGGAGCTAAGGTTGTCAGCGTCACTAACGGCAGCCGCACCCTCAAAGACGCCGTCAGCGAAGCCATCCGCGATTGGGTTACCAACATCGACACCACGCATTATCTTCTCGGCTCCGCACTGGGGCCTCATCCGTACCCGATGATGGTGCGCGATTTCCACAAGATCATCGGTGAAGAAGCGCGCGCCCAAGCTCTTGAGCAGATCGGCCGATTGCCGGACGCCATCCTGGCCTGCGTGGGGGGCGGCAGCAACGCTATCGGGATCTTCTATCCCTTTGTCTCTGATACGGCCGTGCGGCTGATCGGTGTGGAAGCCGGGGGTCGCGGACACAAGTTAGGCGATCACGCCGCGCGCATGTCCGGCGGATCACCCGGCGTTCTCCACGGCGCCTTCAGCTATCTTCTGCAGGATGAAGAAGGCCAGGTGGGACTCACTCACTCCGTGTCGGCCGGCCTCGATTACGCCCTCATCGGCCCGGAACATGCCTGGCTGCACGACGAGCATCGGGCCGAATACGTGGCCATCAGCGATGCCGACGCGGTGAAAGCCGCTAAAACGATTGCCCGCATGGAAGGCATCATCCCGGCTCTCGAGTCTTCGCACGCCATCGCCGAAGCCATCCGCCGCGCGCCTTCTGAACCGGAGGCAATCTACATCGTCAACGTGTCGGGCCGCGGCGATAAAGACATCGACATCTATCGTGAGAATCTGCCGGAGCTGGACGTCTAATGCCGGTTGAAACTGCCACCCGCATCGCGAATCTCTTTAGCGCCTGTAAGGCGGAAAAGCGCAAAGCCTTTATCGCTTACCTCACATGCGGCGATCCCAGCCCCGCCCATACCGCTTCCCTCGTGCTGGCTCTGGAACGTGCTGGAACCGACCTCATCGAACTCGGTGTTCCCTTCTCCGATCCCATTGCCGACGGGCCGGTCATCCAGCGCGCTTCCGACCGCGCCCTGCGCGCCGGCGCGACATTACCGCAGTTCTTCGACATCGTCCGCGAAATCCGCCGCCATTCGCAAATTCCGCTGCTGATGTTCAGCTATTTGAATCCGCTGCTCCGCTACGGTTTCGACCAACTCGCCCGCGATGCGTCGGAAGCGGGCATCGACGGCGTGCTGCTCACGGACTTGTGCATCGAAGAAGCCGAAACTCCGGTGCGCCGTCTGCGTGAACATGGTCTCGATACGGTTTTTCTGGGCGCACCCACCAGCACGGAACGCCGCCTGCGTCTTGTCGCCGAACACTCTTCCGGCTTCGTCTATCTTGTCTCGCGGACCGGCATCACCGGCGAGCAGTCCTCTATTTCGGCCGCGGCCGCGCCGCTTGCCAAGCGTATGCGGGCACTCACGGATCTGCCGATTGCCGTTGGTTTCGGCATCAGTACGCCGGAGCAGGTTGCCGAAGTCGCCCAAATATCCGACGGCGTCGTGGTGGGCAGCGCGATCGTGAAATTCATCGAAACCCACGCTTCCGATCCCGATTTGCCCAGCGCACTAGAAACGTTCACAGGCCGGCTCACCGCGCCCCTTCGTTCCTCATGAGCCGGTTCTCTCCGCACGACCTGACGCGCTGCCGCGAGCGCATCGACGCCTTAGACCTGCGATTGCTGGAAGTCTTAAATGAGCGCACAGCCATTGTCGAAGAAATTGGCCGGATCAAGCAGGATCTCCAGTTAGCCATTTATGAGCCAAAGCGGGAAGATCAGGTGTTTGCCAACGTAGTCGGCCAGAACCACGGGCCGTTGCCCAACGAAGCTGTACAGCGCATATTCGAACGGATCATCGACGAGATGCGCAACGTGCAGAAGCTCAAAATGATCGAAAGCGACTCATCGAAGCAGTAGACCAAAACCATGTTAGTTGTCATGCAAGAAGGCGCGACTGAACCTCAAACCGAAGCTGTCATTGCGCGGCTGGTAGATATGGGCTTTACTGTCCATCGTTCCACCGGCGTCAGTCACACGGTGATCGGCGGTGTCGGGCCGGTTGGCGATTTCGATCCGGCCCTCTTCGAAGTCCTCGAAGGGGTAAAAGAATGCCATCGCATCGTCTCGCCGTATAAGCTTGCCAGCCGCCATTTCAAGCCAGCGGGCACCGTTATCCAAATCAACGATCTCGAAATCGGCGGCGCCAAGGTCATCTCCATGGCCGGACCTTGCAGCATCGAAAGCGTGGAGCAGATAGAGGAGTGTGCGAAGATCGTCGCCTCCGGCGGCGCCCAGGTGATCCGCGGCGGCGCCTTTAAACCGCGCAGCTCGCCCTACAGTTTTCAAGGGATGGGCGAAGAAGGCCTGCAGATCTTGCGTGCCGCGGCCGACCGTAATCGCTTGCTCGTGGTCAGCGAAGTGATGGATCAGATCCAGATTCCGTTGCTGACGCAGTATGCCGACATTCTCCAGGTAGGCGCCCGCAATATGCAGAACTTCAACCTGCTGCGCGAGCTCGGTAAGGTGCGCAAGCCCATTCTATTGAAGCGCGGTATCGCCGCTACCATCGAAGAGCTTCTGCTCTCAGCGGAATACATCATGTCCGGCGGAAACTACGAAGTGATCCTCTGCGAACGGGGCATCCGCACCTTCGAAACCAGCACCCGCAACACGATGGATATTTCGGCGATTCCGGTGTTGAAGCGGCTCACTCACCTGCCCGTGGTGGCGGACCCATCGCACGGCACCGGGAAACGCGATTTTGTCTTGCCGATGGCGCGCGCCGCCGTCGCGGCAGGCGCCGATGGACTCCTGGTCGAAGTGCATCCCGATCCCGACCGCGCTATCAGCGACGGTGCGCAAACGCTGCGTCCGCAGCAGTTTACGGAAATGATGCAGCAGACGCGCGCCATCGCCGCCGCCATCGGGCGCACCGCCTGACGCGAGCCGGCCGTTATGCAGAGCGTTCCCGTCATTCGAACTGTTGCTATCGCGGGCGTTGGGCTGATCGGCGGGTCCTTCGGCTTGGCCCTGCGCGAGGCCGGTTTCGAAGGTGAGTTGCTGGGTGTGAGTTCGCCAGCGGCGATCGAGGCCGGCCTGCGTTCGGGAGCCATCCAGCGCGCCGTAACGTTGGAAGAAGCCGCCGCTGAAGCCGACCTCATTTACCTCGCGCAGCCCGTCGATCGCATCCTCCAAACGCTCCAGCAACTCGGCCCGCTTGCGCGCCCGGATTGTCTCATAACAGACGCCGGTAGCACCAAAACGGCGATCGTGCAGCGGGCGTCGGAATGTATCCGTTTGACTACGTTCCTCGGCGGCCATCCCATGGCGGGTAAGGAACAGCGCGGTTCGCAAGCCGCCGAAGCCGCTTTGTTCCGCGGCCGCCCCTACGTCCTCACGCCAGACCGTCCCGAAACCCCTCTTTCAGTCGAATTCCGTTCGTGGCTCCATCGTATCGGCGCAAATGTAATTGAGACGTCCGCCGCCGAACACGACCGTCTTGTTGCGTTCACTTCTCACCTTCCGCAACTACTCTCAACCGCGCTCGCGGGAACTCTCGCGCGACAAAACGAGCAGGGCTTTCTGCGTGTGTTCGGGCCAGGTTTGGTGGATATGACACGTCTTGCGCTAAGTACCCCCGATCTTTGGTCGAGTATCCTTGCGACTAACAAAGGGGAGATCACCCAATCTATCAACCTATTCCAGGACTACTTGCAGGAGATCAAGCAGGCGATTGAAATCGACGATTTACCGCGTTTTTTCGATACTGCAAGCGAGTTCGCCTCGTCCATACGTAAGCTTACTTCCACAAGTCAAGCGTAGTTTGTAATATTTCGCACAGGCCAGAACTTTTTCCTGTGCTTCTATGCTGCAACTGAATATAATCTAAGAAACTGGACATATTGTGACCTCTCTTGCATCCGTCGTTCGTAGTGTTCTCTTGACATATCCCGAGGTCACCCGTTTGCCTGGCCTGCGGCGTTCCACAACCCTGTTTTCTCAAGGTCAGGTCGCGGATTCGGTCTACTACGTTGAAGAAGGATTGTTGAAGCTCACTCGGAGAAACGAAACAGGCGGCCGTATCATTCTGACCATACGCGGCGCGGGTCACCTGGTCGGCGAAGAAGCGCTAATGGGCGGCGATGCGCAAACTTATTACACCGAAGCCGATGTTCTTACCGTTTCGAACATCTTCAAAGTGCCGCGCGAGGTGTTCAACCGTGCGATTGCGGCCAGTCCCGAGTTCTCGGCGGCTCTCATCTCGTACTTGCTCGATCGCAGAATGGCTTTGGCCGAGAAGGTAGAACTGCTGTGCCTGCACGACGTGGAGTACCGCATCCTGCATTATCTGGCGGAGCTCTCCACAGTGGTAAGCCCGGTCCCCGATGCGGAAGGTTATCAATTACCCATCACTCAGCTGGAACTCGCGGATCTCATCGGCGCTACGCGTGAAACCACTTCCACAACGCTGAACCAATTGGAGCGCCGCGGGCTTCTTAAGCTGTCACGGCGCATGTTGACAGTTCCTTCCCCGAGTACGTTACGCAGCGCTGCCGCTGCGAAAGTCAACGGTACAAACGGGACCGCCGCCGTAACCGCTGAAACCGCGCAAGCCTAGCACGACGAGTACTAGTTCTCTTTGCGGCTCGTCATTACCCTTGCCGCACACTAAGTGATCTGGTAGAGTGTTTCCATAATTTTCGATGCAAGCTGGTTGTATTCCTGCGAGCCCCGCTGAATTAACGGGAGCGCGTAGCTCCTATTTCGGTAGCGGCGGTGAACGGGCATTCATCATGCATCATTAACAGGAGATAGTAGTGAGAGAAAAAGGTACTGTGAAATGGTTTAACGCCGCCAAGGGCTACGGATTCATCCAACGCTCGAACGGCGATGATGTGTTCGTGCACTTTTCAGCGATCCAGATGGGTGGTTACCGGACGCTTGAAGAGGGTGCGGAGGTGGAGTTCGAGGTCAAAAGAGGGCCCAAGGGTCTTCAGGCCGAGAACGTCGGCCGGCCGTAGAAATACAAACCAGCAATAGTTTAGGCCGCCAACCGGTAACGGGCTGGCGGCCTTTCTGTTTTTTCGCGCTTTCTGTTTTCCCGGCGGAGTATTAGTAGTACATGCATTATCGAAAATTAGGCACGACGGAAGCCGAGGTCAGTGAGATTGGATATGGCGCCTGGGGTATTGGAGGCAATCAATGGCAAGGCGGTAAAGATGACGAATCTATCCGTGCCTTGAAGCGCGCGTTTGAGTTGGGAGTGAACTTCGTCGACACCGCGCTCGCCTATGGCGACGGCCACAGCGAACAACTGGTCGGGCAAGTCGTGAAGAAAAGTTTTCACAAGATCTATATCGCGACGAAGGTGCCTCCGAAGAACCGCGTATGGCCCGCCTCGTCTTCGACTCCCATCTCGGAAGTATTCCCGTACGACTACATCATTGAATCCACCGAACAAAGCTTGCGCAATCTGGGCGTGGAACAGATCTATCTGCAGCAATTTCACGTCTGGACCGACGCCTGGGCCAACACGGACGAGTGGCGCCGCGCGATTGAGGACCTCTGTCGCGCCGGAAAGGTTCGTTACTTCGGAATCTCGGTGTCCGAACACGATCCTGATTCTGTCTTGGAGGCCGTCAAGACAGGCGCCATCAGCGCCGTTCAGGTCATTTACAACATCTTCGATCAATCGGCCGAGAAGAATCTGTTTCCGCTCTGCCAGAAAATGAAGATCGGTGTGCTGGCTCGGGTTCCGCTCGATGAAGGCGGCCTCACCGGAACCATCACGGAAGACACACAATTTCAGCGGGGCGAGTTTCGCGAATCTTATTTCCGGGGCGACCGCAAACGCCAGGTTGTCGAACACGTGGAAGCGCTGAAGAAGGACTTGGGGGCTGTTCCCGGCAGTCTGCCCGAAATCGCGTTGCGCTTCTGCCTCTCGAACCACGCTGTCACTTCCGTTATTCCAGGCATGCGCCGCGTCGCTACCGTGGAAAGCAGTTGCCGCGCCTCCGCCGCCGGTATGCTCGACGACCGCACTCTCGGCATCCTCAAGCGCCACGCCTGGGATCGCAACTTCTATGAGTAGACCGCTGCCCGCAGCCACGCAAGGTATCGTTCGGATCCATCCGTGATGGGAACGGCGAGGATTTCCGGCGTGTCGTAGCTGTGCATGGCTTGAATGCGGTCACGGAGCGCGCTGAACCGGTCCCGTGTTGTCTTGATCAGCAAGGGAATCTCCTCAGCGCGCTCCACGGAGCCTTGCCAGTGGTAAACACTCTGAACTACCGGTAGAATGTTGACGCACGCAGCTAAGCGTTCCTCCACCAAACTGTTCACGATGCGGTCTGCTTCCTCTTTGCTGCCGCAGTTACAGAACACAATGAGCGGTTCCGGCATAAAATCTTCACGTCCTCTAGATCTTTCTTCCAAACAAGTTTATAAGTAGATGTAGGGACCCGTTTCCGTGTTAACTTCCATCCTCAGGCCGGTTGCGGCGTTAGCGGCGCTGGCCGGACTCGCCGCTTACGCAACGATCATGTTGCGAGGACCTCAAGGATTAAGCGCGCTTGCCGAAAAGCATCGCGAGATCCGCACGCTCGAAGAGAAAAACGCCAATCTCGCGCGTGACATCGAAGCGAAAAAGCAGCGCATTGAAAGATTGAAGAACGACCCCAGCACTCAGGAAGTCGAAGTCGAAAAACGCTTGGGCCGCCTGCATCCGGGTGACACCGAGTTCAAAGTAACCGGCCAACCGCAGCCCGCATCGCCTGCGCCACTTCCCTGATGCTCTCCTCATCGGCCAGTAGTACCCGGTGAGGCAGCCAGAACGCATCTCGGATACTCGCCTCCGCAGCTGGACAAGGAAGGACTCTTGCACCGCCCCGCCGATAGAGCGGATTTTCGTACAAGGTGTGTGGGTAATAAGCGCAAGGCACGCCGGCAGCGCTCAACTCACGCCGGAATTCTTGTGCATCCAGCTTCGGAACACGTCCCAGCATTAAGTACCACGAATTCTGCGTCACGTCTAAAGGCTGATCCTGCCAGACGATCTCCGGCACATCTTCCAAAAGGTTTTTGAGCAAGCGCGCATTCGCCGAGCGCCGCTCAATCTGCTCCGGAAGACGCTCAAATTGCGCAATCAAAACGGCCGCCTGGAAAGCGGTGATGCGAAAGTTCGTGCCCAGGCGGTGATGTTCATAGAAACTCCTTCCGTCTATGCGTCCGCAGTTTGCGAGCGAAACACAGCCTTCGGCGAAGCTCTCATCGGAGGTGACCAGCATACCGCCTTCGCCTGCCGCCAGCACCTTCCCGTTCTGAAAGCTAAACGAACCGGCCAAGCCGAAACTGCCAGCGCGCGTGCCATTCCATTCCGAGCCCTGCGCATGAGCGGCGTCTTCGAGCAAGATGAGATTCCGCTCCCGGCAAATGGCGAGGAGTTCCTGAATCTGGCACATGGCTCCGCCGAAATGCACCGCCATGACAGCCTTGGTCTGCGCGGTAATTGCCTGCTGGACCTGTGCAGGATCGATGTTGAACGAGTACGGCTCAATATCGACGAAGACGGGCGTAGCACCTACGCGCGAAATCGCCGTGGCGGAAGAAATAAAGGAGATCGCCGGAAGTATCACCTGGTCTCCCGGCCCAATTCCCAGCACGGCCAGAGCGAGTTCCAGGCTCACAGTCCCGTTGAACGTGCTGATGCCATAAGCGGACTGTTGATAGGCCGCAAAGCTCCGTTCGAACTCGGTCACGAATGGATGAAAGCCGCCCCACTGCCCACTTTCGAGCACGGTGCGCAGCAGCTCCGCTTCGCGCTCACCCGCTTGTGGCCAAGAAGGAATGTGCATGCAGCCAATCATGCCAGAATGAGGGCAGATGACGGTCTACGAGGAACGGAAAGACGAACTCGAGCGCTACGAGTTCATGATGGGTCTCGAGCGCGGCCGGCTGGCAGTCACTCTCGATTGCATCACCGACGCTCTCGTCCTAGTCGGCCAGCACGGTGTCTACTGCCAGAGCATGCGCCAACTCGGCAAACCCGCCATGGACATCCAACTCATCACGAAGAGCCTCACGGACGCCAAAGAATTAATCACGAGCGTCATCGAAATCAAGCGCGACACTCGAAGCACTACCTGATAGCAGCCTGCCGAGCGGAGTTAGCATGCCAATCGTCCGCTGCTTTGGATTTCGAGCATGGAGTCCGCACGACGGAAGATGGATTCCTCGCTTCTCCGGAAAATGGCGCGGTTGTTTTGGCTGAGCTTGTGCCCGTATTTCTCTTCGGCACCCCGCGTTTCAAGAACTCTTCCACATCGCGCTAGACCTTTGAGGCGGCGCGTTCGGCTCAATAGACGGACGGTAACTAGCGCTTCAGCAACGTGTCAATCTGCTGTTTCAGCTTGGGGAAGTCCTCCTTGACGGTATTCCACACTATTTCCAAGTCGACGAAGAAATACTCATGGATCGCCACATTGCGCATCCCGCGCATTTGCGCCCAGGGAAGTTCGGGGTGCTGTTTGATGAACTCCGGCTGGGAGCTATTGATCTTATTCACAGCCTCGCCGATGACCTCGATATTGCGGAGCACGGCATCCTGAGCCTGCAGGTCCTTCCGAAAGGCTTCGAGGTCCGGTAGGGGCTGAAGATAGGCTGTTGCGCGGACAATGGCCTCCGCAATGTGTTCGAGATATTCTTGGATCCGGTCCGGATGCTTCACAGGGACTGGGCCTGTTGCAGCACTTCATTACGGAACTTCGGTGGCAAGCCATTCGGCGTCAGAACCGACACCGTCACCCCGAGCAATTTCTCGGCGTCGATCTTTAGCCCGGCGATGGTAAGCAGGCTGGTGGATCGTCCGGGTTCCACGAGTAGATCAAGGTCGCTCTCCTCCGTGTCCGTTCCGCTGAGGACGGACCCGAAGACGCGTGGACCCGAGAGACCGTAGCGGTTAACAAGCTGCCGCAATTCGTTGCGGTGGGCGTTGAGGGCTTGCGAGGGTTTCATGGCCGTTCTCTATTTCCGCTTCTTTGATCGTACCGTTTTAGACAGTTGGATCAAACGCAGGATATTCCGTGCCTCCTTCGTGAGATCGAGCACGACGTTTCACGGAACGTCTCGCTCGGGCTCTTATACCGATACTGGCCGATTACCACCAG
This sequence comes from uncultured Acidobacteriaceae bacterium, assembly GCA_963849445.1. GTDB lineage: Bacteria > Acidobacteriota > Terriglobia > Bryobacterales > Bryobacteraceae > Bog-105. The sequence continues at coordinate 73,548 of CAWKHS010000026.1, read as the reverse complement.
AGGCGGTGCACAAAAGCCATCGCGAAGGCATCGGCGATGGAAATTCAATCACTTACACGTGGCACATCAGTTGCTCTATAGAAGTCGAGCCGCCCAAAAGAGCGGCCAAGTTTGGGAGAGGAGTTTGAAAATGAAAACAAAATTACTTGCACTCTTACTGCTCGCGGGAGGCTCACTTTTCGCTGGTCCGCGCGTATTCTTCGGCATTGGTTTCGGTGGCGGACATGGCTACTACGCCGCGCCTCCTCCGCCTCCTCCCGTCGTCAGCTACGCAGCGCCTGCTTATCCAGCGCTTGCTTATCCGGGCCCCGCATATAGTTGGGTCGGCGGTTACTACTATCCAGAAGGACCGCGCTGGAACTGGCGTGCCGGCTATTGGGCGCATCGTCCTTACGCCGGAGCGCATTGGACCGCCCCGCGCTATTACAATCACCGCTACTACAACGGCTACTGGCGCCGGTAAAAGATCAAAACTGCTTTCCAATTTGGAGCGCTAAGCGAGGCATGAGAGGGGATCTCTGCCTCGCTCTTTTTTTGCCACGCCAGGTCTCCCTTCTCCGATGCTATCCTCGGAACCGAGGCAGTGCGGATGAGTATCCGGAAAGCGCAGTGGGTGTTAGCCGGCGCAGCGGTATTTCTGGGTACCGCCTATGCGCTTGACCGCTCTCTGCCGGAACCTTTTCGCGAGCTTCCCGGGATCGAGTACCGCCTCGGCTCCATCGCGCTGCCGCCCGATTATCAGGAGCGCACCGAATGGGCGTTCGCCCGGCTGATGTATCCGCCGGGTTGGAATAACGGCTATGCCGGGCGCGACAATCCCGATTGGCAGGAGGGCAACTCGCTTTGGAGCCAGGATTTTCCCCGGGCGGATAGACACTTCGCGGAGGCCGTCCGCCGCCTGACGCGCATCCACGTCCGCTCCGTCGAGCAGACGGTCAACCTTGACGATGGCGACCAGGTCTACAACTGGCCGTGGCTGTATGCAGTGCAGGTCGGGGAGTGGGGCATCACGGAGGCCGAAGCAGCCAAGCTGCGCGATTACCTGCTACGCGGCGGGTTCTTCATGGCGGATGATTTTCACGGCACGGTCGAATGGCAGGTATTTCAGGAGAGCATGAAGCGCGTTTTCCCGGACCGCCCCATTGTGGACATTCCCGACAGCGACCCAATCTTTCACACTGTCTATGATCTCGACGAGCGTTATCAAATAGTGGGCGCCAGTCACCTCGGCGAAGGACATAAACTCGACGGCTATGTCGCCCGTTGGCGCGGTATCTATGACGACAAGGGCCGGGTGATGATCGCCATCTCCTACAATTCCGATATCGGCGATTCCTGGGAATGGGCCGATACGCCAGAGTATCCCGAAAAGTATTCGGCGCTCGGCGTTCGCATCGGCATCAACTACATTGTCTACGCCATGACGCACTAACGACGCCGCGCCTACTTCAACGTGTTCACTTTTCCCCAAAAGATACTGCAGTCCTTCAGATCGGCCTTATTCGGGAAAAGGTCCTCCAGTCGCATTTCGTCGATTAAGTCGTCATTACAACTCTGAACCGTCGCATATTTGCCTGCTTTCACCTGGGCGTCCAACTTTGCTTGCGAGATGACGTGATACAGCGCTTCCTGGTTCGCCGGCAACTCGAGTTTGTGGTCGTAGGAAAACTCCATGCCTGGCGGAGGAGGCCGCCGCGTCAGGAAGTAAACCAGTTCGTCGGCGTAGAGATTCGCTTTTTGCGGCGTGACTTGGTCGACCTTGTTAGAAATCGCTTCATAGTCTGCCCAAGTCTGGGAATCGCGATCGTCGAAAAGCGCTCTGCCCAACGAAAGCGCGACGAGCGAACTGACGATCAGCGCCGGCCAGAACGGACGATCCGGAGTGTGTAATCGTGAGCCGGCCCAGTACAGTCCGGCCGCTGCGAGCACGCTGGCGAACGGAATGACGAAAATGAAATAGCGCTGGAACGTAGGATGGGCGGTCGCGATGTACAGCGTGGAAGTGCCGGCGAGCCAGGCACACAAATAGAACTCGCGGCGGCGCTCTTTGTCCCAATGACTCGCCCGAGCGAGAAACAGAACACCGGCTATTGCAAGCAAGCCCATGAGCAAGCTTTGCGCGTCCGTGAGCCACGCGCTCAGCACGTCCACATCGTGAGGAGTGGCGCCCTTCCATTTCACACGCCGGAAGATCGCCTGGTACTGAACGATATTGAAGAAAACCTGGCGCGGAGCCTTGGCGAACAGCCAAAGAACAGGGGTAAACGGAAGGACAACGCCGGCCAGCGAGGCGGCGAGCTTCCTCCATCGGTCGCCGGCGGAGTTGCAAACGAACATCCACGCCACTAGAACGGGCGCCATCGGCGCGGTCAGAAGGGAGCAACCGGCTGCGGCGCCGATCAACAGACCGGCCGCCAGCGCTGCCACCCAGCCTGTTCGTTTCACAGCGGCGATGGCAACCCGGAAGGCTGCCACCGTCAGGAACAGATCGATTCCGTATGCCTGCGCGACCGTGCCGAATTGGACCACAATGCTGTCCAGCCCCACGAAGCATGCCACCACGACGGCCGCCGCCAGCCGCCAGCGGACGGCGGGAAACCAGCGAAAGATGTAATCGGAAATGAGAAAGACGGCCCCTGCGACCTCGAGGGCGGCCGGGACGTGGGTCACATGCCACGATTGCCCGAAAATCGCCATCCAGCCCGCGTTCCAGTAGGCATTCAGCGGGGTTTGCGGGAAACAGAAATCGAGGTAAGGTATCTTTCCCCGATCGATCAACTGCGCGGCAAGAAGATGGAACCCCTCATCCCAGACAAAGGAGATTGTCTGCGAGTAGACAAGAAGACCCGCAGAAATGAGCAGAATGACGGTGCCGAACAGGAGTAAGGCCCTGCGGCCCAGGGGATCGGTGTTCGATTGACCTGCTTTGGACTGCTCGTCTGCAATCGCCGCCGATTGATCCACTGCGCGAATGATACGACGACCCGGGCCGTTCTTTCAACAAGCCGCTCGGCCGCGGGTTCTGCCCTGCACCTAATAATGGAGAATGTGCACCAAAGTTGAGTTCTCGCCTGCCAGCAAGAACTCAATCTAAGGATGAGAGATCGGCAATGAAAGTGAAAAGCAAAGTGAAAGCCGGTCGTGTCGTGTTGGGCGACTTACCGTAACCAGTTTGCGATCCCTCGATCTATTTGGTGCAACGGATATTCGTCTCATCGGAGAAAACCCAAATTTCTTGAGGGTAAAAATGTATAGCGTTTGTGTCGCATGCCCAATAGCTTCCCTCGCGTGAATCGATCGCTACGGGCCGATCGCGCCAGCAAATCTAACTTGCTCATAGTATCTGCCTTCGTGTTGCTGGCAGGCTGGGCGGTTTGGGCCTGGCAAACGGATCTTCCGCTTCTTCATATCTCGTCTACCCATCACGCGGCCCAAGCGGGGGCGCAGCGTTGAGAAGGTTCTTCGCTCCGGAGGTCGTCCAGACCTCCAACATGGATTGCGGGCCTGCTTCGCTGAAGTGTCTGCTCGAAGGCTTCGGCGTGCCTGTCAGCTACGGACGCTTGCGGGAGGCCTGCCAAACGGAAGTCGACGGCACGTCCATCGACACCATGGAAGCAGTCGCGAATCAGCTTGGTCTTGAAGCCGAGCAAATCATGCTTCCCTCGGATCACATGCTGCTCCCGGGAGCCAACGCACTCCCCGCCATCGTCGTCGTCGCGCTCCCAAACGGTCTGACGCACTTTGTCGTAGCTTGGAGCCGCCACGGTCGCATGCTTCAGTTGATGGACCCGGCCGTGGGTCGTCGCTGGGTCAGCGTAGACCAGTTTCAAACTGAGATTTATCAACATGCCATGCCGGTTGATGCGGACGCATGGCGCGACTTCGCCGCCTCTGAAGAGTTTCAAGCGGCGCTCCAGGACCGTTTGCGCCGCATCGGCATCTCAGGCCGCCCTGCCACCAGCCTCACCAGGGAAGCGTTGGCCGATAGAAGCTGGCATGGCTTAGCTTCTCTCGATGCGTCCGTGCGCCTCATGTCATCACTCGTCTCGGCCGGCGGTGTGACAACGGGCTCCGACGCGGAGCAGTTGACCCGCCGCTTATCCGCCGCGCCCGACTTGATTCCCAAGCGCTACTGGTCTGTTCAGCCAGCCGGCGAAACGGAAGCTGAATCTGAACAGGTGCTCATACGCGGCGCGGTCCTGGTTCGTGTGCGCGGTAAACGCTCCGAACAACCTTCTGAAGCTCTAGGACCGGAACTGGCCGCCGCTATCGCCGAGCGCCCCCTTCATCCCGGCCGCGAACTGCTCCGCCTCGTGCGCGAAAGCGGCACCTGGGCGCCCGTCATTCTCACGTTTGCGCTGGGTTCCGCCGCGGGCGCGGTCATCATCGAAGCGCTGCTCTTCCGGGGCTTGTTCAGCATTGCGAATCACTTACCTCTTGCCAGCCAACGCATAACCGTGCTGGCCGCTATTGTGCTCTTCAGCTTCATCCTGCTGTTGCTGGAGGTTCCTGTCTTTTCGAGCGCGCTGCGCTTGGGCCGGCAAATGGAAAATCGCCTCCGTGTCGCTTTTTTGACCAAAATTCCCAAGCTCGGAGACCGCTATTTTCAGAGCCGGCTCACCTCCGACATGGCCGAGCGGAGCCATTCCTCTCATCGCCTTCGCCGTCTCCCGGATCTGGCGCGCCAGTTGCTTCGCGCCATCTTCGAACTCTGTGCCACCGGCGCAGCCATCATTTGGTTGCTCCCTTCGGCCACATCGTGGGTGCTGCTCACTGTCGCGGCCGCCCTGCTGGTTCCCTTTCTCGCTCATCCCGTGCTTGCCGAACGCGACGCTCGCGTCAGGAATCATGCCGCCGGCCTCACACGCTTCTATCTTGATGCCATGCTCGGTCTGCTGGCCATTCGGGCGCATCGCGCCGAGCGTAGCGTGAGAAAGGAACACGAGAAACTGCTGGCAGAGTGGACTCACGGAGCGTTACGCCTACAGCGCGCCGTGCTCGTTTCGGAAGCGGTGCAACTCGCGGCGACTTTCGGATTGATCGTTTCTCTCGTCCTTACTCATCCGCTGCAGGGAATCGAGATCGGCCGCATACTCCTGGTCGTGTATTGGGCCTTGAACCTGCCCTCCTTGGGACAGGAAATCGGAACTATCGCTCGTCAGTATCCCTACGCTCGCAACTTGACCATTCGCCTGCTCGATCCCCTGGGCGCGCCCGAGGAACAGAATCAAGCCTCCCCGACAAATGCGGAAGCGTTTTCCGAAGCACCGCGCATCGAGTTTCGGGGGGTCAAAGTCGAAGCGTCCGGCCACGTGATTCTTGCCAATGTGAACGTCACTGTCGAGCCCGGCAGTCACATCGCCGTCGTCGGTCCATCCGGCGCCGGCAAATCGAGTCTTGTGGGCGTCCTGCTCGGCTGGTTGAAGCCCACGCAGGGAGAAGTCCTGGTGAATGGCGCTCCGCCGGATGTCGAGCAACTGCGGCGCGCTATCGCCTGGGTCGATCCCGCCGTTCAGCTCTGGAATCGTTCCTTACTCGCCAACCTTTTGTACGGCTCCGAATCGGATCGTCAAGCTGCTGCGGAGGTCATCGACGCCGCTTCCCTTCAGAATGTTCTCGACTCCCTTCCAGACGGTCTCGAGAGCAGTCTTGGCGAAGGCGGCGGCCTAGTTTCCGGAGGCGAAGGCCAGCGCGTCCGTTTAGCTCGCGCCATGCTGCGTAAGAACTCGCGCTTAGTCATCCTGGACGAACCGTTCCGCGGGCTCGATCGCGAAAAGAGGCGTGAATTGCTCGCCAAGGCGCGCGAATTCTGGCGCGGTTCCACGATGCTGTGCATCACGCATGATCTGGCCGAAACGCAGGCGTTCGACCGCGTGCTGGTCGTCGATGGCGGCCATGTGATTGAAGAGGGCAAACCGCAAGATCTGTCGTCCTCGCCGGATTCGCGCTACGCGCAATTGCTGCGTGCCGAGGAGGAGATGCGATGTCAACTGTGGTCGAGCAAGCTGTGGCGCAGAATACAAATCCACTCAGGCCGCCTAACGGAGGTCGCCTGATGAATGGCCAAGATGTCATTCCTCTTTGCTGGCCCGCTGCCAGGCTAGGTGAGTGCATCAGGGCGCTTGCTCGAAAAGCGGGTCTGACGGAGATGCAGGCGACCGTTTCGAATGAGGCTTCGATCGAATGGAACGCTAAAAAGCTTGACTGTGAAGCTGAGGTCATCGAAACCACCTTTGCGGGTCTCGAAAACACGTTGAGCGCGTCCCATCCCGCGCTGTTGCAGGTCGGCGAGGCCGGATTCCTGGCGATCCTGGGAGGCAACCGCCGCACGTTGCGCGTCCTCATTCCGGAGTTGGTGACCAAGCGTGTGGCCTTAGAAGCAGTCTGCGCTGCCGTTCGCGGCACCGTCGACCAACCAAACCGTGCCGAGTACGAGCGTCTTCTAAGGAAACCCCCGGCAACGCACGCGCGACTGCTTGGCGATTTCCTCTCTGTATTGACCAAGCATCGCTTGGCTGCCGGGCTCATGAGTGATGCGCAGCTTTCATACGGAAAACAGGCAAAAATCGTCGATCTGCTGCTCGCCGAACAGATCGGGGGCCGCAGGTTCGATGGCTGCTGGGTGCTGCGCGTCTCACCTGGTGCTCGCCCTGGCCGTTGGTTGCGTCAGGCACGCACGATGCGCAAGGCGAGCGGGCTTGTCGCGGCGCATTCCATCCAATACCTCCTGTGGCTGGCGTCCTGGGCCATTTTGGGCAGACTCTCCTTTGAAGGCCGTCTCGATCATAGATGGCTACTGCTCTGGGCGCTCTTCCTGCTCGCGGTCGTGCCGTTCCGGGTACTCACTACGCGGCTGCAAGGTCTGCTAGCCGTTGGACTGGGGCGAATCTTGAAAAGACGTCTGCTGTGGGGCGCGCTACGCCTCGCGCCGGACGAAGTTCGTCATCAGGGCGTAGGAAGTTTTCTCGGTCAGGCGCTCGAAGCGGAAGCCGTCGAGACGCTCGCATTGAGCGGCGGCATAGCCGGTCTGCTCGCCGCTATAGAGATCGTTATTTCCGGATTTGTGCTGGGCCCTTTCGCCATTGCGCTGGTGCTTTGGACGGCGCTGACAATCGCCGCCTGCCGGCGCTTTGTGCGGCGGTATCAGCGCTGGACCAGCGAACGGATGCGCGTGACATACGATTTGATCGAATCGATGGTGGGTCACAGAACGCGGCTTGCACAACTGCCTAGAGAAGACTGGCACGAAGCGGAAGACAAAGCCTTGGAAGCCTATTCCGAAGCGTCGCGTAACACCGACGGGTCCGCGACCGCGCTCATGGCTCTCATTCCGCGCGGCTGGCTCATTATTGGGCTCGCCTGTTTAGTTCCCGACATCGCGCGTGCGGAAATATCGGGAGCGCGCATCGCGCTTATCCTCGGCGGCGTTTTGCTGGCCTACAACGCTTTCAGACGGCTGACCGCGTCATTCGCGGATGTCGCAGCTGCCTGGATTGCCTGGCAGCGGGTCGCGCCGCTCTTCCACGCGGCAGCGCGTCCGGAAAATCTCGGGCGCGAAGAACCTGCCGCACCGGACCAGAACATCATCGAAGCAGATGGGCTCACGTATAGGTACCGCAGACATGGCAACCCGGCTTTACAAGCGGGCAACCTCATCATCCGCAGGGGCGATCGCGTCCTGCTCGAAGGCTCCTCGGGCGGCGGCAAAAGCACTTTCGCTTCCCTGCTTGCCGGTTTGCGCACGCCGGAGGCAGGACTGCTGCTGTTGCATGGACACGACAGAGATACTCTCGGCGACGATCGTTGGCGGAAGCAGGTGGTGGCCGCGCCGCAGTTCCATGAAAACCACATCCTTACGGAAACGCTGGCATTCAATCTGCTGATGGGCCGAGGCTGGCCACCGAGCGCGCACGACCTCGCGGAGGCCGAAGCCATGTGCCGAGAACTGGGTTTAGGCGATCTGCTGGAGCGCATGCCCGCGGGCATCGTTCAAATGGTGGGAGAAGGCGGGTGGCAACTCTCCCACGGTGAACGCAGCCGGGTGTTTGTCGCCCGCGCGCTACTCCAAAAAGCCGATCTGGTGATTTTGGACGAGAGCTTCGCCGCGCTCGATCCTGAGAACTTGAAGGGCGCTTTGGAATGCACCCTGCGGCACGCCGAAACCCTGATGGTCATTGCCCATCCATAGTTGATTTGGGTAATTGGCTAAACTAGAGTTTTACAGGATTTCAATGGCAGAACAGAAGCAGACCACGAAGAACCAGAGCGGACACGCCGCATCGGCGAGCATGAAGCAGAAAGATTCCGTCTATGAGGCTCAATACCTCGGCAGCGGCACCTTCAATATCGTCAAGCCGAAGCGTAAGAACGCAAAGCGCCGTCAATCCGCGCTAAAGGGCACCACGCGCGGCGCTCGCAAGTAGCTCTCGATCGTCTTACAAATTCTGCGTTACCTTGCTAAGGGTACGCGGGCGATCTGGATCCAGCCGTTTTACTTCCGCTAGACTCGCTGCAAATAGCTGCGCGGGAATGATGTAAGGGATAGGTGTATACAGATCTTCGGGCAGCGGGCTTCGCGAAGCGAGCATAGCCGGAATGGTCAGCGGCGGCAGGTCTAAGCCGGGGGCCGAGGACACATCTTTATTGCTGCGGTCCGTGATCAAAAGCATGTCTGCCTTGATGGTCTTCAGCTTCTCCATCAGCTCGCACATCGGCTTCCATGTGACTCCGGACGGGCACAAGAGAAACGCGGGGAACGCCGCTTCGAGCATCGCGATGGGGCCATGCAACAGATCGGCCGACGAAAAGCGCTCCGCGACAACGTAGCAGGTCTCCATCAACTTCAAGGCGAACTCAAACGAGTTGGCATAGTTCAAACCGCGCCCCACGCAGACGGCGTGCTGCATGAAGCAGTAACGTTCAGCCCGGCTGCGAATCTCCGGCTCGAGCTCCAGCGCCGCCGCGCTCCAGTCCGGCAGCCGCTGCACATCTTCTTGTGCAATGGCGGCCCCGAAGGCATGCGCCAGCAGGTACATGCAGGTCATCTGTCCCGTAAACGTCTTGGTGGCGGCGACGCTCTTCTCTTTACCGGCGCGAACCAGCAGGGTATGCTCGGCCAAGCGCGCCAGAGTGCTCTCGCTCTCATTGGTGATGCCGATGGTGAAGGCGCCGGCCGCCTTGGCCTTCTCGAGGACGATGTTCGTGTCCGTGGACTCACCCGACTGCGAGATCGCGACCACTGCGGTCTCCTTCCAATCGAGCCTGGCCTCATAGAGCGTCGACACCGACGGAGCGGCCAGAGAAACGGGAATGCCCGTGCATATTTCGAGCAGGTAGCGGGCGAACTGCGCCGCGTTGTCGGAAGTGCCGCGCGCGGCCAGCACAATCAGCCGCACGGGATGCCGCTCAAAGTGGGCGCGCAAGCGCTCCGCGCTGGTCCATTCGGCCTGGATTGTGCGTTCAATAGCATCCGGCTGCTGGCGAATTTCGTCGCGCATCGTTGACATGCTAGTGAAGATAGCAGAGCAACGAAAGCCGCACGAATTAGAGCAGGACGCGTTCGCCGCGCCGGGGACCAAGCAGGTACTGCGGGCTGATGATGGACGACATGGGCAGCCGTGTGATGGTCGGCTTCAGGACCAAAACAGTGTTGCTCAACTCCGTGCTGCGCGTGTGTTCGGTTAGGAGCTGATTCAAACCTGGGATCTGTGACAGTCCAATCAACCCCGTTCTGCCGACGCTACTTGTGCTCACGTCCATGCCTTCGAGAACCGCCCATTCGCCCTCACGCATCGTCACGCTTGCCTTGAACTCCTCCTCATTGATCTCAGGGATGGTGGTCGGCGTCTCGGCTCCGAGAGACTTGGAATCCGCTTCAATGTCCATAGCGATTTCCCCCTCGCCGTTGATGCGCGGAGTGACTTTGAGGACGATACCCAGGTCTTCGAGCGTCACCTCTCCGACTGGATTGTAAATGGAGCTGCTACCCGTGCTAACGCCCGAGTAGATACTTTGCGGAATAGGATATTTGTCGCCGATGTGAAGACTCGCGGTTTGCTGGTCGCCAACAACTACGGTCGCATCGTAAAGACTGTGGCTGTCGGACTTCGAATAGGTCGCAAAGAGGCTGGCGCTTGCGATAGCCACTCCGAATAATGTCGAACCGCCGCCGAACGTCATGAAGGAAGCGGCGTTAGACAGTGAACTGGGCAGCAGAGCTTTAAATCCGCCTAACCTGCCAAAATCCGCCAAAGCAAAAGAAGTGGGCAGCGATAGCCCGTAGTTGTAGCTGGTTCTCGAATCGAAGGACAGAAATTCAATTTCGAGCGATAGCTGTCCCTTGGGAAGCAGCAGAGCTTCAAAAAGAGCGCGGGCGGCCCGGGCGCGCGTGTAACGATCGCGAATCAGTATCGTCCGCGCCGTGGTGTCCCAGCCGACGCTACGCAAATTCAGCACGGCGCGAACCGCTGTTGCCGCCTCGACCAGGTCCCTTTGATCGAGGGCGTTTGGCAGGGGGAACGTAAGCAGAACGTTCGGCTCCAGTTCGGCGCGTTTCATTTCCGTATCCCGGACGAAGAACATCACGTGCTTCGAAACCGGAAACACGAAGGTACGGGTCACCGCCGTAAGCGCCTCCATGGCAGTGCGGAAATCGGCGGCGTCGATGTGGAAATGGACACTCTGCTGCGGCTCGAGCTGCGGATCCCAGATCCCGCGGACCCCGTACGCCGCGGGAACTTGCTCAAAGAGCGTTTTCTCATCGGCACGGATGTCGAAATCGTGGATTGACGCGTTGGCCTCGATATGCGGCAGCGGCTGCAGGTCCTCATCGCTTTCCCATGCCTGCAGGGTAGCCGGCTCGATCGGAGGTTGCGCGGTCGATCGATTCCGCTCGGCGGCCTTTACGTCCTCGGTAATGTCGGCGCTCTGAACCTCCGCCTTGGTGAGCAGCTTCGCCGCCGAGGCCAACGCGTTGCGATTCTCCAGGTAGGATGTGTTCTGCGGATCGCGAGTCGCTGCCTCGCCATACAGCAGGTAGGCGCGCACGATTTGACCCGAATTCTCCGCTTGGCGGGCGCTGCGGGCCAGTTCCGCCGCTACCGGGTCGCTCGCGGCCTCACAGACGCGCTCCGAGAGCGAGAATCGCGCAGAGAATAAGACAAAACTTCAAACAGGTACGACGTTCCTAACGAGTTGTGGCGTGCAGGAGTGCAGCGTCGGAGGATGTCTAGTGGCCCGGCGCCACGTAGCCGGGCGGGTGAGCGGCCCCTTCGCCGAAGAAATACTCTTCCATCTGCTTGAGCAGAAACTCCTGCGCCTCGGACGTACCCAGATTCAGACGATATTCGTTCATGATCATCTTCATCTGCTCCACCCACATCTTCCAGGCATCCTTCGAGACGTGTTCGTAGATGCGCTGCCCTAAGGGATGGTTATCGAATGGAACTTCGTCTAGTCCGGGTAATTCTTTCCGTAGCTTGACGCAGTAAACCATCCGCTCGGGTTTCCTGGTGGGCCCCGTCGTACTAGCCATGACAATCTCCTTGGTATTTCTACCTTGAGGATAGCCCAGGGGGAGGTGGCTTCCGGCGCTCAAGGTGAACGAGATCAGCTCTGGCAGCTTGCCGCGAGCGCTTTCTCCGCCCGCTGTGCGGACTGCGCCGCTACCCGATGTTGCTCCTTCTCAAAGAAGTGCGAAAACCGCATGGGAGCGGAAGCATCGACCGCTAGATTTTGCTGCACAGCCTTCAGGTAGCGCCGTAAGATGTCGGGCTTTGTGGATTTGCGAATACGGCAAGCCTGCAAATCCAGCAGCAGGTGAAGCTCGCACTGTGTAAAGGTGTTGCGACGGAGCGTTCCGCCGATGACCTCCTGAACGAGTTGACTGAGCAACGTCAGGTCAGACCGTTCTGCTCTTATGTCATTCAAATGAACAGGTGTGTGAGCACTCATAAAAATCTATGTAATTATGCGATTTGCCCCGCAGCCGCCGCACTTTCTATAAGAAATTGTGGCAAGCGTCGGACATTACGTCTCAGGATTTTTCCTGCAGTTTGGAATATCGCTCACGTGGGCGAATGTTCTGGGCTTGCTTGCCTTTGTACTTCTTATCAGCGGGGCGGACGACTGTATACCGCTTCTGATCTGCGTGTGGCACAACATTGTTCGACGCGAAACGCCGCCGCCTCCCTCTCTCGAAAAGTTGATCGAAGGAAAGGAACGGCGCATTGCAATCTTCGTTCCTTGCTGGAAGGAGTCGGAAGTCATCGCGAACATGGTGCGCCACAATATGGCGGCCATACGATACCGGAATTTCGACTTTTTCCTCGGCGTTTATCCCAACGACGACGCAACCATTGAAGTCGCTGAAGGGCTTGCGAAGGTATTCCGGAACGTGCATGTTGCGTTGTGCGCGGATCCCGGTCCGACCTCGAAAGCAGATTGCCTGAATTGCGTTTACCTGGAGATGTGCCGCTGGGAAACGGAAAACCGTGTGTGGTTCGACACGATTGTGCTGCACGACGCGGAGGATCTGGTTCATCCCGATGCATTGCAGTTGATCAACGAGGAGCGCTGCACATATTCGATGGTGCAAGTGCCGGTGTTGCCGATTCCCACGCCATTTCACGAACTGACGCACGCGATCTACTGCGACGAGTTCGCCGAATATCAAACAATCGATATGCGGGCACGCCAGTTGAGCGGCTCGTTTATTCCCTCGAACGGCGTAGGAACGGGCTTCGCACGAGACATTCTGGACAGGCTGGCAAGCCAACGCGGAGGACGGGTTTTCGACCCAGCGAGCCTGACGGAGGATTACGAAATCGGCGTTTACATCCATGGCGCCGGATGCCCGCAATTGTTCGCTCCCCTGTGGTGTAAGGATAAGGAGTTTCTAGCCACTCGAGAGTATTTTCCACGCAAGCTCGGGACGGCGATCCGACAGAGGACCCGCTGGGTGACCGGCATTGCGCTGCAAACGTGGGAACGCTACGGTTGGTGCGGAAGCTGGCGAACGCGGTATTGGTTCTGGCGGGACCGCAAAGGCTTGGTTGCGAATCCGCTGGGGTTGCTTACGAATGTGTTATTCGTCGCGGGCGTTGTGGATCTGGTGAGGAGCGCCGCCCAACATCGGCCGTGGGCGTTCGCGGTCTCAAATCCGCTGATTGTGACGCTCTGCTTGCTGACGCTGGTGCTGCAATGCTTCCGCCTGGCCGTGCGGGCGGTCTGCGTGGGGAGGATTTTTGGCTGGTCCTTTGCCGCCGGGGTACCGCTGCGCGTCTTCCACGCGAACCTGATTAACTGCTGCGCTTCGGTGCGCGCGCTGTGGCGGTACGGCAAAGCAAGGATGCTGCATAGGCCATTGGTCTGGCTCAAAACCGAACACGCGTATCCCACAAGGGATCTGCTCGAAGGGCACCGGCGGGAACTTCCCGATGTCCTGGTCGCTTGCGGATTTATCTCTGAGACGGCGCTGACGGCGATTAAGGCGCAAACGGCAGATGAGGCGGAAATGGCGGATTATCTTCTATCGAGGCGCCTGATTTCGGAAGACGATTTGTGTCACGCGATCAGCCTGCAATCGGGCGTTCCGTCTACACAGATCGATGTGCACCGCGTGAAGCGGCACGTGGTAAGAAGCCTGCCAGCTCACATCGAAAAACGTTTTGGCGTAGTCCCTTTTCGTGTAGAAGCCGGCCGGATGCTGGTGGCCGGTACTCGCGTACCACCTTCTACGCTGTTTGAAGAATTGAAGAGCTTCACGCGGCTGCGTATCGATTTTCAGCTCGTGACGGAAGGCAATTACAGACAACTCCGGTCATTGCTCTGAGCGTCAGCGTTTCGAATCCCATTTCGTGAGCGGGTTGAAGATGTCGATGGGGGAAAAGTCGACGATCTTCCATTTGCGGCCCTTTAGCACGAGGCGGATGTTAATGTCGGCCGTGCGGTGATCGGTGCGATTGCTGGATCGATCCGTTAGCGTTATCGCCCAATTCACAGTTACTTTGGTTTGGGTATCGCTTGTGTCGTCCTCGTCCGTGACATCTACTCCGTTCTCGATTTGAAAGACTGTGAGTCCCTGGAAATAGCCGCTTAGCTTGTCATAACTCGCGCACGACTTGTCGAACGGGTCCAGAGCATCCTCAACATCGCCGGAGGCCAAAGAGGTTGCGATGTGACTGATCTGGGAGCGAATATCAGCGGCGCGATCGGCTAGCAGCGGCGAGCCGGAGAACATCAGCAGGAGCGCGGCGGTAACGAACTGCGATTCTAGGTGCGATAGCTGCCATTGATGCGAATGTAGCCTTCGGTGAAATCGCAAGTGAAGAAGCGCGCTTGACCCTTGCCTCTGCCGTTCAGCACGATGCGTATATGGACCTCCGATTCGTCCAATTTGGCGCTCAACTGCGATTCGTCGAAATCGGCAGCGAGGCCACGGCGGCAGACTTCGGTCTCTTGAAGAAACACATCCACATCGCGAGGCTCGAAGGACACGCCGGAATATCCGGCAGCGGCTAAGATGCGCCCCCAGTTCGGATCGCTTCCGGCAATGGCCGTTTTGACCAGCGGCGAATTAGAGATGGCACGGGCCACTTTGCGCGCGTCTTCCGAATTCTTAAAACCTTGAGCGCTCACGGTAATCAGCTTGCGCGCACCTTCGCCGTCGGCGGCGATCTGCTTCGCGAGACTTTCCGTGACTGAGTTCACCGCTTCCTGAAGAGCGCCTTTTTCGTTGCCTCTGGGAGCCACTCCTGCCGCACCGTTTGCGAGCAGCAACACCATGTCATTGGTTGACATGTCCCCGTCGACGGTGAGCGAGTTATAGCTGAGGCCCACTGCTTCGGTCAGCATCGTTCGCAATTCACTCGGGGGCAAAACGGCGTCCGTCATAACGAAGCCCAAGGTGGTCGCCATATTTGGATTGATCATACCGGCGCCTTTGGTCATGCCCGCGACACGAACGGACCCGCGGCGCAACTGCACCTGTTGGGATGCGGTCTTCAGACGAGTGTCGGTGGTCATGATCGCCTGCGCCACCGATTCGAACGCATCCGAGGAAAGCTTGGAAACCAGCGTGGGAACGATTTCGGTGAGCAACTTTGCGTCGAGTTCGACTCCGATGACGCCGGTAGAAGCGGGGATCACGTATCGAACCTTCGTGTCGAGCGATTTGGCGACGGCCTTGGCGGAGGCCAGCGTAACGCGGTCTCCCGTGTCGCGTCGCACAGTTGGCGTTGCCGGCGTTCACAAGAACAGCCGCCACTTTGCCCTTTGAGGATTTCAGATGTTTGCGCGCCAGCCGTACCGGGGCGGCCTGGACCATGTTGGTTGTGAACACCGCAGCGGCAGAGGCGGGATTGTCCGACACAATGAGGCCGACATCATCCTTCCGTAGCTTGCGAATGCCGGCATATGCGGCGGCATAGCGATAACCCAGCGGGAGTTTCAACTATGGTCTCCCAGCGCTTCGTCATGAGAGACTTTGTAGCCGTTCAAGAAAGCTTCTACAGTCATGCGTTTCTTGCCGGCTGGTTGCACCTCAACGAGTTCGAGAGCAGTGTTTTCCCCGCAGCCGGCGAAGAGCTTGCGATGTTCGAGATGGAGCACACCGGGTGGGATGCCTGAAACCTCAACAGGTTTCGCGTCATGTGATCAGCAGCGGCTGGCCGCGAAAGCTGGTGTACGCCCCTGGCCACGGGGTGAAGCCGCGAAGGCGGTTGTAGATCTCCGGTGCGGGCCGAGACCAATCGATACGGCCATCTTCTTTCTTGAGGATAGGCGCGAGCGTCGCTTCGGCGTTGTTCTGCTTTTCACGGCGACTGGTGCCAGCCTCAATCTGCTGAATGGCTGTCAGCAAAGCGTCCGCACCGAGCAGCGCAAGACGAGCGCTCAGTTCGGGCGCTGTCTCGTCCGGCTGAATCGAGAGCTTCGCCTTCAGCAGCATGTCTCCCGTGTCGAGACCTGCATCGATCTGCATGATGGTGACGCCTGTTTCGGTTTCTCCGTTCGCTATCGCCCATTGGATAGGCGCCGCGCCGCGATATTTGGGCAGAAGAGACGCATGCACGTTGAGAATGCCGTGCTTCGGAATGTCAATAATGGTTTGCGGAATGATCTGTCCATAGCCGACGACCACCATCAGCTCGGGCGCAAGTTGTTTGAGCTGCTCCACGGATTGCGCCCGGCGGATCCGCTCGGGCTGGTAGACAGGCAAGTCCAAACCAGACGCGGCAATTTTAACGGGTGATTCGGAGACTTGATTGCCGCGGCCTTTGGGACGATCCGGCTGTGTAAATACGGCTGAAACGCGATGGCCATTTGCGACGAGGGCCTGGAGCGAGGGGACGGCAAATTCCGGGGTACCCAGAAAGACTACCGCTAATCCCATTCGCCCGCTTTTTGAAGTTTTTTGATTTTGCGGCGGATGATGTCCCGTTTCAGCGCACTGAGGTGGCTGATGAAGAGAACACCATTCAAATGATCGATCTCATGCTGAAAGGCTCGCGCGAGCAACTCTTCGCCCGGTAGTTCGACAGTTTCGCCCTTTTCATTTTGAGCACGGACTGTGACTTTGTTGGCGCGCGTGAGGGGTTCGCGAAATCCGGGGATGCTGAGGCAACCTTCTTCACCAGTCTGCTTGCCTTCGCGAAAAGTGATTTCCGGATTGATGATGACAATCTTCTTGGTCTGATCTTCGCCCACGCTGACATCGATGACGGAGATCCGCTGGGCCACGCCGATCTGGGGTGCAGCAAGGCCGACACCTTTGGCTGAGTACATGGTCTCCCACATGTCGGCAATCAATTGATGGAGTTCGGGAGTATCGAACTCGGTAACAGGCTCGGCCACCTTTTCCAAAATTGGGTCGCCATATTTCAAGATCTTGTAAATCATCAATATTCTTTTACTTGGGCCAAGTAGCCCGCGTAATTGCGCTTGGTCTCTCCAAGCGAATCTCCTCCGAATTTCTCCAAAAACGCTTGCGCCAGCACGAGCGCTGTCATGGCTTCTCCAATCACCCCGGCGGCCGGGACTACAGCCACGTCACTGCGTTCATACGCGGCGAGAGCGGGTTCGCGGGTGGGCAAGTCGACCGACTCGAGCGGCCGGCGCAAGGTGGAGATCGGCTTCAAGAAGCCACGAGCTACGATGTCTTCGCCGTTCGAAATGCCACCTTCCAAGCCGCCCGCGCGGTTTGAACCGCGATGGAACGCCCGTTCCGGCTTGTCGTAGTGGATGGTGTCCTGAACTGCCGAGCCGTAGGAGCGGGCTCCGTCTTCCGCAAAGCCGATTTCCGCGCCCTTTACAGCCTGAATAGAAACGATCGCCTGGGCCAACCGGCCATCCAGCCGAGTGTCCCACGCAATGTGCGAGCCGAGCCCGGCAGGCACTCCATGCGCCACTACTTCAAAGATGCCGCCCACCGTGTCTCCGGTGCGGTAAGCATGATCGACGGCCTCTTTCATGCGCTTTTCAGTCTCTTCGTCGACACAGCCGAGCAGCACTTCATCGCGTTCGCTGAGGGCAACGATTTCACTCCAGGCGGCGGGTCGATCAAGAGCGACAGGACCGACGGCAATGACGTGGCTGAGTATTTCTATTCCGAATTCTTTTAAAAACGATTTCGCCAGGGCGCCGATGGCAACACGCGCAGTCGTTTCACGGGCGCTGGCGCGCTCCAGAACGTAGCGTGCGTCGCCGAAATTGTATTTGATCGCGCCGGGAAGATCCGCATGACCGGGCCGGGGGCGGTGAACGGGTTTGTCTTTGCCGGCCTCGGCGTCTTTGGACTCGACGGGCAGAGTGCCAGTCCAGTTCTTCCAGTCCTTGTTCTCGATGATGACGGCGATGGGCGAGCCGATAGTCTGCGAATGGCGAACGCCGGATACGACTCGGACGCGGTCGGTTTCGATCTTCATCCGCCCACCACGCCCGAAACCCTGCTGCCGTCGCCAAAGCTGACGGTTGAGGTAATCGAGGCAGATGGGAATACCGGCTGGGAGACCCGTTAAGGTCGCGACAAGGCATTCTCCATGCGACTCGCCAGCGGTTTCGAAGCGCAACATTAACTTTTTATGGTAACGAAACAGGCCAACTGCACTGGGCCGCGAACGAGAGCCAAACAGGGTCGATTGCATGGGATAATCGGGCTGGCGGAAGAGTTTGCCCCACATCGAGAGCGCTCACTTACATTCGAGTTCAAGCCGCCGGATCCAATCGGTGGTGCATGCGGCCAGCGAGCGAAGATTGCTCGCGCTGGCGCTGGACGGATCGGCGCTGGCCCTAGCATTCGTTTTCGGCGGTAGCATTTTGATGCTCCTGCTGGGCACGCAGATTCTCGATTGGTACTGGCTGGTTTTGTTGGGTGGGGTTGGAGCGGGTATCGCCCTGTTTCGCGTGTTGCGCAACCGCATGGCGCCGTATCGGGTGGCCCAAGTGCTGGATCAGAAGTTCGAACTGAAAGATTCGCTCTCTACGGCTTGGTTTCTTTCTTCGGGTGCGAATCCCCGGGAGGATTCGCTGGCTCAATTGCAGATTGCACGCGCGGAAGAGCTGGCGGAGACGGTGAGAGTGGCGGAAGCGTTTCCATTTCGCGCACATCGTGCCTGGGCTGTGGCGGGTGCGCTCGCCGGGGTGGCGTTCGGTCTTTTCGCGGTGCGTTACATGGTCACAAGCAGCGTGAGTCTCAGGGAAGCTTTGATCCCGCTGCACCTGGATTCCGTCTTCGAACGATCTGAAGATCCGCACTCGCCGGCAGCCAAGCGCGCGCTCGATTCGTCAGCGAGTGACCCGAACGCAAAGCTGATTCCACCGGAGGTTCGGGAGAATGCTTCAAACAGCGACGCGAACCAGCCGCAGGACGGCAAAGAGAACGGTGCTGAGACTGCTGCCAGCGGCTCGTCGCCTGCCCAGAATGCCGATCCCGGAGCAAAGAGGAGTACACACGAGCAGCAAGCGCACGAGGGTGGCCGCTCCGGCAGCGATATGAAGCCGGGAGATAAGGCGGACGGATCGCCGGGACAAGAGCCGGGTTCGAAGACGGATCCGGATACAAAGGATCAATCGGCGCGCGGGCAGGACGCCTCTCCAGGGCTGATGGACAAGATGAAAGACGCGCTCTCCAGCTTGATGGCGAAGATGCGTCCAGGCCAGAACTCGCAAGGCTCGCCGCAAGACAACAAACGTCAGAATGCGGACGGCAAGGCCGGGAATCCGAATCCGACGAGCAAAGATGAGGCGGGCCAACAGCAGGATGCGGGGAACCAACAGCCAAGCCGGGAACAGAATTCACAGGGACAGGCGCAGGGCCAGACTAAGGAAAAGGCACAAGCCTCGCAAAGCCAAGCTTCCGATCAATCGACCCAAAGCGGTTCTGATTCGCGTTCAGGCGTGGGTCGGCAGGATGGCAATAAAGGCGTGAAAGAAGCCGAACAGTTGCAGGCCATGGGGAAGCTGGAAGAGATTATCGGCAAGCGCTCGGCCAATCTTACAGGCGAAATGAGCGTGGAGACACCGTCGAACAAGCAGCAGTTGAAGACCGCGTATTCGCAGCGGCAGGGTCACCACACGGATTCAGGCGGCGAGATCAATCGCGATGAGATTCCGCTGATGTATCAGCAGTATGTGCGCGAGTATATGGAGCAGGTGCGCAAGCAGGGGAATAGCGGGCAGTAGTTCCCAGAGAAGATGTGGCGTAGCGCTACACGGCGGCAGGTGACGATTTAACCAGGATCCCGCACGCATTGGGGGTGATTACAGGCATGCTGGATAATATGCACTGGTTAAGATCGGCGTGATGGATGAAGTGACCGAGCGCGCCGAATGGGCGGGCGCAAAATTTGCGGAACTGGTGAAGGTAATGGCGCGGTTGCGCGCACCGGGCGGCTGTCCGTGGGACCGAAAGCAGACATTTGAAACCATCAAATCGTACCTGTTAGAGGAAGCCTACGAGGTGATGGATGCCATTGACGCGCAGGACTGGCCGGGGGTGAAGGAAGAACTCGGCGATCTACTGCTTCAGCCGGTATTCTTCGCAGAAATGGCGAACGAGCAGGGCTTATTCTCGATTGCCGATTCGTTGGACGATATCAATCAGAAACTCATACGGCGCCATCCGCACATATTCGGAGACGCGAAAGCCGAAACCGCCGATGATGTGAAGCAGCGCTGGGACGAGATCAAGAAACAGGAGAAGGCTGAGCAAGGCTTAGCGGCGCAAGCATCTGTTTTGGACGGCATCCCGCGCAGTTTCCCCGCGCTGGTGGAAGCGGAAAAGATCGGCAAGAAGGCGGCGGGCGTGGGATTTGAATGGCCCGATGTGGGGGGAGTGCTGGACAAACTGCAGGAAGAAGCGGTTGAGCTGGCAAAGGCAAGGGACGATGGAGATGCCGCGGAAATCGAGCACGAGTTGGGTGACTTGCTCTTCACCGTTGTCAATCTGGCGCGATTCCTAAAAGTAGATCCGGAGCAGGCGCTGCGAAAGACCAACGGGCGATTCAGGCGGCGCTTCGGATTTGTGGAAGAAGCGGTTGCAGCCGAAGGCGGCAGCATGACAGAGACATCGCTCGACCGAATGGAAGAGCTCTGGCAGGCGGCGAAGAAAGTGGAGCGGACGGGAATGGCCGGCGGACGAAAGTGAAGATGGCGTTCGATGATAGGTACTCATCTCCATGCCAGCGGGCCGAGACTTTCGCTGACCGTCTTAGCATCGGCTGCCGGTGCTGCTTGCGCCGATGGCGGGAGCGTGCCCACCATCGCTATCCATCGCAGCAGCAAACGCCGGCGGACTGGGACGGGTGACGCCGACCGGATGCATGTGGGCTGGCCGGCGGCCAAACTGCCTCGGGCTGAGCCTGCCGGTGTCATTATCCAACAGTCATGGGCGGGTGCTTCACGGCTCGTGGAGCAGCGGGAAACATCTTAAATTTCGCAGCAGTCGCTAATCTTTATTTTGTGCGATCGCATTCCGAACTCGGATCCCATTTGCCTGTACAAACGCCTGCTCCGCTTCGGCGAACTTTTGCTCGCGCGATAAGATGCCTGCGTATTCCGTCAGCCACGTCATGAGCTCGGAAGTCTCGTTCTGATTGCCACGGAAAATTGTAATCGCTTCTTTAAAGGTCTGGTCTGCTTGATTGAGATGGTTCGCCCGCTGATAAGCGATCGCCAAATGCCGGAGCGTTCTGGCAACTTCCAGGCTTGCTGGTCCGAAAGCTTTCTCTTCAATTTGTACTGCGCGTTGGAACATCTCGACAGCGTCGTTCGGTTTGCGCTCCAAGCAGAGTTGAATGGCGATGTTGGACAGATCGTTGGCAACCGTCGGATGACTCGATCCGAGCGCCTTTTCATCGATTTCTAAGGCCTGCGAGTAAAGCGCGCCCGCCTGTTTGCGATGATTTTGCCTGGCCTCCAGTGCAGCTAAATTTGAGAGAGTTGCCGCGTAGCTGGCGTTCGCATTTCCGGTAGTTAGCCAAACATTGGCAGCTTTACTGTACAGTTCCTTTGCCTCGTCGATGCGTCCTTGGGAGGCGGCCATTCTGCCGAGGTTGTTCCAAATGAGAGCAATCATCGGGTCATTCGGAGCGAGGCCTTTGATCGCTATTCGCAGGGCTTCTGTTTCATCCTTGCGAGCCTCCCTCGGGCGTCCCGCTCTTAATTCAAGAATGGCGAGATTATTTATCGTCTGCGCAACGTCGGAAGGTGGCGCGGCAGAAGATTTTTCTAGAGCGAGGGCGGCACGAAAGAGAGGCTCCGCTTCAGCCGGGTTCCCGACGTCCATTAGAGTGAGCGCAAGATTGTTCATGGCGAAGGCTTTGTCCCAATCGTCGATGAACGGCAATGCGGACTCAAGCTTATACGCCTTCTCCTGCAGTTGGAGAGCCTTTTCATAGCTCCCTTTCTGATACTCGAACACTCCGAAATTGGCCAAGGCTTTGGCGTATTCAGGATTGTTCTCCCCGTACGAGTGTTGGAGCAATTTCAATCCAGAGTCGAAAAGCGCCGCTGGCTCATCGAACCGACCCTGCTTCTGGATAGCCGTAGCTAAGTTAATCAGCACGGAGCCAGTAATGGGATCTGAGCGCAACCCGCCTTTGTCTAACGTCGACAAGGAACGACGGAAGTATGCCTCGGCGTCCGAAAAGTTCAGAAGTCTCTCCGCGATTGTTCCGAGATCGTTCAACGAGACTGCCAATTCGCTGAGATTTACGGGGTTGCGGTTTTCATTCAATCGAACAGCGCGCTGGTAATCCTGTTCGGCCTCGTTCAGGAGCGACTCGGATTCATGAACTTGACCTTGCTCGTTCCATAATCGAATGGCGCTCAGACCCGCCGGATCTTGCAGCTTTGCGATGGCCGATCGGAGTAGGCTTTCGGCCGACTGCAAAGATCCAGTTCGAGAGAGACGCTTAGCTTGCGCGAAAACCGAATCGAGCGAAGAGTCATCGGACTGGGCGAGTGTGGGATTGCTTGCTGAGTGCGTGGGCGTTTCACTGCTCGACTGGGCGTCGCCGCGCTGCTGCGCCAGCCACAAAGCACCAACAGCCATGCCCAAAAACGTTAGTCGAAGTTTCAAGGAATTCACCCCAAGAGAAGCTTGGCGCTTTGGCTATTAGCCAAACGCCTATACCTCTGATTGGAATGATAAATAAGGGCGGCAGCTCAGGAAAGGGCCATTTAGAGCGATTGCTTAAGAGCCAATTCGCGCGTTCGGGCTATTTATGGCCGGCGATCGCATCGAAGGCTTCCCTCAAGACAGTCACGGCCGGACCTATCTGCTCCGGGTGTGTGCCACCAAAACCGAGAAGGATGCCGCTTGCGCCCGGGGCATGGCGGTAGCACCGGGAGAGGGGCGTTGCCACGATTCCTCGACGAGCCGCTTCCTGGCAAACCTCCAAGTCGCTGACATCCTGGTGGAAATACAACAGCAGATATGTGCCGGAATCCGCGATCCCCGCGCGCGCGCGGTCCCCGAATTCCCGTTGCAAACAGGCTACTAACTCATCTCGCCGATCTGAGTAGGTGGCTCGCATTCGACGTATATGACGCGCGAAGTGGCCGTGGTTGATGAATTCCGTAAGGACCATCTGAAACAGCGGCGGAGGGAAGACATCGAGGGCTTTCCGCACGGCCGTGAAGCGGTCTATCAAGGGCGCCGGTACGACCATATATCCCAGTCGAAGTGAAGGAAACAGCACCTTGCTGAAACTTCCTACGTAAATGACGCGGTTCTGCTCAGCCAAGCCTTGCAATGACGAGAGTGGCCGGCTGGCATACCTGTATTCGCTATCGTAGTCGTCCTCGATGATCCATGCGGCGTTTTCGGTTGCCCAATCCAACAACTCCAGGCGGCGCTGAAGCGACATTGTGACACCGAGTGGGTATTGATGAGAGGGCGTGACGTAGGCGAATCGGGCATTTGGAAAAAGTTGACGACCGAGTTGTACGTTCAGACCCTCGTCATCCACGGCTACGGGACCTAACGCAAGCCCGTGGAGCAGAAAGGCGTCTCTCGCGCCTGGATAGCATGGCTCCTCAAGCCAAACCAGATCGCCCTTTTCAAGGAGGACCTGGGCGGCGAGCGAAAGAGCCTGCTGAGACCCGGAAACGACGATAATCTGCCCAGCGTCGCAACGGACGTTACGGGCGGTCCGCAAATAGTTTGCAATCGCTTCCCGAAAGGGCTCCAAACCGAGCGGCCCTGAATAGGCCAGGTGCGCTCGTGTCTGTTTGCGGGCGCACTGTGAGAGCAAGCTCGACCATCGAGGCCAAGGAAACAGATCGAGGGCGGGAACGCTGGCGCGAAAGGGACCGAGACTATCCAGGAAGAGTTCCGGCGGCTCCTGCGTCAAAATGCCGGAAACGCGGGATCCAGCGGTAGCCGGTTCTATTTTGGATTCGACGACCGGCGGCTTTGCGAGTGAATGAGATCCTAAACTGTGGGTAACGTAGGTTCCTGCGCCCACTTTCCCCGTCAAGAATCCTTCCGCTAAGAGTTGCTCGAAGGCCGTCATGATGGTGTTGCGGGAAAGCCCGAGATGCAGAGCAAGTTCACGGGTGGACGGAAGTCTGCTTCCGGTTCTGAGCTGGCCATTTAAGATCGCGTCCCGAAAGCGCTCATAGAGCTGTTTGTGGAGCGGGACCGACGAGCTGTGATCTAAAGGAACGATGGAAGGAATGAGTGCGGAAGAATGTTTAGCCATGTTCTTTCCCGGATCTATCGCGATGCCTGCGCGGAGTATAATTAGTCGATTTGCCAAGAACTGATATCGATCTCGAAGTGGCAATTCGCGCCATAGCTAATGACCGCCGTCTTCAGATTCTAGAGTGGCTGAAGCAGCCCGTCAAAGAATTCCCTCCGCAGGTTGACGGCGATCTCGTGAAGGATGGCGTCTGTGGCTTATCAATCGCAAGGAAACTCGGCATCAGCCAACCAACAGCGAGCGAACACCTCAGCATCATGACGCGTGCCGGATTGATTGACAGTAAAAAGATAAAGCAATGGACATTCTATAAGCGCAACCAGAAGGGGATCAAAGAATTAAAAAGATTGCTTGCCGGTAAGCTGTGATGGTTCGAAATAAGTTTCTGAAAAAAGCGCTTGCTCACGCGCGGGAAGCGTGTGTGACCAGAAGACCGGCTCATGAGAGGGTCATCACTGCGTCGATGAGCGGTGTAACATGTCCGCCTACTGAGATAGAATCCCCACCTCGTTCTTCCGAGATCTCGAAGTAGAGGAGACTACGCCGACCCATTTTCGTACCTTGTTCGCTCACAAACCGACCGACGCCGGAATTGGGCAGTAAGTTATGCCGCTTCATAAAGGCGCCCAGCGGACCGGTCGAACTCCCCGTGGCAGGATCCTCCTGTATTCCATAATCCGGTGCGAACATGCGCGAGTAAGCTCCGTCAGCAGTCGGAGTGAACACGAAGATGCAAAACGGAGCGGCCGATGGGTTCTTGAGCTTTGAGAAAAGCTCGCTGTCCAGGGAAGCACGATCCACTGCTTCCTTGCTCTTGATCGCTACGAGGAGCGTCGGGTTGCCTGCGCTTACAATCTGGGGAGCAACACCCAGAAGATCGTCCGGTTGCAGCCGCAGCACTTCTGCACAGATGCTGGCACGGAAGACTGTTTCGAAGGCGATGGACGGAGTTTCCAGCCACACAAGAGGGGGATTAGTCTTTTCGACGCGTATCGTGACAGCGCCCACCTTCTCCTCTACCCGGAAGCGGTCTGAGCCCGCAGGCGCGAGGCCTTGTTGGACAAGAACAAAGCCGGTGCCAATTGTGGGATGACCAGCAAAGATCATCTCGCGGGCCGGTGTAAAAATCCGCAAACGTTTTACGCAATTCGGTAAACTAGCGTCCTCTACGAAAACGGTCTCGGACAGGTTGAGTTCTCTTGCAATGCGCTGCATTGTCGCGTCATCTATTCCCGTCGCATCCGGGAAAACGGCAAGCGCATTGCCTTCGAGTGGCACACGTGTAAAGACGTCGACAACTTGATACGAATATCGTCCGATAGCCATAGGCGGAGTGTTTCTCAGTATACTTCGTCTTATGGCAAACTGTCTATCCGTTCCGGCCGGCTGTAAGCTCTGATAAGCTCGCATGGAGTCCGATGCAAAGAATGATTCAACTCGCCGTTACCGCAATGCTGTCGGCGTCCGTCGTATGCTGCGCTCCACTGCGCGTTGCCATTATCGGCCTGGAGCATGGTCACGTTTCCGGGTTTCTGAACGGTGGGAGCGCGCTGGTTCCGGCGGGGGGCGCGCTGCATCGTCCCGATATACAAGTAGTTGCCGTCGTGGAGCCGCGCCGCGATCTGTTCGATTCCTACTCGAAGCGATTGCACTTACCGGAGGCGTTGTACTTCGCCACCATCGGCGAGATGGCAGCGAAGATTCATCCTGATGCGGCGCTCGTGTTCACTTCGACTTTCGGACACACCGCGGCCGTAGAGGAGTGCGCGCGACACGGCATGCACGTAATGATGGAGAAGCCGATGGCGGTCAGCTACAAGGACGCGCTGGGTATCGCCGACGCAGCGAAGACGAACCATGTGCACGTGCTGGTGGATTACGAGACCACGTGGTACGGCAGCAATGCGGCGGCGCATGAGATCGCTTCCAAGGGCGGAGAGATTGGGGCGATTCGGAAGGTTGTGGTCCGGGATGGACATCAGGGTCCCGAAGCTGATTCACGTGCAACCCGAGTTCTTCGCATGGCTTACGGATCAGAAGCTGAGCGGCGGGGGGGCGTTGTACGATTTCGGCTGCTACGGTGCGGACCTGATGACCTGGTTGATGCATGGCGAAGCTCCGCAAGCCGTCACTGCCGTCACCGAACAATTACAACCGGACGTTTACCCGAATGTGAACGATGAAGCGGACGTGATGCTCACTTACAAGAGCGCGATCGCCATTCTGCAGGGGTCATGGGACTGGCCGTTCAACGTGAAGAACATGGATGTATATGGCCAAACCGGATACGTCAAGACGATTGAGCGGGATCGGATAGAGCTGCGGCGGAAGGGCGAACCTGAGGGCCGCGTCACAACGGCGACTGCGGTTCCGGCGCCTTACGACGATCCGCTGCATTACTTCGCGGCGGTGATTCGCGGCGACATTCAAGAAGACGGCAGTCCGTCCTCGCTCGAAACCAACGTGATCGTGAGTGAGATTTTAGACGCAGCCCGGCAGTCGGCGGCCACTCACAAGAGTGTTAGCCTTCCGCTGGCCGATTGAGAAAGAATGTGTTCGGGCGAAGACGCTCATACAGAAGACAGTCTGAATGCGCGCCTTACAGCAGTATCGGTTTACTGTGCGAAACGTATTCCGCGTCCGAGAACGACAATGTAGGCAATACCGAGTACCGCAGCGGCGATCCACCATGCCGGCTGGCGGCGCACCAGGAGGGTGTGGTCCGCGGGTTTGCTTGGAAGCAAACTGTCCGCCCACATTAGACCGGATGAGCCTCCGAAAGCGGCAGGAATTGTCGAGACTAGAAAGAGCTTCCACCCGAGTGGATCAAACACGCCGGCTGCACAACTGAAGAGGCAAGCCGCATAGTACGGCAACCGCCCGACAGGGTTGTAAGTGGCGCGATCGGGGCAAAAAGGACGGACTGAAATTGCGAGCAGGCGTACGACGTACACATACAACGCGGCCCCCAAGAGAGTCATGACTGTACGCAGCGCTAGTTGATGAGGTAAGCCGCGGATCACCTCTTGCCAATCACCGAAACCAAAAATGCCTGAAAACACAAAGTAACCCGCACCCGGAAGGAGATTGAGCGCGGCCAAAATCCAATAGAAGTAGCGGGGATTAGCGCGATGACCTTCGGCGCGCGAGGCCAGCAGCGAGAGGGTGCCAGCGAAGAGGTTGACAAGCGTTCCAGCGGCATCCACCCAACGGTCCGGGCGCATGGCAGAGAGGTGATTACTGGTGAGCTCGGTCGGGATGTCCCCTCGCAGCCAAGCAGTCAGGCCGTGGCCAACACCCTCATGGAGCAGCGTGGCCGCCGCGGAGGCGAGCACCGCCATGCTGACGATTGTCGCTTTATTATTCTTTTCGGACACCGCATCTACTGTATCTGGCAGAATGCGGCGCTTGCCGTCCCGGCACACTCAAGGCTTCGTTTTCCTGATCGAGAAGGCCGTTTTCTCCCCGTCGCGCGCGGCCGTCTCGCAGTCCCGTCGCTTAAAGACGATCACTGCGTCGGGATCCGACGTTTGTTCCGCCCCCACCACGCCGGATGTGAAAGCGACATTTTCGAAATCGATGAACCGTTCACATCCGCCCGCACATTCGACCAGGTCTTGTTTTTTTGGCCCGCGGATTCTTGGGGGAACAACCGTCTCGAAGGTCTTCATCAATTCCTGTTCCGAAAGCGGCCCGACAATAATGACAACGCAATCCTGGACGTTCGGTCCATCAATTACTTTGATTTTGACGCCTGGCTTCACGAGGAACGTACCGTCAGACCCGCGCCTGTATGTGCTCCTAAGAATTGCGGCGGTATTTTGTGCAAAAACCGCGGACGACAGCAACAGAAATGCTAATCCCAGGGAACAATACGATCTCATTTCGGGTAATGTATCAAATGTTTTGCTTGCCTTCAGTAAGGCATCAGCAGATAGCGCCGCTACGTCCTATTCAAATCCGCTGAATCGAATCCAGAAGCTTTCGTTCCAGGTTGCACCCGGAGCGACCGTTTGCAGTTCTGGATACTTGCCATCGTGTGCGAGGTTTATGCCGTTTGTGATGGCCGTCATGGGCTCGAAACAGATAAAATTTTGACCCGGCGGGGCGTAAACGACGGCAACCTGATACTTAGGTCCGTACATTACTTCGATCTTTTTGAGGCCAGCCTGGACGGAAAAGACCGCGAGACCGTCGTTATTGCGGACCAGATCAGTAAAGCCATCATCGAACGTGTGCTCTTTGAGAGAAACTTCATCGGGCAATCGATTGGGCGTCAGTTCGCCTGTTGCGACCAAGTCGGCATCGGTCTCAACATGTTTGCGAGCGGGAACGTGCGCCGTTTCCTGAGAGCGCGGCACATCGGGAAGATTGAAGTAAGGATGGAATCCGAGCACAACCGGCATCGGTTCGGCGCTTAGATTCTTCACCGTGGTGCTGATTTGGAGAATTCCGCCGGAAAGTCTATACGTCAATTCATATTCGTGAGCAAAAGGCCAGTTCGCCATGAGATCCGGATATTTCCAGAAGTCAAGGCGGCTGGTTACATGGGCAGATGCTTTGTCCGCACCGATATCCGTCACTTGCCAAAGCGGAGATGACGCCAACATTCCATGGATGGCAATGCCCTTCCGGCTGACGTGCACTGTACCGAGATCCGAGTTGAAGATGTATTTCTTGTCATTGGCCCAGAAACCTGCGCCACTAATCCGATTTGCCCAAGGCGCTAAGAAGGGGATGGCGTCGAAGGCCGGCGGTTCGCTATTTTTTAGGGCGGCTGCATCGGCGAGCGGAAAGTACAGCAGATTTTTACCATGCACTTTGAACTCGTAAATGCGGTTGCCGAACGACGGCACGACGGAAATTTCGACTGCGCGGGCGCTGTCGGTCAAGCGGACGATATCGACGCCGTGATCTGATGCTTTTTCGGCTGTATATCGGGTAGCGGCATGACAGATGAAAGGCAGTGCGAGCAGTGTCAGAACGCGTATCATTCCAAATAGAAGATAGCGTAAAAGGAAAAAAATGGGGCGACGCTTCCACGTCACCCCACGATCAAAAGAACAGCGTAAGTCCGCAGCTAATGATGCTTTGCTACGTTGCGCATGGAGCTTGCGGCGAACGGCAAACAGAAACAAGCCGATGCTTCACAATGCCATGAGTGCCGCACTGGAAGGCTCTGGAGTGGTGAGGTTTGCGGGTTCGACGAAGGCCCAGAGACCGGTTGTCTTGCCGGATGAGTTGATTTGGATTCGGCTCGATTCCGACTGTGTAGCATCCGAGCAAGGACGAACTGCACGTGCCTACGGTCTGTACGTCGAACGTCGCGGAACCCTTCGGATCCGCGGACCAGACGTACAGAGTGCCGTTGAAGGTGAAGTCATGATTGCCGCCTGAGACCGGAGCGACCGACCCAGTGAAGGTGACAGGCGAGGACACGCCGGTGAGACCCAGGTTGAGGTTTAGGGTGAATGTCGAGGCGACGACATCCGTGTTCGGCGCTTTCGAGGCTGGAGCAGTTTCAAAAGTGTTCAGCTCGATCGTGCCAACCGGTGAAGTGCCAGTACCCTTGCTGGAACTGCCAGCACGGCGACCATGCTCATTGCCAGAATACGCAGTGCCACGATCGAGCAATGCGAGCATCAGGGCTGTCCTCGTCAGACCCGAATGCAATGCGAAGCCGACCTGCAGGCCGCAGGATTACTGGAAGCAGTGCAACCAGCAATGGCATCAGAGTCAGTGGTCAGGCGCTGAACAGTCAGTGGAAAGAAAGGGACCCGAGCGATCGGGTCCCTTTTTTTCGCGTGCGCTTACCTGTAACGACGGTTACGCGAGGAGCGCTGCGCTAATTCGCCGGCACTGTGTACCCTGGACGCGAAAAAATCCGAGCACCCGGCACGTCGACTTCAACCCTGATTCTGTGGTCACCGGGAGCCTGGGAATCGGGAGAGTACGTTACAACGTACAGAGTTCTTAGCTCTTGCCCGATGAGAGTGAGTGCATCTTCTAACTGGCTCTGTTTCCGAAACTGCAGCTGAACCCCGCCTGTAGCGGACGTAAGTAGGGTGAACGGCTCTTTTCCCGCCAGTGCCGTAGCGCTCCGGTTGAGTGCCGGAAGAAGCTTTGTGAGGTCGGCGCTCGCCTGGTAACCTCCCTTATAGATTGGCTGCCAAATCCGCTCAAGTGGAAGGAATCGGATGCGAACGACTTTCCGAATTGAGGCAGCGTCAAGGAATAGATAGACACGTTGTCGGTTTCGGCTCTCTGCTCAAGCACCGAGCGTGCGGCATGGCTGCCGTGGTCTGCCGGTTGCCCTATAAAGAGAAGAACGCGTGAACGGGGGCCAGGCTGACCTTTGAGGAGCGAGATGGCAGAAAGACCTGCGTCAATCATGCGGGCAGGCTGGCCCGCTGGGACTAAGGTTTTCAAGACGGGTTGGACATCAGCGCCATTGAACGGCTTACGAACAGTTACATCGTCGTTGTAAGTGATGACGGCCGCTTCACCGGTTTGGGCGACCAACATAGTATCGACGACGCTGCCTACCTTGGAGATGAACGGGAGATACTCACGGACATCGTCATTGATTTGGATAACGAGCACGATGGCGAGTGGCAGGGTGGCTGTTTCAAGTCTTATGGTCTGCGGACAATTGTTGTCGTACAGGTGAAAGTTGGCCCGATCCAGACGATCTATGACGCGGCCGCGGTTCGAGAGAACGAGTGTAGGCACGGCGACGAGACGAACGGGAACGCGGATGGTAGCCCGCTGCTGCGCACCCAAGAGTGAGACGGCGGCTAAGGCCCAGCGCAAGTGCAGCGTCATTGACGTTTTAGACGCCGCGGGTGAGGCATTGGTCTACTTGAAAATTAGAGCAGGGC
Organism: uncultured Acidobacteriaceae bacterium; assembly: GCA_963849445.1. Lineage (GTDB taxonomy): Bacteria > Acidobacteriota > Terriglobia > Bryobacterales > Bryobacteraceae > Bog-105. Next base: position 42,464 of record CAWKHS010000026.1, on the reverse strand, counting down.
GATTTTAGCGCTCGGGAACTGCCGATGCGCTACCGCGCAGAGGACTTGTTTCGGCTGGCGCCGCTCTGGACTATAAAGGGTTATGGATCTGCGGACTTTGGGATTCGCGATGGGCTCCGCCTGGTTGTCGGGCATCAATCTCTACGCCACCGTGCTGACGTTGGGGCTGCTTGCACGGTTCCATTTGGCAAATCTGCCGGGCGATCTTTCGTATCTCAGCCATGGCTGGATTTTAGGTGTGGCCGGAGCGCTGTATGCGATTCAATTCGTGGCGGACAAAATCCCGGCGGTGGATTCGGTTTGGGACATCGTGCACACGTTTATTCGCGTACCGGCCGGCGCGGTATTGGCGGCCACTGCGTTCGCGCATTTCGACCCCCAGGTGCGGCTGCTAGCTGTGCTGCTGGGCGGCGGAGTGGCCTTGAGTTCGCATAGCGCGAAAACGGCCACCCGGCTGGCTGCGAACACTTCGCCTGAGCCGTTCTCCAATTTCATACTGAGTTTGCTTGGCGACGGGATCGCCATCGGCGGGACCTTATTGACCGTGTTTCATCCGGTGGTGATTATTGCGCTGGTGGTGATTGCGGTTGTTTCGTCGGTCGTGCTGTTCCGGTGGATTTTGCGGACGCTGAAAAAAGTGTTTCTGCAGGCCGAGTGCTTCGTCCGGCCTACAAACCCCGTTTGAATCTTAGTTGATGTTGGGCCATTTTCCGGAGGGGTAATCAGGAGACGTAAGGATACAATGAGACGCATGATTTCTTGAATCGGGACGATGGAATCTCTGTCTGCTGCAATCGCGCGCACACCCGCGCTAACCCAGCCCTTTGCGAGTAGAGCCCTTTCTGTTGTTTTGTGGGTAGCGTTCTGCGGTTACGCAGCGTTTACGGTCCTCTCTCTGTTCGGAGCAACACTCGGGCAATTCGACGATGCGCTTCCGCTGCTGCATGGGGTTCTGGTGCAACAGGGCCGAACGCCAAACCTCGATTTTTACTCGTTTTATCCGCCCCTAAACGCGTATGTAAATGCCGGCGTTTTCGCGCTGCTCGGTAGGAGTGTTTTGGCGGCCAGGCTCGTCACCGCCAGCCTCTACGGGATCGTTTTGTGGATAGCCCTCCGGGCATTTCGGGCGCATCTCCGCTCTGTTCCCCCGGTTTTTGTACCGGCGACTGGTCTGCTGTTGGCGACAAGTGTAGGAGCAGCGGCCAACTTGCCGATGTTCCCAGGCCTCGCTCTTTCTTTGGCTGTTTTACTGGTCTATCTGAACGCCGCTTCACGTCGCTCGCTAGTTGCTCTCTCCGGCTTCTTGGCAGGCATTACGGTCTTGTACCGGATCAATTTCGGAGGTTACGCCGTCGCGGTGATCTGCCTGGACCTGCTACTGAATGCCCTGCACGCACCCGGGCGGCGTTTCCAGGAAAACGCGCGGAGGGCTCTCATCTTCTTAGTCCCTTTCTCGGTGACCACTACCGGCATCTGCTTCTGGATTTACGGCAGTCGTTCGCCTCAGGCCGTTTCGGAGTTCGTCGGTACGGCTCAGAAGTTGATGGCGCTCCGGGGATTTATCACGCTTCAGTTGACCGCGGATGTGGCTTCTGCGGTGGCCCTGCCTGCCGCCTGGTTCCTGTTTCGCAGCCTCTCACAATCGAGGGTTTTGTTGCCGGGCATTTGGAGCGCCGCGCTGTTGGCGATTTTCCTACCCTGCTTTGCCATCGTGGCGGGCGGTTCGGTTGCCGTAGTCTTGGTGTTGATTGCGGCCGAATGGATTTCAGTGCTGTGCCTGCACCTGTTCGTGTATCCTCTTCCCCGGTCCGAACTAATTGCTCTTCTCTTCTATTGCGGCCTGCTTCACTATTTCATCAGTCGGGCGGATTGGTTTCACTGGCGCGTCTTGCCGATCGGAGTTGCGCTGCTTCTTTGTTTCAGCGCAATCGAGACGGCTCGCTCCGTCCACTCGCGCGGGATCGTGTTCGCTCTTGTCTTGGCCAGTTCCTTCATTCTGTTTTCTACGCAAGCTTTGCGGCCCAGTGCTTCCAATGCTAAAAGCGGGGCGCATCTGCTAGCGAGGTTCATTCGTCGACCGCACTTAAACGACACAAGGGAGGTGCTTGACGAAGCCGTGCCCGCCGCAGGCTGGGCAACAGTTTATCCAGATCGAGACGAACTCGACGCCCTCCGTTTCCTCAGATCGCATAGCAGTCAGGCCGATGCGATCTTTGTGGGGGTTCAGGACCAGTCGCGGGTTTTCTGGAACGATCTTTTGATTTATTGGCTCGCAGACCGCCCTATCGGTGTTCGAACTTTTCAGCTGGAAACCAGGGTCGCTACCGAGGCGCCTGTGCAACGGCAGATGATATACGATCTCCAGCGCAACCATGTGCACTGGATCGTTCTCGACTGCGCTCCGGACGAAGGAGACGAGACATTTGTCCGTGAGGCGTATCGAGGATCCGCGCTTCTCGATCAGTACATTGCAACCAGCTTCGTTCAGACGCGGCGTTTTGGACGGTATGCCGTGCTTACAACGCGATCTCCTTAGGTCCAAGCGGATCGTACCTGTCAACACGGACGATCTCTTTTCCGATACTTCACCAGGAAGTCTCTCGTATCAGCTGCAGTTCTCTAGCGGCGGCTACGGTTCGAACTTGAAGACGCCGTACGGGATAGTTCTGGTGCTTTTGCCCTGATTGTAGGTAGGCGACTCGTTGATATGGGAGGCGCTGATGTAGATGGAGTGATCCGGGCCTTCGCTGAAAGTATCAGGCCACTGAAGACGCTGGTCGGTCATCATGGTCTCAATTTTGCGATCGGGCGTTAAGCGGGAGACAGCGTTGTTCTGCAGATTGCTGAGATAGATGTTGCCTTTTGCATCCATCCAGATGCCATCCACGGGGAAGGTTTTGGCGTACTTTTCGGGCTTCGGTCTGCCGTTGGGCTCGCGAAGAGCGTTCGTCCTTACGCGGTAGAGCGTGGTTGCCGCGATCGGTTGGTAGTAGAGGTACTCGCCGTCGGGCGAAAGCGCAATGGCGTCGGAATGAAAGGGCGGGGTGTTGCCGGCAGGACCAAGCACTGGTTTGCCATCGATGACGATCTTCACGCTTTTATCCGGCATGACGGACGGGTCGCCGTCGAGCGAGCGATGCGCTTTACCGGTGGCGAGATCCACAGTGATGATGCCGCCGAGGCCGCTGTCGGTGATATACGCGAAGTTGCGCTTGTTATCGAAGCGAACGTCGTTCAAGTAGGTGCTGGTTTTGGCGACGTCTGGAGGGAACGCTATCACGCGCGATACCTTATTCGTTTTCAGATCGACTTTGACGAGCTTGGGGCCGCCGGGAACGATGCTCATCAGCATGGGCGCGGCTGGGTCCAGAATCCAGAGTGAATCAGTGTCGTCCACGAACATTGCTTGCACGCACACCAGGTGATTGCCGGCTGTTTTGGGATCGAGGTCCCAACGATTCCAATCTTCGTCGGGGAAGGCCTTTGTGGAGCCGTCGGGCATCACTTCCACGACGGCGTTCAGATATTCGGGCGACCAGCGCGGAAAATTGACGAAGAGGCGGCCGGTCTTCGAGACGCTAATACCTGTGAGCTGGAAATCGTTATTCTGGTAGACCTGCGTTAACTGACGTCCAGCTTGCTGGGCTTGCGTCGAGAGGGTAATGCAGAGACCCAGTACCGCGGCGAAAAGGCATCGTTTTCTCACGTTCATCCGACATCGAGCGATGCGGATGGTTACTCCGGGACAAGTACGGGCAATCGTGCTTATCGAATCAGTAGCGAACGAGGACGGAAAAAACGGGTCCCTGCAGGCGCGCGCTGAGTCCGCTACCACCATTACTGCTCTGGTGGAGATCCACGTTGACGGCCCGATACCCAGCCTGGAACGTAAGTGGCCCGAGGCCTATTCCGGCATTGCCATTCGCTTGCACGTAGTGTCCGTAGCTGCCGAAGCCCATACCGCGCACGCCGCCGTCTACTTCAAAAATCCGACGGCCACGAACCGGGAAAATTCGAAACTCGGCCCCAGCGAGAGGCAAACCGATGACTTCAGATTTACTAGCGACGGTTGCGGTTTGCACGGCGTCGATGGTGCCGGTTGCACTGAGGTAAGCGGCGCCTGCGGAAAAGCCGAGATGGCCGCGTGGGCCGCTAAGCACATCATATTGATAACCACCGAAAAAGTAGGTCAGGTTAGCGGTAGATTGCAGGGCTTGGCTTACGTTAAAGGTTTGGCCTCGATAGCTGACGGTTCGGTCGATCGTGTTCGTTCCATGAATGTCGAACGGCGTCCCTTCAAGGATGATGCGATGCTTTTGCGCCGGCTTGAAAACGAGTTGACCGTAAAATGTGGGCTGATTCTGCTGAGCCCCTAAGTCGTTGACCAGATCGATAGGCGAGCCATTGGCCTGAATTCGGCCGCCGGTGTTCAGGATCCAAGCCGATCCCGTTACTTCAATGTGGAAGTCTTCCGGATTTTCGCTGCTCTGGGCCGAGCAGATCGCACTCAGAAAGGCAGACACAATGGCGAGCCGCGCTAGTAAGACATACTTTTTAAAGGCAGTGTTCAACATGCGAGATAAACCTCTACAAGATAGTGGTACCGCTGTGGGATTTATCGTTCGCGGAAATAGAGTCTTTAACTCCTATTTTTGGGAACAACGTTCGCGGTAAATGTTTCATGGCTCCGTAACTATTTACAGATTTCCGGCAACACTCCTCAGCGAGATTGGAAGGGTGAAACCGAATCGGCAGCCACAGCAACTACGAACTGCAGTTCTTCTGGCGAGATGCGTCTGTTTCGGGGGGACTTTATTGTGTTTATGCCATCCTACGCCGGGCCGCTTAAGATGCGTATTCTGCAGACCATCATCGACGTGGTGCGCGAATACCCGGAGAATTTAGAGGGCCGGCGGCGTTGGGCGGACCGGATGTTTTACCGTCAGCGATCGGCAGCGGCGCCCGTTCCCCTTTGGTTTGTCTGGGAGCACGGCGGTCCGACAGTAGTAAAGCAATTCCTGACGGCAATGCGGCTTTTGGAGCCACGCGCGGCACGGCCGCTGCTTCGGCTGGCGCTTGATGAGCCATCAAAGAGCAGTGAGAGCGCCTTTATCGCCGCGCTTCAGGTGGAGCAGAAACGGGCCGTCTAGGGCTCGCGGGCCGGCGTGTGCGCCTCTGCTATGCTCACGGTTGCATGAGCGGGGTGATCCTCGATGGCAAGAAGATTCGGGACGAGATTTTAAGTGAGCTGCGGCCTCGTATTGAGGCGCTGCGGCAGCGCGAACGCGCGCCCGCTTTGGCTGTTGTCTTGGTGGGAAGTGACCCGGCTTCCCAGATATACGTGCGCGGCAAGATCAAGGCGTGCCATGAACTGGGTATACGCAGTATTGAAGTCACGCCGCCGGGTGATATCACGACTGACGATCTGATTCGGGCCATCGTGCCGCTGACTCGCGATCACTCGATCGACGGGATTTTAATTCAGAAGCCGTTGCCCAAGCAACTGGACGAGGAAGCCGTGACCCGCTTGGTGGATGCGTCACGCGACGTAGACGGGTTCGGAGTGCACAGCTTGGGTTGCCTGGTGTTGAACAAATCGGCGCCGCGCGCCTGCACTCCGGCGGGAATTATCGAGTTGCTGAAACGGTATAAGATCGCGATTGCGGGCAAGCATGCGGTTGTGGTAGGGCGCAGCGATATCGTGGGCAAGCCGATGGCGTTGATGCTGTTGCACGAGAATGCCACTGTGACAGTGTGTCACTCGCGCACGGAGGATTTGGCGGAAGAGTGCCGCCGCGCGGATATTTTAGTCGCGGCAATCGGCAAGCCGGCGCTTGTTAAGGCTGAGCACATCAGGCCCGGTGCAGTGGTGATCGACGTCGGTATGAACCGTTTGACTGACGAGGCGGAAGTGCAACGGCTTTTCGGTAGCGATCCGGGGCGGCTGGTAGCGTTTGCGAAGAATGGATCGGCGCTGGTGGGGGATGTGGAGCCGCGCGCGATGCAGGAGCTTTCGTCCGCCTACACGCCGGTGCCAGGCGGGGTGGGACCGCTGACGATCGCGATGCTCATGGCGAATACCGTGCAGTTGGCGGAACAGCACATCGGCGTGAACCGACACAGCCAGGCGTTTCAAGCTTGACCTACTGAGGACCGCCTTAGATGCTCAAAGCCGGTCTTACTGGCGGATATGCAACGGGCAAATCCTTCGTTGCCGGTGAGTTGGAACGCCTCGGATGCCTGGTGATCTATGCCGACCGTTTAGGACATGCTGCGCTCGAGAGGGGCGGAGCGGCTTACCAGCCGACCATTGACGCATTCGGTCCGAATATCTTGCGGCCCGACGGCTCGATTGATCGCAAGCTGCTTGGGCAAAAGGTGTTCGGTTCTCCCGAACAGCTTCAGCAACTGAATGCCATAGTTCATCCCGTGGTTTTTCGTCTCGAGGAGCAGATACTGGACGCCTGGAGGTCCGAGCATCCCGCGGGCGTGGCGGTGATTGAAGCCGCTATCCTGATAGAGGCGGGCCGGCACACGTTTTTCGATTGCATGATCCTTACCGCCTGCGCCGAAGAGACACAAATTCTGCGCGGGTTAAAGCGCGATCATCTGACACGTGATGAAGTCCGGGCAAGACTTGCGCAGCAGATGCCCTTTGCGGAAAAAGCGAAATACGCGAACTACATCATTGATACAAACGGTACCAAGGAGAACACTGTACGTCAGGTAAGTGAAATGTTCCAGCAATTGAAGCAACGCGCCATAGAGAAGCGGGCATGAGATCACGAACGTTGTTGCTGGCCGCGCTGTTTAGCTGCGCGTTCGTCTGGTTCACCTCGGGTGAGAACTGGAACCTCCGGCGAATGGCCTCGCCGCTGTTTCCGAACGCGCTGAAGTGGTCTGAACCGACGGCGGTAAAAGGCGCGGGCCTCACACCGGAAGAACAGAACAACATCGACATCTATAAGTTCGCACGCCTGGCGACGGTTTACATCACCAGTACCGCGGTTCGCAGGGACTTCTTCTTTCAGCCAGTCGCTTCCCAGAGTCTTGGATCCGGCTTTCTCGTCAATGACGCCGGCTTCATTCTGACGAACTTCCACGTGGTGTCCGGCAGCAGCCGCATCCAAGTAACACTGCACGACCAGACACAGTATTATGCGAAGGCGCTGGATGTGGACCGGTCAGACGATCTGGCATTAATCGAAATCACTCCCAAGAAGAAGCTGGATTTTTTGCGGCTGGGCGACTCGGAACATATTCAGGTGGGGCAAAAAGTGCTGGCAATCGGCAATCCTTTCGGCCTGGAGGGAACGCTCACGGTGGGGGTGGTCAGTTCGATTGGGCGTGCGATCGATGGAGAGAATCAACAGCGGCTGGAAGGCATGATTCAGACCGATGCGGCCATCAATGGCGGCAACAGCGGCGGTCCACTGCTGGATTCGAATGGCACGGTGGTGGGGATTAACACGGCAATTCTGGGGCAGACGAACATGGGCATCGGTTTCGCGCTGCCGATCAACCGCGCCAAGGCGTTGCTGACCGATTACCAAGCGGGACGCGTGACGGAGCGTCCGAAAGTCGGGGTCAGTACGGAGTATGTGGCGGGCGACCTCGCTGAAGCACTTGATTTGCCCCGGCGCGGCGGCCTACTCGTGCAGGAAGTGGTACACGGGTCTTCGGAAGAAGCGGCCGGTATTCGCGGCGCGCGTCAGGTAGTGGACATCGGAAACGTGGAACTGGGAATCGGCGGCGATTTGATTACCGCCATCGATGGCCGGCCAGTGGACCGGGAAGATTCACTAGTACGGGCGATAGCAAGCAAACGGGTCGGGGACGTTCTTACGCTGACCATTCTGCGCAACGGCCATTCGATGGTCGTGCCGGTGAAACTTCTGCGCGCACCGGCTGATTTGGGCTAGTCTGTTGCGGCTCGCGCCGCGGTAGCGAAGGGATTGAAGTTCGTGCCGCGATCGAAGTAATCGACGCCTTCGGTGCGCTTCAGGTAATTCACGATCGCGTAAGTGACAGGCGTCATCAACGTTTCGTAGACAACCTTGATGAGATAACCCGCCACGATCAAGCGAAGAATGGTATTGACGGACCGCATTCCGTAAAAAGCGGCGAACATCACAACAGTTGTGTCGACCGCCTGGCCGACCACCGTAGATCCGATAGTGCGGGTCCACAGATATTTGCCGCCGGTGAGCAATTTGAGCTTGGCGAGCGTAAACGAGTTCGCGAATTCGCCGCACCAGTAGGCAAGCAAGCTCGCGACGACGATGCGGCCTACCGGCTTGAAGATGGTTTCGAACGCGCGCTGGTCGGTGTACTCGGGAGCAGGTGGGATTAGGACCACGATGTAGCTCAGCGTGACCAGGATAAAGGATGCGAAGAAACCGTACCATATGGCGCGACGCGATGCAGAGTAGCCGTATACCTCGGTGAAGATGTCGCCGAAGATGTAGGTGATGGGAAACAGAATTTGGGCCGCGCTGACGCGCAAGGGACCGATAGCGAAGAACTTTGCGGCCACGATATTCGAGACGAGGAGAACGACGACGAACAGCGTTATGAAGCTGTCGAGGTACTTGTAGCGACGGTCGCTTTCCAGAAGCGTGGCTAGCGTGTTCCTTTCTTCCGCCGTTTTCATGGAATGAACCGATTATAAAGGGCCGCGGCGATTGTTGAGTCCCAAGATAGACTTGCCGCCGCTGAACAACATCTGCAAATCGCGCTCGAGTGGCGCGATACGACCGTGGCGCGTTCGACCCTTGCACTCACGCGTCGGCAACTCGGACGGCCAGGCCATGCGGAGCAGGTTTACTTTGAAGGCATCTCCAGGCAGCCGGAATCGCATGAAATGTGGACAGGGTACGCGAATTCCCTGAGGGACTCGGCTCCGCATAGAGATGCAACTAATGCGTATGCGAAGAGCTTAGCAAGGAATCGGAGAACGAGCGGTCAGAATAGTTCGCAAGATCAGGAGCGCTTAGCCGCATCATCGGTCGATGGTGGTTTGGCGAGACCGCGCGGACGTAGATACGACGGTACGCGTTTGCGCAGCCGTCCCAAATCGACGGCCTTTGCCGTTTGGGAACCGCTGATCCGGCCCGCCGCCTGCATCGGTAAGGCAACGCGAGTGCCCGCAGCCGCCGAAGCTTCGTTGCGTACAACATTGTGCAAAGAAGCGCCGAGCGCGATGAAAATAGCCAAAAAATGCGAGTAGGCCGTGCTCAAAAAGAAAATTCCAACGAGCAGCGCCGAAAACGCCATCAGAAGGTACCTTGCCGATTTTGCCAAATCCAACCCGGATCGCGCCATAGCGCGGTAATCTGACACCGTGTATTTCAGGCACAAGAACACCGCCGCGAGGAAGAAAAACAGCCCTGGCAGCCCTGTCTCGCTCGAGATCTGAGTATAGGTATTGTGAGTGACCAACGTGAGACCGCCCGCGCCCGTTTCTGCTTTCCGTTCGTCCCACGCAGCGAAGGCAAAAACACCAGGACCGATGCCGAAAATCGGGTGCTCGAAAGTCATGTGAATGCTTTGTTCGAGTAGCGCCCGCCGTTCGCCGCTCGATTCTATATCGCTTTCCAATTGTTCCCGGCTTGAGGCGTCGAGATTCGCGCTGGAGCTCGCGGGAGAAAAGATTGTGAAATATCGCGCTCTCAAATAACCCGGAAGCAATGCCCCAGCCGCCACTAAGCCCACGCAGCCTACGACGCAGATCATCACCCTCTGCCTTGCGTTGGAAATAACGAACATCACCAGCATCATTGTTCCCAATGCGAGCAGACCAGCGCGAGATCCCGCTTTGGCAAATGAGACGAATACAACGCAACTGCAGCCAAGGAAAAATATCTTGCGAAATGTATCGGCGTAGGCCGCCTTCATCCATAAGAATGGCGCGCCGATGAGCAAACTTAGGGCGAATCCATTGGGATCTCCGAACGTCCCTCCCACAAGCGCGAGCCGCCCATCGACACTCCGAGCAAATAAAAAGCCGTATATTGCCGCGATCAGAACACCATAGGCATAACCGCCGGCCACAATGCGCCAATCCTGTGCAGTCCTGACGACCTGCACGATAATGAGGAAAAGGAGGTAAAACTCAACGGAGGCAACGACCAACGGCTGGCTCATACCGCGCCATGAGCTGAAGGGATAGCAGAGAACCACCCATACCGTAAATAGACCGAAGTACCGGCTGATCTTCGATTCGAGAGCGTCCTTTACGCCCCCTCGTGCAAGCGAGATAAATATCAGTACGACCAGGATGATCAGTGGAATATGCATCCACCATATAGGGGATAGGTCGAGCACCCGGCTAACGATTAGGAAGATGTAGAATCCGAGAAGCCTAATGTTGAACTTGCCGGGTTGGCTCTCAGCCTGGTTGACAATCGCGCCCCTGTGCTGTCCGTCGCCCAAGGAGACACCGGTCCAGCGAGCGGGACGCGTCTGTTGACTTACGCTCATTGTCTAATCATCAGGTGATGGTGGCGAGGCAGCGGAGTTGAAGTTGCACTCTTGGGGCTTGTTGCATTTTACCGAAAGAACGGGTCCACGACTAAGAGCCCGATGTGGTCCCCGAATACCAGGACCATCAAGACCGAGCATAGCCTCACAAATAGGATATCGGCAGGACAGGCCCCAACCTTTCCTATCCCGGCGAACCCAAGGGGCAATCGAACAGAAGCCGCGCATCGATCCGAATCGCAAAACACCCGAGTTTTGTATAAAAGAGAATACAACCAGCGGCCGAAAGACTGAGCAGATGTCATTACTGACCGGAGAAGCGCGTTCAACTGGGGTTACTGCTGCGTCTCGACGCCCGGCAGCCATCCTCGCGTTGGCGGTCCTGCTCGTCTCATTTCTCATTCTTTACTTTGTAACAACCTCAACCGAATCCGGAGATACACTCCGCTACGCTGGCGACGTTGTCCACCATTCGCGTGGAGAATCAGTTCAGTTTTGGGAGTTCGGCCATCTGCTCTGGCGGCCGTGGGGCTATGTCGGTCTCAAGTGGCTCGGCCCGCGATTCCAGCAGCAATTCGGAGATACGGACGTGCAAGCAGTTGCTCGTTTCTTCGTTGCTACGAATTTCATTTGCTGTCTCGTCACTGTGATCCTGATATGGGATTTACTGCGCCGGGTGGTTTCTCTTCGGCTAGCAACGCTTGTTGCCATCGCGTTTTGCGGCGCAAATTGCTTTCTCGACTATATGGCCCTCGGCAGCGCCTACATCCCAGCACTCTGCTTCGAATGTCTCGCGCTATGGCTTCTCACAAAGGGGAACGTCCGCCCGACTGGCAAAGCGCTCATGCGGACATGCATTGCTGGTGTGAGCTATGCAATGTCAGTTCTGCTCTGGTTTCCTTATATCTTCGCTGGTGCAGGAATGATTGCTTTCCTTCTGCTGTGGCCCCTGAACGAAAAGGACAAACGCCAGAAAACCACCGGCTGGAGTGCCAAGATTCCACAAGCAGTAATCTTCGTCGTGGCGTTTGCCGGTTTTTATGGTGCGGTTCTCGCCGCCGGCGCCGACGCGACCGGAATACACAGCGTTGCGCAGTTTAGGCAGTGGATTGTCGATTCCGACAGCGGGTGGTCGCAACATCTGAACATTGTGCGCGCCGCCACCGGGGTCCCCCGCAGTCTTTACGAACTCGCCTCCGACACTATCCTTCTAAAACGTTGGTTTTTCCACGATCCATACAACCCCGTTCACATTCCGCAACTGGCGGGCGCACTGTTCCTGAAACTTGCTTTTTTCTACGTCGGCGTGGCTGCGCTAGCTTGCATACTTGTTCGTCAAAGATCGGCGCGACCCACACTCACCGTTCTGCTCGCTGCGTCCATTCCCTTGCTGTTCTTTGCAATCGTAATCTTTGAACCGGGATCTACGTCTCGCTACCTGCCATTGCTGCCGTTCTTCTATGTGGCGGCCGCGGTTGCCTTAGCTACCGGTGTAAGCGAGCGTTTCGCATATGCGGGCGTCGCTGGGTTGTTGGCATCGGCGTTCGCATTCAACGTTTTCACCCTCACGCATGGAACCTCTGCGCTCTCCTCGGAGGTTCGTCATGAAACGACTCTTCTGGATCAGGAGATCGCCGGCCAAGCTATCGTTTTTATACCGACGCTGCATGAGGCGTTTTACTATCTACCTCTCACCCGCCCGCTCGATCATGCTTTGTCGTCATCCAAGTACTTGACCGTGGATGTTGTGGAAATCGCCTCAGTGCGTCTTTTGCACTGGCGCGCGGAATTCGCAGACCGCGTGCTCAACGCCTGGAAAGAGGGACAGGAGGTTTGGTTGTCTGAACACTTGTATGCTGCGCGTCCTAACGCGGATTGGGCGTGGGTAGAAGGTGACGATCCCCGCATCAAATGGGCAGAGTTACCGCCCTTCTTTGAGCAGTTCCAGACCGATCGCGCCCTCGGCACTAAACCGGACGGGTTCCTTCGCTTGGCCGAGACTCCGTCGAACAAATCACTCTTGGACCATTTGCTCGCCCAGGATCCCAAATACATCGCTCAGAACTGGAACGCGTACTGACAAGCGGAGTCTGTGCCGCGACGGCAACTACCGCTCAGCAGTCTTGAACTCGCCCATCTCAGTAGATCCGTTCGGCTCGAACGGCAGCTTTGGTCCTCTCACACCCAGGTAAACATCTTCATCTTTATAGCGTGCAATCTTCCGGATTGAGCGGACCTCGCTCCTGGGGATTTTCGCAAGCGCTAACGTGCGCTCGGCCGGTTCGCCCGCCGGAGTGATAATCAGCAGATCGCCCTTAGCTGAGGGCCGGTACGGAATTCTGTGGACATACATCTCGAAATCCAATGGCGAGTCGAAGCTGTCGGAGCAGATGAATTGGTCGCCTTTCAGCAGGCGGTCTTTCATGCCGATGACGATCGCTTCCGAGCCATGCCCGCCGGCAGCCTCGATGCCAGAATTGCGCAGGGATTTCGCAGCCAGAACCGTACCCCCCATCCACGCGGCAAGCACTATCGCCAGAGTCACTGAAACAGCATCCGAATGTCGGATTTTTCGAATGAGCGCATCGAGTCCGACGGCGGCAGCTGCGAAACACAGCGGGAGCAGAAACAGCCAATTTCTTCGGAACGGAACCACGCGTTGTAACGGAAGCAGCACCCCAGCTACAACGGCAACGCAAAGAAGTGTGGCAAGAGGAGGCAATCGCAACGTCTTCGGCGAAAATACTACTCCGCCGAGGATGCCCAAGCCCAGCAATACGGTTATCACCCTGGGAAGATCGAGATTCCAATAAATCCAGAGCGACGTCAGCTCTCGCCAAAACTCTGAAACCCACAAATTTCGAGGAACTGGAAGCACCCACTTGTTGCTCGTTACAGCGGAGGGCCCTACAGTGGCCAGGACCGGCGCGTATAATACGACGGTCAACAGCGCGGTGCAAACTCCCGCAAAGAGGATCCTTGGGATTTCGGACCGACCGAGCAACAGGTACAGGAAGACTCCACCGACCCCATACACCATCGTCGGAACCGCATAGAGCGATAGCGCAGCAGAAACCGGCAACAAAATCCACGCACCGCCTACTCCGCGTTCAGCCAGTCCTACAAATACAATCATCAGCAGAAAGAACAGTGCTCCCAAGCTGTATCCCCTAGCATTGAATGAGTATTCAATCAGCGGCGAACTCGCGCTTACGAGTGCCGCGGCAATCAGCGCCGCGTTCTTGCCGTGATACAGCCCGGTCATGGCGTACGTTGCAGGTATCAAGAAGACTCCCGCGATTAAGGTGGGCAGCCTGACTGCCCATACCGAGGCGCCAAACAACGAGGTGGAGATATGCATTAACAAGGTATTCAGTAAGTGATTATTTACGGTGTAGTATGTTAGCCCGACATAAAAGGGCCTGCTGGCGGAATACATGAACGTGTACGATTCATCTTTCCTGATCGGCTCACCGAGAAACGCTACCCTGAGAATGACCGCTCCAACGATAACCGCCAAGAACGCCATGAAGTGAAGCTGATCGTATTTCAACGCGCGGGCTCTAATCGTGAGATCTTTTCCCAAAGCGCCGACCTCTCGCGACGCTTGCCCGATAACTCGGCTTATCCGGCCTGCAAACATTCCCAACGCTATCGAGAGAACACATAGAATCAGCGCCAGCAGACGGAGGCCGAACACAATTCTCAAGTAGAGCGCTGGAGTAAACCGGTCCTCGTATCCCGGAGGTACGGCCGACAATGCCAGTGATCGAACGGTGCTGAAAGAGAGCGTGCAAAAAATGAAAAGATAAACAGCTACGCACGTACATAAGCCGGCAAGACCCCAAACGGCGAGCTTGCAAAGCCGCTCTGAGTTTAGGGCCTGAGCGGGTGACGAAAATTGCAAAGGAACATCCTCAGTGACAAGATAACAACCTTGAGAACGTACCGATCCTCAGAGGAAGAGTTGCCGCAACCAGACTATTGGTAATTCAGACGAGCGTTCTAGAGGGTCAGACGCGAAGCGTGTATTCTTCGCGTCTCTTAGCGAATACCGAAGGTTGAAGCCGTCTCACTCTGGAAGCGCAGGCACCCCGAACGCCTGATCGGGGCGCCTCGGCGAGTCTCAGATACGGGTCAAGCCAGTGATTTAGCTCTTCTCTGGCCTGGTGTTTCCAAACCTCACCGCTGGGATCCAACCTGGCGAGGCGGGCTGCTGTGAGAAAACTTTGCCTTGCCCCACCGTCGCACGGATTGATCCATCACCACTACGAGAGACAACCGCCGCGTCACCTTTCGGGTCCGATGGCCCGTTCATGCAATCTTGAATACTAGGGTTCGGGTCAGGCCCGACTCTGACAAAGGTTTCTGACTGACGCACAGAATATCGAAATCAGGCTCTGATTCGCCGTCCCGATAGTAGAATGCTCGATTTCACTTGCAACGTTTGCACGTCATTTTGCTCGGTACCGTCTCGCGCTGATCTCGGGCGAGATCGGCCAAATTGCGCCACGTGTGGTTCGACTGTCAGATTCAGGTGGATTGTCCATGCCATCTCAACTGAACTTTTCGGGAGTAGCATTCCCTTGAAAATGTTTCCGGTAGCCAAGCAGATCCGAGGGCTGGGGATGAGTGACTGGGAACCGATCGTGGACGGATTGGCCGACAAGTTTTACTTCCAGAACACGTTTTTTCATACGAGTCCGAAGTTGGATTTGCTACAACTTGAGCCCGAGTACTTAACCTCCTACGATTTCGTGATCGCGAGTGAGGTTTTCGAACATATCTCCCCACCGGTCCAACCGGCGTTCGATGGTCTGGCGCGTCTTCTTCGCCCGAATGGATTCGTAGTATTCACCGTCCCTTGGCGACCGTCTGGTTCGACACAAGAACACTTTCCAAATCTCTTCGACTGGCGCATAGTTGATTTGCGAAGCGGCCATATCGTTGTAAATCGAGATAAGAACGGCGCTTTGGAAATCTTCGAAAATCCGATTTTTCACGGCGGCCCGGGGCAGACACTGGAAATGCGCGTTTTTACCCGGCCTGATCTGATTACACACCTTAATAATGCGGGATTGGGCAGCTTACAATTTGCAGCCATCGAAGAAAATCCTCGGTTTGGGATCATCTGGGAGGGCGATTGGTCCATCGGACTCATTGCACGAAGCAATCCCAAGCAAGAAGTCTCATCACCGGAGATCAAGTTGCCGAATCATCTGATTGACGATTCTTGGCAAAAAGGCACTCAAGAACATACAAAGGCAAAGAAGAGCAGGTGGTTTCGTCTTAAGTTTCTAGCGAGACCTCATCTTATGGCACGCTCCAAAACAGATCCGGGCTGCGCGAGTGTGCGATAAAGCGTCTCCCATTGTTGCCGAACAGGAAGCCAATGATATCGCTTCACCTCTTCTAATCCGCAGGCCGTAAGCTGTTCAACTAGAGTTTCATTCTGGAGGAGCTCCATGGCACGCGACGCCAATGCCTTATGGTCGTTGATATCGACTAACAGAGCCGTTTCGCCATCCCTGACAATGTACGGGATACCGCCTGCCCGCGTTGCCACAATCGGAAGACCACAGGCCATGCACTCGAGCAGCGATACGGGCATGTTGTCGATGTTCGGACTCGTCAGATAAATATCCACCGAGTCATACAAAGCGGCTACGTCATTGTGTGCAACCCGGCCAATGAATCTTGTATTGCGAAGTTTCAACTCTTCCGCGAGTCGCTCAAGAACCGGTCGATGAAAACCGTCATGCGCAACCGTCAATTCGGCATGAGGGTACTGCTGCTGAACAAGAGCAAAGGCCCGGAGAGTGCATTCAATATTGTAAAGCGGCTCCAGGCCCCGATTGCTCAGAAAGCTCGGTTTCAGTTTGCTGCGCGGTCTATACCGGAACCAGCTCACGTCGATGATATTAAAGATCGACTGCGCTGCGATTCCGTATTTTGCAAAGACATCCACCAGAAACAAAGATGGGGCAACAATGGCATCCGCTAACGCGAGTGTAGGCTTGGCGGTGCGCCACTTCGTAAGATGCTGTTCGGCTTGACCATCGTGGTAATGCACCACCAGCTTTTTTTGGTACAGCTTTCCGATCAGTAACGCCGGAATCGTCCAAAGCGTATAGGAAGACAGGCCAGCCGTGAAAATGTGAAGAATGTCCGTTTTTCGCGCTGCCCAAGCAAGTTTCGCATTGTACAAAAACAAACTGACGACAGTCCGCAGATAGGGGATACGCGAAATCCAACGAAACGATGCGGGCAGCGTCTGATCGAGCGGGAAGAAGATCATCTCTAACCCGGGCACTTCGCCTAAAACGGTTAATAACTGCGCTGCTTGGACCGATTGCCCGCCAACAATCGCAGCGGATGGAGCGATAAGCAGAACCCGAATTTTATTCGAGATCCGGTTCGGCACCGTCGCCTCTGGAAAGCCTTCATCCAGACTCGCTGTTGAGGCTGACGACTCTATCGATGACTTGCTCCGTACACCAGCCAAGCGAGTCAACCCGCCTGCCGAGAGGGCACTGCCGGCGTGACGGGAGTTGCCGGCTGTGCGCCCTGGCCAGTTCCGACCCGAACGTCCTTGACGAGCACGCGCGCCGGATTCCCAAGCGCCAGAGCGTAAGGCGGTATATCGGTAACGACTACGCTGTTGACGCCGATAATCGCGCCTTCGCCGATCGTGACGCCTTTCATGATCGCGCAGCCTTGCCCGAGCCACGCTCTCCTGCAGATCCTCACCGGCTTGATCTCCTCAGGCGGCGGCGGAAGATCGAGCGCCCGTGCCTCGGCATCTCGCGGATGCGCGTCGCTATCGACAATCCGAACATTATCGGCGACATTGACGTCATCTTCGATCACGACTTCCTTGTTGACTGTGAAGAACACATTGTGGCCCAGATCCACACGGTCACCAATAATTAGCTTTGGGTGATCGAAAATGCGCCCGCTGCCTACTCCGAGGTGCCCGAAGAGATTCACATCGTCGCCTATGTAGATCTCGGTGTGACCCGTTACATCCGGCAGTGCGTAGAGCGAAAGATTACGCCCCACACGCGTGCAGCGGCTCCGAAAGGCAGGCTCTCGATAAAAGTAGTTCAGTGCCCACTGAAAAACAAATCGAATTGCAAACGGCAGCGCGTATAGCCCGCGATAAACCGGCCGTAAGAAACCCGGTACCGGCAAATTAGAGCGAAGGAGGCCTTTGATCGCAGCGCGGACTGTCCGATAGAACGGAGTTTCACCGCGGCGTATCTTTAGACTCAGATTCTCAAGAATACCCATGACGATCGATTAGGCCGCGACGGTCTGCGGTACGGCCACGCTACTCCTGCGGAAGAACAAATAGGTCGCGATGGTGACGAAAGTGTCTAATACGATCCCGGTGATCGCGACTGCGGCGGGCGGCCACATCAACCAGATCAGAGGGATCAGAACGATGAAATTCAAAGCCGCAGTCATGAGAACGATTCGAAACCACTCCCTCTCGTAACCGAAAGCAAGCATATAAAAGGTGGCGTAGCTGGTCTGCAGCGCCAGCAGAAAAGGGCTGAACGCCAAAATCTGCAGCAACGGAATACTGGGAATGTATTTGGCGCTAAACAGAAGCTTCACAATTGGGCCCGCGCCGAGGCACAGCACCACCCCGCCCAGAAAAAACGGCGCAGCCAATACCAGCGAATACTTGCGCAGAAAGGCAATCGCATTCTCGCGCGACTTGAATGCCATGTGACTGATGTGAGGATACAGCGCCGTGACAACGGGCGATACCAATTGGCGTAACGCGACGATCAGTCGATAGGCGTTCGAGTAATAAGCGACATCGGTAGGCCCGGATCGCAATCCAAGGATAAAGGTATCGGTGGAAGTGGTCAGCGTATTCGCCGCAATTGAAAGGAATACCGGCCATCCTTCCCACAAGGCGCCTCGCACGTCTTTAATCCGAGGCAGCACCCAGGTCACAGGCGTTGACAAAAATACCGCCCAGAGCCCGGCGATGCCGGCCACCAGCATGGAGCCGGATTGAAACGCGGCCGCCCATAAGTAATCGCGGTCATGGCGCACAAACCCGAAAATCAAGATGAGCGCAAGCATCTTAGCCGTCAGATCGCGCCACACCAGATTCCCCATCTTTTCGAGACCCTGAAAAAGCCATAACGGGAAAAGCATGTCCCCGATGACAAGCATGTAGCAAATACAAAAAAGATCCAGGTGCGCCCGCAACTTAGCCGTTGAAAGCACAACCGACAGCATCAGTGCAAAACCGAGCAGCGTCAGCAACACCTTTGCAGTCATGACCGCACTGAAGATACGCGAGATCTCCGCCGGATCCTCGCGATGAATCGCGATACGCCGTGTTGCCGTAAGATTGAACCCGTAATCCACCAGGCTCATGAAATACCAGTTGAACGACAACGCAAAGGCAATCAATCCCAAATGGTCGGTACTCAAAACGCGCGACAAATAGGGCAGCACCAGCATCGGCGCGGCATAGGTGCTGATCTGCACGATGAACAGGGCCGCCGTATTCTTTACCAGGCGATGCCGGATGAGATTGCGGGCAACAGCGAGGCGGCTCATATTCGGGGGTGCACATTCCGCCTAAACGCCAATGCGCGCGCTCCTCTCGTGAATGAGTCGCTCTCCGGCCGCAAATAGCTTATCCATTCTTTTCCTGGACAGCGTGATACAGCGCCGGACATCTCGCTTCAAAGTCGTCCCGCGACAAGCGAGCCTCTGGGGCGGCTGCCCGGCCCAACAGCGTCGAGAGAAAGTCCTGGACAGGTCCGTTCTTCGGCGTCGGTTTGAAATTAAGCACGATCTCGCTCGCCCCATATCGCTCAAAAACCGCGCGCAAACACTGGTGTTCAATGCGCCGCGAAAACGCCCGGCAACTCATTACCCAGCTATCTATGCGAACACGGCTTCCGTCGCGCCTTCCTCGTAGGACCGCCACTTTCCCGAGCGGTCCAAATTTGTCCTGGTAAGAGACAGCAATCGCAAAGGCGCCCGGTTCACGAACAAGTGCGTGCCACTCCGCATCCGTATACCGAATCCCGTTCAGATTGAACTGATTGGTCTTGTTGACCAGCTCTACTACTCTTCTATCGGAGGCAGGGGGATCATACTCCAGAGTGATTGCTGCCTCAGCGGCAGCCAGAAAATCCTCGGGGGAGCCCGCTGATCCTCGCGTCCGCGCAAACTCCTGGCTTTGGCGGATGCTGTCCAGCCGGTACGCGTCTTCCTCCGAGAGCCGGGCCTTGCCGAACAAATCACGCAAGCGCTGCAAGAGGGCCAACCCGGCCGCATAATCGCCTTTTGGGAAGCGGATGCACTCGATGCCAGGATGGGCAGCCTTCACTTCCTCGAGTTCCATAGGGCTATCGTCTACAAAGACCACGCTGTCGGCCCCGATATTCCAGACATCCAAGATGCGTGTGACAGAGCCCGACTTCGCCTCCCAGTGCGCTTCAATGGGAAAAATCTTCTCCTGCCGGATGGCTAAATCCGGCCGCGCCAATGCCTTTTGAACGGGTCCCGAGGAGTTCTTGCTGGCAATCGCAACCAAAACTCCCTGATCGGCCAGCGCATGCAACAGCTGCTGATAAAGCCCGTGCAATTGGCTGTGACTCGCCAGGTCCCACGAAACGCTCTCATGCCCTACTTCGCCGACCAAGCCCGCCCAAAAAGTGTCGTCGAGGTCAGTGATGATTCCCTTCTTAGGCGCCGGCGACTCGATCAGCGTCGCCAGTGCTTGGCCCAGTGCATCGGCATGCGCCATCGTGTAAGGAAAGCCGGTATGCAAGTCCGATCGAATGTCGTAGCGCATCTCGGGAGGAGATACAGTATCCAGTTTTTGCCTGTTTAAGACCAGAACGGAAGGATGCGCCGCGATCCGCCGCCCAAAACTTGCGGCCAGCTCCTGTAAGGCCAGTTCTCCTTCGCTCGCCTGCCAGCCGGGCGTATGAAAGGCAGGCGGCAATGGCAACGTCGGGAGCGATACCGCCAGTTTGCAAGATGCCGATATCGCGGAAACAGCTGTTTCCAGCCGTTTGAGCTTGGCTTCGGAAGCGTCTAAAATGCTTCCGATCACCCGTTGTCCCCAGCCGCCTAGTTGGCGGAACCCAAGCCGGGGGTCAAGATCCGCCCATTCCAGCGCCAGAACACCGACTTGGCCCTCCGCGCGCACAAATTGCTCCAGAGTACCGGCGACATCATCGTACAGCCCCGTTTTCACGTTCACTTTGCGCGCCGGCATTGCCTTCTGCAGGTGCGCCGCCAGATAGTTCCCCAGATGCAGCGGGGTGAAGCCACACGCCAGCAACACGTTGAAATCGAGACCGTCTTCCGGGCTTTTGCGGATAATAGAAAGTGCTTCGGCGAGCTTCACGGATGTGCCACTGTTCTCATCGACCCGGATTCCTTCATTCTACCGGGAGAAGCGTTATAGGGTGATGTGGCCCGCGCCTTCAAGGCGCGTGGCCCCGCGTTCTCAAAGTGTCCGTTAACAGTAACTTAGGCTTGCTTACCCCTGTTCCGGGCAGAGCCTATTGCCGATATCTGTTTTAAGGCGCTGTTTTGAGATTCCCGTTGATTCGATGACCGATTCCAAGCCCATCCCGGTTTTGCTCATAGTTCGCGAACTGGGCATAGGCGGCTGTGAGCGCGATCTCACCAAGCTAGCCATCGGGCTCGACCGCTCGCGTTTCGAGCCATTCGTCGGCTGTTTTCGCCCCAATGGCCTTCGCACGGCGGAGTTGCAGGAGCAGGGCATCCCGATCGTGCCCTTCGATGTGCCGTCCTTTGCGTCAACTGCGGCATTGCGTGCAGCCCGCCGCATGGGCGCTTTCATCAGAACCCAGGGCATACAGGTCGTCCATGCGTTCGACGCCCCGGCGGACATGTTCGCCGTCCCGGTCGCCCGCTTTTATCGCGCCCCCGCCGTGATTTCGAGCGAACTCTCTTACCGCAGCCTCATCGCCGGCCGCCAGCATCATCTTCTGATGCGATTGAGCGCCCGGGCCGCTCACAAAATCGTCGTCAACTCGGCCGCCGTCGGAACCGATCTCGTGCAAAACGCGCACGTGCCGGCGGACAAAGTCGTGCTCAGCCACAATGGCGTCGATCTTCGCGCCTTCGCGCCTGAACCTCGCGTACGAAAAGTGTTTCCAGATGCCTCCGCTCATCATCGGCGCCGTCTGCGCGTTGCGTCCGGAAAAGCGCCTTGACCTGTTGCTCGATGCCTTCGCCCAGGTAAAGAATGAAAGCGAAGGCTTGCGTCTCCTCATCGTTGGCAGCGGACCCATGCTCGCTTCCCTGCAGGAGCGGTCCCGCGCGCTCGGCCTCGAAAACCTCTGCCATTTTGAGCCGAGCAAAACAGAAGTTGCCGAATGGCTGCGAAGCATCGATATTTTTGCGATGTCCTCGGAATCGGAAAGCTTTCCCAATGCGCTGCTCGAAGCCATGGCCTGCGGTTGCTGTGTCATAGGTTCCCGAGTGGGCGGTGTGCCCGAGCTGATTGTTCCCGAGCGCAATGGCCTTCTCTTCGAGCCGTGCTCGGTACAAAGCCTCGCCGGTGCGCTACGCCGCGTGATCCGCGACTCTGCATTCCGGGACCGCCTGGCGCTCGATGCGGTTCGGACCGCCCGCGAGGAATTCCCCATTGAAGCCGCCGTCCAGCGGATCCAAAATCTCTACCTCACGCTGCTGAAGCAAGCGCCCTGAGTAGCATGCTTGTCGCATAAAGCGTCATTACTTCTAGACCGATTAGAATAAGGGAGCTTAGCAATTTACTGAATGCAAACTGTAGAACAGCGCCTAGAAGATGTATTCGCCGTCGTGTTTCCCGATCTCTCGCCGGAACAGCTACGAGCCGCCTCTCAGGACTCCGTCGAGACCTGGGATTCAGTCGCCGCCATCACGTTGATGAACCTGATCGAAGAGGCATTCGGCGTGGAAATGGATTTCGGAGACGTTGCCGAGTTGACAACCTTTTCGCAGATCGCCGATTACTTGAAGGGAAAGCTGACCCATACTGCCGCCTAGCTTGTCCGAAGTCCCACAGGAACTGCTTCGCCTGCACCATATAGGCTTTGTAGTCTCCAGCATAGAGGCTACTGGCGCAATCGTTTGCTCGCTCTGTAAACGGCTCTTGGACCAAGGAAATCATTCACGACCCGATTCAACGTGTGAAGGTCTCCTTCCTTTCCCTGCCCGGGCACGGATGTGCAGATGGAACTCGTGGAGCCTGCGGGTGAACAGTCACCCGTCCGCGCTTTTCTCGAAAACGGCGGAGGTCTCCACCACATCTGTTACGAAGTTGCAGATTGCGAAAAGGCGTTGGCTGCCATGCGGCAGCGCGGCGCGATGATTGTGCGGCGCACCAAACCGGCGGTGGCTTTTGGCGGCCGTGGAATCGCCTGGCTGCTCACCGCCGAGAAACTCCTGGTCGAACTTCTTGAGACAACTCTAAAATGAGAAGTTTCGGTTACCGCTTTCCCGTATACCTCTTGCCGTAAACCTGCCCGTCAATGACCTCAAAATCCTCATTGCTGTTGATCGTGTGCGTCCCGATCAGTCCCGGAGCCCAATCCGGCTCAATCCGTACGAGCGGCCGTTCCCGGTACTCCACTTCTGTCAGCACCTCAACGTCGTTCAGTTGGCAGGCGTAGCCGTACCGGACCGAGCAGTCTTGCGCCGGCCGGATCAACTTTCCCTTTCGCCGGAATAGTTTGCCCGCCCCTCGGCTGCGCCGTACATCCGTCACAATCGGATTCGCGGGATGCGGCTTCCATTCGCCCATGAGATCGTCTGCGCAGAACAGATACAGATCGTCGTTGACCGTCGCGCCGCGCCCTGCGATGTTCGTGAAAAAGTAGAAAACTTCGTTCTCTATCCAAAGGGTCGTATCCACCGCTTCAACACCTTCTTTGAGCGTCTTCACCAACTCCCATCGCATCGGCCCATCTGCAGCTCGGTACAGGTCTATCCGCTTAGCGCCCAAAGTTTCCGGGATCATGTATAGCGCGCCCTCATGCTCGAACACAAACGGATACGAGAGGTGGTACGGCAGATCGAGCACGCGTTCGGCTTCGCTCATTGCGCCATTCGGACCGATCTCTATGACGGAAATACACCCCCTGCCCTCAGCGAAAAGGTAGTCTTCCACGAACAGATAATTCCGGCTCTGCCACTCGATCACAAATGGATCTGCATAGAAGTGCCCTTCCGGTGCAGGGATTGTCCGAAATCCGCTCAAATCGAGCTCTTCGCTATCGCAAACGAACTTGCTACGGTCCGTCCTGTAGGCAACAAACCAATGGCTCTCTTTATTCCGATAACGGATGCGGCGGCTCACCGTGCGTGCTGCGTTCCGCAAGAGAAAGCGGGCTACCTGGAAATTAGTAGGTCTTCCGCCGGGCGGCTCCGCGCTGCGCGCCCGGTTCGAGGCGGGCTGCCAGTGCCCGTCACGCAGGCGGTGCAGCGCTCGCAAAACGAACCCTGACGCTCGCCAGTAGGGAACATTCCGATTCTGCTGCCAGGACCACCCTTGCACGGTCGCCGAAAAAGCGTCCTCAATGACTTCCGGCGCATCCACCCCTTCGCGCAGAACCTCCAGAGCGCAGCGCGTGACCGGGTTTCCTTCGTAGATTTCCCAAAAGTAAGCGGCTTCGCGCTGCCGAAAAAACCACACCCCGTGCTCGGGCCAGTTTCGGCCACGGCTTGCTCCGGCTCCCGCGAAGTCAGCCAGATCAAAGCATTGAGCCGGTCCATTGCCAACTCCGGGATTTTTGCCTTCGACACGCCCGCTAAACGAGCACCAACATCGACCTTCCGGAGCGGATCATCCTCAACGGCTTTCGACTCAGCATCCCAAGCCGCATATTTTTGGAACAGCCAATGCCCCGAATGCTCGCGATCAGTCGCGTTATCTTGAGCCAGGAGAACTACCGCTGTTACCTGCAAAAACGCGGCATTAAGCAAATCATCGACGACACTCGCAATCCAGGCCGATACGTTGTAGGAATCGAGGACAATGGCGATCCGTAGTAATCCTTCCGCGAATCCCTGCTGCTCGGCCGAAGACGTCATTTGCACTGCCATTGTAAGCTGCGGCCCGCTTTCAGGAGCTTTAATTTCAGCAACATAGCTGATATCTGAAGTATTCTGAGGAAACGCATGCTCGCCGCCATTCGAGATTCAGCAGGCTCCAATCCAGCCAAGGCTCAGCCGGGCTGGCCGCCTGTCGTGGTCGGGGGCGCGTTCTATACCGGCCTTCTTCTCATGCGCAATCTCCTCGCCAGGGGCGTCAAGGCCGTCGCGTTCGACTGCAATCCCGCTCTACCGGGCTTCCATTCCGTCTACGGCAAGACCTTTCTCTGCCCCAATCCGGACGAGAATCCTTCCGCCTGGTTGACCTTTATGGTCGATTTAGCCGCCCGCGTCGGCGGCAAACCGGTTCTGATTCCCGCTTCCGATCAGTTTGTCACCGCCATCGCCGCGCATGTCACAGAACTCCAAAAGCACTATGTCTTCTGGCAAGATGCGGCTCCTCTGCAAGCCACCTTAGCGACCAAGGAAAATCAATACGCCCTGGCCCAAACGCACGGCATGCCGATTCCCCGGTCCCAATTCATTACATCGGCTGCGGAACTCGAAGACTTTGCATCCACCGCTCGCTTTCCTTGTCTCCTCAAGCCCTTACACTGCCGCGAATGGGAGAAAATGCCCGCGGCCAATCCCCTGACCGGAACTAAGTTAGCCACCGCCGCCACGCCCTCGGAACTGCGCGCCCGCTATGAGTCGGTAAATTCCTTCACGCCGGAAGTGGTCGTACAGGAGATGATCGAAGGCCCCGATACAGCCAAACTCGTCTATCTTTCCTGCTACAGCGGCACTGGCAAACGGCTGGCCAGTTGTGTTGTGCGCGAACTACGGACCGGCCCCATCTACTTCGGTTCAGCGAGCGTCGTCGAGCCTGTCGACGATCCCGAAACGGACGAACTGTCTCACCGGCTTCCTTTCGAATATCGGCTATGCCGGAATCTGTGAACTCGAGGTCAAACGCGATACCCGCGACGGCAGCGTCAAACTGATCGAAGCCAATCCCAGATACAGCGGCACTGCGGATGCCGCACCGTACGCGGGCGTCGATATCGGCTGGCTCCATTACCTCGACCTCATCGGGATTGACGTGCAGCCGGTCCGGCAAAATTCGCATCAATTCCGCCACATCGCGGTCCAACGGGATTTTTCCAGTCTGAGAAGCTACCGCCAAGCAGGCCTGCTCAGTTGGGGCGAACTCATCCGTTCTTACCGCCCGCCGGTCTACTTCTACGATTTGGATCTGCGCGACTGGCGCGTCGCTCTCGCCACGCTCCGCGAAGTGCTTAAGAGCATTGTTGGGCCCTACGTGCGCCGCGTATTCCCCAAACGGTGACCCAACGCCAAGCTATCGGCGCGCTGCAAACACTCTTCATCTTCCGAGACACTGCCGCTCCCGTTCGCTTCGAGCACCATTGTTATACGTAGCGGTAATCTCCCCGCCACTCGCACTGTTAAAGACTCCCCAACGCTCTTAACTCCATACGCAGGCGAGAATTTGGATAGCGATCGCTCGGGCGGAGCAGAAAACGTCATGTTCACTTGGCTGGCCGCGGGCCCCAACTGCCAAATCTGCTCACAAACGTGTTCGCCCTCACCGCCCTCAATTTCGTCCGTTACCACCAGGCGACCTTCTTCCAACACCACGCGCCGCCGGTGTGTGAACTCTTCGTAGCGGCAAATTGCCTCGATCACACCGCCGAGTTCGTTAGGCTCCCAAACGGTCAGTTCTACCTCGGGCTTCGAAACCCAGCGGAAGGGGCCCGCTGCCCTGCCCTGGTCCAACCCATCGATGCGCACGGTGTTATGCGCGCCCGAGCCCCGAAACCACTGCCGCTCTGCCGGGTCCGCGATATACGTGTACGTACCGGGATCGAGAAAAACCCATTCGCCGCGGTCTGACAAAATCACGCTCAGCGTATCCGAGTGGCTGTGGCCGGCGCCCGCCCACCCAAAAGGGCCGCAGTCCATCTGCAAACGCAGGTCGCCCGATTCCAGAAACGCCGCCCCGCTGTCGCGAAATACCCGCACGCCCACTACGATCGAGGGCTCTCGTTTGTCACCGGCCAGCGCCTTCGCGCCGAGCCACCAAGCCGCCTGCTCCGCTACATCGCGCTTTGTGCCCATCCACTCTTCGCGGTCGAACACGATCGCACAGCTCGCCAGCGTCGCCCGGCCAAACTGGTCCCGGTCGCCATAGGGATGGAACAGCCGGCCGCCATCGTCATCGCCCAGAAACGCTATCCTGCGCGCTGGTCCGAGTAGCCAAAACAAGTAGTCCGCCATGCGCTGCAGCACCGGCTTGAACTCCGCCGGGCGTCCGGCCAGCAGATAGTGCAGCAGGAAAAAGTCCAGCGCGTAAACGTGGTAATAAGTCGATTGCTCAAAGTGCGAGCCATCCGGCCGCACCTGAAAATCGAGCTGGCCGGCGACAATGTCTGCGCCTCGCTTTACCCAATCTTGCGCCTCTCGAAACGCTGCGAACAACTTCCCCAGCGCATGCAGCACAACCGCCTCGCCCAACAAATGAGTGTTCGGTGAGAAATAAACGGAAAGATTCTCTCGAAGGTGCCGCCCATGCCTGTACAGCTCCGTCAAGAAGCGCCGTCGAAATTCGTCCGGCATCTCAGCCCCGACGAAGTGATATACCCAAATCCAGCTCAGTGCCCGAAATGCCACTTCGAGCGCGCTGGCCCAGTTGATGCCGCGCTGAAACGGATTCTGCTCGAACCAGCTTTCCAGTTGCGCAAAAATCTCGCGCGTGTATTCATCGCGCCCCGTAAACAGGAATGCCTGCGCTAAGACAACCAAGTGCTGATGCCTGTTCAGCTCCCAGACGATTTTGTGATCGCCAACGGCCGCGAAGTCCAGGTAGGGAATGCGCCGGAAATACGCGATCCCGCTTTCCTTGGCGTGCACGTAGTCTCGCCGCCAGCGAATCTCGCGTCCGGTTTCAATCTCGATTCCGAGCACGGGAAAGCGATGCGCCATAATCGTTTGCGCAGTCGTTTCCACCTCCTTCGCATAATCGGAACCGCGCAATTCGTCGGCGACGGCGCGCCCGTCCGGCAGAGCTAAAGTGACTGGAACTTCGCCGCGGAATTTTGGCTGCGCCACAAGCAGGAATAAATTCGCGATCTCCTGCCTTGCGCGAAACGCCACTTCAGCTCTACTGCGCATTCATGACCAGTGTGCAATATGCGTGCCGGCTATCTCATCTCTTCACGTATTCCAAACAGATACGTACTTGCGAGTACATGATGGATCCTGTGGATCGTCCAGCGCACATTGGGAAACCAGCCCTGCCATCCTTGAAAAAACTCGGCGTTGTCCACCCCCCCAAATTCACTCTGGTAAGCGATCAAGAAGCCCTCGAAATCGCGCACTACGTCCGACATCGCGCTTCGCAGAGGGAGCGGACTTTCGCTCAGCGACCAGGTGGCTACAAACAACCTCGGGCCCTGAAATGTCTCCGCAAGCGCCCGTACCTGTTCTATTTCCGACAACAAGAGCACATTCGGAATCCCTACCGCGCTCAGGTAATAGCGCTGCAAGGCCGATTGCTCCGGCAGGTCGAAGATTGCATACTGCCCACGGAAGCCAGCGCCATGCGCAATGCGGCACAGCGATCCATATCCGCCGCCGAATTCGACAATGGTTCGGAAATTTCTAATGCTTACCGCCGCATCTTCCTCAAATCGGCACAGGTGGTAAGCGTGATGAATCGCGTTCGCGCTGCTCGCCGGATAGTACACACAAGGCAACGGTAAGCCGGCAGCCCGCTCGCGGATCGCATCCCGCCATACCGGCCAGCCGTGCTGCTTTAGAAAACGTAATTCCGTTCGCGCAAAGGTTGCGTAGGGCGGCGGAAACATGGTCTCCCGAATGACGTCCCAGGTGAGAAATCCACGCGCATCCCGCAACATCACTTCCCGGCGCAGGCGCATGCGATTCGATTCCCAGGCGCCTAAGCCTTTAGCTTCAGCCGCTACAATTCGCGCGAACTCTTCTCTGAGTTGTTGTTGAGCCAGGCGTTCGCGTGAATCTGCCGATACGAGATGCAGACCCAAGCGCGCGACAGAACTAAGCGCGCCTAACAGCGCATTGGCACACCACCTCAAAATGACGTGCAATATCAATAGACGAATCAACCGGACGAATGAACCTTAAAACCTTTTCACATCGTTATAGGACCACCCCGGGGAATTGCCCCGCATTCCCTCTCAGCGAGACAATGGTTTGAACGATGTGCGGAATCACCGGATTTGTTAACTTGAAGCGGTCAGCGGCCTCCGGGCCGGATCTGCGACGAATGCTGGACGTGATCAGCCATCGCGGACCGGACGGCCACGGCATGCATGAGGACGGTCCCGCATTCCTGGGTCACCGGCGCCTCAGCATCATTGATGTCGCCGGCGGCCATCAGCCCATGTCGAATGAAACGGGCTCGGTTTGGATCACTTTTAACGGCGAAATCTTCAACCACGCCGACCTTCGCCCGGCATTGCAAGCCGCGGGTCATCACTACACCACGCGCTGCGACACCGAAACCATCGTTCATGCTTACGAGCAGTACGGCCCGGATTGTGTGAAGCGGTTCCGGGGCATGTTCGCGTTTGCCATTTGGGATCGCGATCGCCGCAAACTGTTCTGCGCGCGCGACCGGCTCGGCATCAAACCGCTCTATTACTACTCGAACGATCGGTTTTTCGCTTTCGCATCCGAGATCAAAGCGCTGCTGCGCCACCCGGAAATTCAGGCGAATCTAGAAGAAAAGCTGCTCTCGGAATATCTCGCATTCGGTTACACCAGCGGCGAAGAGACCCTCTTCCGCGGCATCCGCAAACTGATGCCGGGGCACACTCTCACGCTCGACGCGGTCTCCGGACGAATGGACATCCAGCAATATTGGGACGTTCCCGAATCCACAGCAACGGAATCCAAGTCCGACGAAGAATGGATTCGCGAATGCCGCGAACGCCTGGAAGAAACCGTCCGCATGCGTCTGATGAGCGACGTGCCGCTCGGCATGTTCCTCAGCGGCGGCGTCGATTCGAGCGCTATCGCCGCGCTGATGAAGCGCCTTCGTACTGAACCGGTCAAAACCTTCGCCGTCGGCTATCGGGAAGCCGCCTACAGCGAACTTTCGTACGCCCGCCAGGTCTCAGCAGCCATCGGCACGGACCATCACGAAACCGTGATCGGTATGGAAGATTTCTTCAATGCCCTGCCGCGCCTCGTCTGGCATGAAGATGAGCCGATTTCCTGGCCTTCGAGCGTCTCGCTCTACTTCGTCTCGCGCCTCGCCTCCGAGCATGTGAAAGTCGTTCTGACGGGCGAAGGCAGCGACGAACTCTTCGCCGGGTATCACCGCTACCAGCACTATCTGTTCAACCGCCGCTGGGCGGACCGCTATCGCATCGTTCCCGGCCCGCTACGGGCCGCCATCCGGCATTTCATCCAGCATTCGCATCTGCTCTCGGCCAACCTGCGCCGCAAACTGCAACACACCTTTCTCGGCCGCGAGGGCAATGTCGAATCTTTGCAGCTCGACAACTTCTACGGCGCTTTCTCCGCCTCCGAGCGCCGCGGCATGCTCGGTCAAAGTCTCACTGCAGCTGCGAGCCCCTATGCGACATATCTCGACTATTGGAACTCGCGGAAAGGCTCTGTGCTCTCGCAGATGCTCTACGCCGACCAAAAAACCTATCTCGTCGAACTGCTGATGAAGCAGGACCAGATGAGCATGGCGTGTTCCATCGAAAGCCGCGTGCCTTTCCTCGACCATCCGTTCGTGGAGTTCGCCGCTCGCGTGCCTGACAACCTCAAGATCCGCAACGGGCAAGGCAAGTACATCGTCAAACGCGCCGTCGAAGATCTTCTGCCGCATGACATCATCTATCGCAAAAAGATGGGCTTCCCCACCCCATTGCGCCAATGGTTGCTCGACGGCCGCGCTCAACCGCTCTACGATCTGCTGCTCGACCCCAAGAGGCTGCTAGCTGAATACATTGATCTCTCTTATGTACGCGATCTCATCGAACGCCAGCACGGACATACCGAAGACGCCACGGATCGCATCTGGCGCCTGCTCAATCTACAGCTTTGGGGCGACCTTTTCCTGACCGGCCGTAGAGAAGAACATTGGGACGGGCTGCTGAATCCCGTCTCAACCGATACGCCGATCCCCCAAGCGGTATGAAGATTCTCTGGGTAAAAACAGACTTCCTGCATCCCACGACGCGCGGCGGTCAGATTCGCACCTTAGAAATGCTGCGCCAATTGCACCGGCATCACGAAGTGCATTACGTCGCCTTTGACGATCCCGCCAACCCCGAAGGGCTGCGCCGCAGTCCTGAATACTCGACGCGCGCTTATCCCGTACCCCATCAAGCAGTCTCGAAACGTTCTCCGCGTTTTGCGCTGCAACTCGTTCAAGGACTCTTCTCCGAATATCCGGTAGCCGGCACGCGCTATCGCTCCGAAGCCATGCGCGACATCATCTCGCGCCTCACTTCCGAGCACGACTTCGACGCGAAAATCTGTGACTTCCTTACGCCCAGCATCAACATTGAGGACATGACCGGCTGGGTACTGTTCCAGCACAATGTCGAAACTGTCATCTGGGAGCGTCACGCGCAAAGCGGCCGCACGCCGCTGCACCGGGCCTATTTCGCCCAGCAAGCCCGCCGCATGTTCGATTGGGAACGCGCCGTCTGCCAGGCATCCGCGCACGTCGTAGCCGTTTCAAAGGTGGACGAGCAGATGATGCGCGAGCGCTTCGGCATTCGCGAAACCTCCTCGGTCTCAACCGGTGTCGATCTGGACTACTTCGAACCTCCGGCTTCCGCTCGCCCCCGCTACGATCTTGTCTTCCTCGGCTCCATGGACTGGATGCCGAACATCGATGGGACCCAGTGGTTCCTGTCCGAAGTCCTTCCCCTGATTCGGGCGCGAAAGCCCGACGTTCGCCTCGCCATCGTAGGCCGTAATCCGCCCACTTCGCTGATGGCGCAAGCAAACGATTCGATCGTCGTGACCGGCACGGTTCCCGATGTCCGGCCTTATCTCTGGGAATCCGCCATCTCCATCGTTCCCTTGCGCGTCGGCGGCGGAACACGCCTCAAAATTTTCGAAGCCATGGCGGCCGGAACCGCAGTAGTTTCAACCACCGTCGGCGCCGAAGGACTTCCGGTCGAGCACGGCGAGACCATTCGCATCGCCGATACCGCCGAAAGGTTCGCCGCCGAATGTCTTGACCTTCTCGAAAATAGCAGCGCCCGAACCGCCCTCGCGCGGAAAGCTCTCGAATTGATCCAGGCCAACTTCTCCTGGGCGCAAGTCACCCGCCAGTTTGAAGAAACGCTTCGCTCGGTTCACGCTTCCCCCGCCAGAACCGCATGAGTGGCGCAGCGGTCGTTTTCACTGCCAGCGTAGACTTCCTCCTGTACGTGTTGATGGGCTATCCGCTGCTGCTCGCGATTTACGCTCGCCTCTTTCCCAAGCCGATCCAGAAGGCCTTCGTGCCGCGGAGCCTGTCCGTCATCATTCCGGTTCGCAACGGCGCTCGTTGGGTGGAGGCGAAAATCCGCTCCTTGCTGGGTTCGAACTACCCGGCTGACCTACTCGATGTCTTGATCGTCTCCGATGGCTCGACCGACGGGACCAACGAACTCGTCCTCGCTTACCCTGACGAACGCGTCCGTCTCCTCACTCTTCCGCCGGGAGGCAAGGCCATTGCGGTCAGCCGCGGTTTTGAGAACGTCAGCGGCGACATTATCGTCTTATCCGACGTACGCCAGGAGTTCGATCCGGATGCCATTCAGCTTCTGGTAAGCTGCTTTGCCGATCCCTCTGTCGGCGTAGTTACCGGTGAACTCGTCATCCGCCAGGGACTGAGTCACGAAGAGTTCAACACCGGCCTCTACTGGAAATATGAGAAGTGGATTCGCCGCAACTTGAACCGGATCGACGCCATGCTGGGTGCGACCGGCTCTATCTACGCCATTCGCCGAGAACTGGCTGTTCCCGTACCCCCGGGCATTTTGCTCGACGACGTGTACGTGCCATTCACCGCCGTTTTCAGCGGCTCTCGGATCTTCTTCGAGGATCAGGCAAAAGCGTACGATCTCCCCACCGCACTGCACTCCGAGTTCTGGCGCAAAGTGCGCACGCAAGCCGGCGTCTACCAGATCCTGTTTCGTTTCCCCGCCCTACTTTGGCCGGGCAACCGGCGCTTTGTTCACTTTCTCTCGCACAAACTGGGACGCCTGCTGCTTCCCTTTGCCCTCATTGTGACCGCCGCCAGCAGTTTCGGCCTACCCGATCCATGGCGCCCGCTCGCGATTGCGGCGCAAATCCTTTTTTACGGGCTCGCATTGCTTGATCCCGTGATCCCGGAAAAGAATCCGTTCAAACGATTCTCCGCGGTGACGCGCGCCTTTGTTGTACTCGTCGCGGCGGCGCTGTGCGCGCTCGCGGTGTTCATCCTTCCTGCCCAGCGGCTATGGAAAGAGACCAAAGTCGGTGTAGCCGCTAAAAGTACTTCTGATAAACCCGCTGCACCTTGAGAATGTTTTCCGGGCACCCGTTGTGCCACTCCCATTCTCCGGGTTTCGGATGCTCGCCCGCTCTCCGCTTCGGGTCAGGCTCAGTCTTTAACGTGCAGCGATACAGAAGTGAGATGAAATGCCCACGAGTCCTCCGCTCTTCCGCCGTTTCCACTATCACGGTCGGCGAAGACTCGAACTCCACCTCGACGCCTAACTCCTGTTCGGCGCATTTCTGAACCCGGTCGACCGCTCGCTCTTTGTAGCGGATGATGCTGCCCGGCAGATGCCAGCCCTGTCCGAAATATTCGTCATCGCGCCACGTGAGCAAGGTGCGTTTGTTCTCATCTTGAATCAATAGATCCACGTTAATCAGCGGCGTCACGCGACTGACAAACAGGAACAACTCTTCGGGCAGGCCGTCTTCGGCATCGCCTGCCGCTCGATCCAAGGTTGCTATAGCTTCTTGTATTTCCATCGACAAATCTTTTAACTGGCCGCCGGAAGTTGCACCATCCTTCGCGAGCGCGTAAATCCGATCAAGCCCCAAACCGTCATGACGACGTACTGCAGAGCCTGCGCCAACAGAATGTAAGCGATGGCGTCAGTGCGGCTGAATCCGAACGGCGTCAGCACGCTGACCGCAACAAACTGGTAAATCCCGACATAACCCGGCGTCGAAGGGAGCGCACTGCCAAGTCCCAACCCGGTAATCAGCAACAGCGCTAGGGGCAAACTGACGCTCATACCAAGCGCCTTCATCCCTACAATCGTCCCGATTCCATCTCCAAACCAAATCACCATCGTCAGGCCTAAAAACCGCAAGAGCCGGCCAGGGTCATGGAAACTGCGGATTCCAATCAGAATCTGTTCCATCGCGTGGCGCAGCTTATCGCGCAGTCCGTGTGGCATGGGCAGCAGGCCGAGTAAGTGTCTCAATAGACCCTCAAGCTTGGGCAGAATCGCTATGGCCAAAGCGCCCCCGAGTCCTAAAACCGCAAACGGCCGCGCGGCGTGATCGAACCAGCCGGGTCGGACCGGCAGAGTCAATAAAACCACGGAGCTGATGACCACCAATGTGATGGCATCGCACATCCGTTCCGACAACGCGGTGGTCAGCACAAACATTTTGCCGAGACCGGACTGAGAGCTAACCATCATTGTCCGGACAAGTTCGCCGGCTCGCGCGGGTAGGAAGTTATTTCCGAAATAGCCTGCGGCGGTAGCCCAAAACGCCGTCGTCATGTCGACGTGTCCTTGAGCCTGGAGCAATACTCGCCAACGGACGGCTCGTAAAAACAGCGTGAGGGTAACCAATGCCGCCGCAAGAGCAACTAGGCGCAAATCCGCTCGCGCGAGGGTTCGCCAGACCCCAGCCCAATCGATGCCACGCAAGGAGAAATACAGTAGAACCCCGGCGAGCGCAAGCGCGACCAACCAGTAAATCAGCCGTGAACGGGGCCGCTGGGGCGCCGCTGAAACAGCGGAGGTCAACCGCTCCCGCGCAGACGAAGTAGTCTCCTGTTTCAAGCCAGCGATTGCTCCACGACCTCGAGGTCTCCTTGTTGATTATTACAGTCGTGGACGCCGCTTGCGAATCGGGTGCCTATGTCAGCCTATGGTTCCACTTGAACTAGCATCCATTTCTGCGCCGGCGCTTCGGAATTACCCCACTGAATGACACTTGCGCTGTTGTTGAGAGAACTGTCGTAAACGAACGTGTTTTGGACCTGGCCGGCGGTTCCCGAGAACTCAATCGTGGTGCGCCCTTGCGATACCTCGTCGATCGAGAATCCCTGGGATTCGAGCCACGACGTTAGCTTTTGCACATCCTGATCGCCCAGGCCGAAGTGTTCTCCAAACTGCTCCGGGACCAGCGACTTGTGATACATAGGCGATTCGGGATTTTGCTGGTCCGCGAGTGGTTGAGCTAACGCAGCGTCTGCTGCCGGGTTCGTTCAAGGACCAGCAGCATACGGTTCATGGGCAGATGCTGCGGGGCCGCGCCTTGATCGAACTGGGGGCGGGCCAGCGAGTGAACATTCCCTGCGAGGGTAATCACTTGTCCTTGGTTGATGCGGGCGGGAATGAGGGCGGGAGGAACACCCGCAGCTCGGGCATGCAGCAGGGACAGATTACAGATCACACGGCTGTTAATTCGCGTATTGAGCGCGATAGATCTGCACTTGCCCTGAAGCCGGGGACGAACCCTTCGGGAAAGTGGCAATAAGGCTGAAGCGCCCGGGCTGGTTGACCAATTGCCGCAACAAGGCATCGTGTGGGAAGTTGATGCGGTGCGGAAACGTATCGAGCACCACTAGCTGGACATGGCGCTGGCGAAGGTAATTGAAGACGCTTTCGGCGTCGGGAAAGAGCTGTTGGTAGATATCGCCATCGAAGGAAACGTGGGCCAATACCTTGGTAGCTCTCAGAATGACTCCGGCGGGATGAGGCTGCCGCATCGCGATTTCCGCGATGAATGGCCCTTCGCCGCTCGATTCCGACGAGACGAGGATGGTCGCCTTACGCAACGTGGGGTCGGATTCGATATAACGGGCCGCTTCGATATACCCTTCATGCTTTTCATGCGGAATAGCAAACGTATGCGCACAGAAGACAATGCCGGAAAGAGCGCCGATGACGGGCAATCTCCACTTTCGAAGCGGCGCCGGAACGGGCAGGCGACCCGCTAACCAGACAGCTCCGGCAAGCACGAAGAGAACCAGCGCCGGCAGCGCCATAATCAATTTGCGATCTTCAACGCCGGCAGGCACGAGCGAGTGAAACAGCCAATCCGCCAGAATGAGCGAAAACATCACTGCCGGAGCGGAAGCGACAGGGCGTTTGAACATCGGCAGCAGGATCTTCGCGAAAATACCGAGCACCGCGAGCAGCAGTAAAGCGGGACCGACAACCTGAAGCATCCGCACAGAGAACCCGGAAAGAGCCGCGACCGTGTACTGAACGCTCGGACGCGATCCGCCTTCCCAGCCCTCTTCAACCAAATGCATCGTCATGAGCTGCCACGGAATACAGGTGGCTCCTACGATGAGAGCAGCCAACCAGAAGGGTGGCCGCAGGAGCAGACGCAGCTTACGGGTAAGCAGCAGAGCAATAGGGGGTACCAACGTCAGCAACCATCCGCTGCCTTTCGTGAGAACAGCCAGAGCGAAAAGAACCCCAAAGAGACAGTTGTCCTGCCAGCGGCCCGAATCAAGATAGCGCACAAAATAGATAGCGCTCCAGAAACACGTCAGCGCCAGTAGTGTTTCTGACATTTCTTCATCGGTGTAGGTTTGGATGAGCGGGATGCAAACGACCAGCAGCCCAGCAAAAACGCTGGCCGCCGTTCCATAGGGCCGGCGAGCTAACCAAATTCGCGCCTGCGAAAAAACCGAGTACGCGAGCACGGTAGTAGTAAGAGCAAGCTCTAGCAGCAGCGAAGCCCGCGCAGGAGAAAACAGGCTCATCCACACCGCCTGGACAACATATAAGAGTGGAGGCCAATGTCCGAAGGCGACCTTCGGGTAATGCGCGTAATAATCCTGAGCAAAGGGGACAGGTGCGCCGGGATGGGGCGCGGTAATATATTGACGCACCATGAGCGAAGTCACATAGTGCGCCGACTCATCGGGATATCCGTTGAACTCGGAGTGGT
Source organism: uncultured Acidobacteriaceae bacterium (assembly GCA_963849445.1). Taxonomy (GTDB): domain Bacteria; phylum Acidobacteriota; class Terriglobia; order Bryobacterales; family Bryobacteraceae; genus Bog-105. The sequence continues at coordinate 5,663 of CAWKHS010000026.1, read as the reverse complement.
AAGCGCCGCTTGCCACTTGAAGAATCAGCACAACCGCGAGCAGCAGCGCGAAGACGAGCGCGTTTGAAATGCCGCCCCGCGGTGAGAGATCGAATTGTCCGCGAGTTGGAGGATCCCGACGAGCCGACAGAACCTCCAACTCACAATCCAGAATCATTTGAGGCTCTTGCGGAGTAGGACAGGCGAGCGGTCATTCTCTATCATAATCTCGACTTGGCGGAATGGAAACTGTAGAAAAAATTTGGAAATCATTGAGACGACTGCGTCCGTTACAGCTGGGTTTCGTGATTTTTGCGATCGCCTTCCTGATCCGCGTAGCCATCATCCTGCATTTCCATACCTACGTCGACGTAACGCGCACTGAGCTGGAACGCACCGCGTTTTCGCTGGCTACGACGGGAGTTTTCGGTAATCCGTATGCTGTGCCTACGGGTCCGACAGGGCACGTAGCTCCCGGTTACACGCTCATACTGGCGGCGATTTACCGTATGTTCGGTACCGGAGTGTCCGGAGAACTTATAAAACAGATATTCGCCGCCGCGGTTGCATCACTGATCTACGCACTGCTTCCGGCCGCGGCTGTGGCGCTTCATATGGACCGGCGCGCCGGCATTATTGCCGGATTTTTCGGAGCGATCTACCCGGCTAGACCGATCGTCGAGGTAAAAGGCGATTGGGAAACACCCTACACCGCACTTGCATTGATACTGCTGGCAGTCCTGACGGTACGTCTTTGGACACGGCGCGACCTATCGAAAAGACAAGCTCTTATGCAGGGCCTGGCGTGGGGAGTTTCGCTGCTGTTCGTACCAGCTCTTTTGTCGCTGTTCCTAGTATTCCTGGCAGCGGGTTGGTTCTTTTGCCGCACGATGGGAACAACGCGTTATCTTTCGTTTAGCGCGATCGAGATCGTAGTCGTGGCGGTTTGCTTGTCTCCTTGGGTCATCCGCAACTACTACTCGCTGGGCTCTCCCGTCGTAACGCGCACCAACTTCGGCCTGGAACTTCGGATTTCCAACAACGACGATGCGACGCCCGATCAGCGGGTGAATTACCTGAAGGGAGTGTTCGATAAATACCATCCGCTGCTTAGCAGGACCGAAGCGCTGAAGGTACGCGCAATGGGCGAAGTTGCGTATAACAAACAAGCGGCCGCTGAAGCGAAGCACTGGATAGCTACGCATCCGCAACGGTTTCTGGAGTTATCGCTTGGCCGCGCACGCTGTTATTGGCTGTACTACGATCCAACGTCGCTCGTGAAGACCTTGGTATTGGCTATTACAATTTGGCTGGGTTTCGCAGGTTTCCTGCTGCTATTCCGCCAAGATCGAATACCGGGAGCAGTGGTTGGATTGATTCTGCTGATCTACCCGCTGCCGAACTATCTGGTGCATGTCGGCCTCCGGCAAGAATATCCAATCCACTGGCTGATAACGATCCTGGCGGCTGCGTTTTTGCTGCAATGGTTTAATAAGCGCAGACCCGCGTGGCGCGTAACCGCGGAAATTCGCTAAGAGACCGCTACTTCTTCATTTTCCGTGACGGGCTTTTCAAACGGCTTATCTTCACGTTTTTCTTCGTGGTATTCCTGCTCGGTGTTAAGGGCCCAGAGATTGTCGCGGCTGCGCACGCCGTCGAGGATGTTGTCGACCGCTGTCATGGCCGTCAGCATCGAGTGGTCCTGATTGTTGTATTTGTGCATGCCGTTGCGGCCCACTAAGAACAGATTGTCGAAGTGGTTCACGTAAGAGATCACCTGCGGGAACCGGTCATATGTCCCGAAGTACGCCGGATATGTCTTCGGCATGTGGATCACTGTCGCATCCTCCACATCCTCCGGATCCAAGATGTTCATCGACGCCAGTTCCTGCTTAGCGAGCGCAATCATCTCGGCATCGCTCTTATGCCACAGCGCATCCGTGTCGTTACAGAAGTACTCCAGGCCAATCCAGATCTTGCCCGGCTCCGCCACCATGAATGGGCTCCAGTTGTTGAAGATCTGTAAGCGCCCCACCAAAACGTCCGGCTCCTGGATATAGATCCAGTTGTCTTCCACCAGCTTTCCCGAAGCGTCACGCAGCTTAATGCGCTCGCACAACACGCCCACCGTAATGAAGTCCCGATACATCAGGCCATCCGAAATCTCGCGCACTGCCGGCGGCGCGGGCGGCTGCAAATCCCCAATCAGTTCTTTCACCGGCATCGTCGAAAAGAAGTAATCGCCGGTGAAGCGCCGCGTTTCGCCCGTCTCGTCGTTCCGCGCTATGACCGCGGTCACCTTGCGATTACTCCCCGCGCCGCTGTGCTCGATCGTCTCCACGTTCCAGTGAGTCAGGATGTCCCCGCCCCGGCTCTTGACGATCCCCGCCACCTCTTCCCACATCTGCCCCGGCCCGTACTTCGGATATAAGAAGCGCTCGATCAGCGACGTCTCCACATCTTTCTGCGCAATGTCACCCTGCTTCTTGGGCAGCATCTTCTTCACAATGTGCGTGAGCGTCTTCCAGATCGAGAGTCCCTTAATCCGCTGCGCTCCCCACTCCGCGCTGATCTGGCTGCATTCGATCCCCCAAACCTTCTCCGTGTAGCTCTTGAAGAATGTCAAATACAGCTCGCGCCCAAAGCGGTTGATGAAAAACTGCTCGAGGTTCGTCTCCGGCTTGATCGGAAACAGCACAGACCGGATATAGCTCAACCCGATCTTCACCGTCTTCCACAACCCCAACTTCTTCAGCGTGTCCCCGCTCAGCGTGATCGGATACGTGAAAAACTGCCGCATGAAATAAATGCGCGATTTTCGGTTCCGCACCAGCATCACACGGTCCTCGCGCTCCGGATCCGACGGAGTCGGATGCGCCGCAACTTTCGCCGTCTGGCGCTGATAGGTAATTTCGGCGTGCTCGCCTTCCACTGCCTGCATCGGCAGGATCTTCAGCCACCATTGCATTACCCGGTCCGATTTCGAGAAGAAACGATGGCCTCCGATATCGATCCGGTTCCCTTTGTAGTTCACCGTGCGCGAGATCCCGCCCATGTAATCGCACTTCTCCAGCACCACCGGTTTGATCCCGGTCCGCGTCAACAGCTCAAATGCCGCCGTCAACCCCGCCGGTCCCGCCCCGATGATCACCGCCCGCTTCCCTTGCTCTACTCTCTGTGCTTGCATGCCTATCACCAGTCTACGAAAGCTCCTACGTTAACATCCTGTAACCGGCTTATTATAAAGGGTTTTGCCCTTGCCATTATTGCCCGGAGTGCCGTGATGAACAGGGCGTCTAAGGCCCTCGGTTCCCTTATCGGCACACTGTGTGCGTTTGTTGCGGGCGGTCACAAGCATCTCTTCGTCCCAGATGAGAGCAGGATTGCCGGCTACTTCGCTAAAATGAGCATAGTTGCAATCCGCAGACTCAACGGCGGCGAGCGAAGCTCAACCCGGCGCCAGATCTTCCCGCTTCGCCAGTTGGAGGGCCGGAGCGGAGAAGCAGTTTCAAACGTTTCGGTTTACCCGGTACCATCGCTTTCTGGTGATCGGACTCGTGGTGCTGTTGTACGTCGTCGCGACATCGATTTCCGGATGCCGGCAATTGTGGCACGACGAGCTTTACACGTACTACATCGCGCAAGCTCCCACAGTGCCGCAACTCCTTCGTGAAGTGCGGCTGGACCTCAACCCGCCCCTAGAGTATCTGGCAGTGCGAGCGTCGCTCGCCGCCCTCGGCGATAGCGCTTACGTGACCCGATTGCCCTCGATCCTTGCCTTCTTCCTCGGAAGTGTTTGTTTCTACCTTTTTATACGGAAGCGGCTGGGCGAAGTGTACGGGCTGCTGACGGTCTTGGCGTTCTGGGCGACACCGTTTTTTCTGTATGCGACGGAAGCGCGCCCGTATGCGCTGGTGGTTGCCTGGTTTGGGCTCGCCATTCTGGCGTGGGATGAGACAGGTAAGCAGAACCGGAGCAAATGGCCGGTTCTGCTGCTCGCGGGTACAGTCGGGGGGCTGAACCTGAGCCACATGTTCGGCATGGTGTACGTTGCGCCGCTGTGCCTCGGTGAGGCATGGCGGCAGTATCGCAGGCGCAGATTCGATTGGACTGTTTGGCTGGCGCTGCTGTGGCCGGCTGTGATTGGGCTCGCATTCGTCGGCATGATCAGCCGCTTCGAACGCTCTTTGTTTCCATCCGTCTTTGAGGCCTCTCCACGGAAACTGGCGGCCTTCTATTATCATTCCCTCTTGCCTGAGACTCCCGCCTTGCTGATAGCGGCAGGATTGGCCTTGCTGGTGGGCTTCCAACCGAAGCGCTTCCGGGCGAATCCCGCATCGCGGATGGACGGCGTGGACGTGGTGTTCACTTTGGGATTGCTCGCCATACCGGAGCTTTTAATTCTGCTTCTGATGCTGACGCATGGCGCCTTTTTCCCACGCTATGCGCTTTTGTCCGGTTTGGGGTACGCGCTGGTGCTGGTGTTTGCGGTTGCGCGATTGACAAACGGCAGCCGGCTTGCGGCGGCCGTTGCATGTTGCCTACTTTTCGTCTACGATTCCGGAGCAGTTCAGTCGGCCTACGAGGTGCGGCAAGTGCAAAAGCAATGGCCCGCGAGAGAAGCCGCGATGGGCAAGGTGCGGCCGGACCTGCCGTTGGTGATTGCCAGCGGCTTGACCTTCCTCGAACTTAGTAAGTACGCTATGCCAATCACGGCGCAACGGATGTATTACCTGACGGACCGGAAGCTTTCGATCAAGTATGCTCATGCCACGATGTTCCAGAACTTTCCGACGTTGAAGAACTACTTCCCCATGCGCGGGACAGTGGAGCCCTACCGGCAGTTTGTCGCGGCGCATCCGCAATTTCTGGTTTTCGGGAGCGTTGAGTACCCAGAGGACTGGCTGTTGCGGTGCCTGTATGATGTGCACGCGAAAGTGCAACCAGCCGGATTCTTTCCTGGTCCTTATAAGGACTTTCAGCTCTTCGAGATCACGATGCCGGCGAAAGACGAGGGTCCGAATCGGCTAAGCATGCCAGCCGCAAGCGACCCAACCACTCGGTGAGATTAATTGGGGGGCAGCCCCATAAGCGCTAACTTAAGAAACCTGAGCTAACCGCAACGCAGTTTAGTCGAGAGGCGCGAGCAGGTCTGTCTTGGAGTATGAAGCGAGATGGAATACAGCCCCGCAAACTTGGCTGAAGGCGCATCGTATGAAGAACCTCTGTATTTTGTTCATTCAGCATCCCGCAGAATTTCCGGCGCCATTCCAGATATTGAGGCAATTACGCGGCAGCTGGGGCTGCATCCGACGCATATACATCGTCTAGGCGAAATTCGAAGCCCGGAGCAACTCCGTACCCACTGACGTGTGGATTTATCAGGCTCGAGTTGGGGAAAGTGAGCCGCTACCTATACACATTGCCGATCTCTGGCGTCGTCTTCGGGATCACAAGCTGTTCATTCGGCAACTTAAAACAAGCCTAAACTTAGACGTCTTTCTGGGGTATCGCTCAGACTCCGCTATCCCCGGCGTAGAAATACCGCACCAAAGTCTCGCTATCTTTACAGGGTTGGAAGCTCCATTTGGCCTATCAATATCGTTGCTGAACCTACGGCTTTAAGAAACAGTCGCTTACCCGGCAAAGGGAAATGTGCGCCTGCCCCCTGCGGTAAGACAAAC
>CAWKHS010000025.1:0-102046 GCA_963849445.1 uncultured Acidobacteriaceae bacterium | reverse complement strand
GGTCGCCGATACCATCGCGCAGGTGAATCGAGTCTACTTCTTCGATCTGATTGGCGCGGCGGCGGGATGCGCGGTGCTGGTGCTGTTGCTCAAGTGGGTTGGCGGTCCGAACACGATCCTGGTTGCCGCGGTTTTATACGCGGTGTCCGGCGCTATTTGGTTTCACCTGGCACGCGCCACGCGCGGGCGGATTCTTCGCCGTCATTGTCGGACTGCTGCTGGTCGGCTTGATCACTTACAACTACAAGTCCTTACTGATCGACGTAAAGTTTGCGAAAGGGCAGGAGTTGAAGGACGAAGAGTTCGTCAAGTGGAACGAGTTCTCACGCATTGCGCTGAAGCCTGAACCGGGCAGCGGCATGAAGAGCATCGTGATCGATGCGGACGCCGCGACGGGCGTGGCGCGCTTCGATTTCGAACATCTGACGCGTCAGCAAAAGTTTGAGCTAACCTATGCCGGCCCTGGCATGCCGTACGTGCTTCGACCCGGCGCCAAGACGCTGATCATCGGACCTGGCGGCGGTTGGGACGTCTCACGCGCACTGGCATCCGGCAGCAAAGACATCACGGGTGTAGAGATCAACCCGATTATCGCGAACGTCATCATGCGCCAGAAGTTCCCGCAATATCGCCGAACAATCTATACTTCCGGCCGGAGGTAAAAATTGTGGTGGAGGACGGCCGCTCCTTTGTACGGCGGTCCCATGAGCACTACCAGGTGTTGCAGGCCACGCTCGTCGACACATGGGCGTCCACTGCTGCCGGTGCCTTTGCTCTTTCGGAAAACAACTTATATACAACCAACGCCTTTGTAGATTACTTGTCGCATCTGACAAGCGACGGCGTGATGGCGTTCACGCGGTGGGGCTTCTTTCCCCCACGTGAATCACTGCGCGTCGTTTCCTTGGGTTACGCGGCTTTGGAACAGGATTCGGCGAGAACGATCCCGCGCGAAACATCGCTGTGATTCGGGAGAATGGTCAAGCTCTACAGGGCTGGGGAGCAAAGGACACGATCCTGATTGCGCGCCATGCATTCAGCCCTGAAGACATTTCACGTCTGGAGAGCGCGGTCGCAACGGCCAAAATGCAAATGGTGTATGTGCCCGGAACGAACATTCCAAGCCGCTTCCGCGACCTTCTCCTCGCGCCTGACGTGAACCGATTTTACGCTTCTTACCAGTTCGATGTCCGACCGGTCTCCGATGACCGTCCGTTCTTCTTCTACACCGTGCAGCCAGGCGATGTCTGGGATTTCATGCTGCACGCTTCACGCAAAACCGCGGATTACAAAGTCAATGCCGCCCTTCCGGTTCTTTTCAAGCTGGTGGCGATCAGTTTGATAGCCATGGTGGTGATTCTGTCGCTGCCTCCGCTGCTGCTGGGACATCGATTACCGCGTGAAAAGGCAGCATGCGGGCGCTCTTGTTCTTCCTATTCATCGGAACTGGTTACATCCTGATACAAGTGGCGCTCATCCAGAAGTTTGTGCTGTTTCTCGGACATCCCACATACGCGCTCACGGTAATCATTTTCTCCATGCTTCTTTCCAGCGGTTTTGGAGCTTTGCAGCAAGCGGCTGGTCAAATCCGAGTTGCGGCGCTTGGCCGGCGTGTTGGTGCTCATCGTGCTCGCCATTTTCCTTTTATCGTTCGTCATTACGCCGATCACTGAGAGTGGAGTCGCGCTGCCTTTTGCGCTGAAATTGCTGATCTCAGTCCTGCTAATCAGCCCGGTAGGACTTGCCATGGGAATGCCGTTCCCGACCGGCCTTACATTGCTGGAACGTGTGAGTCCCAAATCGGTTCGTTGGGCTTGGGCGATTAATGCCGCCTCGAGCGTACTGGGTTCCGCGGCCGCTATGTTTCTGGCCATCTATCTGGACTGCACTTGACGCTGATTGTCGGCGGCCTCATGTACGCGGGAGCCTGGCTGAGCATTACGTATTCGCCGTTGGGCCGCAGACTTACAGCCATAGACTTAAGTAGAAGCGTGACCACGCTCCCCGGCAAACAGCATGATCTCCATGGCAGCGCGCCCGACACCCACCGCACTGCTCTGTTGCTGATCGATGTAATCAACGACTTCGAATTTCCCCGCGGCGAGGACTTTTTGCGCAAGCTCTGCCCCTCGCGCGGCGTATTCGAGAACTCAAGAGGCGCGCTGCCGCCGCCGGCGTACCCGCGATTTACATCAATGACAACTTCGGGCGCTGGCAATCGAAATTCGATGACATCGTGAAGCACTGTCTCGAGAACGATGTGCGTGGCAGGCCCTTTGTGGAGCAACTGGTTCCCGAAGACGACGATTATTTCGTCTTAAAGCCAAAGCACTCCGGATTTTATCAAACGCCTCTTGAAATCCTGCTAAAGCACCTCGGCGCGGAACGCTTGATCTTACCGGCGTTTCGACCAACAGCTGCGTCCTGTTCACCGCGAACGACGCGTATATGCGGGACCTGGAACTCGCCGTTCCACAAGACTGCGTGGCGGCTTGCAATCCAAAGGAACATGACTTCGCGATGGAGCAGATGAAATCGATGCTTAAAGCGGAAATTAAACCTTCGACCGAACTCGACCTCAACTCATTTGCTAAATGACGCGCAAGGCTTCTTCCAATGCCTCAACGAAGAAGTATTCGCCCCACATCACAGATTCATCCACGCCCAGCCCCTTGTGAATGTGATACACACCGCCTTTCAGAACCCCTTCCCATTGCGGGTCTGCGATGGCCAGATATTTATTGCAAAGCGTGCGCAAAATCTGGATGGCCGTGGACCAATAAAAATGCCCTTTCATCGGATCTGGAATTAAGCGGCACAGGCGCAAGAGTCCGGCAGCGGCGATAGCGGCCGCCGACGTATCGACCAGCGAACGGTTTTCGGCAGGAGCGTTGTAGTCCCATGGCGGCACGCCGTCCGCCGGTGTATGACTGATGTAGTAATCGGCGCAGGCTTCGGCCGTTTGCAGGAAGCGTGGATCGCGGCTGTATTCGAATGAGGTGGAAAACCCGTATAGCGCCCACGCTAATCCACGCGACCAGCAGGAGTCGCCACGAAAGCCCTGTTGCGTGGATTGTCGCAGGAACTCTCCCGTTTCCAGATCGAAAATACCTTCGTGTGCGGTAGAACCGTCCCCCCGGACCAAATATCGCCTGGTCGTCATGCAATGGCGTACGGCAATATCGCGTAACCTTTTATCGTTGCATTCGCGAGCCGTGTAGAAGATGATTCCCACATTCATCATGATGTCGATGAAAATGGAGTCTTCCGCGACGAACGAGCGGAGATACTGGCCCTCTTCATTGAAGCGTTGCGCGAGTGTTTTCCCGGCATGCAGCACTACCTCGCGGATCGCGTTATCTCTCGTGATGTGGTACCAGCGGTAATAGGTCGAAAAAAAGATAAAGCCCAAATCGTGCACGTCGCTGTCGGTCTTGCGGACCTCCAGCGGTTTGCTGTAGCGAATCGCCTGCTCCATCCAGAAATTCGCCTCTGGGTGATCCGGTCCAAGATGGCGATAGAAAAGCCACATCATTCCCGGCAAAAATCCGTCGCACCAGTGTGTCCAGGCAGGTCCTTCATGCCGCCACCTGCCACCCTCGCTGTACATGGGATAGAAGTCCGGGTGATTCTCAATCAGGCGCTTCACCTGTTTTTGCGCGAACGTCACTGCGTTTTCAAAGAGCTCTTGATCGGAGTCGTAGATGAATTGGATCACTCGGTTGCCCTGCGCTCCCAATTATAAGGAAGCACCGATTCACACATTTCAGCGCTTTCGGCCTGCTTGCTAACATCGGGAGGAATGGCAACCAAAGTCACCATTGTGAATAACGGCCCGATCCGTATTGAGGGAGAGTTCACGCTTCAAGATGCGGAGGGGAACTCTTTCGGCTTGGGCGAACGATCCGTTATTTCACTCTGCCGCTGCGGAATGGCGGAGAATAAGCCCTTTTGTGACGGCACGCATGGGCGCAACGGCTTTCTTTCGCAATGCAAAGCGCGCGATTTGCCTCCGCCAAAGCCGAAGGTCTAAGGATCGCTTCGCAGCTGGCGGCTAGCTTCCCCAACTTTTTTCCGCGAAACGTTGTTTCCCAAAGTCGCGGGCCGCGCATCCAAAGAATCGAGTCCGCCGCCCAATGGCAGCCACCGGCCAAGCAAACGTCCTCTCAGCCACTACTGCTGTGAATTTCGGCTCAGCCGCGCCTGCGAGGCCGGGACGCCGGCTGATTCAGCTCGATATCCTGCGCGGGTTTCTGCTTGTGTGGATGACGCTAACCCATCTGCCGACAAAGGCCAGCATCATCTCGAACCAGACTTTCGGGTTTGTATCGGGAGCCGAAGGGTTCATATTCCTGTCGGCGTTCATGGTGGGTATATTGGAGTACCGCAAAGAGCAGAAGAGCGGAGAACTCGCGACCATCCGCGATGTATCCAGGCGAACGCTTCGGATTTACCTCTATCACTGTGCCCTGCTTGTGATCGCGTTCACACTGGTTGCCGAAATCGGGGTCACTTTTCATCGCGCCGCCCTTGAAAATTTGCTTTCGTTTTATCTGCAGAGTCCGAAGGCGGCCATTCTGGCATCGCTACTGCTGGAATATCGTCCGTCGCTGCTCGACATCCTGCCCATGTACGTCGTCTTCATGCTGCTTACACCTGTCGCCCGCGGCGTCGCGAAGCGTTGGAGTTGGAAGCTGGTGATTTATATCAGCATTGCGGTCTGGATCGCAGCCCAGTTTGGCCTGCGGGCCTGGTTGTACCGTCACGTTAACTTATTCGGCTTGAGCGTACCCGAGAATTCAACCGGCGCCTTTGATCTATATGCGTGGCAGCTTCTATGGATGGTCGGATTAGCTTTGGGCACGATGTATGCGGGCGTCCTTGCCCGTCCCTCTCTGAACGGGCCTGCTGCGGTGATTGCGGCGCCGGGCTGGCTGCTTAGCATAAGCATCGCAGTCGCTTCTGTCTTTCTCATCCTGCGCTACAGCCCGATCGATCAATGGATGCGCCCCGAAGTTTACGGTTGGTTCATTGATAAGTGGCATCTTGGCCCGGCCCGGGTGATCAATTTCACCGCGCTTCTAATCGTGCTGACGCGTTTCGGGTCTCGCATCGCCGCACTGCCGTTTATGACGCCGCTGGCCGCGCTGGGCCAGGCGTCTATTGAGGTGTTCTCCGTACACGTGCTGTGTTGTCTCGCCGGCAATGCGTTAAGCCGGGACCCGGATCCGAACCTGCCCATACTGCAGCAGCTTGCGTTATTGACGATTACCCTATCGCTGCTCTTTTTGACTGCTCAGATAATGAAGCGACGCCGTGAGAAACGGCTAGCCGCCATGGCCGTCTAGTCGCTCAGTACCCGAATATCCCTCAAATTTCGATAATCCTCCGCGTAATCAAGCCCGTACCCAACCACGAATTCATCGGGGATCGTGAAGCCTACATACTTCACGTTCACTGCTTCGACGCGCCGTTCGGGCTTGTCCAGCAGCGTCGCGATTTCGAGGCTCTTTGGGCGACGTTGTTTCAGCACGCGCGTGAGATAGCTGAGCGTGATACCACTGTCGATTATGTCCTCGATAATCAGGACGTGATGGCCTTCGATGTTCACATCGAGGTCCCGCGTAACCTTCACCTGCCCTGAGCTCGACTTCTGATTCCCGTAGCTGGATATGGCCATGAATTCAATGCGCACTGACGTACGTGTGAGCGCGCGCGCCAAGTCAGCCATGAATATGAACGAGCCTTTCAGAATGGAAATCAGGTAAAGCGGACCCTCGGGGTAATCTTTTTCAATTTCAGCGCCCATCTCGCGGACTCGCTGTTGGATCCGATCGGAGGAAATCAGGATCCGGTCTGATCGGGAGGGCATTTCTCGAATGTAGCGGAAGGTGGATGATAGTTTGCAAATCTCGCGCAAACATCGGAGCACGTCGGGTTTAGCGTTCGGCATACCCTTCGTGTCAAACCCTATTTACAAAATAGGTATTCAGTGCTACGATTATCGCCTATGGCCAAGAATCCTGAAAACCGCGACCTCTTCGCCGGCGCTTTGGAACTGATGATTCTGCATTCGCTTCGGCTGAAGCCGATGCACGGCTACGCTCTCGCCAAGCACATCAAGCTAGTCTCCGACGATCTGCTGCAGATCGAGGAGGGCTCCCTCTACCCGGCGCTGCAACGGATGCTCAAAGAGGGGTTACTGGAATCGGAACCGGGAATTTCCGCGAAAGGCCGTCCTACCCGGATTTACCGGCTCACCGACGCAGGCATGCGGCGCCTGGAGCGCGAGGTCTCCAGCTTCGAAAAGATGTTGTCGGGGATTACTCGTGTGCTTGCCATCGCGGAGGCGTAGACGACCCTATGCAATGGTTCAAACAGTTATTCGCTCGCGGGCGGCGCTATGACGACCTGTCTCTTTCCATCAACGAACATCTCGAAGAAAAGGTCGAGGAGCTCATCGAAAACGGCATGTCTCGAGAAAGCGCGGAGAGAATCGCACGCCGGGAGTTCGGGAATGTGACGCTGACGGAAGAACGCAGCCGCGAGGTTTGGGGATGGCCAATGCTCAGCGGCCTCGGAGCGGATGTGAAGTTTGCTCTGCGCCAGCTCACGCACTCGCCGGGATTTACTGTGACGGCAGTTTTGACGCTTTCGCTAGGCATCGCCGTTAACGCAACGATGTTTAGTCTGGTCAGCGCTTTTCTATTGCCTCATCTCCCGGGCCGCAATCCGCAAGATGTCGTGGTTGTCTCGTCAGTGAATCCGAACCGTCCAGACGATCAACGGGACACGAACGCTGTTTCCGTAGCCAATTATCTTGCTTGGCGCGCAGACACGCGCGTGTTCGCGGCAATGGCAGCCGCGGATGAATATCGCACAGCTAGTTTGACCGGGCACGGCCAGCCGGAAACCGTGAACGACGCCGCGGTATCGCCTGACTACTTCAATGTCTTCGGTGTTTCGCCGCAACTCGGACGTTCTTTCGCACCGGCAGAGGATCAGCCCGGACATGACCACGTCCTGATCCTCAGTCATGGTCTGTGGGAGCGCCGTTTCGGTTCGGACCCGTCCATTATTGGGCGCACCGTACGCGTGGATCGCGAAAGCTATGTAGTAGTTGGCGTGATGGGGGCGGACTTTCAGCTCCTCGGTTTTACGCCGCAGATGTGGACACCGCTAGTAATAAGCGCTGCGGATCGGACAACCGCGGGGCGCAAGCAGCGCTTTTTGTATTTGTTCGCGAGACTTGCACCCGGTGTAACGCTGCAACAAGCGCGGGCAGAACTAACGGTCCTGGCAAAACGGTCTGAGGTGGATTTTCCCACAATCGAGACGCGCTGGGGCGCGACCGCGAGGACGCTCGGCGACTTCCTTATTCACTCTTTCGGTATTCGGACTGCGTTGGCTGTACTCATGACCACCGTCACTTTTGTTCTGCTCATTGCATGCGCTAACCTTGCGGGGCTGCTGCTGACGCGCGCGGCGGGACGTGAGAAAGAACTGGCGATTCGTGTTTCCCTCGGAGCCAGCCGTGTGCGCGTTCTTCGGCAACTATTAACGGAAGGTCTGGCGATCGCGCTGCTCGGCGGTAGCGTCGGTTTGCTCCTCACCTATTTTGGAATCGGTTTGGTCCGGGCCAATTTGACTTTCAATGAGGCGATGAGTGCGGTTCCCGTTAGTTTAGATGTGAATGTCTTGCTGTTTGTTTTTGCCGTTTCGCTGGTTTCCGCTACGCTATCCAGTCTTGTTCCCGCACTGAAGGCTTCGCGCACAGATAGCAATGCGGGCCTGAAGAGTGAAAGCCGGACGAGCTCTGCCGGTCGTTCGCAAAGCCGCCTGCGTGCCGTGCTGGTGAGCTGTGAAATCGGCTTGGCGCTATTTCTGACGATTGGAACCAGCCTGTTAATCCGCGGGGTATTTTTACTTGACCATCAAAAATTAGGATTCCGGACAGACCACCTTCTTACCGCTAGCCTGGCGCTGGATCATACGCGATACAAGGATGCCTCTCACCAACTGCTCTTCGTCGACAGCCTGATCGCTACTCTGCGGCGGACTCCCGGCGTCGGGGATGTCGCCGTTGCCTCCGATCTTCCGGCCACCAATCCAAATACTGTACCGATCCATATCGAAGGTGAGCTCAAATTACCGGCGAACGAACAGCGCAGCGCTCTTGATGCTGTCGTCACGCCAGATTACTTCAACGCTGTGGGCATTCCACTGCTGCGCGGCCGGCCGTTCATGGAGACAGATGATCGTAAAGCGGGACGCGTAGTGTTGGTGAACCAGGAGTTTGTACGCCGCTACTTTGACCATCAAGATCCCCTGGGTAAGAGAATCCAGGTGGACGAAAAAGACGCTAAATCGACGTGGAGCGAGATTGTGGGAGTGGTCAGTAGCGTGAAGAGCTATTCCGAAGACACTCGCGTCGATCCCGAGATCTACGAATCGTATCTTCAGCGGCCTCTTCCTTCTTTTTCTGTTGTCCTTAGATCGAAGGTCGAACCGAATGATCTGATACCCGTTCTACGTCATACCGTTGCGCAGTTGGACGCGGAGCTTCCGCTGGCTAACGTGATGAGCATGGATAACGTGATCGAACACCAGCGGAACGGAAATCCATTATTCATTCGTTTATTGGGCACTTTCGCACTTCTTGCTCTGCTCCTCGCGGCCATAGGAATTTATGGACTTATTGCCTATTCAGTGAGTCAACGTACTCACGAGATTAGTATCCGTATAGCGCTCGGAGCTGGAGGATCGGACATCCTATGGATGATGCTGAGGGAAGGCCTCAAGATCGTTGCCATCGGATTGGGGCTTGGCTTGATGATGGCGCTGCCGCTGCCTAGGATTTTGGATGCTATCTTCGAAGGCCTCCATGTTGGCGCGCCCGGAGTTTACGTAGCCGTTTCAGCGGCAATTCTGATGGTGACAGCCTTCGCGACTTACTTTCCCGCGCGGCGTGCTACACACGTTGACCCGAACGCAGCATTGCGCGACAAATAGTTCGAGAAGTTCTCATGCGCTCTGCCGGAACTGCGAGCGATTAGCGTAGCGCGAGCTTCAGCCGGGTACTGCCGGTTCCGATGTGAATATGCGCGCCGGTCGCGGCACCGGCAACTGGAGCTCGAAACGCCAGGTAAGGAACATGCAAACGTTCCAGTAGCGATCTCAACCAAAGGCCTTCCGGTTGATCGGGGCTCAATGCGACATCGACACGATTGCGGTGGTCGAGCCCCATCGATTGATGTACCAGTGTTTGACCGAGCGCGCTGATGGGAAGCGGATGATGGAAATGCCTTTCGAACTCACTGGAGATGGCTGTCAAATCGCCAAGATCGAAAAGGCCGTTGCCATCGTAGCGAACCATCACGTTCTTGGGAGATGGGGCGCCCGCCTGAACGGCATGCAGCAAGCGCTGCTCATTCTCGGCCATTTCATGGAGATCGGCCAGCAGCTTCACGCGATTCCGGGCCAGCTCCAGCACGCGTTGACGCGCGTCGAGCTCGTCCTGATAAGCGCTGAATTCCGCGCGCGCCAGAATCCCGCTGTCGAGCAATTTTCTACGATCTTCAACGATTCGCGCCTGGCGATCGACGCGCCGTTGTGCCGCTGCCACCATCGCGTCCGCCTCATCGGGAGTCATATCCTCCAAGCGCAATTGGCCATATAGCGTCGTGGAAAGAACAGCTTGATCTTGGGCATCGGCCAGTCTCGTTTCAGCCTGCTCGAGCTGCAATTTTGAAAGAGTACCCTGATCGACGAGGGCGCGAATGCGCGTGACGTCCGCCGCGGCGCGATCCACGAGCACCTGCGAGAGGCCGCCGTAGTTCGTAGGGGCAGTATCGGCGGCAAACAAAGCGCTCGTAGTACCCAAAATGCCGATCAGAGCGAACAACAGCGCTCCGGCAGGTACTTTGGAGTGTTTACGCACCTGTCTCCAGTTTAGTATGCTAAGCGCAGGAGAACGTCCAGACGACTCTAACACGCCGTTCTGTTACCCACGCCTCCCCTGCCGCAGCTGCCGAGGTATCGAATTGGCGCGCGGCCGCGAATGCAGCGGAGTCTAAAAAAGCGACTGACATACGGATCCTCGACCTCCGCGAGGTCACCTCTTTCACCGACTTTTTCATCCTCTGTACTGTTTCGAATCCTCGTCAGGGCCATGCCGTGTGCGATGAGATCGAAAAACAGTTGAAGGAGATGGGTGAACTGCCGGTCAGCGTCGAGGGCTACGATTCCGCGGAATGGATCCTGATGGATTACGGAGATTTTGTAGTGCACGTCTTCTCCGAGAACGCGCGGCGCTACTACGATTTGGAACGGCTCTGGCGTCATGCAAAGACGGTGGATGCGGCAAGTGCGGCGTCCGTCAGCTAAGTCCTGTACCTAGTGGTATCGCGTGTATTGACAAGCGCGTTAGTATTCCGGCAACCTTTATAATCAATACGGGCGTAACACAAGATTCACAGATGCTGCGCACCAAAGACGCTAATTGAGTCCGTTTGTGAACAGATGAGTCATCTCGGAACGCTATCCCCGCGTCATTTGGAAGTTCTCCACGCGATCGTGCAGAATTACATCGAAACCGGTGAGCCGGTTGCGTCTCGCACCATTGCGCGCAAATATCCGATGAGTCCGGCCTCCATTCGGAACATGATGGCCGATCTTCTGGAAGAGGGTTATCTGTCGCAGCCGCACACCTCGGCTGGCCGCGTGCCCACGGAGAAGGCTTACGAGAGCTACGCGAAAACCGTGGTGGGAAGCCGCTTGGTTCAGGTGGAACTGGATCGTCTGCAAGTGGAGATGCAACGGGCCGGAACGGTGGAGGGCCGGATTGAGCGCTCTTCGAAGATCCTGAGCGAAATTACAAGGAATTTCGGTATTGCCGCGGCGATCCCAACAGAAAACCAAATTCTGGATCAGGTGGAACTTATCGCGCTTCCCGAGAAGCGCGTCCTCATGGTCGTGGTCACGCGCGACCGGATGGTGCGGAACAAGGTGATTACGGTGGACGACCAAGTCCCGCAGGACGAACTAGTCTCCATTCGCAACTACATCAACTACAATTTCGGCGGTTGGGTACTGCACAATATTCACCGGGAATTGAAGCGGCGTTTGGAACTGGAAAGCGCTGCCTACGACGCAATTCTCAAGCGCGTGAATTTGTTCTACTCGCGAGGGCTTCTCGATTTAGGCTTGATGCCCGAGGTGCACTTTGAAGGCGCCGAGAATCTGATCGGACTAGATCTGCACCTGACGCGCGAACGCATGCGTGAGCTGTTTCGAGCGCTCGAAGAGAAAAAGCGCGTGCTGCAGTTGCTGGAACGCTTTCTTGAGAAGAGCGACAGCGGGTTCTCGATAAAAGTCGGCCTATCGGATCTGCATCCCAGCATGAGCGAGTTGGCGCTCATCGGGGTGAGGCTCGATCTGCCTAACGGCCTCGAGGCTCACGTAGCGGTTTTGGGACCCATGCGGATGAACTATAACCGCGCAGTCTCCGCAGTGCTGCACGTCGGTCAGGCGTTCAAGACGTCGGCGATGTAACGGAACTCGTCTGGCGTCCTTTCATGCTTGGGTATTGGCCCCGCTATGCGCCAGTTCGGACTCCGGGACTTCCTCACGCTTCAATTCCCAGAGATAGATCGGGTTCCCATCGGGATCTTCGAAATGCGTGAAGTTGCCTGGGGAGTCCCGTACGATCCCGCCGACCTTTACCCCTCGCTCCGTCAACCTGGCGATCGCCTTTTCGATCGGCATCTCAATCTCAAGGCCCAGCATCATACCGCCCTTCGTCCCCGGCGCGGGATATTTCGCCGATGCAGGATGCAAGCCTATGGTCAGGCCTTTGCCGGCGTCCACCGTGGCCCAGTGATCACCGAAGCGATTCGTGAGCCGCAGACCCAGCGTTTCCGTGTAAAACCGCACTGCGTTGTCCATGTTGGATACGAAAACCGTCGCGTTTCCACCCGTAACCATCTTGTTCTCCCTTCAGCCTATGATGGCTCACATCGGCAATACTGAAAAGAGCCACTTCATGGAGCCACTTTCAAATTGATCGCCTTACCGGAGATCCTGCTCGATCGCGCCTCAGGGGAGCCGTTGCACACGCAAATCTCGCGCCAAATCGCCCGGGCGATTCGCGAAGGCAAGCTCGGCCGCGGCGCGCGTCTACCGTCCACGCGAACAGTAGCCCGCATGCTTGGGATTTCTCGCAATACGGTGTTGATCGCATACGAGACTCTTGCGGCGGAGGACTTGATTCGAAGCCAACACGGCTCAGGCGCACGCGTGAATAACCGGGGGCCGGTGGCGCTGCCCACGATGGCCAAGCTGCTTTACCATGCTCGATATCCGGAATGCATAACGTTACTTGGCGATCCCGATGGTAACCCTCTGTACCTGCGCCACGATAGGCGGTGAAGCCTTTCTTCCCGCTACATGCCGGCTCTAAGCCGATCGCCACAACCGTACTGTCGCACCGTACTATAGACGGGTGTTAGGAAATTTGATACACAAAGGTGATCTCCCTAACGAAGAGCGATCGCGATCGGAAACTCCTGCGTGCACAACCTACTGAGCTTTCGCTTTCTATCGACCGGAAAAGGTTAAGAATATAGCTCATGGAGCAGACCGCATTCCGCGAACTGATCCGGCGCGATAGGGCTGGAGATCCGGCTGCCCTCGAAGAGTTGATGCCCGTACTGTATGACCAATTGCGGCGTCTGGCGGCCAGCTATTTGCGACAGGAACGGCCGGGTCATACTCTTGCGCCCACGGCGGTGGTGCACGAGGCGTGGCTCCGGTTAGCGGGAACGGATTTTGAGTGGCAGGATCGGGCGCATTTCCTTGCCGTCGTAGCCGGTGTAATGCGACGGGTACTGGTGGATCACGCCCGGACTCGCAACCGGGCTAAGCGCGGGGATGGTGCGATTAAGCTCTCTCTCGACGAGGCCGGCCAGGTGCCCGATTCACATGGCGCGGCCGTGACCGACCTGGACGCGGCATTAGACCGCCTGGCGAAGTTCGATTCCCGTAAGGCTCGTGTAGTGGAACTGATCTTCTTTGGCGGCGCCAGTTATGGCGAGGCCGCGAGCGCTTTGAAGGTGTCGGACGTGACAATTCACCGCGATCTGCGGATGGCGAAGGCTTGGCTTGAAAACGAGCTATCGAGTGGACGCGGTGCAAACGTACGGGATCCAGGTGTCCACGGGAATGACGGCTGAGCGCTGGCGCCTAATCGAAGAGTTATTTCATGAGGCGGACCAACGGCCGCCGCAAGAGCGCCCGGCTTTTCTCGAGCAGGCGTGCAACGGCGATCTGGGTTTGCGCCGTCAGGTAGAGGACCTGCTGCGGTCTGCGGCCGATAACCGGCAGGGTGTGGAAGCTTCCCTTGGAACGGCGGCTAGGCAATTACTTGGAGACGAATTCCTCGCGCGAGCGGCAGCAGATTGGAGCCTACGAAATCATCCGCCTTCTGGGAGAGGGCGGGATGGGAGTGGTCTATCTCGCGCAACGCGCCGACGCCGCGTATCAGCAGAAAGTCGCGATCAAGATCATCCGGCCCTCTTTTTCGCTACAGAACATTGTGGAGCGATTTCGTTCCGAGCGCCAGATTCTCGCAAATCTGATTCACCCTAATATCGCGCGCCTGCTGGACGGCGGAGTGATGGCGAGCGGCCAGCCGTACCTGGTGATGGAATACCTGGACGGCCCCGCCATCGATTTCTGGTGTAACGAGAAGAGCGCGAGCCTACGCGAACGGCTGGAAGTGTTTCGCGCGGTTTGCTCCGGCGTGCAATATGCGCACCAGAACCTTGTGGTTCATCGCGACATCAAGCCGGCGAATATTCTGGTGTGCTCCGACGGTACGCCGAAACTCCTGGATTTCGGGCTGGCGCGAGTGTTGGATCTCCAGAATGCGGGGCCTGCCGCCAGCGCCCGGTGGACCGAGCGCCTGATGACACCGGAATACGCCAGCCCGGAGCAGGTGTTGGGGCAGCCGATTACCACCGCAACCGACGTTTATGCGCTTGGCGTGCTGCTGTACGAGCTATTGACGGGCGAGCGGCCGTTCGATCTAAGTAGCGGCAGTCCCATTGAGCTACAGCGCGTGATTACCAAAGAGGCGACTCGGCCGAGCACGATATGTCTTGACAGACGCAAAGATCGGCGCGCGGCGGAGGCGCTGCGGGGCGATCTGGACAATATCGTTCTAAAGGCCATGCACAAGGAGCCTGCACGGCGCTATGCCACAGCGGGCGAATTGGCGGACGATATCCAGCGCTATCTAACCGGATTTCCCGTCCGTGCGCAGCCGGATAGTTGGGGTTACCGGACCCGGAAGTTCGTAGGGCGCCATCGGCTGGGCGTCGCAGCGGCTGTCTTGTTCGTCATCGTTTTGCTGGGGTTTGGCACGGGAATGGCTGTGCTGGCGCGGCGGGCCAGCCTTCAGCGTAACCGTGCGGAGATCATTTCGACCTTTCTGGTGGGCCTCTTCCAAGCGGCCGATCCAGATCGCGTCTCGCAGAAAGAAGTGACTGTCCGAGAGATGCTCGATCGCGGTGTGAAGTCCGTCGATCAGCTTGGGGCCGAGCCGACCGTTCAGGCGAAACTTCTCGAGACGTTCGGGTTGGTGGACCAAAACCTGGGCGCACTACGTCAATCTCGCGAACTGCTGCTTCACAGCCTCGCAATCAGGCGGAGAATCTATGGGGCGGATAGCCTTGAGATGGCAGAAAGCGCAAAAGATCTGGCGGAAGTGGACCGGGAATTAACCGATTACAAAGAAGCCGAACAACTGGCGCGGAAGTCGCTTGAGATCCGGCTAAAGCGCCTTGGCCCCCGCAATGTCCTCGTGGCGGAAACCCGCAATACGCTTGGAATTATTCTGCAAGAGACCGGCAGGCTGAAAGAAGCGGAGCAGGTCTTTCTGCAGGTACTTGCGGCGCGCGATGTACTTGGGCAGCGTATGCACCTGGATACAGCGGTGTTGAGCAACGTGGGGGCTCTTTATCGCGATTTGGGAGACCTCCCGAAGGCCGACCGCTACCTGAGCGAATGTGTTGCCATCCGGCGCAGAGAACTGGGCGGGGACCATCCGCGACTGGCCTTGGCGATCGCAAAGCTGGGCCAGGTGCAGGAAGACGAAGGGCGCTACAAGCAAGCCGAGGCATCGCTGGAGGAGAGTCTTGCCATGCGGCAGAGGCTATTTGGACCGCATCATCCCTATGTGGCACGTTCGTTGCTATCGCTTGCTGCGCTCGACCGGAAGGAAGGCCGGTACGCTGAAAGTGCAACAGACCTCGATCGCGTGGAGGCCATATACCGGCAGGCCGGAGGCGCTGGATCGCAGTGGGCGGACTTGCATTTCGAGCGGGGGATGTTGTGGGCGTCCGAGGGTAAGCTCGACAGCGCCGAAACTGAGTTGCGGCTATGCTTAGCAGACCGGCGCGCGCGCCTGGGAGAGCATAACCTGAGCGTGGCAAAAACGCAGCTTGCTTTGGCTCAAGTCCTTTTGAAAGAAGGCCGCGTCTCCCAAGCGAAAGAGGCAGCCCAAGCCATCTTGCCTATGCTTTCAAATGCCTTGCCTTCGGGTGCTTTGCCGGCTGCACAGGCCCTACGCCGAGAAGCGACGGCGCTTCTCAATGAGTCTGTCGTTCGTCAGCAGTGAAGTTGCTTTGGGTGTGACGAAGCCTGTGCAATCGTCGAATTGCCAGAATTTTGGGTGAAATCGCTCTCCAAATCCTCGATAAGGCCCGCAGGCGGTAGTCCCGGTGCATTTCCGGACCCGCATTGAATGCGAACCGGCTATGGACGTACAAGCGATCGTCGCTGGGGTCAGTCCGCTGGAGAGTCTTCCTCGCCAGCACATGCGGGAAATGTCCGCACAGGCTCCCCCGCACCACGCGAATGTGGTGCCTGCGGCGCCAACGAGTGATGTCGCCGCCACCCTCTCTACCCAAATCGCCGCGCCGGATCTGGCTCGCCTCGACGCCATTCTGCAGCCCCATAGCTCATCGGAAGTCGCCGCTCACATCACCGAACTGACTCAAGACGCGGCCTTGGCGCTCGCGGAAGGGGACCGTCCTCGCGCTCTCGCGAACCTGAACGAGATCGCCGCCGTCGATCCGCGCACGATTGCCGCGCTCGCGCCGGAACAAGCCCTGCAGCCGATCCGCTCTGAAGTCGATCAACTCTTGAATCGGCTGACAACAGTAGCGAAGATGGATGCCGAGGGCTGGCTTGCGCAGGCGGACCAAGCTCTTGAAACACCGGGCCACAGTGCCGTCACAGATTGGCAGACCAGGCCGGCAACGCTGCTTGAAGCCGCTCACCGTCTGTACGAGTCCGGCGGCTACACGAATTACGTCCGTTCCGCTGACTTGGCGCAAACGCTTGTCAATCCGGCTGCTGTCGCGTATTCCCCGTTTCTAGAGCAGTACGCCGCCTCGCAGGCGACGAAACCGGCGGACGCGGCCATTCGCCCGGAAAACGAAGAGATCCTTTCCAATGAAGCTAGGTTGTCTAAGAAAGCCAGCCTCGCCGAGCGCTTTGGAAACCGTTACCGCGCTTCGCCGCGCCGCCATGCCGCGCGTTCAAGTTCTCTGGCGCCGCGCACCTCTCCTGGTGCTCCTGCTCGGTTGGCTCACCACCGGCCTGATCGCCGGTCCGGCGGCCATTCTGCTGCGCGCGGTCTGGCCCGAGATCTGGCCGGCGTCTCTCATCGACTTCGGTTTTGAGGTCTGGGGGATCGGCTTTCTCGCGCTGGTTTGCTTCGGCTTCTACGCCCGCATCCGGGATGTCCGATTCAACCGGCCCGCCACCGCGGAAATGTCCGTGCTTGGGAAACCAATCGTCTCCGCTGCATCTATAGTGCATGAGTGAAGATCCCATCCTGTCGTTCGTCGAAAAGCAAGAATGGCTCGCCCCCATTCAGGAATCTGGCGAGGCGTTGGTCAAGAAAGCCTATGAATCGGCTGGCGATGCCGGTCAAACCATAAAGAATGCTCTCCACGGTGTGTGGCTCGGCCATCCGCTGCACGCCGCTATTACGGACGTGCCCGTGGGCAGTTGGACGGCCGCCGCTGTTCTCGACCTTCTCGAAGCAAACGGCAGGGACGACTACGGCCCCGGAGCGGACGCGGCCATCGTCGTCGGCTTAGCCGGCGCTGTTGCGTCCGCTGCTAGCGGGCTCACCGATTGGAGCGATACCTACGGAAAGCCGCAGCGGGTAGGAGCGATGCACGGATTGCTGAATTCCACTGCCGCGGTTCTTTACACCGCCTCCTATGTCGCGCGTAAGAAGGAGAACAGGGGCTTGGGACGGGCGCTCGCGTTCGTCGGCTATGGCATCGTACTCGCGAGCGCGTATCTCGGCGGCGCCCTCTCTTACAGCCAGCGGATCGGCGTGAATCATAGCCCCGACGCGGAAGAAGAGCTGCCCAAAGATTTCAAGCCGGCGCTGCCTGAAAGCGAACTTTTGGAAGGCCAGCCGAAGAAGGCGACAGTCGACGGGACAGACATTTTCCTGCTGAAGAAGGGCGGCCAAATCTTTGCTCTCGCGAATACGTGCTCTCATGCCGGAGGTCCGCTCAATGAGGGGGAAATCAAGGATGAAAGCGTCATTTGTCCTTGGCATGGTTCCCGGTTTTGCCTGAAAACGGGCGCTGTTCTCGACGGCCCTGCCACGCACCCGCAACCGAAACTGGATGTGCAGGTGCGGGACGGCCAAGTTCTCGTTCGGGCTTCCGCGGAATAAAGCGAAAAGAGCTAGAAAACAGGCCGGGTGTCCACGACATGTTCTCTTATGACCTCGGCCATTTCCTCCGGGTTGCAAGGCTACGATCGCGCGGAAGCGACGGTCAACACTGCCGCCGCTCAGATCGCTAACTACCCAGCTGCACAGGTTGGAAGCTCAAAATCAGGTACGACCGCCGGGGACTCTGTAGATCTAAGTGCGACCGCCGTGTCTTTGATGCAAGGAAAAGACAGCGCGCAGGCGAATCTTGCCACCATACACGTCGCCGATCAGATGCAGAAGAGCCTTTTTGACATGCTGGGCTAATCACACCGGTCTACCTGCCCTGAAGCCCGTAGAAGCATTAGTCTCCGGAGCGGCGCGGCTCGCTACCCGCAAATGGTCGACGCGAGAATGAACTCCGGCCAACGTGGAATGATGGAGAGGAGATCGTTATGGCTGCAGAAGAAGAAATTGATGGTTCGCGGTGTCCATTCGTCGAAGCTAAACCGCAAGTGCAAAGTGGCGCTGCTGTGCTGCGTGGAACTCGGATGCCGGTCAATGCAATCCTCGATAACTTCGGGTATGGCGTAAGCGTCACCGAGATCTCCAAACAGTTCGAAATCCCACCTGATCGTATCGAGGAAGTTTTGGCTTGGGCCGAAACTCACCGGGTTGCGCGTCCTGTTTGACAGAACGTTGCCGTCGGTGTGCCGCCGGATTCGTTATCTCGGCATGAGGTTCGTGCGTGACTACCGTGACGCCATCACGTCGCAAATCGACCTGGCGAGGGCGGGAAGTTATGCCTTGCATAGAAATGTGGCACCGCCGCAGCGTCTAACGAGAAATCACTGAATGGATAATTAGTCCGCCCGTTCCCGAGCGGTCACTCTCATAGCCGACTGCAATAATATTGCAGTCGACTTCTATGCACCAGATGAAACGCGCAGGCCAGCTCAGTTGCTTCCTGCTAGGAATATGTCTCCTGACGTTTGCCGGTCAGCAGCCCCAAAATACGCCGCCTACTCCTCCGCCGGAACCTCCTCCCGGCGCCGCGAACGGTCCGAAACCGGGACCGGCCGTCAAACCTCCGGGACAAAACGATAGAACTGCTGCCTCCGCGCAACCGGCGGCTCCCGCCTCCAACACGGCCCAGGAAGCCATGCGTAACTTCCTGGCCATCGGCGCCGCTCCGGATCCCGCAGCCGTGAAGCGCGGACAAGCAATTTTCGTTTCGACTTGCGGTTTCTGCCACGGATCGAACGCCAACGGCGGCTCTACCGGTCCGGATTTGGTGCGCTCCGTCCTGGTGCTGCACGATCAGGGGACCGGCAACTCAATCGGCCCGGTGGTCCACAATGGCCGCCCCGGTAAAGGCATGCCCGCCTTCAGCAACATGAGCGACGCACAAATCAAAGACATCGCCGCTTTCCTGTTGGAGCGCACCCAGGCCGCAGCCAACCGCATGTCCTACAAGATTTTGAATATCGTGACCGGCGACCCAAAGCAGGGTGAGGAGTACTTCGTGGCCCATTGCGCTACCTGCCATTCCCCAACCGGTGACCTTGCTCACATCGCGACTAAATTTGAGCCAGTCGCCCTGCAAGGCCGTTTTCTTTACCCCAGGACCGAGCACTGGCCCGGCATGCCTGGTCCTCCGCCCGATCCCAGAGAACAGAAAACGGTTATCGTCAAACTGGCCTCAGGACAGAGTTACTCCGGAACCCTCGATCGCATCGACGATTTCAGCGTCGCTCTCACCGATTCTTCCGGCGAGCATCGCTCCTGGCTCTACGATGACGAAAAGGGCATCGACGTCCAGGTGCACGATCCCTTGAAAGTTCATGCCGAACTGCTGCGGCAGTATACGAACGCCGACATGCACAACATGCTCGCCTATCTGGAGACGCTCAAGTGAAGCTCAGCCGAATCGTTCTTTCCTGTCTGTTTTGTGTCCCCGTCTGCCTCTCCGCGCAGGGCCTCAACCCGGCCGACATTCTGCATCCCAAGCCGGACACATGGCCCACGTACAACGGCGACTACTCCGGCCGCCGCTTCAGCCCGCTGAAGCAGATCGATGGCGGTAACGTCAAAGATCTGCAACTGGCATGGCTCTTTCACGCCAACACCGGTCCAGGCGGAAGCCCGTTTGGAGTGGAGATCAAATCCACGCCGCTCGAACTCGATGGCGTCCTGTATTTCACCGTCCCGGATCACGCCTGGGCCGTCGACGCCCGCACCGGACGCGAAATCTGGCACTACAAATGGGAGAGTAAGGGCGGCATCCACACAGGCAATCGCGGGGTCGGTATTTATCACAACTGGGTCTTCTTTGAAACTCCCGACGACCACTTGATCTCGCTTGAAAAAGACACCGGCAAATTTCGCTGGGCGGTCGAAATCGCGGATCTTGCGCAAGAGTACTTCTCCACTCCGGCTCCCTTGATCATCGGCAATCATGTGCTTGTGGGCGTCGGCGGCGACTCTCTCGACGTTCCTGGCTTCCTCGAGTCGCGCGATCCTGAAACCGGCGCCGTGCAATGGCATTGGAATACCGAGCCGCGCCCAGGTGAGCCCGGCTCCGAGACGTGGCCGAACCAGCAGGCCATGACCCACGGCGGCGGTATGACGTGGCTCACCGGAACGTACGATCCTGAACTGAACCTGCTCTATTGGGGGACCGGCAATCCCAATCCCGTGCACGCCGGACAAGGCCGTAAAGGCGACGACCTTTGGACCTGCTCGATCGTGGCTCTCAATCCTGATACCGGCAAACTAGTTTGGTGGTTTCAGGCATCCCCGCACGATACGCACGATTGGGATAACGTCGAAGAACCCGTCCTGTTCGATGGCGAGATCGATGGACAGAAGCGGAAGCTGCTCGCTCAAGCTGCTCGCAACGGCTACTTCTTCGTTCTCGACCGCACCACGGGCAAGAGCGTCGTAACCGCTCCTTTCGTGGACATCAACTGGTCGAAAGGCGTAAATTCTCGAGGGGAGCCCATTCCGAACCCAGACAAGGAGCCGAAAACGGACGGAGCCCTCGTGATCCCCGCGTCAGGAGGAGCCACCAATTGGCCGCCCCCCAGCTTCGATCCGGAAACGGGTCTGTTCTACGTCAGCGCGTCGCCCTCGTATAGCGTGTATTATCTCACCGACACCAGCGCACGGCCCGAGGGTTACGGAGGACGCGATAGCGGCGTCTGGTCTGAATCCGCGCTCGAGGCGTTGGACTATAAAACGGGCAAGATTCAATGGAAGCATGTGTTTCCAGGAAGCGGTGGCGGCTCGCTGTCGGGAATTTTGACAACCGCCGGCAAGCTGCTCTTCACCGGCGACCCGTCAGCCAATTTCATCGCATTCAACCCAGCCGATGGAAAAATTCTCTGGCATGCCGGATTGACTTCCTCCGTCAGCAACGGCCCGATGACTTACGAATTGAACGGTCGGCAATACTTAATAGTCGGCGCCGGCGACATGTTATACGCCTTTACTCTTCCGCGCTAATTAGCATGTCCCTAAGCAGGTGCGCTCGTTCGCTTACCATATTCTGTCTCGTGGCAGCGACGGCGTACCTCACAGGCCACGACATCATCACCACGAACCTTACTTATTCCCGCGATATCTCCCGCATCTTTGCGAATCGTTGTCTGGCTTGTCACGACGCAGGCTCATCGATTCCTTTGACGAACTATCAAGAAGTCCGTCCTTGGGCCGTCGGCATCAAGGAACAAGTGCTTTCCCGCTCTATGCCGCCTTGGGGTGCTGTCAAAGGATTCGGCGAACTTTCACCGGATCACGGCCTCAGCCAGGAAGAAATCATGATCGTCGCGGCGTGGGTGATTGGCGGCGCTCCCGAAGGCAATCCACTATTGCGGCCTAAGGCGTTGGTTCAATCTGCCGGGTGGAAATCGCCGCGCCTTGAAGATGCCGTCACGATTGTTACCCGCGGCGAATTGCAAGCACGCTTGCGTGTGGTCGGCATCCGTCCCATCACGGACTCGATGATTCCATCTGCCCGGCTGGTTGCGCAGTTGCCAGACGGACGTATTCAGCCGCTCCTCTGGCTCTATCGTTTCGGCGCGAAATCATTTGACTCGAAATCAATCGATCCCCGCCTACATAACGCATTCACCTTCCGCAAACCTCTCGACCTGCCAAAAGGAACCATCGTGCAGTCTTCCGCCCCGCTGCGATTCGCGCTCGAAACAGAAATTCCTAAAGCGCCTTCACCGGTATCGTGAAAACGGTTGTGTTCACCGTGTTTTTGCGCTGGAACTGCGTCCATACTCGATACAAGCCCACACGCGGGAAGATCACATTGAACTGCATCGTCGATCCGCCGTTCGCCAGGAACGGATGCACGTGGATCAAATCGATCAGATCCTCGCTCGCAGCTAACATGTGCGCCCACACGCCTAAGTAAAGTTGCAGCCCCTCGGCTGGATCGAGTGTGAAAATCAGCTTGGTCTCTAATCCGGCCAGTGGCTGTTCCGGATCCAGTTTCAACGAAGCGGTCAGGTTTGCCGATTTCGATGGCGCGAGCGACGGCGTCAAATGAGGCGGTGAAGTCGCGCCGCTCACGAACACTGTCCCTACCGCGAGTTGAGGCACTGAGCCCGATGGATAAAAGTCGGCCAGCAGTCGATACATCCCGCCCTCGGGCAGGCACACTTCCTGTCGAAACGATCCATCTGGCTGTAGCACCGGATGGATGTGCGCGAAGTATTCCAGGTTCTCGCTCACCACAAACAGATGCATCAGCTTCTCGTGAACGATCTCGAAATGCTTGACGGTCGAGTTCGTTCTCGGATCGATGGCCCGCAATGTCAGAACTGCGTTATCGCCCGGCTTCAACAACTCCGGATTTTGCGAAATTTCGAGCGGAAACTCGATCCGGTCGGGAACACCTAGAACCAGCGTCATTCCGCAACGCGGACAAATGCCCGGCTTATCCGACCGGTAATCGGGGTCCATTGGACAGACCCAGTCTTTGTCTGGTTGCTGTTGACCTGAGGCAATCACACCGCTGGCCAGCAGAGCCAAACAAGCACGACGGTTCAAAATCACAACGAAACCACTACACTTTTTGCAGCTTACTCACGCGCCCCACTTCCACCCACTCGACCACGTAGATGTTTCCCGCGTGGTCGAAGCAGGCGCCGTGTGGGCAAACGAATTTGCCTGGGGTGAAATGATCGCGCGAAAGTTTCCGGGTCTTCATGTAATCGCTCGCCGAATCATCGCCCAAATTGCAAACGATTTCGTTGTTGCGATTCATGATGGTCACGCGCGCGAAAAGATCGGGCACGACAACGTCCCCGTTCTTATACACGTTGAAATTACACGGCGCGAGAGTACCGTAGAGAAAGTCCACGTGCTCGCCATTGAGCGTGAAGCGCTGGATCCTCTTATTCGTGCGATCCGCAACAACCAGCAGCGGTGTCGCTCCACGCGTATCCACTATCACGCCATGCGGGCAGAGAAGTTGACCGGCATCCTTACCCGGGCCGCCGAACGTTCGTATGTAATGGCCCGCGGAATTGTATTGGTTGATGTAACTCGACCCGTACCCGTCACCCACATAGATATCGCCATTCGGCGCAATGGCCAGGTTTGTCGGGCTGTACTTTAGTGGCTTCCCGTCAGGACCGGGCTTCGAGTAAGGCTCCGCTTCTTTCGGGTATCCCAGCGTGAAAACTTCTTCTCCATCCAGAGTGGCCTTTACAACCAAGCCGCGCTGTATATCGCACAAATACAGGAATTCGTACGTGCCCTCGCGGCGGATCGTCAGGCCGTGCGCGCCACCTTTGAACTGGCTGCCCCAGCTTTTGACGAAGTGTCCATCCCGATCGAACACCACCATCGTGTCTGCCTTTTCGCTGCTTGCGCCGACAGTATGGTGAATATAAATGTGCCCTTGCGAATCTTCGCAAACCCCGTGTGTATTGCCGTATTGAATATCGGTCGGCAGTTCACCCCAGTCATGCGTCACTTCGTAGGTGTGATCGCCTTCACCCAAGATCGGCTTCTTGTTTCCGGATTTATCGGTCGCGCCTAGAATGAGCGGTGCGGCAAGACCCGTCCCAATCAGTCCCAATACATTCCTGCGAGACAGTGTCATTGATGGTTCCTACTTAGGTGCAATGGCCTTTGCGCTGGTGACTTTGTCGTGATCGTCTACCGGCTGTATGTCGGCATAGGCCAGCCAGAAACCCATCATCTCTTCGTTGCTCGGTTCACCCCAGCGAATCGTCTTCGATGGATCGGGATTCAGCGGATTATTCGCCGAGTTATCGAAATAAGCCGTTGTGACCAGCTTCGTTCCCTTTGGCAAAATAAACTGCTTCTTCAGAAAGTAAGTCTCCTGCCAGCGAAAGTCGAACTTCGGAACATTGAATAAGACCTCGTGGTGTCCATCCGGGAAAATGGCTTCTGTCGTCATGCTCTTGCCACGGAAATGCATGTGAGCCGTGTAAGCCACTGCCTGCACATCCTTTGGCAGCGTGTAGCACGACGTTACTTTGTGGCTCCCGTCCCCCGGGGGAATTTCGAACCAGTTGTTCCAGATTTCGTATTGCGCCACTTCATGAGTCACCGGTTCTTTCGCGAAAACCAGACCGATACTTGTGCGGTCCTTAACTTCTTGGCCCAGGCGGTTGCTGTAGTGAACCTGAAATTGAAGATACGATCCAGCCGGTATTTTCAGCGCGTAGCCCGGCGGCCGCACTTCCGCCAAATGCCCCGGCAAGTAGATCGCTGGAACGTGATTGATACCTCCGCTCGTGTACGATTTGATCGCCGGATCGGGCGAAGCCACGCAGCCGTCATCTGAGACAGGCGCATCGGCCTTGGTGTGGTTCACCTTTCCAGTCCGGAAATGAAACTGATCCACATTCTCCGCGCCGCCCTTGGTCTCCTCCAGCTTCGGAACAGCATCGGCGCTGATCACGCTCACCGTGGCATGATGCACAACGCGCCGGTCGCCCGGCACCACCTCCGCGGCCTGTACCCACTTGTCTTCAGTAAAGTGCGTCGGTACATAGATATATTCATAGTCGTCCTGATTGCCGGCCGCGACCGTGGTCTCCGGGATGGTAAGAATGACGTCGGGATGAATATGCCAGCCGTCCTTGAATACCGGTGCGGCCGGTAAATCTTTGGCGTCGCCCTCTTTGGAACCGCTCTTTACCCAGGCGTCAATAGTGGCGATATCTTGCGTGGACAGCCGCGGATCGTTGATGAAGTTGCCAACATGAGGATCGGCGTGCCACGGTGGCATGATCCGCTGCACTACCGCCTCCCGAATGGCCGCAGCCCAGGGACGCGCATCATGATATGTCATCAGCGACATGGGTGCAATGTCGTTTGGATGATGGCAAACGACACAGTTCTTATAGAGAATCGGCGCCACGTCCTTATTGAAGGTGACGACCTTGCCCGCAGGCGCATCCTGACCGGATAGAAAGGATCCACAACTAGCGAGGAGGAGGAAGATAAATACAGAGCGCTTTCGCATAGTCCCAGACAAGAACTTGGTCAGGAGATAGCTGCTGGTAGTTTACGCTACTACTATTCTTGTCGAAGCCCGATCCAGCGATCAATGCTGAGCAATGCAAGAACGCCCCTGACGTAGGGCTGTGCACAACCTGTCTGCACCACAAGATCCTCGCCTCGGATCGAGGCAGTCTTTTCCACCGCTGCATGCTATCCGACGAGAACGCAAAATTCCCCCGGTATCCGCGATTACCGGTGTTGACCTGCGTAGGATACTGCTCGACGAAAGTACCTGATTTATAGCTCCAGCTTCCCCTGGTACTCCATGTCTTTCAGCGCAAACTTCTTGCTAATCTCCATACGATCTGAGGTGATGCGGAACTCGGCATCTTTGTCGTGCAACGTGATCGGTTCGGATTTTTCGAAATGAAAAATGGCTCGGCCGTCCCGCCCCTGATTCAGCTCCACCTTCACCGGGTTCGAGCGCTTATGCCCCACCGACAAAACCGTGATCACCTTCAAATGGTCCGCCAGCCTGGAGTCGTCAGGATCATCATCTGAACTGCCGCCGAGCGGCTCTGACCGGAACCCCGATTTGGGCAATCCGATCACCGCAATGACGTATTCGTTCGAGGGCTTCATGCTTGCCGCATCCGTTGCGGATCCGCTACTCTTCGCCTCCGCCAGCCGGACCGGCAGCGCGCTTTCCCATTGCACGGTGACGTTTGGCTGCTCGGCGGAAGGATACCCGCTCCGACGTCCTCGGCCCATTCCACCGGGACCCATGCCACCGCCTCCCATGCGCCCCATTCCACCACCCATGCCGCCGCCCATTGGCCCCTCGCCCCACGTTCCGTTGTTCCTGCCGGTCTCCGGAGTTTGGCTGCCGTAGCCCGAACCTCGCGCTACGCTCACGCTCACGGACTTGGACCAGGGCGAATTATTCAATATTTGATAAACGTCCTCGCTGGTCCATTGCGACGGGTCGCTCTTTTGCCATGTAGCGGAAGCTGCCAGCGCGACGCTCACTGTGGAGGTCCATATTATTCCACGCAAGAGAAGAGATCGTCTGAACATCTCCTTCTGGGACGTGTATACCCGCCGCCGTGAGTACAGCAACCGCACCGCTCAATGCGACATCTGACTCCATAACAGCAACGCAGCAGCGAATTCGGCGCCGCACCATGATAGCGGCGAAGCAGGACTGCACTCCTTCCCATCGGGAGAAATATGTTCGGGCATCAGCCCGTAGCAGTTGGCGTTTCGGATCATCCAATCGATGAAACTTTTGGCGGCGGAATTTTCCCCGTACAAACTCTGATATTCCGCCGCGGCAGCCGTCGTGAAGAAGAAGATGCCGTGCCCGTAGCTGGCCAACCCGGGGTCCGGTGAATCAAAATACTGCATGCCGCCTCCCAGTTTCACCGTATTCTGGTCGTAAAATACATTCGACAAGTCGATCTCACCGTGATTCGGATAACCCCAGATCACCCCCACGTTAGCCGTCGTGTCCCACAGATACGTCTTCTGTCCCGATTGCTTTGTCACGCTGACGCCGTTTGCGCCCTTCTGTTCTGTGAATCGTACATCGGCATAAGTCTGCCGCGATCTGTCGAACATCTGGGGCAGTGCTGCTGAAATTTTCCGTGCCGCCGCGCTGTAGCGCTGGGCCCGATCCGCGTCTCCGAATTCGCGAGCCATCTTGGCCGCAATCTGCAACGCTGCAGCGTCGATCATGTTCGTCGCCGGCAAATATCCGGTCCATTCGACAATCCCGCCCTCCCACAACAATCCGTTAGGGCTCAGATGGCCAGCCAGGAAATCAGCCAGCTTGTACATGAACCGAGGGTTGGCCGGCCACACACCTGTCTTGGCGTGGTATTGATTCAACAGATAGATGTAATAGCCATTCGAATCCCATTCCGGCTCGTCGAAACGCGCTCCGCTGCCGCCGTCTACGGCTTTGCCGTGCGCGTCGTACCGCGCATACCATTCACCCGGAGTTTTCATCGGAACTTCGGGCTTTGCCCAGAAGTCGATCACCTGTTTCGCTTCCTCCGCGTGACCCGTCAGCAACAGAACCCGGGCGCACATCATCGCATCGCGCGGATAAAGCTGCGGCATATTGTTCGTGACGAACTGGCCCGTTATATCGGCAGGGATCTGCCCGTTCAGATTGGCAGACTTGACGCAATACAGGTTGCGCTTGTAGGCTTCGAGATGCTGCGCAGCCTGCGAGTCTCCGCCGTCGAATATCGGGGAGCACACCCCGATTCATCCAATTGTTCCAATACTGGTTGGCGCTCACAGCGAGATCGTTTTCCCGCCGCAGAGATCGTACTTTCTCTACGGCCTCCGATCGCGACACGGCCGGTACCAGCAACATTTGAGATCCCGCCGCGTCTCCGCGCAGAACCCCGCTTACCCGGACGGTAGCCTCGTCGATGCGCACACTGTCGGTTGGCGATTCGGGTGCAATCGCCAGCACCGTTCCGTTTGACCATTCCGCTATGGCAATGCCGCCCTCTTCCCGCAGCGAGGTAATCGTTATACTCTGATCCGTCTTAATCAAGCGCCGCAAAACGGTCTCAAAACGATACTGGCCGTTGCCGATTCCTGCAGTACTCAGCGAGAGAACCGCCGCACCTTCGGGATGGACAAAACAGCGAATCTCCCCAGCAGCGCCATTCGTCAGGCGCATCTGGGTCTCTGTCGTGAAGAAATTCTTCATTCCAACGGCGCCGATGGCCGCCCGATCGAGCGTCTTTCCATTCCCATCGAGCACGTCGAAAGCTGTCGAAGCGACATAATCCGCCGTGTAGTCTCGAAAGTAAAGATGCTGTATTCCCTGATGATGAGTCGCCGCCGAAATGCGCGCATCATCGGAATAGACCGCCGTCAGATTCCCGTTCCCAAGAATCGCGTAGCCCTTCCACGCGAGCCTCGCAACCGGGTCCGCGATCTGTTTCGCATCACATGGCCAGATCATCGAACACGCAAGCAAGCAGATGAGACCGCAAGTTTTCACTTGTTGCAGCATGACAGACCCGCCGCTGCCGGGCATGTAGCTACTTTTCCAAGAACTCAGGCCGAAACCTGCGCGCTACACAAGCCGCTATCGCCAGCAGCGCCGCAACGAAAATAAGATCCAGATCAGACGGCTCCGGAACGGGAGCGAGAGTAAAAGTCGCCGTGAGTGTCTGTCCTACCGGCCGGATTCCCGCCAGGGTAGTCGAGCGTGATCGCGTCACCAACTAGCGAAAAGCCGTTCAAGGGAAAGCTATCGGACTTTGGAATGAGGTACTGCCCGTTCAATGCCGAGTCTGTGAACATTAGCTGAAAGCTGTTGTTTGTTTCGGCTATTTCATTCAGGTCCCTAATCGTCAGTTGGTTGTGGGAAAAGTCCGCAGAGATCAGGCTCGCGTAATCGTCGCAGCCAAACTCAACTGCGCTATCGGAGACCGTCACTGTTGTTCCGGACACGTTTAGGTAACCCGTTGCCGGTACGAACCCGTATCCAGGATCGAAATAGTTGGACGGATCGCTCGGAAATGTAAGTGACCCAGTCACGGAAGTGCCAACCAGCGTTGCTTTAGCGGGGAGAACAACAATCGCTAACAGGAGTGCGAGGGGTAAAAAAGTAAATCGTTTATTCTGCATTGTTTCTCCGGGCCGGCCCGTTTCAAAGCCCTGATTTCCAAATCGTTACTGCGCAACAAAAACAGCCGTCGTCAACCCATCCACCGTTACGGCCCCGGTCGCATTGTTCACGGACGAAGCTCGAGTCTGAGCGTCGGGAGACAGCATCTGCGACGGATGCAAACTAAGATTTAGTCCCTTCAACTGAGCGTTCTGAAAATTGATCGTACCGAGCGTAGCATTAAAAACGACGACGATGTGATTGTAAATGCCGTAACTTCCGCCGTTCGAATCTATCTTCATCACGATCAGTCCCGGTACTTGAGAAGTTCCAGTATTCAGGAAGTGCAGATTTCTCTGTACTTCGCCCAGCGTTCCCATATGGAAAAGCTGGGAGCTTCCGCGAACGCGAAGGAACGTCTGGAACGCGGCAGCCGCGCTAGAGATATTTTGCGGGGTGGGCGATAAAGCCGGATTCGCCAACAGCGGCTGCATGAACGGCCATTGGCTTCCATTCACATTCTGCAGCGGAAGCCCAACGCCCCAGTTGTTCGATTCCTGTGACAGCAGATTCTTGGTGGGCCGGTCGCCCTGATAGATCCAATTGATCTTGGTAAACCAATCGCCCGAGTTGTAGCTGTTGTAGTCCATGTCCTTCGAGCGCAGTAAATCGTCGGCGCCAAAGAAAAACGGGACGCCCTGGCCCAACGCAATCATGCTCATCGCGAGTACCTGCCTGCGCGTTCGCGTAGCTATGGAGTCGCCCCCACTCGAAGTTGTACCCGGTATCGCCGACTTCAACTGAACGGCATCGAACAACGTTTGGTTATCGTGGACAGAACAATAATTGATCGCTTCCACGGGGCTGGCCGTATAGCCCACGGGCTGCCCGTAATACGAGACCTGACTGCCTTTGACGGTAGCTCCCGTGCTGTCTACAAACGTGTAATCGCGGAGGTTCCCTGCCAGGCCGATACGAATCCAATCCGCTTCCGTGTTGAGAGTGGCCTTCTGGGCAGCGAGGCTCTCGCCCACGGTAACGCTCGTGTATAGGCTCGGATCCGTGAATAGCCCGGTAGCAAAACCCTGCACCTGTTCCGTTGTGTTATCGAACGAGCTTCCGCCGCGGATACCATCGCGGATGCGGTCGTTAAAGGTTCCAATACCGCTGCCATATAGGTTTTGCTGTGTCGCATTGACGCCCAGCGCGGCAGTTTCGGAATTCAAAAATCCTTCGCCATAAATATAGATCTTTGAGCCATCGACGCCATCCTTTTCGAGCGTAAGATTCTGCAGCGCCTGCTGAATATGCTGCATGTTGTAAACGAAATGCAAGCTCATATCGTCAAAGCGGAAGCCGTCGATTTTGTATTGAATGGCATTTTGGACCACGTTGTCGATCATCAGCTTCTCGAACATTTTATGTTCGCTCGCCGTGTCGTAACAGCAACTGGCGGTGTCCACATTCCCATTGGCGTCCAGCCGATAGTAATACCCGGGAACCACCTCATCCAGCACCGAGAAAGTATTTTCCCCGTCGGCAAAGGTATGGTTGAAGACCATATCCTGAACAACCCGTAAGCCCGCCTTATGCAGCCCCATCACCATCTGCCGGTATTCGATCACCCGGTTGTCCGGATTGAACGCATACGCGCCGTTAGGTGCAAAGTAATGCACCGGATCGTATCCGAAGTTGTAATCGTCCGACTGTTGAACTGCCGTAACAGCGGCCTGCTGCTGCGTGCCGTCAGGCGGATATCCACTGAGGTCGCCAGGCGATTGCCACGTTGTTTTGTCTTCGTTAATGCTCCCCGTGTGCATGGTCGGCATGATGTGAACGGCTTTCAACCCGGCGTTGGCGAGCCGTTGTAAGTGAGTCATCCCGTAGGTGGCCGGATTGGTGAACGCAAGGTAGGTGCCGCGATATTCCTCGGGAACACTGGTATCCGCCGTGCTGAACTCCCGGACGTGCAGCTCATAAACCGAGAAATCGTTCTTTGAATCGAGGATCGGCGAAAAACTCGCATCCCAACCGGTCGGCTTGGTCGCCTCATCCGTTAGATCGGTGATACGGGTCTTCGCTCCGTTCAGAGCAATGTCGGCCGAATAAGGATCAGTAACAATATTCTCGATAATCTGCTGCGTGTCTGGAACATAGACGAAGAGATCGTACAGATAGTACTCGCCTTTCCATGAGCTCTGTCCTTTAACCGTCCAGACGCCGTTCGTCTTCGTCATCGCTATGCTCTGCGCCGGAGCGGTGTCGTTCTCGTGCGTGTAGAGCAACAATTTTACCGATTGCGCCGTAGGAGCCCAAAGGTTAATCGTGAGCTGACCATTCGAAAACACAGCTCCCAAGGGTCCCGAGTAATAAAACAGATCGTCCAGTACGCCCGCATCTTGCACTCCGTTCAAGTAAGTAAGGCTACCGCCAGAATTTGTCGCCATCACGACAATTTGTCCTGTGAGCGCCTGTTCAAGTGTCGCCACTTGCGCTGAGGAGGTTATATGAAACACCGCATAACCGGCGAGCTCTGGGTATTGCGCGGCTTCGGCCGCCGTGAACCCGCTTGCTACATGCGTCAGTGCAATGCCTGTGCCACCCGACAGCTTGCCTGCGTTCGTCACGCTTAAGCTCGCGTTCAATGAGTAAACCAGCGAGTAGGTCGACGTCGATTGCCAACCGCTCGCCGGAATTGCGATCGTCGTCCGATTGATCCAAAATGCCTGGTGCTGGTAGAGGCCGGCTCCGGCGATTTGACCGGCCGTCGGTTCCGTTGTGAACACGTTCGCATCGCCCGAAATCACCCAACCCTCTTTATATTGCGTGACCTGCAAATACTGATTGGGGCCCGGATCTTTAGTCCCGCCGGTTGAGCAATTATTGATGATGAATCCGAGTTGCCCGGGGGGCGTGCCTTGCGCCGGATTTACCGATACGTCGAAGTAAACACCATAGCTGTCGGTCCCGCTGATCGCAACCTCGTTACCGCACCAGGAGTTGTTTTCCGTAGAGGCGTTCCAGGTATATAGGGCCCATGCCGAGTAGTTGCCATCGGGACGGTAATAATGAATGCGCACGTCGCCCGGCGGAATTCCGGTTGTGTTCGGCTGGCTGGTATACACGGTCGGGTCGCCCGAGATCACCCACCCTTCCCTGTACTGCGTCACCTGTAAAAATTGGTTCGCACCCGGGTCCTTCGTCCCGCCGTTGTCGCAGTTGTTAATGATGAATCCGAGTTGACCCGGAGGCGTTCCTTGCGTCGGACTCACCGAAACATCGAAGTAAACGCCATAGCTATCAACCCCCGTAATCGGCACCTCGCTGGTGCACCATGAGTTGTTTTCCGTAGACGCGTTCCAGGTGTAAAGCGCCCATCCCGTGTAAGTGCCATCCGGCCGGTGGTAGTGAATTCGGACATCGCCCGATGGAATTGGGTTCGTGCCCATGGCCGGCTGGCTGTAGTAGACAGTCACATTACCCGAAATCACCCATCCTTGCCTGTATTCCGTCACCTGCAGGTATTGATTGGGGCCCGGATCTTTCAACTGGTTATGGCCGCAGTTATTAATGATGAATCCCAGTTGCCCGGCCGGCGTTCCTTGCGTCGGGTTGACAGAGACATCGAAGTAAATGCCGAAATTGTCGCTACCTGTGGCCGCGACCTCGCTGCTACACCACGAATTATTCTCGGTGGACGCGTTCCATGTGTAGAGACCCCAACCGGAGTAGTTGCCGTCGGGCCGGTGGTAATGAATTCGAACGTGCCCGGCCGGCACTGGAGCACTCGCCTGAGCCATGCCTCCAGCGAGAAGCAGAAGCGCCAAAACCGGCAAGCGCGAAGCACACGACATTGGTTTCAACATAGACTCTCTGGAAAGATCCCCACCCACGACTAATTGGAACTAAGCGGCTGGCAGTCTATCACACGGGCGAAGGTGCATCCCATTCAAATAGTCGCCTTATGAAGAAGTAGATCGTCATCTGTGCCTTCTGAAGCCGTGACGGCGAGCGAGTCATCTTTCACCACTACCTCACGGACTCGCAGCATAAGAGCGGCGGCAGCCAGAAAGCACACCCCGCCCAACAGAATGGCAAACATGCGGTTGTTGCCGAATAATCCGGACATGATCCGTCCGAAAAACAGCGCTGACAGAATCTCGGGGATCACGATGAAAAAGTTGAAGATCCCCATGTAGATACCCATATGGCTCGACTGTATCGCCGCCGAAAGGATCGAATACGGCATCGATAAGATGCTCGCCCAAGCGATACCGACCCCAATCATCGGGAGGAATAGCATCCATTTATCTGTGATCAGCGGAACCGAGAGTAATGCCACGGCGCCGAGAGCGAGGCAAAGGGAATGCGTAAGCCGCTTACCGAGCCGCGCGGCGACCCAAGGCAGCATAGGCGACACAATAAAACAGACGATGTTATACAAGCCGGAGCAATAACCGGCCCAGATCACTCCTTCTGTGTAACTGGGATCCGTCGCCAGCTTAGCGCCGAACACGTTGTGGGCCACAGCCACGGCGAAGTATAGAAACAGGCAGAATAGACCGAACCACGTCACAAGCTGCACCAGAGCAAGTTGCCGCATCGTAACCGGCATGTGAAGAACGGCGTGAACGATTTCGCCGGAATCGAAGCGCTTGGCGGTTTTGAGTCTCTGGATTTCGGCCGCGCTCGGGGGGTATTCGCGGGTAGTGAAAACAGTAACCAGTACGGCGGACAAGAACGCCGCGGCGCCCACCCAAAAAGAAATCCGCACAATCTGCGGAATGGCGGAAGCACCTTGCGGGCCGTGCAACCAGCGGCCGAGAAGCAATGGCAGAAAGGAAGCGCCCACACTCCCGACACCGATGAAGAAGCTTTGCATGGTGAAGCCTCGCGCCCGCTGTTCGTCCGGCAGCATGTCCGCTACAAACGCGCGGAATGGTTCCATGCTGATGTTGATCGAGGCATCTAGAATCCAGAGCAGACCGGCGGCCATCCACAGCGTGCTGACCGTCGGCATCAACACCAAAGCAATTGAGCTGAGAATCGCGCCCGTTAGGAAAAACGGACGCCTGCGCCCGAGCGGACCCCAAGTGTTATCGCTCCACAGCCCAATGATCGGCTGCACAAGCAGCCCGGTGAGAGGCGCGGCCAGCCAGAGAAAGGGCAATTGTTCAGGTCGCGCGCCCAGGTATTCGTAAATGGCGCTCATGTTGTTCATCTGGAGCGTCCATCCGAACTGAATACCCAAAAACCCGAAACTCATGTTCCAGATCTGCCAGAAGTTTAGGCGCGGTTTTTCCATCTGCTTCTTCCCTTTTTCACTGACCTGCGCCTGAGATGCGCCTGTAAATCTCAGCTTGACCGGCGGCGAGATGAACGGATGCAGAGCCTTCTCTAAAGACCACGTCGCGAGATCTATTTAGAACACTCCGGAACGTGTCGCCGCTGCCGGCAAGCGGGACCGTGAGATCCACATCGTCTCTGCCGTTATTGATGCGCGATCAGCACAGTACCCGAAGCATCGCGCCGGGCGTACACCCAGGCCTCCGGACTTTCTGCAAGACTCAGCATCTCGCCGCGCCGTAAAGGCGAGAGTTGCGCACGCAGACCCGTCAGTTTGCGTGTAAAGTCAAAAATTGCCGTCTGCTGGGCGGTGCGGCCGGCCCGAGAAAATGCATTCTGCCGATCCCCCGGCCAGCCTCCCGGAAAATCGCGGCGGTTGTCCGGGTCGTCGCCGCCTTCCATGCCGATCTCATCGCCGTAATAAATCACCGGCGTGCCGCGCGCCGTCATCAGAAACGTAAGCGCCAATCGCAGGCGATCGACAGTTGCGCCCTTTTCCGACATAAAGCGCGAGACATCATGATCGCCCAAAATGGTGACCAACGCGGCGGCATTCGGGATACAGGCCATCGTTCGCCACCATTTTTATAAGATCTTCCAGATGCCTGCCGTGGGCGAAGACATCGCGCAGTGCAAAGTACACCGGATAATCGAATACCGTATCGATGCCGGAGTCGATACCGTCGTGATTGCGGCCGCCCTGAAAATAAGAAGTGATCGCCGGATTGGGATCGAGCACTTCCCCAACCGCGCGTAAGTTCGGATACTGCGCTTTCAACGCCTTCGACCACGCAGACCAAAACGACCGCGGCACATACGGCAGCGTGTCTTGGCGTATCCCGTCGAAGCCTGCCTCACCCACCCACCACAGCGCATTCTGTATCTCGTACGTCCGGACCTCAGG
This sequence comes from uncultured Acidobacteriaceae bacterium, assembly GCA_963849445.1. Taxonomy (GTDB): domain Bacteria; phylum Acidobacteriota; class Terriglobia; order Bryobacterales; family Bryobacteraceae; genus Bog-105. The sequence continues at coordinate 66,913 of CAWKHS010000025.1, read as the reverse complement.
GTCGTCCTGATTGAGATCCGGCAGCGCATCGGCAAACCAGCCATTCAACACCGGCGCAATCAGATCGGCGGAAGCATGCGGGTCGACCAAATTCCACAGATTGAAGGTCTCAGTAAGGTGGTGAGCGGCGCTGCCGTTGAACCACGTGGCGGTGGGCGGATCGTGAACCCACGGATGAGTGGGTCCGCAGTGGTTTGCCACCTGATCTTGGATCACCTTGATGCCGGCCCGGTGCGCCTCATCCACCAGCTTGCGCAGCAGCGCCAAAGAGCCGAAGTGTTCTTCCACGCCGTAGTAATCGGTCGTGCCGTATCCGTGGTAATCGCTCACGGCCCTTTCGGGATGAAACGCATCTACGCCCATATGATTGTTGTTGTCATAAATAGGTGTAAGCCAGAGAGCAGTGACGCCAAGCTCTTTTAAGTAAGGAAGGTGATCGATAATCCCCTGAAGATCGCCGCCATGATACAGATGGCTCTTACTGCGTCCGTACAACCCCTTCGAAACCGCGGGATCATCATTTGAAACATCGCCGTTCGCAAAGCGATCCGGCATGATCAGGTAAATGACGTCGTCGGGAGAAAAACCGGCGAACCGGCCACTTGGATTCAATGGCGCATCGATACGAAAAGGAACGCTAGTGGTTTCGGCGCCGGTTCTTAGTTGCAGCGAGTAGTCTCCGGCCGGTACGGTCGGCGGGATATGCAGATCGACGAATACGTAAGTGCCGTTCTCGCTGACCGACACTCGATCCGCCGTCAGCCCGCCAGAAGCGCTAATCTTGGCGCCTGACAGACCAGTGCCTCGAATCAGCAAACGAACGGGATTGAGCGCTTGACCGGTCCACCAGTTGGGAGGTTCAACCTTCGTAACAACGGGTGCGGCTTGCAGCGAAGCAATCCCGAGCAGCAGAGCGGAAAAAGACGCTCGACCTCACCCTGCAGGGCCAACCTAAGATGAACGCCAACGCGCCTCCTCGAAACGAATTGCTAGGCTCCGGAGAACCGGCGCTATCCCCGACCCTCCGCGCAGGCATTATATAAGTATCAGCGCACTGGCAATCCCCTTCACGCCACGCGACGAAACAGCTGCTACCGCTTGCTGACGCGCGCGCTTCAAAAATTCACGTTCATGTCTGCAGAGAGTGGCGCGTCATCCGGCTACTCATTGCGCAGGGCGACGATCGGACTGATCGCTGCGGCACGGCGCGCTGGAATCAAACACGCGAAAAGCGTGACGAGCGTAATCCCGCTCGCGGCAGCCGTTATCGAGAGCGGATCGTCCGGCTTCAGTCCAAAAAGCAACGACGCCATCAGTTGCGCCACGGCAAACGCAATAGGCAATCCGATCAAAATACCCGCCGCACAAATCAGCAGGCCTTCTTTGAGAATCATCCGCAGAAGTTGCTGCCGTTGCGCTCCTAGCGCCATCCGTATTCCAAGCTCTGATGTTCGACGGCTCACGTTATAAGCGATGGTTCCGTAAAGACCCGTCGCCACCAGCACCACCGCAAGCAACCCGAAGAACATCGCCAGCCGCGCAATCAGCTTGTCGTCCGATATGGATGTATCGAACTGTTCTTTCTGCGTCATCGCTTGCATCGGCGCCAAATCGGGAGCAAAACCTGTCAGCACTTGCTGAACGCGGGGGATCAGAACCTTCGGGTCGCCATACGTCCGCATCTCGACGTGCATTGCGCCGAGCGATTCTAATTGCTCATAAGGAAAATACGCCATCGGCGTTGGCTCTTCCCGGACGCCTGCGTATTTGCTGTCTGCCACTACGCCGACAATCGTGAACGGAATTTTGGGTGAAAAGGAAACGGAGTGCCCCAGAGCGAATCGTCCTCCGAGATACTTGTCAACGAAGGTGCGGTTCACGATCGCTACTTTGCCGCTCTTCGGCCCATCCGCCTCGTCGATATCGCGCCCCTGCAAAATACGTACGCCCAACGTATGGAAGAAATCCGGTCCAACAGCATTCCATCGCATCGGAGCGAACTGTCCCGGATGGGGACTCTTGCCATCCAAGATTGTCCCCGTGTTATTTGACCATCCAGAACCGGGGCGATTCTCCGCCAGAGTCACCGTCTCAACTTGCGGGAGCGAACGCAGCTTGGTGAGCAGTCCCCGGTAGAACGTAATGCCGTCCTCTATCGAATGTGTCTGAAGCCGCGGATTCACACCGAACACCAGCAACCCGGACGCGCGCATCCCGAGATTCTCTGTCTCCAGATTGCGCAGGGTCCGCACCATCAGCGCCGTGCCGACTAGCAACACCAGGCACAAGGCTATTTGCAGCGCGGCGGTTACCTTTCCGAGCCGCTTCTTCGATCTGTCCTGGAAGGCAGTCGCCGCCGAGGTCTTCAAGGCTTCCCCGACCGAGACTTTGAGGATTCCAAAGAGCGGCGCCAAGCCGAAAACCAGACCCGCCAAAATCGAAATGGCCCCGGTAAACAGCAATACCGACCGGTCAGGCGATACATCGGCATGCATGTCTGCCCAGGCGGCCAAAGCCCTCGCCGCCACCAGAGCAAACATCCATCCCAAAACAGCTCCTGTGGTTACCAGAACCAGGCTTTCCGCCAACAGTTGCCGAAACAGCTGCCGTTGGCTTCCTCCCAATGCCAGCCGGATGCTGAACTCCCTCCGGCGTGCCATGTTGCGCGCGGCGAGCAGCAGGGATACATTGCCGCACGCGATCAGCAGTACCGCGCCCACCATTACCAGCAACATGTTCAGCGGCTTCTCATAAGCGTCGCGATAAAGTCCCAGCCCACGGAGCTCGGTCAGGTGCAGCCTGGTCGGTTTCTCGCCCCGCTGCGCTTTGCCGCCCAGCGGTTCATACGCTGCATGTTGGAAGATAGGCGCGGCGGCCGCTTCGGCTTGCGCCTTCGTCAAACCCGGCGCCAGCCGTGCCGCCAGCAAGATGCACCACCAGTTCGGTGATCCATAGTAGTTATCGCCCGCCGAACCCCAGGCGTTGAAATCGGGCCGGGTTTGCAGCGGTATCCAAAGGTCCGTGCGGGTTCCCGCTGAGTCCAATGAAGCTCTCCGCCGAGACGCCGATTATCGTAAACGGAACTCCTTTAATCGAGAGGGAACGCCCAACCGCCGAGCAGTCGTGTCCAAAACTGCGGTTCCAAAACCGGTAACTCAATACCACTGTCTGGGAGTGATCGCGCTCGTCAGGTGCGCTGATCAGCCGGCCGCACTCGGCCCCCACTCCCAACCCGGTGAAATAGTTTCCGCTGACCATCTCACCGGCAGCTTCTTCGGGAACATTGCCGAATCGGACCGAGATCTTGTTGAAGCCCATGGGCACGTACGCCATCATGTCTGAAAATGCTTTTCGGTCTTTTCGAAGCTCCTCGAACACATGCACGCTGAATGACGTAGTGCTATCACCCGTATTGCCTGCTCCATTCGGCTGGCCATCGCAGGTGACACCGAACACTCGGTTCGGATCATGCACGGGAAGTAAACGCAGCACGACTGCGTTCATCACGCTGAAAATCGCCGTATTCGCGCCAATCCCGAGCGCAAGCGCTAGCACTGCGACGGCGGTAAAAACTGGCGCTGCGCTCAGCCCTCTCATCGCGTAGCGCACGTCGTTCGCGAAGCTCTCAACAGATGTCGAAAATGCCGCCATGAGTCTCCTTCTGGGGATTAACAATATACAACGTTCGGCCTCACCGCGGCACCGTGTGCCTATCGCTCGAAATATAGCGTCGCATTCTCATACGAAATTACGTCTAGATCCCAGCCGAGGTTATTTATGCATTTTGGGCGTTTTATAGCGACAGTAGTGGCCGGCGTTTGCGTTTCTGGCGGAGCGTGGGCCGGTTCCATCGATTCAATTGTGGTCTACGGCGATAGTCTTTCTGATAACGGCAACTATTTCGCCGCGACCGGCATGCCGGGCGCGCCATACTACAACGGCCGCCGCTCTAACGGGCCCATGGCCGTCGAACAAATGGCTACTATGCTCGGGGTGCCGCTCACGGATTACGCCTACGTCGGCGCAACCACTGGCCTTGGCAATTATGAGGATGGCGGCACTCCCTCTTCGTTCGGGGCGTCGCAGCTTCCCGGCATGCTGACCGAGCTGAAAAACAGCCCCAACGCAGTGAGTTCGAATCCCGGCGCGCTGTTTATCGTCTGGGGCGGTCCGGATGACTTTCTCTCCGAGCCGAAGGCAAACCCGCTGGCAGTCCTCCAAACAGCGGTCGGGAATCTAGTGACCATTGTGGATACGCTCAGAAGCGAGGGAGCGACAAACATTTTAGTACCCGGCATGCCCGACATAGGGCTAACTCCGTATTACCAGTCGCTCGGTCCGGTCACGGCTGCGGAAGCTTCTGCTCTTACCGATGGGTTCAACGCCGCGCTCCAAGCCGAACTCCCCTCGGGCGTCACATACGTGGATACAGCTTCTCTACTCCGGCAAATCGTGGCAAACCCTGGCGACTACGGATTCACGGACGTGAAGGATGCCTGCTACAGCGGAACTGGAACATCGGCCTGCGCCGATCCCAATCAATACGTCTTCTTCGATGATTTTCACCCGACGTTCCACGCCGACACGCTCGTCGCGGACACCTTTATCGCCACCGTCGTACCCGAACCGGGTACGGTGTTCGCCGCCTCGATTGGACTCGGCCTGCTTTGCGTTTTCCTTAGACGGAAGTGGCGCATAGCAGCCTGAACGTCGGAGTTTTTATCGGCGTTTGCGCGAATCCGCGTCCGCGCGCACCTCATCGCCCGAAACCGTCACCTTCCAGTTCTTACCGTCGTTCGATTCGGCGCTCTCGAAATGGATGCGGTTCTTCCCGGAGAACACGTTCGTCGTCCGGTAGTAGATCGTCCTTCCGCTGTCATCTCTTGTGCTGGTATAGGTCCAGTGGTCGCCCCCGGCGATCTCCAGATCTCCGCGCCCGCTCGCGAACCCATCCGCCCTGATGTTCTGCGTATAATACCGGCCCGCCGTTGCCGCGGGAATGAACACTACCAAGGCCCCCTCCTGGCCATTGATGATCTGCTGGCAGGCAAAATACTTGCCTAGCAGCGCGCATTCATTCTTCAACTCGTCCGGCTTCGCTCCGGCCGCGAGGTTGCTTCGGCTCACATGCCAGGTCCCTTGATAGAGCCACAGAGGCGCATAGACCGAATCTGTGGGCACTGCCGCAATCGCCAACGGAACCATCCACCCGAGCGCTGCTAAAACCAACTTCCGCATCTTCAATAGCTTACAGCCGTTATCCCCCGCCACGCACACGTACTTCAGGCAAACTGCTTCCGTTCACGACAGCCTTGGATTGGCTTCGTTTCGTAATTCACGCCGATTTGGGTTCGTTTCGCAAAACCGCGTGGGATTGGGTTCGTTTCGTAATCCGAACCATTCGCTGGGCGTTCAGGAGTTCGTTTGGTAAATGCGGTATTTCTTCAAATGGGTTCGTTTCGCAAAATGCACAGCATAACGGCGGCCGCACGGGCAGTTCGTTTCGTAATTTGGCCTTCCCGACTCCGCAAAACGCTGAAGCGACGAATGCAGGCTGAGGGGCACGCCATACTAATCAATATGCTTCAGGACGGCTCAATGGGCTCGCGAGGATACTCGCTGCCCGAAGTCCACCAGAGCGTCCCAACTTCGCACACCCGGTTCTGGAAGCGCATGTTCGCCTTTGCCGGTCCCGCGTATCTCGTGAGCGTCGGGTATATGGATCCGGGGAACTGGGCCACCGACCTGGAAGGCGGCGCCAGATTCGGATACCGGCTGCTCTGGGTCCTGGTTGTGTCAAACCTGATGGCCCTTCTGCTCCAGACTCTGAGTTCGCGCCTGGGTATTGTCGGTCGCCGGGATTTGGCGCAAGCCTGCCGCGACGAATACCCGAAGGCCGTCTCCTATGTCCTCTGGATTCTTTGCGAAATCGCGATCATTGCCTGTGACCTTGCCGAAGTGCTCGGAGCCGCCATCGGCCTTCAACTGCTCTTTCATATTCCGCTCCTGATCGGCGTTCTCCTCACCGCCGCGGATACACTCTTGGTGCTCTGGTTCGCCCACCTCGGCATTCGTGTCATCGAAGCCTTCGTCCTCGCCCTCATTGCCACCATCGCTGGCTGTTTTCTCTGTGAGATTCTGTTTGCCCATCCCCAGGCTGGAGAAGTCCTGACAGGCCTGGTGCCGCGGCTGAACTCCCAAAGCCTGTGGCTTGCCGTCGCTATCTTCGGTGCCACGGTGATGCCCCACAACCTCTATCTCCATTCCGCTCTCGTCCAAACGCGGCAGATCGGCGAAACCGTGGAAGAAAAACACCAGGCCTGCCGTTTCAATCTGGTGGATTCAACCGTTGCTCTGAACGGCGCTCTGTTCGTGAATGCCGCCATTCTCGTCATGGCGGCGGCGGTCTTCTTCAAAAGGCATATCGTCGTCACTGAAATCCAGCAAGCTCATCAGCTTCTATCGCCTTTGTTGGGCACCACCGCCGCGAGCGTGCTGTTCGGCGCGGCCCTACTGTGCTCCGGGCAATCTTCCACGCTCACGGGCACCATGGCCGGCCAGATCGTCATGGAAGGGTTTCTGCGGTTCCGGATGCAGCCCTGGTTGCGCAGAGCTGTGACGCGTTTCTTTGCCATTACACCGGCCGCTCTTACCATTTACCTGGCGGGGGAAAGCGGGACTTACCAGCTCATCCTCATCAGCCAAGTTGTTCTCAGCATCCAACTTCCCTTCGCCGTTATCCCGCTGATCCAGTTCACCAGCGATCGCAAACGCATGGGCGAATTCGCCAATGGCAAATGGCTGCGGCTAAGTTCTTGGTGCTGCGCCGCATTCATCCTGGTTCTGGACATTTGGCTCGTGTGGCAGCAACTCGTCGATTGGCTGGCCATCAGCGGCAGCTATCGCCCGCTCGTGATCGCTCTGGCTGCCATCGTGGCGGTCGGCTGCGCCGCGCTGCTGGGCACCGTGACATTCTGGCCCTGGATTCGCAAGACGGCAGCCCCCCTTACGCCATTCGCGGCTGCTGTCGATGAGAACCCCGCGCCCATACTCTCCTCGCGTGTTTACTCGAGCATCCTAGTCCCGCTGGACCACAGCGAGTCGGATCATGCGTCGCTCGTCAACGCGCTGGCCCTTGCCAAGGTTCACGACGCCCGCATCATTCTGTTGCACGTAGAGGAAGGCGTGACCAGTCAGATGTTCGGGTCGCTTTCGTCTACCGCGGAGATTCAGGAGGGTCAACGTTATCTGAGCAACATCGTCGCGTCTCTCCGGTCTCAAAATGTCAGCGTCGATGTTGTGGTGCGCCACGGCAATACCCCAGCCAAGGAGATCGTCGGCACTGTTCGCGATCTCCATCCCGATCTCCTGATCATGGCGTCGCACGGGCATCGGGGGCTGAAGGATCTCATTTTTGGAACCACCATTAATGCCGTACGGCATCGCGTAAAAGTGCCGATGCTCATAGTGAGCGGAACGTAAACATGACTGATCTTTCTAAAGGGCGAATTTTGGTGACCGGCGGCGCCGGCTTCATCGGCAGCGCGTTGATTTGGGAGCTGAACAGGCGGGGCATAGAGAACATCCTGGTCGCGGATTTTCTAGGCAAGGACGAGAAGTGGAAGAACTTAGTCCCGCTCCGGTTTGCGGATTACGTCGAAGCGGATACTTTGCTGACGCGGCTCGACGATGCGCCTCACAAATTCACCGATATCCGATTGATCTTTCATTTAGGCGCGAACTCGTCTACGACCGAGACGAACGCCGCTCACCTGATCGAGAACAACTTCGAATACAGCAAGACGCTCGCGCGGTTTGCGCTAGATGGCGGCCGACGGTTTCTGTATGCTTCGTCTGCGGCTACCTATGGAGCCGCCGAAGAAAGCCTCCCAGAATCCACTCCGCTCGAAAACCTTAGGCCGCTCAACGTTTACGGCTATTCCAAGCACCTGTTCGATATTTGGGCGGAACGCGCCGGCATCCTTCCGCAAATCACCGGTCTGAAGTACTTTAATATCTTCGGGCCGAATGAGAACCACAAACGCGATATGCGCAGCGTGGTGCAGAAGGCCTACTATCAAATCCGGGAGACCGGGGAAGTTTCGCTCTTCAAGAGCTATCGCCCCGAGTTCAAGGACGGCGAGCAGCGGCGTGATTTCCTCTACGTGAAAGATGCTGTACAGGCAACCGTCTTCCTGGCGGAACGAGTCGATGGCGGCGCTCTGTTCAACATCGGTTCCGGCAGGGCCAATACCTGGCTTTCGCTCGTAAACGGAATCTTTACTGCCCTGGACAAGCCGGCCAACGTGAACTTCATCGACATGCCCGAAGGCATGCGCGACAAGTATCAATACTCCACCTGCGCCGACATCACAAGGCTTCGTTCCTTCGGCTTTACCCAACCCATGACGCCGCTCACCGATGCTGTTCGTGATTACGTGGTGAATTATCTTGTTCCCGGGCTTCACCTGGGCGATGAAGGCAAAGCCCGCAAGTAATCAGGCGGCGGCGAGCCCGCGCAAATTCCAACCGCAGATCCGGCTTCCTTCCATCTTGTTCCCGCCCGGACCCTGCCAATGGGTCTCCAGGCTGATGTAGCCCCTATATTCATCCTGTAAGAGCGCCGCGATCTGCTCTTTCCAGAGGATTCGTCTGGTGCCTAAAGGCCCCCAGACCGGCTTATCGCCTTCCATATGACAGTCCTTGGCATGCACGTGAACGATGCGCTTTTTGGGCAGCAGCGCGTAGCCGGCGGGAAACGGATCTTCACCCGCCACCAGGCAGTTGGCCGGGTCCCAGACCAGCCGAATATTCGCCCGGTTCAAAGCTTTGAACACGTCCGCGGCTTCCGACGCCGTTGCTACATTGCAGGCATGCTCATTTTCCAGTCCGATCGTCAGGTTCTCTCTTTGGGCTAATGCACCCAACCCGTCGAGCGCCTCGACGATCCTTTCAAAGCACGCTTCCGGCTGAACGGTCCGCCAATACGAAAACACCCGAATGATCCCCGCTCCAAAGAAATTGGCTACCTCGATTGCGTGCTCGGTCAAGCGCGGCTGGTCCTCAAACGTGTGCTTTGACGCAAAGGCATCGTGCTCGAAGCGGCTGTCCAATTCCGGCGCATTCGGAAGAACGCATTTCAGCAGCGGGGAGGCGATTGAGATCACCTGCAGGCCGGCCTTCTCCAGAGCCTCTTTCGTGCGCTTCAACTCCTCATTGCTCAGATCGAGAATGTTCTTGCCATCAACCACACGGAGCTCGGCAGCCGTCATGCCGATCTCTTTCATGACCGGAACGGCTTCTGAAAGTGTCGCCGAGAACTCATCCGTTATGGCCGCGATCGGAATACGAGGATCAAAACTCATGCCGCTCTTAAGGAACGTCGCGCAAAACGGCCGCGGTGTCAAGCGTGCCCCGTAAAGAGCAGAAGTTCCTTTCCTTGCCTTGGGGCGCGCATCCGCGCCCTTCGCGCTTCTATACTAGGGGTATGTTCTTCCGCCGCGAGCGCCCCAAAGTTCGAACGTTTGCCGAACATCTGGATCTGCTAAGGAAGGCAGGATTCGGCATGGAGAACCTGCCGGATGGCCGCGTAAGAATCTCGAAGAACGGCATCGCGGCCATCGTCGGCGATGAAGGAAAGAGTCAGCCCGGCATCCAGAAAGCGGGCGTGCTGGTTGGTAACGAAGTCGGTACGCTGCTGAGCAGCGGTTACCAAATGTTCCTGGAAACTCCGAGCGGAAAGCGCATCCCCGCGACGGCCACCCAGCTCAAAGCGCTGCACGAGTTCGAGGATGATGTCAAAGAAGCGCTGGATCTTGTAAACCTGTACAACACCTCTCTCGGCACCACCACACCGCATCACATGTACGACCGCGTGTTCAAGCGCGACACCGGAAATCAGCCTACTCCATGGAAGGACAAGGACAACCGGATCGTGCCTCCGGACACGAAAGGCTCAATGCACCTGTAGGTTCAACAGCCTTCGCATCTCCCGAAACGACACAGCAGCGAACAGATCGCCGAATTCCGGCACAAACGGCTCCACCAAAACCTTACCCACAGCTTCCGAGTTACCCGCGCGGTCAAGCGAGCCAGCGAGCATAGCGCGCGCAAGCAGGTCGGTTCCGCCCGACCGGTTGAGAGTTTGTTGCCATATCTGGGTAGCCCGATCATAGCGGCCGGCGAGAAAGAGGCCATATGCGAGAACACGTTGCTTTTGCTCGACGGTCATCTGAGCGGATTGCACAGTTCCCTCCCACTGCTGAACCGAGATATCCGAGCGGCTCAGTAAAACCGCCTGGAGTGTAAACGCCCCGGCGTTTCCAGATATCGACGCTACCGCCTGCTTCGCCCCCGCGAAGTCTCCTTGCATCAGGCGCCAAACGACAAGCTCGGCAGCCATCGCGGATTGAAGGTTTGGGTCGGTGGAGTGCTGTCCCTCCAGAGCGGCAATCGCTTTAGCGGTGTTCCCGGACAGAGCGAGCCAAGTAGCACGATAAATCACCTGCACATCCGGCTGAAGCGATTCGCTGAAGCGCTCGCTGATGGCGCTTGCACGTCGCAGGTCTCCCTGCAGCAGCACGCAGGTCGCGAGAGCAGGCAGGACCGCGGGATTGTTGTCCAACCCGGTCAAAACCTTTTCAGCTTGCGCAAACTGCCTGGTTTCCAGGAATCCGCGCGCAAGTTGCTGCAGCAGGTTTACATTTCCCGGACTTAAATCCAGCGCGCGAGTCATGAATCGTTCGCCGTCCGCCAAGTCGCCGTCCAGGAAGCGCAACGATCCGAGCCCGGCCAGCGCATCCAAGTAATTCGGTGCCAGTTGTAAAAGCGTGCGCAACGCTGTTTGCTGCTGCGATATCGGAGCGTGTACAGCCTGAGCGGCCAGGGCGTAGAATTTGGCCCGATCGAGTGCGGTGAAGGAACTCGCGTGCGAACCCGCTTTCGCGAGCAGGTCCGGTAAGCTCTGTGGAGTCGTCTGCACGGTTAGCTGGGCCAGAATAGTGTAAGCAAGCCCGAATCCCGGATCGATGCCAATGGCGTCGCTCAACGCCTGCATTTTTGCTGGGGCGTTCGGCGATTCGAGCGCGCGCGTGAAAATCTGGAAGGCCCGCTCGTTCGTGGTGGAGAACTCGGTGGCGTGCTTGTCTATGTCTTTAGCAAATGCATTCGCGATCGGCAACACGCCGGCTGAGGCAGTGCTCTCGAGGTCCAAGATGTCGCGGTTGCGCTGGGTGGACGCATCGGAGATTGCGGCGTGCAGGCAAAGCTTGCCACCCCGGTTCTCGATGGTTGTCCGAAGTACTTCTGTCGCTCCGAACTGATATGCCGCTGAGGCATCCTGTACAACATCGGTGAGCAGCTGTGGCGCGGTGGCAAGATCCTCTTCCAAAACGATGGGCAAGGCTGTGCTCATCCACTGAGAAGACGGATCGTCGATCAAAATTTCAGGTGGAAGAATAGCCAGACGCCGCAAATGATCCGCTGGTTCATGGGAACAGCTCGAACACAGAAATAGCAAGGCGAGGGTGGCGAACCACCCTAGGTGAGATCTCAAAGCGGCTTCGGATTTTCGGCGATAAGCTGACGGAAAGCGGGGGTAGTCTTTAACAGCGTGAACTCGGGCATGCTTGGAATCTTTTCGCGATTCTTAACTCCTTCTTCAAGAGCTTTCCGCAAATAGATTAGCGCACGGTCGTTGGCGCCCGATTTGGCGTAGAACTTAGCCAGATAGAGATGGAACGTTGCGAGTTCGTCAACGGTCCTCTCCTGCATCAAAGTTCCGAACGTGCTGTGGTGCTCGAAGACGTCCGGGTCCAACTTGAGCGCCTGTTCGTAATATGCACTCGCTTGCTTATAGTCTCTGCGCCCAAAGTAGGCAGCGCCTAAATTCGCGTAGATGGATGCGGACGGGCTCGTGTACCGAAGGGCGCGTTTGTAATAGCCAATAGCGCGTCTGTAGCTCTTCTGCGCGTAATAAATGGTGCCTAGATTATTGATCGCCTCCGAGTACTTCGGATCCAGCTTTATGGCGCGCTCATAATTCTTCTTGGCCAAGCCGAATTGCAGCAGTTGGTGAAAGGCGATGCCTATCTTGTTCGCCAGAACGGGTGAATTCGGCGGTCCCTGACGGTACATATCGATGGCCTCGAGATACATCTTCCGAGCCATATAGATGTCGCCTCGCAACTCAGGCGTGAGATGGGGGCGAACAGGTGCGTTCACGGATGGCACCGAACGCGCCGATGCACGAGCGCTTTGCGGATTGAATGGAGTTTGGGAGAGCGCTGCGACTGGACCCAGGAACGCTAAACAGCAGGCGAGAGGTGTAGCTAGAAAAGAGATCATACGATCCCCCTTTATTTGTATCTACTATATACCTGTTTAGTGCGGTCTTGGACGGCTGTCTCTCTCAATGCGCTCGCGATGCGCGCGTTCGCGCTAATGGAAAATGCTCTTCAGCTTGTCGAATAGTCCGGGCTTCTTCTCGTTCGGATTCTTCTGCGGTTGCTGCTGAGTAGTGGTATCGGGCGCGGTTCCCGCCGGCATGGCGCCCGGCGCGGCCGGAACGTTCGGAAGTGCGGCGGGTTGAGCAGGCGCAGTTTCCCATCCTGCAATCTCCGTCGAGCCGCCCTGGTGCAGAGGACAGAATTGTACGGGCTGAGTACCAAGCAGATAATACGCAGTGATGACGCGCGGACAGGCCGTGGTGGCGAGTTCACCGGTAGCGGGATCGATCTGCGCACTGACGACGCCATCGGGAACGCTAAAATCCGTCACATCGCGGTACGCGCGATGTTTGTGGGCGCGCTTCATGAACTCCGTCCAAATGGGAAGGGCTGCCTTGGCCCCGTCCATCTTGAGATCTTGATAATCATCGAAACCCACCCAGACTACGCAGAGCAGCTTGCTGGTGAAGCCGGCGAACCACGCGTCGTGAGAGGTTCCCGTTTTGGCGGCGGCGGGTAGAGTGAAACCACGTGCCCGCACGCTCGCGCCCGTGCCGCTGCGAAGAACCTCCTCCATGAGAGTCACGATGAGAAAGTTGACCCGTGGATCGAGGATCTTCTTGGTTTCCGGCTCCGACGACCAGACGTCATCACCTGATTTCCCAACAATCCGCGAAATCATCCGCGGCTGCACCATCACACCCTGATTGGCAAACAGCGTGTATGCGCCGGCGAGGTCGAGCGGAGTGACATCGTAAGCGCCGAGCGCCATCGCGGGGGTTGCTCGAATGTCCGCCAGCCCAGCTTGGTGGGCCAGCGTGGCCACTGCTCCGTAACCGGCAGCTTCCGCCACTTCGACAGCGGGCACATTCAACGATTTCGCGAAGGCAGTCGTGACGGTGACATCGCCCTCCCACTCACCTTTGTGATAATCGGTGGGTTCATACGATTTGCCGTCGAAGAAGAAGCTGCGAGGCTCATCCGGGAAAATGGTTGAGGGCGTAATGGGATCCGGATGATCCCACAACCCGGTGTTTAACGCTGCCGAGTATACAAACGCTTTGAACACGCTGCCCGACGGCCGCTTGGCCACTACGTGATCTAACTGGCTCACCCCATAGTTCTTGCCGCCGATCAATGCCTTCACTTCTCCGGTATGCGGATCCAGGCAGATCAATGCGATTTGAGGATCTTCCAGCGGTTGTCCGGATTTGTGGCGCTTAGCGACAATAGCGTCCAACGAATGGGCTCCCATGGCGACGGCCTCGGCGGCATCGCGCTGCAGGTCGGGATCGAGAGTGGTGTAGATCTTCGAGCCGGAATCCTGGAAATCGCGATCCTGAAACTGATCTGCTAAACGCTCGTTCACCAGATCCACAAAATAGGGAGCATCGGCCGATTCGACACCTGGTCTGGCAGTCACCATGGGAGCTTGGATCGCGGCGTCGTACTGCTCTTGCGAGATATATTTGTTCTCGAGCATTTGAGCCAGAACAATATTCCGGCGCGCTTTGGCGCGTTCCGGCCAGCGCACCGGGTTTCGGAAGCTGGGCTCCTGCCCTAAGCCCGCCAAAGTGGCCGCTTCGGGCAATGTCAAGTTGTGGATGTCTTTCCCGAAATACGCTTGGGCCGCTTCCCCAAAGCCACGAATCGCGAAGGATCCGCGCCGCCCCAGGTCTACCTCATTGGCGTAGTATTCGAAAATCTTCTGCTTGGTGAGCTTGCGCTCTAAGTGAATGGTGATCAGCAGTTCATCGAACTTGCGAGTCCAGGTTTTCCGGCTGTTCAGCCACAGCATCTTGGCAAGTTGCTGCGTCAAGGTGGATGCACCCTGCGCGCTACGGTGCGCCTTCAAATCGACAAACAGAGCTTTGACGATCCGTATCGGATCGAACCCGGCGTGCTGAAAAAATCGCTTGTCCTCAATCGAAATGACGGCATGAACGAGTACCGGCGGGATATCTTCATATCTGACCAGACGCCGCTTCTCGCGGTTCTTGTCGTACAAGCTGCTTAAGAGCTGCGGTTCGAGCGTGTACTCGGTGCGCGCCGAATTGTCGCTCAAACCGGTTATGGAAGAGATCTTGCCATCCTCGAAGTGAATCACGCCTGGTTCGGAACCAGCGTAGGAGTGGTCGCCTGGGAAGACTTCCACGGCGTCCGGACGCACATGGAACCAGCCGCTCGGGTTGGTGCGCGCGTCTTCCACGTATCCGTCCTGCCGCAGACGCGCTGCGAAATCGCGCGGCGTACCGGGATCGCCGATTCCCACCGAACGAGGCGCCGCGTAGAGCAGCGAGGAATTCGGGAAAGGTCCCTGCGCGAGCTTCTCATCGGTGAGGCGCGCGTACTTGGAGTAGTAGAAGAAGACGACAGCGATCGCAATCGCCGCGATTCCAATAGCAGTGAAAGCAATGACTTTGCTCAGCGTGCTAGGCGGTCGCCGGGGCGTGCGACGAGCGGAACCCGATTTGGAGGGAACTTTGATGCGAACGGGCAAATCTCTGGCCTGGGAGGAGCGATGAAAGCTACGGACGCCCGATACGCTGCATCACTTACGGGCCTGACTATACGATTCTAACTCTTTCCAGATGTCGCCGTCGTGAGGGTGCCAGTCTGGAACTTGCCGGCCGGTGATCTGCAGTTCCTCGATGCTTAACGTACCGTGGCCGTAAGGACAGATTACTTCGGTGCGTGGACGGCCGAAGATCACCATATGGCCCCACGAACCTGTCTTTACCGGCATGATCAGGCGGCGCAAACAGGTGCGGCAGCGCCGTCGCTGGTCCCATAAAATCAGGCGAAATAGGAGTGTGCCGATCAACCCGACTCCCAAGGTGGCGAAGGTGAACAGCATGTCGTGCAGAAAGAGTGGCTGAGGCGGTCCGAAGCGCTCTAATGGGGCTGGCGGCGCAGGATAAAGTCTCTCCAACGCGGTTTGGATTCCGTACAACGCGCCCAGAGCCATCACCAGCTTCGCGACCAGATAGAGCCAGTATTTCATCTGCTTTGCACTACTCATTTAGATTCGCTTTCCATGCGAGCGGTTCCGAAACTTAGGGCTGAGCTAACTACGGAGCAAGTTTCGGGCCAGGAAAAGCACGTTGGCAGGCCGCTCCGCCAGCCGGCGCATGAAGTATGGGTACCAGGCGTCTCCATACGGTACGTACAAGCGCAGCCGAAAACCCCGGCGGACAAGTTCCCGTTGCAAGTCACGACGAATGCCATAAAGCATCTGAAATTCGAAACGATCCGCTGCGATGTTTTGTTCCTCGATATGACGTAGCGCACGGCGGATGATCTTCTCATCGTGGCTGGCGATTGCGGGATAGCTGCCTTTATCCAGAAGCAACTTCATCAGTCTGAAGTAATTCGCATCGACGTCAGATTTGCGCGCGAAGGCAACGTTAGAAGCCTCACGATAAGCTCCCTTGCAAAGCCGGACGGGAATTTGGGAGTGTGACAACCGCCGGATGTCATCTTCGCTGCGAAACAAGTAGGCCTGAATGACAGCGCGTATGTTATCCGGGAAACGCTTGTGTAACTCCGTCACGACTTCCAGGGTGCGGTTGGTATATTCGCTCGATTCCATATCCACTTCGACGCGGCTACCGATCCGTTGCGCGTGATCGACGAGCGGTACGACGTTATCGCAACAGGCTTCCTGAGAAAAGTCGAGGCCGAACTGAGTCAGCTTGATGGAGACTGTCGCGGGCAGAGCGGAGCGTTCTATTTCAGCCAGCGCGGCGACATAGGCGGCCTTACAGCGAGAGGCCTCCTCAAGCGATTTCACGTTCTCGCCCAGAAAATCGAGAGTCGCGAAAGTATGCTCGGCGGAAAGCTTCTTGAGAACGCGGATGCCATCGTCCAGTGTAGGACCGGCGACAAACCGGGACGTGAGCTTCTGGGATAACGTCGAGTGCTCCATCCACAGGCGGAGGGATCTGTTTCCCGAAAGAGCGAGGAGTATGCGGCGCAGCATGAGGAGTCGTTCGCCCCGGTTGGGGTTCGCGGGATCCTTTATCCACATGGCCGTGGTGCTTTGCGGCCCTCATTCACTATAACGGCAGTCTAGCGGGCCGGGATTAGTTTTATGCGAACAGAGCGTGGCTGCTCAGGGCGAGTCCGGTCCCGAGAACGGCCGCGACGACCACGTCACTGAGGAAGTGCATGCCGAGGAGAATGCGCGAGACTGCAATGCTGACAGCGCAAAACAACAGCGCCGGCAGCAACACCGGATAGAACGAGCCCATGGTCACCGCAACCGCAAACGCTGTGATTGTGTGGCCGGACGGAAATGAGAACTGGTCAGGGGGTAAGAGGCGCGCCCAGCAGTGTGGCTCTATTTCGCACGGACGCTTGCGGCCAGAGATCTTCTTCAGAGAAATGAAAATACCGACACCGACAACGGCCGCGGAACCGGAGGCGGCATTCGCCGTGAAGCGGTTCTCCCCTCCAAACAGCAATACGGATAATCCGGTGAGATACCAAAGCCATCCGTCGCCCGCGCGCGTGGCGGCAATGGCCCACATGCGAATCCAGCGGGGCGCCGGCCACTTATTCACTCTGCGCATCAGTTTGTGATCGCCGGTGGCAATAAACTGAAACATCGTGTGACGGGCTGTCATCGGTTCGCCCTCTCTTGAGACCAGTCTACGTGATGGAGCATCGACCGCGTCCTCCCAGTCTCGTTGTAAGCCAACCGCGTTACGAGACCGTGACGGGCGCAAGAAACGTTCGTGAACTGCTAGTTTTAGCCCAGTAGGATAGAAGTTGCAAAAGACAGCGACTTTGGATTTTATCTACTTCGATGCCGGAGGGGGACATCGGAGCGCAGCCATGGCGCTCCAATCCGTGATCGCCTCACAAAATTATCAATGGAATGTGAGGCTGGTGAATCTGCAAGAGATTCTCGACGAATTAGATATCTTCCGGAAGATCACACGCATTCGGCTGCAAGACATTTACAACCTGATGCTGGCGAAGGGATGGACCTTGGGTTCGCCGCACCTACTTCCGTTGATGCACGGCGTGATACGGATCTACCATTCCGCGCAAGTGAAACTGTTGACTGAGTACTGGAAGAAGCAGCGCCCCGACATGGTTGTATCACTGGTTCCGAACTTTAACCGGGCCATCTTTCAGAGCCTTGAAAAAGCTGTGCCCGGTATTCCGTTCGTAACGATTCTTACCGATTTGGCCGATTATCCTCCGCACTTCTGGATGGAGAAGCAGACGCAATATCTGATTTGCGGCACGCAACGGGCGATGGAACAGGCCCGGGCGCTAGGGCACCCGGAGTCGCACGTCATTGTGACCAGCGGAATGATTCTGCGGCCGCACTTTTACGCGGAGCGGCATTGGGATCGCGCAGCAGAACTGAGTCGACTGGGCCTCGATTCAAAGTTGCCGACCGGCTTGGTTCTGTTTGGCGGTGAAGGGTCGAACGTGATGTTTTCGATTGCACAGCGGCTCGGGAACTCGGCGCTCGATATGCAACTCATCATGATCTGCGGCCGCAATCAGAAACTTCGCAAGCGCCTGGAAGCATTAAAGACGAGAAACAGGATCTTCATTGAAGGCTTTACGAAAGAGATTCCTTATTACATGCACTTGGCCGATTTCTTTATTGGCAAACCAGGGCCGGGCAGCATCTCCGAAGCATTGCAGATGAATTTGCCAGTCATTCTCGAGTGCAACGCGTGGACACTGCCGCAAGAGCGCTACAACGCCGAGTGGGTGCGGGAGCAAGGCGTCGGCATGGTGCTCAAGGACTTTCGCGGAATTGAGAACGCCGCGCGTGAGCTGCTGTCATCGGATCGCCTCCACTATATGAAGGAGAAGATAGCTTCCCTGAACAATCGCGCCGTGTTCGAAATCCCCCAAATTCTAGAAGGCATTCTCAGCGGTTCAAGCGCTGAATCGCAACATCCGCGGCGCTGATATTGTCTATCGCTTGCTGTCGGATCTTGTTGAGATGCATCGTAAGCGGCTGGGGAATGGACAAGGGGACGGCGTCCCGGGTCAGGGGATTGGCGGCAATCGCCGATCGGTTACTCTGCAGCTGCCCGAGCAAGAGTTGAATCGAACCGATCAATTGCTCCTCACCTACTTTCACATTTCCACTCGCTATCGGATCCAGAGACGGAAGCGGGACTTCAGAGAAATACGCGGCGATCTTCTCGTTCTTTTTACTCACGGAATCATTGGAGTTCGATTCGGACACAGATAACCAGGCCGCCCGGCTGGCAGCCTCGGCGAACAGGAGCGCGGTAGTTTGTTCCTGCTTGTCCCGCAGGTTGGCGGCAGGAGAGGGTTGAAGGATGTCGATCACCAGCTTAGCTTGATCCACAACGCTTTGGATCTCTTCGATCGTGTTGTTCACGTCGTTTCGCGTGCAAGAGTACGTCATTAGCTAGAGCGCACAAGATCGCGCTCATCGCTCTCAAAGACAAGGGACTGACGTCACGCGCCAAGTAGTCATTTTCATCAGAGCGGCTCCCGGACGGCCCACCCTCCTTTTTGCCGAGCCAACGGCCAGCTCTATTGCTTCAGAAGGCCCTGTTTTTCGAGCACCTTGTCCAGTTCTTCGTTGCTGGGCTCGCTTATCACGGTTCCATCAATATCTAACGTCGGCTTCTTTTCTCTTCCGTTGTTTTGCGCAGCGACCCATTTCGCTCCTTCGCGGTCCTGATCGATGTTGATGTATTCAAACCGCAAGTTCAGCGCCTTTAGATGCGCCAGCGTGTTCTTCGTCATAGAGCACCAGTCGGCGCCGTACACTTTGATTTCAGCCATTTTATTCCCCGTTAGATCAGAGTCGGGGTGGGAAGAAGAGTTTCTGTTTTGGTCTATGGGGCATTACGCCCATTCAAGTCAGCTCGCCGATGTGAAAGACGCGTGCTCGCACGAGAATGCGAGTTAATGGGCCAGCCCAGCACAGATGAGGTCCCGCAGCTGATTGAGCCCGGTTGCGATGTCCTTGGTTAAATGGACGCGCAAGGCCCGACGGTGCCGATCCGCGAGAACCTGGAAATCGCCCCGCGCTTGGGCGGCTTTCACAATGCCGAAGGTATATTTTTGCTGGGGTACGGGCAAGTCGTCCGGCTCGTCACAAGTGATTTGAAGGAAAACACCTGAGTTCGGGCCGCCCTTATACGCTTGTCCTGTGCTGTGGAGAAAACGGGGGCCGAAGCCGAGTACCGTCGCAACCTGTTTCGATTCCACAATCTCCGCGCGAACTCTCTGTAGGATCTCCTCGTATTCGGGGAACATCGGAATGTAGGCGAGCAGGCCGAAATAGTCGCCGGCCTTCAGACGGTCCACATGTTGACGGATTACCGCGCCCAGAGTGTGGCCGCTTTTCAGAAGCGCGTCGGCGTTCGCTTTATCCGTGAACAGCTTGATGCCATCCTGCTCCAGAATAGGTTTTTCCGGCGGCAGAGAACCCGTTTTCTCAAACTCAGAAGTGAGTTCGCGCGTGACGTTCTTGCTGGCCTCGACGTCCGGCTGATTAAATGCGTTGATGCCGAGAATGGAACCGGCGACAGCGGTTGCGATTTCCCATTGGAAAAAGGTCTGGCCGATATCGTACAAGTCATTTACCACGATGCGAACCACAGGTTGCCCGGCGCTTTCGATGGCCGCAATCTTGGATTCCATCTCCGCGTCATTGTCGCCGGCAAACTTTATGTAGGCGAACAGGCGATCCTTGCCGTATTCGGCTGGTTCGAACAGTGGCTCGCGATCCACCGGGATGAGGCCTTTGCCCTCTTTACCCGTAGATTCAGCGAGTAACTGCTCGAGCCACGCACCCAAATCATAGACTGACTTGGAGCAAACCAGCGTGATCTTGTCGCGGCTGAACTTTGTAGCCGCGGTACCTAAGATGAGACCCAGTGAGACGCCGGGATTTTTTGTCGAATCGGAGTTCTTGCAGGCTTCCACCATGAGAGCCACGCGCTTGAGAAAGCGCTCCGTGTCCAGACCCATGGCGGCATTGGGAACAAGGCCGAAGTCCGACAGTGCGGAATAGCGGCCGCCGATACTTGCGTCCCCGTGATAGAGACGCCGGAAGGCGAGCTTCTCGGCGACACCTTCGAGCTTGGAGCCGGGATCCGTCACTGCAATGAAATGATGGCCGGCCCGATCGCCCACGGCTTTCCTCGTCTCATCGAAGAAGTACTGCATATAGATGTTCGGCTCAAGCGTTGTGCCGGATTTACTCGACACGCAGAACAACGTGCGCGCCGGGTCGATCTTGTCGCGCATACTTTTGATTTGCACGGGGTCGGTGGAGTCGAGCACCAGCAGTTCAGGAGAGCGGCCTTGTCTCCCAAACGTGACACTGAATACTTCGGGCGCAAGGCTCGAGCCGCCCATGCCCAACAGCAGCATGTGCGTAAAGCCGTCCTCGCGAATCTCCGCGGCCAAAGCCTTGAACTTAGAGACCTCGGCCAGCTCGCGGTCGACGATGTCGAGCCAGCCGAGCCATTTGCTTTCGTCCGTGTTGGTCCACAGCGAGGCATCCTTGTTCCAGAGCCGCTCAGTGTTTTTTGAGCTGTCCCAATCCTTGTGCGCCGTCTGGACGGCTTTCTCTAAATCGTTCGGAAGCGAATAAGAAAAGCTTTCGATGCCTGCACTGCTTTGGGCTTTAGCGGAACTCATTTGTTTCAATTCCTTTTATTTTGTTGAGGCGACGAACGTGGCGTTCTTCACCGCTGAAGCTTGCTTTCAAGAATGACTCCGCGGCGTCTTGGGCCATCATGGGCCCGATAATGCGCGCGCCCAGAACCAGAACATTCATGTCGTCGTGTTCCACGCCCTGATGCGCGGAGTAGTGATCGTGACACAAACCGGCGCGGATACCTTTGAATTTGTTGGCAGCGACGGAAACGCCCACACCGCTGCCGCACACCAGAATTCCTCGTTCAGCGTTCCCCGCGCGGATCTCTTCCGCAACCAAGGCAGCGTAATCGGGGTAATCGTCGGGTTGACCGGGGTCGAACGTACCCACATCATGAACAGTGTGGCCAAGCTTGCGGACTACTTCGATCAACTGCGCCTTCATCTCGTAGCCCGCGTGGTCCGCCCCAATAGAAATAGTCATTAGCGTCTCAAATACCGGCCGCACGTTAGATGCAGCAGAGATCGAAAGATGCTTCGGTTGAATTTCAGACCCGTTTCATCACCAGAGTGGCATTGAGCCCACCGAAAGCGAAGGTGTTCGAGATGGCCGTTTCAATCTTCGCCGCACGCGCCTGGTTCGGAACCACATCCAGATTACAGCTTGGGTCGGGCGCTGTGAAGTTCGCCGTCGGCGGAATCAGACCCCGATTGAGAGCCAATAGTGTGGCGATCGCCTCAATTGCTCCCGCGGCGCCGAGCGTGTGACCATGCATTGATTTGGTGGAACTGACCGGTAAACGCTCGGCGCGGCTCGAGAATACGTCGCGGATGGCCCCTGCTTCGGTTACGTCGTTTGCCTGGGTGCCTGTCCCATGAGCATTAATGTAGTCGATCTGCTCCGGTTGAAGATGTGCATCGCGCAGCGCCCAACGCATGGCTTTGGCCGGACCCTCAACACAAGGCTGCGTAATGTGATGAGCATCGGAGCTCATTCCGAACCCGACGATTTCGCCCAGAATGGAGGCGCCTCTGGCTTCCGCGTGCTCCCAGTTTTCAAGCACCAGCATCCCGGCGCCTTCACCGAGCGAAAGCCCGCGCCGGTCCAGCGAAAAAGGCCGGCAGACGTCCGGTGAAACCACACGCATCGCTTCCCAGGCGCGCAGCAGACCCTCCGCAAATACCGCTTCGCTGCCGCCCGCAATCGCGGCGGTCACCTGACCGCTACGGACCATCCAGAACGCCTGTCCGAGAGCGTGATTCGAGGACGAGCAAGCAGTCGCCACCGTGTAGGCCGGTCCATGAAGGCCGAATTCCAGCGAGATGCGGCTGGCCCCGGCGTTCGCCATGGTGCGCGGAATGGTCAGCGGCGCCACGCGCGGATTCTTCTCGGCGAATAACCGGCGATATCCTTCTTCCTCTGTAAACTGTCCGCCTACGCTGCTGCCGGTCACAACCGCGGTCGAGTCCGCCAGATCCCCATGAAAATCCAGCCGACTCTGCGCAACGGCTTCACGCGCCGCCACGGCGGCGAATTGGGCGAAGCGCTCCAGCATCACGAGGTCTTTTTCGGAAAAGTGATCGGACGGGCGAAAGTCTAGGGCTTGGGCGCCGTTCTGGAATTTATAAGGAGGAGAGCCGGCGTCGGCCAGCGGCCCGATGCGGCTTTCACCGGCGGCCAACCGCTCCCAGCATTCCGGCACATCATTGCCGAGCGCGCAGACCAGTCCCAATCCCGTAACCGCAACGCGGTTCATGCCGCACCCGGGGGGACGGGCTCGCTTTTCTCCTGCTCGCTCTTGTCTTGGTTCTCCTGCTGCCTTTTCTCCTGAAGAAGGTTCCGGACTCCCTCCACAGTTTGGCCCACCGAATGGAGGTTCTGGACACCGTCGTCGGGAATGTTAATCCCAAACTCATTTTCCAGGGCGAAAACGATGTTGATTCCATCCAGCGAATCGATTTTCAATTGCTCAAAGGTGCTGTCGAGCGAAATAGATTCGGGTGGTATGCGCTGGGTCTGGGAAATTACCCGGATGACCTGGGCGCCCAGCTCATCTGTTTCGGAATGGTCGGGCATGGGTCGAATACTCGATGATAACTCCCCGCCATTTATTGACGGGTGCGACCGAATGCCCGTTCAGAGTGCTCAGCGGATGCAAAGAGGCCGGACATTCTGAGTGAATGTCCGGCCGGATGAAAGGAGCTAACTTCTAAGGAAACGCCCGGCAACGCACACGCGACTGCTTGGCGATTTCCTCTCTGTATCGACCAAGCATCGCTTGGCCGCCGGGCTTATATGAAACAACGAGGAGCTACGCTAGGCCAGGAGGCCACCGTGTCCTAAGCAGGCGATCTCCCACCCCGAAATCCGGTACTTGGCCAAAATGGGAGGCAAGATCAAGTCCAGAATGTTGGGTTTGATCGACCGGAAGCAGCAAGGAGCGGACACAATGGGTACATCGTCCTTATAGCTCAGCAGCATTAGATTGCCGGGCTCTACAGGCGCGAGGAACCTTTCCATGTGGGCGCCCAGGCGGACGAGCGCCCTGCCGACGACATCTTCCGGACCGGCGGGGGCGGTAGTGGACGCCACTAGAACGGCCGCGGGTTTGGTGCGAAGGAGATGCTGCAGCGCGCGCGCCACCTGCTCCTCCTGTTCCACCGCGCTCATGGCGTAACGAAGGCTGGCCCCAAAGCGTTCCATGCGTTGGTGGACCACAGGTTCAAACAAGGTGCGCGCCCGGTCCCCATGCACGGGATCTGCATACAGGACAGCCACGCCAGGATCACGAATGGGGCGCGCTTGAAGAATGGCGCCGCGTTCATTCAAAATAGACAAGACTGTATCGAGCTGTGATTGCGCCACCGCGAACGGAGCGCTCTTAACCGTCGCGATGCGTTCTCCCGCACGCGCATAGCGATAGTTTGTTACCGTGGCGATTACGACGCTGCTTGTGCAGTTGATCTGCTTCAAGAGTTCGTCGTCCACTAGCGCACAACAATCTTCTGTTGCGACCAGGTTTGCTCGCCCTCCCGCTGCCAATCGAATCTCGACGGATCCACAGCACATAGCTTGCGCCACGGCCATGACAGCATCATCTTCCCCGACCTCGCCCTCCTCCAGTTCTGTTACCCAAACTTGACGCATTCCTTCGGTCTCCAGAAGACGAATGTCTTCGTCCCGAAGAATATGTCCCTTCGCTAATAGTTTTCTGCCGCCCGGTTTGAAAATCGTACAGCAAAGAATTCGACCGGCTGATTGTTGAACGTCCACGGTTAAAGCGCGCAATCCGTCCTCCGCGAAAGATTAGTACTATGCTAACTGCTGGTGCGGTACCAAGTATACTAGTACTAAATCGACGAATCCACATAAAAAACGGAAACAGCGTGGAAGTTTTACCTAAAATAACTCCATCTGGTAAATGATTAGGTAGTTTTTACCGTACATTACGGGCGTTGTTCGCGTATGATTTGCGGTAATTGGATCAGTTCGGAACGAAAGCTGCTCGGCAGTTTGTGCAAAGACTGGAATTCAGGCGATTTGAGCCGCTTCAGAACCGCAATTTCATCGCAATTCTGAAATTTAGGACACCGCAGACAGTCTTTCCAGGCTTTTAAGGGAAGCTCCCCGCGTTCCACCTCCACGAAGCCCGATTTGGCGAAAAATCCGGGCGCATACGTGAAGGCAAAGATAGCCTCCAGATCGTTTTCGCGTGCTTCCGCTTCGAGTGCCTCAACCAGCGCGCGTCCGACACCCTTTTGCTTTAAATCCGGCAACACGGCGAGAGAGCGTACTTCGGCTGTTGTTGGAGTGTAGAAATGGAGAGCGCCGCAACCGGCCAGGCGCTCGCCGTCATAAGCCACGGAAAAGTCGCGGATGTTTTCCGACATCTCAAACTCGGTTCGCGGCAGCATAATGCCATCGGCTGCGTAGGCGTCAATGAGCGAGAGGATGGGCGGAATATCCCGCATGCCCGCCTTCCGGACCTTTAGACAGGTTTGCGTCACGCCGGCCTCTTATGGGCGGAGGCGACACAGCCGATGACGCGTGTACCGATCGGTTCACCTGCAATCAGCCGTTTACAAATATCCGTTTCATGGCCGTCCGCAATGACAACCTGTTCCAGACCGGAAGCGAGCGCGAAGGCGGCGGCTTCGAGCTTCGCCTGCATGCCGCCCTGCGCCACTTTACTGGCCACCAGACCGCCGATTTCACTGGCTATCAGTTGCGCGATGATACTTCCGTCGCGTCCTTTGACGCCTGCGACATCCGTCAGAAAGAGCAGCCGGGCAGCGCGCCAGCCGACCGCGCAGGATACTGCCATCTGATCTGCATTCACGTTGTAGACGTTCCCCCGGCGATCTCCCGCTATACAGGCGATCACCGGCATATAGCCGGCGCTCGCTAGCAGGTTTAACAGGCGCGGCTCGGTACTCTCCGGTTTTCCGACAAAGCCCAGGGCTGGATCCAACTGCCCGGCGCTGGTTAGCGTTCCATCTACCCCAGAGAGCCCTACGGCGGCTTGGCCCGCTGCGATGACGGCAGACACCAACTGCTTGTTGACGCTCCCTGCGATCACCTTCGTCACAGCGTCGATCACCGCCTCGTCGGATACGCGCAATCCGTTCACGAACCGGCTGGAGACTCCCCGCTCTTCCAGATACCGGGTAACCTGTTTCCCGCCTCCGTGCACCACCACGAGTTCATGCTGACGGGCGATCTCGGCGAGCTGCTTCGCAATCGAGGTTCGGCTGGCAGCTTCGTCGAGAAGCGTGCCACCTACCTTAATGAGTACCTTCACAGCAGCGCCTCCGTCTCCGGGAAGCCAAGCAGCAGGTTCATGTTCTGCACGGCCTGACCGGCGGCGCCTTTCACCAGATTGTCTTCGGTGACGACGATGGTAGCGCGCTGGCTTTCGTCATCGAACACGAAGCCGATATCGCAGAAATTCGTACCTTGGACGGCGCGCAAATCCGGGACTTTGCCCGGTGCATAGAGACGGATGAACGGCTCGTCTCCATACGCCTCTTCGTAAATCGAGAGTAGATCGACGGCTCTCTCCACCCGCTGCGTGCGTACGTAGATTGTCTCCAGAATGCCGCGTTCTATCGGAAGCAGGTGAGCGGTGAATGTAAACTCACGTTCACCCAACCCGGAATTCTGCAGGACTTCGGCCACGTGCCGGTGCCCAGCGAAACCATAAGCGCTGAAATTTTCCGCCACTTCGCAGAAGCTGGTCGCGAGCGAAGCTTTGCGGCCGGCGCCGCTGATGCCCGATTTCGCGTCGCAAATGATCCCACGGCTTCGGTCCGCGACCTGAGCATAAAGCAGCGGCCGAATGGCCAAATTGGCCGCGGTCGGATAGCAGCCCGGATTGGCGACCAAGCGGGCGTCGCGAATTGCTTCACGATAAAACTCCGGTAGGCCGTATACGGCTTCCGAAAACAGATGAGCGGCGGTGTGCCGCTCTTTGTACCATCGCGAATAGGTCTCGGCATCCCGCAACCGGAACGCGCCGCTTAGATCGACGACCTTCGCTCCTGTCGCGAGAATGCCTGGCGTCAGGTCAATGGATACCGCCGCCGGCGTCGCAAGAAATACCAGCTCAAGCCCTTCCTGCTGAATAGCTTCGGCGTTCGCCGGAATTGTTTTAGGCGGTTGCTGGCCGAGCGGTCTGATTCGTTCTTCGGGGTCGGAACGGTGTTCGAGGAGCACGACCTCCACCGATGGGTGGCGGCTAAGGATGCGGACCAGTTCGGCTCCGCTATAACCCCGGAAGCCGACGACGCCAACGGTGCGTCTTGAGTAATTATTCACAGCAATGAATAATTATACTAAAGCTGTTCGGTTGTCGAACGTGCCGCTAAGTCGCCGATGATCGGCAAACGCACCTGCTCCTGCTGTGCGGCCTTGACCAATAGATAAATCCAGCAGATAAAGAGTGCCAGCTTGGTCAGTTCGAGGAACGCATGTTCGATCCCGGACCCGGGAACGCCTGAAAACAGGAGTGTGGGAGCGGCGGAAGAGACGATCAGCCATGCAACGAACAGGTAAAGAGATTGGAAGGAGTCGAAGCGGACACGCGTGTTCGCTCTATATTTCTGGGAAGCGAGAAAAACCACTGCTGGAATGACTCCGAAAACCGGCACGTAGCACAGAATGCAGGCCGTCCGATCGCTTAAGCTGTCGAGGAAGTCCGTTGCTTGCGCCGTGTAGCGTGGCTGTGCTGTTCCGCAGTTGGAGCAAAACGATGCGCTGGGATCTACTTTCGTCCCGCAATTGGTGCAAAACGGCAACTTCCGGTTCTCCTCGTCTCTTACTTCAGAGTACGTGAAGTGGGGCACGAATGTTCCCCTCAACCAGCCGGATTCAGTGGCCAGAATGGAAGCGCATGTCAGTTGAATTGAGCGAGGATACCGCGCGCCATATCCTTGAGAGGCAGAATGTGATCCACGGCTCCCAGTTGAATGGCTTCACGAGGCATGCCGAAGACGACACAACTGGCCTCATCTTGCGCGAGCGTGCGGGCCCCTTTCTGCTTCATCTGCAACAGGCCATGCGCGCCGTCATTCCCCATTCCGGTTAAGATGACGCCGATGGCTTTCCCTCCGGCGGCATCGGCAACAGAGTCGAACAACACGTCGACCGAGGGCCGTTGGTAGCAGACTCGCGGTCCGGTTTTTACCACGGCGCGGTAACCGGGGCCGTTTTTCCGGATCAGCATGTGGAAGTCCCCCGGCGCGATCAGCGCCCGGCCCGGCTGCGCCAGATCTCCGTCGACAGCTTCCTTCACTTCGAATTTGCACAACTGGTTTAGACGGTTTGCGAAGGCGAGCGAGAAACCAGCGGGGATATGCTGGGCGATGACAATGGCTGGTATGTTTTCGGGAAGCTGCACCAATACATGCTGCAAAGCCTCGGTACCGCCGGTGGACGCACCGATCGCGATGAGGGAGTCCGGGGAGGCGCCCTTGAAGATCGGGCAAGGCTTGGAGGTCGAAGCAGGCGCGGCGTGGTCATCGCAAGGAACGGGTGCGGGCGGAGTTAATCGCCGGCGCGCTCCCGCTTCCGCGGCAGCACGTACGTGATGCGCCAAATCCAGACGGAGTTCTCCCACCGAATACGGTCCGCCCGGTTTCGCCAGTACGTGAACGGCTCCGGATCGCATGGCTTCGAGAGCCGATTGTGAGGAAGCTTGCGCAAGCGAGCTGATCACGATCACTGGGATGGGGTGATAACGAGCCAGCCTTTTGAGGAACGTGAGACCGTCCATGCGCGGCATTTCGATGTCGAGCGTTACTACATCCGGGTGTAGCGATAAGATTTTGTCGCGCGCGATGTAAGGGTCCGGCGCGGTTCCCACCACTTCTATGTCCGCGTGCCCCGTCAAGGCTTCCGTGAGCAGCTTCCTCACGATCGCTGAATCGTCGACGATCAAGACCTTGATTCTGCGACCCGGTTCCGAGCCCATCAGTTCACCTTGATATAGATCTGTATCAAGCCGTCCTCTACATCGAAGGTCCTGCTGGTTGCTTGTGCAGCCGCCGCGAGCGCCCGCTCCGGGTTCTGCAACTCTGGACTGGTCAGCTCAAACAGATTGTCTCGGTGAACCCGGGTCAGAACGGCGCCGCAGATCATGTTGCAGAGCTCGCAAACCACTTCCCTGATCTGTGCTTCGGAGACCGTGTCCGGTTCATCACCTAGAAAATTCGAGGTGATGACCCGCGCAGCGCTTTCGGAAAGATTGACTCCAAAGGAACCCGACGGCTCGCCCCGGAACTCCAAGCATGCACACAACGGCAGTGCCGTCTCGGGCGGGTTCTCGCTGTGCGAAACGATTGTCATGAAAAACATCGTGTCGAGCACTTGCTCTACCGCGGCAGCCAGTGCCTCAGAAATCTGTTCCAACGCTATCGGGTACGCCAAGCACAACCTCCAGTTCTTGCCGAAGTCCCTCGGGCGTGAACGGTTTTGTCACATAACCGCGCGCTCCCAGGTTCATCATCTGCGTTCTACGTTGCTCAGTCGCATCGGTGGAAATCACAATCACCGGAATGGCGCGTAAATGCTCGTCCGCTTCGACGTGCCGCAGGAACTGCTCGCCATTCATCTTCGGCATGTTAATGTCGGTCAGAATCACGTCCACCCAGTTCTCGTTCAATACTTCGATCGCTTCCTCGCCATTTGCGGCTTCGAAAAATAGGCCAGCTTCAAACCCGGACATCTCCACCACGCGCCGGACAAAGGCGCGCATGGCGGGCGAATCGTCCACGATCAAAACTCGAAATGACATAATTTCTTCCTTAAAGCCGTCGCTCGTGCCGCCATCATGCCTCGCACTCCGGTTCGCCTGGTCCGCGCAGCCATATCTTGCCCGTGTTTACTTCCAACCGGACCGTGCGGGCCGCGGTTCCGCCGACAGCCTCTTTGTGAATGAGGACGCCCGCCTTCCAGAAAATCTTGCGCAGTGCCGCATGATTTCTTTTGCCTATATTGAACAGCGAATTGTCGTCCATCACCTGCGCCCCTCCAAAGACACCCACTTTCAGGCGCTTCTTATCGGCGCCCAACTTATACGCCGTACGGAACAGCAGCGGAATACCCGTATCGGCGAACATGTGCGGATTCTTTTCGGCTTTCGCTGGATCGATGCTCGATTCCGGCAACATAAAATGCAAGAGCCCGCCGATGTGGGCCTGCGGGTCGTGAATCAGAACCGCAATGCACGACCCCAGAGCGTAGGTCACCAGCGTACGCTCCGGATCGGCGGTGACTTGCGCGTCGCCGACCCCCACCACCAACATGCTCATCCGCGCATCCTCTTGCGAGGAGTCGAAGCCGACCCGGGACCCGGCTTGCGGTAAACTGCCGGCATGACGTATTCGAGCGGCTGATCGGTACCCATCAGGCTCTCGGAGTGTCCGATGAATAAATGCCCGCCCGGCTCGAGGTAATGCGATAACCGGTTCACCACGCGTTCCTGCGTCGGTTTGTCGAAATAGATCATGACGTTCCGGCAGAAGATGACAGGAAAGGGTTCCATGTCCGGGTACGGCTCGACTAAATTCACGCGGCGAAACTGCACCAGCTTACGAAGCTCGGGCTTTACTTTGTAAAACCCTTTCGAATGCCCCTCGCCGCGCAAAAAATACTTCGATTGCAGCGCGGGCGGCACTCCTTGTAGCCGTTCGGCCGGATAGACCGCACGCTGCGCTGTTTCAATGACGCGCGTGGAGATATCGGAGGCGATGATCTCCACCCGCGCCCGACTTCCGGCAGGCAATGCCTCGAGTACCGAGAACGCCAGCGTATAAGGTTCTTCGCCCGTCGAGGATGCAGCGCACCAGATGCGGATACGATCGCGTCCGGCAAGCTCCGGGACAATATGGTTGCACAGGAATTCGAAATGCGCCGGCTCGCGCAAAAAACTGGTGTGATTGGTTGTGAGTGCGTCCACCATCGCGAGCAGCGCCTCACCCGTCTTGTCGGCGACTACATGGTCGTAATAGTCATTAAAAGAACTGAAGTTGGAGCGCGCAATCAGCTTGCTCAGCCGCGAGGAAACCAGTTGTTCTTTACCTTCTTTCAGGTCCAGACCGAAGGTTTTGTAGGCGAGATTCCGGAACTGTTCAAATTCTTTATTTGTCAGGGGACGGATAGACCGCGTCTCTTCACGCGACAGCATTCCCGGCCTTTCCGTCGATCGATTCCACGTCGAGGATCAAACCGACGCGCCCGTCGCCCAAAATGGCGCCACCCGCGATGCCCGGCACGTTCTTGAATATCTTGCCCAGGCTCTTGATCACCACTTCCTGTTTCCCGATCAATTCATCGACGGCAATGCAAAAGCGCTTGCCTTGGCCTTCGCAGATGACAAATAGACTCTCGGAGAACTTTTCGGAGCGAGCCGCGATCCCAAACTTCCGGTTGAGCCGGACCACTGGAAGCAGCGTGCCCCGTATGAGCACCACCTCCGATCCGTTCGGCAACGTCGAGACCATCTCCTCGGTGGGACGCAGGCTTTCGTGAACCGCATAGATCGGAACGATATATCGCTCTTCTCCCACTCCCACGACCAGCCCGTCGATGATCGCCAGCGTAAGGGGCAACTTCAGAAAAAAAGTCGTGCCTTGCCCGCGAACGGAGTGAATGTCGATACGGCCGCGCAGTTTCTGAATTTGCCTTTTCACTACGTCCATGCCGACACCGCGACCCGAGATGTCCGTGATCTGATCGGCAGTCGAGAAACCTGGCTCAAAGATCAGCGCAAACACATCGTTGTCGGCCATGTGATCGCCGTGTTCGATTAGTTTCTTCTCTTTGGCCTTCTTGAGGATCTTCTCGCGATTCAAACCGCGGCCGTCGTCGCCTACCTCGATCAAAATGTTGCCGCCCTGGTGATAGGCGCGTAGGATCACTTTCGCTTTGGCCGGCTTGCCCGCCGCAATGCGTTCCTCCGGCGTTTCGATACCATGGTCGAGCGAATTGCGCACCATGTGCATGAGGGGATCCGCCAGTTCCTCTACAATGGTGCGATCGAGTTCGGTCTCTTCGCCGCTGATTTCGAGGTCCGCCTGCTTGCCCGATTTGCGCGTTAAGTCCCGCACCAGCCGGTTCATGCGCTGAAATACCTGGCCCACGGGCAACATGCGCATCGCCATCGCGGTCTTTTGCACTTCCGCGGTAATGCGTGTGGCTTGCGAAACGCTGCGCAGCAGCCGAGGGCTTTTCACCGTGGCCAAGTCAGGATCGTGGCGGATCAAAGATTGTGCGATCACCATTTCGCCGACCATGTCCACCAGGTAATCGAGCTTGGCTGTATCTACTTTTACGGAGCGAGTTTCCGCCGCATTTCCTCCCGTCGCTCGCTCCGTTTGTTCCGGCGTAACAGGAGACCCGGAGCGCGCCGGCGGCTTGGCATTCGTGGGCGCCTGTTTCGCAATCGCCGGTGCGGCCGGGTCGCTCGCGCCGCTACCCGGAGTTTCGATGTTCTCACTCGGCGCGGTGGACGCGACCGGCGCGGCTTCTGCTATCACGGCTTCCGAAAGCGTCGCCAGATCGGATGTCGCCGCCTCCGCGGCTTGCGGCGGCTGCGCTCCCATCGTGTATCGGCGAATCCGCTCGTGCAACGGATGGCCGTTCTTCGGTTCCTCTTCGGGCGTGCCGCTCAGCACCGATGAAATGTACTGCATCCACGTCTTCAGATGGTCCGCGCCTTCCAGAATCACGTCCACCACTGGAGGCGTGATGACCAGTTCGCGGTTGCGAGCTTTGTCGAGCAGCGTCTCGACTTCATGCGCGCTTTCCTGTACGGCTGAAAACTCAAGAAATCCGGCCAGGCCTTTGATGGTGTGGAACGCCCGAAAAATGGAATTGAGCGCATCCATGTTCGTCGGGTCCTGCTCGATCGTCAGAAGTTGGCTTTCAATCGCGGATAGGTGTTCCCCCGATTCCATCAGAAAGTCGCCGACCAATTCCGGATCCTGCGATAACGCACTGCTCGAAAGCAAAGACGGACGGCTTTCGACCGGCTGCGGCACCGCCTCGGGCGCCTTCTGCTCAGTCGTCGCAATCGTGCCCGCCACACCGGCCTGCGCAACGGCGGCTTGCAGCCGCGTGATGCCGGTTTGCAGTTGGCCTTCGAGCGCCACCCGGTCCTGCTTCGGATTCTTGGCCGCCGCCAAACTGTTCTTCAAATCCGAAGCCAGCTCGACAGCTTCTGTAAAACCAGCCGAACGGGCGGACGCATAGACCGCGTCCGCTGCCACCTGGAGGTGTGCGAGCGTTTCCGGACTTTCGCTCTCCGCACCCGCTTCACTGCCCGACAGATCGCCGGTCACGAGCAGCATCGCGAGACGCTCGATCTGCTGGGTCAGTTTGTCTTTCGTCGCGGAGTCAAGAACTTGAAGGGCCATAAAAAATCAAACACGTCCCAAAAGCACTGGCAAATCACCGGCTGAGAACTGACGTCCCGGTCAGAACTCTTTGAAGTCGTCGTCCATCGGAATCGCGCCCGTCGCCGGCCGGGTAGCCATGGCCATACTCGGCTGATGAACCGGTTCAGCTCTCTTTACCGGCACGCGCGGCGCGGTAGCCGTTTTCAGAGCGCCCAAGCTCCGGGTCATAGCGCGTGGTTTCTCCGTGATCAGCCGTGTACTGCGGTGACGCGATGTGAGTTACGCGGCCGGCGAATCCGAACGCTGCACCAGATTTTGAATCTGCTGCACCACCTCCCGAATGGCTGCCCACCTGCGCCGTCAGCTCTTGGCTCGCCGACGCCGCCTCTTCGGAGCTTGCAGCGGCCTGTTGTGTCACTTGCTCGATCTGCACAATGGCCTTTGAGATCTGCTCGACTCCCCGCGCCTGTTCCTGGCTTCCCAGATTGACTTCGTCCACCAACGTCTTCACCTGGTTCGTGCTCTCGGTAATCGTGCTGATCGCTTCCGATACTTGCGTCAGCTTCGCGCTGCCTTCGTTCGAGCGCGTGATCGATTCTTCAATGAGACCGGCGGTGTCCTTGGCCGCCTGAGCGCTGCGTTGCGCCAGGTTTCTCACTTCGTCGGCCACCACTGCAAAGCCCATTCCGGCCTCCCCGGCGCGCGCCGCTTCGACCGCTGCATTCAAGGCAAGAATATTCGTCTGAAACGCGATTTCGTCGATGACCTTGATGATCTTCGAGATCTTGTCGCTCGAACTGTTGATCTCTCGCATGGAGGTCACCATCTGCCCCAGCGTCTGGTTGGCGGCGGTGACGCGCGCGTCAACGTGCACCATCAACTTCGCGCATTGCTGCGAGTTGTCGGCGTTCTTCCGCGTCATTGACGTCATTTCTTCGCTCGACGCGGACGTCTCTTCGAGCGAAGCGGCCTGTTCGGAGGTGCCTTGCGCGAGAGATTGGCTCGAGGCCGCAATCTCCGTCGCGGCCGTCGCGACCTGCTCGGCGCCGCTGCTCAGCTCGTGAACGGCAGTGTTCAAGGCTCTATTGATTCCGTTCACGACAAAGAATACGAGCAAACCGCAGATACCGAGTGACGCGATCGAAAGGAACCACGACCATACTCGGGATGTAGTCAGCGCGCCTTCGGCATGCGCCAGGTACTGTTCCTGGTTGCCCTGATTGAGCTTGACCTCGTCGCCGATGGCCTCGGATTGGGCTCTCCGGGCGGGAGTCGCCTCCGCCGACCAAAGAGCCACCGCCTCGCGCGCCTTGCCGGCACGGCTCAATGGCTGCATCTGCGTCCACACGCGCCAAAAACGCTCATGTGCCACCGGAATGTTTTGAAATAACTCGCGATCACGATCCTGAGTGATCGTCTGCTGATAACTCTTCAGCTCGGCTTGAAATTGATCTTCGAGCTGAGCCAGCCGAGACTCGCAGTCGGCCATCTGCGCCGCGTCGGTCACGCTAAGATGCTTCAGCATCAAGGTCGACTTCCTCGCCCGCCAGCACCTGCAGCTTGTTCATGGAAGCTACGCCTGGGACCGAGTCGGTCGCCATCAAGTGCAGCGCCGTTTCGATGTGACTGGCGTTAATCAGACATGTCGCTGCAAGGACCAAGATAAACGCGAGTACTACTGCGCATGTCGCGGCGATTTTTTTTCCGACTGTCATGTTTTTCACGTGTTTCCTCCTACTGCAATATGCCTGCCACGCTATCCAACTCGCTGCTGCTCAGAGCTTGGTCGATATCTAGCAATATCTTCACTTTGCCCTTCTGTTTCGCCATGCCCAGAATGTAAGGCGTGGGTACGTTCGAGCCGAAAGAGGGCGCATCCTCGATTTCGCTCGCGGCGATATTCACCACCTCGGAGACTTCGTCGACTACCAGCCCCATGAGCATTTGCTCGCTGTCCGTCTCTACTTGGGCCACCACAATGCATGTACGTTGGTTGTAGGCGATGGTAGGCATGCCGAACTTCAGCCGGAGATCGATCACCGGGATGACCTTCCCGCGCAAGTTGATCACACCCTTCATCCAGGAGGGTGTCTGGGGCACACCTGTGATTTGCTGAATGCCCATGATTTCGCGAATCTTCAGCACCTGGATGCCGAACTCCTCGGTCCCGAGCTGAAAGGTGAGATATTTGCCTGCACGCTCATTGTTGTGCAATACAGCGCTGCTTTCTCCCGGCGCGGTTAAGCTTGTTGACATAGAAATCCCCTTACTGTAAGAACACTGTTTTGACGGACCGTTCGGAAATTGAAAGGACGCGTGGTCATTTGTAGCGCGTACGGACATGCAGTCCGGCTTGGCTGCCCTGGGCGTCTTTGGGCGCGAGGCAGATCTTCACGTCCATCTTCTCGGCTTCGACTTGGTACGGAATAACACTCCAAACCTGCTGGCCGGGACTGTTGGTCGAGAAGTTGCGTCCAAAAACAACCGTCGGGATACTCAGGCCAAGAGGACCAAGCTGCTCTTCCAAAACTGTTTTGACGTTGCCGAACACCATGTTCGTGATCTCGGCCATGGCGTCGAGCACCTCTTTATTGACCGACGAAAACTCCTCCATCAGCATGGAAGAGGACAGCTTGCAAGCCAGCTCCAAGCTGCAATGGATGCTTCCCGCGCCAATCCACGGCCCTGCAATGCCGATCAACGTGACGATGCCTTCCGCTTCCGCTGGAGCCGCCTCCTGCGTGTAGACCTCACCGGGCGTCGCGGGCAGGCCAATCATTGTCCCGAACACTTCTTCCACAGCGCCTCGCGCTGAGCTAACAAGGGTTTCCTGATCCATTCCTATTCCATTCGTCCGAGGGCCTTCCGCAGTCCTCAGCGGCGCAGCGACTACAACCTATATCGATCAAAAACGGCAGTTCTTACAGCATCATTTGGGGGTGTTAAGCCCACGCCGCGAAACTTCAGCCGCGTACGTTCGGCTTTGCTACGATCAGGGCACATGCGAGCTGCTACGGTCGCGTTTCTTGCCCTTTTCTCTCTAGCCACCATGCGGGCGAATCAGAAGCCTCTGGAGGTTTTCTTTATCGATGTCGAGGGCGGCCAGTCCACGCTATTTGTGACCCCATCCGGCGGCTCTCTTCTCATCGATACAGGCTGGGGGTATCACGCTTACCGCGATGCCGATCGCATCGTGGCGATCGCCAAACGAGCCAAGATTAAGAAAATCGACTACGTACTTATAACCCACTACCACGCGGACCATGTCGGGGGAGTGCCGCAACTCGTCGCGAAAATGCCGGTTAGCACGTTCATCGATCACGGTCCTAACCGCGAGGACAGCAACTCAACAAGTCACTTGTATAGCGAGTATCAGGCTGCGATCGCCGGCTCTAATCACATCCTCGCCACGCCCGGTGACAAGCTGCCCATCAAAGGACTCGATGTGGAGGTGGTCAGCTCCGATGGCAATTTGATCGGCCAGCCTCTTCCGGGTGCCGGGCAGCCCAACGCATTCTGCTCGGGAGTTCCGCAAAAGGCGACGGATGCGACCGAGAACGCCCGTTCCGTCGGTGCGGTGATCACCTTTGGGGCACTACGGATTGTGGATTTGGGCGATCTGACGTGGAATAAGGAACTCGAGTTGATGTGTCCGACGAATAAACTGGGCCACGCCGATATCCTGGTCGTCTCGCATCACGGCATCGATCTCAGCAACAGCCCGGCCCTGGTTCACGCGCTAGCGCCGCGTGTGGCAATATTCGACAACGGGGCGAAGAAGGGCGCCGCCGCTTCCGCTTGGGACATCGTGAAATCCTCCCCAGGATTGGAAGGCATTTGGCAACTGCACTTTGCCGATGCGGGCGGGACCGAGCACAACGCGCAGGATCCGTTCCTAGCAAATGTAACCGAAGCGGATACCGGCTTTTATCTGAAGATGACAGCGAATCCGGACGGCAGCTTTGAAGTGTTCAACTCGCGCAATAAGTTCGAGAAGCGCTACGATGCCCGTTAGCTGGCGCAAAGGGCGCGGATGCGCCGCCCCGAGACGGGGAACGAACCCGCTGCTCTGACGGGCGCGCTTGACACCGCGACCGTTTTGCGCGAGTTCCTCAATAGCCCGGCAGCCAAGCGGTGCCTAGTTCAACACTGTCTGGTTCAACACTGTCTGGTTCAAACTGGCCACTTAGCCGAAGAAGTCGCGAACCTTTTCAAAGACGCTTTTTTCGTGCGGCGTGTTTTCAGCGGGCAGCAATTCATTCAATTGCTCGAAGAGTTTGCGCTGTTCGCGCGTGAGCTTCTGCGGAACTTGCACGTCCAGATGAACGTACAGATCGCCGCGAGCGCGGCTGCTCAAGTGCGGCACGCCTAAATTGCGGAGCCGGAATTGCGCTCCCGCTTGGGTACCTTCGGGAACACGGATTTTCTGCGGACCGTCGAACGTTTCCACTTCGATTTCAGCGCCGAGGGCCGCCTGCGCGATGTTTACCGGAAGTGTGCAATGTAGATCGTATTCGCGGCGCTCAAAGATCGGGTGGTCCGCCACTTTGATGACAACGTACAGGTCGCCTGGCTGGCCGTTCGGTGGACCGGGATTGCCTTCGGCGGATAAGCGCAAGCGTGTGCCATTGTCCACGCCGGCGGGAATATTGACCTTTAGCTTCTTTTCGACTCGGCTAAAGCGCTCACCGCGGCATTGCGGACAGGCCTGGCGGATCACTTTGCCTCGGCCGCCGCACGTCGGACACGTTTTGCGGATAGATAG
Organism: uncultured Acidobacteriaceae bacterium; assembly: GCA_963849445.1. Classification (GTDB taxonomy): domain Bacteria; phylum Acidobacteriota; class Terriglobia; order Bryobacterales; family Bryobacteraceae; genus Bog-105. The sequence goes on along the minus strand of CAWKHS010000025.1, from coordinate 29,179 downwards.
GAAGCTTTGCTGGTAAAGAACTTCGCCGCGTCCGTGGCAAGCGGCGCACGTGACCAAACCGACGCTCGGATCGGCGCCGCTGCCTTGGCACTTCGTACAGGCCTCCATGCGGGGGATCTGCAGGTCCGCCGACATGCCCCGCATGGAGTCTTCAAAACTGATCTCTAGATCGTAGCGGATGTCTTCGCCGCGCTGCATGCGAGAACGTTGCCGCCCGCCTCCCCCGCCAAAGATGTTGCCCAAGCCGAACAGATCGCCGAGGATATCTCCAAAATCAGCGAATTGGGTCTCGTCGAATCCAGCCGATCCGGCGCCATTGACACCCTGGTGGCCGAAGCGGTCGTAAGCCGCCCGCTTCTGCGGATCACTAAGAATCGCGTACGCTTCGGCGGCTTCTTTGAAGCGCTCCTCCGCCTCTCGATTATCCGGGTTACGATCAGGGTGATACTGCAGCGCCAGCTTGCGGTAGGAAGATTTGAGCGTCTGATCGTCGCAATCGCGCGTGACGCTCAGTACCTCGTAGTAATCTCGTTTGGCCACACTCATTGTAAGTTGCGCAGATCCGCGACGATCACTGATTCACCGCGACCTTCACCATAGCGGGGCGCAGCAGACGTCCCTTGAAGTAGTACCCTTTTTGATACTCGTCTAAGATCGTTTGGTCCGGATGATCTTTTGTATCCACCATCTCCACGGCATGATGAACGTGCGGATTAAAGATGGGAACGTCGGATGAAATCTGCTCCAGGCCCAGCTTGTGGAGCGATTCAGACAGCCGCTGGTAAATCAATTCCATGCCGCGTGCATATTCCTTGTCGGCACTTTCCACCTTGATGGCCCGCTCGAAATCGTCGAGAATGGGCAACAACGCTTTTACGGCGTCCATGGCCGCGAATTCAAAAAGGTCGCTGCGCTCCCGTTCGTTGCGGCGGCGGTAATTGTCGAATTCCGCTTGCCGGCGCTGCAGAAGGTCTTGCAACTCAGCCTTTTCCCGGGCTAGGCGGTCCCGATCGGAGACTAAGTCCCGAAGCGAGGAAGCATCGGTCGTGCGAGCGGCACCCTCCGGCTCGACCACCTCGGGCGACCGTTCGCTGGGCGACGGTACTTCTTCCGTCGCGACACCAATATTGTTAACAGAATCCATTGAGACACCACGGGATGCAGGACGCAATCCCTCAATCTCAGCGTAGCAGAAGGAGGGGGGTCCGGACCACCCGTGGCGTCAATAACCCGGTGCCTCTATCGTCCGCGGGCGGTCGCCGTTTTGGCCGTATCGATCGGGGTTGGAGCAGCAGCGGCGCCGTCGCCTTCCGCGCCCTTGTTCAACCCGAGGGTCTTACGCAGTTCGGCATCGATCCGGGCCAGCATGTCCGGATTGTCTTTCAGGAATTGGCGGACATTTTCGCGCCCTTGGCCGATGCGCTCACCCTTGTAGCTGAACCAGGAGCCGCTCTTTTCCACGATGTTGTTGGCAACGCCCAAGTCCAGCAGGTCGCCTTCGCGCGAGACGCCTTCGCCATAGATAATGTCGAATTCGGCCTCACGGAATGGCGGAGCGACCTTGTTTTTTACCACCTTGACTTTGGTGCGGTTGCCGGTGACGGTTTCGCCGTCTTTGATAGCGGCAATACGGCGGATATCTAGACGAACCGAGGAGTAGAACTTCAGAGCGCGGCCGCCGGTGGTCGTCTCGGGATTCCCGAACATGACCCCGATTTTTTCGCGGATCTGATTGATGAAAACGAGGCAGGTATTGGACTTCGAGACAATGCCGGTCAGCTTGCGCATGGCTTGAGACATGAGCCGGGCCTGCACGCCCATATGCGAATCGCCCATTTCGCCGTCGAGTTCGGCCTTCGGGACCAGAGCGGCGACAGAATCGACCACCAGCACGTCTATGGAGCCGGAAGTGATCAGTGCGGCCGTGATCTCGAGCGCCTGTTCCGCGAAATCGGGCTGCGATACGAGCAGGTTGTCGACATCCACTCCCAGATTCTTCGCGTACACGGGATCGAGCGCATGTTCGACGTCGATGAATGCCGCCATGCCTCCGGCCTTCTGGGCTTCCGCGACCACTTGCAGGGCAATGGTAGTTTTGCCCGACGACTCAGGGCCGAAAATCTCGCAAATGCGCCCACGCGGCAAGCCACCTACACCCAGCGCGTAATCGAGCGAAATGGATCCGGTCGAGATGGACGACACCGGAACAATCGCTTCCTTGGCGCCGAGGCGCAGGATGGAACCTTTCCCGAACTGCTTTTCGATTTGACTCAGCGTGAGGGTTAAAGTGCGGCCGCGCTCTTTTTCGTCCATAGGATTCCTTTCGGGGCAACTGCTCGGGGAGGGTTACTCCAGTATAACCTGAAACAGAACCGCCCGGATTTGTTTCAGGCATTCGCCCGGCGCGCATAATAGCCTCGGCGCGCCCGCACGACCAGATCTTTACGGCCTCGCACTTTAATCTGCACTTGATGATATAGTCCGTCGGCTTTCAGAGGCTCAGGACGATAGAAGAGATTGTACTGATGGCGCAGTTCGTTGGCGACGTTTTCAAAAGACTGATTCAGATCTTTGGCCTGAAACGGGAAGAACGAAACCCCGCCCGTCTGCTCGGCGAAGTAGCGCATTATTTTGTCGCCGTCGGTTTCAACGTGGCTGATGTTGGTCGAGATCGTGTAGATGACCGTATCGGCGCGTTGCGCCATTTCTAAGGCCTGGTCGCGGCTATAGCGGCTTTCGTTGTCTTCGCCATCGCTCAAGATGATCATGGCGCGCCGGAATTTGTACATGGGCTGATCCAGCATGAGCTTGTCTTTACAGGCAAAGTAAATGGCGTCATACAGCGAGGTACCGCCTCCCGGCCGAAGACTGCGGATGGCGTTCTCGAGCACGTGAGTATCGCTCGTGAGATCGGCCACGAGCTCCGTGGCTGTATCGAAACTGACGACCACGGCCTTGTCCTGCGGACGCATGACGCTGTTGATGAAATTCGTTGCCGCTTCCTGTTGAAAGTGAAAACGATCGCGGATACTGTTGCTCGTGTCGACCAGAATGGCGAGGCGCAGCGGCAGGTCGGTTTCAGAGGTGAACTCGAGAATCGTTTGCGGCTTCTTATTCTCGAACACTTGAAAATCGTTCTTGTCCAGATCGGTGACGAAGCGGCCATGCTTGTCCGTCACCGTGAACAGCATGTTCACGCGCGTGACTTCGGCCCGAATGGGAGCGGAATCCTGCGTGACCTCTTCTTGCGCGCCGATGCGAGAACAGATGGCTCCCAGCATGGCGATCGCCGCCACTAGCGAAAGTACGCGGAACTTCATTTGGACCACTCTATTCTATCCGTGTTTTCACGAAGCGAGGTGAGGGCGTTCAGCAACTCGGGAGCGAGCGGGCTTTCCACCGTGATGCGTTCGCCAGTCGAGGGAGAAGTAAAGCTCAGCCGCTGAGCGTGCAAGAAGAAACGATTCAACTGGGGCTGACCCGGGGCTCCGTAGAGGCGGTCACCGAAGATGGGGTGGCCCAGGCTCGCCAAGTGGACGCGGATCTGGTGGGTGCGCCCGGTGCCGATGCGGACTTCGAGAAAACTGAAAGCGTCGAAGTGATCGAGAACGCGGTAGTCGGTCACGGCCGAGCGGCCGGATGACAGCTTGGCCGTCATGCGCGTCCGGCGAACGGGATCACGTGCCACCGGCAAGGTGATGCGCCCTTCGAGTTGTTTCATCCGGCCGTGCACCAAAGCCAAATAGACTTTTTCTACGTTACGGTCGCGAAACTGCGCGGCAAGCGCCTGGTGAGCCTGGTCGGTGCGGGCGACGACGAGCACTCCGCTGGTATCGCGATCCAGCCGGTGAACGATGCCGGGACGAAGATCATCGCCGGTCCCATTCGACAATGTGCCGAAGCGATGCAGCAGAGCATTCACCAGCGTTCCGGTCGAGTGTCCGGCGCCGGCGTGCACCACCATTCCGGCTGGTTTGTCAACGGCGATGACATCTTCGTCCTCATATAAAACTTTGACGGGCAGGTCTTCGGGTTCGGCTTTGAGAGGCGGAAGATCGGCGGGCGTGACGGCAATGTTCTCAAGGCCGCGCAAGATGTAGGATGCCCGGTTGGCCTGATCGTTAACGAGAACACTGCCCTGCTTGATCCAAGACTGGAGGCGGGAACGGCTAAACTGCGGCAGCTTTTCGTGCAGAAAAGTGTCGAGCCGCTTGCCCGCGTCAGCCATTTCGGCGTGCAACAAAATCACCGCTCGGCATACTCGACGTGCCCTTTGCCGTACCGCAACTCACCGGCGTTGATGGGGAAGGGCAACGTGTTTTCTTTTGGAGGCAACGGGCAGGTGGCGTAGGGCGTAAAAGTGCAGGGCGGGTTATAGGAGAGGTTGAAGTCCAGGTCGACTTTTCCGTCCTTCGGCAAGGGTGTATTCAACATCCGGCCAGCCTGATAGGTCTGAGTTTTGTTGGTCAGATCTTTGAACAGGAAGAAGAGCGTCTTGTCTTCGAAGATGGGGCGGAGCCGATACTGCTGGCCTCGGTACGTGAACTCAACGATGCCGGGGCTGTCTTCGAATTCAGTTTGCCCGACGATGTTGAGAATGGGAATCTTCTTCGCATCCGGCACGAATCGGGCGGTGAAGTGAAGCTCCGGGTTGACGGGAAAGTACTTCATCCCTTGAAAGCTCTGGAGAGCCGGACTGTGGGAGTCCTTAATGCGGAGGGCAAACCTGTCAGCGCGTTTAATGACGTAAAAAGACACGGATCCGGTATGAACGACGTCGGGTTTGTCTTCGTCGTACGATAACGTCCGTTTAGAGCCATCAGCCCCGATCAGCGTCAGTTGCGCCCCAGCGACGCGTACGGTGGCCGAGTAACCGGAGGCGGAGTCTTTCGGCAACATGACGGCGTTTTCTCCAGGGTGCAGCCATTGAATGCCCACTAGCGCTAGCCAGCCGTCTGGAGAGCGAAGCTTCGCATCGCGTGATTTCTGCCATTCCCGAACGGACGCGGTGTAGCTGGAAGTCCTCGCCATCAAGGCGGAAGCAAGCATAGCGATTGCTATGAATAGTCGCCACATAATTACTCTCGCAACTCCACAATAGTGGCGCCCGCGCCGCCTTCGCTTTGAGTAGCCGGATAAAAACGGCTGACATGCGGATTGGAACCTAAGAAGTCGTTGACCGCGCGTTTTAAAATGCCCATTCCATGTCCATGAACGATACGCACGCGAGTGACGGAAGCGAGCGCGGCGGAATCGAGGAATTTATCGACATTCTCGAGCGCCTCTTCAGCACGCTGACCTATCAGGTTGAGCTCGCGGTAAGAAACGTCCCAGCGAGGGCCGGCTTCGAAGCGAACATTTTTTAGCGTTTGGCGGGCCTCCGATTTTTGTGACACGACTTCGGTGACATCTTCACGAGGCACTTGCATCTTTAGGAATCCGGCTTCTACTTCGAGGAGCCCGTTCTTCAGAATGCGGCGTACTGTCGCGAGCTCGCGAACGTCCTTTAAGCGCACCCGGGCGCCTTCTTCGATCGGCAGGGGCGTGGCACCGGCGGCTGTAGCGATTTCAGGCGGGGGCGCCATGGTTTCGGCGGCTTCTTCGCGAAACTCGCGTGCCGTCTTCGCGACCAGCCGGTGAGCTTGCTCGGAAGCTTTGCGTTGCGCGGCTAAGTCGGACAGCCGCTCCATGGCAGAATGAGCACGCAGTTCGAACTGGGCAACCAGCGCATCCGATTTCTTCTGCCAGTCGCGCTGGCGCTGTTGTTCGTTGCGAACGGCCTCCGTTTCGAGATCCGCCTGGCGCTTCCGAACGCTTTCGTTCGCCGCCTCCAGCTCGCTCGTGCGGCGCTGGTTCTCTTCCACCTGACGATGCAGTTCGCTCAGCAGGCCCTGAAAATCGGCTTGCATGCGCGGCAGAACAGCGCGGGCATGGGCGAGAACCGGTTGGGGCAGCTCAAGGCGAGTGGCAATGTCGAGTCCGGCGGACTTGCCGGGCACACCCAGACGCAACTCATAAGTAGGTTGCAGCGTTGCTTCATTGAAACCCATGGAGGCATTCAAGACGCCGGGAGTGCGGGCGCCGTACAGCTTTAGCGGCAGCAGATGGGTGGACGCAAGGCAGAAGGCGCCGGATCGACGGAACTCATCGAGAATGGCAACGCCCAGAGCGCCACCCTCTTCCGGATCAGTGGCGCGGCCGAGTTCATCGAGCAGAACGAGACTGTCAGGCGTCACTTGCGCGAGCATTTGCTTGACGTGCAGCAGATGGCCGGAAAAACTGCTCAAGCTCTCGGCGATGGATTGCGTATCGCCGATGTCGGCAAGCACGTCGTCGAGCAGCGGAAACTCGGCTTCGGCACACGGAACAGGAATGGCGGCGTGCGCCATCAGAGCCAGTAAGCCGGTCGTTTTCATGGTGACCGTTTTGCCGCCGGTATTTGGACCGCTGATCAGCAGACAGCGGCTTCCTTTAGAAAGCGCCGGCAACACACAAGCGGCGGCTTGGGCATTCCCGCTCTCCGTAACCAAGCGCCGCTTGGCTGCCGGCTCGTCCGTCAGCTCGAAGGAAATGGGAGTAATGGGTTTGCGCTGCTTACGCAGCACCGTTTCAAGCAGCGGATGGCGCGCTTCCCGCAGCAAGAGCCGCCGGCCGTTCTGACTGAAGCGTGGGACACAGGCGTTGTAGGCGAGAGCGAAGCCGGCTTTGGCGAAGATGCAATCGAATGCGGCCAGTGCTTCCGCAGTCGAGGCAATTTCATGGCTGTGTTCGCGCAGAGTGCTGGTGATTTCCGCAAGGATGCGCTCGATCTCACGGATTTCATCTTCGCGCAAACGCACCAGCTGGTTGTTGAGGCTGACGGTTTCGAGAGGCTCGACAAACAGAGTACGGCCAGTGCCGCTGGAACCGTGGATAACCCCGTCCACACGTCCCTTTTGCCCGGCAACAATGGGGACGACATAGCGATCGTCGCGGATGGTGACGAACTCCTCTTGTAGGGTGCCGTCGGTACGGTGCGCGCGGACGAAGCGCTCAAGCGAATCCTGGATGGTTCGCTGCTGACGCTCGATGTCACGTCGGATCCGGGCGAGAGCGACGCTCGCCTCATCGGCCAAAGTGCCGTCCGGGAGGAACGTGCGGGCGTAGCGGCGCACGAGGTCGCGCAGATCGGCAACATGATGGGCGCGCTGGGCAAGACGCGGATAGCGGGCGGATAGCGGAACGAGGACGGCACGATACTCCCCGGCGAGAGCGAGCGTGTGAAAGAGATCGAGAATTTCGCGGCCGTCGAGCGAGGCTCCTTCGATCAGCAGCGTAGCGACAGCTGGATCGACGTCCCTGAGTTGATCGAAGCGTAGACGAATGACCGAGCCGGCGGCTGCGGAGGGCGCGCCGGCAGCTTCCCGCAGGTAGGCGATCGCTTCTCCCGCGTCCGCCAGACCGTTTTCGAGCGCAGGCCTGTCGTGACTCGGCTGTAACGCGGCGATCAGAGCGCGGCCGGACGCACTTCCGGCGTAACCTGCCAGGAGCTCTTTCAGCTCGTCGAATTGGAGGAGTCCGGAACTGCTAAACGACATGGAGAATGAATGTATATGTTAGGGACGCATAACGCCCGGCTGGGTGGCGCGGCCGCTAGAACACGTGGCAATCACATTGCGGGTGCCGTCCGTCATGGTCAGGTCGGCCAACCTGTCGATTTCGAACCACTGAACGCCGCTTGCGTCGTCACCGGCCCGGAGTTCGCCGGCGCGCAGAGTGCAGTAGAAGTCGATCAGCACATAATGATACTCGCAGCCGCCGGATTCGTCGGGTATGATGCGCTCAAAGACGGTCGCAATCGAGTCGGCTGTTACACGTAGGCCTGTTTCTTCCCAAACTTCCCGGACGAGGGCGTCTTCCAGGCGTTCGCCTGTTTCAACAATGCCGCCGGGAACGGACCAGTAGCCCACGAACGGCGGCTTGCCGCGTTGCACCAGCAAAATCTTGCTGCCCTCGAAGATCAGCGCACCCACGCCGAGTACAGGACGAAACGGGTATCGGCGCGAGTCGCTAACTTCCATGTATTAGTAGATGCTCAATTCGCCAGTGCGGCCAGAACTTCTTCGGCGTGGCGGTCAACGCTGACTTTGGGGAAAATCTTCTTGATTTTGCCCTCAGGTCCGATCACAAAGGTGGTCCGTTCCACGCCCATGTACTTCTTTCCATACATACTTTTCTCTTTCCAAACGCCGTAATCCTCGGCTGCTTTGTGGCCAGAGTCGGCCAAAAGGGTGAACGGCAGGTCGAACTTGGCCTTGAATTTGGCTTGCGCCTTCGATGCATCCGGAGAAACGCCGACGATTACGGTATCGGCGGCAGTGAACTTTTGGCTGTTGTCGCGGAACGCGCACGCTTCTTTGGTGCAGCCGGGAGTGTCGGCCTTGGGATAAAAATACAGGACCACGTTCTTCCCGTGTAGGGAGCTCAGTTCAAAGGGCGTGCCCGAATCCGTATCGAGTGCGATGGGAGGGGCTTCGTCCCCTTCTTTGAGGTTAGACATACCGGAAAAGAGATGAAAGCCGGGAGGGGAAGGCTGCAAATTACCGAACGAACCCAAATTGCGGCGGCTCAGGGCCGACTTTACCAAACGAACAGGCAGTTGGGTTCGTTTTTTCAAAACGGCTTGGGGTGTTCTAGGCAGTGTGCCGGTCGTATCTGCAGGCAGGATTGGATTCGCCCCCCGGAGGCAGGAGGTGGCCGAGACTTCCGAGCCCTATCCAAGGGCGGGCGGTCGATGTTAATCAGCTAAAATAATATGAGCGCGACAGTATCAAATCACTTGACATGCACCGCTGTATTGCGTACGATTGAGTTGTACCCAGGAAACTGGATAGGAGGAAATGAAAATGCCAGTGATCAAATACAACCCTTTCAATGCAGAACTCGAAGATTTTCCGACCGGTCTGCGGCTGTTGCACGATTCCGTCAACCGGCTGTTCAGCGAACCGGCTGCTCGTCCGTGGTCGCCTTCGGTTGACATTTACGAGACCGAGAATGAGCTTGTGGTGAAGGCGGACCTGCCCGAGGTGGATCCGAAGAACGTGGGAATTCAGCTCGAGAACGGGACCCTGACTCTAAAAGGCGAGCGCAAGTTCGAGCAGGAGAAGAATGGTCAGAAGGGCTTTCATCGGATCGAGCGCAGCTACGGGTCGTTTGTGCGGGCGTTCAGCTTGCCGGACACTGTGGATGGCGAGAAGGTCAAGGCCGACTATAAGAATGGCGTTCTGACGATTACCCTTCCGAAGAAGGAAGTCGCGAAACCGAAAACCATCAACATCGAAGTCAACAACAACTAAATATCGAGAACAAAGTTCTGATTCGAATGCGGCGTGCTGCGTGAGCGGCACGTCGCTTTTCTATTTGTGCGACGGCGAACATACTGAGACTTTCGTCGCGGATCGAACGCTACTTCTGAGCAGTTCCTACCAACTGGACGCATTCGCGTTCACTTGATTGCGGGATGGGGAAGTTGGCGACAAAGTGGAACGTGCTGCCCCGGCTCACGACGCTCTCTACCCATATGCGGCCGTGCATGAGGGAGGCGAGCTGGGAGGAAATGCTCAGCCCCAGGCCAGTGCCGCCGAAGCGTCTCGTAGAGGAATTGTCTGCCTGGGTAAAGGCTTCGAAGACCGACTGGAACTTCTCTTTGGGTATACCGACACCGGTATCGCTGACCGCAAAGTGCAATACGGCGTCCGTGCCGGACGATGCCTCCACTTCGACACGGAGCGCGACGGATCCCTGTTGCGTGAACTTGATGGCGTTGTCCATGAGATTCAACAGGATCTGCCGCAATCGGACCGGATCGCCGATTAAAGTATCGGGAACCGTCGGCGATGCTTCGATGGTGAGCATCAGCTTCTTCTGTTGCGCGCGAAAGGAAAGCATTGTGCGCAACTCATCGAGCGAAGCGGAAAGCTGAAAAGGCGTCTGCTCGATGGCAAGTTTCCCGGCCTCGATTTTCGAGAAGTCAAGGATAGCGCTCACGACGTCCATGAGGGAATTAACAGAGGTTTTGATGATCTTGAGATACTCTTCCTGTTCTGCGCTTGGTTCCGACAGGAGTGCGATGTCCGCCATCCCCATGATGCCGTTGATAGGGGTACGAATCTCATGACTCATATTGGCAAGAAAGTCGCTTTTGGCTTGACTCGCCGCGGCCGCCTTTTCCTCGGCAAGCCGCCGAACCTTTATTTCGGCTTCCAATGAGCGGTTCAGATGCACCAGGTCGCGTGTGCGCTCTTCGACACGGACTTCCAACTGATCGCGCGACTCGCGGAGTTGTTGAGTTCTTTCGTCGATCAGCGCGACCAGCTTCCGTTCCCGTGTCTTTAGGTGTTTGACGCGGAGGCGATGCATGCCCCAGATGATGGCCGGCGGCAAAGGCAGCCAGTAAGAGAAAGAAGATTCTAGTCTCATAGAATTTCGGCTCAACCGTTAAGAACACGCTTTGCACGTTCCTGCTGCAGGCTCCCTCCGCGTTGCACGCGAGAACGCGAAACGTGTAATCTCCCGGGGGAAGGTTCGTATAGTAGGCTCTCCGGCTATCCGCGTTGATCCATTCCTTGTCGAAGCCTTCGAGCATGTACCGGAAGTGAATCTTCTCCGGTGCATTGAAGCTTGGGGAAGTGAAACTAATGTTTACATTGCGCTTGCCGGACACGATATGAACCGGACGGCGATAATCGACCTCCTTCTTGTCGGCAATCAAACGCTCTATAACAGGAGGCAAGGGTGATGGATCTGGGGAGAGCCGCGCAGGATCGACGATCGAGACACCTTTCATGGTGGGGAAGCAAAGGCGTCCATCTCGCATGCGCCAGGCGGCGGGTTGAAAACCACCGTTACATTCGCGCGTCTTCATGCCGTCCGCAGTGCCGTAAACCTTACTCGAAATGGAACTCCGCCGTCCCGCTGCAAACTCGTTCAACTGTTGTTTGCTTACGGTGAAGACGCCCTTGTTGGAACTCATCCACAAACGTCCTAACCGGTCGTCGAGAATGGAAAAGACGACGTTTTGAAACAGGCCTTCGGCGGTGGTGTAGCTGGCGATCTTGCCGTCTTTGAGGCGCTTTAGGCCGCCGCCATTGGTTCCGATCCACAGTGTTCCATCGGGATCTCCAGCAATGGACCAGATGGTTTGGTTGAGTAAGGCTGCCTGCCCGGGAAAGGGAGAAAAGCGGCCGTCTCTGAATGCATTCAAGCCACCGCCATTGGTGCCCACCCAGAGTGTTCCGGCGGCATCCTCATACAACGACTGCACAAAGTTGTTTGTGAGTCCGTCGCGCACGGTGTAGGTGGAAAAGCCCTTCCCGTCGAAATGGCTCAAACCGCCACGCGTTCCGATCCAGAAATCACCCTGGCGGCTGACGTAAGTGCAGATCACGAAATCGTTCGGCAGGCCATCCTTGGAGTTAAACGCGGTAATCGCTCCATTCTTCAGTCGCGCCAAGCCGCGGCGTGTGCCGACCCAAATTGCCCGGGTAGCGTCTTGTGCGGCTGAGAACACGAGGTTGTCGGGCAAGCCCTGCGCGGTAGTGTAGGCAATGACGTGACCGTCTTTCAGGCGGTTCAATCCTTCATCGGATCCCACCCAAAGGGCGCCGTCGCGGTCTTCGAAAACTCCGAGAGCCACATCGCTGGTCAGACCTTGTAATTTGGAGATGGTCGTGAAGCTACCCTGGGCTAAATACTGCACTCCTCCTTCTGTGGTGCCGAGCCAGAGATTGCCGTCGCGATCCTGCGTGATCGCCTGTACGCCACCGCCAGTGAATCCTTCCTTGGCGCCGAAGGTAGAGAATCGGCCGCCGGACAAACGGTTCAATCCCGCATTCAAGGTTCCTACCCAGAGGGTGCCCGCTGTGTCCTCATAGAGAGACGAGACAGTATCTTCACTCAAACCGTTGGTGTGGTCGTAACGGGTAACGGCTCGATCGGTGATACGAAAAAGACCCCCGCCATCAGTACCGGCCCAAACGGCGCCGGCGGGGTCGACCAAAGTTGCTCGAACGAAATTAGCGCCGGCTCCGCTAGGTAGCGAGAATGTGCGGAACGTCCCGTGCGAGAAATGAGAGAGTCCATTGTGTGTCCCTAGCCATAACTCGCCGCCGGGAGCACCTGCGATGGAAAAAACGGAGTCGTCCGGAAGTCCGTCCTGCTTGCCAAAGGCGCGCGCCTGGCCTTGCGAGTAGCGAATCAGGCCGTGGCCGTCGGTCCCGATCCAGAGGGTTCCCTGGTCGTCCTCATAGAGCGAGAGAATCGATTCGTTGGAGGGCAACACGGGTAAAGCGATTTGCCTGAAGCGCCCTTGCGTGAGGCATGTAAGACCGCCCCCGCGAGTCCCAATCCAAAGATTCTGCTGCCGGTCTACCAGTAACGCCCAGATCTGATTGCTGCCGAGCCCGGACGTGGTCGCTTTATCGAAAACCGTAAAACGAACGCCATCAAACCGCACCAGACCTTCTTCTGTGCCAAGCCACAAATACCCGTCCGCCGTCTGCGCAACGGAAAGGACGGAGTTCTCTGGCAGTCCTGAATCCGCTTGCCAGGTTTTATCGATGTATTGCGTGATGTCCTGCGCTGGATTGAGCGTGGCAAATGAGGGTGCGGCAACTGCGACGAATAAAGCAGCCAAAGACAAACAAGCGTGTGCGGCCCCGCGAACCCTGACGGCGCGGGTTGTTGCAAGCGATTGGGGGTGCGGTACACCGTTATGCCGGGAAGACGTGCTGTGTCGGGTCACAAGGCTGTGGCAGTGTTCCTAGTCCTTCATCGGACGAATAGCCCAAAGGTTTAAGCATTGTTCGGATTAAGTCCGTTTCTTCCCTGGGCTACTTGGAACGTCCGGCAGTCAACACCAGTACTGACGCTTCGATTACGGGCGTTCCGAGTGGGCACTGTCCCCGATAAGGCTTTAAAGGAAAGTCCAGAAGCTTCAACCCGCGTCTTTCGTGTACGACGGTCGGGGAAGCGGAATACAGGAATCAGGCATGAAGAAACTTACCTCGGCACTCATTGTTGCCGGACTAGCTTGCTGCTGGGGTGCAACCGCGGCGAATCGTCATAACAAGTTGTCCCCGGATGCGCTCCAAGCCGACGCACATTCGACCATCAAAGTGATCATCCAGTGGAAGTCGACCGCAGTCCCCGATCCCGCGAAGATCATGGCGTTGGGCGGCCGGCGGATTTCGCATTTCAAGTCCATCCACGGCGGCGTGTATAGCCTTCCCGCGTCCGCGCTTGCGGCGTTGGAAGCGGATCCGGATATCGCCTATGTGAGCCTGGATCGGCCGATTCACCACAAACTCGACGTGACTGCGGCTACGATCAATGCGCCGGTGGCCTGGGACGCTGGCTGGGACGGCACGGGCGTGGGCGTCGCGGTGATTGACAGCGGTGTGAGTAACGATCCCAATCTCAGCGCCAATTCCGGTCCCGGTTCACGGGTCGTGTATCAACAGAACTTTACAGGCGCAGGCGACGCGAACGACCATTATGGCCACGGTCAACATGTCGCCGGAATTATCGCTTCGAACGCAGCCTCACAAAATAACCCGGGCGGTCCCGTTTCGAATTATACGCGGCTGTTCAGGGGCGTAGCGCCGGGAGCGAACATTCTGAACCTGCGCGTGCTCGACAGCAACGGCCAGGGAAGCGACAGCCAAGTCATTGCCGCCATCGACGAGGCAATCGCACTGAAACAAACCTACAATGTGCGCGTGATCAATCTCTCGCTCGGGCGACCGGTGTACGAGAGTTACATGCAGGACCCGCTGTGTCAGGCAGCGGAAGCCGCTTGGAAAGCCGGCATTGTCGTTGTGGCCGCGGCAGGCAACGACGGCCGCGATAATTCGTACAACAACCAGGGTTACGGGACCATTACGGCGCCCGGAAACGATCCTTATGTCATAACTGTAGGCGCGATGAAAACGGAAGGAACGTATACGAAAGCGGACGATCTGGTGGCCAGCTATAGTTCCAAGGGGCCGACCGCAGTGGACCACGTTGTGAAGCCAGATCTGGTTGCGCCAGGCAATCTGATTGTTTCCCTACAGGCGCATGGTGCCACGCTCGTGAAGCAGAATTCAGGCAACCTGGTTACGAATTCCTATTTTGAAGAGACGAATAACGGGCAAGCGAAGCAAACGTCGAACAACTTCTTTATCCTTAGCGGCACCAGCATGGCCGCCGCAGTGGTCAGCGGAGCCGTTGCCGACATCGTGCACGCCAACCCAGCCTTGACACCGGATCAAGTCAAAATCCTGCTCATGCAAACCGCGAGCAAGACGTTCCCGACTTCCAGTTCCGTTACGGATACAACGTCAGGACTGATCTATACCGATTACTACGACATCTTCACCGTCGGCGCGGGCTATCTGGATTTGGGAGCCGCTATGTCCTCGATTCAAACCGTTCCGGCGGCAGGAACCGCCATGTCGCCCATCGCTATCTATGACCCGAACACCACGAATGTGTCGCTGTCCTACGACATATCTTCCGTCTTCACGCTGGCGGGCCTCCAGGGAAGTCAAGCAATCTGGGGCGCACCGGCTATTTGGGCTCCTTCGCAAGTGAGTGCGAACAAATGCCTCTGGGGCGCTTCGGCGGATACGGCGAGTAAGTGTCTGTGGGGCGCGGCGACGGATACCGCGAGCAAGTGTCTGTGGGGCGCTAGCGCGGTTTCGAGCGCCAGCGCAAGCGAATCCTCGGCGGAAAGCGTGAGCGTGGGGGGTGAACAGTAAAGAGGAGGAGGTTCCTTTTACCTTGTCTCTGAGCTTCTAGACTCAATGCAACTTCGGCCCTGGAACGTCCACTGCGTCCAGGGCCGATTCTTTTGGGGCGAAGTTGATCTGAGTCCCGAGCGGGATGTGCCGATCTTCGGTCGACGCTGCAGTAATTGCTGTCCGCGTAACAAGAGCTATGCTGTTGTTCAGTCTCTTCGCGTTGGAGGTCGGTTTCGGTGCAGATGAGATTACTGGCTCTTGCGGGCATGGGTGCGGTGCTGTTGGCAAGCACAATGCCGGAAATCTGGAATAAGGATTTCACGTCATGGACCGTCGAGGATGCGCAGCAAATCATGACGAGATCGCCTTGGGCGAAGGAACGTCCGATGCCGCTCAGCGAACGACCCGGAGTCGCGTATGTAGACTTGGATCCGGTCGTCAGCGCATCAGCTCCGCCGAGCGCGGAACTTGGAAATATTCCAGCCGACCGGAACGGGCCGCCGCCGACGGCACGAACACCTTCTTTGGGTTCGGCGCCGGTGGGAGCCCCGCAGAGCCCGCCTGTTCTGAAGGTCATCTGGGCAAGCGCATTGCCGGTGCGGCTGGCGGTGTTAAAATTGCGCTCGGCAAAAAGCGGGCCGACGGCCGAGCAATTGGCACACGTGAAGAACGATTGGCCGAAGTACGTGGTGGCAGTTGTAGGTTTGGCTCCCCCTGAGGCCGGTTCCGATCCTAAAGCTCTGGCGGGTGGTGCCTTCCTGTTCATTCCCGGCAAGCCGCCCGCGAGGGCAATCGATTCCGATTACCGCCGCATTGGCAGCGCGGACGTATATTTCTTTCGGTTCCTGAAAACAGCGCTACCGATCACGAGGGCGGATGGAGATGTGGAGTTCAGAGTGACTATGGGAGGGACGAAGTTAAGCCAGAAATTCCATTTGGCGGAAATGGAATATGAGGGACGGTTGGCGCTCTAGGTATCACGACCGCGAGATGTTTCCCGGGGTCGCACCATGAAAGATCTTCTGGAAAGAGACGCCTAGCAGATGCCCGCACTGCTGGACGTGAATGCAATGATCTCATTGGTCGATTCGGATCACTTGGGACACGAAGCCATCCAGAATTGGTTTACGACGGTTCACTACGATGGCTGGGCGACGTGCGCTCTGAGATAGAAGGGAACGGTGCGGGTCCTCTCGCAGGCAGCTTACCCGAGCGGACAACGTAGCCCGAGCGAGAGGATTCAAGTTCTGAATGCGTTGAAGACGGTGTTCAAGGATTCTTACCAATTCTGGCCCGACGATCTGTCAATCGCGGACGATTCGGCTTTCCGCAGTGCGCTGATCGCGGGGAGCCGCCAAGTGACAGATGTGGGATCGCAGCGACTCGTCAGCCATCCGCGCTGACGGCCTCACCTGTGCGATTAATCGATCGAACGGAACTGGACTGCCGTTCGCCTATCCATAATCAGTACTCTGGAGGGTGGGTGAGGGGGCCAGCAGAGAGAAGAGTGAGTTGGGGACGTTGCCTCTTAATCGCGTTTGCGCTGAGCGGGTTGTTGAGGCCGGCCGTTGCTCTTGATCGGCAGGTGAGCCTTAGCCGTTTTGCGCACCAGACCTGGCGCACCGAGAACGGCCTTCCGCAAAACACGGTACATGCGGTTCTGCAGACGCGAGACGGCTACATGTGGTTCGCAACCGAGGGGGGCGTGGTCCGATTTGATGGTGTGCGGTTCGAAGTGTACGACCGGCAGAATACGCCGGAGCTAAAGAGCAACAACATCCGGGCGCTGGCGGAAGGGGCCGACGGTTCGCTGTGGATCGCTTCCGCCGCTGGATTGGTTCGATTCAAGGGCGACCAGCATACGGCCTTCACTACTCGCGAGGGATTGCCGGGAAATAATGTATGGGCAGTTCGTGCGGACAGAGCCGGGGGGCTCTGGGCCGCAACCACGGACGGGTTAGCGCGGCTGGAGAATAACCGATTCACCGCCGTTGCGACCGGCAGCGTGATTCGCGCCTTCGCCGAGAACCGGGAAGGGGCCCTGTGCATTGCGACGCAGGACGGCATCAAGATTTTTCAGCATGGGCGTTTTGAAGACGCACCGGGGGAGCCGGTTTCCGCAAAGGGCCAAACCGAGGTACTGCTGAGAGATTCCGCGGGTGGCTGGTGGATGGGAACAGCCAACGGGCTGCTACTCGAGGACCGTGATAGATCGACACTCTATACGGTTCGCGATGGATTGCCCAGTAACCGGATCACCGCTTTGTATGAGGATCGGGAAGGGAGTGTTTGGGTTGGAACGGACGCCGGCGCAGCGAGAATCGCGAACAGGAAGGTGGAGCGGTTTTCGCTGGGCGACGTTCTCGCGGGCGAGATGATCCTCTCGTTCCATGAAGACCGGGAGGGCGATCTTTGGGCCGGCACGGAGTCGAATGGCGTAACGATACTGCGGGAGCAGAAGTTCACGACGTATACAGACGCGGAGAGCGCAGCCCAGGATGTGGTGCGGTGTGTATTCGAAGATAGCAGCGGCGCAGTTTGGATGGGGACCGGTGGACAGGGAGTACGGCGCTTCGCGGGCGGGCAGTTCTCAGCCATCACCACGAAGAATGGCTTGTCGAGCGATCAGGTGTTCGCATTGGCGCAGGACGCGAACGGCGATCTGCTGGTGGGCACACCAGACGGTCTGAACCGCATCCACAGCGGAGTTATTTCAGTGCTAACTTCGGCCGACGGTCTGGCGGATGATTTTGTGCGCTCGATTTTTCTAGATAGCGATGGATCGCTCTGGATCGGTACGCGGCGTGGTGTTTCCCATTTCAGGGCTGGGCGGTTTGAGACGTATACGCAACGTAACGGGCTGGGCAGCAATCTGGTGGGAGCTGTGCTGCGAGGCCATGGCGGGGAGCTTTGGATTGGAACTCTGAATGGGCTGAGCCGATTTGAAAATGGTCGGATCGTGAATTTCACCACGAAGGATGGGCTATCGAGCGATGTCATCACGGCGCTGTACGAAGACCGTGAGGGCAGCTTGTGGATTGGAACCGAAGAAGGTGGTTTAAACCGCTACCGAGAGGGGAAGTTCACCCACTTCAGCGCGGCTGCCGGTCTCCCACACGCGATTTACGGGATTTCGGAGGACGGGAGTGAGAACCTGTGGATGGCAGCGAGTACGGGAGTTTACCGGGCGAATGCGCGCGAGTTGAACAGATTCGCAAGCACGGGCGCCGGCGACATTACGGTGGTGTCTTATGGAACGGGCGACGGTTTGAGCATCAGTGAATGCACCGCAGGCGGCCATCCCGCAGTTTGGAGGGGAGAGGCTGGCGGCCTGTGGTTTGCGACACCGAAGGGCGCCGCGCTGTTGCCGCCCGAAGAGGAGTCGGTGAACGGTGTTCCTCCGCCGGTTGTGATTGAATCCGTTTCGGTAGACGATCGCAGCTATGATCCTGCCGACCTTAAGGAGGTGAAGCCAGGACATTCGCGATTCTCATTCGA
The DNA here is from genome assembly GCA_963849445.1 of uncultured Acidobacteriaceae bacterium. Lineage (GTDB taxonomy): Bacteria > Acidobacteriota > Terriglobia > Bryobacterales > Bryobacteraceae > Bog-105. The sequence goes on along the minus strand of CAWKHS010000025.1, from coordinate 10,919 downwards.
ATATGCAGGGTTGAGCTTCGTCGCGCCGCAAAAGGTTCGTTTTCGATATAAGCTGGAGGGATTTGATCGAGACTGGATCGATGCGGGGACAAGACGAGTTGCTTATTACACGAATATTCCGGCTGGAGATTACCGGTTCAGAGTCTTGGCGCGCAATCACGATGGCATTTGGAATGAAAGCGGCGCGACGCTTCAATTTCGGCTGCTGCCGCATTTCTATCGGACTTACTGGTTTGCCGCTTTGATGCTCTGCATGTTGTGTTTGTTTGGATACGGAACATATCGGTGGCGGGTAAGCGAGGTAGAGGCGCGGTTCAATGCAGTGTTGGAAGAGCGCAATCGAATCGCGCGGGAGATTCACGATACGTTAGCGCAAGGGTTTGTAGCGGTTTCGGTCCAGCTGGAGATTGTCGCGCGGCTGCTGACGTCTTCGACGGAGAACGCCAAAGAGCACCTAAACCAGGCGCGGGCGCTGGTACGTGACAGCTTGTCGGAGGCCCGAAGTGCGATTTGGGAATTGCGGTCGCAATCCGCTGAACACGGGGACCTGGCGGCGCGCTTGTCGAAGATGGTGAACCAGGTAACCGCTTCTTCCCCGGCGAAGGCGCGGGTGGAAGTGCACGGGACGTACCGGCCGCTGGGGAGCGCGCTGGAAGATCAGCTAGTCAGGATCGGGCAAGAGGCAGTTACGAATGCCGTGCGCCATGCGCATGCCGAGAACATCGCGATAGAACTGGTGTTTGAGCCTAAGAAGCTACGCATGACCATTGCAGACGATGGGCGTGGATTCGCGATCGAGGCGAATGGGCGCGGGCCTGCCGGACATTTCGGGTTGCAAGGCATGCGAGAAAGAGCGGAACAGATTAAGGCTGAGTTGAAGGTAGACAGTAAGCCGGGCGAGGGAACAAGAGTATCGGTAGAGGCGACAGCCAGTTGATGCAGCCGATCAGGATACTGGTGGTTGAGGATCACAATGTGGTGCGGCAGGGACTGGTCGCGTTGGTCAAGACCGTGCCTGATATGACCGTGGTGGCGGAGGCGTCGGACGGGAAACAGGCCATCGAGCTGTTTCGCGAGCATAATCCCGATGTGACGATCATGGATCTGCGCCTGCCGTTGATGAGCGGAGTGGATGCGATCAAGGCGATTCGGCAAGAGTTTCCGGCAGCTCGGATTATCGTGCTGACAACATTCGACGGGGATGAAGATATTTATCGGGCTTTACAGGCGGGCGCGCGGGGTTATCTGCTAAAGGACATGTTCGGCGAAGAGTTGATGGACGCCATTCGAACCGTACATGCTGGAAAGACGCGTATTCCGCCTGCGGTGGCGCAGCGCTTGGCGGAGCGAATGGGCGGACCGAGCCTGACAGGGCGGGAATTAGGCGTGCTGAAACTCATTGTGGCAGGGAAGAGCAATAAGGAGATTGGAAAAGAGTTGGAGATCTCCGAGGCGACGGTGAAGACACACATCAACAGCATTTTGAGCAAACTTGCGGTAAGCGACCGGACGCAGGCAGCGACGACGGCTTTACAGCGCGGCATCGTTCATTTCGACTAATGCTGCAGAATTTTGCATCTCTGATTGTGTTCGTGGTTTTGACCGCGACACCGGTATTCGCGGGCCAGACTGCATGGCGAGCGGCCACCGAAGCTGAATTGAAAGACCTTATCCCGCCGCGCGCTCCTGTTGAGAAGGAGCGGATCGAAACTGAACTACGCACCGCGTCCGGCATTACGAATGGTAAAGGCAAATACGTTGCGGGGGTTGTTCTGATCACGGCAGGCTACTCAGCCGAGGGAAAGTATTCGCATTTCTTCTTAACGCAAGTTCCGTTGCGGGTCGGCGATGTCGATTTGCCGCCAGGGGATTACGTTTTCGGGTGGCAGAAGAACGAAGACTCTCTCACCGTTCATTTTTATGAAGCACAATCCGGAAAGTCAGTGGGTACCGTAGAGGCCGTCCGCAATAGCAGAATCGGTAAGATCGAATCGTTTCATGTCTATCCACCGGCAGAAAAGCCCATTATTCAGATTGGACGCTTCGGCTTCAGTTATAAGGTTGGTAGCTGAGGTTGAGAGCATTTGCCGGTTTTATTTTGCTCCTGGTTTCGGGAACATCCAGCTTCGGCTACTCCGTTTTATCGCATGAGGCTGTGATCGATGCAATTTGGGACGTTCGCCTGAGAGCCATCCTACTGCTGCGATTCCCAAATGCCACCCCGGAACAGCTGAAGGAAGCGCACGGTTACGCGTATGGTGGCGCCATTTTGCAGGATATGGGCTACTATCCGCATTCCAATGGGTACTTCAGTGACCTGACGCACTACATCCGGAGCGCGGATTTTATCGAGGCGCTCATCACAGACTCGCAGACGCTGGATGAATATGCGTTCGCGTTGGGAGCCCTCTCTCATTACGCCTCCGACAATGATGGTCACAGATTGGCGACGAATGTCGGGGAAGGGCTGCTGTATCCGAAGTTGCGGCATAAGTATGGGAGCGTCATCACTTACGATCAGAATCCCACTGCTCATCTTCGGACGGAATACGGATTCGATGTGGAAGAAGTTGCAAAAGGGAACTACGCTCCCGGCGCGTACCATGACTTCATCGGATTCAATGTGTCGAAGCCGCTGCTGGAGCGTGCGTTCCGCGAAACGTATAACTTTGAGCTTTCGCAGATGTTCGATGTAGATCAGGCGATTGGATCGTATCGTCACACGCTCAGTACGCTTATTCCCTTCTTTACGCGCGTCGCATGGGCGGATCACCAAGATGAGATTCGGCGTGCGCGGCCGGGAATCACAAAAAGGAAGTTTCTTTACGTCATGCGCCGGTCCAGTTACGAACGAGAGTGGGGCAAGCAGTATGACAGGCCTTCGCTATTTGATCGGATACTAGCTTTTCTCGTCAGAATTCTGCCGCCGATCGGGCGCTTGAAAATTCTTAAATTCAAAGCGCTGACGCCGCACGTGGAGCAGCTATTTATGAACAGCTTCAACCAAGTGGCGAAGGATTACCGCGCGAATTTGAATGAAGCCGGTACGGGTAGATTGCACATAGTGAATACGAACTTCGATGTAGGTGCGGTCAGTAAGCCCGGTGAATACGAATTGCAAGATGAGACGTACGTGTACTGGCTGAACCAGCTAGCGAACAACAAGTTCAACGGCATGACGGCTGAGGTCAAAGACGACATCCTTGGGTATTATCGCGATCCGGACTTAGCCATTCCACGGAAGATTAAGAAAAGGGACCTGCAGCAGTTGTTTTTCCAGTTGGAAGAGCTAAGAGGCGCCAGGGTGCAGCGTCAAAACAGTAGCTCAAGCCCGAACTGAACAGGCGGTGAGGAATGGAAGCACGGCAGCTACGCCCGGCAACGCGCCGTTCATTGCGACGATTTATAACCAAGGTATAGAAGACGGAATAGCGATTTTCGAAACCCAAGAGCGCACTATTGAAGACAATAAAGCCTGGTTCGACAGCAAGCATCCGACAGCGGTTGTCGAAGAAAGGTGATCAAGTGATTGCATTTGCCGCGGGCGTCCACGTATCGTGCTCGCGCCTGCTACCGCGGTGTCGCGGAAGCGTCTGTCTACGTCGAGCGCAGCTTCCGTGGGCGGCGCTTCCATGGAAACTGACGGGCAGCTAGTATTTAGGAAAGTATGTCCAAGTCGACCGCCGTTCTTTCCGCTTTTCTACTTGGCGCCAGTGTTGCCGCCGCTCAATCGATTACTGTCCATCTGATGAACGCATCAGGCGAATCCGTTGGCACGGCGATTCTGTCGCCGGTCTCGCCCCGCTCAAGGCACGGCGTCAACATTAGGCTGAATCTGAAAAATCTTCCGACCGGGGTCCACGCGATTCACATCCACCAGGTGGCGAAGTGCGAAGGCCCGGATTTCAAATCCGCAGGTCCTCACTTTAATCCTGACGGTAAGCATCACGGACTCGAAAATCCCGAAGGACCGCACGCCGGCGACATGCAGAACTTTACTGTAAATTCCAGCGGCAAAGCCACAACCAATATCGTTGCGTCGAATGTAACCATGGGCACAGGCCGTAACTCTGTGTTTACGAACGGAGGCACGGCGCTCGTGATTCACGAAAAGTCCGACGACATGAAAAGCGATCCGGCCGGCAACTCCGGTGCGCGGATCGCTTGCGGTGTCATTATCAAGTAAACAAAAGATACATTGCTCATGAGCACACTCTCGCTGGCTATTTGGAGTGGTCTTTTGATTGACATTCGCTTCGCTGTCCGGCAAGCGCGGAAGCGGGCACTGTTTTCAGCGGCCTGTATCGCTGTCCTGGCGTTGGGCCTCGGAGCCAACACGGCTATTTTCTCTGTTCTGTATTCAGCAGTGTTTCAGCCGCTGCCGTTTCGCGACCCTGGGCAACTCGTTGCAGTTCACAATCGTTTCCCGTTGCTCAACCTGCCACGATTAGGCGCGTCGTCGCTCGATTACCTCGATTTGAGAGACCATCATGAACTCTTCGCGGATGCGGGCGCCTATTATTACCTCGACCTGAATCGAACTGGAATTGACATACCGGTCAAGGTGAATGCCGTCGCCGCCACCGCCAGCCTATTCCGGACTTTAGGCGTCCAGCCGCTTCTCGGTCGTCTCTTCAATGCACAGGAAGAGCGCTACCACGGCCAGCACGCTGTCATTCTCAGCGAGGATTATTGGCGGACCGCTTTTGGCGCGGATTCCAAAATTCTCAGCCGGTCCCTCGTGCTCGACGGCGAACTGTATCCAGTTATTGGAGTGATGCCGGGATGGTTTCAAGTACCGAACAATGTCACCCAGATGTGGACGCCGGTCACCTTTTCGCCACGCCAACTGATGCCCCAGGCTCGCCAGAATCACTTCCTCAACATGTATGCGCGTCTGGTTCCGGGGCTCACATTTGCCGAGGCGTCAGCCCGCATAGAACAACTCAGCCGGCGCATGTCGCTTCAGCATCCGGAGGACTACCCGCTCGATCGGCTCGGCTGGCGGTTCTTTCTGCAGCGTCTTGCGCAAGATAACGATGGTTCGGAACGCATGTGGCTGTTTACGCTTTTTGCAGCGGTGACGTGCCTGTTACTTATTGTTGGCACCAACATAGCGGGACTTCTGGTTGTCCGCTCTACCGAGCGCCAGTTCGAGATTTCTGTTCGCATGGCTCTTGGCGCCAGCCGCTTTCGTATTGCGCGTCAAGCTTTCACCGAAGTAATGGTGCTCGCGTTTGTCGGGGGCTTAGCTGCCATCTTAGTTGCTCGCATTGCTCTCCAACTCCTCCACAAGTACGGCCCTCTGCCCAATTCGGACTCTCACATAACTGGCCCTGTATGGTTCTTCGGCTCGCTACTGTGTGTTCTCACGGGGCTCGCTTGTTCACTTCTGCCTGCTTGGGCCGCCTCTGGCACCGAACCCGCTTCCGCTGCGAAAGAAGCTGGACATCAGCGCACCGCTACCGTCCGCAAAAACCGCTTACGTTACGCATTCATCGTGGGCCAGGTCGCGATTGCCACGGTTCTGCTGCTTTGTGGTGGACTCTTGATTCGCAGCATGACGCGTTTAATGCAAGCGCCCCTAGGTTTCGACCCTCATAACGTACTCACGATGCAAATCAGCTTGCCGCATCTGCACTATTCAGATGTAGAACATCGCCTTCAGTTCTTTCAAACGGTGATGGATAGCGTACGCAGCATTCCCGGTGTTGAGGCGGCTTCTGCCTGTGACGTGCTCCCGTTCGGCTGGGGTGATGCCGCGAGCACCTTTGAAATCATCGGCAGGCCAAAACCGCGCGTTGAACCATACGCGACCCGCAACTACGTGTTACCCGATTTCTTCTCCACCCTTCGCATTCCTCTCCTGCGAGGTCGTAATTTCAATGAAGCAGATCGCACCTCATCGCTCGGTCAAGGTGTGGCGCTCATCGATCAAACCATGGTGGATCGCTATTTCGCCGACCAAGACCCGATCGGTCAATTTGTAGACATACCGGATGAAAAGCCCTTTAAAATCGTCGGCGTCGTAGCCCGCATCAAGAACGCCGCTCTCGATCGTGAAAGTCGTCCCACGCTCTACTACGACGCAGCGCAGTGGATTCCAACTGACATGACGCTTGTCATCCGCAGTTCACTGCCCCAAGGCACCCTAGAAGCAGCCGCTCAACGTAGCGTTACTCAGGTCGATAAAGATCAACCCATCTACGATGTCGCTCCATTGGAGGCGCGGATTGCAAATTCGTTCAAAATCCGGCGCTTTGTTGTTTGGCTTATCAGCCTCTTTGCGGGGCTCGGTACGCTGCTCGCGGCGTTGGGATTGTATACGCTGCTTTCGTACTCCATCTTGTTACGGAGGCGCGAAATTGGGATTCGCATGGCTGTCGGAGCGAACCGCCGGGATATCGGCTCCCTGATAGCTCGAACCGGCATGGCTCCGGTCGCAACTGGAGTCGTTGCCGGTTCCACGGCCGCAATTGCGCTGCACAAGTACCTTGCGAGCCAACTCTATGCCACGACCATTTGGGATGGAATGGCGTGGTTTGACGTGCTGGTAACGATAACAGTAACCTGCTCCGCGGCATGTGCTTTGCCGATGTGGCGGGCGGCTCGGTTAGAACCATTGGCTGCTTTGCGGGAAGAATAAGTTCGGAATTACCGCTTACACATAGCCGGAAATTCCTTTTTCAAGGCGGCGAGCTTCGGTAGATCGTTATACATGATATAAGGATTGTCGGGATTGTTTTGCAAAAAGTGCTGATGGTAGTATTCCGCCGGGTAGAAACCGTGCAGCGGTACAACTTGGGTCACAATCGGCCGCCCGAACACGTGCGCGTCATCTAACTGCTTGATGTAAGCTTCCGCGACCTTCTTCTGCTCGTCATTCGAATAGAAAATCGCTGAACGGTATTGTGTCCCGGAGTCCGGACCCTGGCGGTTGAGTTCCGTTGGATCGTGAGCAACCGCAAAATACACCTTCAACAGTTGACCGTAGCTAATTTGTGATGGATCGTACGTGATTTCAACCGATTCGGCGTGTCCCGTGGTGCCGGTGCTCACAGTTTCGTAGTGCGCAGTCGACTTCTGGCCGCCGGCGAAGCCGGAAACGACGTTCTTTACACCTTTCAGACGTTCGAAAACGCCCTCTACGCCCCAAAAGCACCCGCCAGCTAAGACGGCTGTTTGCTTACCTTGCGCTGCGGAAGCCGGAATATCTATGGCCGGATCGGGGAAGTTCGTCTTTGTCTGTGCCCCGGCGACCGATACCACAGCCAGCAGGGCTGGAAGAAGCGTTTGTTTCAGCATGCTATTCATTGATTCGTACAAAACCCGGGAAGAGTCACTTCCACTCTGGATTTTTCCCGATGCTGACCAGATTGGCCAAGATTCGATAAGCCCCCGGTACTCCGGAAGGCAGTTGACGATAGAGGGCGAAAGCGTCGTAGATATAAAAGCCGCGCCCGTAGCGCGCTACCAACAGACCGCCTAACTGCGGATCTTGGTCAGGGTCGTGTGTTTCGACCAGGGGATGATAGTGCGAATCCCATTTCTCCATGAAGCCGTGGCCGCGCTCTTCTTCCCAGCCGTTGAAATCGGCTTGTGTGATTTTGTTCGGCCAGGTCAGCAGCGGATAGTCCGGGTCTGTGAACTTCACTGCTGACGTTTCATCCACCACTTTCTGCGCGTTCGAACCTAGCTCGAAGGGATAAGGACCGTAGTCATGGTCGAAGTTCTGCAGGTTGTATTGGACGATCAGCGCGCCGCCATTTTTGACGTAATTCAGCAGGCGCGAGTTGGCGACGCGCAGTTCGGGCCGTACGGCGTAAGCGCGCGTGCCCAGAATGATGGCGTCATAGTCGCTGAGGTTGCCGGATTCGATATCGGCTCCCGAAAGGATCTGGACATGTAACCCGAGATCCTCGAGAGCGCGCGGTACGTCGTCGCCTGTGCCCGGAAAGAACGCGACGTGCAACCCGGGTGCGGTCTTCACGTCCACGCCAACGGCTTTGTAAGCTGCCGGCCGGTAATACGGATACGGACGCAAACCGGTGTAGCCCACCAGCCGGTATCCTTCTTCGTAAGTCTTGCCTTTGTATTCGGCGACCGCGCGAATGTCGTAGGGTTTCGGATCGATCGAGTGCGGTGTTACTTCGAAGGTCACGTTGTCGTTCTGGCCGTCAGCGATTGAGAACGGGTACTGCGGGGGATTGGATTCCCAACCTGTGGGCAATTGCAGCCGCAGCGTCCCCTGGGCAGTACCCTTCGCGTTGCTATGCAACTCACAGGAGAATTGGAAAGACTTCGCGCTCAATGGAACAGCTCCCGAAGCGGGAGAAACACTGACGGATATCGCGGGACCGACCAGCAGCGGCTGCTCTTGAATCCCGATTCCCTCAATCCGCTGATTGGTTTGAACAACCTTTTCGATGTCTACTTCTGTCCCGCGATACGTCACGCGCAGTGTCGCCGCCAGCGGATAGGGCGCGAACGACAGATTGCGATAGCGCTCGTCCACCAGGTTGTAATACGGCTGCTCCTGATCGGGGCGCGTGAAATAGGGCTTCGTCAGAGTGGCGTCATCAGGTACTTTCACGCTGAACCTGAGACGTAGATCCTTTGAGCCGGGTAGTGACGGCTTCGGGGAGGACTCAGGATGGATAGTCCAGTTTTTCCCGTCCGATGCGGCGAGGTCGAGGCTCTCAATGTTCACGGCTTCTGAGCCGTCATTCACTAAATGCGTTTGCACCGGAAACGTTTGTCCTGGAATGGCGATGGCAAACGTGGGAGTCCCTCCTGAGAATGCGGCAAAGGGTCCGGTCGGTTCTTTTTCAGGTCCGACAGCCGCATCGAACGAGAGGCCCAGAGCCAATGTCAGCGCTTTTTCAAACTGCGGTTCCTTCTTCTCTAACTCAAAAAGGACGTCGCTCTTTCCGGGTTCCGCCAAGCTGCTGGTCCGCACTTCGTCAATCAGCAAGCGAGTGGCTTTCAAACCATCCGCCAAGGCAGGCGCGATGGCTTCGGGCGCATTCGGAGCGTAATGATTGAAGGCCTCGTCCGCGCACTTCGAGATACGCTCTAAGCCTTGTTTTAAAAATGCAGTGTTGCCGGACGCGAGGCCGGCGATTCCAAGAAGTGAAACGTCGATGCCGTCGTACATCGAGTTCTCTTTCTCGGGCGCGGCGACATGCGACCCGTAGCGATGATACGAACTGCTGACCAGCGAGGGTTGCGGAATGGTCCCGCCGCCGTTCTGGCTCTTTTGATATCCCCAGCCTTCACGGCCCATCTGCAGGAATGTCAGACCGGTTGCCGGATCCAGGGCGCCTTCGGCTACATCGATGTTGGCCGCCGGCGTCCCGTTCATCCACGTCTTGTTCACGTAATCAAAAAAGCGAATTGGGACGTATTTGCCGGTAGCGTAATCGTAGATCGTGTGTTCTTTCGTGGGCTCGAAGAATGGCACTCTGCAGTACACTTTCGCTGGGCTCCATGGCCGCAGGCCTTCGCGCAATTGTTCAGGGAATCGCTTGGGGTCGCCTGCCGCAGGAAAGCTTCTTGCGCCATCTGCCCTGCCACTTGATGATTCCCATGTCCATCCGTTGGCGCTCCGATGAATACGGAGGCAATCAGCAGCGGCCGAGTCATGCGTACGACCCGCACGACATCCGAAAGGACGCGGTTGTAGTCCCATTGCTTGAGAGCTTCTTCACGCGTCTTCGAAAAACCATAATCGATGACACGGCCCCAGTACTGGTCCACGCCATAGTATCGGTCCGCCGTAAGCAGTTCCTGCGTCCTCAGCAAGCCGAGCGCGTCGTACATCTCTACCGACATGGCGTTCTGACCGCCTTCGCCGCGGTTCAACGTCAGCAGCGTGCCGCGTGCGCCAAGCCCTCGGGTCTGGTAAGCCAGCAGCCCGCCGTCTTCGTCGTCAGGATGGGCGGTCACCATCAGGATGCTGGCCCGAGTCCGGATAGCGGCCAGCCAGCGGGATAAACCGGCCGCGCCCCGGTCCAACTCGATGTTCATTGCATTGGGATCAGGCTCCTGCATATTCGGAGATGTTGAGGCGCCCCACACGGCGGCTCCCAACAGGAATAGGGCGGTGGAAAGAAAGAGCGGTTTGAACCAGATAGCGCGCAACTTCTAGCTTAACCAGCATTAATGGTTCCCGTCAGTATCTTAATGAGAGCCCGTCGCGTCGATTAGGTAGGCAGGCATTAGATAAGATGCAAACAAAAAAACATATCTCTATAGCCTTGGGCGCTTTTTTGGCTGCAGCTTGTGTCGCAGTAGCTCAGGACCAGTATCCACCTCCGCAGCAGCAGTATCCGCCGCCCCAACAACAGCAGTACCCTCAGACTCAGCAATATCCGCCGCAGCAGGGGCAGTACCCACAAGGACAGTACCCGCCGCCACAAGGGCAGTATCCGCAGGGACAATATCCTCCGCCTCAGGGATATCCGCCGCAAGGCTACCCGCCACAAGGACAATATCCGGCAGGTCAATACGGTCAGCCGCCGCTACAGAGTCCACAACAGTTGGATCAGTTGGTCGGCAGGATCGCCCTCTACCCGGATGGGTTGCTTGCCCAGGTGTTAACCGCTTCGACTTACTCGAACGAGATTCCTGACGCTGCCAACTGGGCGAATCAGCACGCCTATCTTCACGGCGATCAGTTGGCTGCTGCCATCCAGCAGGATCAACTTCCGTTCGATCAAGCGGTTATCGCGCTGGTCCCTTTCCCGCAGGTCCTTGAAATGATGGCTCGGGATATGGGGTGGACACAGCAGTTAGGAAATGCCGTTCTGGCGCAACGCAACGATGTGATGGACGCTGTCCAGCGCGAACGTCAAAGAGCTTACAACTACCACTATTTGCAGTCAAACCAATATGACAGGGTTGTTTACGAAGGACCT
>CAWKHS010000024.1:0-390198 GCA_963849445.1 uncultured Acidobacteriaceae bacterium | reverse complement strand
AAGTAGGCACAGCAACGGCTCGACATGGATGCTTGACGTCGGGTGACGCAGTTTGCCGAGCGCCGCCGAACGGAAACGAACCCATTCCTCACGTTCTTTGGTGTTCAACTTAATGAGTTTAGTTCACTAGAGCAGACGGCTGATATCACGATCGTCGGCGACCCGCAAGACGGCCTTTGCCGAACGCTTACGTTTGAATCGAGTTCGGCTAAGAAGTCCAAATCATCGGGTCGCAATACCCGAAAATAATCCTGTCACTCGCAAGCGTGGATCGCTTTCTCCAGAAGAACTCCGTCATGTCCTTGCGACCTTCTTCATAGCGGATTTCCAGGCTTGGTCGTTTACTTACGTTTTGCATAGCGGTTCTCCTTGGGATATCTCTTGATAACGACAGAACTGGGTCATGATTCGTCTGCAGGCCCAAAAACGCTGGAACCTCTCGTCTACTTTCGTCTGCGGCTAGTGACTCGCTAACCGGGAACAGTCTTGGTGTTCCGCTTCGGCAAGACCGAAGCAGCTTGGCCCGGCTTTCGTTTGACAGGCGGCAGACGCCCAGTCACCTTGGCCGGCATTTGGTTCAACGTACGCATGCGCAACCTCCTGCCGGTTCTTTGGCAACTGTTCCGCTTTTTCTAGTTTGTCCGCTACCTCTCCAAGCTGGGCAGCCGTGAAGGTGGCTACGTGTGCGTCGCCTCGTAACGAGCCTGCATCACTTCGTCTTCAGCCGCCAACTCATTCACAGCTTCGATCTGATCCAAGAACGTTTCTTGAGTGTTCGTGTTGATGGAAATGACCAAGTACCGCATTCAGTTTGCCTCCTGCACAATTAGGTTGCGGTAAAAACCTGCTCATTGTTTAGCTCCGTCCCAGTGGACTTCTTCCGAACAGATTCGATCGAGGTTCGGATGTTATCGAGACCGCAAGACGCTAACGCTTTCTGGTATGCCGCAATCTGATGTTTATATTGCGGCGAGGAGCGAGCTTCAGCAGAATCAACATCGGTCTTGTAATCGACGATTCGCCACTCGTCACCGTTCTTAAATACGAGATCAATGACACCGGCAAGCAACGACTTGTCAACGTCCGAAAATTGAAAAGGAACTTCGACCGCATGATCCGAACTGCTTGCTAATTGCCAAAACTCTGATCGAGTGAAGGCTTCTACAGTATCGACCGCTTCATCCATCACCTGCCGCAGGTTCGGCTCTTCGAAGGTCAACCATCTGACGAGCCTCGTGAGATCTTCGCGGCTCGCATCCTGGTGTCGCATCGCGTGTTCGAGTAGGCCGTGAATCAGAGCCCCCCAAGCCATCCCGGCATCCGAGCGATGGCTGGGCGTGCCGCCGACCAGGGCGCGCGTCGGATCGTCAGCATCGCTTTCGGGCGAACCGGCTATTCTCGCTATATGTCGCGCCTGCGCTGTCACAGAGGTGGCCGACCACGACGCGGCACGCACCTTGTTGTGAGCCGCTTGCCTGGCAACGAAAGCACGGATGTTTGCCCCGGCCGATAAATCAACAGCCGTCGGCGCGGGTGCGCTGACGGTGGCGGGCACAGATAATTCTGGCGCACTTCTAAGAAATGTCTCGAATGGCTGCCACGCTGCAGTGGCTCTACCGGATCCTTTGGCCCAGCGCCCCACCACCAGTTGGTCTCGCGCCCGGGTGCCGGCAACGTAAAGCAGCCGGTTCTGCTCCGCGTCAAGATATTTCTGTTCCTCCGCTTCATGTTCAGCCCAGCCAGCGGGCTCGCCCAGAACCTTCTCGCTATGATCGCCATTGGGCCGCTTGATGCGAAAATATCCACGGACGCTGCCCTCCTGGCGGATGATTCGTACATCGACACACCCTTCATATCCGCCACAGGGATCGGCCAGGAAGACAACAGGGGCTTCCAATCCTTTGGCCTTATGGAGATTCATGACGCGCACGACATTGCTCTGCCCAGGTTCAAGCGGAAGAGATTCCACCTCGCCCGCCACCTCGCATTCCGCTTCGAGCGCCAACGCTGCTTGGGCAAGGCTTTGCCCGCTCTGCGTAACTTGGCGAACCCGATCGACGGCATGAAGGAGGTCCCCCGCTTCAACTCCGCCTGCCGTTGTAGCCGCAAGTGCCAGATACCCGGTCAAGTCTAAAATTCTTTCAAGCGCCGCACCGGCGGGAAGTATGCGCGTCCACCGGAACATCTCACGGAGAGATGTCAACACGGTGGACACAGGCGCAACATCCGCATCGTTGAAAATGCTAAGCCAGCCGCCGCGTTGACAGAAGGCGAACAGGTCCTGGTCGCTGATGCCGAACAACGGTCCACGCAAGAGGCCAATCAAAGACACTCCATCCTGCGGGTCGCTCAATACGCGCAGCAACAAGGCAAGCTGTTTCACTTCTTTTGATTCGCCGAACGCGCCGGCGCCACTTACTTCAACCGGGATCTGTAAAGACTCCAATGCCTCCACGTAGAACCCCAGCGGCTTTCTTTTGCGCGTGAGGATAAGAAAGTCGCCAAACGTCCTGCGTTTGGCATCGACCTCGGAGCGAATGAAACGCGCGATCAGGGCAGCCTCAACGGAAGGCACCTCTCTCTGAGCCGTTGAATCGGGAATGGTCAAGGTAAGAACGGCGGACGCTCCCAGCGCACCGTGCGCGCGATGCGGTTCTAATGAAGCGAATTTTGGCGAGTACATCGTCTGCTCGCTCGGAAACTGCTGGCGAAAGAGTTCATTCGACCACTTGCACAAAGCGGGTACAGACCGAAAGTTCGTCGTCAACGGCAGAACTTCACTAGATGGCGACTCACTGAGGCGGGCGCGAACCACGTTGTAAGTATCAATGTCGGCACGGCGAAAGCGATAGATCGACTGTTTGGGATCGCCGACCATAAAGAGCGAACCCGGACGAAGTTGTATCAAACGCCAGCCGGCGGCACCTGCATCTGCGGTGTCGATGCCGGCAAGAAGAAAGATGATTTCCGCCTGGACCGGATCGGTATCCTGAAACTCGTCCACAAAGAGCCAGCGGTATTTGTCGCCCAGCGCGCGGCGGACATCCTCATTGCTGCGCAGAACCCGGGCGGTCAATTGCAGCAGGTCATCGTAGTTGAGGGTGTTGCCGCGGCGGCGCTCTTGTGCTGCATGTGCACGCGCCCTCATCAGCAAAGTAACGCTTAAGCGGTAAATGTAGCGACGCCACGCCGAGAGGAACGGCTCAATGACATCTGTCCGAAACGTTTGATGCAGGCTGGTGACTTTGTGTGCAATTTGCCTTCCCGTGGCTCTATCGCTGGACCACCATTTCTGAGTGATGCGAGGTTCGAAGTCCCAGGCCTCGAGCAATCCTGCCAGCGTTGCAGGCCTTGTGCGAGACTTGGCTGCCATCCGTAGTTGCCTTTCAAACTCTTGGCACTTCGACTGCGTCTTGCAGGTTGTTTCCTCCGCTATCGATGTCGGCAATTCCTCGCAGAGCGCCGCCCAAAACAGATCGAGAGCTTGGAAAGCGGCTGCTGTCTCAGGCGGTGCGGCATCCCCGGCCGGAAACTCGACGTCTTCGTATAAACAAACAGTCGCGAAAGCTTTGTCCAGGTCTTTCGTTCTGATACCAGCTTCCCGCAACTCCAGCACAGTTGGGTCTGCTGCCGCCGTCGAGGCAGTTATGAAATCGCGCCAGGACTGCTTACGGAGAAGTTTATCCTCCACGTCGTCGAGCTCCGTGAATCCCGGCGATAGGCCTGCTTCAACGGGGCGCTCGCGAAGCAGCCGTCCGCAAAACGAGTGAATGGTGCCCGCGAAGAAACGTTCCAGATTGGAAAGAGCCGTCTGGATTCGGTTGATGCGTTCGCTAGCCTTTGCGTCCAGGTTGGTGGTCTGCTGCTTCAATTCTTCTTCGAGCGCAAGCTGAAACCGGCCGCGCAGTTCGGCCGCCGCTTTTCGAGTAAATGTGACCGCAGCTAGATGTTCAACCTGATACGCCCCTGATGCGATCCCCGCCGCCATTCGTCTGGACATCTCATGCGTTTTGCCTGAGCCGGCGCCGGCCTCTACAAGCAGATTGATATGGAGATCCGAACTGATGCGATCCCTGAAGAACTGATCCGTGAGCTGCCGCTGTTCATTCATGCTCCACCAGCTTCCGATACGCCCTCAGTGTCGGGTCGTTTTTCTTTGCCGCCGCCTGCCTCTTAGCACTGCTACCGCAGGCGCGGCCGAACTCACACCATTTACACGCTGAATCGTCAGCGGCATGGATGAAAGTTCCTGACGCAATAACCTGCCGCAGATCACTAAGAACCTCCGTGAGAGCAACCGTGGATTGCCGGACAATCTGCTTCCGTCGTTGCTGCCCCTTGTGGCTCGAGAAGTAGTAGGTTCCGCCCACCACTTCAGGACTTCTGTATTTCCGTTTGAGTATTTCCACTGCTGCAAGTCCATACAGCGCATGTTGCAAACGGCGGCCACCAGAGAAGATGCCTCTCCAGTCGTTCTCGAAATAACCCCCTGTTTTGTAGTCGATAATCTCGAAGGAAGAAGGGCCGACCTGGTCGATTCGATCGATCTGTCCGGCAAGACGGAAGCGCAATCCTTGTCCAAGGTCGATCGCTATGGGCTCACTCTGGGAGAGAGGGTCAGTAGTCCCGTTCTCCTTGCCGCGGCCAAACGACACTTCGAAGCCAATCGGCGTTCGTTCTGCTTCTGTCTCACACTCTGCTCGAAAGGAAGAGCTCGACGTCAGCGAGGAAATCCTGTTTCTCACGCTCAAACACCTCAATGGAAGGAGGTGGCAATTCCGTTCGAAGCGCATCGAGGTGCTTGTTCGTCAGAGTGAGTAGCCACGGCCACTCCTTTTTGAGAGCTGGTTTTCTTTTCTCGTCGCGGCACTTGCTGAGAACCGCCGCATACAAATCGTGCAATTCACTGCCGCGCACCAACGGATCAAGCCACACGTCAACATCACGATCGCCATCACCTACTGCTTCAAGACCTAATCCCCGGGTCAGGAAATGGCGGAAAGGACATTCTGCTGCAGCCTCTAACTGGGTGGCTGACACCGGCTGTTCACGGGCGCACGGATCGAGTACTTTGCCAGCAGCCGGAACAAAGCCGTCGTACTTACCAAAGGTTGCCGACTCGCGCGCGTTCGCGGCCTGGAGTCCTTGCGCTAGAGCTGGATATTGCTCGAGGACGAAGTCCGCTCCCAAAGCGCCCGCCAACTTGAGACCGCTCAGCCACCACCCGCTGTCACTCAATGCCTTGCGCCCGGACGTCGGTACACACGACTTTGGCACTCCAAGGGCGGCTTCAAGATCACGATATGTTTTGGATGGGTCGGCAGCCTGTAACCGGTACGCCTGCAGCATCATCCAGGAAGGAAAAGTCTCTCGATATTCGCGCAGGTCACGACAGGAGTAGCTGAAGCACACCTCGACACCTGCCGCTGCACCAACCGTTGCGAGTCGTGAGAGGGCCGCATAAACTGCCTCCTCAATCCTGTCACTCGCGCAGCGCAGCACAGGGCTGATTCGCTGACGCTCCACGTCGAGCAAGACTGG
Organism: uncultured Acidobacteriaceae bacterium; assembly: GCA_963849445.1. Classification (GTDB taxonomy): domain Bacteria; phylum Acidobacteriota; class Terriglobia; order Bryobacterales; family Bryobacteraceae; genus Bog-105. Next base: position 384,657 of record CAWKHS010000024.1, on the reverse strand, counting down.
ATCCTCTATGGCGGCTGGAAAGAGCCGTCCTTCTTCGAGACCAGTGACAAATAGATGGCCGCGATTGGCGAAGGCGGCCTGCCCAAGCAGCGATACGTGAAGATGGCCCGGTCGTGGCCGGTCGCGGCCTACACTCACGCGATCGACACAATCGCGTACGAAACCCAACGCGATTAGCAGCGGGCATCGAAACGAACCAAGTTCACGAAGTTCTCCGATTGCATCGCGGAGTGCGACCTGAGCCGCGGCGTCCAGTGCACTGGCCCTTACAGCGCACGAGCCGACAAATTCGGATACGGCATGAGCCACCGCCTGAAGACTAACGTCGCCACTTTCGCCGTGGCCGGGAACTGTTGCAACGATCTGACTGATCCACCCGAGAACTTTTTCGCTTCGTAGGGCCTTTTCAGCGCCGGACTTGCGCTGTTCTTCTGAGAGGCCAGGATCGTCGGCGACTCGCTGATAGTGGCTGACCAAGCGTGTTAAACAAAGATCGTAAGTATCGCGTCCCCATCCGGCTCGGGATTTCACGAGGAGTCGTGCGGCCTGACCGGGCGAGATTCCCTCGACCGCACCGAGCGTAATATCGCCAGATTCCAGAAGCCGGTGCAGAACACCCGAACTGAAATTGCTCTCGATCCAGTTGCAGAATGCCAGCAGCGCACGGCCAGGATGCGTCAGGGTAGCGGGTATTCCGGCGCTGATGGTAACTGGCCAATCATAGCGGCACGCCTTTTCCCAAAGCAGCGCAGCGTATTCAGGATCCGGGCACGAGATCTCGATTTGGTCGAGCGTGCGCCCTGAACCAAGGATTCGACGGAACACCTCTTCGATTTCGGCGTCTCGACCGCCTGCGCGAAACAATTGCAGTGATGCCGGTGCTGAAGCTTTTTCGGGCGCCAGAAGGAACGCTAGCGGCGAGATGCTCGGGTCAGGTGCTAATCGCTCCGCTCGCGCGGCAGCGATGCGACGCGGCAAAGCTGCTCCCGCTAGGGTATAAACATGCGGCGCAATTCGTTCCCCGGGCAATGCATTGAGGAGATTCAGCTGTAGAACGGTCCACAATGAATCAGGAAATTCGATCCAGCAATCAGCCCCCTGTATGGGGCACCAATCGGGATATTGGATCGCCTCCTGGTAGACCGTTGCGACGTCTCCGCGACCCGTTCGGCTCAGGAACTCCTCGTAGGCTTGTAGCAATGCGCACAGCTCTATATGTTTTGCTGGCGATGAGAAAGCATCTGGCGCCAAATCTTTGGCCTGAACGCCAGCCATTCGGATCTCACAAATGGTGGCCGACAGCGCTTGGGCCATTGTCGGCTGATCGGCCAAAGACCGGAAGTAACCGCCTTTCCCGGGTAAATTGAGAAGGAGCCGCATCATGAGAGCTGGCCCAAGGCCTTCAGCTGACGGATCGATCCCGCGCGACACCAAAAACGGAGCTCCCATGCGAACCGCGAGTTCGAGCGGAGTGATAAATCGCAGATTTAGCCAGTCCGTTCCCTCGAGAACAAGCCGGTCACCCAGCGTGCGGCCGATCGCGTGAGTGGGCACAAGCACCCATTTGGCGCGAGTGCCCTGTGCGGTGCACAGATTAGACAGCTGTAAAACGAATGGCTCCACAATCTCCATGGGACCGTCTCAGAATCCACCTACGGATTGTCAAGGCCGGTTAGACCTCTCGACATAAGATTTGACAAAGGCTGAAAACAAGGCATTGGAGTTAGTTGCGTCACGTAAGGGCTATTCTCAAGCTGTTTATGGATTTTGACGCCCTTAACTCCGTGACAGCGCGAGGGCAGGGCCATTTGGACGTGCTCTCAATAAACTCGAGCTGGTGACACTGGCGCGGCAGAAGCCGCGCTACGATCTGATCCTTGACAGCTCGATCGTCTCGCTCTTGAAAGATGATTTCGATCTGTTCTTCGAACGTAAAGCCTGGTTTTCAAAACGGCGCCTCCCTTTCCGGCGCGGGTATTTGCTGCATGGACCTCCTGGCAATGGGAAAACCAGCGTGATTCGAGCCATGATGACCGCACGCTGTTTGCCGGCCTACACCGTGCACCTCTTTAAAAGCGACGTAGAAGACGATCAGTTTGAGCAGATGTTTATCCAAGCGTCGCGCAATGCGCCGTCCCTCGTGCTGGTGGAGGATATAGATCGCGCCTTCCCGCGAGCCGGACACTCAAGTACCAAAATCAGCCTGCAGCAACTCTTGAATTGTCTGGACGGAGTCGCTACCGGAGAGGGCATCATTACCGTGGCGACGGCTAACGAACCGACCGCGCTCGATCCGGCTATCCTCGATCGCTAAGTGCACAATGCTGAAGCGGTCGACCGAACCATCTAGCTCGGCAATCCGCACGAACTCGGGAATCTGGAGGTTTAACAATCGATTTACCTCAGGCCTCGGCAGCAATGCATTCCTGTCTGGCGTCCAAGCGATCACGATCCGCCTCGAATCCCGTCTCCAGTTCTTCTACGATTCCTTAAGAAAGCTGCCGGGGTTTGTCTCACTTGAAGTTGCCCGAACTGCATGACGGCGTAATGCTGTAGATTCGTGTCGAGACATAACGACACTTCGTCATGGCTTGAAAACGTCCGCTCGTCGTAGTACGCAAGACTCCCCGCCACGCAATGGTCGAAGTTGATTGCGCCGTCGTTCCGCCGATCAAAGCCGGCCCATCAAACCAGGGTCGCTACCGTATGTCCGACCACCTGCGGAAGGCCGGCGATTGCTTTAAATTGGTCCCAATCGCACCAGGTAACACCGCCCACTTCGTTCCAGCCGCCACGATCCTCACCGATATTCAGAAGCGGATGTAATTCATGTTTCAGAAGCGCTTCGAAGGCTTCGCTCAGATACCGGTCCAGTAACGAGACAGAGTACTTCCCGAGCCACCTCCCGCTGAAGCCAGCATGGCTCAAGAGATAATCGTTCACCCGGGCGTACAGCCGGCAGTCGTCATGAACAAATTGCGCAGGTATACTTCTTCGAACAACAAAGTGCTTTTCTGGACTGTACCCGGCGGCACGGTACTGCTGGTGGTCACAAAGATAATAAATGTCGTGATTTCCCAAAAGCAGATGGACATGGCTCTTCCTGGACATCTCCACTAGCCATTCGCAAGTCTCCTCAACATCCTCCAATGAATCATTGAGGTCGTCGAAATAATCACCCAGAAACCAGATACGATCGGGTTGTTCCAATTCAATGATGCGATTGGCGCATCGCCACTTGTGGTGGATGTCCGGGATGATCAGGTCCTTTCCGGAGGAGTCTTCATCCAGCATCCAGTCTGATCTTACAGTTCGCTTGTGACAGCTAACGTCACGGGCGTTTTAATAATTGTCGTGAGCCGAAAGCAGCATGGATTTGACTTCCTGCCGCAACTCTTCTGGAGCCAGAACTTCCACCGCATCACCCCATCCAGAATCCAGCGTCGGATCTCGAACGGACCGCCCGCGCGAAAGGACAGCGAGATACTCCCGTCGGGAAGGTCGGCGATTTCCTGGCTCGGGTGCCATAGCCGCTCGCGCACATAAGCCGCTTGATCTGCGCGGAAACGAAGCACCACTTGCTTCGGATCCTGCCACGAGACACCGAAGGCATCGGACCGGCATTTATGCGGGTCGAAGGCGGGATCTACTTCAAACTGAATGCTCGCCAGTGCGATTGCCACAATCCGCTCTAGCCCCAGCGTTGCCGTGCCGTTGTACTTCGGCACGTGTCCGACCACATAGAGTCCCCGTCCACGAACAGAAAACGATAATGCTCGAAATCAAATGTTTTGGATTCGGGGGCGGAGGGTTTCTGGTAGTCAATCCGGCAGCGTTGCTTCCGCAACATTCCCTCCATGAGGATGGCGATGTGGTCTTCACACGAGCGAAACTCCTTGTGGCCGCAAAACCACGCTTCGCAAAAGCCCTCAAGCTGGGGACTTTGAGCGTCTGCCGTCGCGAGGGCCCTTAACTTGGAAACCGCCCCCTCCAGCGAGTCGTTTGTCGGAAGCGCCACTTGGGCCTGAGCGACGGCGACCAGCAGGGCGTTCAGTTCCAAAGGGGAGAGAGCAATTTCGGGTGTTGGCAAGGCCATCAACCGTGGCCGCGATAATTTTCCCCGCTCATCGGACGTGGATAGGGTAGCCGGCATCCTGCAGCACGCGCAGATCTCTGTAGATGGTTTCCCGGCGTGTTCGAAATCTGGCGAGCTCATGGATGTTAGCCGTTGTGCCCTGGGCAAGAACACGTAGCAAGGCCAAAACGCGGACGATCTGCCGGTCACGTCGCCCAGACGCGGGAGCTCTCTTCTTAAGCGAAGAGCCCGCTTGCGATTTCGAGGAACGAATGCCCATCTTTCTGCTTATCGACTGGATTAGTTTTCCTGTCCGATGAATTGTGACGTTCTATCGCACAGCAGTGGACTAAGTTGGTGAAGTGCTGGAACGCCAGCAATCCATGCGAAAAGAGAATTGGCGGAGAATGGCCGGAGAATTCATCGAAATAAGGTGGAGTGGCAGAGCGGCGCCGCATGGCTCGTCCTGCATCCAGGCTCTCGGTACGCAGGAAAGATGCTTTACCCGAAAGGGCTGCAGCGCCGACAAAATTCTAGATATCGGGATAAATCATAGGCCGAAGATCAGTTCAATTGGATTTACTTTTTTCTGAAGGGGAGAAACTCGCCTACCGATTAAACAGCACTTTAGTTGGAGCGCAAAGGCTGCGCAGGATTTTGACGGACGGACAAACACCTGACTGGCGCCCAACTAAGCTTACCGAAACCGCAGTGAGACTTTCTCAAAGCACCATGAGCTTCTTAGCCGATACATTCATGATGTCGTATCCGATCGAAAGCAAACTGGTCATCGCGGTATCCTCAAGCGCTCTCTTTGAGCTGCGCGAGTCGGATCTAGTATTCCGCAGCCGCGATCTGGACTCATACCGCCGGTACCAACGCGAACATGAAAACGAACCTTTGCATCCCGGCGTTGCTTATCCATTGATCCGCCGCCTCTTGGCCCTCAATAACGCCGTGACGAACGACATTCCGGTGGAAGTGGTTCTGTTGTCGCGCAATGATCCGGACACAGGTCTTCGTGTGTTTAAGTCCATCGAAGCCTATGGCCTAGACATCTCGCGCGCTGCGTTCGTGGGCGGAAGCGATCCCTTCAAGTATCTTGAAGCGTTCCACGCCAGTCTGTTCCTTTCTGCCAATGCCCCTGATGTTTCGGCCGCTATCGCAGCCGGCGTAGCAGCCGCGCAAGTGCTTCCGACCGCTTTCGAGGATGATCCGGACGATGATGAGATCCGGATTGCGTTCGATTTCGACGGTGTCTTGGCGGACGATTCTGCGGAGCAGGTCTTCCAGCAAAGAAAGCTGCATGGATTTCTTACCTCCGAAGCCGAGCAGGCTAGCGTTCCGCTTCTATGCGGTCCATTGCATCGGTTCCTCGCCGGACTAACCAAACTTCAGAGTCGCGAACGCAGCCAATCCGCGGACATTTCGCAAAGCCGCTGCCGTCTTCGGACCGCCATCGTAACAGCCCGAAACGCACCGGCCCACGAACGGGTTATCCAGACACTTAGGCATTGGGGTCTTGAGATCAACGAGACATTCTTTTTGGGCGGTATCGACAAAGCCTGCTTTCTGCGCGCACTCAAGCCCCACATCTTCTTTGATGACCAGCTACTGCATGTCGCCGGCGCTTCGCGCTTTGTACCCTCTGCCCACGTGCCCTTCGGTACGGTGAACCAAATGCCGTCCGCCGTGACTGGGCGTCTGCCGCCTGTCAAGCGAAAGCCGGGCCAAGCTGCTTCGGTCTTGCCGAAGCGGAACACCAAGACTGTTCCCGCTTAGCGAGTCATTAGCCGCAGACGAAAGTAGACGAGGTTCCAGCGTTTTTGGGCCTGCAGACGAATCATGACCCAGTTCTGTCGTTATCAAGAGATATCCGAAGGAGAACCGCTATGCAAAACGCAAGTAAACGACCAAGCCTGGAAATCCGCTATGAAGAAGTCGAAAGGACATGACGGAGTTCTTCTGGAGAAAGCGACCTACACTTGCAAGTGACAGGCTTATTCTTCGGGTATTGCGACCCGATGATTTGGACTTCTTAGCCGAACTCGATTCAAATCCGGAGGTCATGGAATTTATCCATACAGGGGCACTCTCAATCGAAACAGCTCGAGATTCAGCGGACGGCTGTATTGCGAGTGCGCCCAGACGAGTGCACTTCAATAAGTGGATGGTGGAATCAAATCGACGGGGGAACGACTTGGTTGGGTAGAACTGACGAAGTTCCGCCAAGGCCACTTGAGGTCGGATGCAGGGGATGACATTCAAATCGGTTACGAGTTTTCGCCAGCGCATTGGGGATACGGGTATGCCACCGAAGCAGCTCGAGCAGCGCTGGAAGACGTGTTTACCCGCCTAAAAATGGACCGGATAGTCGCCTTTGTCAGGCCCGACAACTTAAAGTCTCGCCGCGTATTGGAGAAGCTAGGCTTTTCTCACGAGGATTACTGTCTTGATGAGGACAAGAATCGCTGCCATTTTTTTGTCATTACAGCTGAGAGATGGCGAAAGCGACAAGATTCGTCAGCCATTGGCTGTGAGACAGTTCCACCCAATCCACTTTATTGACTTCGCAGAAGTCGTGTTCTAAATCGCCCCTGAATCCATGTTGCCAGCATCGCCAGAGGGTTCTTTTACCCTGTCAGTCCACGGTAGGACCCTTTAACATTGGTCATTACGTCGTAAACCAGGACGCGGATAACCGCTGTCACTCCTCGAAGACGTTCCGCTTGCTTTCCCGAAATCGCGATACTGAAGGCCCTCGCCTTCCGCTTTCTCTCGGGCAATTCGGTACTGAAGTCGGTCACCTCAAAGTTCATGTCCGTCGGCTTGCAACCGATCTCTTTCGCAATCGCTCTTATGTGAACGACGATGCTCCCAGTTAATTCTGCCAAGCTTGAAAACGCAAATGTGGCGTCGGAAGTTGTGGGGTGTGCCGGTTTGTCTGTTTCGTTCTTCAGTTCGAAGTCAGGATAGTAAAACATTGAGCAAGCCCGACTTTCCGGTGATCGAGGATGTTTCACGACTGCGTCCTCGACGGGCGAGAAACGCACATCGATAGTGATTTGGGCAGAAGCCGGTGATTTCATGCTTTCATTCTTTTCAGGCGCGTGTCTCGACACTACGCGATAACCAGTGCATAGGGAGTGGCTGAGTCGCCGCTAAAATCTTGTGCTACCGAAGGTCGACCTGCTACTTGCATCTTCCTGACCCGGCTGGTAGAAGGGCCGCTTTCAGGTCACTGCCCGTATCAAAAGCTTTCAGCCAATTTGTAGATCCACGCTTCCTGTTCAGAGGTGTCTGGAACCGCGCAGCCGCGACAATGACTAACCAAACTGACGGCTTGAGCCGGGGAGCATCCCTCCTGAGTGAGAATGGCCGCGGCAAGCAAACCTGCCCGTCCGATTCCAGCGCGGCAGTGAATGACAAGGCTTGCCCCTTGTTCACATTTCGAGTGCAGTTTGTCGATCAGAAGCGAATGCGGTCTCCGCTCGGGTAGGCACTGGTCGATCCGCAATAGGAAATTGTATAAATTCAATCGAACGAGGACGGCAAGCTTGCTCCTCATGAACCAGTTCTAACTCGACCACCTCTTCTGCGGTTAATAATGAGACAAGCAGCTCGACGCCTTGTTCGCGTAAGGAAAGTATCTCGTCATCAAGCCAATCTCCCCCGCGTGGACGGGGCATGATGCCAAGGCGACCTGCTCGTTTCCATCAATCCAGAACACTTTTACTTTCATCTGTCGAAGTTCAGTCGGAAACACGACAACTTAGGGTTAGCTGAGGCATAGGAGATTAACTGCGAAAGAACTTATAGCTGATAAGGCTGTACGTGGACGCCGTACTAGAACAACCTTTTTGTAAGTACCCTTGCCACTGCACGGCCCGAAGATAGATAATTGAGTCAAGCATCAGGAAAGCGCACCAAGCGCTGCCAACCTGCCCGAGATGGCAAGGTGGATCTGCCGGATAATCGGCGATGTGGGCGGTAATAGCCGTCAACCAAGTCTCAGCCTAGATGCGTCGGAGGACATATGTCTACAGACGCTTTTCTTTATTCCTTGCCCAATTTACTATCAGTTCGGAACTGCGACACATCGCCTAACGCTCGTGCTAAGGCAACTGACCCGTTTACCTACTCCGCTTGCGAGATAGCAAAAAGCCAGAGCCTCGCCCAAGACCGCTTCACTAGCGACTGGCCAGAATCACTAACGTTTTAACCTGCATCAGGAGTGCTTCTTACGAAGCCGCCAACCGAATTTCGAGAGACCACGGTGGTCGCCCAGGTGGGCAATGCGGCGGAAAGCCAAAAATCTCCTGCTGCGTTGAAGAAAGGAAATCTATGCAACTACCAAATTCAGAAAGAACAATCGAGATGACCATCAGAGGCGAACGCGTGCGTGGAACAGTTCGCCTTACCGGATCCAGCCGCATGGAGGTCCGGATTGATTCGCCTTTCAGCGGGAAAACAGCAAACAGTGCCATGTCGTTTTTTTCTCGCGTACCACCCGGAGAACCCGGCTATCTCGGTCAGTACGGCGAAGCATTAGCCCTTCGACATCTCGAGAACTTATACGAAGAAGAGCGTAAAGAGCGAAGAAGGTTCCATCGTTCTGACTGGCATTTAGAGCAGCTCGGCCAAATACGTTACGTCGAGGTGGCCCCTGGTCACCGGAGTCAGGACCGTATGGTGCGCGGGGAGACCGCAATCAGCGACGAAATCTACGTGCGAATGGAGGACGACGGACGTTATGCCTATATGCGGTTCTTCGATGTGAGCTCGAAACAGCCATTTTTGGGAGAAGCCGGCGTCTGTGATGACAGCTTACAGCAATATGTCGAGGCGCTCAAAGCCGACCTTAATTTTCAGAACTATATACGTAATGTCCGTGACAAGAGGCTGGCGAAAATGCTTGAAATAACGGGTCTGCTTCGCGATTCCGATCTAACTATCTACCAAGCCTCCTTCTTGGGCGACTTCGGGAGAGTATGGCGCGAGGGACGATTGCCGTTGGTTGCCGCAGAACTTGAACAGCTGATCGAGCGGGGCTATTTAATCAGAGATTCGAAGCGAGCTTCCAGCGAGAAAAGTAGCATCGAGGCCGCTATCGAGCGTTCTCACAAGGCACTGAACAGATTCGAAGCGGCAGGGAACGCAAGGAACGCTGCCCAATCTCGCGCAAGACTGAAGAAGCTGCAGAACCGGCTGGATGTCAAGCAGTTGATGATTACCGCGCTCGGGAAGAAAATCGCTTCGTCTTTTCCCTACCTCGTCGATACTGATGACGATTCATCCGACACGGGTTGGTAAAAGTTTATGGATAAGAATCAACACTCCTAACGAACATTTGTGTTTGCATGAATCAAGAGGAAAAGAACATGGAAGGAAAGGTAGCCGGACAGCAAACACAGGTTCGCCGCGAGCTTGAATGTGCGATCGACGCCGCGCATCAGGATGCAAGCGGTACCAGATGGTGGCATTCCCACGGCCCCCGGCATCTCCTTTGGTCAGGGCACGCTTAACCTACTGAATACTTCGCAGCCTACTCTTTGGGGATCTGCACGGCCATGCCATCGCCCACTCCATCGAGCAGATGTGTGAGGATGCACGGGGCGCCGCGCGCATTTGACTTGCGCGAACGGTCCGGAACTCGGCATTTGCGATATCAGCCATGAAAGCTCCGCGGTTGGCGATTTCCCCAGATCTGATCTGGCGTTTGTCGTTCCCTATATGTTGCGCGAGCTGATGGAGCCTGAACGACCTAATTAAAGTGACCTGCCCGTCCAAACTGAGCCATTCATAAGTAGGAATTCCGGTTTCGTTAGCTCCGTTCGTAGCTTTCCTTCGCCGTTCATGTCAGTCGCCCTTCACACGACGGCGGGGCCGGGTCAAGGCCGAGCGAAGCGAGCCCGCCAGGGTTACCTTGACCCGGATTCGCCGTCGTGTTACTCAAGATTTCAACGGCGAAGGGAGCGCTGCTCCGACTGGCGAATTCGTTCGGTGTTGCGTATCCTAACGCGCTGTGTGGCCGCGCTTGGTTGTAATCGGTTCTCCAGCTTTCGATGATGTTCCTGGCCTGACGCAGACTTGTGAACCAATGTGTGTTCAAACATTCATCGCGCAGTTTGCCGTTAAAGCTCTCGACGTGGCCGTTCTGCATGGGCTTTCCGGGTTCAATGTAGTCGAGTATCACTTTCTTCTGCTTGCACCATCTGCGCACGGCATCGCAGACGAATTCAGGACCGTGGTCGACGCGAATGGCATCCGGGAGCCCGCGTTCTTCCACCAGTTGCTCCAGTACACGCAAGACACGTGCTCCGGGCAGGCTCAGATCGATCTCGATGACTGGACACTCGCGCGTGTAATGATCCACCACGGCCAAGGCGCGGAAAGCTACGTCCATCCGCCAGGCTGTCGCTCACGAAGTCCATGCCCCAGCGTTGATTAGGGCGTATAATCTCTGCTTTGCGCGGGCTTCGAGCACGCCAACCGTTTCCGTTTCCGGCGCGGCACTTGCAACCGCAGCTCCTTCGTGATCCGATGTACCCGGCCGTGCCACACTGACATGCCCTCGCGTTTCAGCAATGCTGTCAAACGTCGATAGCCAAAGCGAGGACGCTCTGCTGCCAATTCCGCAATGCGCTTGGATAAGGTATCCTCTGGCTTCGGTTTCGCTTCGTACTGTTCTGTGGATCGCGGCTGTCCGATCAGCCCGCAGGCACGGCGTTCGCTGGCCCCATGCTCCTGCCGCATATGCGCGACCGCCGATCTCTTGTCCTCCGGGCTCACCATTTTTTTCCGACCAGATCCTTTAACATCGTGATGTCCAATGCCTGATCGGCGACGATGCGCTTCAGCTTTGAGTTCTCTTCCTCCAGCTGCTTCAGGCGTTTGGCTTCGCTCACATCCATCCCGCCATACTTGCTGCGCCAGCCGTAGAACGTCGCCGCGCTGATCCCATGCTGCCGGCATAGCTCGCCGGTCTTGGCTCCCGCTTCGCTCTGCTTCAGTATCCCGATGATCTGTTCTTCGCTGAACCTGCTGTTCTTCACTCTTTGTCTTCCTTCCGCAACCTTTGTTGCTTCGGAAAACCTAGTTTAGAGTGGCTCAGTTCCGTCGGGCAAGGTCAAAAGGGCCGGAGCGGTACGGCGGCCGTGTTTATCACTCGAAGCGTTCGTCAAGCTGCCTGCCAATTAGAGTCTCGCGGTTTCTCTCGTCTTCAATAGCTTGGTGCACTAAGGTTCTCGCTCGCGGAAGAAAAGCCACTAGAGCGGGATCTTCGTCGTCCTCAAGTGTGTCCGGCAGACCTGCGTTCGATCGAAGGATAGCCGCGGTCGATCCAACAAAGCCGTACTGTACATAAAATCGGACGTGTCATCTGCTGGCGCATCCTGGGTTATGCGGCTCGGGCGTAGAACTTTAGCATGCCGCCGAGACGCTCTCGACAATGTACGAAGTCCGATGTACTGATCTGGCTGGGCGGATCGATGAGCTGATTCCCGAGTCCTTGATTATTTCTCTCGAAATGATAATGGAGCAGAAATTCGGAAATGGTATGCCGTAAGCTAGCTTCGCCGAAGAAAATCATTCGATCCAGGCAGGATTCCTTGATCGTCCGGACAAACCGTTCCGCATAAGCGTTCAGGTTCGGAGATCGCGGCGGCAGCTTGAGACTCTTCACGCCTACAGTCTGTAGGATTTATGCGAATTCGCTCGTGTACAACGGGTCGCGGTCGTGGAGGAGTAACCTTTTGCCGAGCAGAAAACCGTCAACCGCATCTGTGAGATTTCGAGCCATCTGCGCCATCCAAGGTGCGTTCGGCTGTGGTGCGATTCCAGCAATCCGGATCCGGCGAGTCGACAACTCGATCACAAAGAACACCAGGTATCTCGTCAATCCCTTCAGCGTCCAAACTTCGACGGTAAAGAAATCAGCTGCGGCAAGGACCTGCCAATGGGCTCGAAGGAATTCTTGCCACCTGGTTTTCTTATTCCTCTCCGGAGCGGGCTCAATACCTTGCTTCTTGAGGATGTTCACAATGGTACTGCGACCGACAACGTGACCCAAGTTGCCTAACGCACCCTGAATCCGTGTGTATCCCCAGCCTCTGTTCTCGTTGGCCATTCGGATCGCCAAAGTCCGGATCTCATCCATGATTCGGGGCCGTCCTGGACGCCGTCGGCGGCTGCCATCGTATTTATCGGCAATCAACCTCCGATGCCATCGTAGGAGCGTATCGGGTGTGACAAGGGTGGCGATTTCTCGCAGCGCTTTCCAGCTCAGGTTCTTAGCCTTGGCAGCCAGCCGACACCGCTGCTCTTCGGTGAAGCGAAGTCGCTTCCCGCCGAGTTGCTGTCGAAGGATCCGATTCTCCTCTCTCAGGTATTCGATCGCATCCAGTTGTTGCTGGTTAATCCATCCAGCCAAGCAGATTGCGACGAACCGAAATGGATCCAAGCTCATATCCAATTACGCCAGACTACCAACCATTCACCGGATGAGTTTATGTACAGTACGGGGTCAAAGTTGAGCGATTTTGGGGTACGAGCGCCCTGGTCTTTCAGTCCTGCTTTCAATGAGATCGAGTTTTCGTACATTGCGGGATCGGGCGAAATTCTTGGCTGCTCTCGATAAGGTCCCGGATGTTGAGCCTGAGGATTACGACCGAGTTTGATCTGGCGTTAGCGCTGCCACTGTAACAATCGGCTCAACGAGGACTCTCCTCGCGCCAAGCTCGTCGTAAAGACGATGCTGCGCGTAAGCGAGAAGTTCTGGTTCGGGTAAAGCGTCCGCGAATTTGGGAGCCGTGAACTTCTGCGGCATTGGGACTTCTTGGGTTTCGACTGAGCCAATTTTCAGCGAGAGTTCCGGTGCCGGGCAATCGAGGACGAGCCGGAGATTATCGAATCGGCTATCCATATTTGCGGAACGAAGCCATCCCGCCATCAATGCATTTGCCCGGAGTCCGCCGAAGGTCCACCAAACGCAGCCTCGATCAGTCGAGTGGAGTGTTGTGCCGGCTGAGTCGGCTATCGCCTTTTTGCGAAACGAACCCAATTCAGCGGCGGCGCGCCTGGACCAGTTTTGCGAAACGAACTCAGACGCGAGAACTTGACGCATGGACTGACAGATCTCGAAGGAGAGCGGAGCGCTCGTGCCAAGCCAGCGTGAGCGCCCGTCGCCGTCGGACGACGGCTCGACGCTGACCGTCTTCTTGTCCCAATTTACGAAACGAACCCACCAGGACCGGCCTCCGAGGAGAATGACCGGATCGGAACCGTCGCGCCGGGGCTGCAAGCTAAGTTCATGAATCCAACCGACTTCCGTGCCGTTAAACTCGACCTGGAAGAGTGGCGGGGTGTCGAAGACAGACAGCAACTCCAGGTAATTCCGCTTCCCATACAGCCTCTCGGTTTGAGGTCCTATCAGCGCGAAAGGGCCGTCTCGGACCAGAAACTCCTGCGCAAACAGGTGCTGTAGAGTAGTTTGCGAAACGAACCCATTCAGCTCGCCGGCTGCGAGAGGCCGTTTCTGCAGCGTAAGGCAGAGAGCTTGCTGGACCCGTACAGGGTACGGAGCTGGCGGCGGCTGCACCGGCTCCACCCAGCCGCGTTTGCCATAAACGCTCAATGGCAGCGGCACGGAGGAGTGATTCCGAATTCGTCCCCAGGAATAGACAATTGCGGGTGGTTCCGGCACGACGGCCGGTTCTGCCCAGTCTTTGCAAAAACGAAGCCACCGTGGCAGGGGCATCGATTTGGATTACGCGGTCGAGGTCGCCAACATCTATGCCAAGTTCCAGAGTGCTGGTGGCGACAATGACGCAATTACGCGCCTGGGCGAACGCCGTTTCAGCGCGCGAACGCTCATCTTTACTGAGTGAACTGTGCGAGACAAAAGTCTCAATCTCTTTCGCGCGAAGTTGCGATGCAAGTTGCTCAGCTTGAGAGCGGCTGTCGCAGAACACGAGACGTTTCTCGCCGCGATGCAAAGAGGAGATGACCTGCGCGGCATTTTCCAGACTGCCAACGTAATCGAGCGTGACTTCGGGTGCGGAGATTGAGGGAGCAACTTCACGGAGCAATCACCTGTTGAGAACGATCCGACTGTTGGCAGATCCACGACAGGAGCTCGGCTGGATTGCCGACAGTGGCGGACAGACCGAGAATTTGAAATGGCCTTTCGACAAGGCCGGCGAGCCGCTTCAGCAGATACCAGACGTGCCAGCCCCGGTCATCGGATGCAAAGGCATGAAGCTCGTCTAAGATCACGAAACGGACACGCGAGAAGAATGCCGCCGCAGACACGCGAGTTGAGATCAGAATCGCTTCAATGCTTTCGGGAGTTGTCAGTAAGATGTCGGGCGGTTCTCGAAGCACACGCGACTTCTCGGTTTGCGTGACATCCCCGTGCCAGAGAGCACAGCTTTGGCCCACGAGACGGCAGTAGTACGACAAGCGATGTTCAAGGTTGTTCAGCAAGGCACGCAGCGGACAAATATAGAGAACACTGGACGGCGCGCATGCCGAAGTCAATAGCTCAGAGAGCACCGGAAAAATGGCCGCCTCAGTTTTCCCTCCGGCTGTGGGAGCGATCAGCAGGACATTCTTGCCGTCGAGAATGGGGTCAATCGCTTGCTCCTGGAGCGGACGCAGTGTGCGCCATTCCATGGAGTTCACAATGTGGTGCTGCAGCGCAGGATGAAGCCGTTCGAATCCGTTCACAGGTTCAAGTCGATGTCGTCGACCGAAAGTGCGCTTCTTTCGATCGCGTTCATTTCATTGTTGGAGATGGTTAGTGAATAGTGCTGTCTAGGATCGAAATCTGGGAACTGGTCGACGCGGTCGAGCACTTCGCCGACAAGCTTCTTTAAAAAGAGACGCGGGGTGATGCCTACCTTGCCTCCCAAAGATCCGGTGACGCCGCTGGCGAGGGCTTGCAGATAACGGTCGTCGCAAAGCGTCCGTAACCTGCCTTCGTTTGCCGAGCCTTCAGCATACAGATCGCGTACGCGACGGCCCACTTGGACCAGGAGATCCTGATCGAATCCTCGAAGGCGAATCTGGACGGCGCGCGGATTATCGAAGCGCGTTTCCGGGCCAAACTCTACGTGCAATCGCTCCGCCAAGGGTTGAAGCCTCTTGATGCCCTGCGGGCCATCAAAGAATGCCGGAGTTCCTGTAATGAGGAGATACAATCCGGGGAAGCGCCCGCCGTGAATTTCGTCGATCCATTGACGTAGAGCATTGAGCGCCTTTTCCCGAACGTCACCGCGCATGCGCTGTAAAGTTTCTACTTCGTCCAGAACGATGACCAGTCCGGCATGGCCGCCGTCGCGAAGCATCACGAGTAAGCCCTGCAAGAAACTCAGTGCACCAAAATGGTCGATGTCGCTTTTGATGCCTGCCTGACGAATATATTTGCTTCCAACATTCGGTTGGCCGCCGATCCAGGCGAGTAGTCCTTCGGCGGCCGGCGCATCACCGGATGCAACGGCGCGGCGGTAGGCGCGCAGTGCAGGACCAAGCAGCGGAGCACTCTGCGTAACGACGGCCAGGCGACTTTCCATCAAAGTTTCTGTCGCGGCGAGAAGCTTGTCCGTCTCGTTTTCAGAGATCTGGCCGCTTGAAAGCACATCTTCTTCCAGCGTGTAGAACCAGCCGTCCACGATAGCGCGAAGAGCTCCTGTTTCAATGGCGGACGTGGACAAACGTTCAATGATCCGGCGGTACACCGCCTCAAGCCGATGGAGTGGAGTTTCGGTTTCGCTGATCTGGACCTCTGCCGTGGCGAAACCCATTCGCCTTGCGCGGTCCTGAAGCCAACGTGAGAAAAACGTTTTGCCTGAGCCGTAATCACCACGAACGGCCTTGAACACGCTGGAGGCACCGCGAGCCTTCTCCAGTTCCTGAACGATGGCAGTCTCAAATTGACCGAGCCCGACCGCAAGAAGATCGAGACCACGCGTGGGGACGGCGCCGGCGCGAAGTGCATCGATTACGTCATCGCGCCGCTGTGAGCTGACGGAGGTCATGAGAGTCCAAACTGTTTAAAGAGTAACTGCTCATCGAGAGTGATATACCCGGAAGCTTCATCGATGGTGAGCACCGGATAGCTATCGAAATTCAGCACTCGTTGAATGACGGCAATGACTGGACCGACGCGCAAAACGTTCAGTTGCATCTGTGACGCGAAGGTTTGTTTCAGAAGTCTCTTGCCTGGCGAGGCATCCAGCACTCGCAGAAGTTTCAACACCTGGTCCGGCTTTACACGACCGCCAGTGAATTCGATTTGCGATTTGAACAGTTCGGATTCCAGCAGTTCCTCAGTCCAATGTTTTGTTTGCTCGAACAAATTGGGTTGAGGCTTGGCCGATTTCGTCCTGGACCGAACCGGAAGCGAAGTAGATTCGGATTGTGTCCACCAGGCTGGCTGTTGCGATATGGCCTCCGACCATCCGTCGATCAATTCTTCGGAACGGTCAAGAACGACCAGAGGAACGAGGCATTCCTGGGGTGTAACTCCACCATGGTAGCCGTTGTGAGGCTTGAGCGCATAACGAACGCGCTCGCTGCCAAGAGCGACTACGGATTTGCCGCCGAGGACGCGAGGACCAGAAATTCCGATCTCTTCCTCTCTTTCGGGCTTGCCTTCGCGCCAGCGGTCAGACGTTTCAGTTTGAGGGATACGCGCTGTTCCGTATTCCACGATGTGGCCGTGATCGCTGGTGAGAACAACAACGCGGCCGGCCAGCTCAGCCTCAGCCAAAATCGCCTGCAAAATGGAAAGGCGCTTCAGTGACCAGGACTCGTTGGTTTGTTCAGAACCGCTGAGGAGATCGTCGATAGCATTGATTACGACGGCAACCAGTTTGCGATCCTCACGCCCAATTTCGCGCGCAACCTCGCTGTTTGCGAAGTTCACTAGATCATTTTTATGGAACAGCTTTGCGTCGGGGAATTTGGCAGTGAAATTTCTTTCTTCCACCTGTTGACCACCGGACGCCAATACCCCGGAAAGCAAAGAACATCGCGAAAGCTGAGTGACGGAAGGGATGACGCTGACGGCAACCGGCGCTCGATCGGCTGCCCGGAACTCTCTCCACCGGCGACCGGTCAACTCGCCGGAAAGTTCACGTAAAATAGGCCAACTCATGCCATCCATGACCAGCAGCAGGACTCCGCGGCGCTGCAGAATGGGACGGACAACTGCTTCCAGTATGTTCTCCACACCGAGTAATCCGGTAACTGACGCTGAGGCGTGAGTTTCAGCCGAAAGCAGACGAGCAAATTTGAGATTGAAGCTGTCGCGCCGTTCGGAAGCACGCCCGCAAAGCTGCGCCATGGCACGATTTAGTTCCGCACTATCGGTTGCGACGTTGCGCAGCGCACTGCGCGCCCAATCGACCCAGGAATCCTGTTCGAGGTACGTTTTAGCAGCTTCTGCAACGGTCGAAAAGGACGGCACTGGGGTAGTAAGCCAGCGCTCCAGACGCGCGGCCATGCGGATACGCTCGATCGATTCCGGTTCATAACGAAGAAAACTGGCTTCAATACGAGCCAACAGCCCAGGATTGTTTAGATCGGAGGCGATTTGATCGAGCAACAATCGAGCGCCCGCCGGGGACCAGCGGCTGCGGGGCGAAAAGCGAGCGGCCTCGACTTCCTGCAGGAGATCATCAGCGCGGCGGACAACTGC
The DNA here is from genome assembly GCA_963849445.1 of uncultured Acidobacteriaceae bacterium. Classification (GTDB taxonomy): domain Bacteria; phylum Acidobacteriota; class Terriglobia; order Bryobacterales; family Bryobacteraceae; genus Bog-105. The sequence continues at coordinate 366,880 of CAWKHS010000024.1, read as the reverse complement.
AAGAAGATCGGCCGGCTGCATGGACCGCAAGATGGCTTCGGCAGCCACGGTGTATTCGCGAATCAGATCAGACCCGAGCGGACGTCCTCCCAAGAATCGCTCGAAGCGGCCGCGCGCCAAGGCCCATTCGACGCGTTCCGCCGAGGGCGGTTCTTCACTTAAGGCGATCAAGGCCGTTGCCACCGCCAACGGTGAAGTCTGAAGCGTTTGATCGAGGAGTAGCGTGACGCTTTCCCCAATGGAACGTTTTAGCCAGTCGGATATGCCCGACCAAAGTTCGGAAGGAAGCGCGGTTAAGGCGCGCCAGTTGGCAGGTTCGCTGCGCCAGGCCAGGATCTCCGCTATGTCCGGGCGTCCTTCGGATTTAGATTTCACAGATTCGCGCAGCACGTAGATCCAAAGTGCGCTTTCCGAGAGCATTCCGGACGGTACGGCCGGAGGCTGGCGGCCATCAAGCCACGAAAGCACCCGTTGCGCAAGCGGACGGTCGCGCCGAAGACGAGATTCAACGCTGCGCGCCTTGAAACGTTCTCCCACTAATTCCCAGACGTCTATTTCGATCAGACGCTGGCGATAAAGCCGCGCTCGAAGGTCGGCAGACAGTCCGCTGTCATCGAGCGAGGTGAGAAGGACAAGAGGCGCTTCGAGATCCGTCAATGCCTGGCGCATTTCCAGCATTGACCGACAGGCGACCACCGTTACGTGATTTTCATCCACGTCAATTTCGGTGTCACCGGTCCAAGGCGACTCAGTCCGGACCGCGAATGCCAGGCGCGGGTCGCGATCCTTGTCGCTGAAGGACTTCCGCAGTGTTTGCCGTAAGATCTGGGGCGTCATTCCTCGGTTGAAATTTCCCAGCTCAGGACGATTTCCGCGTCGCCGGACGGCAACTTGCTACGAATTTCCTGAAATACCGAGTCTAGCTGTCCCCGGTGCGCCGTAGCGCTCCCTTGAGCGATGGTCTTCTTCGATTTTTGCAGTTGGGAACTGCCAATGGGAGGCCGGACGGGGCCGGATGGGGATATCGGCTGCGCTGCGGGAAAACGAATCGGCTCCGAGGTGCGGGCACATTCATCGACGGGGTGCGAGCACCGGAGGTTGAGGCTGAGGCGCGGTTGCCTTCAGAACGTCCTGCAGGAGACGTTCTGCGTCAATGGTGGCCTTCTTGAGAGCAGGTATCAGCGGTTCGGCATACTCGTTCGCGAGAGTGGCTTTGTGAAGGGTGTCAATGATGTTCCGTGCCGCTTGCCGGTAGGGCTCAACCGTGATGCTGCCGAGCATGGCGACGACTCGGCGTGACGAGCCATCCAGTTCGCAGCTACTTTTGCGGCCGAGCTCATACTGACGGCCAATGTCCGATCCGCAATATCGGCAGGCGCGGAATCCAGTGCGTCGACAACCTCCAGCGCTGTTTTGGCGTTCACAATTTTACTCAGTAGCTGATGGCTGCGGTAGGCCGTTTTGTAGCGATCGGATTCCGTCTCATTGAGTTGGGCGAGCAACTGCCTTGCGGGTTCAATAAACAGGTTCGCGCGTTCCTGGACGCCCTTGCTGAAGCTGGCGAGCACGCCAGCGTTCAACAACACCGAAGAAGCGGGAACTCCTAAGAGGTCAGCCGCACGTTTGGCGGCGGTTTCCCAAGCTTCGCGCGACGGCAGTTGCTCCTGAATTAGCTGCCAATCGTCTTTCAGGGTGCCGATCTTAGGATCGATGGCGCTGAATCTGCCACGGAAACTACGGTCCGTCCAGGCAGCGTAAAACAGAATGACCAAGTCCTGAAGATCCGTTTCGATGCCCATGGTCTTTGGCCGATCGATGTACTGGCGCAATTGACCAACACTCAGCGCGCCTCCGCCCGCGTCGTGGTGTGCCCGCTCGAAGTGGGCGTACCAGTAATCGGTCGGGAACAGATACTGATCTGTTACTTGGGCCAAGTTCAGGGGTTCGAGCAAGGCGCGGAGTTGAAGCCGCTCCGCCCGTTGGGGCAGAGACTTGCGCCGCTCGGGATCGCGGAGAGCATCCGAAAGATACTCGTAGGCCTTCTCCACCAGCTTGCGCCCGATGGTTACTTCATCGCTCTTGAAATCCGGATGGCCCGGGAACTGCCAGTCGAGCGCCTGATGCAGAAGTTGCTCCACTGCTTTGTCGAGTGTGCTCGCGCTTGGCCGCTGCGGGCGCAGTTCGGGTTCAAGGCTCTGGAATTGATCAGCAGGGCTGAGCGGGTAACTCTGGTCGAGGTTGACGGGCTGGATGGTTCCGACACCATAAGCCTGGGCCAACGCGCTCTTCACCGACACAGTAAGCTCCTTCTGCATGGCGGAAAGAATGGAGCGGGCCTGCTCACGCTCGACTGCGGACAGATGGCCGGAGTATTCCTTCAATTTGTCGAAGCGAGGGCTGAGCAGGTGATCGAGTACTGCCAAGCGGCCAAGATCCTTGACGACGCGTTCACTGAGAGCCGAAGGAACCCAAACTAAGCTGCGGACGCCTTCCGGGTTTTGGTTCCGGAACTCGCGTAATCGCTGCAGGTGATCGGCTGGGCCCTGGCCAGTCTTGTACACCGGCGTATCGATGACTACAAGCCAATCGCCATTCTCCGAAAGCGGCCTGAGTTTATCGCCAGAGGCTTCGCGCACATTGAAGGATGAGATTTGGCAGGAACGCCGGGTACCGCGCCAAACGAATTTGTGGGTTGCTTCGAAGTTGTCGTCAGTCTGAATCTTCAAATCTTCGAACAACAAATCGCCGGCTTTGCGCGTCAAGTTGCCATAGCTTTCATAGGCTCGGGCAGCGCCTTCGATGATGGCGTTGACGTCGACGCTGGTAAGTTCGACCGAGATGGTGGGGGTGGACGATCCCGGGTCGTTCAGTTGCACCAGCCCATGACTTGCCCAGCGGCGGCAGATGGCGAGAACCTGTTGGCCTTCGGTTCCAGGAATGCGAGTTTGCACGGTGCCGAAGTTCAAAGCTGCGATACGGCTGCCATTCAGATCGCGGAAGGATTCAAGATTGGGCACCAGCGCGGCGAGAATGAGTGTTCCCGCAATGCGTTCCTGCGTTCGAAGCTGCTGTTGTTGAGCTGGGGGAAGTTTGTCGAAGTTGTCGAAACTGACGCCGACATCGTGCTCAATTTGCGCCCGCAGTCGTTTCCATACGGCGCGAGCGTATTCGAAAAGCTGCTGCATCTTGCCGGTCATGGGATCGGTACCTTTTTCCATGGCTCGGAAGAGGTCGCCTACGGGAAAGATGTCGCCTAAGCGAAGACGGCCAGCCTGTTCATCCAGAATTTCCGACAGGATGCGAAGGCCAGTACGTTGGCGTTGTAAGGCCGCGGCGGCCCCTACCAGAACCTCCATGAAGGCGGGAGTGAAAGGGTACAACTTGCGGAACTGATCGCGATCGCCGCTGCGAGTGATGAGCGTTTCGAGTACGCTTCCCTGAATGCGGAGCGCCTTTTCGAACTCGGCAGAGATGAGTTGTTCCGCGGCGGAATCTTTACGGCGCAACAAACGCTTCTGCACGATCTCGGGCAGGTTCTTGTCTTCCAGGGTGATGGTCCGGAAGCGCTGGTTCCACCACTCCAAGCACTTCCTCGACTTTGGCCTGTTCTTCTCCGATGCGGCCTTGTCCCAGCAGTTCCTTCAAGGCACGCTGGCGCGCCAGGAAGCTAATCAACGGTGCCGGGCGATCCGCTTTCGCGCCTTCCACCAGCTTCGCCAGCTTAGGACCTTCCTTGGCTGCTTCATCCGCCGAGCGAGAGGCCAACCAAAGCATCACTTCATCCAGGAAGAGAATAACCGCGTCGTAGCCGAGAGCTCTTGGCGTGCTTGCTGATGAGGGAAAGACCATCATCGATGTCGATGAACTCGGCAGTTTGACGGGCGGACTTGATGACATTGCGCGCCAGGTCGCCGATAGACGGCGATGTTCCTCGTCACGATGCGAAGCGTTGGCCGCGTACTCAAAAGAAGCTGCATCCCAGCCGGAGAGATCGCCCCAGGCGCTCGAGTCGGCATCGGCATTCAGCAACCGGAAGAACGCTTCGTCGCCGTAGTTGGCGCGGTGGTTGCGTGCATCTTCCAGCAAAGCGTCGGAACGATAGACCGCAGGCGGGGCTACGTCCGGGTGCAATTCGCGGATGCGATCCACATAGCCACCCAGCAAGCGGTCTTCGAGTGTGGTGGCATCGCTCATGTGATAGGTGACGAGCAGAAATTTGCGGCCGCTTGTCCACTCGGAATGCCGTGCAACCACGTCGGCCAGCTCCTTCACTGAGCGAGCGTAGCCGTCGCCATGGAGCAGCAGGTAGAGCATGGCCATGAAGTGGCTTTTGCCCGCGCCGAAGCTGCCATGAAGATAGGCTGCTTTGCTTTCGGTGAAGCCGGTTTCCACTCCGAGGGCGTCGCGAATCAGCGTGAGAGCTTCGTCGAAGCAGCGGGCCAGTTGTTCTGTGGGGACGTAGCTTTCGGCTGTGGCCTTCGGGTCGTTGATGGCCTGCGACAGCTTCAGAACGTAGTCCTGCGTGCCAAGGCGCTCGGGTAAATTGAGCAGTTCGCGCAGAGTGGGCTGGAGTGTGGACGTCATTGCGGTATCGCTTCCACGGCAGGATTGGTTTGTTTACCGCGACGTGTGGTGTGCGGCGCTGGGCGGCGGGCGGAGTCCATTCGCGCAGATCCTGTTGTGTCAGGTTTAGGTGGGAAAGTTCGTTGCGTAGGAACTCGGCGATGAAGTCACCGGTTCCCGTGCCCGTGGCGTCAGGCTGGTTGTGCCATTGCATGACCCAGGGGAGCAGTTCCACGATACCGGCGAGGATCACTTTCAACCGGGAAGCCGGCCAGCCTTCCTCGCGCGCCGATTGATAATAGGTTGCCAGCGCGATGGCCTGCTGCGCGTCATCGTAACCCGCCCAGCCGATGAGGAGCGAGGAATCCGCATTGCTTTCCAGGTGAGGATACGAGACCCAGCGCTCCTTGGGAACGTCGAGTTTTCCGCGTAAGCGCCAACCGGTATCGGTGAGGAAATCGGCTTTGTCGTATTTGGGAGGAACCGGGATCTCAACCTGTTCGCCCGCATCTTCGCGGCGCTGCAAGGCCCAGGTTTCTTCCCACAGTTTGCGCTTCAGCAGACCGGAAGGTTTATAGCGAAGTACGGGCAGGAAAGGTATCGATTCTTTCGCGACCAGTTCGGATACGAGTGCTTCCGGTTTGAAGTCGGAACGGCCTGTATAGAGTTCGGCGACTTGCATCCATTCGGCGTCTTCAGCTGCAGCGGCGGCGAGGTTTGAGACGGTGCGTAGCAGGGGCGGTTCGGTCGGCCAGTAGCAGGTGCCTTCCAGGTGGTCAAGTAGCCAACTGCGAAGCGCTTCGGTTTCGAGTTCGTCCCACTCGGGGAGATTCCAACGGCGTTTGCACTCGGGCTGCTCGATGAGGGCGATGTCGCGATCGGCGGCGATGGTTTCGATGCGTTGCTGGACGAGTTGGCGGTAGGGCTGGGGCCAGTGGGATGGAATTTCGGTGATGGGTGTTGAGCGGTGACGATTGAACCATTCGGTTTCGAGCTCGCCTTCGCCCATCTTCCGCGCCATTACGATTTCGAAAGCGCGCTGGCCTAGGTTGATTTCGGGAACTTCATCGATGGGCAGTGTGAGGGATTCTTTCGTAAGGCCATATAGAGAGTAGACCTGCCAGTCTAGTTCCTCTTGGAGCGCGATCATGCGACGGAGGAGCGATTTGGATTGGGCGCGGGCGCGGTCGAGTGACGGTCGGCCGGGAAGTTCGCGGGTGATTAGGATTGCAGGTAGGAGGGCAGTTCTTTCGTCGGCTCTTCGTTGTATCGCAATGGCGAGTTCGGTTGGACGGCTAGACGTAACGGGAAGTCCGACGAGTGGTTTAGCATTGTGCTCGTAGCATTTTTCCCATGCCTCGGTCGCGAGCCCACCGCCAATACCACCGCCGCCCTTGTCTTGGCAGACCTGCTTCAGCCAAAAACAGCAGACTGAAGAGTTCAATATGCCTAACAAGCTAACGTGGATCCGTTCGTCAGCAGTCTCAGGAAGCTTCAATATCGGGGCCGTGCGATTGAATATCTGTTTTCCACGGGCGAGGGCGAATTGATTATGTGTTGCAACGAAGGCAAACGAGATCGAGAGCGGAGTCCGAAGTTTAGAGGCGGTCAACCTGCCGAACTCAAACCATCTGAGTCCGCTCGCGAGTTTAGTCTTTCCTCCGAACAGAATGCTCCTGCCGATCACGGCCTTTGCGTGCCAGAGATATCTTAGGAGTGGAGTTGGCAGAAATGGCTTGAATTCGTCGGTGTACGGAAAAACGACCGCTTCGGTGTCGCTTCGGATTTGCCAGTCCCGAATTATTTCTCCAGTTACAAGAGGTCTGAACGCAGTTGGAGGAAGTTGGTGCCTTTCTGCAGCTTTAAGCGACAGCAAGTAAATATCGTCTTCAAGTGTAAAGGCCGTAATTCCCGCACTTTCAATCAATTCGCCCAGCAGGGAGGAGCCACTGGCATCGATACGCTCCTTCAATTCTGCTGCGCCGCCCCCTCCGATCGACCACGGATGTTTATGGGTAGAGCTGCGTTCTACGTCGCTGGAGCTGATGTATCTGCTCTGGCTGCCTGCCAGGTCGACTTGATTTGTGATCGCGACCCAAACTGGCGCTACTGCGGGGTTTTCGGGCACTTTCGTTTCGGCCTGTATGCTTCTAACGAACCGTACTGTACCGCCCAAGGCATTACGATTGCGCACAAAGAGAACGACCGTTGGCGTTGCGTGCCCCGGAAGATAGGCCCCCGACATGTCGATGACGCAAGTAATATCCCGGCGAGGCAGGATCTCCTCGATCAATTTCTTCCCGAAACCCCTTTTATGAATGCGTTCGATGTTATTACGCCCACATAGCCTGCAGGTGACTTACTCATTGCAAGATCGAAGAAACGCTCCATGAAAGGAACGCTCAAGTGATATTTCCCGGAACAAGAAGCGAATCGTTGACGATAAACTTCGCGCAACGCTTGGTCCTGGACGCTTATATAAGGGGGATTAGCAACAACTACATGGTATGTTTCATGCCGCAGATACTCGCGCAACTTGTCTTCGTCTTCAGTTTCATAATAGAAATTCAGAGCGTCATCGAACGCGTGTCGCTGCGTGTCGCCCGAAGTTCCCGGACGAGTTCCATGTAGTAATGAATCTCCCACCGCAAGATTGGTGTTGAAATCGAAATTGTCCCGAAGTTGCTTTACCTCGCATGCTCGTAATGCAGCAATCAGCAACCGAAAACGCGCAATGGCAATTGCAAATGGATTAAGATCTACTCCGTAAATGGACCCGAGCGCCCGGTTTGCATGCTCGACCGGATCGAGATCGGGAGTGTGCTTCTGCCATCGAGCAAAGAGCCGCTCAAATGCTGCTAACAAAAAGTGTCCGCTGCCACAGGCCGGATCGATGATGCGGAATCCAGGAAGTCCGAATTCTTCGAGCGCGGGGGTCATGGTCCGGTCAAGAATGAAATCGACGATGAAATCCGGCGTTTGCACCAGGGCGTAGCGCTTGCGAGCGGATTCGGAAATGTTTTGGTATAGGTCGCCGAGGAAACGGGTGTTGTCGACCGTTCCGGTGAAGTCGAGCAGCAGAGTTTTGCCGTCTTCTGCCGTGCGCTGAAAAAAGTCAATGAGGGCGCGTGCGCCGTGGCCAGTGGGCGATAGGCGGTAGAGCGGATTGTGCTCCGGGTGGAACAGCGCTGCGACGCCGGGCAGTTTTGCCATTTCCTTGAAGCAGAGCAGGAGGTAATCGCGATCGGTCTGGTGAAGACCAGCGCGGTAGGTTTCGAGATTGTGCTCTTTGGCTTCCGCGAGGCGGTTGCGGTTGGCGCCAGGGGGACCGGAGATCCAAGATTGCTCAATCAACTGGTTGTCTTCGAGGAAGCGGACGAAGACGCAGCCCAACAGCCATGCCACGGCGGCTTGAGTGATTTCGTTTTCACGCCAGAGTGCGAAGGCGAGCCCGGTACGTTTGGCGGTCTTTGCCGCTTCATAGCGGTGATGCAGATCCTCGGCGATGGAGGGCTCGTCTTGAGAGCGTTCGAGGATGTTCTTTTCAAGTCCATTACGCAGGCGTTCCAACCCGGATGTAAGTATTGCTAGATCGAGCATGAATTTTTAGCTTTGCCTTGTGAGTTCAGCACGCGGATGGTTGGCGATCCAGAAAGGCGGCAGCGAAGCCCATTGAGCGCGGCTGAATACCGGAACCGGTTTTGAATCGATGGTTGGCCGCTGATCCTTGGCAGAAGATGCGACCAGGAGCCAGCGCGCAGCCGAGCCCGGATGATCGCGAAGACGTTCTATAAGACCGAGCTGGTTATAGCTGGCGAGCAGTCCGGGGCATGTGAGCAGCAGGGGCGCGGATCGCGCAGTTAAGTCGCGTTCCACCGCTGGCATGACGGCTGAGATGAGCTGCTGCAGTTTGCGGCGGTCAGGATGATTCTCGGGTTCTGCATCGGCGCTGAGGATCCGGGTCCAATCGACGCGCTTCTCCTCAGCAAAGCGGCGCATGGCGGTGAGCAGCAATTTGTCGACATTGATCACTTCCAGATGAAAGCGCGATGCCAGTTCGTCGGCGGCGGTAAGCATCCACTTGGGAACGGCAGTGAGGACCAGGAAACCGCGTTCACGGAGCGAGGCGGCTAAAGTGTGGTCGAGCTTTTCTGCCTCATTCAGATCCCGCTCGCGATCCGGCGACAGAACTTCACCATCCGAAAAAGGAGTGCGCCGGGGATGCAGTGTGGTGGTGATGGCGGTGGATTGCGAAGGGCCATATTCGGTGCCGGTGGAGCTTCGAACCAGATCGATGCCGGCGTCCTTCAGCAGTTGATCGAGGGCTGGGGGAGGGGGTAGGGATTCGGCCTCGGGATAACGGTCCCGGACGCGGGAGCGGATTTCGTCTACCGTGAGCTTTTCATTGGCAGGCGCTGCGAGAGCGGCAGAGGAAAGCCGCACAGCAACGGCGGCGGCGAGGCCTTTGGGATAAAGCTCAAAACGGGGAGATAGTGCGGCGCCGGAGAGGGATGCGGCCAGGCGGAGAAGCCGCGCGTCCGAGGGCATGGGTAAATCGCCCGGCAAGACGACCGCGCGGAGCCCATCGAGCACGCGAGCGGGGCTGGGTAGCGGGTCCGTGGTGGCTAGAAGGCGCGCTGCGGAGGCGAGCTGTTCGACCCAGGAGAGTGGGAAGGTGCGCGCCGGATTAGTGAATAGTATGGCCTCGGCCGATATGTTTTTGAGGCGATTGTCCGTGAAGCGCTGGTTGTCGAATGACAGGCTGCGCTCGGCTTCGGTGGCGGCGCGAATGACGGCGATAGCGCGGGTGGCGCGGAGTGCGCCTTCGGAAGACGAACCGCGAGCGGCGACCAAAGCCGTAACGAGTTCGGAGAGTTCGATGAAGCCGTCGTGTGCAGTGACGGTTTCGGCAATGAGGGTACGAATGCGTGTGAGAGCGGGGCTATCTTCACGCCAGCGGTCGCGGAATTTCCGGACAATGTTAGCGACTTGTTGTGGCCGGTCATTGCAAACTGCTCTTGCAACCTCCGCCTGGGAAGGCCACTGCGTATCGCCAGACAAGCCGAGGAGACGGGTGACGACTGCGATCTCAACTTGATTGCGGGTAGATGGCTTGGGCAGAAGCCTGGCAAGCACGTCGTCGACCGAGGAGTCGGTGGCGGGATCGGACGAGAGCTTGGCAGGGACAGTGGGCTGGGGGAAACGCTGGCGCAGGCGCTTCAAGATGTCAACGATTTCGGCGCGGGTTTTTGCTCCGACGCCGCTGAGTGTTCGGATGTGCGCGATGGGCACGGCCAAGAGTTGCGCCACCGTTAATATGTTTTCGCGATCGAGGATGTTCTCGGCGCGGGTACCGAGGGACAGCTCGGCAATGGAGCTTTCCAAAGTGACGGACTCGAGAGCACGCGCAATTTCCTGGTAATCGGGTGGCCGGCTGGGGGTCGCCTTCGCCTCCCTGAAGATGTTGTCCCAGGCAAGAGCCATGTCGGAGGCGCTTTCGAATCGCTGGGCAGAGTCGCGCTTCAGCGCTCTTCGGAAGAAGAATGTGAGTGAATCGCGAACGGCGGCTTCGATGAGGTTGGAGTCGACGGTGGCTTCCTCATTGGACACGTGGGGCGCGGTTTTGCCATCGCCGAATTTGGGCAGGGTTCCCGTGGCCATTTCGTAGAGGATGATGGCGGCGGAATAGCGGTCGGCGTGAGGATCCCAGAGTTTTCGGGTGATCAGGAAGGGATCACGGTAATCGGCGGTGCCGGCGAGGAAGTCGTCGTAGCGATGGCGAGAAAGAGAGAAATCGAAGAGGCGCAGGTGTTCTTGTCTTTGCGGACCGTAGGGGAAAACCGCCATGTTCTCGGGCTTCAGATCGCGATGTGGAATGCCTTTGAGTTCGAGCAAACGGAGTATTTCCAGAAGGTCGCTGCCGAAGCGGTGCAATAGCTCCAGCGAAACGCGGCCGTTCTCGTGGAGATACGACGCCAGGGTGCGCTCGCCTGCGTATTCGGTGAGGAATGCGGCGAGACCTTTAATTTCGAAAGCGCTGTTCCCGATAGGTGCGACGATCTGGTCGTGACGCAGTTGCCCGAGCACGTCGAATTCGGAGCGGATGCGGTCGTTGTATTCGGGCTTCAGCGCAATTTTCAGGACGCACGTTTTGCCATCGGTAGAGACCAGGAAGGCTGCCGCGGTGCCACCAACCCCGAGACGCTTCTCGACCGTGATTCCGGGATAAATGAGCTGGTTCTTACCCGCTTCGAGAGGATTTTCCGGAAGCGCGGGCTCAGTGAGACGGTCTTCTGCGGCTTCGAGGAGATCGAGAAACGCGGCGACGGTGGGAAGGCGAAGCCCGATATCAGGATTGGTGGCGGCACGAACGAGACCGTCTAATTCCTTGGACGCGGAATCGAGAACGGCGGGAAGAGGCAGGCCGTGGTGCTCCTGAAGCAGCCGTTGGAGTTCATGAATATTCGGCGCGGGCGGACGGCCGGCGAGGATGTGAAAGGCGATGGCGCCCAAAGAGAAGATATCGCTTGATTCCGAGCGGTTGCGGTCGTCGACAAGCGCTTCGGGCGACAGGTATACATAGGATGCGTTTTCAAGGTAATCGCTGAGATGGACCGATACGGAGGTTCGGCGCTGGGAGGTGGAGGTTTCGAGGTCGCGGCCTCCTTGCCAGTTGAAGATTTTAGCGAGGGGGCGGTCGGAAGTGGGCCGGGTGACCAGGACGGACTGCGGAGAAAGCGCGCGATGAATCACGCGGCGGCTATGCGCGTATCGGACGGCTTCGGCAAGTTGCCGAATGAGATCGAGGCGGCGGTCTAGTGAGAGCGAGTCTTTGGAGCGATCGAGATGGAAGTCGAGGCGAAGTTCCTCGGGATCACGCGAGAAGAGAATGGCGGGACCGAGGTCGTGATCGTGAAACGTCTGCGCTTCGAGGATGCCGGGATGGCGAAGGCTGCGAAGGATTTGGTACTCCCGTTCGGCCATAGAACGAGTGAGCCTGGCATCGGCTTCGGGAGTCGCTTTCGGATAGATACGAACGCGACGGTAGTCGTTCTTGAGGCTGACGTGCTTAGCGGACCAGTCCTGCCAGGCGGTATGAGGGCCTTCGCCCAGGAAATCTTCCATGCGGTAATCGGCAACGTGGCGAAGACGCTCCGAGGGCCGGATGCCGGCGCTGTCCATGGCGCGAACGATACGGCTTAAGGTGGTGCTGTCGATGCGGGTGCGCGAATCGGAGCTGAGACCAGCCCCCTGCCGATACTTGATGGCGGCGATGATGTTGCCGGGCTTGTAATCGCCTGGTTTCTCCTCCTTCGAACGCCAGCATAGGCCGGTGCGATCGGTTTCGGGAAGGCAGACCTTCAGGTCCGGGTGGGACAGCCACACGAGCGGTTCAATGAAAATTTGCGGGCCGGATGTTTGCGGAGTTCGGGTTGGCGTATTAGCAGCGCCTTAAGCTTCTTCGTCTTGAGGTTGGTGAAAATGAGCGGATTGTCGATTGTTTTTACGCGGCCATCGGGATGAGTGAAGACCCAAGTGCCACGGTCACCGTCAAGAACGCCGGGATCGCTTTTGATCTCGATTAGGAAGATGCCCTGAGGCGTGACAACCAGGCAATCGACTTCGTTCAGCCCTACCGTGGACGTTTCGTCGATAAAGGTGAAGTTGGACCAGGCGAAGTACGGCGCCTGATCGGGCAAATTTGTTCGGATGTAGTCGAGCGCTTCGCGTTCCCAGGGAAACGGCGACTCGGAAACGCGCTTCCAGCGCTGGTCTGATAATGCCATGCCACGCAGTGTTGGTCAGATTCCAATATTGACACAGAGGGAATGTGGCGGAACCGCTGGGGCGGTAGATCCCGGCGTGGCTAATATTCTGTCAACAAGGGTTTCAGGTGCGCCCGGATGAGGTGGACATTAGCAATCATACCCAGAACCTTTACGCTCCCGTTCTCGAGATCCTGCGTAACTAGCGAGGCGGAGAATTCGCTTTATGCTTTCTCTGGGCGCGCAGGTCGCCACGTGATTTTCGTTCAAAGAGCATGTTCAGCTCCTAAGCGACGAACATACCACCCGCGTCAGGAGCAGGTGCAGAATCTGCGCTGATCCCGTAAGGTCAAAAAATCTATGCGGCACGTTGGTAGAACTTAGAGCAGGCCACCTAAGCGCCGATGGCAGTGAGTGACAGCTCGGTTTGCTTGCGGGAGCGCTGCAGAGATAGGGAAAAGCAGGAAATTCTTTTTCCCCTGATGGTTTCGTTCGTGGTGATAGTGCTTCAAGAATTCGACAAGAGTTCGCCGGAGTGAGGTCTCGCCGAACAGGATGAGCTTTGACAAGCATTCGCTCTTGATAGAGCGCACCCAGCGCTCGGCGAAGGCATTCAGATTGGGACTGCGGGCCGGTAACATAAGAGCTTGAACTCCGCCGGAGCGCAGCATGGCTCGAAAAGAAGCGCAGAACTTAGTGTCGCGGTCATGCAAAACAAAGGGAACCGGGAACCGCACTTCCAATGAGCCGTTATCTTGGGGGCTCCTGAGACCGAATGTCAGGATGGCTCCGCAAGAGAAACTCGCTCTATCTCTTTGGCTGGATTTGATGCTCCAACCGAGCCGTTAATCGGAGAGACTGCTGAGATAGCGACAACATTGGCTCCGCAAGCAAAACCCGCTCTATCTCTTGGGCTGAATTCGATGCTCCAAGAAGCCGTTAGTCCTGGGCCTCTCTGAGAGCGACTACCAGAATGGCTCCCCGACATGGATTCGAACCACGATTAACGGCTCCAAAGGCCGCTGTCCTACCGTTAGACGATCGGGGATTGAGAGATTGCGACGAACTCAGTTTAGCAAGCTGGTGCTCAAATCACCAGTCCGAATAAGGGGTGCCCTCAAGAGAGATCTTGTCTGAGCCGCTCTTGACATCGAAGATCCCCGGCGGGTTCGTACTGCCCCCGGCGGGTGTGTCTTCCATGATGATGTGCCACGTCTGATCGGAGTTGGTCATCGGATCCAAGGGGACCTGTCGCAGGTAGCCCTCCGACACCAGATCCTGCAGAGTCTCAGGCGCCTTCTGCTTATCGATGGTGTACTCGTCGATCATGCTCCGGATCGTGAATAAGTTATTGCGCAGAACACTTTCCTTGGACCGGACGATCGACTTTTGATAAATAGGAAGCGCGATGGCGAGTAAGATAGAGATGATAGCCATCACGACCATCAGTTCTATAAGGGTGAAGCCCCGGATCGCTCGCTTCAACCTGTTCATTCTTCCGTTCACGACAGCGACCTTCACCATTCCGAGTAAGCCGTTCCGTCGCCTGCTTTGTCCATCGTTTTCGTGTATACGTCAAACACGTTCTGCCCGCCCCAGGAAGTAGAGTCCGGATCGTCCTGCATGCTGCGCTTGCCCCAATCCATATCGCCCGTCATGGGATCTTTTGGAATCCGGCGAAGAAATCGCATCTTGCCGGTTTGGTTACTGCCGCTTAGCGTATTCGTCAACGGCACGCCCTCCACCAGCGCTTCGAGCGTAAGCGGATAGCAGTAAGCATCGGCGTTGGTCGATTGCAGCTTCCCCTGGTCGCACATGTCCTTATACTTATCGATGGCGCTGCGCATCTCCTCCAAATCGCGCCGAAGCTCCCTCTCGCGTTGCCGGCGAACCTGCCAACGGGCGGTCGGCACAGCCATGCTGGTAAGGATCAGCAATATAGTGAACGCAACAATCAGTTCCACTAGCGTCAGGCCTGCTTGCGTTGCGCGGCGCCTCCGTAGAGCCCGGCAGCCAAGCGATGCTTGGTCAACACAGGAAAGCAACTCCGCCGGTCTTGCCAAGCCATCGCGCAGTGCGTTGCCGGGCTGTTGCTTAGAAGCGGAAAGTTGACGATTCCGTACTTGTGCTCCGAATCGCATCCTATGAATCACTGTTGCGGCGGATTGGTCGGCGGCGATGGCGTCCTGACAGGCTGAGGAGCGGGACTCTGCGGGTATGACGTATTCGCCGGCGGATACGGGCCAGGTATGCTCGTTGCCGGCCTGGCCGCGGGCGGCACAACCTGCGGCTTCAAGTAGGTCGGGGCCGAACCGGCGGTTGGGCCGGAAACGGGCGCAGTCACCGAAACAGGACTTCCCACGGACCCCGGACTCCCGTCGGAACGCCGCTCCACTCTCACCACCCGCTCGGTCCCGGCAAGCACGCCTTCTTGTCCCATACCGCTCAAATCAGGCGCACGAATGATATGGGGGATCATTGCGATTAGAATTTCGTTGTCGGTTGTGGTTCTGGACTTCGATCCGAAGATATAGCCCAGCAATGGAATGTTCGTAAGACCCGGAAAACCCGACAGCCCTAGACTATATTCCTTGTCTGATAATCCACCCAAAATACTCACCTCGCCATCCTTCATGCGGATGTCGGCTTCATCCACTTGTTGCCCAATCTCTGGCTCCTGCACACCGGCGATTGAGAGCCACTGCAGGACGTTCGATACGTCTACTTTGATATGCATGCTGATGTCCTCGGCACCATTCACATGCGGCGAAAGTTCGATCTGGGTACCGACGTCGATTTGCTGGAACTGCGTAGTGGCGTAAGGAATAGAACCGGGTGTCGCGACGGCCGAGTTGAGCGAACCCGAAACATACGGGATCTTCTGGCCGATCTTTAAGGTCGCTTTGCCGCCGTCGGTCGCCCGCACCTGCGGACGCTGCAGAACGCGGCTCCGGCTGTCGTTCATCAGAGCGGTTACCACAGTGCTGGGCAAGGCGGTCGTGAAATCAGCACTGGATAGGTGACCGGCGCGGGCTAGCGTGAACGCCTCGGTCGTACCAGTTGTCGTTCCCGTAGTGGTTCCGGTCGTCGTCCCCGTATCTGTGGTTCCGTGTGGTTGTGCCTGTACCTGCCGTGCTCGTTGTAGTGGAAGTCGTAACGGCATTCCTAGGCGTGAAATTAATGGGCAGCGAGAGTCCACCCGCGCCAAAAATCGAAGCCCCAATAGTGCTTGCGACCGTCTTGTTGACCTGCATGACAATGACGTCGATCGCCACTTCCGCTTTGGGCCGGTCCATTTCGTGGATGAGCTTTTCAACCAGTGCAATCGTGTCAGGGGTGCCGCGGGCGACAATTGCGTTCTGACTCGGGATCGAGAATACGCCCGTGGTCAGTTTCGCCACCGTCCGGATGCCGTTGAAGATTTCCGTGAACTCATTTTGAGTGGTCGCGTTCTGAATGTAGAACACCTTCACCACTTCATCTTGATATTCCTGGCGCTTCTGCTCGGTTTCCTGGCTGATGAAAATGGCGTTGCGGCTGATAGGCTTCCAAAACGTATGCGTTTCGAGCGCAATGTAGTTGAGCGCTTCCTCAAGCGTGACGTTGTTCAGATCCAGGTTGAAGTTCTTTCCCTGGACTGTCTCAATTCCCTGCGGATCCATCAGAACGTTGATGCCGGCGAGCTTGGCAACCGTCTCATAGAGCACACGCGCCGGCTGGTTGTTCATCTTGATGCTGCTGATCTGGCCATTGATCGGGCGCAGGACCGGCGGACCTTCCAGCGAATTGATCCGTTGCTCCATCTCCTGACGCGCTCGTTCAGCCGGAGTCAATATGGGCGTCCCAGCGGCCACCCGCGAGCGCTCCTTAATCATCTCGGTGGCTTCCCGCAGTTTCTGAATCGCAATCTGGGAAGAGGGATCGGCCACGAATGCTTTTTGGAACTGCACTAGCGCTTCGTCCAGCTTTTGCTGTTGTTCCAGGCTGCTCCCTTGGGCAATGTGGATTTCTGCCACCCTACTACGCAAGCGATGATCGGGCACCATGTAAGTAGGATCGTCGGGATCTGTCGCGAGAGCCTTATCGTAGTACCGGAGCGCGTCATCGTAATCCTTCGCCGCCTCTGCCTTTTGCCCCAGCTTCAGGAGTTTGTCACCTTGCCTATTGCGCGCCTCCACCGGGGGCGCAAGCAACAAAACGGCGCACAAGAGCGCGAGGAAGCTCTGTAATCGATTAAAAACCTTCACTTTAAGGGGTACCCAGCTCATGTTAGACTACAAATGCCCGCGACGGCAGGGAGAGGACAGAATACGTCTTCGAGCGTTGCCGGTCGGCCCCGAGGCGGTAACCCGCTAAGTAAATCATCGTTCGAACGACGGTAGGCGTTCCGTTTCGGCACTAGCAATCCAAGAAACACTGTCGCACGGCAAGTACATTCTTCTCTCGCATGAAGAAAAGACGTTGGAAAGTCACCTGCCGTGGACCCCTCCAGACGCCGGAAACGAGTTTTTAGGAAGAACAGCAGATCCCCGTGGCCCAGCAGAGTGACGTAAAGATTTTGAGCGACAATCGTTCCGCCGGCCACAATTTTCACCTCTTCGACCGGTACGAAGCGGGAATTGTGTTGACCGGAACGGAAGTAAAATCGGCTAAAATCGGCAAGATTCAGTTGAAGGAGAGCTACGCGGAAGTTAGCGACAACGAAGCGTGGCTGGTGAATGCCCATATCAGCGAGTATTCGCACGGCAACATCATGAACCACGTGCCGGTTCGCAAACGGAAGCTTCTGCTGCATCGGCGCGAGATCGACAAACTGCAGGCAGAGACGCGCGAACGTGGACTGACGCTGGTTCCCACCAAGCTTTATCTCAAGGGCGGCCATATCAAGGTGGAGATCGCCGTGGCGAAAGGCAAGAAATTTCACGATAAGCGCGAGGCTACGAAAGCTAAAGAGATGCAGGCCGAAGCAAAGGCCGCTCTGGCAAGACGTGCCCGGGAATAGTATTCGTTGCGAGTAAGTGTAATCAGCAAATGCAAATCAGACTGGAAACATCGCCCATCGACAAATTGGCTGTAGACGCTTTGGCCGTAATCGGCTTTGAGACGGAGGAAGAGAAAACAGGGACGGCAGTAGCGTCACAATCGCGCCCCGATCCGGAGATTACGGCGCAGGCCGGGTGGATGGCCGAATTGCGCGCCAACGGCGAGTTCACCGGGAAGCTCTTCGAAACCGCTGTGTTGTACCGCCCACAAGGTACCCACGCGAAGCGCCTGGTGGTCATTGGCGGGGGCAAACAGGAGAAGCTTTCGACGGTCGAAACGCGTAGAATTGCCGGCGCGTTGGTTCGCAGCCTCAAGGCCAAGGGGGTGCGATCCATTGCTCTGCTGCTCGAAGGGCTCAATGCCGCCGAACATGCCGAGGCAATAGCGGAAGGTGCAGTCCTCGGCGGTTGGGAGGCAGACAAATATAAGACCGATGCCAAGAAAAACGAAAAGCAGGTCGACGAGTTTGCAGTGCTCACCGATGGCGCGGAGGCGCATGCCATCCAATCGTTGTTGGAGCGTGGGGAAACCATCGCGCAAGCGCAGAACCTGACACGCGATCTGGTGAATGAACCACCTAACAGATTAATACCCGAAACGCTGGCCCAAGCGGCAAGGGATATGGCGTCGCAGTCCGGTCTCGAATGCGAGGTTTTGGACGAGAATGCGATGCGCGAACTCGGGATGGGTGCCCTCCTCGGCGTCGCACAAGGTAGTAGCAATTCTCCTTTCCTGATCTCTATCAAATACCGCCCCTCCCTTCCAGTCGGGCAAGATCACCTTGCGCTGATCGGCAAAGGTGTGACCTTTGACACAGGCGGCATTTCCATCAAGCCTGCGGACGGCATGGAGAAGATGAAATACGACATGGCCGGAGCGGCAGCTGTGATCGGCGCCATGCGCGCCATCGCGCACCTCAAGCCTTCGCTTCCGGTAACGGGCTATATTCCCACCGTCGAAAACATGCTCAACGGCAATGCCCAACGGCCAGGCGACATCGTTACTTCGCTGGCCGGCAAGACCATTGAAGTGCTCAATACGGATGCCGAAGGGCGGCTGATTTTGGCCGACGCCATTACATACGCTCGCCGTAACCAAGCCACTCATATTGTGGACGCGGCCACGCTGACGGGCGCCATCGGTATCGCGCTCGGCCATCACAACATGGGTGCGTTTACAAATGACCAGCAGTTTTTCGATCGCTTTCATCTGGCGTCGAAGACGGCCGGAGAGAAAGCCTGGCAGATGCCGATGGACGACGAGTATAAGGACTATCTAAAATCCGCCTTCGCCGATCTGCCGAACATCGGTGGCCGCCATGGTGGTTCCATTACAGCCGCCTGGTTTCTCCGCGAGTTCGCCGACCCGACTCCTTGGGTTCACCTTGACATCGCGGCGACGGCTTGGCTCGACGACAAAAAGCCCTGGTTGTCGAAAGGCCCCACTGGCGTGGCGGTGCGCAGTTTCGTCCAACTGGCGCTCGACTGGCCGCGCCATTAAAGCAATTGCCGGTAATGATTCGCGCTTCTCCTCGTCTTGTTATAAGTAAAAGCCGGCCAATGTAGCCGGTTGGATATCCTAGACCGCGGAGGTCGTCAGAATGCAGCTTCGTGTTCTTGCATTTGTGCTTGCCGGAGGAAAGGGAACGCGGCTTTATCCGCTGACCAAAGAGCGGGCCAAGCCTGCCGTTCCTTTCGGCGGCCGCTACAGGATCGTCGATTTCGTTCTCAGTAATCTCGTCAACTCCGGAATTTATTCCATATACGTCCTGATTCAATTCAAGAGCCAATCGCTTTTACAGCATCTTCGCGAAGGTTGGGAGGTGAGCGGGCTGCTGAAGAACAACTTCATTATTCCGGTACCCGCCCAGATGCGCTCCGCCCAGGAAGATTGGTATCGCGGGACGGCGGATGCGATTACGCAAAACATCAACCTGATCGAGCAGGCCAATCCCCACGTTGTTGTCATCTTTGGGGCCGACCATATTTACCGGATGAACATCCGCCAGATGATTGAGTATCACGTTGAAAAGCGGGCCGGGGTCACGATAGCTGCCATTCCAGTCGGAAAAGAGCTTGCTTCCGAGTTCGGCGTGATTGAGACAAGGGCGGATGGCGCCATCGTCGGGTTTCATGAGAAGAAGGCAGATGCCCCCACCATGCCCGGAGATCCCACACGTGTGTTCGCCTCGATGGGAAACTACATCTTTTCAACCGATCTGCTGCTGGAAGAGCTTTACAAAGACAGCCATAACGAGGACAGTTCGCACGATTTCGGTAAGGACATCCTGCCGTCGCTCATCGGGCGCGCGGACATGTATGCCTACGATTTCCAAACGAATATGATTCCGGGAGATCCGATCGGTCCGCCCCAGTATTGGCGCGACGTCGGAACTCTGGACGCCTATTACGAAGCCAGCATGGATTTGCGTGCTGTTTCGCCTGAGCTGAACCTATACAACCGTCAATGGCCGCTACGCACGGCCAGCTACTACGACGCCCCGGCTAAGTTCGTGTTTGACCAAGACGGCAGGCGAGGAATGGCTACGGATTCCATCATCGCGGGGAGTTCAATCATTTCGGGCGGGCAGGTGAAATGCTCGGTGTTGGGCCGCGGTGTGAAGATCCACACCGGCGCCTATGTCGAGAGCAGCGTCATTTTCGACAATTGCGACGTCGGGCGGCACGCTAAAGTGCGCCGGGCCATTCTCGACAAAAACGTCAAGATACCGGAAGGGGCTCAGATCGGCTACAACCTCGAGGAGGATCGGAAGAAGTATTACGTGACGGAGAGCGGAATCGTGGTCATTGAAGGTCATCAATCCACCGTCGATATCGCTTCATTGCAGGTCTGACGTTTGAGCAACAGGCCGGCAACGCACTGCGCGATAGCTTGGCGAGGACGGCGGAGTTGCTTCGATGTGTCAATCAAGCATCGCTTGGCTGCCGGGCTGGCAGCTCAAATGTTGATTCCCATTTGCCACAGCCAGAAGCCAACGGCTTGGCGAAAGTAGAGCCAGCGCAGTTCCATCGGACTGAGCGCGCCGGCTGGAGGCCTCGGCGAACCATATACTTTGATGTCCTGCGCTTCGAGCAGACGTTTCACTCGATAAATATGATAGCCGTCGCTCACCACGATGCACGAATGCAGATTCATGCGGCGCATGATTTCGACCGAGGCTTCTAAACTTTGCGCCGTTGTGGAGCCATGCGGTTCGACGAGAATGGCTTCGGAAGGTACACCGTGCTCCACCAGGTAAGCGCGGCCGACCTCGCCCTCGGTAAACGTCGGATCGCCACCCGCTCCACCCGTGGTCAGCAGGTAAGGCGCGAGCCCCTTCAGATACAACAGCAGAGCGTGATTGAGACGGGCTTGCAGGACAGGAGAAGGTTTGCCCCGGTACTCGGCAGCGCCGAGAACGATGATGACATCCGCGGAGTGCGCCTCATCGACGGTAGACTGCCGCTCGATTTGCTTCGCGATATAGAACAGGTAGCCTAGAAGCAGGACCGCGAGCAGGAACAATAGACCTGCAAGAGTGCGCTTCATGCGGCTGGTTTCAACGCCCGCATTCTAAATGGTTTTGAATCCCTAGTCTACGCCCGGTCCCGGAATTCGCATTCCGAGTAAGCGCACAGGGCGGCCGGTCCCCGTTGTGCGCCATGTGAATAGGATGGAGTTGACTAGCACTCGAAACTCGCTGCTACAAAAACTACGCCGCGCCGTTAGCGCCGGACGACCGACGGAAGACGGGCTGATCGTCGCGGAAGGGCCGCATCTGCTGGAGGAAGCAAACCGGGGAACATGGACGGTTGAGCAGGTTTTCGTCAGCGCGGCGGCGGGCGAGCGCTATCGAGGCTTGCTTGCGAAAATCGGCGCTGAAGTCGTGGAGGTCTCCGAACGGGCGCTCGCATCGGCATCGGCCACAGAGACCCCGCAAAACATCCTCGCGCTGCTGCGGCCACGCCCGTGGGCGTGGCGGGACTTAAGCAACCAATGTGCCTTGTGGATCGTCCTTGATAGGATTCAAGATCCTGGTAATCTCGGAACGATCGTGCGATCGGCGGAGGCGTTCGGCGCGAGTGGCGTCGTGTTTCTGAAGGGCTGCGCACGTGTGGCAAACGGCAAGGTACTGCGGGCCGCGGCAGGATCGCTTTTCCGAATGCCCTTTCTTGAACAAGTGAGCGGGAGTGAGTTGATTCAAAATATTCAATCCGCCGGGTTGCGGCTTTATGCCTTGTCGGCTCAGGCAAAGACGGCGATCGGGCGCACAGATTTGCAGACTGCTTGTGCTCTGCTCGTGGGCAGTGAAGCGACGGGCGTCTCGCCAGAGTTGCTGGCGCAGGCCGAAGGGCTCTCGATTCCCACCGTGAACGTGGAATCTCTAAATGCCGCGGTGGCCTGCTCGATCGCGCTTTATGAGGTACGCCGGCAGAGGCGTGGAATATGAGCCTTTTCGACGCGTCGCCTCCACCGCGCCCCGAGGGCCAAGTGGAACCGTCCGTCGAAGCCGACCGTCCGCTGGCCGACCGAATGCGGCCACAAACGCTCGACGAGTACGTAGGGCAGGAGCACATATTGGGCCCAGGTAAGCCGCTACGGGCGCAGATCGAAAGCGGGCATCTTACTTCCTTAATCTTGTGGGGACCGCCGGGATCGGGAAAGACCACGCTGGCGGCTTTGATTGCGCAGCGGAACCGCTCGGATTTCATTCCTTTTAGCGCCGTGCTGAGTGGCATCAAGGAAATTAAGGCGGTGATGGCGGACGCAGAGAAGGTCCGCCGCATGGGCCGCAGGACCGTTCTCTTTATCGATGAAATTCACCGCTTCAACAAAGCCCAGCAAGACGCGTTTCTGCCGTATGTCGAGCGCGGCGATGTCACTTTAATCGGCGCCACTACGGAAAACCCGTCATTTGAAGTGGTCTCGGCGCTGTTGTCGCGGACGAGAGTTTACTCCTTACGGGCTCTGGAGACCAGCGAAGTAGTGCTCCTGCTCAAGCGCGCCCTGAGCATGCCCTACCGCGGTTTAGGACATCTTGGCCTAAAGGTCTCAGACGAACAACTCGATGAAATCGCTGTGGGGGCGAGCGGGGACGCTCGTGCGGCGCTGAACACGTTGGAGATCGCCGCGGAACTGGCGCACGACGGGTTCATCGACCAGCAAGCGGTGGCCGACGCGCTGCAGCGCAAGGTGCTGCTGTATGACAAGTCGGGAGAAGAACACTTTAACCTGATCTCGGCTCTGCATAAGTCGGTCCGCTCGAGCGATCCTGATGCAGCGCTGTACTGGCTGGGGCGCATGATGGCGGCTGGAGAAGACCGGCTCTATTTGGTGAGGCGACTAATCCGAATGGCGATCGAAGACGTAGCTTTAGCGGATCCCAGAGCCCTGGAGCAAGCCGTGGCCTGCATGCAAACTGTTCATTTTTTGGGCATTCCTGAGGGAGATCAGGCGCTTGCCCAGTTGACGATTTATCTGGCGCTGGCGCCGAAATCGGATGCGGCCTATCAGGCTCTGAACCAGGTGAATGCGACGATTGAGGGCACGGCGGCGGCGCCGGTTCCGCTGCACTTAAGGAATGCTCCGACCCGCCTTATGAAGGAAATGGGCTATGCAAAGGGTTACAAACACGCCCATAAAGAAACCGCCGCCGTAACCGATATGCAATGTTTACCGGACTCTTTGGTCGGTACGAGATTTTATCATCCAACCGACCGGGGGTTCGAGCAAAAGCTCCGCGAGCGGCTGCAATGGCTTGAGAAAACACGAGAAAAACGACCGGGTTCTGTCGATTAAGTGTATGAAGGCACATTGTAAGCTTATAGATCGGAGTTTTTGATGATGTCGGAACATACCTTACTTTTAGGGAGGCGTCTTGAGACTCCGGACGTGAACGACACAGAAAGGCGGAAATCCAGCCGCTTTCCGATTGAGCGAGAGCTTCGTTATAAGACTCTCAATCAACGCTCCGAGATTCTTGCGGGGAATGGCAAAACGCTAAACATCAGTAGTTCCGGGGTGCTTTTCACGTCGGATCACGATCTTCCTGTCGGTACCCGGCTAGAGGTCTCGATCAGTTGGCCGGCGCAGTTGAATGAGAAGTGTCTGCTGAACCTGGTGGCGCGTGGCCGTATCACCCGCCATATGAAAGGCCAGCTTGCTCTGCAGATCCAGCAGTACGAATTCCGCACCCAAAGCCGCCCCGGCGGTAAAGACAAAGACGCTTAGCACTATCAAGGAGACCGCGCAAAACGGTCGCGGCGTCAGGCGCGCCCCGCCAAGAGCAGCGGATTCCTGTTTCTGACTCGGGGCGAGCATCCGCACCTTTGCGCTCCTTAACTGGGCTACCATGACAGTGTTGTGCGACGCCGTCTTGCCTCCGCTGCCGCCGCGCTGAGCTTTGTCATTCTGCTTGCTCTGCTGATCTGGCAGGGCTCTTTCCGCATCACCTACTCACCCGCTAACCTCAGCGAGACAGTCGTCCTGTGGGCGATTTCCACCGTTATCTTCCTCCTCACGGTCCTGCTCGCGTTCATGCTCTTCCGCGCGGGCGTGAAAGTCTACATTGACCGCCAGCGCAATCGTGAAGGCTCCCGCATCCGCTCCAAACTCCTGGTCGGCGCGCTGGTGCTTACGCTCGCACCTGCCCTGTTCTTCGCGCTGTTCAGCGGATTCGTTCTGAACAGGCACCTGGACACATGGTTCACCCTCCCGACGGAGGTCTTGCAGGAAGTAAATACCGCCTATAAAAACGAGGCACAAGAACGGGTGCAGGTGGAGTCGGATTGGATCAGCTTGCTGCCGCAGACGAGAGAAGCGGCGCAAACCGGTCGGATCGACGCCGTATTCTTCCGCGACCTTGCCCAGAGCCATGGAATCCATCAGCTTGTCTTGGAGCGGCCGACCGGAGTTCCGATGCTGCTGTATCAAAGCTTTCAGAATACGAATGGACCGCTGCTGCGCGCCAGCTCAGATCTGACAAACGGCGGTACCACGCTCGGAAAGCTGACATTGGTTGCGCGGATGGGAAACGCTAGATCCGGCAGAGAAGAAAACATCCATCAGTTTGTGACTGAACAAGCGGGCCGGAAGAGCTTTTATCAAGAGACATACTTCCGATTGATTTGTCTGATCACTCTGTTCGTGCTTTTCTTTGCCTCGTGGTCGGCGCAATTGCTGGCGCGGCAGATCAGCGTCCCGATTTCAGCGCTACTCGGGGCGGCGGAAGAAGTGCGCCGCGGCAATCTGTCTTACCGCGTCAGGGTTCCGGCCATGGATGAACTCGCCACGCTCGTGAAAGCGTTCAACGAGATGACGAACGAACTGGATGGGAACGCCCGTGAGCTCGAGGCAAGACGCCGTTTCACGGAGGCCATTCTAGAGAGCATTCCTACGGGCGTTATTTCTCTTTCACCGGATGAGCGGATTGAGCGGGTCAATCGAGCGCTCAGCGGTATTTTCACTCAGCCGGTTGCGTCCGCGGCAAAGAAGTTGGCCGAACTATTCTCAGGCGACGATCTGGACCAGGTGCGCTACGTCTTGAAGCGCGCGCGGCGCACCGGAACGGCGGCGTGTCAACTGGATATACAGAAGCGTAACTCGGTGCTCCACCTAGCAATCACGGTTGCTTCGCTCGAGGAGCAACGCGGCTTCGTCATGGTGATTGAGGATACGAGCGATCTTCTGCGCGCCCAGAAAGCGGCGGCGTGGCAGGAAGTGGCGCGCCGTATTGCGCATGAGATCAAGAATCCCTTGACTCCGATCTCGCTGTCCGCGGACCGGATCGCGCGCCAGTTGCTGCGGGTCCCGCTCGAGCCGGAGGTGCAGGCGATTCTGCAAGAATGCACGCAAACCATTCAGCAGGAGGTGCAGACCGTGAAAACGTTGGTAAACGAGTTTACGCAATTCTCCCGCTTTCCTTCGGCGCAGCCTACGCCAGCGGATCTCAATGAGATTGTCGAGAGTGCGATGGCGGTCTTTGCGGGACGGCTGAACGGAATCGATCTCGTGATGGATCTGGATCGCAAGCTGCCGATGGTTCTGGCTGATAAAGAGCAGATCAAAAGAGTGATCGTGAACCTGGTGGATAATGCAGCCGAAGCGATGATGAGTGCGCCTCTCCGGAGGCTTCTTGTCAGCACCTGCCAGCCAGGACCGGACTCGGTCGAATTGTCGGTCAGCGACACGGGTTCCGGCGTATCGGCCGCCGATAAAGAGAAGTTGTTCCTTCCCTACTTTTCCACAAAATCGCGCGGAACTGGGCTAGGTCTCGCGATCGTGAGCCATATAGTCACTGAACATCGCGGACGGGTACGGGTAGAAGACAACCAACCCACCGGCGCGCGTTTTGTGGTCGAGTTGAGCGCCTTCGCCGCCGTTGATCCAAGCTGGACGGAATCCGCCGATGGTCTGCCAGCTACGCTGAAGGTGTAGCCTTCCGACCGATGCCGTTGCGTGGACCCAAAGTACTTGTCGTAGACGATGAGGCAGGCATTCGCCAATCGCTTCGAGGCGTGCTCTCGGATGAAGGCTATCAATGCACGACGGTTGAGAGCGGTGAAGCGTGCCTGGAAGAACTGGCGCGAGCAGCCTACGAGGCGGTGCTGCTCGACGTCTGGATGAACGGCATGGACGGTCTCACTACGCTGGCGCATATTCAAGAGCTGCCGCCCGGATCGCGGCCCGCCGTCATCATTATTTCGGGTCACGGCAATATCGAGACAGCGGTGAAGGCAACGAAACTGGGCGCCTTCGACTTCGTCGAAAAGCCGCTGACCATCGATAAGGTAAGCCTCGCCTTGAAGAATGCGGTGGCACAGCGCCGCATGGATCTGGAACTGCAACGCCTGCGCGACGATACGAGTTCACCGGAGATCATCGGCAACAGCGTACCCATGAAGGCTCTCCGGCAGCAACTTAAATTGATGGCGGTGACCAATGGCCGTGTGTTGATTTACGGCGAAAGCGGCACAGGCAAGGAACTGGTAGCGAACGCCATTCACCGCTCCAGCCCGCGCTCGAACGGCCCATTTGTCGAGGTGAACTGTGCCGCGCTCCCCGAAGATCTAATTGAGAGCGAGCTTTTCGGGCACCGGCGTACGAACTCCGACGGCACCGCCGATCATAAGGTCGGCAAAATGCAGGCGGCGCATGGCGGGACATTCTTTCTGGATGAAGTGGGCGACATGAGCCTGCGGACTCAAGCCAAGGTATTGCGCGCGTTGGATGAGCACCGCTTCGAGCCTGTAGGAGCGCGGCAATCCATTCAGGTTGACTTTCGCGTGATCGCGGCCACCAACAAAAATCTCGAGAAGGAGATCGAGCGCGGCAACTTCCGTGAAGATCTGTTTTATCGCTTGAATGTTATTCCATTTACCGTCCCTCCGTTGCGTGAACGCGCCGAAGACATTCCACTGCTGGCGGAACACTTTTTGCGAAAGTACGCCTTGGATTACGGCCGCAAGCCCAAGGAACTCAGCGAAGAGGCGATCGAAGCGCTGATGAACTATGCGTGGCCGGGCAATG
The DNA here is from genome assembly GCA_963849445.1 of uncultured Acidobacteriaceae bacterium. Lineage (GTDB taxonomy): Bacteria > Acidobacteriota > Terriglobia > Bryobacterales > Bryobacteraceae > Bog-105. The sequence goes on along the minus strand of CAWKHS010000024.1, from coordinate 339,980 downwards.
TCCGCGAGCTACGCAATTTGATGGAGCGGATCGTGATCCTTTATCCGCAGCGGCGGATCGAGTTGCGCCACCTTCCGCTGGATAACGCCCGCAAGGTCAGCAACGGTAAAGCCGGTGACGGCTTTGGAAGCCTGCATGAGGTAAAAGAGGCGGCGGAGCGCGATTACATTCTGCGCAAGCTGGAAGAAACGGGCGGAAATGTCACGCGGGCCTCGGAGTTGCTGGGTCTGGAGCGAAGCAATCTCTATCGCAAGATGAAGGCTCTGGGGATCGCTCCGAAGGAGTGAGAAGGCCTCCTAAGGCCTGAGCTATGGATTATCTGATCACCGGCGCAAGCGGCTTTATCGGGCAACGGCTGGTGAACAGGGTCCTGGCGTCAGGAAACGAGGTGAATTACCTTGGACGCCGGCGCAGCAGCAGGTTGGATTCACGCGCCGCGTTCCACCGGTGGGATGCGGGGCAGCCGCCGCCGCTCGACAGTGTACCGACCGTAGACGCGATTATTCATCTTGCCGGTGAACCCATTGCGCAACGGTGGAACTCCGATGTGAGACGACGGATCCGGGAGAGCCGCGTCGAAGGCACGCGGCAGCTTGTCAGCGCCATCGCCGGGCTACGGCACAAGCCTTCGGTTCTGATCTCCGCTTCCGCGGTCGGATACTACGGCGACCGGGGCGACGAGATACTCACCGAGAGCAGCATGCCGGGAAACGACTTTCTGGCACAACTCTGCGTGGATTGGGAGCAGGAAGCGTTGCGGGCGCGCGAAGTGGGTTTGCGCGTCGTCCTCATTAGAATTGCAACCGTCCTGGGGCGGGAGGGCGGCGCATTGAAGCAGATGTTGCCGGCGTTTCGGCTCGGAATCGGCGGGAAATTCGGGAACGGACGCCAATGGATGCCCTGGATCCACTTGGACGATTTGGTCGAGCTACTCATTTTTTCGGCTGAGAATCCCAGTGTTGAAGGTCCCTTGAACGGGAGCGCACCGAGGCCGGTTACGAACGCGGAGTTCACACGGGTACTGGCTGCCGCAGTTCATCGCCCGGCCATTTTTCCCATCCCGAAGTTCGCGCTCAAGCTTGCGCTCGGGGAGGTCGCCGAGTTTGTTTTCAAGAGCGAGCGCGTGATCCCGGAACTGGCCGAACGCGCCGGATTCAGCTTTCAATTTCCAGAGATCGGCGCAGCCCTGCGGACGTTGGTTTGACTCACCGGAAGTGGTTAAAACGTGCTAAACTTTAGCTATATGGCAATCCCGAATGTAAAGCGTTTTCGGCCGTTTTGCCCGACTTGTAACGAGAGTTTTACTGTTATGGCAGTCCTTCCGAAGGATATGGATCAGGACGCCTACCTGGCGGATGCGGTCGCGCGTCACGACCATAAGGCCTACCAGGAAGCAAAACAGCAACAATTCAAGATTCGCGTCGGTCAGCAAAAGCAGAAGAAAGCAAAGTAACTCGTTTCCGACACTATTTCATAGAACCCCGGCGGCTTGCAGCTGCCGGGGTTTTGTATTTGATAGCGACTAAGATACTTTGCGCGATTGCGTGATCCGGAGCGCTTTGGAGGCAGCAAACGCCACGTCGGGATCGATGTCTTTGGCGAGCGTGTTGAGCACCGGAACGACATCTTCGCTGCGGGTTCCGGCAAAGATGCCGCAGAGCGCAATCTTCTGGTCTTTGCTAGCCTGCGGCACTAACGAAAAAAGGGCGGTGCGGACATCGTCCCGCCTGGCAAGCTCAGTGAGATAGGCCGAAGCCACGGCTGAGTGACCTTTCAGGTCTAGGTTCTCCACCAGGTAGGGCAACGGGCTGAATTCGGCGGTATCGACCTTGCCTTCATCCACCAGCGCGAATGCCGCGGCCAAATGCACCTTCCAATCGGCATCTTTCTCGTTGTAAGCAGCCTGGATGGCGGGAGTATCCGCAGGTTCGCGAATGCGTCCCAAGCCTTCGAGCGCGGAGGCGCGCAGTGACGCGTCATCATCTTGCAGGTATTGCAGAAATGTCGGGCGATCTCCCGGGATGGCAAGCATCGCGAGAGCTTCCAAGGCAGCGCGCCGGATGCGGATGTTGCGCGCGTTGGCTAGCGCGGAGCGCACGTCGGGAGCGGAGGTCAAACTGTGCAAAACGCCCACTGTTTCGAGCGCAGTCACTTGCACGCGGTCGTCCAGATCGTGTGTGGCGGAAGCTGCCGCTGGTCCGGCAGAGAGGTCGTGGATCTTTTGTAGCGCCACCAGGCTCTCAAATATCAGCTGACTATCTTTGTTGTGCAGGACTTGCTCGAGAGCAGGGACCGCAGCTTGGTCGCGCAAGATGCCGGCGGCGAGAGCAGCATTGGAACGGGCATCGGTACTCGCGCCCCCGCTAATTTCCGCGGCGATGGCTTGTGCTACATCGGGACGAATGGTTACGTCGGGGTCGATAATCTGATCGTTGCGGGAAGCAAAATACGATTTCACCTGGCGGACGCCGCGAGACAGGGAACTCGTCAGGCCGGCCTTCACTACGTAACCCGGCAGATAGTAATTGGTAATGCCGTCGGTGGCACGAATCTCTATTTCGGGATCGCTGTCGTGAGTGGCGGTCACGAGCGGCGCCAAGCTCGCTTCCGTGCCGATCTTCACGATCGCTTTCACGGCTTCGGCGCGAATGTCGCGGTCCGGATCGCTGAGATATTGGGAGAGCGCCGGGATGGCGGTGTTGTCGCGCTTTCCCAGATCGCGAATACGCGAAATGCGTTGGTTGATGTTGAACTTATCTTCGTTCTGGGCGAGCAGAAACCCGGAGAGTAACAATCCACACGTCAGCAGTCGGCGGGCGGGCAAGAACATATTGTGAAGGTAACTGGCCTAGGGGACAACTTCAACCGTTATTTTGTGCGGGATAAGGCCGGCTTCGTAACCTAGATCGAGGAGCTTCTGCGCCGCGCGCGGGACGATGTCTCCGCCGTCCACGGTATTGTGATTCACATACATTCCGACGAACTGATCCGCAAGAGCCGGATCTAAATCACGCGCAAACTGCATGGCGTAATTGAGCGCTTCTTCACGATGGTCGAGCGAGTACTGGATGCTCTCACGCATGAGCTTGGAGCATTCAGCCTGCACTTCGGGCGACAGATTCCGCCGCATGGCGTTGGCGCCCAGAGGGAGCGGCAACTGATACTTGCCCTTGAACCATTTGCCCAGGTCGACTATGTTGTGCAGCCCGCCATGACCGTACGTCAGTTGACCTTCGTGAATAATCAATCCAGCATCGACTTCGTGATCGCGGACGCGTTCCAAAATCTGATCGAACGGCACCGCCACCTGTTGGAAGTCGGGCTCGAACAGCTTTAGAGCCAGAAAAGCAGTGGTCATCGCGCCGGGAATCGCAATCCGCTTGCCCTTCAGGTCTTCCGGCCGCATCTGGCGTGAGCTGACAACAATAGGGCCATAACCGTCACCGACGCTGGATCCGCTGGCCATCAGGACATATTTGTCAGCGACGTAAGGATAGGCGTGGTAAGAAATCGCCGTTAGCTCGTAGAGGCCCTCGGTGGCTTTTCGATTGAGCGATTCGATGTCTTCGAGGACGTGCCGAAAGGTAACTAAACGCGATCGTACTTTCTTCGTGGCAAGCCCGTAAAACATGAACGCATCATCAGAATCGGGGCTGTGAGCGCAGACGATTTCCATCGGCGTAGCGGGGCTCATAACATTGCACTTGAACGGAGCAACCTCAGTGTAACAGCTAGGGTACGCCAGGCCTTTTTGAGTTGGAGAAGGGTGCGCCGGGGCTGACGGGCGGGAGAAGAGACTCCGGCGCACACGTTTCCTATAAGTGAGTGCAAGGCAGTTATTCAGTTGTCAAAGATCCGTTTTCAAATGCCTGCGACCGGCGTTTAGGCGGCTTGCTCGGCCTTGAGTTCGCGGTTGACCTGGGCGACGGCGCTCGAGAAGACCTTCTTGAGCGTGTCGAAAGGCATGCGCATGTTGCCGGGCAGCGGCGCTTCGATGGTTTGACGGATGTCGCTGTCGATTTCGAGGTGCATCGCCTTGGCATGGGCGAGGCGAACCTGGGCTTCGTGCTTCTCCTGGCGGCGAGTTTCCTGGGCTGCCTCCTGCTCCTGCGATTCGAACCCAATTTGCTGCTTGCGCTTTTCGTTTCTGAGCTTTCGTAGTTCGTCGGCGGCCTGGCGGAAGGCGCGCTCGTGGGTGGTTTGGTAGCGGAGGTACAACGACAGCTTGGCATCGGCCTCTTTCATGGCAGATCGGGGCGGAAGCACTGCTCCTGGAGGTTGAGAGAGCGCTGGGCGAGCCAGAAATGCTGGGCCATTTTTTCGACCAGAACGAATTCATAGGGACTGGCAGGTTCGTGCTCGGCGCCGAAGGTGGAGAGGAGCAGGTCGAATTCGCTCTGGTCTTCCCAATCGAGCACTTTGAATTTACCGGCGAAGCCGTGGCGGAGATTATTTTGCGAGGAGCTTTGCTTACCGGTTTCGCTGCGAGGACCGGTACTGTGCTGTGCGTTGGCCTGGTTGGCCGCGATTTGAGCTTGAGTAGACATAAAGTTGGGGTTCTCCGGAAATGAAAACGCCGGCGGGGCACAGCGGCCTGCCGGCGTTGATCGAAATGGTTGCGGGCATAGCTACCCGCAGATGCGCTTAGCATAACATAGCGAAAAAAGCGTTTTGGTGGATGTTGTTGATGCGATTGGAGAAGTGAGTTGTGATTGGCCATGGGCGGCGCGCAGAACGGGTGTGGATGTGCTGGAGCGCAAACCGGCGCGCTTTGAACGGCTGCTCGTTGAACCCGCAGCGCATGCGCGCCAGCAAGGGCGTGGCGGATTCAAAAGCTAAACTTCAAGTGCAGTTCCACAGTCCTTGGGCCACCCTGCTCGAATATTGGCGTAATCCCGCCGGTTGGAGTTCCTGACCCTAGCATCAGGTTCTGCATCGATGTGGGCTGGCCAAAGAGCGCACTGCCCAGATATCCTACGGGATTCGAGAAGCTTGCCCGGTTGAAGGCATTGTATGCGCTCAGGCTGAACTCAACCGAACTCGCGCGGTATAGCTGGAACTGCCGCCGCAGACTGGCGTCGATCTGAAGCAAGCCGCTGCCAGTCAGCACATTTCTTCCCAGCGTTCCCGTCGTGCCATACGGTGCTGGCATAAATGCCGCGGGGTTGAGTGCGCGGCCGCCCGGCGTCGAGCTATCGGAAATCCACATCGGCGCCCCCGGAACGATATCCGGTCTTCCCGAATCGGCGAAGCCGAGTCCCGCGCTTCTATCGACAGTCGTCACGTCGAAAGGAAAACCGCTGCGCGCCACCGCTGTCGAACTCAGCTTCCATCCGCTCAGCAGGGCGTGCCGAAATCCGTTTTCAGCCCACGAAGGCAGCGCATAGCTTAACGAAAAGCTCGCATTATGCCGCACATCGAAATTTGATGAGCCGCGATCGAGCGCAGTGCTGCCCCCGGGCTCCGCCAGAAACACCGACGATTCATCTGAGCCTGTGTCAATCGAATGCCCCCACGTGTAAGACATCAGTGCATAGAGCCGGGAATTGATGTGTCCGCTGTACTCGGCCTGCAGGGCCTGATAGCTGGACCTACCGTCGCTCTCAAACTGAACCGTTTGCAGCAAGCCGCTTTCCGCTGTGTTTGCTACCTCGCGCAATAACTTGCTTCCTAGCGCTCCAACGTAGGCCAGCGAGATGGAGGATTGCTCCCGAATTCTCTTCTCGACCGATGTTCTCCATTCCCAAACTTTTGGCAGCGATAACTCAGAAGAATAGCTGGTCAACGGCAGCGGCGCGAACCTTGGCGGACTCGGAACAAATTGCCAGCTGTTGAATGGCGAGAGATTCACGGGATCGGCTAACGAAGCCAAATCCGTGTCGTAGAAAATGCCCCCGCCCGCCCGCACTATCACGTCTGGATCTTTCAAACGGTAGGCCAACCCGAACCTGGGAGCGAATTGCGTATAGCTCATTGGCCAGAAGAAACCGGAAAAGCCGCTGTTCGCGCCAATAGCATCGAATTCACTGCCCGGGCCGAACCATGCCCCAAATTCTGGGAAATAGGCCCCGTATGCCGGGATCGGGGTGATGTGCGGCGTAATCTCCCATCGCACACCGTATAGAACGCTCAACCGCTGGTTCACCTTGAGCGAATCTTGGACAAACCCTGATCCAATGTGAATTTTTCCGAAGCTTTCTCCAACTCCTCGGCCATAGGAAAAGGTGACGCCTAAAGGATCTTCCTCAAGGACAGATTGCATTCCCGCCGAAGCAATGGATGTGGTGGTCGCTCCGCCTCCCAAGAAAGTTCTCGGCAATAACCGCGTATAACCGCCGCCGAACCGAACTTCGTGCGCGCCCCAGGGCTTGGCGAACGTGTAGGTCCCTTCCAACTGATTCTGATAGTTGCCTTCAGCTGTACCGGCAGTGAGTTGACCCACGCCCGCAATTGCCAGCGACCCCACCGCTTCAGATGGTGCTTCATGAAGAAATTGGGTGAAAGATAGACAGTACGCATCAAATGCCGCTTGCTCCTGCGCATTCAAAGCGCTCCACGAAGACGTGTTCACCACACGCGAGAAGTTAAAGCGGAAATCGTGAATCGCGGAACCCCATTGCGTCGTGGCTCCAACCGTCGCGCTTACCCAACGAAAATCCGCGTTCGTCGCCTCCAATTGCTGCGTCTCTGAGCGCGAAGGAGCATTCGCATAGCGCGCGAAAATCCGACCCTTCTCACCCAGCACTTGATCAATGCGACCGCTGAAATTCTCCACGGAAGCCTGTTTCTGAAGTCCTACAGTGGCCAACGATTGATCCGCATTCAGAACCGGGCCTGGCGGCAGAGGAAATGCGTTTAGCAGTAGCCGGTAATTTAGTGGAGCGGACTGTCGCGCAAAGAGGGAAGGAACCGCCATTAACTGCAGTGCCGTATCCGCAACACTCTCGTTTTCATACGAAGCGAAAAAGAATGTGCGATTGCGCCACAACGCCCCGCCGAGACTTCCTCCATATCCATGTAAAGAAGCCGCCGCAAGCTGCGCGTTGTATCTCACCGCAAACCAGTCGCGACTGTCCAGCGACTGCGGCCGCAAATACCCAAACGCACTCGCGTGATAATCATTCGAACCCGAGCGAGTCTCGATCTCAATCTGCGCTCCAGGCCTATCCCCGTACTCCGGCGCAAAGTCAGAGGACCGTAGTTCCACTCGCTCAATGTCTTCTTTCGAAGCGATGCTCTGCGTGCTGCCAATCACCGTCATGGCCGGCAGGCTTGATCCGGTGTACGCTCCCGGCACGGGCGAAATTCCTAAGCCCGTATTGCCGCTGATTCCATCAATCCGAAATGTGTTCGTATTGGGCCGTTGACCCATCACGGTAAATTGACCGCCATCTCCCGTGGACGCGGGCGTCACCGTAGCTCCCGGGATCAAATCGTACAGCGCATGCAGGTCGCGCCCATTCGTAGGCAGCGTATTCGCGGACGATCCACGGCTCACCGCCAAACCATTCCCCGCAATGTCGGCCGCATCCCGCGCCACATCCACCGTTACTTCCTGCTGTAAAGGCAACAGCTCGATAGTAAAGTCGGCTGTCCGCGTCTGGCCAGCTTCTACCATCACGCCCAATTGCGTCACGGTGCGAAATCCCTCGCTGCGCACCGTGAGCTTGTAAGCGCCCGGCGCTAGTTCCGTACTCTCGAAGCGCCCCTGCTCATCGCAATACGCTTTCTGCCTCGCTCCCGTCAAGTCGCTCTGCACTGCAACTTCCGCGCCGCGCACCGGAGCTCCGGCGCCTGTACGAACTACGCCTGCCAAAAAGCCGCCCTGCTGTGCAGGCGCTAGTCCCGCCGCCAGCAGGATCAACAGAGACGCGCTATTGAGCCGCTGCTTGCGCGTGAGCAAGCGATTCCACTCTCCCCAGATCTTGCGGCAATCGATTCAACGTATCGCGCCCCCACTCTTCCGGATAGCTGCCCCCGAACAAGCGGCTTACCTCCGCATCCACCTGCCGAACGGCTTCGAACAGTGGCGCAACCCCCGCCTGCCAGGACGCACCTCCCCCGGCTTGCGTTCCCTGGGCGTTAGCCGCTAGCAGCGGTCGCAAGAGGGCGCGCAACTCCACCGCATTCTGTTCGGTCGCGGCCGCATGCCGTTGCCGAAGGCCCCGCAGTGCCTGTCGTTGTTCAGCACTGAAGCCGGCTTCCACCTGCGGCGTGAATTTCTCTGACAGCACCAGCAACGCGTGTGCCTGCGCCAACAAAGTGTTGCTCAGTTCCAGCGCCTGATCGGTAACGTGTTCCAGCGCCACTGATCCGCCCGCCTTCTCTTCTAAGGAGAGTCGGAATGGCGTCACAGCATCACCCATCTGCCCGCCCCTGTTGTCACTATTGTCAGTCGCCACTCCCGGACGCGCCGCCGCCGATTCGAAACGTGTTAGCGCATTTGGCACGCCATTCAAAGCAGCCTTAATCTCACTCTGGCGTGTCACCGAAACGCCCATTCCCGTCACCACCACGTGCTGCTTCGCGGCGTCCAGATTCACCTCCACGGGCTCGCCGACATCTGCCCCGATGGTATCGAGCGCGGCAAACACGCGCAGTTCATCCGCTTTGCTCACCCTTACTTCGGGCGTGCGTACGGCCGCACTCGGAATTTCTTGCCGTGCCGCGGCGGGCTGCGGCTGCGGCATTTCGCCTGAATCCGAAACCACCACTTTCTCTTGGTCCGCGAATTGAAACGCTGCTTTCACGGCCGCAAAGTCTTCCGCGCGGAGGGTCAGCGCTGCCGTTCGCAACGCCCCGTGAGACGTCTCGGTCCGCAACCGGTAAAGTTGCCGCCGCCCGTCTCTTCCGTTTATAGCTGTCACCTCATCCCGCTTTTCCCGCAACTGCTTCCGCCAAGCCGCGAAGGAACGCGCGCTCAACGGATCTTCCCAACTGTAATGCGCCTCGATGAACAACGCCTGGATGTGCTCGCCGCTCACTGGCCCTTTGTTATCCGCGGCGCGCAGTACCGCCGGGCGATACCAACTCCGCCCACCCTCCGTAAACTGCAATCGCCGGTGCTCGGGTTCGGGTGCACTCGCCGCCCGCTCTAACACTTGCTGCATCTCTCGTTGCCGCGGCGCCCGGCGCGAAAACATCACGAGCATTACCAAACAACAAGCCACCGCCGTTGCGGCCCACCATAGTGCCGGACGGAAAATCCAACTTCGCTTGCGCTCCTCCAAAGCAGCCATGCGCTCTCGCAGGCCGGGCCATGCCGCCGTCGCCGCCGCTTCTAAACTCGGCCGCAGCACACGTGCATGATAGTCGTCGTAAGCCGTCAACGCACTCTCTATCTCGCCCAGCCGCTTCCGGCACTCCGCGCAGGAAATCATGTGATCCTCCATCGCAGCCGTATTTTCCCTGTGCGGGTCGCGTTCCGCCAAGCGAATCAGGGCGGCATCGGATAAATGCGCGGACTCGCCGATATGGGACTTATCCATTTACCGCCTCCGCCAATCGTGCAATCGCCCTGCGCAGAAACTCGTTGACCGTCGACGGACTTACTCCAATGACTTCCGCAATCTCGCGATACTTTAATCCTTCCGCGCGCAGATACAAACAGTTCCTCTGCTGCGCCGATAATGTCTCGAGAGCCGCCGCAACCCGCTCCATTCTTTCTCGATCCAGCATGGTCTGCTCGGGCGATTCCATAGTCAGATGTGTAAACCGCTCCCAATCCGGAGTGGCGCTGCGAAAGGTCCGCTCCCTTGAGCGCACCTTCAGTCCCAAATTGTGCGCCACACGAAACAACCACGCCCGCATATTCTCAATCTGCTCCCCGTTACGCAACGTTTGGTAGAGCCGTAGATACACTTCTTGCGTCACTTCTGGCGCTTGCGCTGGAGGCACGCCCAGGCAAAGCAGGTAGGAGCAAATGGCAGTACGCGTCTGCTCATACGCTTGCTCCACATCGTATTGAATACGCGAGCTTCCCGGCGAAATCGTCAGAGTCCAGCTCTCTCGTCCCGCATAAGGCGCCGGCTCATCGCTTAATGGCCGAAGCGCAATCCGAAATCCGCCGTCCACGAAAGCCATTCCTGCCGATAGCCCCCGACGTTCGAAGAAAACTGTCCAGATGTCCCCAACCAGTAATGACGTTTTTTATCCAGAGCAAACCGGCCGCCAAGGCTTCCCCGCATCAGCATCGCATTGCAACAGGAGTCATGAGAATGTAACGCGTAAGCGCCTCCTAATCCGGCAAATAGCTCCAATCGTCCGTCAGCCAGCGGCAAAATGCCTTTCAATCCGAACGGAAGCAACGTTACCCATGTCCTGCCGCGTTCCGCCAGCACGTACGGGGAATTCGTTTGAAGGTTCGTCCCGCTTATAAGATTCGTTCCGGGGAGGATATCTGCAAAGAGATCGTCGGTTTTGGCGGGGAGCATCGTATCTGCACCCACCTCCACGGCCATATATTTCCATACACGATACTCATAATTGCCGTTGAAAACCGGTCCGGTCCCTTCTCCGAACTCGCCGGCCGTCGGCGTTTCTCCGCCCGCGCTCAAAGTGATTGTGCTGGTATGAACAGCGTCCTGCGCTATGCCTGCGATCAAAGACATAAAGCCGAACAGCGTCAGCCTCAAAATTCGGTGCATGCCTTCAAAGACCGGTCAGCCAGCCTTTTCACGACGGCGCCCAGCAAATAGTCTGGATTTGTCTCTAGTGCATCGCGGGATCCTTAGCGTTTATGGCGGTGGGAGGTCATTCACGAAAGGTCCCGCAGCGCACTCTGACATTCCGTCCACAGGCCACTTTCTTGCGCGACTAGGGACGGTCACTATTTTCCCGTCCAACATCTATTGCCTGGAGGAGCGAAAAGTGGCATCGAACATCACCGCTGGAGAAGAGCAAATCTGAATGTCGCTAAAGAGTACATCAGCATCTCTTATGATCCAGGTCGAATTCGCTCTGCTCTTCCCAATCGAGGACTTTGAATTTGCCGGCGAAGCCGTGGCGGAGATGAGGAGATCACGAGTGGTCCTCACAGCTTTTTTTGTGCAGAAGCGCTCGGCTGAAGGATTCCTGGCCCGGGAACAGGAGATGTGGCACAAATTACGTCACGCCACGTGAGAAGCCAAATTGAAAGGAGGGAGGGTAACTTCTTTCTTTTGTGAATGGTGCGGAGAGGGGGACTTGAACCCCCACGGTGTTACCCGCTAGCACCTCAAGCTAGTGCGTCTGCCAATTCCGCCATCTCCGCTTCGGCTCAAAACTACTTCTTCGTAGTACTCGTGTTCGTGGTGTTCGTGCCCTTGTTCTGAGGAGGTAGAGGTCTTGCGTTCTTCTGAATCGCTGGGGCGCGGCGGTTTTGGAGGACGCTGCCTGAAGCTCCCGGACCGCCTGTACTCGACATGATGACTAAAGCCAGCGAAGTGATCATAAACAGGCTGGCGGCTATTGTGGTCGCCTTCGAGAGGACCGTTGCGGTGCCGCGGGGGCCGAAGACCGTTTGAGAGCCCATACCGCCGAATGCGCCTGCCAAGTCGGCTGCCTTGCCGCTCTGCAAGAGAACAACAATGATCAGAAAAAAGCAAATAATCACGTGCAGGGTCGTGAGCAGGTACACCATACCAGCTCTGAGTATAGCAATCGGGAGGGCGGTGCAAGACTAGAGCGATGGGCGATTTTACCGAACGAACTCCCCTGCTGTCGCTCGCTGAATTGAGGGAGGATTACCGGCGCGGCGGGCTGACGGAGGAAGATTGCGAAACGAACCCAATTGTGCTGTTCGGCCGCTGGATGAGAGAAGCGCAACTTGCTCAATTAAAAGAGCCAAACGCCATGACGGTGGCGACGGTGGGGCCCGCTGGGAGACCCTCAGCAAGGGTGGTGCTGCTGAAGGAAGTAAGCGAGCTTGGGTTCGTTTTTTACACGAACTACTCCAGCCGTAAAGGGCAAGAAATAAAAACGAACCCATTTGTGGCGCTGACGTTCTACTGGTCGGAGTTGGAACGGCAGGTGCGGGTGGAGGGGAGGGTGGAAGCGGTTGGGCGGGAGAAATCGGAAGCCTACTTCCGAACGCGGCCCAAGGGGAGCCGGCTGGGGGCATTGGCATCGCGGCAGAGCGAGACGTTGCCGAGCCGCGCTCCGCTCGAAAGCCGGCTGAAGGAACTGGAGCAACAGTACGCCGGGACCGATGATATTCCTATGCCGGAGCATTGGGGAGGTTATCGGGTGATTCCAGACGCAATCGAGTTTTGGCAGGGGCGAACGAACAGACTACATGACCGGCTGCTGTATAGAAGAAAAGGCGAATACGGCTGGGTGGTTGAACGTTTGTCGCCATAGTTAAACGAAGGTATATGCCGGTGCGTCTGATCTTTATGCTGCGGGTTTTGTGTGTCTTGTTGGGGGCGAGCGTCTTAGCCTGCGCAGACCCGACGGCGGATGCCCTTATTAACAAGGTGCAGAGCCGGTACAACGGCGCCCGAACTCTTTCGGTGAACTTTGTCGAGAAGTATGCGGTGCTGGGGCATGAGCGCGTGCCGGAATCGGGAACGCTGACGCTGCGGAAGCAGGGGAAAATGCGTTGGGATTATGCACGTCCGGCAGGGAAGGTGTTCGTTTCCGACGGTAAGAATGTATTCCTATATACCGCTCCGGACAATAGGGTAGAAAAAGTGCCATTAAAGGACACTGAGGATATGCGGGCGCCATTGGCCTTTCTCTTAGGGCGACTGGACATGAAGAAAGAGTTTGGGGGATTCTCGGTGCGCAGCGGTGAAGGAGGCGAGTGGCTGGATGCCTCGGCAAAGAACGATCGAGCGCCCTACAAGAGTGTGGAAATGTTGATCGCCCCGGATGGCGCCATTCACAGCTTGAGGGTAGAGGGGCGAGACGAATCGCAACTGTCGTTTTCCTTCACGGATGAAAAGATCAATCCGCCGGTGGATGACCGCGTGTTTCATTTCACGATTCCAGCCGGAGCGGAAGTGGTGGACGCCGCTGAATTCAGGTCGCAGGAGAAATAGACAAAGTGGCTGAATATCTTCTGCGATACGCGGACCCACGCGGCCAGATGCACGAGCAGGTGGCGGACGCGCCGAGCGAGCGTGAGGCACGAGAGCGGCTCGCCCAGCAGGGCTACCTGGTGTACTCGGTGCGGGCGAAAGACTTCGGCGCGCGCTTGGGCAAGATTGGCGGCGGCAGCCGCAGAAAGACCGTCAATCTCGAGAAGTTTTTGATTTTCAATCAGCAGTTTGTGACGCTGATTCGCGCGGGCTTGCCGATTTTGAAGAGTCTTGATCTGCTGGCTGACCGGCTGACGGATGAAAAGCTGGGGCGCCACATTCAGGCGGTGCGGGATGAGGTCAGGACGGGCACGACTCTTTCGGATGCCTTCTCACGGCAGAACGTATTTCCGGCGATTTACATCACGTCCGTGCTGGCCGGTGAGAAAAGCGGATCGTTAGTGGAGATCATCGACCGCTACATCTCTTACCAGAAACTGACATTGGCGTTGAGGAAGAAGCTGCTGCTTTCGTTGTTGTATCCGGCCGTTCTGATTTGCCTGGTGGTTTGCCTGATCGTGTTTCTGATTACGTATGTGGTTCCCAATTTTGCGGTGCTATATAACAGCATGGATGCGAAATTGCCCGCGGCCACGCAGCTTTTGATTGCCGTCGGGACGACGGCGCGCAGTTACGTGTTGGCCGGTTTGGCGCTGGTGGTATTGGCGTGCGTGTCGTTCTTTTTCTGGGCGCGGCGCGATTCATCGCAGGAGACGCTGGATAAAGTTAAAATGCGCACGCCGCTGGTGGGCGAGGTTTGGACGAAGTACCAGGTCGCGCAATTAGCGCGCGTATTGGGAACACTGCTGGTTGGCGGGATTCCGTTGGTGCAGGGGTTAGAAACCGCCGGACGATCGCTCGGTAGCGTGTTGTTGAAAAAGGTTCTGAGCCGTTCGGCGACTCTGGTGCGGGAGGGCAAACCGCTCTCCACCTCGCTGGCAGCAACGGGGATATTTCCCGATTTAGCGGTGGACATGATGGAAGTGGGCGAGTCAACGGGGGCGCTGCCGCAGATGCTGGCGAGTGTGGCGGAGTTTTACGAAGACGACGTCGCGACGCGGATGACGGCGCTGTTGTCGCTGATAGAGCCGGTGATTATGATTTTTATGGGCGCGTTCGTAGCGTTTGTGCTGGTAGCGCTGTACCTGCCCATCTTCTCTTTAGCGGACACGATTCACTAGCGGACACGATCAGGACAAATGGCAACCGAAACTATCAAAATCAAGGATCCGGGAGAGGAAGCGCAGCAGGCAAAATCGGTCGCGCAGCGCTACTGCTGCGATTTCGTCGATTTGAAGACGGCGAAGATCGATCACGAACTCTTTCGGACGATACCGGTGGATCTGATGTTCCGCTATCACTTTGTGCCGTTGCAGGCGCAAAACGGGAGTCTCGACATCGCGCTTTCAGATCCGCGACAGATTGTCTTGATCGATGAGCTATCGGTACTGCTTTCGAAAAAGCTGAAGGTAAAGGTCGCGACTTACACGCAAATTGCTGATCTTCTGAAGAAGACGGAGCAATCGCAGCGTGTCCTGGAGGAAGTGACCGAAGGCTTCACGCTGGACGTAGTCGGCGACGATGAAAATGCCGATGAAAACCTGTCCATCGACCGGCTGACTTCGGACGAAGGCAATATTGCACCGGTGATCAAGCTGGTGGATACAACGATCTTCAACGCGCTCGAGCGGCGCGCCAGCGATATACATATCGAGACGCGCGATCAGGAACTCGCGATCAAATACCGCATTGACGGTGTGCTGCAGTACGCGATGAGTCCGATTGCGAAGGAATGGTATTCGGCTGTGATCTCGCGCATCAAGGTGATGAGCGAGCTGGATATTTCCGAGCGGCGCGTGCCGCAGGACGGCCGTTTCCGGGTGCGCTACAAGACGAGGCTGATCGATTTCCGCGTATCGATCATGCCGACGATTTACGGCGAGGATGCGGTGCTTCGTGTGCTGGATAAAGAGTCGATGAGTGAGAAATTCTCACGGCTGACTCTGGATGTCGTTGGTTTCGCGGAGCAGGATGTGGTGAAGTTCCGGCGGTATATCAAGGAGCCGTACGGAATGGTGCTGGTGACGGGGCCGACGGGATCGGGGAAGACGACGACCCTCTATGCGGCGCTGAGCGAGATCAAGAACGACGAAGACAAGATCATCACGATAGAAGATCCTGTCGAGTACCAGATCAAGGGAATCACGCAGATTCCGGTGAATGAGAAGAAGGGTCTTACGTTCGCGCGCGGTTTGCGGTCGATATTGCGGCATGACCCGGACAAGATTCTGGTGGGAGAAATTCGCGATCAGGAGACGGCGCAGATTGCGATTAATGCGGCGCTGACGGGCCACTTGGTATTCACGACAGTCCATGCGAACAACGTTCTGGATGTGCTTGGGCGGTTTTTGAACATGGGCGTGGAGCCGTATAATTTTGTGTCGTCGCTGAACTGCATTCTGGCGCAGCGACTGGTGCGTATTATCTGCCCGCATTGCCGGCAGCGGGTTTCCTACGAAGACGATTACCTGGTGGAAAGCGGATTGAACGTGGAAGAATGGCGAACGTTTCCCTTTTATGAGGGACGTGGCTGCATGGAGTGCAGCGGCACCGGATTCCGAGGCAGAACGGCGATTCACGAGCTTTTGGATTTGACGGAAAAGATCCGCGAGATGATTCTGGAGCGCAGACCGGCGTCGGAAATCAAGCGCGCGGCGCGTGAGGATGGGATGACGTTTTTGCGGCATTCGGCGCTGGATCGAGTGAGACAGGGCATCACCACATTGCGCGAAGCAAACAAGGTAACGTTCATCGAAGGGTAGGGATGCGACTCTGACGCCTTTTGAACGGCTACAACACTGGATCACGGAACCGCCGCCGGATCACTTGTTTGAGATCACTGAAACCTCGCTGGCCGCGGTGTCGCCGCGCAGTCCGGGGCAGCACAAACAGGAGATTCTGAGCGAGCGGGCGCTGCTGCCGTCGCCGGCTGCGCCGAACTTACTGAAACCGCAACTTTACCGGGACGTTCTGGCGAAATTTACACCGGTATCAGCGTTGAAGAAGAGAGCAGCGGCGCTGGTCATTCCCGATTACGCGGCGCGCATGGCGATTTTGGATTTTGAGGAGTTTCCTCCGGGCGAAGAGGAGCGAACGGCCCTCATACGGTTCCGGCTGCGCAAGACGGTTCCCTTTCATATTGACGAAGCGCAGCTTTCCTACGCCGTACAGGTGAATGATCCGAAGCGGGTGGAGGTGCTGGCGGTGGCTATCGCGCGCCCCATTCTGGATGAGTACGAGGCGATTTTCACCGATGCAGGGTACAGATTAGGGCTGGTAACGCCCTCCTGCCTGGCTACTTTGCGGCTGTGCGGCAGCGACAACAAGGCTTTGACATTACTGGCGAAAGCCGCGGGATCGAATTTGTCGGTGTTGTTGGTGGAACAGGATCGCGTGCGTCTGGTGCGCTGTCTGGATTTGTCGGGCAGCGACGGCGAAGCGCTGGAGCGGGAAGAGCAAACGGTTCTGCCGTTGCTGCAGCAAACGTTGGCATATGCGGAGGACCAGGTGGGCCGACCTGTGGGCCGCCTGCTGTTTTGCGGTTTCGGAGCGGCGGCGGAACGGCTGGGCACTTTGACGCAGCGGGAATTTGGAGTTCCCTATGCGCTGGTCCGTTCCAAGTTCGGAGCCGCATCGCAGGAGAACGCAGGATTGTTGGGATTGTTGGAGCAGTACGCCGCATGAACTTTTTTCCGCCGGCCACAATCAACTTAGCATCGGAACCGTTCCGGCGCGAGCGAGCAAAGAGCGCGGCTCTCGCGATGATCTGTGCCGGACTCACGTGTTCGTTGCTGCTTTTGATCGTTTTGATCCTGCATGAGCGGGCGCAGGCAGCGGATCTGCGGCGGGGCATTGAAAGCAGCCGGGCTGAATTACACCGGTTACAAAATCAGGAATCGCAATATTCGTCCTTTGTTTCGAAGCCGGCGAACGCGGACGTTTTTGCGACAAGCGTGTTGCTCAATGAACTGATTGCGCGGCGCGGCGTGAGTTGGACGCGAGTCTTCAAGGATCTAGCGACGGTGATGCCGGCGGATGTACGTCTGGTAGGGGTGCGGCTGCCGCAAGTGGCCGCCGAACAAGGTACCGGCATCAATCGCGTGCAGTTGGACATGATTGTGGGGACAGATCGGCCGGAGGCAGTGATCGACTTGCTGAGCCGGCTCGCAAAATCGAGTTTGTTTGGGCCGGCGCAGGTGATGACGCAGACTCCGCCGACGCAAAACGATCCTCTTTACAAATATCGAGTGATGGTGGCTTATGCCCAGAAACTTTGAGTGGCTTGGGGCGCTGCTGAGTGGAACGCAGCGCGGCCCGCGTTTCTGGCTGCAGATAACCGGCATCGTACTGGCGTTGTTCAACGGCATTGCGCTGTATTTCTATCTGGATCCTCCGGGCGGTTCGCGCGCGGAATTAATGGCCGAGGGCCAGCAAGTGCGGAATGAGATTGCGGTAACGCGCAATGTAGAGGTACGGCTGAGAAATGTCGCCGAGAAGGTGCAACTGGGCGGCACGGAGTCGTCGGATTTCGAGAGGAAATATTTTCTGCCCAAGCGGGTTGCGTATGAGGCGGTGATTGCGGAGATCCAGCGAATGGCCCAGGCGTCGGGTTTGCGGGAGCGAGACGCTGTATTCGCGGAAGAGCCGATTGAGGGAACAGCGGACCTTACGCTGCTAACGAATACGGCGAACTATGAAGGATCGTACGACAATCTGATGCGCTTCCTGTATGAGGTTGATAAATCGCCGATGTTGCTGATGCTGGACAATCTGCAAGCCGCGCCGCAACAGAAGAGCGGGCAGATCAGCACGTCGATTCGATTGCAAACCATCGTGCAGGAAGGGCCGCGGCGTGGAGATCGGGAGCGTGCGATGAGCGCGCCGGCTCAGACAAAACTTTTCGGAATGCGAATCCCAGTGGATCCGAAGATCCTGTTCGGGGGGCTGGCGGTTCTCATTGCGCTGCTGTTCTGGTACAACTCGCGTTCCGACGATGAATCTGGTCCGCCGGCGAGCACGCGTACGGAGACGGCAACGCCCGCAGCCGCGGTTCCCTTGCGAACGCGGACTGTGGTAGCGCGCCGGGCGAATGCGGCGAGCGATCGCGGGGTATTGCGATTACGCCCGATCGATCCTACGAAAGGTGATATCGATCCAACTTTGCGGCTGGATCTGCTGGCGCGCTTGCAAGGCTTGGAAGCTGTGACGGGCGGCCGCAGTTTGTTTGAATCAGGCGCGCAAGCCATCGCCGCGGCGACTCCCGTGCCGCTGCATCCGCCGATAATCCGACCGGGACCGCGTCCGAATAGTCCGGGCATGCCGGGCGCTCCGGGACAACCGGGCGGCACTCAGATGGCTGCGATTCCGCTGAAATATTACGGTTACGTGAAGCCAGCGCCGAATGCCAGCGATCCCAGATCCGCGAACTCCGGAGCCAACAACCGGGGCTTTTTTCTTGACGGCGACGACGTGCTGATCGCATCTGAAGGCGAGTTACTGAAGCAGCGGTATTTAGTGGTGGCGCTCACGCCGACTAGCGCGCGTCTCGAAGATACTCAAATCAGGCAGCCCGAAACCCTGCCGGTGGTTGTGGCGGCTATGCCATGAGCGGGGCCATTCGTATCGCCCGTGGCCGAGCGGTGGAGGTGACGCGGCTCCGTATCACCGGGAACGCGGGTGAACGTGGTTCGGCGCTGCTGATTGTGTTTGTGTTTGCGGCAATGGTTGCAATCATGCTCTATATGGAGCTGCCGGTGGCGATGTTTGAGGCCCAGCGGCAAAAGGAGCAGTTGCTGATCGATCGCGGTAACGAGTATGCGCACGCGGTGAAGCTTTACGTCAGGAAGTTGGGCACATATCCAGCGTCCATGGACGCGCTGGAGAAGACGAATCAGATGCGATTTCTGCGTCATCGTTTTAAAGATCCGTTCACGGGGAAGGACGATTGGCGAATCCTGCACGCGGGCCCGAACGGGATACTGATCGATTCGAAAGTAAAGCAAACGGGTTTGGGTCTGGGCGCGAACGGCATGAATGGGCCGGGAATGCAAAACGGCGCGAACGGCAGCGGAGTTTTCGGCTCATCTTCTAACAGCGGTTCGTCCTTCAATAGCGCGAGTTCGGGATTTGGAAACACGTCGGGGACAGCGGGAAGCTCATTTGGGCGCAGCAGCGCAAACAGTGGCTTTGGAAGTTTTGGTAGTGGTAACGGATCAAACTCGGATTCCACACCGCCGGAGATGGTGGTAAAGCGACCTCCACAACGCGGTCCGGCGATGGCGGCGAACGGCATTGGAAAAGCGGCGGCCCCTGGGTCAGATCAGGACCCGCTGGCGCCGTTGCTACCTCCGGGGCAGACCGACACAAGCCAATTGCCGGGGGCCGATACGTTGCCCGGCGCGGAACCCGGTCAGACGGGCACGCCCGGGCAGCCTGTACCCGGTGAGGCAGGACAGAACGCTACGCCAGGAGGGTTGGGCAACGCGTCGGCACAACGCATCGGTACAGCGGGAACCGGCAGCACCATGGGGACGATGGGCACGATTAACAGTGGCGGCATTGCGGGAGTTGCCAGCAAGGCGGCGGGGCACAGCATCAAGGTTGTGAACGATCAGACGGACTATTCGCTTTGGGAGTTTTATTACGACCCCACCAAAGACGCCATGAAAGGGATTTCGAACGCGTTGGGCCGTATGGGCGCATCGCAGCAGGCGAACCAGCAGCAGAATGGGATGACGCCGTTTGGGTCTAATTCTTCGGGGACTAATAGCCCTTTCAACAGCAACAGTTCGTTTGGGAACAGTAACTCGGTTGGAAGTAATAGCGGCAATTCGGGGACTACGAATACGACTCCGACAAGCACTGCGCCTCCATCGAGCACAACGCCGCCGCAGTAAAGAGCTACGGCAAATTCAAAGTCGATATAGAACTACACGTGGAGAAGCGAAGCATCCGTCGGCAGCTCTGACAGGGTCTCAAATTCGGGTTGAGCTCCGTTCCCGAGGAAGCCGACGTCGGGCCGCGGCGCAGTTGACGTGATCCCAGTTTCCGTTTACTAAGGTATACGAGAATGCGGAGCATAATTACGCTGCGATGGGCCTTCGCCTTGGGGCTGCTGGCGTGTGTTGCCGGTGTTTGCGTTGTTCCTGGCGATTCTGATGCGCTACGGCATCACGGGAAGCGAAAATGACCGGCCCATGGGAGTTAGCTGAGAACATCAGAGGCGTGCTGCTGTTTGCTGAGTTGGCCATCTGGACAATGGGGTCAGCTCATACCGGTTATGCGCTACACAAAACGCGCGAGTTTGTCGCTGCGCCGATCAGGTCATCGGTAGCATTCTGGGCGAACTCGTCAACGCCACCTGACAAAAGAGATCAAGGCAGACCCGAAACTCGTAGCCGACCAGCTCCGCTGTTCGCTCAACGTATCCTTAAGATGTTGTATATACAGAAAGATGTATATACAGAGCCATCAGTCCAGCAGCGCTCGCGCTCGTTCACGAACTGGCGAGTCTGCTAGCATAGTCTTCGATCAGTGTTCAGGTCGAAACGGGACATTGAAAGTCGTTGAAAGAAAAAGGCCCGCGGGAGTAATTCAGCGGTAGAATGCCAGCTTCCCAAGCTGGACGTCGCGGGTTCGATCCCCGTCTCCCGCTCCAATCTTTCCAATAACTTACAACTGAATGACGTTGAAAATAGCCCAGCAAACGAGGTTTTTTGCCGGTACGCCTCACGTAACTGCTTGATGCATGTGGAACGTGTGCCAGCCATTTACGCTGGCATTCGCGGAAGATGCTCGGGTCACCCGGCAGAACTCACATGCGATTTC
Source organism: uncultured Acidobacteriaceae bacterium (assembly GCA_963849445.1). Lineage (GTDB taxonomy): Bacteria > Acidobacteriota > Terriglobia > Bryobacterales > Bryobacteraceae > Bog-105. Next base: position 319,032 of record CAWKHS010000024.1, on the reverse strand, counting down.
GTTGGCGATTGCGCGGATCTTGAGAACGTCTGGCCCGCAAGGCCCCTGCACCGTGCACCAAAACTGCGGAAGAGCCAGGCATGCGCGAATTTGGGAATCGTCGCGCAAATTGAGCGCAGAATCTGCCCACGAACGTCGACTGGCTACTGGACATATATCTCGCGCGAAAGCGTGTGCCGTTCAGAGGCCCAACCGAGCAAGAAGCTTCCTAAACCGGGGATCGCCGCGTAAGCCGTCGTAGACCGGTTCCGCTCTTAGGAACTGCAGGCCGTTTACATGCTGCGCGTACGCCAGTTGGAGTTGCGCAATGGCTTTTTCTTTTTCGCCTCGATGGCAGTAGTACATGGCTTGGCGAACAGCATCAACCTTCTGATTATTCCTTCTCCGGATTTGCTCGTCTTCTCGCCAATATCCGGCCAAGCCGCCCTTATCGTATGCAGTGCGGCGAAGCGATACCTCTTCCGGTACTCCGGACATCGCTTTCAGGTAGAACTTCATGGCCTGGTCCGGCATGCCCTTCTTCTCATAACACTGCCCCAGCCAGTAATACTCGCCATAGGAAGTCGAGATACTTAGTGCGTGCTTCGCCTGATCAATGGCTTCATCGAACTGACCTGCCAAATACAGCGTCCACGTATACAATTGGTTGGTTCTGTCGGAGAAAGGATCAATGTCCTGTGCCTTGCGTTCCTCAGCAAGGCCCTCATGCTTCTTGCCCATAGCCACAAGGAACATCCCGAAATAGGAGTGAGCAATGGCATAGTTGGGGTCCAAATCGATGGCTGTAGAGAACTGCTTCGCAGGCCCAATCCAGTTCCAGTCGCGAGAAAAGCCGATCTCGGCGAGTACCGCATGCGCATGAGCGTTGCCTGGATCGAGCTCGATCGCCTTGTTCGCCGCGATTTCAGCCTGATCAAAGTGTTCCTCGTGGAAGCAACGCCAATCGCCGAGGGTGAAATAGGCATCGGCCAGACCGGAGTATGCTGGCGCAAAATTCGGGTCCTTATCAATTGCCTTTTGAAAGTAAGCCAGGGCGTTTTCAAAGCTCCTGCATTCCAAGCGATCAAAATACGACGAACCTTTCAAGTAGGCTTCATACGCCACCGGATCGACCGCGCGCTTTGGTCTGGCAACGCCGGGGGATTCACGACTTGTCACGCCGATCCCAATCTCAGTCGCAATTTGTCTTGTCAGTTCGTTTTGTAGTCCGACAACGTCTCGAAGGTCTCTCTCATAGCTCTCAGCCCAGAGGCGCCGGTCGGACTGGCCATCAATGAGCTTCGCCGTGATACGTACGCGATCGCCAGAGAGCAGGACCGTCCCCTCCACTACGGCGTCCACTCCGAGCTCGCGAGCAATCTCAGGCAGTGGTGTTTTTGCACCTCTGTAGCGTTCCACGGAGGTATGGGAGATCACCCGCAGCTTGGTCGTCTTCGCCAGATCAGTGATTAGCTCGTCTGTCATGCCCTCGCTGAAGTACTCCTGCTGGGAATCTCCAGAAAGATTGTTGAGAGGTAACACCGCTAATGATTCAATCTTGTGCCGGGAAGAGGGTCGCCGCGGCCAAGGGTACACTGCCGCGACGAGAGCAACCACTAAGCCACAAACGGCAAGAGAAGTGACGATCAAGGGACGGCGACGTCGCGGGAGCCGTCGCGCGAGGGATCGCCGGTGCGCTATCTTGTCCAACAAAACGCCCAGTTCATCCACGCTCTGGTAGCGGCGGTCGACGTCCTTGCTGAGACAGCGCTCAACGATTTCCGCCACCAGGCGGGGCGTTGCCGGCGCGAGCCCCCGGATCGCTTTCGGCTCTGCTTGGAGAATGGCAGATGCGATTGAGATTGATGACTTCCCCTGAAATGCCGGCTGTCCCGTAACCATTTCGTAGAGGACGCAACCGAAACTGAAAACGTCCGAACGATGATCCGTCGGCTCTCCACGAATCTGTTCTGGAGACATGTAGGGAGGAGTACCTAGCACGCGGCCCGGCGCTGTCTGAATACTCGGAGTGCTAACGCGTTCAGCGAGCGTGTCGGGGCGAGTTTCTACACACGTTGCAAGTCCGAAATCGAGGATCTTCACCCGGCCATCCTGCGTTATGAACAAGTTTTCCGGCTTAATATCCCGATGAGTGATGCCAACCCTGTGTGCGGCCGCCAAACCAGCGGCGATTTGGCTTGCGTAATCAATTGCCGTCTTCAGCGGCAGGCGACCTTTTGCCAACCGGCTCCGCAGCGATTCTCCCTCAAGCAATTCCGACACCAGATAAGGGGCGCCCTCGTGCACGCCGATGTCATAAATGGCCACTATGTTGGAGTGATTTAGCCTTCCTGCTGCCTGTGCTTCCAATTCGAAGCGGCACAATGCTCTTGCATCTGTGCTTAAGCAAGTTGGGAGCACTTTCAGGGCAACATCCCGCTTTAACCGCTTGTCGGTTGCTCGATAGACCTCGCCCATACCACCGCGGCCGATCAAGTGGACAACCTCAAAGCTTCCCACCACCTTGCCGGCCGTTAATGCCTGGGGCCGAGCGGAGAGGGAGCCAATCTTCGCAACAGGTGATGTCTCTAGAAAGGAACTCGCGGCATCGAAATGATCGAGCAGTGTTTCCACTTCTCTCTGCAACAGCAGGTCCCCTCCGCAAGCGCTTTCGAGGAACTCCACACGTTTATCCGGCGCCATCGCGCGAGCGTGGTGAAATAGATCCTCCACCTGCTTCCAAAGCTCACTCTGCATTTCCTCTGTGAACCTCTAGTTCGCGCCTTAACCACGCCTTCGCGAATACCCAGTCGCGAATGATGGTATTGGGCGAAACCCGCAGTACGTGAGCAGCCTCTTCGACATTCAGGCCCCCGAAATAGCGCAACTCAACCACCTGAGCCTTTCGTGAATCCACCTCTGCGAGCCGGGTGAGTGCGTCGTTAAGCGCAATCAACTCGCCCGGTTCACCGGGAACGGGTAGTACCACCTGATCTAGAGTCAAGTGGTATTGCGCGTCGCCACGTTTGCGGCGGCCGTGGTAACGGGCCTGATCGACGAGAATCTGGCGCATAATCCGGGCCGCGATGCCGAAGAAGTGAGCCCGGTCTCGCCAAGTAACCCGTGTTTGATTGATCAGACGAAGGTAGGCTTCGTTCATCAACGCGGTGGTTTGCAAGATATGGCCGGTGCGCTCGCGCTTCATATGCCGGCTGGCAATCCGATGAAGCTCGTCCTGAACCAACGGAATCAGCTGGCCGAGACCCTCCTCATCTCGACTCCACTTCAGGAGCAACTGCGTGACTGTGTGCGCGGCCAATTTTTGGGCTCCCGGAGGAAAACTACTGGTCTCAAATGCTAACAGAAAAAATTCACTAGAGGTTGGTGTCTCCGAGCAAGCTTTGTCGCATTCCCTTTCGGGACGGCACGCCGGATTGCTTCGTTGGCATCCTCACTAAGTCAAACCGACAAGCCGAAACGGAGGCAATATATGAGTAAGGTCTTGATTTTAGTTCTCGCCATCATGCCGTGTCTGTACGCAGACGAGGGGCGGTATTGCAGCGATGTCGGCGGCGCACTAATGACCAACATCAATGCTATCCCGTTGCCGGACGCGACGAATGGGACCAATTTGGGCCCTGTGTTCGGCGATCTCGCGGGCTCGGTGGCCGCCACAATTTTGGGTCAAGATCGCACGGGCGCTTACCTGGTCCAACACTACTTTGTCACTGCTGGAGGCGACACGATTAAACTCGGCGTTGCCCACCTGAAGCCCAGTGGCGTGACCGGACCGCCAGATGTGATAGCAGTGCGCTGGGGAGACTATGTTTCCAAAATTGTCGGCGGTACTGGCAAGTTCGAGAACGCCACGGGCCAACTGGAGTACTTTGGCCTTGCCGATTTCACCAACCTAACGCTAGTGCTTCGTTATCGTGGGCAGGTTTGCTATGGCCGGTGATTTCTCGCTGAGTGAAGTTTCCGCTAAGGAGATCCGGCACTTCCGACGAGTCGCTCAACGCCCGTATCGGCGGTAGCCAACCTCGGTCCTGGCTTGCATCTGCCCTCGGTATCGACTAAAACGTGGATCCATACCGACGTCTGTCTTGGGTGCGGACATATTTTTGATTTCTTCGCCGGTTTGCTCAATGACCACGATAATGGCGACTACTATCGCGGGCCGGGCCTGACTGACGCGCAAGCCAAGGAACTCTTGCTCTCCGACCCAATACTCCCGTCTGTCCTCACGCTCGATGAGGAGCGGGAGGCTGACGTTGGTGAGCTTGAGGCGGAATCGCAGACTTTAGAGGAGGTGGAAAATGGCCACCAATAATGCCAGCAATCCCTATCCGCCCACCCGTGACATCAACGGGGCCGCGCCGCATCTTTTATTGAGTTGGATAGCCGGCGACAACGCTGCGGTGACAAATGGACATGACCTCTACTTCGGCACCGATCACGCTGCGGTCCTGAATGGCGCACCTATGGTCAGCATCGGATTGCAAACGGACCCGAATTGGGCACCCCCAAGCCTGAGCGCGGGAACGACCTACTACTGGCGCGTGGACGAAGTTAACCCCGGCGTTGCGCCGTTTCGTTGGCAGGGATCGGTGTGGAGCTTCACGGTGTTCGATGGCGCCGGACAGCCCGCCGGTTACGAGAACGGCTACGCGACCTGGTGTGTCAACACGATGACGCAGGTGAACCTCACCGACAGTTTGCCCGCCGGGTCCCCCAGCCCGCCCGCCGTCGGCATCAAACTGGCTCAATGCGAATCGACGGGGTTCCAGGTCGCTATTCAGCCTGCATCAGGTCGACGCCTCGACCACGTCCGTTTGGTGATCAGCGATCTGACCAGCGGTGCGAACACCCTCACCGCCAACAATATCTCTTGGCAGGTGGTAGGCCTGATCACCTACCTTGATGGAAAAATTTACGCCGACATTCCAATGCCGGTCAGTGACTTCAATGCGGCGGCCGGCAACACCCACTCGATGCTCGTCACAGTGCAAGCCCCTGCAAATGCACCCGCCGGCGTTTATTCGGGCACGATCAAGATCAAGAGCGACAGCGGCCTCGATACCACTGTGAATGTCAGCGCCACCGTCTATGGTTTTGCCATTCCCGCCGCCAGCACGGTCGGTTCGATGCATTTGAGGACCACATGGACTCTCGATCAGGGTCAGTTCGGTACACCCGCCGACTATCAAACCTACGGTGACTTCCTACTCAGCTACCGGATGTGCCCGGACAATATTTACTCCAACGCCACGCCCGTCGTCTCCACTCTCGAACATTGGTACGCACTTGGACTGAACACGTTTACCGCTTGCAAAGCGGACAGTCTGTGGCACACGGGCGGTCCATTGACCATTGCCTCCTTCTTCACCGACCTTGCGGCGTCTCCGCATGGAAACGAGTTGCGCAAGATGGCGCAGTTTTACGGTTACGACGAAAAGGATCGCGATACCGGGCCCTTCCCCTATGGCGACTCGGCCGGACAAGCGGGGATGCGCGCCAACTACGGCGCAATCAAGGCGGCGTACCCCGACATCCCGACCATGACGACGTGTCACATGTACCTTCCGCCGTGGGCGGATCCGCTCGGCGACATGACCCACTACCATTGCGACTGGATCTGCGCGGGGCAGTCGTTCTACAACTACGCGGACGGCGAATTGCTGCGCGGCGCCGTCGATCCCGGGATTCCGAACAACCAAAGGTTTCAGTACTGGGCCTACAACGCCGCGTTCGGAGTGGGTAAGCTCCTCATCGCGCGAACGACGTTCTGGAGTCTTTTCCAGCAGAAGGCGGACGGTTTCCTGTACTACTCGGTCAACGGCTGGTCGGCTCTATCAAACCAGGCGCCCATTGATCCCGCCACGGGCCCGATCATCAATTACGCTTACGTCGCAAAGAGCGCCGCGGTGTTGATGTACCAGAGCACGGCAGGCCCACTGGCCAGCCTGCGCATGGTTAACATCCGCGACGGCATGCAGGACTTGGAATATTTGTGGGCCATCGGGCATTTTGACACGGACGGAGTCACCCGGCTCGGCAAGATCGCCAGCGTTGAAACGGCCCGGGAATTGGCCGAAAAGATCAGCGTCGACTGGACGACGGACACCGATCCGGCGCATGTCATCAGCGCTCGAGAGGTCATCGCCGCGTGGCTCACCCAACCCTACGTGGCCAGGTATCCGACGCCCGAACACCGTTCGAAAGGCGTGAGCGTAAACCCGACCTTGACCTGGCAGGGCGACTCGATAAACGTCGATTCCTTTAATGTCTACTTCGGGACCGACGGCAATGCCGTGCTGAACGCCACGACAGCCTCCCCGGAGTTCAAGGGCAACCAGATCGCCACCACGTTCAGCCCGTTGGGCGCGCTCGCCACGAACACGAACTACTACTGGCGCATTGACGAAGTAGTCGGCGCGCAAGTGTATAAGGGCTATGTCTGGAGCTTGAATTGCAGTTACGGCCTGGTGGGTTGGTGGAAGTTCGACGAGTCCACGGGAACGACTGCCAAAGACTCATCCACCCTCGGCCGCGACGCCGCGATTGCGAATGCCGATCATGTCACGGGCATTCTCAATAATGCCCTGCGGTTCACCGGCGTCGGCTCGGTCAGCATCCCCATAAGCGTGCTTTCGACGGTCGATCGCCAAATCAGCATCGCGTTCTGGCTGTATGGGGCGGCCGCGCAGCCACAGGGCGAGGTGATCTTCGAGGCGCTCACCGCGAATGGTGATGCGGTGCTTCGCGGCCGGCTCCCATTCTCCGACGCCGTTGCGTACTTTGAGGCCGGCGTCAGCGACGTCGTCAGCCGACCCATGACTCTCACGCAAGCCAAGAGCCGCTGGCAATACTGGGCCTTCACCAAGAATGCCGACACGGGGCACATGAGGATTTATTTTAACGGCGCGCTGTGGGCAGAAGCCACGGGGAACACCCAGATCATGGGACAAGCCACCGCATTCACAGTGGGCAGCAAGTGCGACGGCTCTCTCGGTTACGAGGGCAACATAGATGAATTGCGGGTGTACGACAGCGAGCTTCAGTTGGCCGACATTACTGGCCTCTATAGTATCGGTGGGCACCGCGGCGACTGTGGATTGATGGGCTGGTGGCGGTTCGACGAACTCTCCGGCACAAGCGCCAAGGACTGGTCCGACCTGCAAAACCACGGCACGCTCCGCAGTGCCGGCCAGTCGCGCGCCGCCGGCAAGATCGGCAACTGTCTGACCTGCAACGGTGCCAACGACTACGTCGATATCCCAGTCGACGGCATGACCTTTTCCGATCCAGCAGTCAGCGTTGCCCTTTGGACATACGGGGATTCTTCGCTGCCAATCGTAAATAGCAATTATGGTTCGATCGCAATATCCGCATTGAAGACGGATGGCACGACTGCCCTATTGGCAATCATTCCGTCAGGCGATGCCAGGGCTTTCTTTCGCGCTGGCGGAGACTCGGGTGCGGACACCAAGATAACCAATATCCTTCCCGCGGCCGCGTACAAAGACCAATGGAATCACTGGGTGTTCGCGAGAGACTCCTCTGGCCTTGCCAGTATCTACCTGAACGGCAGCTTGCTTTGGGCAGACAAAAACAGCAGCGGCGATGTTTGTGGAACGATTGGTCAGTTCCGGATCGGAACCGGCTGCGCCCAGTATGAAACGTACAACTACGTGGGCAAACTCGACGAAGTCCGCCTCTACAATTACGCACTGGCAGCGGCGGAAGTAGAAGTCATTTACACCGCCGACTCAACCAATTTCTCCGGCCAGGTCGGTCGCTGGGAGTTTGATGAAAACACCGGTTCGCTGGGCCCCTCCGTTGCGATCACGGCCGACGCCACACAGTTCGGCAACCACGGGACGATCGACGGTGCGAGTTGGTCGCAAGGCCGAATCGGCTCGGCTCTCAGATTCGACGGCATCGATGATAACGTGAGTATCCCCGCCGCGTCGCTCACCTCATTGGACAAACAGGTCACTGTGACCCTATGGTTGAACGGTGCGCCTGTAGCTCCAAACGACACCTGGATCTTCGACGCCGAGGATGCAACGGATGGCCCTACCATTCGCGCGACGGTTGGGCGCCGCCTAGTGGCCTTCGACGCCGGTGTGGGCGCCAATGGCCACATCGACGCGGTCGAATGGGATGCCCTTCAATCAGATCCTACCGGCCTAGCTCCCGCTCCGCCTAGTCTACCGGTGGGGCAATGGAGTCACTGGGCGTTCACCAAAAACGCCATCAGCGGCAGCATGAACATTTATCTCAACGGGCTGCCCTGGCGGAGCGCGGCGGGCAAGTACCGGCCGCTCACTTCGGCCGACGAGTTCAAGATCGGCTCCAAGGCCGACGGCACTTCGAGCTATGGAGGCGTCATCGACGACGTTCACATCTACAACCTGGAGTTGAACCCGAGCGACATCTACAACATCTATTTGGATTGTCCGCCCTTGCCCAATCCAATGACTTGGTCCAGCGTACCGCAGCGCGCTGGGGAAACTTCAATCTCAATGGTGGCCACCGCAGCGTCGCATCCCAATGGTGTCGAGTATTACTTCGAGTGTGTCGGTGGCGGGGGACACGACAGCGGTTGGCAGACCTCGCCAAGCTACACCGACTTCCGCCTTGCTGCGCTCACGCAGTACAGATACCAGGTCAAGGCGCGTGAGACGGGATCCAAGCAAAATGAGACCGGCTTTTCGTCGGTCGAGTCGGCGACGACCGACCCGTAGAAGAGATAGGGGAGTCACGCGCGCTATGTGCACGATTAAAGTCGTTGAGTTCCGCGGTATAACCGCGCCCGGCGGACAGCCTTTTACGGGACCTGGAGCCCCGCCTTATTTTCGCGTGAGCGGTACCATAGCGGGGTGCCCGCCGCCGAGGGGGAGAGGGCAGCCCACCGTATCCATTAGTACGGGGTGCAGCGGAACAGTTAGCGGCATCGAGGTCAAGGCGGACGGCAGTTGGGAGTCCGACGAGTTCAAGAATACGGAAGGCTGCGTCTGCGATTCGCAGCGGACGATAATCATCACCTGCGACACCGATCCGACGTGCACTAAGAGTTCGCTGGTGACTCTGGAGTGCGGCCAGGACAATCCGCCGCCCACGTGTCCGGCGAACAACCCGTTCGGCGCGATCACGATCGCTGAAAGCCCAACTTGTGACGCGGCCGGCCAGCGGGACGTCACGGCAAGTGTCGCCATACTTGCGGGTTGGTCAGTCGCCTCGATCCAGTGGTCCTGGGATGCTGCCGCTGGGATTACCTCGATCCCAAGTACGAATCCGACAACAAGTCCGATCCAGGCACTGACCGGGGGCGCCTCGCATTTCGTAACAGTGTCGGCAACGCTGAAATCCCCATACGCGAAGTGCACGTACACCACGTTCAAGTCATTCCCTGTGACAGCCTGCCCAGGAGTTACTCCGACACCGACGCTCACACTGACGCCGATTACACCGACACCGATTACACCGACGCTCACGCTGACGCCGATTACACCGACGCCAACACCAACACCGACACCCTCCCCGACCACCGGCGGCGGGGGATTCAGTATTTGCTGTTTCTTAATTTGGTGGTGGGGGATTTCGCACTGGGTGACCGGGACCCTGCTCTATTTTGCTTACTGGGTGGCGGCGCTCATCTGCGGCGTCATCGCGACAATCGTACTGATCATCTGGATAGCCGTCTGCTGTTTGCCATGTGCCTTGAAGCCCTGGAGTTGTTGCACGCTGCTTAAATGGGTGGTTATGTTCAACGACGTTCTTGTCGTCACGCTATTTGCCCTGTACGCGATCATCGGCGCCGGCAATGTCTACGTGGTGGCCACCTTTGGCGCGGTTAGTACCGTACTACGCATCGTCATGTCGGCGTCGAAATGCGGAGCCATACCGAATATCTTCGATCCGACCACCTGGCCGCCCTGCCGGTGCCCCTAGCGGCCCGACGACCACGCGGATTGCGCACAGAGGCTAGATGCAACGGTCTGGAATTCTGGTTTGCCACTGGAACGGCCGGTTTGGCAATAGAATGCACCAATATGCCTTCGCCTCCGAATACTCCAGAGTATTCGGCGTTGACTGCATCTTGCCTTCGGATTGGGAAGGCACGCGTATATTCGAACCCTGCCATCATCAAGTAGTACGGGACGATGAACTTCGCTTGCTGCTGAACCAGAGTCAACCGGCTTTGAATAATCTCGGCGCCAGATCGCGCGCTATCGATGCCTACAATGCCAGAAGCAGATCGTCGTTCGAGTATTTGAATCCCGATGATCCGCGGGAGAATTGGGCTGGAAAGAGAGCCGTATTCATTGACAGCGTTTGCGCGTATCACGCTTCCATATTCGAACGCATGTCCGCGACTTACTTAAGAAACAACGTTTTCGTTTTCAGCGAGGAGGTTCGCGAGACTGAGTTCTTCAAGAGATTCAGCGAGCGTCGTGGAACTTACGACGTGGCGCATCTTCGTAGGGATGACATCGCAAATCCTAGCTACAACAAGAGCCATGAGCAAGGCTACTCCGTGCTGTCGAAGCAATCATACGTGCGCGCTTTCCGTCAGTTTGGTTTCGATCCGGAGAGGATCGAATGGATCTCCGATGATTACCTTGGCAAATGGCACTGCGAGCGAAATCCGGTTGCGAGAGGAGGATGGACCTATCCTGTCGGCTCCGAATACATGGGACCCAACGTGATTTTTGACTGGCTCTGTGATTTCCTTCAATTGTATTTCGCCCGAACGATCTTCAGAGCGAACTCGTCGTTCAGTTGGTGGGCGGCATTCTTGAGTCAAACGGCCGAGGTTTACAGTCCGGTCGTCAACAGAAGAAGCATCTACGGGCGGGATTCACACGAAGAAGTCGATTTCACTTTTGTGAAGGGTAATCATCCGCACTGGATGTTTGGATGCAGCGACATCCGATTCCTCGATGAAGTGCCGAGACCAAAACGGCGTTGGCCGGGTATTGGGGAGCAGCGGAACGGAAAACTTGCTTAAGGAATTAACGAGTGGTTATTTCATGGAGAAGCGGTTCCCCTCAATCTGCTGCGGCTAGGCAATAGATGCGTGCTTCATGCACGTTGAACGTCCGGGCGCAGTGCCGACGTCCACCAGAATTCCTTTTCTCTGCAGCCACTCTGCAGTCAACCGATCTTCATGGTCGCTCCAGGTGTCGGTATTCGAAATGGGTCCCCAAGGATGGCTCGCGCTCCAACGCGAGCCATTATTGTTTCTGGCCAAGGGATGTTTAGCAGTTGAATTGAAGCTACGAGGACATTGGGATGTACCTCGTTTGTACCTCGATTACAAGGTTGCAGAAAGGAAGTCGTTGATACAACAAGTGCTTGCGTAAGTCGAATAAGCGTCTCAGAGACTACTAAGTGTTTTAGATACAACTGTCGGACTTTTTCCCAAGCTGGACGTCGCGGGTTCGATCCCCGTCTCCCGCTCCATGTTTTCGGTTACGGGCCTCCACGCCAAGGTCCATTCCACCCCGGGCTTTACCAAACGCCGGACATATAGCTACGTCTGATTTCGCTCATGGCGGATCGAATGCGCACAAGAGATACAGGTGCAACTCGCTGGGCGAAGTGCAGCGAGGGCGGTATTGGTGGGGCAGCGATTTAAGCGAGGAGCTTACGGTCGCAACGGAGTATTGGCGCGCGTTTTACTGAATCAACACGACCGGCGCCCGCCAGAACGCGCCTTTTTGCCCGTCCGGGTTCAGAATGCTGAGTTGGCATATGTAATCGCCGGGAGGAAGGGCGTTCAGCGCGATGGCAAACGAGAGCGACATGGTCTTTAGCCGGTCTGCCGCGGGCGTCTTAATCTCGAGCGGCTGGCTCTGGTAAGCCCTCGTCGCGCCTCGATAAAAGCTGACGAACCCGACCACGGGCTGTGCGGCAGGTGCGTCCTGCTCGTAAGCCTGCAAATACACATACATCTCGCGCCCGGTGTGAAACACGCGCGTCACGCTCGGAATCAGCTTGTAGCCGTTCTCGACCAGCGGATTTACCGCTTCTGCTTTCTCCTTATCCTTTTGCTTGGTGTTGTACAGCGCCTCTTTCAAATCAACTCTCTGACTACTCAGCACCACGGAGCTGATGGCGATCTTCTTGTCCTGCTTATTTAGGTTCGGAATGACAAAGCTCGTCTGATAGGTGCCAATGCGGCCCGTCTCCGCATCTCGGGCCAGAAGCTTCAGCACGTACGTTCCTGGCAGTAATGTAAAACCGGTGTCGTACTCAATCGGCCGTTTCGCCAACTCGGCCGCCGTGGCCTCGCTCAGCTTGACGTTCACTTTATCGCGGACATTGCTGATTGTCGTGCCGAAGCTATCCTTCACCTCGCCGATGAAATCGATCAGCGTGTGCTCGGCGCCGCCGCGTTTCGCCAGTGCAAGCTCGCGTCCGGGAATCTTTACGACCACGGGCACGAAATACTCGGCGCGATTCAACTGAAAATAATCCACTTCCATCGCAATTGTGAGATCCGTGACGGGGTCCGGCAACATCAGCGCATCCTCCAGTTGCCGTTCTTTGTCAGCCGCCGTAAACTTACTAAACTGTTTTGACGCGAAGTAACCTTGGCGATAATCCAGTTTCGCCGCCGCCCCGCCAGTGAGTGAAATTTTAATCCTTCGAAACTTTCCATCTGGATTCGTGTTCGTCGCGTAATATCCGATGATGTAGTAACTTGCAACGGCGCGCTCGGCTTCGAGAATTCCTTTCGTAAGGTCATTGAAGTCGAACAGGGCCTTGCCTCCGGTATCGGATGCAAGAGCGTAAAGCGTGTCCTGCGATTGCTGGAAACTCATTCTGGTCGCCAGAGCCGCCGCTCCTGAATACATCCCGCTATTTCCCGGAGAGCCCTTCGTTGCATCGCCTAAAGGCGCCTCGGCGACCAGTCCGCGCGCGTCGATCGGCCAAAACGTCACACCAGCGCGAATCGCCTCGTTGATCGTGGCATGTAGCTGCGCCTGATTGTTCAACCCGTTCAGCCGCAGTCCGCTGGCGAAGTACAGCAGCGATTTCTTCTCACTAAGCTGGCCCAGCAGCTTCGCCGCAGTTTGCAGGGCCGACAACTGCCGGTCGGTGTTGAAGATGTTGAACTCGCTCTCGTCCTGCCCAAACGCGGCGCCGGTATCGGAGCTGCTCGCGTCACTGACGGATTGGTCCAGCCCTTGGCCCTCCCCGACGACCATCGTCTCCAGAATGCTCAGTAGACGGTCGCGATCGGCTGTGAAATCCTGCAACACGTCCACAGACCCGCCGGCGTAACGCAAAATCGCGATCACATCGGCGGGGCTCATCTCGCGTTCGCACAAACTTGATTGCAGCCGACAAAGCGCGCAGTTGATCCCCCTGCGGCATCGCCGTCATATCGAAGTAAAGTGCCAGCAGGCGTCGGTCTTTATAACGAGTGCTCCCCGTATGTTCCGGCGTGATGTGGGTGTGGCCGAGCTTGTCGTAAATGTGAATGTTTTCCCGCTGCGATGGAGCCGCTGGTGTTTCCAGGTGCTCCGGCAACTTCTGCTGCTCGAAAAATCGAATTTGTTGCGGCACGCCGTCTTCAGTCAGACTGAAGTCTTTTGCCGTGAGACCTTCTATCGGCTGCCCTCGCTTATCTGCGACGCTAACGGTCTCAATTACTAGCTGCGAACTGGTCTTGAATGTCGATGTGTTGCTGGCAGTCACAGGCGCATTCTGGCCGACCTGCTGTGCACGCAGAGAGACAACTCCGAAAGTTAAGACAGCAAGTGTTCGGCGCATCCCTAGAACCTCAATCGGAGAGTGGTCTGCACGCTGCGCATGGCGTTCGCAGCCACAGGCAGACCGAATTGGCGACCGTTTACGGTTGTGTTCCAGCCGGTGTAGGTGACGTGGTTCAGCGCGTTCGTCGAATCAAAGCGCAAGTCCAGATTCAAGCGATCGCTTACCCGGAATGTGCGGCCCAACGAAGCATCCAGCGAGAACTGCGCTGGACCGGTGATTGAATTTCGCCCCGCGTTTCCCCATTCGCCTGGCAGCGGAGCAGCATACGCAGCCGGATTCAAATACAGACCGGCCGGAGCCGAATACAGCGGCAACCCCGTGTAGTCGGGCCGGATGGTTCCAGTGAAACCGGTGCCCTGCACGGGAACGAGATAAACCGGCGTTTGCGGCAGACCACTGCCCACGTTGATTTCGGTTGCGAGGGTCCACTCTTTCAGCAACGCTGCCTTCCAGCCGCTCAGCAGCGTTCCTCCGCCCAGGCCCATGCCTGTCGTGTACTGCAACTGGAACGCGAGCAGGTGCCGCTGATCGAAGGACGATAAGCTTCGCTCCGCGCGCAGGTTGAGCCAGTTCTGCGCGATCGCCGGACTCTGCTGCGCTGATGCCGAAGGCGCAAGCAGCACTGCGCCCATGTTGGTGGGCCCTCCTGAGCCTTGCGGCCCATTCGTATTGGATTGCGAGGTCGCTGAAAATCCTTGGCCGCCCAGCGCCGCATCGTCGTCGATCGATTTTGAAAACGTATATTGCAGGATTCCGGTCAAGCCGTTATGCAATCGCCGTCGCAATTGAAGCTGGCCCGATTCGCGCGTGGAATTGCCGTTCGAAACGAGATACGCGAAGCCGGTTGGACAAGCAGGGCAGGAATTTACGGCCCCATACGGAACAGTATTCGGCAGAAACTCTTGCAGTCCACGCGTTCCCTTTATGCCCAAATATGTTGCGGTCATCTGCAGCGATGCAGGCAGATCGCGCTGAACCGAGAACTGCCAATCCTGCGCGTAACCCACCCGAAAATTCGGATCGATTCCGAACGTATCGGGCGTCATCCCGGGCGGTTCCTTGAAGCCGTCGGCCAGAGTAAGAGGATCTGCCGGACTGTTCTGCACGCTCAAGCTCTTCGACAAGGGCGCCTGCTGTGCCATCTGTGTTGCGAGCGTCTGATAGACAGATGTATCGCGATAAACTCCGTACCCGCCGCGAATCACTAGAGACGATCCGGAAATCGGACGCCACGCGAAGCCGACGCGCGGCTCGAACCCGCTCTTATCAGGCCGGATCAGCGAATTGGGATAGTGTTGGCCCGTCAGCACGCCCATCGGATCATCCGCTATAACCGGAGCGACGGCGCTGAAGCTGGGCGCAATATCAAGGTTGGCCATCCGGTTATAGAGTTCGGTAATGGGCGCGCCGTATTCCCAACGAATGCCGGCATTCACGCTGAACTCGGGGCTAATCCGCCAATCGTCGGTGAAGTAGCCGTCGTAAACGGATTCACGAAAGTACTTGTCGGCATTGCCGAAAGCAATAGAACTCGCGTCCGGAATACCAAGCAGAAAGTCGGCAAAATCGGAACCGCTTGCCGCTCCCGTGAACGTGAATGTCCCGCGAGGATTCTGCTGCGATAGGTAATTGAACTCCTGCCGCCTGAGGTCCCCGCCGAACTGGAAATTGTGACCGCCTCGATTCCAAAACATCGAAGCCGATTCACCGCTGGTCTGATTGCGATTGAATTCGCTGTCAGAATCCGTAAGCCCTGCGATGCCGCTCGAGAAGACCAAAGAGGGTGGTCCCCAGTCCCGCGGATCCTGATCGTTTCCCGAAATTCCCGCTAGCCCTGAGACATTTTCGCGATTCTGAAAATACGGCCTGACGAGCATCGAAAACCGGCTGAACTGATATCCGACATTCAGCAGTGCGTGCTGGTTGAAACGATGCGACCAGTTCAGAGTTGTGTTGAGGCCCAATGTGTCGCTTGTATCCAGGAACTCGAAGACGCTCGGATTATCGGTGCGAGTACTCGCCAATGCGAGCCCGCCATAAAGCTGATCCCTGTTTCCGATACCTTTGTTGAAACGCGACTGCAATGCGTCCTGATGCATTGGGCTGATGAGCGGAACCTGGTAGTTGTATCCGGCATTCGAAGTGAAGTTTGGCAGCGGATATAGATTGAGCAGTGCATGCGCCTGCGGGCTGATGCGGTTCGCGGGAATTTGATTCCCCGGAAACGGCAGACCCGTGGCGGGATCCAAAATGGGATGCGAAAACATCCCTTCGCGCTCCAAAGCGTCAGGCATCAGGGCGGAACTCGTCGTTGCGTTGCGATTGCGCGTCCATTGGTACCCAAGAAAGATGTTCGGGCCGTTGTGCAGGAGATGTGGAATGCGCAGCGGCCCGCCAAACGCGAGCAAGCCGGTCATGCGGTTGTACGAAAGCTTCGGAGTATCTTGCCCGGTCAACGAAAACGGTCGCGCATCCAGCGTGGAATTATCGAACGTGAGCCCGATACCGCCGTTGTACAAACTATTCGCTCCCACTCGATGGTTCCCGAACGCTGGGCTCAGGCCAAAAGGCGAAGCAGATGCATTCACCACGCTGCCGTTGATCAGGAGACCATTCGCCGCTTGCTGCGTGAGATCTTCTGATGCCTCAACTGCTGAACCGGCTTCCTTCTTCACGCCCTGGTCAGGCAATCGGACGGTGGGCGCTTTCTCTATCTGTGCATTGATCTGGTCCAAAGGCAACAGCCTGAGTTGCCAATCCACGGCTGGCGCGTTCGGCGCAACGGCTAC
This sequence comes from uncultured Acidobacteriaceae bacterium, assembly GCA_963849445.1. Lineage (GTDB taxonomy): Bacteria > Acidobacteriota > Terriglobia > Bryobacterales > Bryobacteraceae > Bog-105. The sequence continues at coordinate 302,470 of CAWKHS010000024.1, read as the reverse complement.
TTGCTGGTGCACCGGTTCGAACCCGAGCATTTCAACTCGAATCGAACAACGCCCGTCGCTCAGATCAGTGAACGAGTACGTCCCTTGCTCGTCCGTCGTGGTGACGAACTTCTTTCCGTCATCTTCAGCTGTAACCGATGCACCCGGCACCGGTAACCCGTTGAAGGTCACGCGGCCATGAAGTTCGGCGGCAGCAAGTGATACGAGGCTCAGCCAAGCCGCCAGAGAATATGAGGCGGCGCGGCTAGTTCTCGGACGGCTTCTCCACATGCTGGATCACGAGAACGTCTACCGGAGCTTTTCGCGCCTCGAGTTTCAGGCCAAGCTGTTCCTGGATGGCGGTCAACAGATCGGGGCCATTTGGGTCAGCGGGTGGCGGTGCACCACTGCCGCCCGGTCCACCAGGACCTCCGGGCCCTTCGGGACCACCGGATCGAAGCTGGCTTTCGTCGGGTGTCCAGTTCAGCGTGAAGTCATAGCGGCCCGAAAGGCCGGTCTTATCAATAACGACTTTGTGCGTGATCATCGACAAGACGTTCACCAGCATGGGCATCTCAGCCCCGGTTGACTCAAGATGGCCGGGACCGCGCATCATCAGGCCACCCGGCATGCGCGGGCCGCCTGGCGGGGGTGGGGGCGGAGGCCTGAAATGGCCTGCCTCGGATGCAAGAGGTGTGTCGCTTGGCTGCTGGGGAGGCTTGAACTCCGATACTTTTAATTTTGGTCCATTTTTCGCAGCCACCAGCATATAGACCGGAAGCTCCTTGGTCTCGTGACCCACGACCAGTTTGAAGCGGTCGCGCAGCAGCGACTGCATCATCTCTCCGAGTTTTTGTTTACGCTGCTCCGGCGGAATTTTGTCAAGGGTGGCGGCAACGGAATCTTCGGGCTTTGCCTCAATGTCATAGCGTTCGGAATTGATCCAGGATGGTCCGCCCTCTAGCTGCGAATCCTTGACGTCGTACGCTATTTCAATCAAAAATCTTGCGGTCATTCCACTCGTCCGGATTCGTCCCCCGGGGCTCATTTGCAGCATCGGTCCTCTCGCTCCGGGTGCGCTCGGCTTGATGGAGGCGGCTTCAAACGTAAGCGGCTGACTGTTGGGACCGGCTTGCGCTTCCGTCGAGCTTTGCGCCGCACTCAGCAATCCCACAGCAATCGGTAACGCAAGCGCCGCTGTAGCGGTGCTGGCTAAAAGCAGTTTCTTTCTCAGCGTCAGCCGGGCTGCGAAGCCTTGGCTCATGATGTGCATGATTCGTTTCTTCAGATCGGCGCCGGTCACGCCGGACATGCAGACCCGCGGCGATTCCACAAAAAACTCGCACGTCTTCAGGATGCTTTCTGCGTAAACGTGCGGCTGATTGCCGAGCCGGAGCACTTCTTCATCGCAAGCGCGCTCGCGCTCTTCTAGCATGCGCGCCCCCACCCACCACACCAGCGGATGAAACCAGAAAAGTGCTTCCACCAGCATGTGAACTGCAGCCGCCATGTTGTCCCGCCGTCTCACGTGGCAAAGTTCATGGGCAACAATCGCCCGCAGATGGGCCGGTTCCAGATGCTGCGCGATGCCGGCAGGCAGCAGCAACACAGGGCGAAAAATGCCGAACACGCCCGGTTCCAGCGACGATTCACATGACAGGATCCGAATCGGGGCGTCGATGTCCAGTGGCGTTGCGCGCCGCATCACCGCCGCAATTCGCAGCGCAGCTTCGTGCCCATGCGAGCAGCACGCATGGCAAATCCGCACAGCCAGATCGCAAACGCAATCACCGGAATCGTGCTTGCGCGCCAGTGATGCCGTCACCTTCTCGGAAGCTACAGCGTCGAAGCGTGCAAAAGGCTGGCCGATCTCTTGCACCGCTGTGCTGAACGTGGAATGCACAACCGGCGCCGCACTCGGCCAATGAATCGTGCCTCCCATCGCGACCAGAATCGAAAAGGGGATCAGAAACTTCAGCGACGCCGCCAACCACAACCAATAGCGCGTTTCCGCTCGATTCTTTCGTAGCGCAAAGGCCAGCAGCGCAGCGGCTAACGCAAATACCGTTGACTGCCAGAGATGGTTGGCCAGTCCGGTCGGAAGCATCGTTTGCAGATTCATCACGGGTTCCCTTTCCCTCCGACCTGCTAATTCTCGGACGGCTTCTCGACATGGTCAATCACGAGGATCTCTACAGGTCCCTTGCGAGGCTCCAGCTTCAGACCCAACTGTTCCTGCATCGCCGTGAAAATGGAAGGACTATCGGCACCACTCGACAGCGTCTGATTGGCGCCCTGGCTCACTCCCGCCGCTACGGTCTGAACATCGTCAGGCGTCCACTGAAGGGTGAGTCTGTATTGCCCGGGAAGCCCCGTCCTGTCCTGAACAACCCGTTTGACCAAGCTGGATAGATTTTCTGCTAGCAGCGGCATGGAAACCGCCTCGGCGCTCAATTGCCGGCCGCCCATTGTCATAGACGACATGTCGTTGTCGTTTACTCGAGCCAGCTTCGGACCGCCTTTCGCAATCACCATTGCATATATAGGCAGATTTTTCGTAACTGTATGACACTTGAACTGGAACCGATCCGCCAGGAGCGACTGCAGCCGCTGCCGTACTGCACGGCGCTGTTTTGCAGTTTCCGAGGAATCTCCGTCCGGTCCTTTCGCAAGGATGTCATACTTTGCGGAAGTTACCCAAGCAGGTCCTCCGTATACCTGAAAGTCGTGAAGGTCAAACGCGTTCTCAACCAGTAACTTGAGACTCATTCCCGCTGCTTCATACCTGCCGCCGGGAGCAAGATGTATAGACATTCCGCGGCGGGAAGGATCGGCAGGCCTAATCGAGGCAACCTCGAACACAGCCGGGAGCCTCTCGTCCGACTGCGACGCCGCGTCAAATCCTTGCCACTCAGCAATCCCACGGCAATCGGTAAGGCAAGCGCCGCTGTAGCGGTGCTGGCTAAAAGCAGTTTCTTTCTCAGCGTCAGCCGGGCTGCGAAACCTTGGCTCATGATGTGCGTGATTCGTTTCTTCAGATCGGCGCCGGTCACGCCAGACATGCAGACCCGCGGCGATTCCACAGAAAAACTGGCATGTCTTCAGGATGCTTTCTGCGTAAACGCGCGGCTGATTGCCGAGCCGGAGCACTTCCTCATCACAAGCGCGCTCCCGCTCCTCTACCATGCGCGCCCCCACCCACCACACCAGCGGATGAAACCAGAAAAGTGCTTCCACCAGCATGTGAAGTGCAGCCGCCAAGTTGTCCCGTCGTCTCACATGGCAGAGTTCATGGGCAACAATCGCCCGCAGATGGGCCGGTTCCAGACGATGCGCTATGCCGGCAGGAAGCAGCAACACAGGGCGAAAAACGCCGAAGACGCCGGGTTCCAGCGACGATTCACATGACAGGACCCGAATTGGGGCGTCCATGTCCACTGGTCTTGCGCGGCGCATCACCGCCGCAATTCGCAACGTGCTTCGTGTCCATGCGAGCAGCACGGAGGCAAATCCGCACAACCAGATCGCAAACGCAATTACCGGAATGGTGCTTGCAGCGCCAGATGATGCCATCGACCTTCCCGGACGTGAAAGCGTACGCAGGTGCAAAAGGCTGGCCCATATATTGCACGGCTGTGCTGAACGTGGAATGCACAACCGGAGCAGTACTCGGCCAATGAATTGTGCCACCAATCGCGACCAAAATCGAAAACGGGATCAGAAACTTCAGGGATGCAGCGAGCCACAACCAATACCGCGTTTCCGCTCGATTCTTTCTTAGCGCAAAGGCCAGGAGCGCAGCGGCTAACGCAAATACAGTGGACTGCCACAAGTGATTTGCCAAGGCAGCCGGCATTATCTTGTCCAAAATCATCGCGCTTTCTCCTTCGCCTCGATTTCCCGGAGCATCTTTTCGGCATCTTTTACGTCGTCCATAGTGAGCTTGCCTGATTTGATGAGATGAGCCATTACCGGCTGCGTGCGTCCGCCGAAAGCTGCAAGCATTTCGTCGATCAAGCGCCTTTGCGCCGCATCGCGCGAAATCGCCGCCTCAAAAACATGAAAATTCCCGACCTTCTTCACCCGCCGCGCTGCGCCTTTTGCTTCCAGCCGGTAAACCGTCGTTTGAACTGTCGTGTAAGCGGGCTGCTTCTTTGTAGGAAAGCTCTCCAGAATCTCGCGGATCGACGAGGCACCACGGCTCCAAAGCATCTCCATGATTTGAAATTCGAGCTTGCTCAGTTTGGTTTGAGGCATTTACTATGGCTGTTTGGAATTCTACTACACCTGTAGTTTATGTCAAGAGGGCCCTTAAATTGGAGATTGGTTCGTCGCGCTCGTGTGCTCTGCAGCCTGTGCGCTGACGCCACTTGTGAAGGGACGAACTGAATAGCAGGGACCACGAACCGGCTCTGCCCCACTTGTGGTCTAAAGCCGGCTCTAGACCGTGATCACTGGCATGGACTCAACGAACAGCGGGAGCGGCCTTTTCCGCAATGGGATCTCCGCCGAATAGGGTAGGAGCGCCTTCGGCATACGCGGCTTTGTTGAACGTTGCTATGTCCGATTTCAGCAGCGCATTGAAAGCGGTCACGCTTTTGCGCGCCTCTTCGCTCAACTGCGCTATTCTTTCCCGCAAGAGAGCGTTGGGGGGCTGATCATAGGCTTGGGCCAACTCGCCCGAAAGGCCCTGGATGTTGGCGTGCAGAGCGGTGAGATCATGGATGTCGTCCTCTTCGACGTTGTGTTGGATGTTGGGATCGTAGACGCTGTCTTTCAAGGATTTCAGCTTTCTCTCGAGTTCATGGCTTTGCTGAACGAGCGGTGCATACTTCTGAGAACCCTCGGTTTCGAGAGCGGCAGCGTTCCTGAATTCTTCCAGTTGCCGGTCCATCGAATTGATTCGCTCGATCATGCTGTTTAGCGCGATCACTTCGTCCCTCAGGGCGAGAGCCGCTTCCGTTTGAGCGCGAAAGCGGCTTTCATCGAACGGCAGGTTGGGATCGGCGCGCACCGTCACTTCTGTCTTTTGCGTCTCACCATTTACAGTCACCGCAACGTTGTACTTTCCCGGCAGCACGCGCGGTCCCGTGCTGAAATACCGGACCTCTTCGAGTTCCCCCGGTTGCAACGGAGTGGAAGGAATGTCCGATTCGAGGCGCCTGGCACCCTGGTATCGAAGATTCCACACGAAGCGATTGATGCCCGCGTTCGATGGGCCAAAATGTGTCGCGACGAGATCGCCCTTCGAGTCGGTGATCGTTATTTTTACCGGCGTGTGGTGTGCGGCCTTCTGTTCAGCAGACGCGTCCAGCTTCGTTTTCAATAGGTAATCGATGGGCGCTCCGTCCGGCGCGTTTGGAGTAGAGAACGGAACTGGATTGTCTTCATCCAGTTCCCAACGATGGAAGTGCGTCCCTGTACCAGCCGCGAACAGATGAAAATTACTGCTTTCGATGGTTGCGTTTAACTGCTCTAGCGGACGCAGATCGTCAAAAACAAAAAAGCCGCGGCCATGAGTGGCGACCACCAAGTCATGACTGTCTTTGACGAAGGTCAAATCCCAAACGGGCGTGGTGGGGAAGTGCGCCTTCACGCGGTTCCAATGCTCGCCCGCATCGGGCGAATAATAGAGGCCGGTCTCCGTTCCAGCCATAAGGAAACCGCGCACGTTCGGATCCTCACGGACGACTACCACCGGAACATCAGCCGGGAGTCCACTCATTATCGGCTGCCATGTTGCGCCATAATCGCTTGTTTTGAAGACGTAAGCGTGCCGGTCATCGAGTTCGTGCGCATCAAAGGCCGCGTAAGCGGTTCCGGCGTCGAACGGCGATACGCCCACCTGATAAACGCGAGCCCACTGCGGTGCATTGGCAATATGAGAGTCGACGCGATTCCACGTTTTGCCTCCGTCGCGTGTGACCTGCACGCAGCCATCATCGGTACCCACCCAGATCACTTTCGGATCGGTGGGTGCAAGCGTGACGGAAAGTATCGTGTCATAGCTTTCCGCCCCGCTAATGTCATGTTGCACGGGACCGCCGGCAATGACTTGCTTGCTCTTGTCATTTCGCGTCAAATCACCGCTGATTGCGCTCCAGGATTGCCCTCCGTCCGTGGATTTGAAGACTACGTTTCCGCCGAGATAGACCTCATTGGCATCGTGGGGGGAGACCGCAATGGGAGCTGTCCAGTTGAAACGGTACTTCAGTTCGGCGGGCGGGGTGTCCTCTACACCTTTAACGTACGGGCGCAGGAAATGACTGAGGTGATTTCGCTGGTCGAGCCGCTCGATGAACCCGTTCTGGGCATCCGTGTAAATGATCTCCGGATCGTTCGGGGCCGGAACCGCATATTCGCCGTCGCCGCCAACCACCGTATACCAATCGGCGTTTGTGACTCCGTGGCGGCCGAGATCGCTGGATGGCCCGCACCAGGAGCTATTATCTTGCAGCCCCCCGCACACCGTGTAGGGCTTTTTCGAATCCACCGCCACCTGATACAACTGTGCAATCGGCAGGGAATCGACGAAGCGCCACGATTTCGCGGTATCCATGCTGACGAACACGCCGCCATCATTCCCCTGAATCATGCGGGACGGGTTTTTAGGATCGATCCAAAGCGTATGGTGATCCGGATGAACGCCGTGATCTGCTTCATGCGCCGTCTTTCCGCCGTCATCGGATTCCATCATCTGGAAGGACAGGAAATAAATCTTATTCTCATCGACGGGTGAAACAACCATCTGGGAGAAGTAAAACGGGCGCACGTCGAGGGCATGGTTATCGCTTACCTCGGTCCAATGATTCCCCATGTCGAATGACTGCCAGAGCAGCCCTTTTTTCGCCGCGATGAGGGCGTACAGATGGCTTGGATTACTAGGCGCCGACGCAATTGCGATGCGGCCAAGCGGACCTTTGGGAAGGCCTTCCGTCAACTTATTCCAGGTCTCGCCGCCATCCGTGCTGCGGTAAATCCCGCTGCTTTCTCCCCCGTCTTCGAGCGTCCACGGATAGCGCCGGAAATGCCACATCGCTGCATACAGCACCTGCGGATTGTTTGCTTCCATGGTCAGGTCCGCAACGCCAGTTGTGTCGTCGACAAAAAGAACCTTCTTCCAGGTCTTCCCTCCATCAACACTGCGAAACACGCCCCGCTCGGCGTTCGGTGCCCACGTGTGCCCTAGCGCGCCTACGAATACGATGCTCGAGTTATGCGGATCGACAAGAACGCGCGAGATCTGTCCAGCGTCTTTGAGGCCCATGCATGTCCAGGACTCACCGGCATCGGTTGACAGATACACGCCGGCCCCGTCGATCACATCGTTTCTAATGTTGACTTCGCCCGTGCCGACCCAAACGAGATTCGGATTGGAAGGAGCTAGAGCAATCGATCCGATCGATGCTGTCCCCTCGTGCTCGAACACTGCCTTCCAAGTGATACCGCCGTTGGTGCTTTTGAAAACTCCGCCCGCCGCTCCTCCCGCGTAGTACAGATCAGGGTCACCAGGAACGCCGACGACCGAGGTGACTCTTCCTCCTGAAATGGCCGGTCCGAGGTTCCGGAAGCGGAGATTGTGAAAGATTTCCGTTTCGGAGTCCGGCGCCTGACCGGAAGGCGCCTGCGACCACAGCCGATCTGCTCCAAAGACACAAATCACTATCGCGAAAAACAGGGAAAAGGATGGGCAGAAAGGTTTTGACATAGGAAAAAGGGCGGTCACGCTGCACAGCGAAAACCCAGGTTACCTCAATGGAAGCAGGGTGACGCTCGACAAACTCGAACTGCGGAAGCATCTATTTATCGAGCGGGAACTCGAAATAGATAATTTCTTCCTGAGTTCGCGCGTCGCGAACGCCGTTGAGGTAGAGCTTGTCACCGGTCTCGGGTGTGGCCTCAAAATAAAGGAAGCCACTGGCTGAATCTCCCGGCGGCAACATCTTTGCCGCGAACGCCCGCATCACAATCTCCGGCGCATTCAACGGGTTCTTTTTCTTCGGGAGCGGAATCGGCGGATAGGGCTTCACGCTCGGAGGTTTCGCGTGCCTAGCGAGAAAGGGTAGGTCCTCGGGACTCACCGGGTCCGCATGCCGTCCATCTGCCGCCACGAGACTCACTTGGATGTCTCGCAGGTCGAGAGCATTCGAACGCTTGTTCTCGATGACCACTAGAACCGGGAGCACACCGTATTTCAGCAAATCGGCCTTCTTGCCGAAGGCCTCCGTCGTTAACTCTTCGCTGTTATACGATTTCGCGCCCACCGTAACGTTGCCCGAACTTTGGTGGGCATAATCGTTTGCAGGCCCCGCCTGGAACACCTTATCACCACCCGATGCGAACCCGGCAATCGCCGCCATGAACGATATACTCAAAACCACGAAGCGAGTTCCTGGTATCACGCGCGCTCTTCTCCTCTATCGTCTAATTCAGCTCGTAACACTTCCTCTTATCTTCTGCTATTTCGTAATGCGGCTAGTGACGCGACGCGATTACGGATTACACTTCGGCGAGCGCCTGGGATTCCTTCCCCGATTGTTTACTCGGACGAAGGAAGGCTCCATCTGGTTGCACGCAGTGTCAGTAGGCGAAGTTGCTTCAGCAGTGCCCTTGATCGATCGATTGCGCCGAGATCTTCCCGAGGTTCTGATTTATCTTTCCACTTCCACGACCGCGGGCCGCAAAACCGCGGAACGGCATGCGGCTCCGCTGGTAGCGGGCGTGTTTTACCTGCCTCTCGATTACGTATCCTGTGTGCGCAGAGTGTTGCGTGTCGTCCGGCCCGCGCTCGTCATCATTTTCGAGACGGAGATCTGGCCCAATCTGTACTCGGAAGTAAAACGCTCCGGCGCGTCGCTGGTCATCGTGAACGGCCGCATTTCCGACCGCACGTGGCCACGGTATTTGGCCTGGAAGAAAGTATTCGCGCCGATTATACAGTTGCCCGATCTTGTGCTCGCGCAAAGCGAAGCCGACCTTGAGCGCTACTCTGAACTCGGCGTATTCCCGGACAGGCTCCGCATTGAGGCGAATCTTAAATACGACGCGGCGGTTCCGCGCGGCATAACGGATATCGGAACTTTCGGCGCCGAACACGTTTGGATTGCTGCCAGTACTGTAGGGCCGAACGAGCGCGGCAGCATCGCGCGGCACGCGGTGGATGAAGACGACATTGTGATCGATGCGTTTCAAGCGCTCAGAAGAGAGTTTCCGCATCTTCTCCTGATCCTTGCTCCGCGGCAGCGCGATCGGTTCGAGGATGTCGCGGAGAAGTTGGAGCGCGCCGACATACCATTCGTTCGACGAACTCAAGCCCGCAGCGAGGGTTCAGTCAGGCTGCAGCTTCCCGGAGTTTTGCTTCTGGATACGATTGGCGATCTTTCCCGCGCCTATACTCTGGCGGACGTGGTATTCGTGGGCGGCTCATTGGCGCCCCGCGGCGGACACAACATTGTTGAACCTGCCGGTGCAGGCGTACCGGTTGTGATCGGACCGAATATGCAAAACTTCGAAACGATCGCGCGTGATTTCCTGGCTTGCGATGCCGTTGTGCAGATCCACGGTAAAGAAGATCTGGAGCCTGCCATTCGCGCTCTGTTGAGCGATCGCGAACGAGCGCGAGGACTGGGCGAACGAGGCAGGCAACTTGTGCTGCGCAAGCAAGGCATCGCCGGACGCATCGCTGAAACTTTGCGGCCGTTTTACTATCGCGGTTATGCTAAGCGGCCGCGCAATCTCTTCTCGCGCTGTGTATTGGGTGCGCTTGCCTGGTTGTGGCGCGAAGGCGGCGTACTGAAGCGGCGGCGCTCCGAAGCGTATGCTGCTTCCGTTGCGCCGTTGCCCGCGCCGGTAGTCAGCATCGGCGGAGTCACGGTGGGAGGATCGGGCAAGACGCCATTCACTAGTTACCTGGCCTCGCAATTGAAAGAGCGCGGCTATTCTCCCGCTATTCTGACGCGCGGTTACCGCCGCCGCTCACCCGCAAAAAGTCTGGTGTTCGCCCCCGGTATGAAAGTTCCACCGGCGTTCACAGGCGATGAGGCGCAAATCTTCCTTCGTGACGCAGTCGCACCCATCGGTATCGGGGCGGAGAGATATGACACCGCCAAAGTTCTGGTTGCCGCATTCCCGGCCACAAATGTCCTTCTGCTGGACGACGGATTTCAGCATGCGCGCCTGAAGCGAGATGTAGATATCGTTGTAATCGACGGACTCGATCCGCTCGGTCAGGAAGAGATTGTCCCGTTAGGGCGCCTGCGAGAGCCGCTTTCAGCTCTGGACCGTGCGGACGTATTGGTCGTCACTCGCGCGGAATTGGATGACCGCTACGAGGCCATCAAGAGCCGGCTGCGCGAATACAACTCACATGCCCCTATTTTTCGCACGCGCTTGCGTGCGCGCCGTTGGCGCGACTCCGTGATGAGCGAGCCCGTGGACGAGCTGCCTGCGCGCCGCGTTGCCGCATTCTGTGGACTCGGCAATCCACAGAACTTCTTTCATACCTTGGAAGCTCTCGGTCTTGAGGTGGTTTTCCGCTGCGCTTTCGGCGATCATCACACGTATCAACCGGTTGAATTGCATCGTTTGGTTCATCAGGCGCGTGCGCACGGAGCTGAGATGTTGGTCACCACGGAGAAAGACCGCATCAATTGCCCATCGAAGGTCGACGCCCTGGTTGCGCCTCTCAAACTTGCCTGGCTTGAAATCGAACTTCAATTAGAAGGCGAAGATCGCTTATTCGCCTTGCTCGACAGAAAGTTGCGTTCCCGGTCGGCTGCCTGAACCTGGCCTAGGCAGCCCGTCGTATCTGCTATCGTTGCGGTTTTACGCCTTGATGCGCTTTTCAAACCTCGAAATTCCGTGCGAACAGTTCACTCTTGACAATGGCTTGACCCTCCTCGTGCATGAGGACCATAAGACACCCATTGTGGCCGTGAACCTCTGGTACCACGTTGGGTCTAAGAACGAAAAGCCGGGCAAGACGGGTTTCGCTCACCTTTTCGAGCACCTGATGTTCGGCGGCAGCGAACACCTACAAGGCAGTTACATCGAAGCCATGGAAAGGATTGGAGCGACCGATCTGAATGGCACCACCAGCGAAGACCGCACCAATTACTTCGAGAACGTTCCCACGTCCGCGCTCGATTACGCTCTCTTCTGCGAATCGGATCGTATGGGCTATTTCTACAACACCATCAGTCAGGAAGTGCTCGATCTACAACGCGGAGTGGTTCAGAATGAGAAGCGCCAAGGCGATAACCAGCCGTACGCGATTGTGGAAGACCTCGTCGTGAAATCCACCTATCCAGCCGGTCATCCGTATGCGCACACCGTCATCGGGTCCATGGAAGATCTCGATTCCGCTTCACTCGAAGACGTCCGTGAATGGTTCAAAACGTATTACACGCCTTCAAACGCCGTGCTCGTACTGGCGGGTGACGTAACCGTCCCGCAAGCGCGCGAGAAGGTTCGCCGCTATTTCGACAACATTCCGTCCGGTCCACCCGTCGCTCACCAACGTGCATGGATCGCGAAGATGGAAGGCGAGCACCGCGAAACGGTTCAGGATCGCGTGCCTCAGGCGCGTATCTATAAGATGTGGAACGTCCCCGGGTACGGGAATGCGGCGGCGGATTTGCTGCGCTTTTCAGCCGGCGTTCTTTCGAGCGGCAAAAACTCACGGCTGTACAAGCGGCTGGTTTACGACGATCAGATCGCAACGCAAGTGTCCGCTTATCTCGACGAACGCGAGATCGGCAGCCAGTTTGTAGTAGTCGCTACCGCGCGGCAGGGCGAAGATCTGCGCAAAGTCGAAAAGGCAATGGACGAAGAACTCGCTCGGTTCTTAGAGGATGGTCCGACCCAGCGTGAACTCGAACGGATCAAGACTCAGTCTTATGCCGGGTTTGTCCGCGGGATCGAACGTATAGGCGGCTTCGGAGGCAAGTCCGACATCCTCGCTTCCAGCCAAACCTACGCTGGTAATCCGCACGCGTATCGGCAGAGATTAAGAAATCTGGAAACGGCGACTCCAGGCGATCTGCGTGACACCGCTCGCGCTTGGCTCTCTGGCGGCGTCTACGCGCTGGAGGTTCTTCCGTTTGTCGACGCAAAGCAGCCCGGCGACCCTACGCAGGACCGTGGCCGCCTGCCGGAACTCGGTCCGGCTCATGAGCTGAAGCTTCCCCATATTCACGAAGACCAGCTCTCCAACGGCCTCAGGATTTTGGTTGCTGAGCGGCACGAGATTCCGGTCGTGAACTTCTGGATGGACATCAATGCGGGCTACGCAGCCGATCAGTTCGCACTGCCCGGCGCAGCTCGCCTCGCATCTTCGCTGCTGACTGGAGGCACGTCTCGTCGTAGCGCGCTCGAAATCAGTGACGAAATCCAAATGCTCGGCGCCCAGCTCAGCACCGGGGCGAACCTGGACATGTCCACGGCGTATTTATCCGCTCTCAAGAACAACTTGGACGATGCTCTGGATCTTTTCGCGGACGTGATCCTCAACCCGATCTTTCCCGCAGAGGATTTCGATCGTCAGCAAAAGCTGCAACTGGCCGGCATTGCGAACGAGAAAGTCACCCCATTGCAAATGGCGCTGCGTGTTCTTCCACCGCTGCTGTTTGGAAGCAAGCATGCGTATGCCGTTCCGCTGACCGGCTCAGGTACCGAGGAGAGCGTCGCAAAACTCACGCGCGAAGATATGGCGCGTTTTCACTCGGCCTGGTTCAAGCCGAACAACGCCACATTGATCGTTGTCGGCGATACCACTCTCGCGGAGATCAAGCCGAAGCTGGAGAAGTTTTTCGGTGCTTGGCAACCAGGGGATGTTCCTGCGAAGAACATTAGCGCCGTGCCGGTGCCGGCCAAACCCACCATATTTCTCGTAGACAAACCTGGCGCTCAACACTCAGTGGTTATCGCTGGGACGCTAGCACCCGCTCCGGACGCGCGTAATGAAGTGGGCATCGAGACGATGAACAACATTTTCGGCGGCACGTTCGGAGCGCGCCTGAACATGAATTTGCGCGAAGAGAAGCACTGGTCTTATGGAGCGGCCTCTTTGCTCTACGGCGCCCGCGCCCAACGCCCGTTCCTGGCTTACGCCTCCGTGCAGGGCGACAAAACCGCCGATTCTATTTCGGAGATGCTCAAAGAACTCTCCGGCATGGCCGGCGCGAAGCCGATTCGCGAAGAGGAACTCGAAAAAGTCAAGCAGCAGCAGATTCTAGAGCTGCCCGGCGCTCACGAAACCATGAACGCGGTAGGCAATCTGTTGAGCGATCTTCTGCAACTTGGACTTCCGCTGAATTTTTATGATGAATACGTCAAGCGGGTGTCAAGCCTCACAATCCCGCAACTCGAGTCCTGCGCGCAGAGCCTGCTCGATCCGAAGCACATGGTCTGGATTGTCGTCGGCGACCGCATCACGTTGGAACCGGCTCTTCGCGAGCTTCAGATCGGTGAGATTGTTCCTACAGAAGCATAATTGTTTAGAGGCGGACAGGCGCGATCCCTGGCGGTCGCGCCTCGGCTACCGGCGTTTGCCTGTCCACAGGGCGCTTCCTGATTACATAGTAAAATGGACAGGTATGGGCGGCGTCCAGGAAATTGAACAAGCGATCAACAGTTAAGTTCAGAAGAGTTCACTCAGCTCGCTCGTTGGTTTCAGGAACTGGACCAGGAACGTTGGGATAGCGCAACTTGACAGCGATGCGAGCTGCGGGTAAACTCGATTTTCTGCGCACAGAAACTCAAGAAGAGAAACGAAGCGGGCTTCTGAAAATCTGGCCGTGGCTCGTGAAGTTCGCGCAGCCTTTGACCTAAACGATAGACCCATTTTGGAACTTTACTGGCTCTTCCCAAAAACGTTGACGACTTGCGGTTAAGATCTCCGAGCTTTGGAGGGACAATCTTCGACGTACACTAAAGCGCGCCCGAACGATTCGCCGCGGTGTCGGTGTGAAAATCTGTTTGTCGTCCTGCATCGGGAGCCGTTATGCGGCTCGGGTTTCTGAAGGGAACGCCGAGGCGGTCAATTTAGCGTTGCGGCGCCATGCCGATCTGACCGCCGTGCCGGCACTAAAGCCGACTTCAACGCCGCACTTTACTCCAACACTTCCGGCTCAATAGCGGCGCTTTCGCCCACTTGCTTCTTTTCCCAAAATTTCCTGACCCAGGCTTCCCAGCTTTTTCCAGCCGCCGGATCGCGTCCGCTGAACACAAGCGCGGCAATATCCGAATAGGGAATACTCACGCGCGGACTCCCGTTCGCCGGCAGCACTCGCACGAGCGAACTCGCGAGCGTTGGTCCCTGCTTTCGGTCGTACAGATAGCCTTCCACGACGGTTCCGTCCTTACGCGTCAGCGTCACGTCGCCGCGATAATCGAACGCCTTTTCGAGTGCGTCCCGGATCTCATCATCAGATGCTAGAGTAGGAACCCAGCCTTGCAGCTTCTCGTGCGCAAAACCGGGCGAGACTTCCAGCTCGTCGGGAGACTGAACCTGTTCGCTCACGCCCGTGTCTCTTCCGCCGTTTTGATGTGAACCAGCGGATTGTAGGAGTGAACTGGTTGATGCGGCTCATTCAGCAATGCTTTGGCGTCTTCGTCCGGATACGTGCTGAAGACAAACGCTTTCGCCATCGCGAAGAATCCGCGCACGGTACCGAACCCAAAATCGTTCGCCGACGCCTCATAGCCGCTATGCACCATGCAATTCGCGCATTTCGGATTGCCGGATTCCGTCCCGTAGTTCGACCACTCGGTTTCGGCAAGCAGTTCGGCGAACGAATCGGCATAGCCGTCCTGCAGCAGATAGCAGGGTTTCTGCCAGCCGAACACGTTATAGGTCGGCATGCCCCAGGGCGTGCATGAAAAATTGCGTTTGCCCATCAGGAATTCACTGAAGAGCGGCGACATGTTGAACTTCCAGGACCGTTTGCGATTAGACAGAATAGCCCGGAACAAGCGTCGGATGCGCGCCCGGCCCAGAAAATGCTGCTGATCGGGCGCTTTGTCGTAGGAGTATCCGGGCGACAACATCATGCCTTCCACGCCGAGATCCATCATCTCGTCGAAAAAGGCGCGGACGCTGTTCGGGTCGGCTCCATCGAATAGCGTTGTGTTCGTTGTTACACGGAAACCACGGGCACGCGCAGCCTTAATGCCTTTGATTGCCGCATCGTAACCGCCTTCGCGGCAGACAGAAAAATCGTGATGCTCGCGCTGCCCATCCACGTGCACGGAAAAGCTCAGATATTTGCTGGGCGTGAACAGGTGCAGCTTTTCCTCCAGCAGTAACGCGTTGGTGCACATGTACACATACTTCTTGCGCGCCACCAGCCCTTCCACAATCTCCTTGATTTGCGGATGCATCAAAGGCTCGCCGCCCGGAATGGAAACCATGGGAGCGCCGCACTCTTCCGCCGCTTGGAAACACTCTTCCGGCGTGAGCTGGCGTTTCAAAACGTGCGCGGGATATTGGATCTTTCCGCAGCCCGCACACGCCAGATTGCAGCGGAACAAAGGCTCCAACATGAGAACGAACGGATATTGCTTGCGGCCGCGGAGTTTTTGTCCGTAGACATAACTCGCAACAGTCCACATCTGGGAGACAGGAACACTCATAATCGAATTCGCAGGAGGCGAGCTTAGCGCCTGGCTTGCGACACAGGCCGCGCTTACATCCATTTTAGATCGAGAGGCATAACAACGGCACGCCAGGGACTTGCTTTTAAAGCTTTCCGCCAGAACTGCCGATAAGCGCATCACTGATATGGCGGCACTTTCAGTCGCGACTGGCCTGACCTTGCTCTACGATGAAGGCGTTCTGCCGCCAAATCCAGAGCGCCAGGCTCTGGCATTTGCCACGCCAGCCGAATATACCCAGCTGGCAAGCGAAGGTCTTGCGCTGAAGACAACTGCCACCGCTCTAGCAATGGAAGACGAAGCCGCGGACGGAACCGCGGAAGTAAGCCCTGCGGCGATGCAGTTCCTAGTGCAGAATTTAGCTTCTCCCATCACCCCGGCCTCGAACTCGGAGGCGACCCAACCGATTGCTCAGTCTTCTGGCTATCCATATGGCGGCTGGTCCGACGATTCCTCTCCCGCCGCTGTGTCAGCCTCTTTTGGTACCGCTCCCATAAACGTGCTCGCCTAAGCAGCTGGTCCGGAACTTTAGGCGCCTCAGGTACGTACCTCTACGGGTGGCAGCTTGCCTGCGCAATTCCGACTGTCCAAGAAACACAACGAATTGTTATACTTAAGCTGATCCTTATGTCTGCCAGCGGCCTTGTATACGACACTGTTATCCCAGAAGATTACACCCCGGTGAGCAGCAGCCAAAAGAAGATCATCTTGTTGAAACCACGCGGCTTCTGCGCAGGCGTCGTGCGCGCCATAGACGTGGTTAAAATCGCGCTGGATCTGTACGGCGCGCCCATTTACGTCCGCAAAGAAATTGTTCATAACCGCCACGTGGTGGACGAATTACGTCAGGCCGGCGCCATCTTTGTAGAAGAATTGAGCGAGGTTCCAGAAGGCGCGCGCGTCATTTTCAGCGCGCACGGCGTCTCTCCCGCAGTTCGAGCCGAGGCGAAAGAAAGGCATCTGCAAGTCATCGATGCGACCTGTCCGCTCGTCACGAAGGTGCATCTCGAAGCAGTTCGTTTCGCAAAGCAGGGTTACACAATCGTCCTGATTGGCCATCGCGACCACGACGAGGTCATCGGCACTCTGGGCGAAGCGCCGGCCAGCACCATTTTGGTCTCGGATGTCGAGGACGTTGACCGCCTGGAAATCAAAGACCCAGAGAGAGTGGTGTATCTCACGCAAACTACGCTTTCGCTCGACGAAACCAGCGCTATCGTGACGCGGCTCCTGGAGCGTTTTCCCAAGATCGCCGGACCCAAGACCCAGGATATTTGCTACGCAACCGAAAATCGGCAATTGGCCGTCAAAGCCGTAGCGCCGTTGTGTCAGGCGTTGCTTGTGGTCGGATCACAGAACAGCTCAAATTCCCGGCGTCTGGTGGAAGTCTGTCAGAAGGCGGGCGTACCGGCTTATCTCCTGGATGATCGCAGTGAGGTGGATCCTGACATGCTGGCCAATGTAGACACGGTCGCGGTCACGGCCGGCGCTTCCGCTCCCGAACACCTGGTCCAGGAACTGATTGATCACCTAAGGGCGAACGGATACAGCGATTTGGAGGAAGCCGAAATCAAGGAAGAAGATGTGCGGTTTACTTTGCCCTCGGATCTGGAAAGCTTCACTCCCCGGCTCCATACGCGCCGCACGTAAGTTGACGACAGTACTCAAACGATGAAGTCAAGCCTGCAATTTTCTGACTCTCTAATTGACGCTGCCGCAGAGGCCACCCGCAAGGCTTCCGCCTCTCTCGTGAGGCGTCAATCGCAAGACGGATATTGGTGCGCACCGCTGACCGCCGACACCACGCTCGAGTCTGACTACATCATGATGCAGCTCTGGTTGCATCCTCCTGTGAATGGCGCTTGGAACCCGCCGACGCGCCCGCAAATCGATCGCGCGGTGGCGGCCATCTTGGCGCGGCAGCTTCAAGATGGCGGGTTCAATATCTACCTGCACGGGCCGTCGGAAGTGAGTGCGTCCATCAAGGCTTATTTCGCTCTGAAAGTTGCAGGCGTTTCTCCCTCCGATTCGCGCATGGAGCGCCTGCGTGATCGCATCCTCGAATTGGGCGGTTTGCAGGCCGCCAATAGCTACGTACGGGCGAACCTCAGTCTGTTCAATCTGTTCCCGCGTGAGGCATGTCCTTCGATTCCGCCCGAAGTCATTCTTCTGCCGTTCAACTTCATCTACCAGATGTCTTCCTGGACGCGCGCCATCGTTATTTCGCTCTCGATTGTGCACTCGTCCGATCCGCGGCGTCCCGTTCCAGCCGGTTTTCATCTCGATGAGCTCTTCCTGCCCGGTGCTCCCATTCTGCCGGAGCGTGACCCGAAGCTCCTGAGCTGGCGAAACTGCTTCCTCGCTCTCGACCGTGGGCTCAAGATCTGGGAACGCATCGGCCCCAAAGTTGTCCGTCGCTATGCGGTGAAAAAGTGCGCGGAGTGGATGGTGCAGCGCCTGGATGGTTCCGATGGCCTGGGCGCCATCTATCCGTCCATGCAGTACGCCGTCATGGCTCTCGACGTCCTCGGTCATGAGCCGGACCACCCGCTGCGTGTGGAAGCCGAACAGCAGTTCAATAAGTTGATGGTGGATAACGATACGCGAGGCTTCTACATGCAGCCTTGTTTCTCTCCCATCTGGGATACGGCCATCACCGCGTTTGCTTTGGCCGAAACCGAAAACCCACCGGAGAGCGTGCTGCGCCGCACGGGCGACTGGCTGCTTTCGAAGGAAGTCCGGCGCAAAGGCGATTGGTCCGTGAAGCGTCCGAACACCGAACCTTCGGGATGGGCGTTCGAGTTTAACAACGAGTTCTATCCCGACGTGGACGACACCGCCATGGTGTTGCTGGCGCTTAGGGATATTCGCGCCTCAGACCAGGCCAAACAGCGCGCCTGTGAAAAACGCGCTCTCGATTGGCTGCTCGCCATGCAGGGCAAAGATGGCGGTTGGGCCGCTTTCGACGTGGACAACAACTGGCAGATCCTCAATCACGTTCCCTTTGCGGATCACAATGCCATGCTCGATCCCTCTTGCCCAGACATAACCGGACGCGTGCTCGAAGCTTTGATGGCTTGCGGCCTGCAGCCGAATCATCCCGCCGTGCGCCGCGGCGTGCAATATCTACTGCGCGTTCAGGAGGCTGACGGAAGTTGGTACGGCCGCTGGGGCGTGAATTACATTTACGGCACTTTCCTCGCTCTGCGCGGCCTGCGTGCCGCCGGGGTGGGCGAGAACGAGCCCAGCATTCAGCAGGGCATCGAATTTATCCGTGCTTACCAGAATCGCGACGGCGGCTGGGGCGAGAGTTGCGCCAGCTATGACGAGAACCGCTTCATCCCGAATCCGAGCACTCCGTCGCAGACTGCTTGGGCTGTATTGGCTCTGCTGGCCGGCGGCGATTTACGCAGCGAGAGCCTTTATAACGGCATCGATTATCTCGTGCAATCGCAGCATGCCGACGGTAGCTGGAACGAAGAATATTGCACGGGTACCGGTTTCCCGCGCGTGTTCTACCTGTCCTATACCGATTACCGGAACACCTTCCCGCTCCTCGCGCTGTCCGCCTTTATGAAGGCGACTGCTTCGCGCGACCTCGACGGACAGTCCACCATTCATGCCATGGCTCGGGCTGCTCATGCGTCTTAGGTCCACTTGTCCGTCGCTCTAGTTACGGGGGCGAGCGGGTTCCTCGGTTGGCACGTCGCGTATGCTCTCGTGGAGCGCGGTCACCGGGTGCGTGCTCTCTGCCGTCCCTCAAGTCAAATCCGCGAACTCGACGTCGAACGAGTGAGCGGCGATCTGCGTGATCCCGAATCTCTTGTGCGAGCTGCCCAGGGCTGCGAACTCGTGTTTCACGTTGCTGCCGACTACCGGCTTTGGACAAATAAGCCGCAAGATCTGTACGATTCGAATGTCACCGGGACGCGCAATCTACTCGAAGCCGCGGAACGCGCGGGTGCACGCAAAATCGTTTACACCAGTACGGTCGGTTGCATCGGCATGGCTAACGGCCATATCGGGGACGAGACCACGCCTGTCGGCATTCAGGACATGTCAGGCCATTACAAGCGATCCAAGTGGCTGGCCGAACAGGTGGCTTTGGAGAAGGCGCGCGCAGGGCTGCCCGTTGTGATCGTAAACCCCACCGCTCCCATTGGAGATCATGATTGGAAACCGACTCCAACCGGGAAAATCATCCTGGATTTTTTGCGCGACAAGTTGCCGGCGTTCGTCGATACTGGCTTGAATTTGGTCGACGCACGCGACACAGCAATCGGCCACCTGCTCGCCGCCGAGCACGGACGGCCCGGCGAGCGTTACATTTTGGGCTCCGAAAACCTCACCTTGGAAGAGATCCTTGGCCGTTTGGGTGCTCTGGCAAACAAGCCGGCTCCTAAAATGAAGCTCCCTTACGCAGTAGCCTATGCCACAGGGGTGGTGACTACCGCTTGGGCCGAACTGACCGGCAAAGAACCCATTGCGCCGCTTGAAGGAGTAAAGATGGCGCGCAAGAAGATGTTTGTCACTCATGACCGCGCTTCGCGTGAGTTGGGCTTCCACCCCGGCCCGGTGGATACGGCCCTTGAACGCGCCGTCGCGTGGTTCCGAGCCAACGGCTACTGTTAACCGATGGCTATCCTCTACGTGGCATCCGAATCGATGGAACTCGAACCGTTCGCCGAACGCCTCACCGCTCTTCGGAAACTAAAGTGGCCCATTGACTACGCCCAGGAGGGTATTTGGGAAGGCCGCCGCATCATGCTGGCTGCCAATGGAGCGGGTCCCAGGCTCGCCGGGCACGCAGTCGAAATCGCACTCCGCGCCGTCAGAGCGGCGGAGCTGTCGGCATCCAAGCTCGAAATGGTCGTCAGCACAGGTTTCTGCGGGGCGCTCGACCCCGCGTTGCGCGAGAGCCAAATCGTTATCGGTACGGAAGTTATCGACTCTCAAACGCAGGAGAAATTTGCCGCCTGCCCTGTCACGGACCCGGACAATACAGCTAGTTCGGGAGTAATCGTCACCCAGGATCGCGTTGCCCAAAACGCCGCCGAAAAGCGAAGCTTTATACCGCTCCGGAGCCTTGGCAGTAGACATGGAATCAGCCGGGGTGGCCGTCCGAGCAAAACGCGCCGGATTGCCCTTCGTGTGCATCAAAGCTGTATCCGATCGTGCCGACGAGTCGTTCGGCTTCGATCTGAACCGAATGCGCTCCGCCGACGGACATATCCGGCATGGGAAAATTGGTTATTACGCACTGACGCACCCGGCCGTCATTCCGGAATTGTTTCGCCTGAAGCGCCGAACCGAGGCTGTCGCCCAAGTGCTAGGGGAATTTCTTGTTAATTGCCGAATCAGCTCGGAGTCAAACAGCACACCAACCGAGTGAATCCGTGCCATCGTCCATGAGAGCAGCCGTCTACACCGGCGATAGCCACGTTAGCGTTCAGTCGGTGCCAACTCCTATGGTCGGGGCCGGGCGAGCTTTTGGTGCGGGTGGAAAGCTGTGGGATATGCCATACCGATCTGAAAAAGATCGAGTACAACTTGCTGCCGCCTCCGCGCATCTACGGTCACGAGACCGCTGGAGTGGTGGCGGGCATCGGGGAGGGCGTTAGCAAGTATGCGCTTGGCGATCGGGTTGTGGTTTTCCACCACATTCCGTGCGGCAACTGCTTCTACTGCGATCGCAGGCTTTACGCGCAATGCAAGGTCTACAAGAAGGTGGGAATCACTGCGGGCTACGAACCGGCGGGCGGCGGTTTCTCAGAGTATGTTCGTGTAATGGACTGGATTGTGGAGCGTGGCGTCGAGCGTATTCCCGCTGACGTGTCGTTCGATCAAGCCTGTTGGGTGGAACCGGTGAACACATGCCTGAAAGGTGTCCAGATGCTCGCGCTCCAACCGGGTGACGTCGTCGCCGTGCTGGGCCAGGGACCGATCGGCCTCGTCTTCACCATGCTAGTGAAGCGCACGGGCGCGCGCATCCTTTCGACCGATACCATTGAATTCCGCCGCACTCTGTCGCAACGCTTTGGAGCGTCCGCCTTCCACCCCCTGCAGGAAGGCTTCGAACAGGCAGTGAAGACAGCAACGGAAGGCCGCGGCGTGGACGCAGTCATCGTGGCGACGAATGCTCGCGGTCTGGTTGAGCAGGCGCTGAAGATCTCCCGTCCAGGGGCAAAAATTCTGCTCTTTGCGCAAACTTCCGTGGCGGAGCGAATTGAGATTGCGGGCTCCGATATCTGTGTCGGCGAGCGCAGTTTATTTGGTTCCTATAGCGCAGATGTGGATCTGCAGGCCGAATCGGCGCGCCTGGTCTTCAGCGGCGAGTTGCCCTTGCAGGAACTGATTTCCGATCGCGTGTCTCTAGACCACATCGCGCAGGGCATTGAAACCGCCCTTCACCCCAGCGACCGCTCGCTGAAAGTAGTAGTGCATCCGCAGGAGCGAAACTGATGCTCGCGCTCACAGATACGATGCAAGCTGCCGTTCTGTACGGCAAGGAAGATGTTCGGCTCGAGTCGGTTCCCGTTCCATCGCTCGATCCCGGCGAGCTATTGGTCCGAGTCCGCGCCGCGCTCACGTGTGGGACGGACGTAAAGGTATTTCGCCGCGGGTATCACGCCAAGATGATTCAACCGCCATCGCTCTTTGGGCACGAGATGGCGGGCGATGTGGTCTCAGTCGGGTCCGGTGTCACGCGATTCCGTCCCGGCGATCGCGTGGTCGCGGCCAACTCGGCTCCTTGCGACCGCTGTTTCTTCTGTTTGCGAAACAAGAAGAATCTCTGCGAAGACCTGCTGTTCAACAATGGCGCCTACGCTGAGTTCATGCGGCTGCCGGAGCGTATCGTCTCGAAAAACACATACCATCTGCCGGATGATTTGGGCTATCGCGATGCTGCTCTCGCGGAACCTCTGGCTTGCGCGCTGCGAGGGCTCGACGAGAGCGGAGTTCAGCCCGGCGATACAGTTGCGGTGCTCGGTCTTGGTCCGATTGGCCTGATGCTCGTCCGGCTGGCCAAGTTTGTCTTCGGGGCACGTGTAATTGCGCTGGCGCGGCGTATCGAGCAGGTGGACCGGGCCGTCATGTTGGGCGCTGAAGAAGGCATTCTCCTCGGCAAAATGGACGCTGTCGTTGCCGAAGCGAAGGCGCGTACGAGCGGCCGCGGGCCTGATGTCGTCATGGAGGCGGTCGGTCACCCCGACGCCTGGGAGCTTGCAACCCGCCTCGTCCGCAAAGGCGGCACCATCAACTTCTTCGGCGGTTGCGCTACCGGTACGAAGGTCGGCCTCGACACCGGACTGCTTCACTACTCCGAGATCACCTGCAAAGCGACTTTCCACCACACTCCCGAGCACATCCGCCAGGCGCTCGATGTCATTGCCGCCGGCACTCTCACCGCCCGCCACCTGGTCAATCATGAAGAACCGCTCAGTCATCTTCCGAAGGTTCTCGCCGACATGGCTCACCACCGGAACGGGCAGATCAAAACTGCTATCATTCCGGGACAATAACAATTCGTGACGGTCGCGCATCTTCAGCCGAAAGAATTCATTCAGCAGGTTCCGGACAGCACATCCTATTCGAAGGCTGACGCCCTCGATTACACGCGTTGGCTGGCCACTCATCACTACGAGAATTTTCACGTCGTAAGTTTTCTGCTGCCCAAAAAACTGCATCAGGATTTCTACAATGTATATTCGTTTTGCCGGTGGGCGGACGATCTCGGAGATGAAATAGGAGACCGGCAGGAGAGCCTCCGGTTGCTGGCGTGGTGGCGAACCGAACTCCAGGCGATGTATCGTGGTGAAGCGTCGCACCCGGTGTTTGTCGCTCTCAAAGGAACTGTCGAGCGCCACGACATCCCCATGGAACCCTTCGACCGTTTGATTCGCGCCTTTGAACAGGACCAAACCGTAACTCGTTACCAGACCTTCGAAGATGTGTTTGCGTATTGCGTCAACTCGGCGAATCCAGTCGGCCACCTGGTGCTTTACTTGGGCGGCTTCCGCGATGCGGAGCGCCAGCAACTGTCCGATTACACCTGCACTGCTCTGCAACTCGCCAACTTTTGGCAGGACGTCACGGTAGATCTCCTGAAAGATCGCATCTATCTGCCGCTGTCGTTGTTCACTAAGTACGGCTACACGACGGGTGAGTTATTCGAGCATCGATATAACGCCCAATTCAAAGCCGTGATGGCTGAAGCGGTCGATGTCGCGGAGGATCTTTTTCGTAGAGGCGCGCCGCTCATCCGCATGGTAGACCGGCGGCTTTCGCTCGATCTCGATCTGTTCACCCGCGGGGGCATGAAAGTGCTTTCCAAGATCAAGCTGCAGAACTATGACGTTCTGAAGAGCCGCCCGTACATCTCGAAGCCGGAGCGTGTCGGCATTCTCCTCTCATGCCTCCATCGGCTGCTCCCGCGCTGAGTCCGGTCTCTGTCGAGCAGTCCTACCGCTATTGCCGCGACGTCGCGCGCAAACGCGCCAAGAACTTTTACTATTCCTTCTTGCTGCTCGAAAACGCGCAGCGCGATGCCATGTGCGCCATCTACGCGTTCATGCGCCATTGCGACGATCTGAGCGACGACCCGGCGACAACAGACAAATCACAGCTGCAACAGAGTATCGCGCTTTGGAGAATGCACCTGGATCACGCTCTCGCCGGCCAGATCGACAGCGAAGATCCTATCTGGCCCGCGTTCCACGATTCCGTCAAGCGCTATGCCATTCCGCATCGCTTCTTCCACGAGATGATCGACGGCATCACCTCCGACATCGAGCCGAGGCAGATCCAGACATTCGAGGAACTCTATCGTTATTGCTACCAGGTTGCCTCGGTAGTGGGACTCACGGTCATTCACATCTTTGGCTTCCAATCTGTTAGGGCGTTGCTGCTGGCCGAGAAATGCGGCATAGCCTTCCAGTTGACGAACATCATGCGTGATGTGCGTGAAGATGCCGAACTTGGGCGGGTCTACTTGCCGGCAGAAGATTTGCAGCGCTTCCGAGTTTCGGTTGAGCAGCTACGCTCTGGCAAAGAAACGGAAGAGTTTCGCGAACTGATGCGTTTTGAAGGCGCACGCGCGCGTGCTTGCTATGAGGAATCGGGGCCGCTGCTCGATCTGATCCAGCCGAAGAGCCGCCGTTCGCTCTGGGCGCTGCGCGAGATCTATCTTCGTCTGCTCAATAGGATCGAGAAAGCACATTATGCAGTTCTCAGCCGCCGTATCAATGTTCCCACTCGAACCAAGGTGATGCTGTTAATTAGAGCTTTTACGCGCTGAGATCGGTGTTCATCTGTGGCTCACCAGTTGAGAATTACCGCTTTACAACCTGACGTAGACATTGGCCGCCCATGAACGTGATGGACGACGCTGGGTTCCTCGAAGAGTGTATGAGCGTGCGCTTCTCAAAGAACTCTCGCTTCAGGATTGAATGGCGCTGATTTCGCCTGAATTAAGGCAGATTGTGCGCGGGCTGGATGCGAACATGCCGGTATACGACGCCCGCACGATGAACGAAGTTTACAAAGACAGTGCGGTGAAAACGCCGGGCATGATCGCCAATACGGTAACGGGATTGGGGTTAGTAGCCTGATTCTGTTAATCGTCCGGCTCTATGGCCTGATTGCTTATTCCGTAATTCCAGCGAACGCGTGAAATCGGCATTTGCATGGCAATGGGTGCGAACAGGGTTACAGCCACCCGCATCGTTCTGCGACAGAGATTCGTGTTCGGCGCGATCGGCGTTACAGTCGGGTTAGTACTGGCAGTCCTGGCTTGCCGTCTTGTAACGTCAGGCGTGGTGTGGATCGTGACATTCAATGGTCCAAATCCGTTGCTGTTCGCGGCTATAGCTGTTCCTCTGCTGATCATTGCGGTGCTCGCGACGTATGCTCCGGCTCGCCGCGCTTCGCTGATCCACCCCATGAAGGGCTTGCGAGACGAATAGTACCAGTCCTCCCACGGCTTAGTTTGGCTAAATTGTGAGGCCACGATCACGTACGTTCAGTTAAGATTCGGGTAAAATTGTAACTCTCGTGCAAAGCTCCGGGTGCTTTTCTCCGAGTCATAGAGTCTTTATCTAACATTCATAAGTCATGCTCATGCCTTTCCGAATCGCTTCGCGTTGTCCGAAGTGCAAATCACATGTTTATCGCGTATCGCGGCATAGAAATATCTTCGAACGTACACTACGGCCTTTGCTTTCTCCCGTCCGCTGTTACTCCTGTGACCGCCGGTATTTTCGGTTTCGTTTCACAAACACGGACACCCCACTCTGTAGCCTTTGAGGATCAGCTCTGCCGTCGTAACCGCGCCTGCGCCGGAAGACCAGGCGGGGCCAATCTCCGGATCCAGGACGATATATGATCGAAGCCGAAGCTCATTCGGCCGTCGAGTGGGCCAGCTAACGTATTCGTCTAGACCATACCCGTCATGACTGCCGCGAGCCAAACCGCTTTTTCCCCAGATTTCGAGAAACGCCTCTATCGCCGCGTTACGCGCCGCCTCATTCCATTTCTTTTTCTCTGCTACATCTTCGCCTACGTTGACCGCGTAAACGTGGGATTCGCGAAGTTGCAGATGCAGCGGGATCTTGGCATCAGCGATGCTGTTTACGGCGCCGCCGCGGGTATCTTTTTCATCGGCTATTTCTTCTTCGAAGTGCCGTGCAATCTGGCTCTCCAGAAGCTCGGCGCTAAGTACTGGCTGGGTCCCATCATGATCGTCTGGGGGCTCGTCTCCGCCTCTACCATGTTCGTCAAAACCGCCCACCAGTTCTATGCCGTTCGCTTTCTCCTCGGCGTCGTCGAATCCGGCTTTTTCCCGGGCGTCATTCTCTATCTCACCTTCTGGTTCACCAGCAAACACCGCGCGAAAGTCGTTTCTTCCTTCATGACAGCTATTGCGTTATCAGGCGTGATCGGCGGTCCCATCTCCGGCTGGATTCTTGACCACATGAGTTCCCTCTCCGGGCTGCGCGGTTGGCAATGGCTGTACATCACGGAAGCGATTCCATCCCTGCTGGCGGGCATCGCGACGCTCATCTTTCTCCAAGATGCACCGCACAAAGCCAAGTGGCTGTCCGAAGACGAGAAGTCGCTTCTCCTACAACGTCTGCGCGAAGACGAGGACTTAAAACGCAACTCCGCGCCTGGTCATCACAGTTTTGGCGACGCCTTCCGCAGTCCCAAAGTTTGGCTCCTGTGCCTGGTCTATTTCGGGATTGTGATGGGGAATTATGGCGTTCAGTTCTGGTTACCGCAAATCATCAAAGACACGCTCACAAAAGATCCCTGGCACATTGGCCTCATCACCATGATTCCCTGGGGCGTCGGCGCTGTGACCATGGTCGTCGTAGGCCATCATTCCGATGTCACCGGGGAGCGCTGCTGGCATGTCGCCGGTTCCGTTCTCGTGGGTGCAATCGCATTTGCGTTCTCAGCATGGCCCGGAATCGGCGGCGTGATGGGCCTGGTGGCGCTTACCTTTGCGATCGCGGGAATCGTTTCGGCCTCCTCTAATTTCTGGTCGCTCCCTACGGCCTATCTCTCCGGAACCGCCGCAACTGCGGGAATCGCCTGGATCAACTCAGTGGGCAACTTGGCAGGGTATCTCAGTCCGTTCCTGGTGGGAAAGACTCGCGATGCAACCCACAGCATGACACTCGCGCTCATGCTCCTGTCATTTTCCGCGCTCGTCTCCGCGATCATTACGGTCGTGTTCTTCCGGGACCGCCTCGTGTCTCGCGTTGACCGAGCAGGGGCGAAGTTGGACGCCCCGCCACAACATGCAACCTAAGGCGCTTACCTCAAGCCGCTCGTTCGCCTTACCGTGGTGTGTCTCCGAAATCCACGCGACTCTCCACAGTGGCTCTCCGGAAATTCTTGTTTTCCACCGATTCAGTAATCGTGCGGTTCAGCAGAAACAACGCATGCAATCCGAACTCGGTTCCGTAGGTCGCAGGAAACCAGAGATCTTTATCCACCCGCGTGTATTGAATGCTGAATCCTAAACCAGGTACGTCCGTTCCCAGCATCGTCCGAACCGCGAACGGCAACCGGCGCGAAAGCTGCGTGTATACCGAGACGGGTTGGAACTCTTCCTTGTCGATCAAAGCCTCGCCGGCCCAGCCATACTCATGCCGATCGGCGGGGCTGAACTTAATTTGATAAGCAGGCCGACTCCGTATCACCCGTTCTCCCGTTAGCTCAAAGACGTATTTACGCTGTTGATCGCTGGTCAGCGGGAAGAGATCCTTCTCAATCCCGTCCTTCGTGCTCTCGTCCTCGTCGTCGTCGAGCGTTATTTGCAGAAGACCTCCTTCCGGTACCGGTTCGCCTTCGAAGGACACGTAGTTTCTCTTGTGCCAGTACCTGCCTTTGACAGACTCCAGCTTCCTCTCGGTTCCTTTTGGGCCAGGCGTGACAGAGAAGGTTCGGAACTCCTCGCGCAGTAGCTTGCCGTCCTTCCGCCGCATCACGCGATGCACCGTCTCTTCGTACACAAACTGCGTCCGAGCTTTTTGCTCGCGATCCTGATTCTCTGCCACGCGCTTCATGATGTCCGCAGCCGTGAGGCTTGAAACATCCTCGAAAGCTTGTGCCAGCGACGCAATAGCGAAAGCCAGAACGATCATTCGCGCGGGTTGAAGCGCCATTCTTGTTCCTACGTTTGGGCGCCTCTTTTGTTCCCGCAAGTTCGTGCGGTTATCCAGGAGACACTAACTCGTCGCCCGCTTCGCATCTATGGTGCGTTCTCGGCCGGCGCTTGCTGACGCGCGCGCCTCCGTTCTGCTTCCGGAGGAGCACAAGTCCTGATGATGAACATGCTAAGAGTTTCGCCGCGAAGCTCGCTATAAGCAAGACTTTGCTCTAGCCAACAAAAAAGGCGGAGTGTGCCGGTTGCAACACTCCGCGCGTAGCTTTCGGAACTGGAAACTCTAGGCCCAGGTATATCCGTGGTTCGCCAGCGGCAAGGACCGGATCCGCTGGCCCGTGGCCGCGAAGATCGCATTGCACACCGCCGGAATCAGCGGTGGCAGCGCCGGCTCACCCAAACCAGTGGGCTCATGCTCGCTCTTCACAAACGTAACTTCAATCCGCGGCGCCTGCCGGATCCGCAGTAATTGAAACTTATCGTAATTGGTCTGTACAACGTGACCGGCATCGAGCGTAATCTCCTGGTGCATCAATTCGCTGAGGCCATCGATGATCGCGCCTTGCACTTGCGCTTCCGCGCCGCTCGGATTGATAATCTGGCTGCCGTTGTCAACCGCTGCCCAGACCTTATTTACCTTGAGCGCCTTGTTCGCGCTGACCGTCACTTCTGCCACATGCGCTACATAGCCCTGAAAGCTGTAATGGAATGCCACGCCCATCGCGGTTCCCTTCGGCAGCGTGCGCTTGCCCCAACCGGACTTCTCCATGACGGTTTGCAGCACGTTGCTCATCCGGTCCACATCGTAGGCTTGGTGTTTTGCGCCTTCGGGGGTCGGGCTCGGCTCGTTCTCCACTTTTGGTTTGGCCGCACCCTTCACCATCTGTTTCCTGGGCGCGCCCAGCAGATCGAACCGGAACTCTATCGGGTCTTTACCCGCAGCGTAGGCCAGTTCATCGATAAAGGACTGGAAAACGAATGCCTGCGCATTCGCTCCCGGCGCTCGCAATGCTCCGGTCTTCAGCATCAGTGGCATTACTGACGAGTACATCGCGAAATTTTTCACAAAGCCCGACGGAAACTCCGTGGCCGCAATCGAAGCCGACGGCGAGAATTTATCGCCATCGCCGAAGCTCACAAAGTGATTGCTCCACGCCGTCACCTTGCCGTCGCTGTCCACGCCTCCTTTCAGGAAGTGGAATCCGCCCGGCCGGTAGTAGTCGTGCGTCATATCGTCTTCGCGCGACCACACCAATTTCACCGGCACGCCGCCAAGCTGCTTGGCAATCGCGGACGCCTCCACCATGTAATCGTTGGTTAGGCCGCGGCCAAACGAGCCGCCCGCACGCAGCGAGTGAATCGTGATGTCGCTCTCCGCAATCGCCAGTTGCTTCGCCGTCAATGCCCGCCCACGCGCCGGCAGTTGCGTTGTTGACCAGATCTCCAGCTTCCCGTCCTGAAACCGCGCACTGCAGTTTCGCGGCTCCAGAGGCGCATGTGAAATGAAGGGATACGAATACGCCGCCTGCAGCGTCTTGGCCGCGTTTTTCAACGCACCATCGACATCGCCGTCCTTTTTCAACGTCCGTTGCGGCGGCTGAGTACTCAGTTCCTTCGCTTTTTGCGCGAACTCTTCGCTGGTCTGGCTCGCCGCTGGGCCCAAGTCCCACTCGACATTCAGCTTCTTGCGCGCGGTCTGTGCCTGCCACCATGTATCCGCGACAATCGCAACACCGGCTTCCAGGCCCGGATCGCCTTCGGTCACCGGACCCACTTCCCCGCCCAGTGCTTGCAGCACAAACGCGTGCTTCACACCTGCCATCTGCTTGATTTCGTCCAGGTTCGCGCTCTTCACTTTTCCGCCGAACACGGGACATTTTTGATACGAGGCGTACAGCATCCCCGGCATCGTGAAGTCAATTCCGAACAGCGCCTTGCCGACTGTGATATCCGGCACGTCCACCCCCATGGTGGCCTGCCCGATAATGTTGTAGCTCTCCGCCGGCTTCAGCTTCACCGAGTTCATGTCCGGCGCCGGCATCGTCGCCGCCATTGCAGCCAAGTCGCCGTATCCTAGCGAACGATCTGTCGAGCGGTGGTACACCCGCCCATGCGATGTGTAGCATTCCGATTCCGGAACGCCCCACGTCTTCGCGGCCGCCGC
Organism: uncultured Acidobacteriaceae bacterium; assembly: GCA_963849445.1. Taxonomy (GTDB): domain Bacteria; phylum Acidobacteriota; class Terriglobia; order Bryobacterales; family Bryobacteraceae; genus Bog-105. Next base: position 272,000 of record CAWKHS010000024.1, on the reverse strand, counting down.
AATCATCATCTGACGCCCTACGGCGCCCACCTGCCGCATCGGTACCCAGTTGTTTGAGGCCGCGCGGCTCCCCCCAGTGGTTTGCAAACCGTACTTGGCGTCCAGCGCAGCCTGCTCCACCTTGACGCTCCTCCAATCCACGTCCAGTTCTTCGGCAATCAGCATGGGGAGCATATTCCGAACGCCCTGGCCGATTTCCGGGTTCCTCGAAACCAGCGTGACTGTGCCATCCTTGTCGATGCGGATGAACGCATTCGGGACCAGCGGAGGCGGCGCTTGCTGCCCTACGGCTTTCGGTCCGATATAAGTCCCCAGCAGAATTCCTCCGCCCGCAAGCGCAGTAACCTGCAAAAACGAACGACGGCTGAGGCCCTTGTCCTTAATGGAACTCTCTTGGATCAACATGGCTTAAAGTCCTCCCTGCCCGTTGGCGGAGTCCACACCGATCAACTCCGCTCGTTCCGCCGATACCTTGCCGTGCATCCCGGCAGCCTTATGAATCGCTTTCCGGATTCGCACATAGGTTCCACACCGGCATAGGTTGCCATTCATCGCTTCATCAATTTCCTGATCGGTGGGCGCCGGGTGCTTGACGAGCAGCGCCGCCGCGGACATGATCTGCCCAGCCTGGCAATATCCGCACTGCGGCACGTCCACGTCCCGCCACGCGAGTTGCAGTGGATGATTTCCGTCCGGCGAAAGCCCTTCAATGGTGGTGATGTGCGCATTCGCAGCCGCTGAAACCGGCGTCAAACACGACCGCACCGGCTGCCCTCCAAGATGCACCGTACAGGCCCCGCACTGACCAATCCCGCATCCGTACTTAGTTCCGTGTAAATTCAGCACATCGCGAAGCACCCACAAAAGTGGAGTATCCGGAAGTACATCAACGGTCGAAGACCGTCCGTTTACTGTCAGTTTAATTGCCATAGGGTCACCTCAGTTCGACATGGATTGCCGGGCCGTCAATTTCAAAATACCAAGCCGGACGCGACTCCGCCGGCCGCTAGTTATGATGTTCGAGTGAAGTCAACGGTTATTTTCCTCCTCGCAATCTTTCTCACTTCCGCCGCTTGCTTTTCCGGCAATGAGCGTGGCATTGCCGACAAACGCAGTAACTTCGAGAAATTCCTGCCGATGACCGCTGACCCCGCTCGAGACGGGCTCAAAATTGTCCGTCCGTTTTTCAGAACCGCCAATCGCGCCCAAATCCTGCGCGCCATCGAGAAAGCGTGCAGCGGCGTAGGGGAAGACGGCCAGCGGAAAAAAGGCAGTTCAGTCTTCAATCCCGCCGGGGACGCGGGGTATTACGTGAACTGCAACCCCGAAAACCGTCAGCTCTTGAACGGCTACGTCCCGGCGAATCCAAGAAGAGCACCCCACAGCCGTGGGCCCGAATAGCCGTTTACACCTCAAACTCCGCCCACATCACCGTATGATCTGACGCCCCTTCCGCTTCCCGCGGCGTCACGTCCACGTCCGCCGCCGTGCATTTCACCGCCAACGGCTCAGTCGCCAAAATGTGATCGATCCGCCATCCCCAGTTGTTCTGGTATGCATTCCGGAAATAATCCCAATACGTGTACTGCACCCGCTCCGGATGAACTTTCCGGAACACGTCCACCCATCCCCACTGCACGGCCCGCTTATAGGCGTTCCGAGCGTCGATGTGAAAATCCACATCGTTCACCCGCCGGTCGGGATGATAGACGTCAATCGGCTCGGGCGCGACGTTCAAATCGCCTAGCCACACTGCCGACTTCCCGGCATCCAGTTCCTGTTCGAAGTATTTGCGCAATCGGGCAAACCATTCCAGCTTGAACAAATACTTCTCCGTGCCAATCTTGTATCCCTGCGGGACATATGTATTCACGATCGTTATGCCGTCAATGACGGTCCGCACCAAACGAACGTCCTCGCTGTCCGGCCCTTCTTCGAACCCATACATCACGTGCTCGGGTTTCTGGCGGCTCACCGTCGCCACGCCGTTATAACCCGCCATCCCGCGAAACGTCGCGTGATACCCCGCTTCCTCAAACGCCGCCACCGGAAAATCCGCGTCCTTCACTTTCGTCTCCTGCAGACACAAGACATCCGGCGCGTTCTGCTTCAGCCACTCCAAAGCGATCGGCAGGCGCCTGCGGATCGAATTCACGTTATACGTTGCAATCTTCATCCAATTGAGATTCTCATCGTGCTGAAAGCAATATCACCGCCACACCGTCCAACTCGCAGTGGACCCCATCAACGACATCTCTATCGATCCCAAAGCCCATCATTATTCAAACATCTATAAACTAATGATCGGCGCCATCGTGCCGCGCCCCATCGCCTTCGTGTCCTCGGTCGATGCTTCTGGAGCGCTGAACCTCGCACCTTTCAGTTACTTCACTCTTTGCAGTTCGAATCCACCGTACGTGGTTTTCAGTCCCGCCCATCGTGGTCCCGGTAAGCCGCCCAAAGATACTCTCTACAACATTCGCGAGACCGGCGACTTTGTCGTAAATACCGTCTCGGAAGAATTCCTCCCGCAGATGAACTCCACCGCCGCCGATTTCCCTCACGGCATGGATGAATTCGCGATCAGCGGCCTCACTCCCGTCCCCAGCGATCACGTGAAGTCGCCGCGCGTCCTCGAAGCTCACGTCCAAATGGAGTGCGTCCTCCATCAGGTCATTACTCTGAGCGACAAGCCCGGGGGCGGCAGCCTGGTCATCGGTGAAATCATTGTCCTTCACGTCGACCGTACTGTTCTGGCCAATCCCGATCGCGACCTGTTCAAAATCGATCCGCACAAGTTGCGCGCCGTCGGCCGCATGGGAGGTCCCACCTACACCCGCACCTTGGATCTGATCGATATCGAACGTCCCAAGTGGCCGCGCTGATCGTCGCAGCATCTGTTCATTCTGCGATCCAATGCAGCTTAAGCTTCTTTTCCCGCTCCGCCAAAAGTCGTAATTCCGGATCGCCCGTAGCCAAAGGTAAATCTTCGGTCATTGCAGTTGCTGCCGCGAACGCGTCTGCATAGGAAATCGCGTGCTTCGCCTTGAGAGTCGCCGCGCACATGACGAGGTCATCGTTAGCCGAGATAATCCCGATACGCGAGCGCAAGCTATCGACGACGCGTTTGCCGTATCCGAGATCTCGCGCCTTCACTGAAAGATAGAAAATTTCACCTAAATTGATGATGTTCACGAGAAGCCGGCACTCACGTTGCTCAGCCGCCTGTAACAGTGAGCGCACCTGATGCGCGGCGGGCTTTTGGTCCTTAAGCCAAGCCATTACAGCCCAAGCGTCCAGAACAAGATCGGCCACTTTATCGCCTGCGCCGGTCCTTCATTAACTCGCGTTTTCTTTCCTGCCGGATGAGCCTCTCAATATCTACACCACCCAACGAACCTTGTAATGCATCGAGCGGCTCGGTAGAGCTACGCGGAGTTTGTGACGCCCATGAGGTAAGAGCCTGATGTACGGCCTGCTGAACGCTTACACCCCGGCTCGCCGCAAGACTCTTAAATCGGCGAACCTCGGATTCAGGCAATCGGACGGACAGCATCCTTAAACGTTTGCTTGCAGACATGTCAACATTATAGGTCTTACTGCTGGCCTAGCATTCCAGCCGGGGTTTTAACAAATCAAATCACTAAACGCAAAGATACGGCGCAGTAACCATGGCCGCTCAAGGCCCTCAAGGCCCTCAAGGCCCTCAAGGCCCTCAAGGCCCTCAAGGCGGGTGACGAGCAGCGCGGTGATCCGTGCCAATTGGCAGTCGAGACTCAGGGTGTTATATCGCTCGCCCCGGCAATGGGCACCGAAGATGGCTGATCAAAATGCGATGGTTCCGGGCGATGCTCACCGAACTTCGTACTGAACTGCCCGATTACCTGCGATCCTATGTGCTTTTTATGTTCGCCATGGTGGATAGCGTGTCGAACCACCTTGCTACCAAGCATTGAGGCTTACGGTGTCGGCGTCTCCGTGCCGTCCCTACTTTCCCCGGCCGGAGCGGTCCCGCTTGTTGCGGCTCTTCCGGGGAGCGCTCGGAGTCACGTCGACAGTCAGCGGCTGGGAAGATTTAGGCGTCATGGGGTCATTCAACATCGCCTGCGCCTTCAGACGGTCGAACGTTGCCGCGGATGGAAAGAAGACCATTGCCAAGTCCCACAGCAGGGCAATGTAAATGACGAGGAAGCCTATGGAGCTTACTCCATCCACATAGCTCAAAAGGCCTTTAAAATGTTCAGGCGAGTAGTGCTTGATGGCATAAGTGATGCCGTACTGCCCGACAGCCAAAAGTGCCAGGGCTGCCGCTCTCGCGAGCGCCGAGACGAGCTTCACCCCGAACTCCCTTAACCGGGCGTGCACGGCCTGACTGGTGGTGATGTCCATTATTTATCTGGCCCTCCCACCGCGTCTCTGGACGGCAACGGCAGGCCCCGCTTCCGCCTGCCCCTCCAGCGCCAAACCCGTTTCCTGCATCACCTTGCCTACCAGTCGCTCGCGCAATTGGCGGAACGGAAAGCCATAGCTGATGATGCCCATCATCGTATGCAGCGCGACCCGCTGCTCAGCCGTCCCATGGTTTAGAGCGCTCAGGCCCGTCACCAGATTCACCAGGAAGGGCATCAGCAGGATCACCAGCCCAGCGCTGGCGGGCACGAGGAGGAAGAACTCCAGTGCCACCACCCGCTGCAATCCTTCGCTGACCGCCTGCTTTTCGTCCTGCTTGCGCTGCTCGTCCTTCTTGACCAGTGTGTTCAGACTTCTCGCGTTCATGAGGAGGAAGAACAGCCATGCGCCGATCAGGGTAGCCAGATTTTCGAGCATCGAAGAGTCGTTGGGCTACAGCCATTCTAGGCGCGCCGTCTCTCTTCGAGACCTAAACTTCGACATTATCTTTAACCCGGAATGCCTTCGCGAACATTTTCTCCAAAGTGGCAGCTGCCGGACCTCTGTTATCGTTTGCGAGGCGGGCGGGGATTTGATACCAACTAATCCAGTTGACAATTTGTAGAGCATCTTTTGCGCCGCGCGCCAGCGCCGCTTTGCTGTCGAGCCACTTCCCTGCGAGAATATAAATGAGCCGAATGTCCGCCGACGCCAACAATATCCGCCTTGATGACGCCGTGTTGGCCGAACTGGAAGCCGCCGCGAAGCTTCAACAGAAAACGGTCGATCAACTCGCCGCCGAATACATCCGGCAGAGCCTCCAGTCCACGCGCCTTACCCGCGTTCAGGCGATCATTGCCAAGGGAAAGCAGCATGGCGCGAAGAGCGGCATTGCGGAGGATCAGGTGGTGGACGTGATTCACGCCGAACGCCTCAAGCGCTCGCGGTAGAGGGTGCGCGTCACCCTCGATTCCAACGTCTATGTGAGCGCCCTGAATTTTGGAGGGCTGCCTGCGGAGCTATTGGAGCTTGCCGCACAGGGTGTTTTCCAGATTCAGCTTTCCCCGCCCATTCTGGAGGAAACCAGCCGAATTCTGCGCGAGAAGTTTCACTGGCCGATAGATGATCTGATGGAAGCGCGGGGTACCCTCCAGGCCATCAGCCAGCGAGTGATCCCGCATCTATGGCTGAAAGTCTGCCGCGATCCCGATGATGACCGGATTCTTGAATGCAGCCAGGCTTCGCGCTCGGATTATATCGTTACGAGCGATAAGGATTTGCTGGATCTGAAGCAATATGCCGGGGCGCGCATCGTGAAGCCTCCCGATCTGCTCACTCTGCTCGTGCAGCGCGGGCGCTGAGCCATCTGCCTGCCAGCACGAAGGCCAGCAGCATTCCGGCGGTGGCCAGCATCATTCCCATGACCCATTTACCGGCTGAAAGGATCATCCGGGCCTGCACTTCGGCTGTTTCAGGATGCGGCATGAAGAAGACGTCCCAGCAGTCTTCAAGCACGACCACGCCTATGACCGCGGCGAGCAGGACCAGGGCGAAGGCCAGCCACGCGGGCGCGCTCTCATAGCGGGGATATTCGGCCCGGCGCAGTTCGCGCGTGCTGGAGAGGCTGCCGGCTTGTTCCATGCTTCATGGTATGCCCGCCCGATGCATCAATGCTCCCGAACGATTTGGCGCGCAACCTTGTCTTCCCTGATCGCCACAAAGCGCGTATGTCGCAGGTGGTTATCAGGCGTCCATTCAACGAATTCAAACTGCCCGACCAGCTCCGGTTTCAGCCAGCGGCAGTCCTTCATCTTGGCTGCCGTCAGTCCAGCGCCCCATCGCCCGCCGCGAGGCTCCGGCAGATTGGCAAAAGGGCAATCTGCAATCTGCAGCGGCTTCATTTTCTTAAGCAACTGCTCGCGGATTACCGGCGTGAAACCGTTCCGCGTGCGCGAGGCGTAGAGCAACTTGCCGCCTTCGTAATAGCCGAGCACCAGCGCGTCGAAGGTCTTGCCGCCAACGGTGTAGCCGCCGATGACGAGCTCCTGCCCTTGGTTAATGCGCATTTTCCGCCATGCACCGGAGCGCAGGCCAGCTTCGTACAGGCTGTCCCGGCGCTTGGCGACCAGCCCTTCCAGGCGGATTCCTTCACCGACTTGATCAGGTCCGCCAGGCTTCCCTGCAGCGCGCCTGCATACCGTATGGGTTCCGCGAGTTTGGTAAGGACTTTCTCTTGCAGCAGCGCCTTCCGGCGGTCCAGCGGCTCGCTCCTGACATCGCGGCGCGACAGGATCAGCAGATCGAAGACGAAATACACCAGCGGGACGCCCAATGAGCCATGGTTCTGAAGCATGTTAAACGACGGCTTGCCCGATTCATCGAAGGCCCGATCTCGCCGTCGGTCATGGTTTGATTAGGGAGCGAAGCTGAACCCTTTCTCCGGTTTCAACGCGATGGCGCGGTAACCATCCAGCTTCAACTCGTATTGCCATTCCTGCCCCCCGGCAGCTTTTCCGTTCGTAAAAGCAGCATCGCCTCTACAAAGCCTGCTTGCACCTTCTTTGCGCACACGCCTCCAGTGTTAAACAGCCGATCACGACATTGCCGAAGGGTGACGCCAAAACTGGCTGGTTATCCTAAATAGCGCATGAGCGCCGCCGGACCCGAAAAGCAAAGAACGCACCTGCTATGCCCACGGGAAGAAGCAATCGAGAAAATCCGAAAGCAGATCAGGAAAGGACAGCGGTTCGCGCAGTTTCCATGCGGATCACGCATTGAAGTGCTGACCCTTCAGCAAGCGGTGGATCGCTGGACGGATTACAACATTCAACTGATGCAATCGTTGTTTTCCGACGATTCGATCAGCGAGACGTATCGCAAGTTCAGAGGGCGGGTAGGCGGAACGCCCTCCAGCGTAGAGGAATTGGAAAGCCGCGAAGCCACGATGATTCTGGAACAGATGAATCAGTTGCTCTCGGATGCCGAAAAGTTGGAACTTATACCCGATAAGCAAGATGCCGAAAGTGTGAAGCGCGGTACTAAGAAGGCAAAGAACACCGTGTTTATCGGCCATGGGCGCTCATATGTCTGGATGGAGTTGCAGAGATTCCTAAAGGACACCCTCAATCTTGACGTTGAAGAGTTCAACAGCGAATCCGCCGCAGGATTGTCTTTCAAGGAGCGGCTTCAGGGCATGCTGAAAAACGCGGATTTCGCCTTCATTGTCATGACCGCCGAAGATGAGCACGCCGATGGGGCCATGCATGCGCGCGAGAACGTGATCCATGAAGCCGGACTCTTCCAGGGCAAGCTCGGATTTGAAAAGGCCATAATCTTACTGGAACAAGGCTGCACCGAATTCTCCAACAAGCAAGGTCTCGTCCATATATCGTTTGCCAAGGGCAATATCTTGGCTGCCGGCGAGGAGATCAGGCGGGTGCTCGCGCGGGAGCAAGTCATTTCACCGAGCTGAGAGCTGCGTCATGCATCGTGTATGCTGAACCGCCACGGCAGCAGCACCTCCAAATTGGTTCATCACCCACCTAGACGCTGAGATCGGCTGGGGAGTCGCGATCATCCTCGCCTGCGTCAGTCTGTAGTACACGGTATTCAGAAATAAAGGCGCTTGTCTATGCGGTATCCAGCAACCCGGTTGTGCAAAGTACGAAAGGACTGCATGGCAACATCATAATCCTGTATGACATAGGTTGAAGAACACCCAAACGAAGCGCAAGATGCGGCAAGGCAAGCGCATCAATCTGAGAAAAGCTGCTAACATCCATTACCAGAGAGCGCCACTGCCGGCCATCGTCTAAGTTCCTTTCTCATTTGCTGCTTTCTGAAGCGGCTGGTCAAACTGTGTCCTGACAACGTGAAGAGGAAATAGACATGGATTTTGGATCAATGGGATGGAACTCCTACGGTTCGGAGCAGACTCCCGAGAAATCATACGGGCGAGTCGCACAAGCCGCCCGTGACCACTTTCTGATTTGGACCGTCCAGGGCGAATGCGAAGCCACTGTCAGCGGCCATTTCCGATTCAGCAATCTGGACTGGCCGTGTGTAGGCGACTGGATTGTCTTTCGAGAAGGAAACGTCATCACAGACGTTCTTCCCAGGCGAACGAAATTGTCCAGGAAGGAGCCGGGCAAAGGCGCGCGTGAACAGGTCCTTGCGGCGAACATCAACCTTCTGTTCATCGTGAGCGGCCTCGATCACGATTACAATCCCCGTCGCTTGGAGAGATACGTTGTTCTGGCTTACGAAAGCGGTGCCCGTCCCATAATCGTTTTGAACAAGGCCGACCTCCCGTCAGACCCAAGCGCATTTGTCCGCCGCACACAGACCCATGCTCCGGGAATCCCAGTCCTTACGCTCAGCGCGCTTCAAGGCTGGGGTCTCGACCCGCTCCGCGAGCAAGTAAAACCAGGCGAAACGGCGGCTTTGATCGGCTCCTCAGGCGCGGGCAAGTCGACCATCCTCAATTGCCTGCTCCGGCAAGAGCGTCAAACGACCGCCGCTGTGCGAGAGTTCGATGGCAAGGGCCATCACACAACTACGCGAAGAGAACTGATTCTGATGCCTGAGAAATGGCTCTTGATGGATCTTCCAGGCTTGCGTGAACTGCAACTGTGGGCTGATCCGGAACAAATGGACAACGCCTTTTCAGACATTGTGCAACTGGCAAGTGGCTGCAGGTTTCGAGACTGTACTCATCAAAAGGAGCCTGGCTGTGCCGTTCGCGCCGCCGGTGTCGACGAGCTTCGACTTGGCAGTTACCGGAAGCTGAAGCGAGAGCTGTCCTTTCTGGAAAGACAGACCGACGTGAATGCCGCCAGAGAGACCAAGAAACAATGGAAGAGTATCGAGAAGAGCATGCGAAAGCATCCGAAGCGCACGTTTTGATCGCTCCCAGGCGGCGGCAAGGCGTTACGTGGACTGCACGCTCTAATAGTTGAAATGACTCAACGTAAGCTACGCAGCCAGGAATGGTGGAGCGGCAACAAAGAATATTACAACTTTTCCCGCCGCGCTTGGCTGCGTTCCGAAGGCTTCAATCGTGAGGTCTTCGACGGCCGTCCCGTCATTGGCATTTGCAATTCCTGGAGCGAACTCAACAACTGCAACGTCCACCTGCGCAACGTCGCGGAGGCGGTCAAACGCGGCGTCTGGCAAGCCGGCGGCTTTCCGCTTGAGTTCCCCACGATTTCTCTCGGCGAGATGTTCATGCGTCCCACCGCCATGATGTACCGCAATCTCATGGCGATGGACGTCGAAGAATCCATTCGCGCCAATCCCATCGACGGCGTCGTGCTCTTGTGCGGCTGCGATAAAACCACCCCCGCGCAACTGATGGGCTGCGCCAGCGCGGACATCCCGGCCATCGTCGTTCCCGGCGGTCCCACCATTGCCGGCCAGTGGCATGACCGCAAACTCGGAGCCGGTACCGACGGCCGCAAACTTTTCGATCTCTTCCGCGCCGGCAAGTTGAGCGAAGAGGAATTGAATGAGGTGGAAGGCTGCATCACCCGCAGCGCCGGTCACTGCGGCGTCATGGGCACAGCTTCCACTATGACGAGTCTCGCGGAAGCCCTCGGCATGACGCTCACCGGCAGCGCCGCCATCCCCGCCGTCGATTCGCGCCGCATGGCCATCGCCGAACAGAGCGGCAAGCAAATCGTTCAACTCGTCGAACGGGACGTGCGGCCGTCGCACATCATGACGCGCCAGGCCTTTGAAAACGCCATCGCGGTCGACATGGCGCTCGGCGGTTCCACGAACGCAGTCGTTCATCTGCTGGCCATCGCCGGCCGTCTCGGCGTTCCCTTGACGCTCGACGATTTCGACGCCATCTCCCGCACCACTCCGTACCTCGCCAACATCAAGCCATCCGGTGAATACCTGATGGAGGATTTCTTTGCGGCAGGCGGCGTGCCCGCCGTGATGCGCGAGATTCTTCCGCTGCTCCATCACGATGCCCTCAGCGTGACAGGCAAAACGATGGGTAAGAACGTGGAGCAGGCCCCTTGTTACAACCACGACGTCATCCGTGCGTTTACAAATCCCTTGCACAGCGAAGGCGGCACCGTGGTACTGCGCGGCAACCTGGCGCCCGATGGCGCGGTGCTCAAGCAAACCGCCGCTTCTCCGCGTCTGCTGAAACATCGTGGCCGCGCCTACGTCTTCGAAAACTACGCCCAGGTGCGCGCCGAAATCGATCGCGAAGATCTGCCCATCACCGCTGAGTCAGTCCTCGTCATGAAGAACGCCGGACCCAAGGGCGCACCAGGTTTTCCGGAGTGGGGACAGATCCCCCTTCCCCGCGTGCTGTTGAATCAGGGCATCGACGACATAGTCCGGATCAGCGACGCTCGCATGAGCGGCACCAGCTTTGGAACGGTGGTGCTCCATGTAGCGCCCGAATCCGCCATAGGAGGTCCGCTGCAGTTCGTCCAAACCGGAGACGAAATCGAACTGAACGCGGAAGCTCGCCTGCTGACGCTGTGTATCAGTGAGGACGAACTGGCAAAGCGCCGAGCAGAGTTCCAGCCCCCGCCCTGTCCGTATCAACGCGGCTATCAGAGGTTATTTGTAGAGCACGTCACGCAAGCCAACCAAGGGTGCGATTTCGATTTTCTACAAGGGACACGCCCTTGAACATAACCGCGAAGGCAGCCTGGCGTGCACGCTTCTAAGGAAACGCCCGGCAACGCACGCGCGACTGCTTGGCGATTTCCTCTCTGTATGGACCAAGCATCGCTTGGCTGCCGGGCTAGTAAGCGGTTTGCCCGTGGCGCGTACGAAGCACAGACCGAAAAGGACCCGGTGGCGGACATCGCGTCGGATGGCAGAAACAGGCCATGCCAGTGGACCACTTCGAGACTTTTCGTGCGATTCGCGACCTCAACGGTAACGGCGCCTCCCTGGAATCGAAGTAAGCGCCGGGCTGTTTGTGGGTTGTAAGCAAGGCTCTTAATCGCCCCGGGGCGGTGTCGATCGGGTACTCCGCTTTACGTGGGCCTAAGGCTCGGGTTTGCACATTGCCGACCTCCGCCCACGGCACTCGTCTGCAGAAACTCTCGCCGGGCAACCAAACTAGCATGCTAAGAACGGCGACGGGAGGGTACTGGGGGCTTCTTACGCCGCTAACGCCGGTTGTACAAGGGTGTAAGAGATGGGGAAGGAGTTCAGCACGAAACGTGCCGTTTCTTTGGCAGACAGCGCCTCGAAACGGCAGGTGCTTGTTCCACTTACGCCATCTACGCTGACGCGATCTGAGCCGGGCTTAATGCGGTACGCCATGTCAGCACCACGTTCGCGCAGCAGCGAATCGAGCGGCCAGTCGGAATCGGCAATCAATGTGATGCCGCCCTGGGCGCCCATGACGATGGTGTAGTCTGAAGGACTTTCACCCGTATTCATCACGTTTTGGGCGGCCTCGAAGATGTTCGCCCCGTTCTCGATGAATCCGTTCACACAAGAGGTATCGCGGAACGAGCTTTGTGATTCTACCCCAAAATAAATTTAACTTGGGCTAGAAAATCGCCTCGCCTCGTACGAAACACAATGCTCCTACCGTTATTGCGAGATGTAGTCTCGAAGAATGGGAAAGATCGCATCCAAGCGCCCCGCCGTGTTAGCGGACAAGCCTTCTCGCGCGCAACAGGCCCGCTTGCAGCAAGGACGCGAGCAGAGGAAGTCGCTCAGCCGTTCGAAGCTCGGCGAACTGAATTTGAACAGGAGGCGCAATAAGCCTCTCGATGTTTTGCAGAGCGCGACAGAGGGGCGCGTTGAAAAACTGCTGCCTCTGAAGTATGGCCGCATGGCTGGTTCCCCATTCGCGTATTTTCGCGGCGCGGTCTCGATTATGGCCGCCGATCTCGCGAGTCAGCCGAACACCGGCATTATGGTTCAGTTGTGCGGTGACGCGCATGTGCAGAATCTCGGTTGCTATGCAGGTCCGGACGGCCGTCTGATTTTCGATATCAACGATTTCGACGAAACAATTCTTGGCCCCTGGGAGTGGGATGTGAAACGCATGGCCACCAGCATTGTGCTGGCTGGACGCGAATCGAATCACAGCCGCGCAGAATGCACCGGCACTGTAGAAGAATTCATCGAGAGTTACACCGGGACGGTGGAACAACTGGCGGACGAGCCCATCCTGGCGGCCGCTCGCTTTCAGATCCGCCGCACCGAAAAGGCGCAAGCGGTTTCGGCCGCCCTCAATCAGGCGCAACGGGCGAATCCTCTCGACTTGCGCGAGAAATACACCACGACGGCCGGAACGAAAGTCCATTTCAAACGCATCGAGAACGCGCTCTGGAGAGTGCAGGGCGCCGAGAGAAATCAGGTCTTGGACAGCCTCGATTTGTACCGCGAATCGCTGGGCGCGGAGCAGTTACATCTCTTTAATTTCTTCAGTCCCGTAGATGTCGCGTTCAAGGTCGTGGGTACGGGCAGCGTCGGGCTACGCGATTACGTGATCCTCATGGCAGGAAACGGAACGGAGGATCCGCTGTTCCTGCAAGTCAAGCAGGAAGTCGACTCCGCGTATGCTTCCTATCTCAAGCAGAGCGGTTATACAAATCAGGGCCGGCGAGTGGCTGAAGGACAACGCAAAATTCAGCCGCTATCGGATCTATTGCTCGGCTGGACACGCATCGGCGAACAGGACTACCTCGTGCGCCAATTGAACGATCACAAAGGCAGCATCGACCTGAAACACCTGCGCGGCGACGGACTGAACAGCCTGGCTATCGTGGCAGGCGAACTGCTCGGCCGCGGGCATTCACGATCAGGAGACCCGCTGATCATCAAATCCTATATAGGAGCCGGCGACAAGGTCCTGAAATCATTGGCGCATTTTGCCATCGAGTACGCAAACGTTACAGAAGCCGATTTCGAATCGTTTACAAAAGCAATTAGAGAGGGACGGATCAAGATTCGACAATGAGCCTCGTACGATTGAATAGATGAAGGACGACATCCGCCAGCGAATTGGCGAACGCAATGCGCGCTTGACAGCAAGTCGTAGGCGCATTTTTCTGCTAGGAATTAGTTCGATTGCTTGCCTTTGCGCGATTGCGATTGGCTCCGAACGAGCCGTAGCATTGAATCAGGGCACCAATAGCTCCGGCCAAGCGGCAACCGTGCCGTTGCATCCGCCCACCCAAGCACCGGGGGGCCTAACCCACCAGCAGGCGTTGGCTGAATCGGGTTTAGAGAATCCCTGGGATGTACGAAAGATTGTTGCGAACTTGTTGAACGGCAGCGAGCAACTGCAGCCCCTTCTAAGGAATCTGAACCCGCAACAATGGTACGACAAAAAGGGCGCGCCGAGCACGTACATCATCCAATGGCAAACTGCGCAAACGCAGTTGAATGATGTCAAATATGCGACAGCGCAACTGCAACAAAAGACGGAAAGCCTCTCGCTCGCTCTGGACCTCTACTTCCGTCTTGAGGCGCTGGAAACCACCACACGGTCGCTTGCAGAGGGGGCGCAACGATACGCGGACAGGTCTTCGGCTGATAAGCTGAATGCGCTGATCGCCGGGAACTTCAACAGCCGCGAGCGTTTGCGGGATTACTTACGGGACCTCACCACAAGCATGGAGCAGAATTTCAAGATCGCCGATGAGGAGGCGCAGAGCTGCCGCGCGGCTATGAGCAAACAACCCGCGAGCAAGAGGTCGAGGAAACAATGATGGAGACAACGACGTTCACGTGCTCAATTTGCGGTGAAAGCTCTAAGGATATCTGCATTGCCTGCACAAAAGACACGTGCGTCAATCACTTATGTGAGCGTTGCAGGCGTTGTAGCGACTGCTGTGTTTGTGAAGTGCGGCTGATCGAGAATCACGGGCGCAACGGGACAGTATCGATGGATATACCGCTCGAAGACAGCGGAGAGATGCCGGAGGAAGCGGCCGAGCTATGAACGAGGAAAGAGCGCTGCGCGGCTTAGCCGACCTGCTTGAATAATCCGCGGAATTTCTTCTTCGGATTCAGAGCCTGCTTCAGAGTCGGCTCCGCGATCGCCGCTGACCCAAGCGGCCTGAATCTCTTTTTCGTCGAGCCCGGCGAGCCTGCCCGCCAGGATAAAGCCCGGGAGCGCGTGTTCAAGATCGTGCCATCGTGCCATTTCCAGTACCGAGTCCAGAGCGCGCGCACGGATCAGCGATAGCGTTTCCGGATCGTGGTTTTCAGTCAGATTGACCAGTGCCAGACTAGCTCCACGGCGGTCAGACCAGACAACCGAATTCATCAGTTCCACAAACCAGGTCGGCTCTATATGAACCTGCTGCCCGGGATGAACTTTCGCTCCTACAGCAACGGCCTGAAGAGAGCGCATGGCGGTTTGACGAACCGTATCGTCCTGATCCTGTAGCGCATACTGAAGCCCGTCCACGATGGTTTTCGTACTTCGGGGACCGCGCGGGCCATAAGGCAATAGATACGCTGCTATGGCTCGTTGCTCAGGGTCGGCCGATTGCCGCAATACCTGATCGATTTGTGACAGGTTGCTTGCCGCGAACCCGATAAAGGTCTCCTGGAGCCTGCGGGATTCAGGGTCCGCCATGAGGGAGTATCCGTTGGTAAGGTCTTCGTCCGCGTTATGACTGTGCAGGCTCTCCGAAACCGCATCGAGGAACACACGATAGTTTTCGACAACATCGGCCGGGAGCGTAACAGTGCCCGTTGGAATGGCGTGAAAGTCGAAATGGGGCTGGTCGCGCTCTTCTACGCCGACGTACAGCACCGTGTTTCGCTGATCACAGCAGGTCGCCTCAACGCGAGCGGTGAGAATACCGGAAATTTTATCGATTCGCTCTTCCACGTCCTCACGCGGCGGGAGCGGGTCTCCGGGCTTCACGCCCATGGCCGATTTGATCTTCTGGACAGATACTTTCCGGGTACCATACACTTCGATCACGCCCACACGGGGAGTGATATCCTCGGCATCTGCAAGGGCGGCACCTGCAACGACGGCGCTCGCAATGACGCTCATCGCGAGCGCCAAAATGATGCAATGTTTCACAGTCTCCAGTATGAGACGGCCGCGCTGAGCGTTCGGTTTACGCCTGTTTCTCAGCCAAATCGCCAATGACCGGCAACTTGATCTTTCTGTTGTTGAAAGCCGTGAACATCATATACAGCCAGAGCAAGAAAAAGAGCAGACCGACCACAGGGCTCAGAAAGATTCCGAATCCGTGGGTCATCGCAGCGAAAATCAGCACCACGATGTGGCACGCAAACCAGGCGACCGTTAGGAAGATCGACTGGAATGCATGGAAGCGGATGGTGCGGTTCTGGTTGTACGGCGCAAGAACAAGGAAAATGATCCCTGTAATGAAGCCAAACAGATAGCACAGGGCGCTTGCCACGTTCTCGGTCAGACCACCGGTAGACGTGGGGGGCGGGACAGAGCTATAGCCGGCACCAGAGGCGCCGGCCGTAGTTCCCGGTATTTGCGCGCCGCAATTTGGGCAGAAGCTGCCGGTTACTTGTGACCCGCAGTTAGGACAGAACGCCACATATCCTCCGATCCAAATATTTGGACGTCTAACGAGTCTATAACAGATTTCGACTAAGCGCTACACCGTAACGGGACGCTTTATGGTGGACCTAAGTACCAGGTTCACCAGTATCATCACTAACGAGAAGACAGGCAGAAGCATCAGAGCGCGGCCGTAATTCTGACCCTTCGCCAGCGCTCCAATGATGGGAGAACTCACCGCTAAGCCGATCCATCCGCACGTGATGACAATGCCCATGGCGGTAGCAGTGCCACGGGAGAAGGTGTCACCCACAATCGCGAGAGTGGTTGGGAACACGGGCGCCATGCTGACCCCCGCGCAGAACACCGCGATGGTAATGGCCGTCGTGGAATGCAGAACCAACATCAAATACGTGGTAATGGCCATGCAAAAGGCGGCAAACAGCGTAACGGTTAGGGCGGGGATTTTAGTCAAGACTCTGGAGACCACGACGCGGCCGATCAGTATACCGAAAGCGAACCCATAGCTAACAACGTGGCCCGCGGTTCTCTCGTCGAAGTTGACCGTCATGAGATAGGTCTTGAGCCAGTTCCAGACACCGACTTCGCAGGCGACGTAAAGAAACAAGAAGAACGAAAGCAATATCAAAGCTGGCCGCGAGAGCAGCGGTGGCACTTCGTTCAAGCGAAAACTCGCTTCGCCGGATGGAGACGGCATTCGCGTCGCCAGATTCGCCAGAAATGCGAGAGCCGTAAGCCCGGCGATGGAATAGAGCACCACAGCGGGATTTACGCGCTCACTGGCAACATACGTGGTGACGATGCCGCCCAGTCCAAAGAAGAGATTCAGGAAATTCAGCGCAGAGCCACGCCTGGAAGGGGCTACCGCTCCCACCAGGGAATTGGATCCCGTCACGACGATCCCTCCGCCCACGCCCAGCACGAAATAGACGACTAGCAAGCCTGCGTAGCCGGGCACATTCGGAGCTGCACTGAGTGAAGCAACAATCAGCGCGAGTCCGGTAAGCAGCGCCGGCTTATTTCCCTTCACGTCGATAAAGGGTCCGGCCGACAACGAAGCAACGACTAAGCCCAGAGCCTGGACCATGGCAAGACTGCCCTGTTGCCCGGTAGTCAAGGAATACGTAGGGAGAAGGGCGCCGAGAATGGGAGCAATCAGGCCGTATACGAAGACGGCCAGGACTGCAGAGAGAATGAGCACCGAAGAATGGTATCAGACTGCTGCGGTTGTCATGCGTACCTGCGAAATCA
Organism: uncultured Acidobacteriaceae bacterium; assembly: GCA_963849445.1. GTDB lineage: Bacteria > Acidobacteriota > Terriglobia > Bryobacterales > Bryobacteraceae > Bog-105. The sequence goes on along the minus strand of CAWKHS010000024.1, from coordinate 254,836 downwards.
CGTCCGCCAAAATACAAGCCGCTTGCTCGCAGTCCTTTCGCGTAACATCGCAGTGAGTGACGATTCGCATGTCTGTCGAATTGATGCCGTTCGCGAGAACACCCCGCGATTTCAGTTGACGGCTGAATTCGGACGTGGACAGACCCGTCTCGGCAATGTTAAAGATGACGATGTTGGTCAGCACGCGGTCCGGCTCGACTCCGATATTCGGAAGATTCGCCAGTCGCTCGGCCAAGTAGCGAGAGTTTTCGTGATCGTAATGAAGCCGTTCGGGAGATTCTTCGAGTGCAATCAGGCCTGCGGCGGCAAGAATTCCTGCTTGCCGCATACCGCCGCCTAGGCGCTTCCGGTAGAGCCGGCCCTGCTCGATAGCCTCGGCAGTTCCTACTACTAACGACCCCACGGGTGCGCCCAGTCCTTTCGACAGACAGAACATGATTGAATCCACATCCCGCACCATCCGGGCGATGGGAGTGCCGGTCGCGACCGAGGCATTGAAGATACGGGCCCCGTCCATATGAACCTTTAACCCGAGGCGATGCGCTTCGAAGCAGATTTCATCTATCGTGCTCTGGCCATACACAGTTCCGCCCGCCATATTGTGCGTGTTCTCGAGGGCGATTACGGCTGTCGGCGCGTTGTGCGGCCCTTTATGCCGCAGTGCCGGCTGAATCGCCTTCCATGTCAATATTCCATCGGGCGTGGGAACTGTGCGCGCCAGGCAACCAGCGAACCAGGCCATCATCGACAGCTCCCAATCCATCAGGTGAGATCGCGCTTCGCAGATCACTTCCTGGCCGTGGCTTGTGTGCATCTTGATCGCTATCGTGTTGCCCATGGTGCCGGTCGGAACGAATAGCGCGGCCTCCTTACCGAACAATTCAGCGGCCCGCTGCTCCAGGCGGTTGACTGTTGGGTCTTCCCCATACACGTCGTCACCGACCTCTGCATTGGCCATGGCGGCGCGCATCTTTTGATTTGGCCGGGTGACGGTGTCGCTCCGCAGGTCGATCCATGCTTCAGAGGTGCGTGCTTCAGAAATGCGCGCTTCAGAGATGCGTGCCTCAGACATTCACAAACTCCTGCAAAATTTCGTTCGATACGAGATGTCCTCGGCTGGACAGGCGCAGCCGACCGTCGGTCCGTTCCAGCATTCCGGCGCCTATCCATTTTTCGATCGGATCCGCGAACCGCGACCACTCCTCGTCGGAAGGCGCGATGCCCTGCGTCAGGCGCAATCCCACAAAGAATCGCTCCTCCAGTGGGTTGGTCTCTACGCGTTCGACCACTGCGCCGCCGGAAGGCGCCATGAGATCGAAATAGTCATCGAGCGAATCGGGATTGCCCCATCTGTATCGGCCATCGAATGAATGTGCATCCAACCCAAAGCCAACGTAAGGCTCCAGTTGCCAATATTTCAAGTTATGGCGCGATTCCCAGCCCGGCCTGGCAAAGTTGGATATTTCGTATCGCAAAATCCCGACACGCTCCAGACGTTCGACAGCGGTCTCATAAAGCTCAGCGCCCAAGTCATCGCCCGGCACGGAATCGGCACCGTACCGCGTTCCCCCCAACAGCACTTCTTTACCCAAACGGCTATCTTCATCGACTTCGAAAAGGTAGATCGAGACGTGCGGCGGCTTCAGGCGCTCTATCCAGCCGAGTGAATGCTCCCAAGATTCAGCCGTTTGTTGAGGCAGGCCGGCGATGAGATCGAGATTGATGTTCTCGATGCCGCCTTCTCGCAAGAGTTGCACGTCAAGCGAGACGGTTTCGGCAGTATGACGCCTCCCTACCCTGCGTAGCTCATCGGTAACAAATGACTGCACGCCGAGGCTGACGCGATTGATGCCGCATTCTCTCCAAACGCCGATACGGTCAGCGCTGATTGTTCCGGGCGCGCACTCAAGGGTAGCCTCCATCAGACGCTCACGCGGGATTGCATCCATCAGGTCGCGCAAGAGCACCGGCTCCATCAAACTGGGCGTGCCGCCCCCGAAATAAACCGTTTCCGGCCGGTAGTTCCATTCGTGCCTGGCTAACTCACTGAGAAGCGCCTGGCCGTAGCGGGCTTTGACACCCGCTGCCGCCACCCCCGATGCGAAGTTGCAAAAGCTGCATTTCTGGGTGCAGAACGGATATGAGATATAGACCCCGGGCACGACGGCTACAGCCTGACCTCTTGCCCGACCTGCTGGCCAATAGCCGACCCGATCAGTTCGTCTAGTGTCTGGCCGGTGTCCGGCAGAACGAAGCTCTGCTTTGCCGCAACCCAGTCCAACTTGAAGCTTTTGGAATGCGCTGAAACCCAGATTTGACGAACTGGCGCATTCGGGCTGACGACGAATTTCGCTTTGGGCTCCTCAAACTCGATCGCCAGCGCGCCCGCATTGAAATCGGGCTCGAAATCGTACTGGTCAGAAGCCGCGGACAGCTTCTTGTAAAGCGACTCTAACGCGGCGTCCGCCCGGGTTTTGAATTCTTGGTCGTCCATGGGCCTATCTACATTCTCCATGGTCTTCCGCGACATTTGGTAACTTTATCGTGGCGGGGGTCATCTGCTAACTGCGCAATCAACTATGGAGCCGCCGTGTGTCCGTCAAGATCTTATCCCCGGCACGAGTAAGCTCTTCAGCGACTATCTCTATCATTTCGAGCGGGTAACCGATTTTTACCCGTCGCATTTTTCGGATGCGGATGCCCTCCTTCGCTCAGCTCAGCAGGTAAATTACCCCGAAGAGCGGCGGTCCCGGATGATTGCAGCTTTGCGACGGCAGAACGGCGACTCGTCCGCGCTTTCCAGGTTGTCCCAACCTGATGCAGTGGCAGTTGTCACGGGTCAGCAGGTCGGACTCTTTTCCGGGCCGGCTTACACCATCTTCAAGGCGCTGACCGCCGTCAGATTGGCGGATCATCTGCGTGAGAACGGACGGAATGCCGTGCCGGTCTTCTGGCTTGCTACCGAAGATCACGATTTGGCAGAGGTTGACCACGCCTGGGTATTCGATCAGCAGGCAAAACCCACGAAGATCTCGATAGCGAATTCCGTGAGCAACTCCGGCCCGGTCGGCGATGTTCAGCTTAGCGATGTGCCGCTAACGGAACTGCGAGCCGCTCTAGGGCAGCTACCTTTTGCGGACGAAGTTCTCGAGGTTCTTCAGGCAAGCTATCGGCCCGGCGAAACTTTCGGTTCAGCATTTGCTTCGCTGCTCAAAGAAATCCTGAAGGAATACGGGCTGTTGTATCTAGACCCGCTAGCTCCGGATATCCGCGAAATAGCCTCGCCTCTTATGAGCCAAGTGGTACGGAACGTTCCGGAATTGGTTTCATCCCTCCGGGCGCGAGATCGTGAACTGAGCGCAGGCGGTTACCATTCTCAGGTTCTTGTGGACGGCGACGCTTCCCTGCTGTTCTTGCTGAGCGATGGTAAGCGGGTCCCCATTCGTTTCAAGGATGGCCGCTTCGTTGCCAGGGACCGCTCCTATACGGCTGACGAACTTGAGGCAATGGCAAACCGGCTTTCGCCGAATGCGTTACTACGGCCGGTTATGCAGGATTTTCTGCTTCCGACAGTTAGCTATATCGGGGGCCCGGCAGAGATCGCATATCTCGCGCAAAGCAAGGTACTTTATGATCGTTTGCTCGGACGCATGCCCGTTATCTATCCGCGCAATAGTTTCACGCTGCTCGATCAGCATGCCACGAAGCTTCTGCATCGCTTCGGCCTGCACGCGCTCGATCTGATGGATCACCAGGAACACGTCAAGAGTCAGATCGCAGCTAAATTGGTGCCGCAAACTCTTGTTGGCGAATTTGAAGCCTTACGTTCGAACGCTGCATCTTCGCTCGCCGGCTTGGAGTCGAAGCTGCGGGACTTCGATCCGACGCTTGGGGCCTCCAGTAAAAAGAGTGCCGCCAAGATTCTGTATCAGATGGATAAACTTTCGCGGAAAGTCGCGAGGGAGACATTGCGGCGAGATGAGCGCGCCTCTCACGATGCGGCCTATTTGATGGACCTGGTTTATCCCCATCGGCGTTTGCAGGAGAGGATCTACTCGATTGTGCCGTTTCTCGCGAAATACGGCTTAGATTTGCCGCAGCAACTGTTCACGCAAACTCAGTTGGCGTGCCCCGACCACATGGTGCGCACGCTGTAACGCTAGCGCGCTACGAGAATTAGAGTTTTTCGGATTATTTCCTCCAGTGCTTCCTTCGGAAGAGCCGTACTTATAAATAGTTCCTGGCGCGCACCGGCGCTTAATGCAATAGCTTTCCAGCCGTTCGTGGTGGGGACAGTGATTCGAATGGCGGGCTCACCGCGGGCATCTCTTACGGGCCGGATAACACCCGGAATTACCGAGCGTATGCCAGAGTTGTCCTTCAATAACCGCTCAAGTACCGGCCGCAAACCATCGATGATGGCGTGCTCAATTTTCAGCTTGCCTTGTGCGGTTCGAAGTTTCACGGCCTATTTGAAGCGCTTCCGATATTGGATATCGATGCCGAACTCGCCATTATCGTCACGCAATGCAACCAAAGAGTATTGAGGGCTGAAGGCCCACTCCAACCTAAATATCTGCTCCGATGTTTGTGAGAGGTTCGTGACATAGGTGACGGCAATCTGCTTCGAGATCTGCTGCTCGATCGTAAGCCGCGCTTGCGGCGTGTTGGTTATGCCCTGCACCATAGGATCGATCTTGATGTTCGTAATACCAAACAGTTTGGACAGGCGGTTGGATGATGGCGATACAGCCTGTCCTAACACTGTGTCGGCACCCACCTGAACCGAACCAACATCGTTGGGCACGGAGACATCTGGAACATTAGATGTAATATTGGGAGCGCGTCCCACCGTGAGCAATGCAATGATGTCCCGAGGCTGAAGCGGTGGATCGGACCGGTAATTGATGTTCAGCTTACCGGGCGTGCCTGAAATGGTGATGTCTACGATGATTCCCCGGGCTTGCGTTTGAAGGTCCAGGTCGAGCACAGGCTCGATTTTCGCGGAGTTCACGAAACTCACTTCACCGTGATTGACTGTGTACTTGGTACCGAACACCTTGATGTCACCCTGATTCGCGGTAATGCTTCCGAGAAGGATCGGCCGCTCTGGCGTGCCCCGCAAGCGCAGGTCGATGTCGGCTTCCACATCACGGCTGAGCTCAGTGTTTACCTGCAAATTTGGCGCGCTTTCGACGTGAACATCGAACTGCAGGCCGGTGAGGAAGTCTTTCTTGTTACTGGGAGCCGCCGTGGGCGCGACAGCGGAGGCAAGCAAGTTTCCAACGTCGGTATTCGGATTGAAGATCACGCGCGAAAGAGTGGCCGTCCCCGATAGAATGCTATTGTCACTCGTGCCGGTGAGCCGAAGCCGAGAAGTGGCCGTGATACTTATACCGCCGCCGTAGCGGACGCGCACATTGTCGGCATTCGCCTCTAGGCGGTAGATCAGAGGCCCACCGTTGCCGAATGTGAGGAACCCTCCCAGGGAGAGTTCGCCGCCGCCTGTTTGTGCCGTCAGTTTTTCGATAGTGGCCCTATCACGGTCAAACTTAATGGTGCCGTTCACGGCGGTCAGACCATTCGGAAAATCATTCACGGATAATTTGCCATTCGTAAGTTCCAGGCTGCCATCCACCGTAGGATTTGCGATGGTGCCCCCGATGGAAGCGGCCATCGAGGTCTCACCAGAAGCTCGGATATTCGAATCGAACAGCTCGAAGAGGCTTAGATCAACCGCGCCATTTACCTGAAGTTGCATGCGCCGATGCTCGACGAACGGAATGGACCCGCTGAGACTAACATCGCTATCTCTGCCCCTCATCTGAAACCGCGAAACGGTGGCCAGACCACCGGCGTATTGCAAAACAATTGGACCTGTGTTTCGAAACGTAAGATCCGCGAGAGTGGTTTGCGCCGTTGGCGACGCCGGGTACATTTGGAGCGAGCTGCAACGTTTCGATTGAAATCGTTCCGTGCATCTTGTCTATATGTTGAAGCGGCCCCTCGAAAGTGAGACCGCCTTGCAAAATACCTTCGAGCGGCAGCTTCGGTTGTTGCGGGTGAAACAGTGCCGTAACGGTAGATAACTGAATTCGATCCAGGTATATCTGTCCCACAGCGGGATTGTCGGTGGTCAGCCGCACCTGCGCCGTTCCGGCCACACGACTTCCCCGCAAATTGCCATCAAAAGAAGTTGTAAGGTCTTGCCCGCGTGTCCCGGCCCTGAAGCTTATACTGCCGTACGGCACATCGTTTACCGTGACGTCCCGAAGCGCGGCAGTACCGTCCGCACTGAGGGGTTCGATCCGGTTCGCTGCAATCCGCACGAGCCCTTGGCCATGGATCTCAAACCGTCCATTCAGTCCCGGCGCGTAATCGTGTACAGGTGCAAGGCTCGCAAGCGGAAAGCCGTTACTATCGATCTTCAGTTGAAGCTTTCCGTCTTGCCAAGAGGTGGCGCTGCGGTTATAGCCGCCTGAGAATGAGAGGTCCGCAGGGCCTGCTTGCAGGTGTCCGCGAGTAATCTGAACCGTCTGGCCGGCAAAGGTCATATCGAGAAAGAGTTGATTCAGCCGTTCGCCGTACGCATCCAGATTGGCGACAGTGAGTTGCGCAGTACCTTCGGGGTTGAGCACCGTACCCCTCAGATTGAGCGTGCCTGAGCCAACGCCGCGAACGGGTTGCAGCTTCAGCCCCGAAAAGGCGCCGGCCAATTTTGCGAAATCAGCACGCTTTGAAGGCGGCATGCAATTGAAATGCGCTGTTATTCGTGAGGCCCCACTGTTTCAGAGCGGCAGATGCATCCGCAGTCGCGTGCATTCGACCCTGATCGAGAACCACGGACATAAATTGAACGCTGTTTGCACTTGCAGCAAACTGCGACCGGAAGTGGTCCCAAGTCTGGCTTTGCGCTTTGAAATCGGCGAGTGCGAGATTTCCGGAAATTTGCGGAGACGCTAAAGAACCCACAATGTTGCCGTCGAAATGAGCGCTTCCGTTTGGAAGCACCGTTGGTAGAGCGGCCGGGGCGTGGACTAAACCCAGAAACTGAAATGCCGGATTCAGGTCATCCAGGTTGGTACTGTCGAGAGTAACATTTAGGTTTGCACCCCAGCTACCTGCAAATGAAAGATGCGTATTCCTTACATTGAGGGATGATCGAGCAAACTCAAGAATGCTGCCATTCGCTCGATAGGTGGAATCTATTTCTCCGGATAAGGGCGCAGCGCCAGACGCGGGCATAATGCCGAGATTGCTTTGAATCGTTAGATCGCGCCAATGCCCGTCCAAGGCAGCCCGCAGATGAACCGGGCCTGCGGCAATTCCGGACCACGGAAAATCGCGCCTCGAAACAAGACGTGCTGCCGCCCGGATGTTCAGGCCAGCCAGGGTGCCGTCCACCCGCAACTCTCGATCGTGTTCCAACAGCATGTGGCCGGACAATGTTCCGCCCATCGCACCGGCAACAAAGTGCGTGAATTCTAGAAACTCCCGGCGGGCAAATATCTGGGCATCGACATTCACTTTCTCGAACTGAAAAGTTCTCAGCCGGTACTCCAGATCACGCCCGGAAAGCTTTCCCTCAAAGGTAAACGGGGTGGTCTCGTCGTAATGTCCTGTTCCTTGCAGCGTCAGCTTTCCTCGACCGATCTCATCGACCTTGACAATGGAGGCCAAGTCGGATGCGTTGACGTCGGCCGATACGCGCAAATCGATTACGGGGTGAACGAAATGCCGCAATGTTCCGCTGGTCTGGACCGTAGAATGGCGCGATATGAAAACGGCGTTTTGAATGGACAGACGGTCTCGTTCCAGGCGGGCATCTACTGCCAGAGATCCAGAAAAAGGCTGAATCCGGCCGGAGTTAACGTGCAGCTCACGGGACGACAGCTTCACATCATATCGATGGCCACGACGCACGTAAACGAGCGAAATAAATGTGTTCTCGCCGCTCAAGCTAAGGGGCATGCGCCGGAGGTCCGCATCCACTAACCCATCATCGAACTCGAAGTGGCGCACCTTGAGATTCAGCAACGCTTGTACGTCTTGAGTCAGGCTTACGCGCTGGAAGCGCGGAACAGGGATGTTTGTACTTCCATCCGGCGCCACGACTAAATGGATTCGAGGACGCTTCACGACGACGCTCGCAACATCGACGTCTCGCCTTAACACGGACGTAATCTTCAAACCCACGCTGACGCTATCGGCACGAAACAATGGCTGGCCTGGATTGGGCTCGTTGCCGTGTAGAACGAAATCATGGAATTCCGCAGTAAGCGTGCGCCAATCGTAGCTGAACGAACGGATTTCAACCCGTCCTCCGCTAACCTGCTCGACCGCGGCAATGATTTTTTCTTTAACTCTATTTCTGAACCAGCTTGTATGTAGGGTGTAAAGCGCTCCAACGAGGAGCAATGTCAGAATTGCGCAAACCGCTCCGGCAACAATCGCAATTCTGTGAGCTTTCCTGTTCATGGCCACATCACTGCAAGGTCTTGTCGAGATAAACGATGTTGATCTGCTTCCGGCTTTCCTCAAGCCACGCGTTCAGCACGTCATCTGTGCGCTGCTCCAGTAGAGCTTTCCGGATTGCGTCCCGAGATGAGGCAAGTGAAGCCGGCGCCTCTCCCGGATGCTTTGCTTTCCAAGCCGTAACTTGCCGTTCGTACGAAGCTTCGATCTCAGATTTCGAAAGGTCGGTGTCTGGCCGAAACCTGAATTCGATAAATCGCAAGGTCGTTAGTTGCAGGGCCAGGTGTTCCTTCAGAACAGACTCCGTTAGGTCATATTGCGCGAGTGCCTCAGAGAAGGAATCGGGAGACGCAAAAGTTGCACGAACCTCCTCGAGATAGTTCTCCACATCTTTATCCGCTAGATCCGGATAGTGACTTATCTCCATCTCTCGTCTGACAAGTAATTGCTCAATGAGATGGTCGGCGGCCGACCGCCTCGCATCCAGCGTACGACTGATTTCTTCATGATTCAGGAACGCGGTCACCCGGAGCTCTTCATCCAACTGTTGTTCTGTAATCACCTGTCGGCCCATTGTGATGGCGATCCGGTCAACCACGGCAGCGTGCGCGCAGATTACGAAAAGAGCGGCTGTGAACAAGCGCCACATCAGAATGCCTGCCCCAGGGAAAAATGAAATTGGAAGGCATTGATCTTTTGCACGGCCGGCACCGCTGTCCCGTTTAGATAGTCCTGCTCTGTGCCTTTCAATCCAAAAAAGCGTGGGGCGTCCGGGCTAAAAGAAAAGTCCAACCGAATGGGACCGATGGGCGTACGGTACCGCAAGCCGAATCCAGCGGATTGAACAGTGTAGTTGAAATCCTGCAAGTTACGCTGCCGGAACCGCAGACTGAAATCGCTTAGCGTTTGATACACATTTCCCGCATCCTCAAAAAGGACTCCGGCGAGGTTATCGCCGTACAGAGGGAAACGCAATTCAAGATTGTTGGTGAAAAGTGCGTTGCCGCCCAAAGGAAACCCGGTTGCGAGGTCGCGAGGGCCAGCTTGAAAATCTGGAAACGCTCGAATGGAGGTGGACCCTCCCGAATAGAGACGCTCGGCTAAAGGTATATTCGCGCGGCCGCCAGTACGGCTGATGATCCCGAACTGCGTACTGCGGGCAAACACAATGTCGCGATGAAACGGATGATAGGTCGAATTCCGAAAAAGCCCGCGAGCGAATTGGGTTTGAGAACCCAGCACGGCCGGCGCATAGCTGACGTCCAGTGTCGTGTAAATGCCGCGATGTGCGTCCGTGGGATCGTCGCGCTTGTCTTCAATGATCGAGAACTCTCCCATCCCCACGGTCTCAGGTTGTGATAATAGCGGAACAAGCAATTGATCGATCTTGAGGTTCGAGAGTGTTACGTTCCGGAATACGAGGCGGTACTGCAAGCTATAAGCGCGCGAAAGCCTTTGTCCCAATTGAATGGACGCTTCCCGCCGATGCGCTGTGAACGTGCGAATGTCGCTTGAGCTCTCAAGCAGTCCGGTTAAGGTCAGATTCAACTTATCGCTGGTTAAGAGTTGCGGAAAGAAGTAAGTAAGCGTGCCGCGTTGCTCGATTGTCGATACTGCTGTTTGCAGTCCAACCGTTTGGCCCAGCCCTAAAACGTTGATGCGAGTAATCCCAAAAGCTAGACGCGGCGCAAACCCGGTCGTACCTGCTGGATTATCGAGCGTTGTGACACCGCCGCCGATGCGGGCAATCTGCGCTCCAACACCGACGTTCACGGAATAGTGTCGTGCTTCATCCAAATCGTAAAGAACTGTCTTATTGTCTTCCTCACCATCGGGATCTTGTAGAGCTGTATTCACTCGAGCGAAAATGCCAAGCTCATACAACCTTCTTTGGCTATCGGTCTCTTCGGCAAGTGAAAGAGGTTGCTTTTCTTTCAGTTCGATGCGATCGTACACGAGGCTCGGTCGCGTAGTTTCGAGGCCGCTCACCAGAACCTCGCGAACGTACTTGCGGGGTCCTGGACGTATGACATACCGGACATCAACGCGGTTCGGCTGGTTCGCCGGATCTACATAGAATTCAAAAGCCGCATTAAGGTACCCCTGATTGTAGTAATAGTTGAGGAAGCTCTCGCGGTCCTCCGCCACATTCGCTTCACTGAACGGCTGCCCTTCCAGTGACGCAAGGGTCGATCGCAGCGCGGGCAAATCCGCGGGGTCAGGACCCTCGATCGATAGTTTTGAAACGAACCATTGCCGGCCTTCCTGAATGTGAATGAAGACCGCCAGATGATCTTTGGTCCCACGGTAATCGTCTTGCGTTTTCGCCGTCACCCTTGCGTCTCGGAATCCATTGGAGGTGTATAGATTTTGTATTGACTGTATATCTTGCCGAAGATAAACAGCTCCATATCTGCCGTAGGGAAATCGCGGGAACTCAGCCGGTTGCAAGTATAGCCGTTCTCGAATTGTTTCAGACGGAAAATATCGATTGCCCGTAATTCCAAGATAGACGAACTTATGGCGGCTGCCGCGATCGATATCGTAAGTGATCGTTCGTTCCGCGGCGATCGTTCCTTCGGACGATGATGCCGCTCGTGTCGCGCGGTAACTTACCCTCGCGCCAAAATATCCCTCGGAAACTAAATACTGTTCGATATTGTGTTCGCCTTCAATCAGAAGATCTTCGTCGACTGAATGCTCCTCAAAAACGGGAACTAATTGCCTCAGCTCGTGCTGGCTGATCTTTGCTCCAGTTGTTTTTAAGATCAGGCGCGCCCCAGTTTGGAGATTGATTGTTGGCTGCGCCGTATTCGTATCGGCATGGTATCCGAGATGGGTGAGTGTGACGCGAGAGTCAAGCAGATTGCGTTTCTCATAATAGTTTCGAATGTTCTCAAGACCTTGCCGTAAACGCGCAGCGGTCAAATCCTGCCATCCGAGTAACCCGTATAGCCGTTTCCAGTGGGTTACACGCATGATCGTTTGGTCTGGGATACCGGGAGTGCCAGTTATCTGAGGCCGCTCGAATCTCGCACGCTTACCGGTATCGACATCGAACGTGAGGTTCGCTTCTTCAAAATGCGACCGATATTCCACGTGCGCGCCGACCTTTGCGTGATAGAAGCCATTCTGCCTCAGCAAGCTTGTCAACGATTGCAGCGCCTGAACACGGTCTGTATCGGAAAAGGGCCTCCCAAGACGCAATTTAGTAGCAGTGGCGAGTTCGGCGCTGTTGGGCGGGGCGCTGACACCGCGCACTACAATCCGGCCGACAAAGTACGCCGGTTTCGTAAGAAAACGAAGTGCAACTCCGCCCCGCACTTCAGAGGCGTCTACAGCTAGATCGGAGAACCGCCCGGTCGCGAAGAGATTCTGAATAGCCTGTCTAAGATCGCGCTCATGAAACCTGGACCCTGCCTGAAAAGGCAATCGTTTATTCAGCTCGTCTCTGGTAAGTGGTTGATCGGCGGGTTGGAACTGAATATCGGTAATGGTTTGCGATTCATATTGCCGCGCTTCTTGCAAGATGGCGCTCTGGCCGCCGGCTGCCACGGCCGGCATCCTGAATGTAGACAGCACAAGAGCCAAAAGCAGGGGCATCCGCGCACCAGCGCTCACGGCGCTCGCAACGGAATGGCTCGGGCCGACTGTTACGATCATCGTAGATGACAGCCGGTGAGAGGCACCGCTATTCCCGTCAGATTCTGTTCCCAGCCATCGGCGAAGCCGGGCAAGAAAGTCTTCGAGAGGCGTCCGTCTGTGTAGTGGGTTGCGGCGCACTAGGCAGTTTTCAAGCAGAAGCGCTTGCGCGCGCGGGCATCGGCCGCCTGCGGCTGATTGATCGCGATTACGTCGACTATACAAATCTTCAACGGCAGTGGCTCTACAACGAGGACGATGCCAGGAAAGAATCACCGAAGGCCATCGCAGCGGCGCAAAGGCTAAGCACGCTCAATAGTGACGTACGCGTTGAGCCGTTCGTCACCGATTTGACACCTTCTAATGCTGAAGAGTTAGTCCAGGGCTGCGATCTGTTCCTCGATGGCACGGATAACTTCGAAACTCGCTATCTCCTCAACGATCTTAGCGTCAAGCTGAAGATCCCATGGATCTATGGCGCTGCCATCGGTAGCTATGGCATTGTAATGCCGGTCGTTCCGGGCCGTGGCCCTTGCCTGGCCTGTGTCTACCCCGAACCACCCTCCGGGGTTCAAGCCACATGCGATGTGAATGGAATTCTCGGTGCAGTGACGGCTTCCGTGGCCTCGCTGCAAGTCTCGATGGCTATGAGACTGCTGGTCGGCTGGCCAGATTTCCGCTGCCGCATTCATAGCTTCGACCTGTGGGACCAAACCGGAAGGCATATCGATGCCGGCGACCCGGATGCCAAATGCCGCGTTTGTGCGGCGCACGAATTCCGGTTTCTTGAAGGGCAACGCCGGGCGCCCGTCAGTCTTTGTGGCCGGAACGCAGTTCAGCTTCACGAGAGCACGAGGCCGCTAGATTTGGAACAACTTGCAACGCGATTACGGCCCCTGGGGGACGTCCGGGTGAACGAGTTTGCTCTTCGCATGGCAATGCCGAAGTATCAGCTCACGTTCTTCCCCGATGGGCGCGCCATTATAAAGGGCACAACGGATGTTGGCATCGCGCGCAGCCTCTATGCGCGCCTGATCGGAACCTGAGGCCACGCATTCCAACAGCGCTCATGCGAACATGGAATTGCGATTTCTTCCAAGTGCACCGGGCGGTTAGCTCAGCCGGTTAGAGCGCCTGCCTTACAAGCAGGAGGTCCACAGTTCGATCCTGTGACCGCCCACCATGTTTTCAATAAAACTGGAATACCCGGGCTCTAGGCTCTACGGACTTAATGGGGGCAAGCCCCGAATCGGACAACTTTGTCGCACTTAGGCAGGGTTATCAGTTCGCACACATACGGTGGCGCGGCGGTAAACTCCCTCAAATGACAAAGTCTGTATTGTTGTAAAATTGCTAAGCCCGGCATTCAGACCGGGTACAGGACTGCCATTCAAATGCCAGAACGCAAAGGCGAGCATGGAAACTCCGATGGAACAAGTTTGCAGGAATTTGTGCTAAGTCTTCATCCGTGCCATGAAATAAAATCCTGCCAAAGCAAAAAGCACATCCGGTGACCACGCCGCCATCGCCGCCGGCAACTGGTTCAAATCCCCAATCTGCTCAAACAGTGTTCCCACTGTCCAGTAGGCAATCGCAATTCCGAAACTGATCCCGACGCCGGTCATTGCGCCCCGGTTTCCCGCGATGAATGCAAACGGGATACTGAGAATCGCCATGATCAACGCAAACAGCGGAACCGCGAACTTTTTGTAATACTGGACGCGCAGAGGAGTCGTATCCATCCCGCTTGCCTGCTGTTCCCGAATGTACTGGCCCAACTCCTCGAAGTTCATTTCCTTGTATTCCTTCTCTTCCTTCACAAACCAGGAAGGAGGCTCGGAAAGCTCTTTGAAGCGGGCAGAGGAGCCGTAGAACTGATGGAACCGCTGATCGTTCAGGTCCTGGCTGATGCCGTTCTGGAAAATCCAGGTATGCGCATGCGCATCCCAGCGCGCGCGTTCCGCGGAAATCTGATGCACAATCTGGAAGGTGGCCGGATCCAGTTCGTACACGTTCACTTTAGACATCACTTCCTTCTCGGGATCTAAGAAGTGATAGTTGTAAATCCGCGATCCTTGCCCGTAGACCCATTCACGATTTCTTCTCAGATACGTCGCCACCGGCTTCTTCTTGATCTCGGCCCGTAGCATCTCCTGGCGACGGTTAGCTTCAGGAATGTAGTGTTGATCCAGGCCGAACAAGACACCGCTTGCCAAGAGACTCGCGACCAGGACTGGAGCCGCTAAGCGATGGACGCTCACTCCACCCGCCTTGAATGCAGTTACTTCGTTGTACTTGGTGAGAACGCCGAAGCAGATGAGCGATGCGACCAAGACCCCGATCGGCGTCAGTTGGTAAACCAAGCTGGGCGCCAGATGGAAGAGGTAATCCATCATCATCGACATGCTGATGTCGTTCTTGATCATGTCACCTAGCAACTCGAAGAAGGTGAATACTTCAATCAGCGCCACCAGAGCAGCTAACAGGACGGCGAGGTAGAACAGAAAACCGTTCAGCACGTAGCCGTCGATCAGTAATGGGCGAAAGCCCCAACTGCCGGCCCCGCGCGAACCGCGAATCCGAACGGGGCGAAGCTGCTTTACATGGCTCTGAATCCAGTGGAACGCCCCTTTCATCGATGCCGAGAGGTCGTGACCCGCTGGTTTCTCCAATCGCCATAACATGACGATCCCCGCAATCGAGAAAACCACGTCGGGTGTCCACACAGCCACTGGAACGGGCATGGTTCCTTTACGTGCTAATCCGATCAGAGTGATGAATCCCAGGTAGTACAGGAAGGCAACCAACACCGTCACGATAAAGGCCGCCGATTTGCCGCCCTTGCGTGACGATACGCCAAGCGGAATCCCGACCAACGAAAGCAAAATGCAAGCTAACGGAAGCGCGAAACGTTGATGCAGTTCAATTGCCGCATCCGTATACTCTTCATGCGAAAGACCGTGCTGCCGGTATACACGCTTGTATAGCGGCCCCGTGTCCAATTCCTGAACCGTTTTATTGAGTTGCAGGTCTTCCTGCTTCTGGGCCTGTAGAGATTCCACTTGCCGCGGCGCCGCAGTCGTGATGACCTTTCCTTCTTTGTCACGCTCACTCGTACGAACCCCCCGCATATCAAGGATGATGCGATTGTTTTCGGCATCGGCGTGCGGAACGGCTTCCTCCGCTACGATGACCCGTGGTCCTTCGCCCCGGTCCTTTCCTTCCTGCTGCAGTTCGCCGGCAGGCGTGACGTCCGCGATAAACACCTGCTGCCAAACAATTTGCTTTCCGGCCGTCTTAACATCGCCGACGTAAAGGACGGTATTCGGAAAATCTTCGTCGAAAATCCGCGATTCGATTGCTCCGGTCAGTTGCGCCGCCGCGAAATTACGCGCCACCTTCGATTCCAGATGTAGCGACAGGGGCGTCAGCCATAACGAAGCTGTGGCGGTCACGACGAATGCTAAAAAAGAAAACAGCAACACCGGCCGCGCTACGGTAACACTGGAAATACCCGCCGCTCGCATGGCCGTGATCTCGCTATCGGCCGACATGCGGCTCAGCCCGATTAGAATGCCGACCAGCACCCCTAACGGCAGTGCAAACGGGATGGTCGAAGGCAGTGCATAAAGAAATAACTTCGCAATCACCGCTCCCGGCGCAGACACCTTGACCAACAGCGCGGACAAGCGTTCAATCGTTCTGAGAAAGAGAACAAAGATGAACAGCAGTGTTCCGAGGGTCGCGCTGGTAAATACCTCGCGAAAGATCGCCCTACTTAAAATTCGCATCGGATGACTACTGCTTAATGCTGCGCGATAAGGGCCGGAGGAGCGACCAACGGAAGTTTGCCCGCCTCTTCTTCCACTTTTGCCAGATCCACGTTGTCAAACAGCAGCGAAGGACAGATCACAGACGAACTCGTCGCGTCCCCGCCGGAGTCCATTAGATTGAACCCTGATCCGTTGTTCACGTAATTCAATACATAAGGATGATCGGACGCCGCATCCAAATCGCGCAGATCCTTCGCACTGAATTCCTTAAACCGGAGACCTCGCACCAGTTCCTCGCGCCCGTCCAAATAGACGCGGAAAGCCAGCAGGGGAGAATCTAAAGTGCGCGTGTACCCGTTCCTTTGTAGCTGCCGCGCCATACTCTGGAGTTCCTGAAGGCTGGCCGTAGACGGAAAGTCGAGCCGCCGGAGAATGACAGCGTATTTCAGCCCCGCAGCCTTCGCTTTTTCCAGAAGCTTCGTCTTCAACTGCGCCTCTGTCACGGTCTGATTCGCTTCGACGAACAGATTGCCAATCACGGCCGCCTCGGATCCATATGCACCGGGCAAGCGTCCATGTCCGTTGGAAGCGTCAAACGTTCGGACGGGCTGACGGCTGAATAAAAACCCTTTCAGCGTGCCCTTGTCCACCAGAGTTACGCGTTCCGAAGGTACACCCTCATCGTCCACTTCGTAATACCCGGCCAACGGAGTCCCCTGAAACTCCTGGGCACGTGGATTGTCAAAGATGGTAAGCCAATCCGGCGTCACTTTCGAGCCTAAACGGGACGACCAGACGCCTTCGAGCATTTGCACCCGGTTCTCCGCTCCGGGAGGCGCAAGGGGCTTTCGCTCCAGCCTCGTCGCGTCCGCCAAAACCTGTGCCATCATCTCGGCCGCCGCTTCCTGCTCAAACAGAACCGGTCCGCTATAATCCTCACCCATCGGCGCTTTCGTCAGCGCCTCCGTCTGCGCGGCCATCGTATCTACGCTCTGGCGTAGCACTTCGGGCGGCGGAAGTTGCCCCGGCCGAAGCACTACAAAAAACCTGTGGTTCCAAACACGGCTGCCGTCCGGTGCAACGCCGTTCGCCACCACCTCGATGTCGCTCATCTCCTGCGGGATCCGCACCACGGTCCCTTCCGTGTTCACCAGCCGGTAGGTAGATCCGATCGCGCGCACCCGGACACGTGAATTACTCACATTCGGATAATCCGCAAAGCGGCCGGACAAATCTCGAATGATCTGTTCCCAGCGCTTTTGATCGAAGTTCATCGCCACAGGGGGCTGCAGGATTTGGACCGCCTTCACCGGCGCGAAATCAGGTGTATTATCCGGGTCCGCAATCTCGCGCAACGCGGTTCGCTTACGTGTGATCTGGTCCACCGACGCCTTATACAACTCGTCGGTCGACAGCCATAGGTCGGACCGCATCGCGCCATAGTCGTCGTCAATGGGAAACAGGCCCAAATGCGCTCCGGCGGTGTAGATGGAATTAGTGTTATCGAACTTGTAATCACCCACTCGCACCTGAACACGGGGCTCGCGGAAATGCGTGTGACTCGAATCCGTTAAGCCGCCCAAGCTACCAGTGATGAACGCATCGTCGGCATCGCTGATCGTGTACTCGACAAAATAGGGCTTATCGAGGTTGCTGATCTGCATCGTCCTCGACCGATTCAGCTCGTCCATCATCGCCCGCAACTGCGTATCGGCCTTCGGATCTTTCAAATGATCCGGCGCTGAAAACGCAGCCAATGCGCCTGAAAGCACGAGACCTGCAAAGCACAACCCGCTAAACGCAACCAACCGATTAGAAACGGCGGACATCCTTACTCCGCCTGCGGCCGGGGCAAAAGAGGCGGTTTCTGCTGCCGATTCTGCTTCTTTTGCGTCTCGATTTCGGAAACGAGTATCGCGGGCGATACGGCGGATACCGGTATGCTTCCCGATTCCGCTCCGCAATACCCGTTGAACACCTCAGGGCGATCAGAGGTCGCTAGGATCTTCTGGAAACTGGCGAGCGGCGTGCCAACAATATCCACGCCGCGAATCAACTCGTCCGGCCGGTCGTCCGGATACACGCGATACACAATCAAGGGCACAACAGTGAAAGCCTGCAAGCCCTGTCGTCCCGTCGTCGTGTACCCGCTTGACACTTCCTCGAAATACAACCCATACGGCTTTTGCTGCCGTCTGATCTCTTCCTTCAGCTTGGCGCGAAGCTCCACGTCTGAAAGCTGCTTCGACGATTCAACAATCAGATTCGATTGCCGCGCCACCACTTCGTATCCTGGCTGCCGCCGTCCGTGGCCGTTCGATTCCTTGAACTCCCCTACCGGCGACCGCGAGAGTAGAAAGGTCTTCAGGATGCCCTTGTCCACGACCTTCACCGGCCGCGCCTTTACGCCCTCATCGTCGTATTCATAAAATCCGATCAGGTCTATTCCGTTGTAGTTCTGCCGCGTTGCATCGAAATCGACGCTGATGAAATCCGGCAGCACGGGCTGTCCAAGCATTTTCGTGAAAGTCTGGCCTTCAGAAACGTCCTTTTGCCGATGTCCTTCTACCCGATGGCCGAAGATCTCGTGGAAAAACACCGCCGAAGCGCGACCCGACAGAATGGCCGGGCAGACAATCGGCTCAGCTGGCGGGGCGGCAATCAGCGCGTCCAACTTCTCGGCGACGCCGCGGACCCTCTCTTCCACGACCCTGTCCGAAGGAATATGTGAAGGCTCGGAAGCTTCAGTCGACGCAAATGTCCGCACGTCCATGCCATCGGGCGCCAGCGCGACTCCGTTCACCTCTATCCGAAAGAGATTGGAGCCGCGCTGAATGATGGTCCCCTCGGTATTCACAAATGTTCTGATCTCTCGTTGCGCGATGAAGCTGACCTGCGATCCGAGAATCTTCGGATGTTTCCGAAACTCCGCGGACCATTCGCGCAATTTTCTTTCCCATGCCGTCATGTCAACTCGGTACGTTTCCGGGATTTTGGAAAAGATCGCGGGCGGCTCGGAAGAGAAATCCGCGTCCGGGTCCTTCTGCTCCGCAAGCAACTGCTCATCCGTCTTGAGCTCTAGCAAACGCCTGGAGCCCAAGCGGTAATTGCGGTCCGTTTCCACCCACAACGCTCGGCGAATCTGGTTGGCATCATCGGTCAAGCTTAACGGCGTGAACGTAGTGAACTGAACCCGTGAGCCTTTGTAGGGATGATAGTTGTCGAATTTTGGGGACCCCACTCGAATCGTCGTGTCCACGCCGCGCCCATGATTGTGTACCGTCTCCATCAGCGCGCCTTGCGAAGCGGCCGCCGACTGTGTCTCTTGGTCCGTAACCTCGTACGACATGTAATAGGGGGCGGGATCGCCCTTCGCCTTTAGTCCCGCGAACTCGCGATTTAGTTCGCCCGCCAAAATGTCCACCAACGAACCGGGCGTCTGTGCCGACACTCTGCCGGAGGCCCATAAGACGGCACAGGCAAGCGCAAGGCAAGCCACGGGCAACCACCGGGACAGCGCGGCACACAACCACCCACGCACCCCGGCGGGTGCGCTCCACAGCCTTTTTTGAAGCAAATCAAAGGATATCAATCGCTATTGAGTGGCCGCGTCCCCCACAACCACTCTCATTGACTCCGGGAACCCGGACAGTGAAGGGCAGTACTAGAAAGGGATGATTGCTAACGGTAAACTATAGTCAATTTGTTCTTTGTTTCACTATTCAGGAAGTCGCGCAAAACGGTCGCGGTGTCAAGCCCGCCCCGCGAAGAGCAGCGGGTTCCTTTCCCTGCGTCGGGGCGCGCATCCGCGCCCTTTGCGCTTCTAGCCAATCTGTTTGAAAATCGCGCGTGGCGCTCTTCAGGCGCGATTGTCTGATGCCTGCCGCCTCAGCAATGTCCTCCCCGCAGTTTACGGGCGGAGGCGTCGTTCCGGGAGCTGCCGAGCCAGATGTTCGGAACGAATATATCGTACTCTATCGATTTGCAAGCCTCTTAGCCGAGCAAAAGCGTGTCCTAGATGTAGGCTGCGGAACCGGCGTTGGAACTCGACTACTTGCCGAAAAGGCGCTTGAAGTGGTGGGCTTCGATATCGCACCTGCTGCAGTTGCTTATGCATCCTCGCGCTGCAACGATGCAACTTTTGTTTGTGGCTCAAGGAGCGCCCTACCATTCGCCGCCGGTTCCTTCGGTCTTCTCACTGCCTTTCAGGTGATCGAACACCCCGATCATTGGGCGTGCCTCGTCGCAGAAGCTGCAGGAGCGCTTGCTCCGGATGGCATTTTCCTTGTATCTACGCCGAACAAGAGCTACTACGCTGAACCTCTGAATAGCTCTAGCCTTGACTCTGCCGACGAGCGTGAATTGGGGCTCAAAAGTTTCCAGGAATCTCTCGGCCGCCACTTTCCCTTCGTACAGGTGCTGGGGCAAAAGTCTCACCGGGCGATAGCCTCCGCTGGAGACGAAATCGGTTTCTTTGAGAAGGCCTTCATTCCGGTCACGCAAGACCTATCGGAAAGCCGCTTCCTTCTGGCAGTCTGCTCCAAACGGCCGTTGGCATTACCTTCCTTCAGCTATATCTCATCATCCGGGGATCTGCTCCATCACGGCGGAGCTGAGAGTAACTCGCTGAAAGCTGAACTCGCTGAAGCGCGCGCGGCCCATTTGGCGCTCTGGCGTGCTCATCATACATTCGCTGAAGAAGCAAACGCAAGGTGGAAGAATGCCCGTTCCGAAATAGAGGCCTTGGAACGTGAACGCGAATTTGTGAGGAATTCGTCATGGCTTCGAATAGGGCGCATTCTTGGCGTCGGGCCGTGGAGTGCGCGTTCAGCGCGTCTGAAGGCGCTTCCGCGTTCTCTTTGGAATTCCACGAAGCGCCGCGTCTCCTATTTCCTCCTTTATCTGTTGAGTCCGTTCCTTCTCTTGATCAGTGCTCTTGTGCTGGCGGCGGAAGATCTCTGTTTTCTTTTCGTTGGCAAACGGCAGCTTCCTCCGGAAACCGCTCCGCGCAATCACGCTGCAAGCATAGTCATTCCCAACTGGAATGGCCGCAGCTTGTTAGAAAAATTTCTGCCGTTCCTGCTAGACGCGATCTCCGGCAATCCTGAAAACGAAGTAATCGTTGTCGATAACGCCTCAGGTGACGACAGCGTGAGTTTCTTGCAAGAGCGGTATCCGCAGGTCAGAATCCTGCGGAATGAACAGAATCTCGGCTTTGCGCTGGGTGCGAATGGAGGGGTCAGAGCAGCAAAGAATGACGTTGTCGTGTTGCTCAACAACGACATGAGAGTAGAGCCCGGGTTTTTGGGTCCCCTTCTCGAGAACTTCAGTGATCCGCTGGTTTTCGCCGTCTCATCCCAGATTTTCTTCTCCGATTCTTCCAAGAGCCGAGAGGAAACGGGTCTCACTGAGGTGTGGTGGGAAGCGGGCCGGCTGAGAGTCGGGCACCGCATAGATCCCGAACTGGACGTTGCTTATCCGTGCGCTTATGCGGGCGGGGGCTCGAGTGCTTTCGACCGACGAAAGTTTCTTGAGCTCGGTGGATTTGACAGCCTCTTCCATCCTTTTTATTACGAAGATACAGATTTGGGGTTGCTCGCTTGGAAGCGCGGCTGGAAGGTGCTATACCAACCGGCAAGTGTAGTTCACCACGAACATCGGGGCACGATCGGCAAGAATTTTTCCCACAGTTATATCAACGGCGTCGTGAGGAGAAATGGCTTCCTGTATTGCTGGAAGAACATCCACGACTGGAAGAGGTTAGGGCTCCACTTTACTGCTTGCCTCTTCAGTTCCCTGAAGGAGACGTCGCTGGAGCCCAAGCATCACTTCTGTCGGCCGCTCGATGTAGGACAGGCTTTTCGGCAGTTGGCAGGCGTGACGAAATCGCGCTGGAAAGCTCTCGCCCGGCGGAAGATCTCGGATGACGAGGCATTCCGGCGTCCTCTGGGCGGCTACTACCGCGACCGTTTTTTGGTCGGAGACTCACGGCTTCCCGAGCGCCTCAATATCCTTTTCGCCGCTCCTTATCCCATCGAGCCCCCTGTCCACGGAGGCGCTGTCTTCATGAAGGAAGCGCTGGAGCATCTGGCCTCGAAGGCTAACGTTCACTTGGTATCCTTCGTCGATTTTGAGAAACAGCTTTCAGAACAGCGCCCCCTTCTTGCCATCTGCGCGTCGGCAGCCTTCATGTGGCGTCCTTACGTCCCGCCTAATGAGAAATGGACACTCGACCCGTATGGCGTTCGAGAGTTTGCCTTCCGCGACTTTGCATGGTTACTTCATCGCACGATGTACACCAAGAACATCGATGTCGTCCAACTGGAATACACCAGTCTTGGGCAATATGCGGGTGACTACAAACACATCCCTTGCATTCTGTTTGAACATGACATCGCGTTCCAAGCTCTCCGGCGGAGGATCAGAGCCGCGGGTGCGACCCGTCGCCTGCTGCTTGAGTATGTTCGAATGCGGCTTTACGAACCGAAGTTGTTACGCCGCGTCGCGAGAGTACAGGTTTGTACCCGAGCCGGCGCGGATTTCCTTCAGCACCTTGTACCGCGGCTGAAAGGCCGAATCGATTGGAATGTAAGGGCCGGTATCGACGTAAGTAAGTACAATTTTGTCTTAAATGAGCGCGAAACGGACACTCTGCTGTTTGTAGGCAGTTTCCGCCATTTACCGAATCGATACGCACTAACTTGGTTTGTTGAGGAAGTTTTGCCGATAATTGTCCGCTCTAGACCGGGAACCGTCCTGGTCGTGGTGGGATCAGATCCTCCCCAGTCGGACGCCGTCTGGATTAATCATCCACACGTTCGTGTTCTAGGCGCTGTAACTGATGTCCGCAGTCCCTTGGAGCGGTATTGCGTGTTCGTCTGTCCCATTCGCAGCGGCTCGGGAGTACGCGTCAAACTCCTGGAGGCCTTCGCGTGCGGAATCCCGGCGGTGTCGACCAGGATTGGAGCAGAGGGTCTGACGTCTAAATCGGGAGAGATTTGCGAGCTGGCAGATACTCCTGTTACGTTTGCGGCAGCCACGTTGAAACTATTGCAGGACGGAGACTACCGGACGGCGCTCGCTGAGCGCGCCCGAAGAATGGTGGAGCGCGACAGAAATTCCAGAGACGCAGCCATCCGATTGGAAGCGACATACCGAGCTGAGGTAAATCGCCTACGGGAGCGCTAGCCGCCCGTAGAAATACTGGAACACGCTTGGGAATGGCTCTTGTCCAGAGATTTAGTATCACTTTCTTAGCCCGAACGAAGAAAAAGTCTTCCCAAAATCCACTCAATTTCGTACTAGTAGAAGCAGCTGTGTGTCTGCCTAGTAGTTTGCCTGAGAGCTGACGCCCTAATTGAAATCGCTGAAAGGATTAAAATGTCCGAAGAAATTCTTGAACATCTTGAAAAACGGAAATCGAACCGCCGAGCTTTTGTTCAAAAGCTAGGTATGGCCGGTGTCGCTGCGGGAGTCGTGTCCGCGATCACACCTTCGAAACTGCAGGCGGCGGACCCCACTTCGCCAACCGATGCAGATATCCTTAACTTTGCTTTGAACCTTGAGTTCCTGGAGGCTGAGTTTTACACCGTTGCAACAACGGGTTTGAGCATCAGTGATTTCGGGATCATCGACTACGGAATTGGGACCACTGGTGGGACCACTATCGGCGGAGCCCAGGTGACGTTCACCGACCGCTATACCCAGCAGGTCGCGCTAGAATTAGCTGCCAACGAACGCGAGCATGTGGCGTTGTTGCAAACGGCGCTGGCGGGCATGGGTGGGTCTGTCGCCAAGCCGGCGATCAACCTCAATGCCCTCAGCTTCGGCTTCGGCAGTCAAGCCGACTTCCTAAAGCTAGCGCGCATCTTCGAGGACATCGGCGTCAGCGCCTATGGCGGGGCCGCCGGCCTCATCTCGGACAAAACGATTCTGGGCACTGCGGCCAGAATTCTCGGCATCGAAGCCGAACACGCTGGCGCCATTCGCCTGTTGATCGCTCAACAGGGCATCTCAACGACAGGCAACACTCTTGATGGCGCCGATATTCTTCCGCCTCCAACAGGCGTCCAGATCTTTTCCAGCAACTCCAATGCCCTTACCGCAGTACGCACTCCTGGCGAAGTGCTCTTCATCGCTTACGGAGGGGCCAATAAAACTTCGGGCGGGTTCTTCCCCGCAGGCGTGAATGGGAACCTGGTAACCTCTGCGTCCGCGGGCGCGAATACCGATGCGGCGTCAGTTTCAGCTGCCAATCCCAATCCGATTCGGGCCAATGGAGCCACTTATGTGATGACCACATTGTCCTGGAACGCACCCAACGCGAGTTCCGTTGAAGTTCACGTAGGAGCGCCGGATGGAGCGCTGTTTGCGCAGAGCGGTTCCACGGGAAGCAGTGCAACCGGAACCTGGGTGACGGATGGGATGACTTTCTATCTCCAGGATACTTCCGGTGGAAACCTCCTGATTCCGCAATACACTCTGGCTACCTTGACCATTCGCTTCCAATAGTCGCATCGGTCCTTTGGAGCTTCTCAAAGGGGTGAAGGATGGCCTCCCGCCGTCCTTCACCCCTTTTCGCGTTATAGGTGTGCACTGGCGAACGTCGCCAAACTTAATGGGCGTGCGGCAGAAGCGTGATTTACTTAATTTTCAAGGGAGGCGGTGGATACTGCCCTGTTTCCAGCGCTCGTTCGATCAGAGTTTTGGGAGCAGGTGGTGGAACAGGCTTTTTCCAACCCGACCATCGACGGTCCGCCAACTTCTGCAGCCGCGTCCACTCGTTCGTGAGGATCGTGGCTATTTCGGTGACCGTGGCTGCCCCGACGCCGCTAATCTTTGCGAAATTCGGAATGTTCTCGATCCATGGTTTCCCTGGATTGCCTTTGACGGTATAGTGCAAGGCCGGATTCGCAATGTTCTTAGTATCGATTTTCGTAATTAGAGAACCGTCCGTATTGCCATCACGCCTGATGTAGATGGGATTACCCGTATCGTGCATCTCATGAAACTCGA
Source organism: uncultured Acidobacteriaceae bacterium (assembly GCA_963849445.1). Taxonomy (GTDB): domain Bacteria; phylum Acidobacteriota; class Terriglobia; order Bryobacterales; family Bryobacteraceae; genus Bog-105. Next base: position 229,931 of record CAWKHS010000024.1, on the reverse strand, counting down.
AGGTATAACCTCCCCTGGTCTGCCAGTGGCGAACCGCGGCTAAGTCAGCCTCGTCCAGGAAATAAGCAACAATCGGATCGGTTCTTTCAAATTTGAAGTTCTGTTGTCTCTGTAATAGAAACGCGGGGGACGCCATCTTCACTCCTTGTAGGCATTCATTATAGGTCGGCTCTACTTTCGCGCGCACAACTCCCGCAATGAATCCGTATACGGGGTACACGCCACCCCGCGCTCCGTAATAATAGCCGTCACATACCGATTCGGCGTCACATCAAAAGCAGGATTCGCCACTTTGATACCTTCCGGCGCCACGTGCACTCCCTGCACGTGCGTCACTTCTTTCGCGGCGCGCTCCTCAATCGGAATCTCATCGCCTGAAGCCAACGTCAAGTCCAAAGTTGAAATCGGCGCGGCCACGTAGAACGGCACGCTATTTTCTTTCGCCAGCACCGCCACGCCATAAGTCCCGACCTTGTTCGCTACATCGCCATTCGCCGCAATGCGATCCGCGCCTACTACCACGCAGCCGATTCGCCCACTTTTCAGAAAGTGACCCGCCATGTTGTCCGTGATCAGCGTAGTTTCGATTCCGTCGCGCTGCAACTCCCATGCCGTCAAACGCGAGCCCTGGAGAAAGGGCCGTGTCTCGTCGGCAAACACGTCGATCTTTTTTCCCATCTGCACCGCCGCGCGAACCACCCCAAGCGCTGTTCCAAATCCGGCCGTCGCTAAAGCCCCCGCATTGCAATGGGTCAACACGGTTTTTCCATCCGGAACCAGCGGAGCGCCGTGCCGCCCGATCGCTTCGTTAATGGCGATGTCTTCCGCACGGACCTTCTTTGCCTCGTCGATCAAGCGCGCGCGAATTTCCGCAATCGGTAAATGCTGTACAGAAGCATAAACCTGTTTCATGCGCTCAATCGCCCAGAAGAGATTCACCGCTGTCGGACGCGTCTTGGCCAGCGTCTCGCAAATCACCGGCATATCCGCATCCAAATCTCGCGCTTCCATAGCGCCCAGCGCCACACCCATTGCCGCCGCCACGCCAATGGCCGGAGCACCGCGAATGATCATGCTACGAATCGCCTCGGCGACCTCTACATAGGTTCGGCACGTCACGAACGCCGTCTCGCGCGGCAAGCGCGTTTGGTCGATCATGATCACGCCTTCGGGCGTCCATTCGATGGTTTCGATCGTTGTTTGAGTCAGAACAGAGGGCGAACTGACAGCAGAAGAAGTCATGAGTGTCGATTGCTCCCAGCTTACCGAACGTAACCGTTACGGCTGAGTAGCTGCTTCGGGCTCGTGCTCGGGAGTGGGCCCCGCCAGCACACCCGAATGGACCTGAGAACTTTCGCTCCAGCGCACGATTCCGATCCCGGCAAAGATGATCACCATCGCGATCAACTCGCGCCAACCGAACTGCTCGCGAAAGAACAGCCATCCCAGGAATACCGCAACAATCGGATTCACAAACGTGTAGATCGAAACAATCGCGACCGGCAGTTTAGACATGGCATAGATAAATGAGGTAAAGCCGACGAACGAGCCGAACACGATCAAATAGCCCACGGCCAGGGCGGGCCGCAGCCCCACCGTGTGCGGTAGATTTTCAAATAGGCCGGCCGGAACAAACATTGCCAAGCCGGCGGCAAATTGTTGGACTGCGCCCCTCACCAGGGCGCTCGAATGCTCTTCGACTCTCTTTTGCAGGAGTGAGCCGAAAATCCAGCCGACTACGCTGACCTCAAGAACAACGATTCCGAACATCATTCCGCTGTGAAAGCCTGCCTGTGTTGCAGCGGGGATGAGCAAGACTGCTACACCGAACAGTCCAACCAGCAACCCCCCGACGGTCGAAGTCTTGGGTCTGTGGCCGCCCGGTAATAGCGCGTCGATCCCCACCATCCAGAATGGCGAAGCAGTATAGATCAAAGCAGCCAGTCCGCTGGCAACGTACTTTTCACCTGTCGCCAGCCCTCCGTTTCCGATGCCGATGCAAATGATGCCACAAACCGCTGTCCACAGGAGTTCCCGTTTTCGCGGCAAGCGCGCACCCGCCAAAGCCGCTCCCGCCAATAACGCGCCGCCGGAAATCGTGTAACGGATCGCAATCAGATACAGCGGTGGGAAACCTTCCAGCGCAATGCGAATGCCTAGATACGTAGTGCCCCAAAAGAAGCAAACCGCAATGAGCGCCACGTAAGGTAGCTTTAAGACCCGGCCGCCCAATCTAGATGTCCAACTTGTAATTTGAGTATTTGGTTATGGCGAGCGCAATCACCGAGACAGCATTGAAACAGCCGTGCATCACCGTGCAAGGAATAATGGAATTGGCTCGCGCCCTCACCCATCCAAATACCGCTCCCGCGGCCGAGATGGCAACCACATATTGCCACGCCCAGGAGTACTCGGGAGCATGTAGCGAACCGAACAAAACCGCCGTTATCAGAATGCCGGCAGCGATGCCTAACGATCGCGAAAAAAGAGGCTGAAGAAATCCACGAAAAAAGAGTTCTTCGAAAAAAGGCGCCGCGATCACAGCTAAGAAGGCCACTACCGCAAACGACAACGGCGTGCTCACCAGCTTGTCCACAGGAGAGGCGACCTTCGGAGTATGTAACAGCGAAGCCAATGCCGAGATGCACAAGGCAAGCACGCCTCCTCCTATTGCCGCCGCCGTTAAATTGAAGCTACTTCGCCGCCATCCCAAGGACGCAAATACCGGTCGCTTATATCGCAGGCCTAAAACCAGCCAGAAGCACAGATAAACCAACCCATACAGCACGAACTGTGTTGGAACCGCTAACGGGGTCGGATCGTCCCGCAACTTCGGATTGAACCCAACCAGCAGCCCCACCACAAGGACGATGATCGCAGTCGATGCAGCCAGTAAGCCCATCATCAAAGCCAGATCCGTGTAGCCCCAGAACGGCTCGCGCGCGGGCTCTTGCAAAATTGCAACGGGTTCTTTCAGCAACGGCTCAGAAAGTGCAGCTTCCTCCTGGGATTCGGTCGCCTCAAATTCCGGCTGGTCAGGCGGCATGTCCTGCCTTCATCATCTTCCGCAACGCTTCCGCCGTATGACTATGCGGGTTCTCCATTACCTCATCGGGCGTGCCCGTCGCCACAATGTACCCGCCCTGTTCTCCACCTTCCGGACCTAGATCGATCAGGTAATCCGCGCTCCGGATCACATCCAAATGATGCTCGATCACCAGCACCGTATTGCCCAAATCGACCAAACGTTGCAGGACATCCAAAAGATGGCGCACATCGTCAAAGTGCAGTCCCGTCGTCGGCTCGTCGAGCAAATAAAACGTGCGCCCCGTCTGCCGCTTGCTCAACTCTTTCGCCAATTTGATGCGCTGCGCCTCACCACCGGAAAGCGTCGTGGACGATTGCCCAAGATGCAAATATCCCAGTCCCACATCCGCCAGCGTCTTCAACTTCGCCTGAATTTGCGGGATGTTCGCCAGTATGTCAACCGCTTCATCCACGCTCGATTCGAGCAGATCCGCGATGCTGTTGCCCTTGTATTTCACCTGTAGCGTTTCCAGGTTGTAGCGCCGCCCGCGGCAAACATCGCACGTCACATAAACATCCGGCAGAAAGTTCATTTCAATGCGCTTCAGCCCATCGCCCTGGCAAGCCTCGCAGCGCCCGCCCTTCACGTTGAAGCTGAACCGCCCTGCCTTGTAGCCGCGTTCACGCGATTCCGGCAGCATCGCGTAAATCTCCCGGATTGCCGTAAACACGCCCGTATAGGTCGCCGGGTTAGATCGCGGTGTGCGCCCAATGGGGGATTGGTCAATCTCGATGACTTTATCGATGTGCTCTAAACCCAGCACCTTCTCGTGCGTACCGGGCTCCTGGCTCGATCCGTACACTTCCTTCGCCAACGCTCGATATAAGATGTCATGCACCAGCGTCGATTTCCCGCTACCCGAAACGCCCGTCACCACCGTAAACGTTCCGAGCGGAAAATCGACACTCACGTTCTTTAAATTGTGCTCGCGCGCACCCTTCACCGAGATCTTCAGTCCATTACCCGGCCGGCGCACCAGCGGAGGCGTAATCGCCATGTGCCCCGACAGATATTCGCCTGTCAGCGACTCCGGCATTTTCATGATCTGTGCCGGCGTGCCCTGCGCCATTAGGTTCCCACCCAAACGCCCCGCGCGCGGACCCAGGTCGATAACGTAATCGGCGCGCTCAATCGTCTCCGCATCGTGCTCCACCACTAGAACCGTATTGCCCAAATCTCGCAGGTGGTGCAGCGTGTCGAGAAGCCGTCCATTGTCGCGCGGATGAAGCCCGATCGACGGCTCATCCAGTACATACAGCACGCCGCGCAGCTTCGAACCGATCTGCGTTGCGAGCCGAATACGCTGGGCTTCCCCGCCCGAGAGAGTCGCCGACGATCTTTCCAGACTCAAATAGTCCAGTCCCACCGCACACAAAAACTGCAGCCGGTTCTGTATCTCCTCAATGACTCTCCCAACCACTTTCAACTCGCGCCCGGTGAACTCCCACTCCTTTGCCAGCGGCAGCGCGCGCGCTATCGGCATCGCAGTAAACTCCGCAATCGATGCGCCCTTCACTTGCACCGCCAGGCTTGACGGTTTTAAACGCTGCCCCTTGCACTCCGGACACTGCGTCGGCGACATGTAGTCCATCAGCCAATCGCGATACCCTTCGCTCGCGCGGCTGTAACTGTCATCCAAGATCTTCAGGATGCCGGGAAACTGGGCATTCCCGTATACCAGCAAATTACGCGTCTTCTTCGGCAGCGCTTCGAAAGCAACGCTCAGATCGATCCCGAACTTATCGGCCGCGTCATTTAACGCAGATGTCATGAACGACGAGGTCGATCCCGGCCCCAGCCCTCCATCCAGAAGCGGCTTTGAAGGATCACAAATCACCTTCACGGCGTCGAACGCCCAAGTGCTCCCCACTCCGTTGCATGTCTCGCATGCTCCATACGGACTGTTGAAAGAGAATGAGCGCGGCTCCAGTTGCGGAATGCTCGTACCATCGTTCGGACACGCCAACTTCTCGGAGTACAGGCGCTCGGGTCCATCCACCACGGAAACAATGACCAGGCCATCGGCCCACTTCAACGCGGTCTGAATCGAGTTCTCAAGGCGCTGCTCAATGCCGGGCTTCACGACCAGGCGATCGATCACCACCTCGATCGTATGGTTTTTCCGTTTGTCGAGTTTCGTCGGCTCATCCAATCTCCGCATCTCACCGTCGATGCGTACACGAAAGCCGGACTTCGCCACCGCCTCCAGTTCTTTTTTGTACTCCCCCTTGCGACCGCGCGCGATGGGCGCCAGAATCATGATGCGTTCGTTCTGATGCTGTCCGAAGACCTGCTCCAGAATCTGTGCGGGAGATTGCCGCGCAATTTCCGCCCCGCACAAGGGGCAATGCGGCACACCCACGGACGCGTACAGCAGCCGTAGATAGTCATAAATCTCCGTCACCGTCCCAACGGTTGATCGCGGGCTCCGCGAAGTGGTCTTCTGCTCAATCGAAATCGCCGGACTCAGCCCGTCAATCGAATCCACCTCCGGCCGTTCCATCTGGTCCAGAAACTGCCGCGCGTAGGGCGAAAGCGTTTCCACGTAGCGCCGCTGCCCTTCGGCATAAATCGTGTCGAAAGCCAGTGAACTCTTCCCCGAACCGCTCAAACCGGTAATCACCGTGAACGTGTTCCTGGGAATCTCTACGCTAATGTTCTTAAGGTTATGCTGGCGCGCGCCATGCACGGTAATGCGTTCTAGCATTCTAAGCGGTCTAACCTCTATTGTCCGTTACCGCCCGCGGGAAATCGAGGCAGTAGACGGTCTGCTACTACATTGGTTGAACAGCTACTACATGCCTTAAAAAACGCGACGACGACCGTGGAAGAAGTTCGCTTGCGTTTTGTCTGCATGACGGCCGCCGGCTCCGGTTCGCTCGCGCCACTCGCGTTCGTACTCACTGGGTAAGAGTAGAGGCTCGCAGCGAGGGTTCGGTTCTGCGCCTGCCAATCCAGGTAATCGACGCCACTGTAATGGAAAAGTGCCGGGCGCCTCCTCCGTTTCAAAGCATTGCACCAGACGCGCTGGATCTTTGAACGGCAAAGGCGACAGCAGCACTGAATTGACAACCGAGAAGATCGCCGTAGTAGCGCCGATGCCGAGCGCGAAGGTCAGTACCGCCACGGTGGTGAAGCCGGGATTACGCCGGAGTTGCCGAAGCCCAAACCGTAGGTCATTGAACAGTGTTTCGAGCGAATTCCATTGCCACATATCGCGGCTGGTAGGCGCTGGTCTTTTGCTGCGCAGTTTCGCGCATTTGCGGAGCGCCAATATCGGCGTAGATGCGCACAATGTGCTGACTACATCCATTAACCTTCCAGAGGCAAAATACGGAACGATGGCGGCGAGACGCCGGTTCTTTAGCCAGCTCATGGGTCGCATGCAAGCTACGCCCGCAGTTGAATGTGCCGCGATCTCGACTGAGATTCCGCTGCGGGGCGGCAGCAACGGCTACATTCACGTGGAGGGCGAAACCAATCCGGCGCTCACGACTCAGCTGGTTGCATGGAACTACATCACACCCGGCTACTTCCGAACCTTGAGTATTCCCTTCGTCAAGGGAAGGAACTTCGCTCCCCAAGACGTCGATCGGACTGCTGTCTCCACGCAGAAATTGTTCGACATGTATAAGGCAGCCTTAGCCGAGGGAATCCCGATGAAAACTCCTCCGGGCCTAGGACTCGTGTCGGTGATCAGCCAAACAACGGCGAAGACTTTCTGGCCGAATCAGAACCCGATTGGCCGCACATTCAATTGGAACGATGTAAAAGTGACCATCATCGGCGTCGTGGGCGATGTGAAGGAATATGGAATACGCACGAAGACAATACCGGAGGCCTATTTCCCCCTCCCGCTTACTCTTGCCGACTCTGGCTTTGCTCATTTGACAGTCAAGACCCGAACCCGGCCCACGGCTATCCTCGGAACAATTCGCAGCCAGGTTCGCGCGCTGGATAGCGGTCTTGCTTTGTTCCGTCCGCAAACGATGGACGAGGTGCTGGCAAGCGATACGCACGACGTGAGCGTGCAAACTTTCCTGCTGGGAACGTTTGCAACACTCGCACTCGCGCTAGCGGCAATAGGCCTCTATGGCGTGATGTCCTATCTCGTCACCCAGCGAACCCGCGAGATCGGCATTCGAATGGCGCTCGGCGCTCAGCAGTCAAACGTTCTGGGCCTCATCTTGAAACAGGGAACCAAGCTGACAGTGATCGGGATGCTGTTGGGAGGGATCGCGGCTTTCGCGCTCACGCGTCTCCTAACCAGTCTGCTATACAGCGTTAGCTCCGTGGATCCAACGACGTTTGCTAGCATGGCGGCTCTTCTCACCGTCGTTGCCTTGGCGTCCTATTACATTCCCGCGCGCCGGGCTGCCAGGGTGGATCCGCTCAAGGCGTTGAGATACGGGTAGCTTCACCGCGCTGCCGCTCGGCTTGCTTGCAGGTCCACGCCCGACAGACGTTTGCACGCCTCGAGCAGCCTCTCCTGCACCTCCGTACTTCGAGTCCCCGCCAGCGGGTTACGAAGCCGCATGTGATAGAAGTATTTGCCCGTCACCATAGCCGCCGGATCATTGCTGACTGCCAGCCAAGCCTGAGTGCGGCATCCGGCATCTAAGTCGTCCGGTGCTGCCGGGCCGCCCATCTTGGTCGGAACCCAGCCAGGCTCAACCGCGTTCGAGAGAACCTCCGGCCAATGACGAGCGACGGCGAAGGCCAGCAGTACGTCGTGCATTTTGGAATCCGAGTACGCCTGGTGCCCCCGCCAGAGGCGGTCCTCCCATGTCAAATCGTTCAAACTGAGATCGCCGTTTTGGTGAAGGCCGGAGCTCAGGTACACGAGCCGGTTCGGCTTGTGAATGAGCGCGGTCAAGATGTACGGTGCAAGTGTGTTGACCGCGAACACATGCGGCAGGCCGTCCTCACTGGCAAGGCGCTTCGGCTCCCGGTATCCGACCCCTGCATTGTGGATCACGGCATCGAACGAACCGAGCGCGTTGACCTGATCCGCCACGCTGCGGGTTTGCGCAATACTCGTCAGATCGCCGATCACGGCCTTTTCTGCTCCGGGTACCGCGGACAGCACTTCGTTGGCGCGCTGTTCGTTGCGAGCGTGCAATACCACGCCATGCCCTTGCTCAATCAGTAGTTCAGCGGCCATTCGGCCGAGACCGTCGGAAGAACCTGTGATAAAGACACGCGCCATATTCTTATCTTCTACGCTATGAGTATCCGCCTGGCCATTCTTCGGCAAGCCTGGTGATGTAATTCGACATGCATTGAAAGCTCACGACCGATGCCGAATTGCGAGTCAAAATCCATGATCCTTTGCAATATCCGCCTGGGCGCCGCTGGCCATACTTATTCTGCTGCCGCGAGCATGCTTCGCGCAAGAAAGCGGCTCGCGAGTAACGATTGTGCCGCAAACGGGCGGTTATGTGCTTCAGCGCGACGGACAACCGTTCTTCATCAAAGGAGCGGGCGGCGCATTGCACCGGCTCGATTCGGTTGTCGCCGCGGGTGGAAATTCAATTCGCCTTTGGACCGAAGATGACACCACCTTGGACCTCGCGCACCGGCAGGGATTGACCGTTCTGCTCGGGCTCGCCTTGGGCATTCCGCGGCACGGCTTCGACTATCACGATGCTTCGGCCGTTCAGAATCAACTCGAGAAGACGGTCGCCGCCGTGCATCGTTTGAAAAGTAACCCGGCGATTCTGATGTGGGCTCTCGGGAACGAACTTGAGCTTGCGGCCACAGACGAGCAGCGCATCGCCACCTGGAAGGCGGTCGAACAACTCGCACGCGCCGTCAAAGAGGAGGATCCCGCGCATCCAGTGGTCGCCGTACTTGCCGGACCGGGCAAAAACAAGCTGCGCGAACTCGATCGATATTGCCCGTCGCTCGACGCTGTAGGAATCAATACCTACGGCGGGATTATGACCTTATCCGACGCAATCACTGCCCAGGATTTTCATCGGCCTTACATCGTTACTGAGTTCGGGCCTCGAGGTCATTGGGAGGTGGCAAAGACCGCCTGGGGCATGCCGATTGAAGACACCAGCACACAGAAAGCCGATTTCATTCTTCACGGTTACGACCGCGCCATTGCACACAAGCCGCAGTGCCTCGGTTCCTATGTCTTTTTGTGGGGTCAAAAGCAAGAGAAGACACACACCTGGTATGGGCTGTTTCTTCCCGGCGGCGCGCATTTAGGCGGCGTTGACGTGATGCAGTATCTTTGGACGGGCAAGTGGCCCGCACACCGCGCTCCTGTGCTGGAGGGCCGTATCAGCATCACGCCGGAGAAGCAGGCGGACCAGCCCACCAGCGGCGTGTTCCTCCCCGGTTCGCGCCTTCTCTGCTCGATTGAGGCGAAGGATCTGGATGGCGATCCGATGACCGTCAAGTGGGATGTGCGCCCGGATGTCGCGAATAATCGATCCGAGGGCGGAGACTTCGAACCCGCGACTTCGCCGATTCCCGGTGTGATTTTGCAGCAGACGGGTTACTCAGCTTTGATTCAGGCGCCCAAAGGGCCCGGCGACTATCGCATCTTCGTCTATGTCTACAACCAATTCAATGGGGCCGCCACGGCCAATGTTTCGATCAGAGTCCGCTAACCGAGCCGCGAGCCGCACTTCCGTGATGTAGTTCGACAGATACCTGACTTGTCCGCCGATTTAACCAGACTGGCTTTTCAAACTGCGCTGGATAAAGTGTTCACCGTCGGACGATGACGTGCCTCGAATGCGGTGATCGCGGACTCCTGCTGCAGAATGTAACCGAGTTCGTCCACGCCTTCCAACATGCAATGCTTGGCGAATTCGTCAATCGGAAACTGGGCTGTCGATCCGTCGGGCAACGTAAGCTGCTGCCGTGCCAGATCGACCGTAACCGTAGCATCGGGGTCTTGTGCTAGCGCATCCAGCAGTTTCTTGTGCGCGTCCCGCGGAATCGCGATAGGCAGTAGCGAATTCTTCAACGCGTTACCACGGAAGATATCGGCGAACGACGTGCTGATCACCGCACGGAAGCCATATTGCGTGAGCGCCCAGGGGGCATGCTCACGGGAACTGCCGCAGCCGAAATTGTCGCCGGCCAACAGGACTTGTGCGGCACGGCCCTCAGGCTTGTTCAGCAGAAAGTCCGGGTTGGGCTTACCTTCGGCATCGTAGCGCCAATCGTAGAACAGCTGATCGTCTAAGCCCTTCTTTGAAGTCGTTTTGAGAAAACGCGCGGGGATGATCTGGTCCGTGTCGATGTTGTCGAGCACCAATGGCGCGACACGGCTGGTGAATGTTTTGAATTTTTCCATGTGCGTGCTTCCTATAACAGCGTGCGTACGTCGGTCACCACGCCTGTGAGCGCCGAGGCGGCGGCGGTCAATGGACTTGCCAAAAACGTTCGGCCGCCTTTGCCCTGACGACCTTCAAAATTACGGTTGCTGGTGGAGACGCTGTACTCACCTGGCTGCAACTGATCGCCATTCATCGCGATGCACATGGAGCAGCCGGCTTCGCGCCAATCGGCGCCCGCATCCATGAATACCCGGTCCAGGCCTTCCGCTTGCGCCTGCTTTTTCACTTCCTGTGACCCGGGAACGACCATGACGCGCACATTCGGACTTACCTTGCGGCCCTTCAAAATGTTCGCTGCCGCTCGTAAATCGGAGATGCGGGAATTCGTGCAGCTTCCAATGAACACGACGTTAACCTTATGCCCCAGCAAAGGCTTGCCCGACGGCAGATCCATGTAACGGAGAGCTTTGCCTAAGGAATCGCGCTCGACAGGATCGCTGATAGCGGCAGGATCAGGCACCGGTGCCGTAATTCCGATGCCCATGCCTGGGTTCGTACCGAACGTAATCATCGGCTCGAGCGCACTCGCGTCGATGTCGATGTGTTTGTCGAATGTAGCGCCAGGATCGCTAGGCAGTTGCCGCCATGCAGCGACTGCACGGTCCCAATCCGCGCCTTTCGGAGCGTAAGGACGCCCCGCCAAATACTGGAACGTCGTATCGTCGGGAGCGACCAAACCCGCGCGAGCGCCGCCCTCGATCGACATGTTGCAAATGGTCATGCGCTCTTCCATCGAGAGCGCACGAATCGTAGAACCGGCATACTCGATCACGCACCCGGTTCCGCCACCGATCCCGATACGAGAGATGAGGTTGAGAATGATGTCTTTAGCGCCGACGCCGTTTTTCAGCGCACCTTCCACGCGCACTTCGAAAGTTTTCGAAGGGGTCTGCAGCAGGCACTGAGTGGCGAGAACGTGCTCTACCTGGCTCGTCCCTATGCCAAACGCGAGCGCGCCGAAAGCCCCGTGAGTAGCCGTGTGGCTGTCGCCGCAGACCACGGTGAGACCCGGCTGCGTCAACCCTTGCTCGGGTCCAATGATGTGAACGATGCCTTGCTTCGAGCTGTGCGGGCCGTAAAACGGAATGCCGAAATCGCGGCAGTTCTTTTCGAACTGATTAATCTGGGCTTCCGCTACTTTGTCGAGAATCGGCAGCGAGCGGTCGTAGGTGGGAATGCTGTGATCCGTCGTCCCGATGGTCAAATCCGGACGCCGTACTTTCAAACCACGTTCGCGCAGCCCTGAAAAGGCTTGCGGGGATGTGACCTCATGCACCAGATGCAAATCGATGAACAGCAGCGTGGGCGCGCCTTCGCGTTCCGCCACGACATGGTTGTCCCAAACTTTTTCGATGATCGTGCGCGGCTTTCTGGCCGCTCCGTTTGCGTCCGACATAAAAATTTCCTTCTCCCGGTTTGGCTAAGCGGAAACAGCGCGCCCCTTGAGTGCACTGCAAATGGCATCGCCTACTTCGCTTGTCGACGAAGGAGCGCCGGACGGCTTCAGATCCGCCGTCACCTTCCCTCCGTCCAAAACTTCTTCGATCGCGGCATTGACCGCGCGCGCTTCCTCCGTGAGCCCGAAGCTGTATTCGAGCATCGCCGCCACGGACCCGATCGCGCCCAACGGATTTGCCTTGTTCTGGCCCGCGATGTCGGGCGCCGATCCATGCACAGGCTCGTACAACCCTACCCACGCACCGGAGGGTCTCTTATCGCCGATGGAGGCCGAAGGCAGCATGCCAATTGATCCCGCCAAAACCGCGCCTTCATCACTCAAGATATCGCCGAACAGATTTTCTGTCAGCACCACATCGAAGCGCTTCGGACTCAGGACCAACTGCATGGCGCAGTTATCTACCAGCACGTGATCGAGCGCGACATCGCTGTACTCGCGAGCTACCTCTACCACCACCCGCCGCCACAGCTGCGAATTCTCGAGCACGTTGGATTTATCCACGCTCGTTACCTTCTTGCGCCGCTTACGCGCCAGTTGGAACGCCATGTGCGCCACGCGTTCAATCTCCGGGCGCGTGTAGACCATCGTGTTGACCGCGCGCTCTTGCGCACCGGTTCCCGAAATGCCGCGGGGCGTTCCGTAATATAAGCCACCCGTTAATTCGCGGACGATAATCATATCGGTCCCGTCCACCAACTCGTTTTTCAGCGGCGATGAATCGAGGAGCGCTCGATACGACCGAACGGGGCGCAGGTTTGCGTAAACCCCTAGCGCCTTCCGTATGCCCAGCAAGCCGCGCTCAGGCCGCTTTTCGGGCGGAGCATTGTCGAATTCCGGCAGCCCTACAGCGCCGAGTAAGGTCGCGTCGGCTTGAAGCGCTAAGTCCCGCGTCTGCTCCGGAAAGGGGCTTCCGGTCTTCTGGATAGCAATCCCACCCAGCAGACCATCGCTCAATGAAACACTGTGGCCGTACGCATCCGCAATGTGATGCAGCACCTTGACCGCTTCGCGAGTAACTTCCACTCCAATGCCGTCACCCGGCAGAACCAAAATTTTTAGATCCATCTCTATCAATGCGCCGCCGCAGCGGGCGTCAGGATGTTCTCTCTCGTGGCGCCGCGCCCGATCACTTCGCGTACCAAGCTTGCGATCTCTTCATTGCGCAGGCCTTTCTTGGTATCCGCCGCAATGGTGAAGCGTGTATAAACTTCATCCAGCTCCTCACGCGTCAGCTCGAACCCTAAGTCTTCCGCCCGTTTCTTCAGGGCGTGCCGTCCACTGTGCTTGCCCAGCACCAAGCGCGTCTCGGGAACACCCACACTTGCGGGGCTAATGATTTCATACGTCGACGGATTCTTCAGATAGCCGTCCTGGTGAATGCCCGCTTCGTGAGCGAATGCATTCTCTCCAACAATGGCTTTGTTCGGTTGCGGCCCAAAGGAGATGAACTCCGTCAGCATCTGGCTCGCGGCAAAAAGCTTCTCGGTCTGAATCTTCGTTTCAAAGGGCAGCTTGTCATGGCGCGTCTTCATCGCCATCACGATCTCTTCGAGAGCTGCATTGCCCGCCCGCTCTCCGATACCGTTGATCGTGCACTCCACTTGGCGCGCACCCGCCTGCACTGCGGCCAAGGAATTCGCAACCGCCATACCCAAATCATCGTGACAGTGCACGCTAACGACAGCCCGATCGCCTAAGGTCTTCGCAACACGTCCGATCAGAGCGCCGTACTCTTCCGGTACCGAGTACCCGACCGTATCGGGCAAATTCACCGTCCGCGCTCCCGCTTCCACCACAGCCTTACTCACCTGCTCCAGATAGTCGAAATCCGTCCGGGTGGCATCTTCGGCGGAAAACTCCACATCGTCCGTGTAATTCCGCGCGAGTGTTACGGCGGCCACTGCATCGTCCAACACCTGTTGCCGGCTCTTGCGGAGCTTGTGCTGCAAGTGAATGTCGCTGGTCGCGATGAACGTGTGAATGCGCGGACGCTTCGCATGTCGAAGCGCTTGCGCTGCACGCTCCACGTCGAGTGTACAGGAACGCGCCAAGGCCGCCACTTGCACCCACGGAAATTGCCGGCTCACCGCATCTACCGCTTCGAAATCTCCCTCTGAGGCAATGGGAAATCCGGCCTCCAAAATGTCCACCCCTAGCTCCACCAGTGCCCCGGCCATCTTGAGCTTCTCTGGCATGTTCATGCTGCAACCGGGAGATTGTTCGCCATCGCGGAGGGTAGTATCGAAGATATAGACGCGGCTCACTTTGCGTACTCCTATTGGGGGGAACTCTACCTATCGTAGGATTGATGCGGGTGATTATGCAAATTTATAGTTTTCGAGCTTAGTATTAGCTACAATAATGACATAAGCGGCTCTCTTGGTGGGCCTCATGGAACTATATCCACTCAAAGTCTTCCTCACGGTTGCGACGGAGCGCAGCTTCTCGAGGGCGGGCGAAAAACTCCTACGTACCCAGCCCGCTATTTCAATCGCAATTCAACGCCTTGAAAGTGATTTAAAAGAAAAGCTGATCGATCGCTCCGGACGTGAGTTGCTTCTTACGGACGCCGGTCGAGTCGTGCTCGAATATGCGCGCCGTTTTCAGAACCTGGAAGGCGATCTCGAAAACGCCCTGCGGGAACTGAAGGATAATTATGCCGGCCGCCTCTCGATTGGAGCCAATGAGATGACCTCGCTTTATCTCATTCAACACATCGAGCAATACCGGCGCCTGTTTCCCAAGGTGAAGATTCAGGTGAGGCGATCTGAATCGAGCAAAATTCCGTCTCAGCTTCTGGATGGCGAACTTGAATTGGGGCTCATCAGCTACGATCCGGGGGACGATCATTTGCTCAGCGAGGTTATCTATACCGATCGCCTCGTCTTGATTGTCTCTCCCCAACACCGCTTTGCTAATCGCGAGGAAGTTTCCATTGCCGAATTGGACATGGAGACGTTCATCGCGCACAACGCGCTGTCACCAAACCGGGAAGCGGTGCTGCGCGAGTTTCAGCGCCACAAAGTTCCTCTGAACATGGACGTCGAAATGCCCACGGTAGAGACGATTCGCCGGCTGGTGCAACACAACGAAGGGGTAGCATTCCTCCCACGCATGTGCGTCGAGCAAGAGCTGAAGCAGGGGATGGTGCACGAAATCAGGGTCAAAGAACTGCAGCTGGAGAGGAAAATCCGCTTAGTCTACCCGGCGCGTCGCGCCCTCAGCCATGCGGCCAAAGCGTTTCTGGAAGTAGTGAAACGCGTCAGCGCTGAGACGGAGCGCCTCCGGGAACTGGTGTGAGCCGGTCTGGTTCCGCCTCGGGCGCGGCGTCGATCGCCATTCTGGGCGGGGGCATCATCGGCTTATCCACGGCTTGGCGGCTGGCCCAATCGGGTTGGCAAGCCACGGTCTATGACCAAGGGGCCATCGGCCACGAAGCGAGTTGGGCGGGCGCGGGCATGCTCGCGCCCGGCGGCGAGATCGATTCAGATTCGCCCCTTGTTCCGCTCGCGCTGGACTCCCGCCGCCTTTACCCTGGATTCGTCCGGGAACTGGAACAAGCCTCCGGGGTCGAGATCGATTACCAGGAATGTGGCGGGCTGGACTTGGCTTATTCCTCGGCCGAGCTCACAGCGCTCGAACAGAAGGCCGCAACGCAAGCCTCTCTCGGCATTTCCTCAAAACCGGTCACCGCATCCCATATCCTGCAGTTCTGGCCCAGAATACGCAGCGAAGGTCTCGCCGGCGGCCGGTTCTACCCTGGCGACGGCATTGTTAACCCCCGACACGTCCTCGCGGCCCTAACTGTTGCCTGTGAACGACTCGGAGTCGCTTTGAAGCCGAATAGCGCTGTTACAGGCGCCGAGCTTTCCGGCGACTCTGTTCTGGTCCATAGTCCGCCCAGGCTCGACAAGTACGACGCCGTGGTCATTTCGGCCGGGGCGTGGAGCGACTCCATCCAAGTCAGCGGTGTTCCGCCACTCCCCTCAGTGGAACCGGTAAAGGGCCATCTGATCGGGTACCAGCAACCTGAGCAAACGTGCAACACCATCGTGCGCCACGGACACACTTACCTGCTACAGCGCGCGAGCGGGCTGCTGATCGTGGGTGCCTCCGTCGAGCACGCCGGGTTCGACCGCAACCTGAAGCTCGAAATGATCGAGAACCTGGCGCGAGAGGCTGGCCTCCTGTATCCGCACCTCTCCGATACAGCGCATTCGGAAGCCTGGATCGGCTTCCGCCCCGCCAGCGAAACTTTGCGGCTCGGCTCCTGGTACTCGCCACGGTTCTACTTGGCATACGGACACTATCGAAACGGCATTCTGTTAGCGCCCATCACCGCCCAGCGCCTGGCCTCAGAAATCAACGGCCATTTCAAAATCAGCGCCAACTTCGAAACGCGTTAGACCTTCCGCGGTGTACTTCTTGGATTAAATCCACCACGCGTGAGCGCCGCTTCAACAGAGTCTCGAGCAGCCCTTCCAGCGCGTCCTCATCGCCTTCGATCCAGGTACGCGGTATCTCTTTCCATGCGGAATCGATCACTTCCACCGGGAAGTTCGCTACCATGTCCAGCCACGGCTGGAAAGAATCGAGCGAGCGAACCTCGTCGTATACAGACGTACGGAAGTAAAGTCCTTGCATCGGCGAATCGTGGAACTGCCAACCCGATCCGTTGAATGCGAACCCGTGATCGATCATCTGGGCAAAAAACCCCAGTCGCGCGGGTGCTTCGCCCTTGAGAGGCGTCCAGCTCTTCGCCCGGGCCCGAAAGAAGACGGCTTGACGTGTGTCGGCGTTTGCGACCCATTTATCGAACACGAGCATCCCCAGGAAATCGACTCGATTTTCCACCTTCTCCAGAAGCTTATCCGGCAAAAAATCGAAGACGGCTACACGCTCGGGATGAACCGCCAACCGGGACCCGAAATGAAATCCCGGAGGCACGGGAATCCGTGACGAACCGATCGAGAGATATAGCTCCGGATTAGCGGCGAGGAACTCCGGAGTGAGTTCGATGACGGCCGTTTCGGGGACGAAGATCTGCAGATACCTAAGAAAAGCGCAGGCGAGCCATTCGTTTACCAGGATCCGCCGGTGCTGTGGGTTGTTCGTGAACTTGACAACATAGAACGCGCCGTCTTCCGCTTCGAGCAAATGCGCCTGTGCTCCGCCCCGCATCTTTCGGACGAGACTTCGGGCGCGCATGGGCATGCATTGGGAGTATGAATGAGAGAATCAGTCTTTAGCCGTCAATTGCCGCGGAACTCAGTTCTGCTCAGATTGTTAGGCTATGTATTTGTCACAACGAAAGAAGGAGCACAGCTCACGAATGGCTGAAGAGATTGCAGAGAAGCGCCCAGCAACTGGAGCAAGCCCAGACGAAATAGCTCTCGAACTGATGAAGTTCATAGCGGTGACCACCGGCTACGGTCGAGGTACTCCAACCACCGGTTTTGGCGGGAAGGGATCACGATCAACCGAAGATTACACCGATTCGCTACTCGAACTGTTCGAGCGCTGCCGGACAGTGGTACGCAAATCCAAGTAGCCCCTGCCCAGTGACCGCCCTGCCCGGGCACTCTGAAGGGCGCTCCCACTGCGTGTCGGCAGGACCGATTGGAAGCGCCCCTCTCGCGGAGCTTATCTCCTCTTCGAACCCTTCTTGGAAGCGGTCTTCTTTTGAGCTGCCTTCTTTTGCGGAGCCTTCTTCTGCGAAGCTTTCGCTGGGGAGCTCTTTTTCCCAGCGCGTCTTCTTCTTGGCAGCCGTCTTCAGTGGCGGCCTTCTTCGGGGTGGTCTTCTTCAGAGCCGTCTTGCTCGCGCCCTTTGATGCCGTCTTCTTGGCGGCCTTGCCTGCGGCCTTCTTAGCGGTTCCGCTTTGCTTTTTCACCGCTGTTTTAGCTGGCGGCGGCAGACTTCTTACTTGCTCCGCTCGACGTTCCACTGGTCGCGGTTTTCTTGGCTGGAGATTGGTTCGCGGCAGGTCTTGCCGCCTTTTTGGCCGTCTGCTTCTTGCCGGCAGTCTTCTTCGATGAGGTCTTCTTGGCGGGAGACTCCTCTTCTACCTCTACCGCTAAGATCTCTCCGATCTCCCGGTCATCGTCGCCGTCTTCCTCTGCCTCGCTCGCTCCTTTTTTCTCCGGTGCGGCAGCGTGCTTCGCGTGAGTGTGACTGGGGGAATGATGGTCGCCTGAATGGCTTTCGCGTCCTTCGCCGGACGATTCCTGCTTTGCGGGCGTCGCCTTTGAGCTAGCCGCAGACTCCTCTTCTAGCTCTTCGTCATCCTCATCGTCGTCGTCACCACCGTACTCACTCTTGTCCGATTCGGTCTCGACGTGCTCGTCTTCGTAATCGAAATCGTCGTCCTCATCCTCTGGTGTGAGCCAATATTCTAATTTCACGCGCTCCTCCTTTCACGTCTCCTCACTAAGCATCGAGATGACGCAAGCAGCCAAATGATTTCACAAGCTGTGAGGAATCGCAAGACATAAATAGAAAAAGCTCGAACTGTTGGTTCGAGCTTTTCTGTTTTCGCGGAGCGCTAAGCGCTAAGTTCGCTTATCGTTCGAGGCTAGCGGTGCGAACTACAGCCTTGCGATGCAGAAGTTGCGAGGGTAAGTGACGCGAGGCGGAGATATGAGCTCCCCGCTGAACAGCAGTGCTCTTGCTCGACCGGAACGCTGACCCGAGCGTCCGGTTGTGAGAGCCCTTCACGCGCCTACGCGAAGAGGCTTCCTCGTGATAAACCGCGGGGATGAACAGCACGTCGCCAGCTTCGAGCGAATCCGCGCTGCGGTTCACCGCCGCGATGCGCTCAGGACTCAGGTGATAAGTCCTTGCAATGGCTTCCAGAGTATCGCCGGTCTCAACATGGTGCAACCGCCACGCCGAGCGGCTCTGAGCGGGGACTGACTCAAGGGCGGCCATCGCAGTATCAGCCGTTCCTTTGGGCACGTGAACCTCAAAACCAGCCGGAGCGACTGTCTTGAGCAGCGCTGGATTAAGGTCGCGGAGAACCGAAACCGGCTGCAAGGTAGCGTCTGAGATCAGGTTCAGGTTGGTGGATGCCGTCAACTGGATGGAATCGTAATCGATCGCCGGATCGGTCTCAATACTCTCAAGCCCATAATCCTTCGGGTTCTTCGCCATGATCGTCATCGCCAGGATGATCGGTACATAGTTGGCGGTTTCCTTCGGCAAGGCATGCCGGCTCAGCAATTCCCAGTAGTCGGCATAGCCAGTCCGCTCGATGGCCCGATCGACAGCTCCGGCGCCACAGTTATAGGCGGCCATCGCTAAATACCAGTCGCCGAAATGTGTATGCAGATCTTTCAGATACTTCGCCGCCGCTCGGGTAGCTTTCTCAGGATCCAGGCGTTCGTCATAGGCCGACGTACGGGCAAGATCGTAAGTAGAACCAGTTGCCGAGATAAATTGCCACATTCCTACGGCCTCTTTATTCGAAACCGCGCGTGGCAAGAAACCGGATTCGGCCTGGGCCAGATACAACAGCTCCTGCGGAATGCCCTCTTCCGCGAATACACGCTCGATCAGCGATTTGTAGCGTCCTGAGCGTCTCAGCCCGGCGAGCAGTGTGCGGCGACCGTAATCTGTTGAGAAATAGTGAACGTAGCTTAGAACCGGATCCGACAGCTCCAGCGGTATGCCGGAAGAAGTCTGCTTCAGCTCTTCCGAGAGCTTCGAGGAGAGACTCGGATCCACGGCAAACGTCATGTGGCTGATTTCATCAATCGGCGCCTTATCGAAAACAACCGAGTCCTGCTCGGGCCGGCCCGCGCCCAGCTTTTCTATGTCGAACCGGTAAATCAGGTCGCAGATCTCATCCAAGCGGCGTTCGATGCGGCTGTGATCCGGCAATGAGTCGGAGGCGCCTAAAAGTGCGTCCACCGCGGCGTCAAACTCGCGCTTGGCGCCGACCATATCGCCCTGGAAATAGAACTGCCGGCCATTGTTGAAGCGCGCGTCGGCTCGCTTTAACCGATCATCTGCCTCCGCAGAGTGGACTCCGGTGTATTCCGTGGCGTCCGAGATGTCGCCGGTGACGATCGGTTCGCCCGACCCACCCATCGCGTTCGCCGCGCCTTCCGCAGCCGCTCGTGGGATCGGCTGTATGCCGCTCACAGACGCGTGAACAGTAGCCGCCTGCGAAGTACCCAAAGAAAGTGCCGTCGCGAGAACGACCCCAGCAAGAACAGGGTGAGATTTCTGCATTATGCGATAAACGGTCTTTATGCTTTCGAGACTTTGTAACGGAATCATTACTTTATCGCAGGTCCGAAGTAGCGGTCAAGTCCTACACCCTGAAAAAACTTCCAAATACTGTATCGGTTTCCACCGTACATATGTTGAGACCGCTTAATCTAATAGGGACAAAGCGGCAAGAAAATTCACGAACAAAATGGCGGCAAGTAGCAGGTCTATAAACGTTTATCGTCTTTCGGCCCTTTGCGGGCAGGCAGTACCGGTGGGAATCCGGCTTTGCCTGCCTAGTGAGCAAAATCGAGCGGCTATCGGGTGGAAACCGGCTCCAGAGTGCGATGTGAGATAACCCGGTCGATCATCCCGTATTCCAGCGCCGCCTCGGGCTCTAGAATGTAGTCGCGATCCACATCGCGGGCGATTCGCTCGATGGGCTGACCGGTCGCTTCCGCCAGAATCTGATTCAGCGACTGCCTCATGCGCAGGATCTCGCGCGCATATATATCGATATCAGCCGCTTGACCGCCCAGTCCGCTCATGGACGGCTGATGTATAAGGATACGGGCGTTCGGCAGACTGAAGCGTTTGCCTTTTGTGCCGCAGGCCAGTAGAACGGCCGCCATCGAAGCGGCCTGCCCCAGACAGTAGGTTACGATGTCCGGCTCCACCAGCCGCATGGTATCGAGAATAGCCAAACCTGCCGTGATGGACCCCCCGGGAGAGTTGATGTAAAGCGATATGTCACGCTCCGGATCCTCGGCGGCCAGAAATAACATCTGGGCCATCGTCACGTTGGCTACGTTGTCATCGATGGGCGTACCTATGAAGATGATGTTCTCCTTCAGTAGCCGGGAGTAGATGTCATAGGCGCGTTCACCCCGCGAGGTCTGCTCCACGACCATCGGGACGAGTACTGAGTTATTCATACAAGCTCCTCTAACGCAAAGGCTTTCCGCTCTTTTCCGCGAAATCCGATTAGCACCCCCATGATATAGGATCTACACCGCGCAAACCCCGGCTAGGTTCTTCGGGCGCGCCCCGCTATTGACGCTGAAGCACAAACCCCCGCATAGTAAAGGAGGCGTAGATCTCTGCGCCCCAAAGGTGAGTTGCGCTTGCCGCAATCGCGCAGAAACTTAGACCTTCCACAGGTTGCGCTAACCTTTTCGCCCGTCGAAGACGATTAGGTTCATAGCGAAGGGGCCTCCGCCAGGAATGAAAGTTCTCATAGCCGACGACAGCGCAACCTCCCGGACACTGCTGCGTAGTTCGGTGACGCGTTGGGGCTATGAGGCCGTAATGGCGGAAAATGGCGCGCAAGCGTGGGACATCTTAGCCCAGCCGGACTGCCCCCCTATGGCGATCCTCGATTGGGTCATGCCTCACATGACCGGTCCGGAGGTCTGCCGGAAGGTGCGTGAAACACATCGTGAGCCTTACACCTACATCCTGCTGTTAACGTCGAAAAACACCAAAACCGAGACGGTGGAAGGTCTTGAGGCCGGCGCCGACGATTATGTTGTCAAACCATTCGATGAGCACGAACTCCAGGTCCGCCTGCGCGCCGGCAAGCGCATAGTCGATCTGCAGATGAACCTTCTCACCGCTCAAGAAGAACTCCGGGAACGGGCCAACAAAGATCTCTTGACCATGTTGCCGAACCGTTCCGCTGTCTCTGCCGCCCTGGAACAGGAACTCTCACGCTGTCACCGCGACCGCCGGACCGTCGGTGTCATTCTCCTCGACATCGATCATTTCAAGAAGATCAACGATACGTACGGCCATTTCGCCGGCGACGCCGTCCTTCGTGAGACCGCCTCCCGTCTGCGCCACAATATGCGTCCTTACGATGCTATCGGCCGTTACGGCGGGGAGGAGTTTCTCGTCGTCCTGCCGAACTGCGATATCGCTCAAGCGGCCCAACAGGCCGATCGCATGCGCCTCCGGTTGAGCACGGATTCGATGATGGTCGATGGCGCGGAACTGCGTGTCTCAGCTAGTTTTGGCGTCACTGTCTCGGACGGTTCCGAGCGTGCTCCCGACGTTTTTGTCCGCGTCGCGGACGAGGCTCTCTATCGCGCCAAAGGCAGCGGTAGAAACTGTGTTGTGAGCCTCCGGCTGGACGAATCCTCGCAGCGCATCGACTCCTGAATCCGCCGCTCGCCCGCATCTCCCATTGCTATACTGTCTTCTGTTGCGCCCGTAGCTCAGTTGGATAGAGCGTCTGGCTACGAACCAGAAGGTCGGGTGTTCGAATCACTCCGGGCGCACCAGTACCTTCTTTTCAACAACTTACGATCTGCGGCTCGTTCCCAACACTGCTCATTCGGAGGAACGTGCTCCCTCCGCCGTTTTTGACGTACTGCGGTGTCGGGCGTGATCGAAGTAAAGCTCGAAGCAAGCGATTCAATAAGCGACTCTACCGAACTTCCTCCCACGGCCGGGAGTGCGCCCATGAGGGCGAGCGCCTGCCGGTCTTTTGCTGGACGCCCGAGCCAACCCCGTGCGCACGCAGTTTCTTCTGTTCCAATTTCTTAATTTTGCAATCGGTTTTTTTTGATCACCAGCGGATGCACGTTCGGCAGATCGTAGAAAGAGGTTCTCGCCGGTAGCCAGAATTCATGTAAGCTGACCCTATATTCATCTGACCCAGACAAAATTACGATGATGGAGAAAACACATTGCGCGTTCTTTAGCTACTCTCGCGATGATTCTGAGTTTGCCTTGAAGCTGGCCAAAGATCTGAAGGCGCAACGAGCCGTCGTCTGGCTGGACCAACTCGATATCAGTCCTGGACAACATTGGGACACTGCTCTCGAAGAAGCGCTCGACAGCTGCCCCAACATGCTGCTGGTGCTTTCGCCGAGTTCCGTGGCTTCGCAAAATGTAATGGACGAGGTCTCCTTCGCGATCGAGGAGCATAAATTGGTGATCCCGATCCTCTATCGCACCTGTAAGATCCCGTTGCGGCTGCGCCGGCTCCAGTACATCGATGCGCGGACCGACTATGACAGCGCCTTCAACGAACTGCGGCGGCTTCTCTCTCCGGATGAAGATGCAAAGGCCGAACGCGAAACGCGTCTGGAAAAGCAGCGCGCGCATATTGAGGGAGAGCAGGACCCGCCAGCACAGGACAAAGAGCAGGCACAACGCGACGAAGCCAAGAGGGTGGCCGAAGTACAGGCTGCGCAAGAGCAACAGGCGAGAAACAGGGCTGCAGCCCAACGCGCCCCTGATTCCCAGCGGCCGACATCGATTCCCGCAGGCAACTCCAGGCAGCAGACCGGCAAGTTATGGCTGGCTGGCGCTGCCATTGTGTTGGTAGTGATCATCGGGGTCATATGGCGGGAGGCTACCGCCGGGTCACCGGCGCGTTCGAATTCACCCCCGTATCAACCGCCGACGACCGTGGATACGGGCCCGCCGGGGAAGTCGACCGATACAGCGGCTACGCAAACAAGCGAACCGCTTACGTCTCCATCGGAACCGGCAAAACAGCCGGTTCCCAGCACTGCGGAGTGGGCGCAACGCTTTGTCGGCGCTTTGGCAAGTTCCTCAGTCACAACCTTGCATCCCTTTTTCGATGAAACGGTGTCGCCGTACTACAGCATGCAAAGCGCTGATTGGGATGCGATCGTGAAAGATAAGCAGAGCTTCTTCCGAACCTACCCCACAGTTCAATACACGATCGTCGGCCAGCCCAGAGAGATTTCGGAATCGGACGATCACGCCGTGGTTGAACTCGATATGAAGTACGATGTGGTTCGAAAAGATGGGCAGCGGCGCGAAGGGAATTCGCACCTTTCCATGGACCTGCACCTGGTGAATGGAGACTGGAAGGTCGCGGGTATTCACGAGATAGTATCGGGTAAATGAGACTCGGGCCTGCGGGCAGAGTGGGATCAGCCCCGGTGTAATGTCTGGTTGGGCGCAGCAGTCCAGCTGACTACGAACCGCAATCGCAAATCCCCGACGTGCTACACCCAACTTCGAAGCGCGTTGTGAATCGGGCGAAGTGCTGAAAACGTCTTCTTGTGCGATTACCTGCGGCTCCAATCGCTGCCCTGCGAGCTTCACGATGCCTCCACTGCCGCGTCCTATGGATTGGCAAGGAAAGCAGTCGATAGACTAGACAGAATCATGAAACTGTCTGTGATTCGGATTATTTGCTTGCTTGGGTTGGTGGCCGCATCTGGTGTAGCTGAGGAGGTGATTCCTTTATATTCAGGTCTCGCCCCGGGCTCAGCGGAAGAGAGCTATCCGGAGAAACAATACTTCTCGAAGACCTGGAACACGGAAGTTGTCAGTAACGTCACGAAACCCACACTCACCGTGTACAAACCCGCCGCGGGAACCGCCAACGGCAACGCCGTGGTGATCTGTCCAGGAGGCGGGTTCATGGCGCTGTCGATTGATAGCGAGGGCATTGATGTCGCCAAGTGGCTGGCCGCCAGGGGAATGACCGCGTTTGTTTTAAAGTATCGCCTGGCGCACACGGGCGAGGATGCGACCCAGGAGTTTGCGGCGTTATTCGCCGACAAACAGAAGTTCGGGCAGATTCTGGCGAAGACTGTGCCGCTATCGATTGCGGACGGGCTCGCCGCTGTAGTGTATGTACGGAAGCACGCGGCTGAATGGAGCATCTTGCCGGACCACGTGGGAATCATCGGGTTTTCGGCAGGAGGAACGCTCGCTGCGGCCGTGGGAATGCGCTACACGCCGGAAGGCCGACCTTTATTTGTCGCGCCGATCTATGCGGCCGCTTCCATGCTGAGCAATAGTTCGGTACCGGCCGATGCTCCACCGATGTTTCTCGCCGCCGCGACCGACGATCAGTTGGGATTGTCAATGGATAGCGTCGGCTTATACGTGAAATGGACAGGTGCGCATAAATCGGCTGAGCTGCACATGTACGCCAAAGGAGGGCACGGGTTCGGGATGAGAAAGCAGGGGTTCCCTTCCGATCTATGGATCGACAGGTTTGGCGAATGGCTGCAATCGCAAGGCTGGTTAAGCGGTCAGGACCAGCTACACGAGGCGGCAGCTAGTCATTAAGCCCAGCGTGCGTTAGATAATTCAACGCCGCGTTTTAGTGGCATGAAGTGTTATGTAAGTCGCACACAGCCAAGAGGTTGCTTGTTGATGGCAGTGAGTGTCATGCTTCTTCAAGCCTTTGCCGATATACCGGTTGAACGCCGGCCCCTTAGGCCAAAAGAGAAAAGGAGAATGCAGCGGGCACACTCGTTCTAGACCGTCGCCGACCCGCGCCAGCGTCTTCATGCACTCCTACAGCGTTATAGCTCTGTCTCATGGGAATCACCAGAATCCGTGAATCCCACCTTAGCGGTCCGTTCGGACTGACAACATTTGGCGCGCTTGGCTTGATTTTCGTGCTGGTTCTCTCGACGGCGGCGGAGCTGATTGCAGGGGGCACGGCCGATCCGGACAATCCGGCCAATCTGAAAAACCTCAGCCTCGAACAACTCTCGCGAATCGAGGTCACCACTCCGTCGAAAAAACCCGAAGCGGCGTTCCGGTCTCCTATCGCGATCTATGTCATCACGGGCGAGGATATCCGCCGCTCCGGGGCGACCAGCATCCCGGAAGCGTTGCGGTTGGCTCCGGGGGTGGAGGTGCAACGCATCGATTCCAATCGATGGTCCATTGGCATACGGGGCTTCGGCACGCGCCTCACCCGCTCCGTTCTCGTTATCATCGACGGCCGCACGGTCTACACCACCTTATTCGCGGGCACCTACTGGGAAGCGCAGGACACGGACATGCTGGATATCGACCGCATTGAAGTGATACGCGGGCCGGGCGGCGTGATTTGGGGCCCGAACGCGGTGGACGGTGTGATCAATGTCATCACAAAGAGTTCCAAAGATACCCAGGGGTTGCTCGTCTCCGCGCTAGGCGGTAACGTCAACCTGGGCAACGTAACGGCCCGTTACGGCGGCGGTAACGGCAAGGATTTTAGCTACAGAGTGTATGCGAAGGCATTCGCGGAAGCGCATGAATACCACTCGGACCACAACAATTACGACGCGTGGCGCTCCGCGCAGGCGGGCTTCCGCGCACAGTGGAGCGAAGGCCAACGGGGAGATTTCACTCTGGAGGGCGATGGTTATATAGAAAAGGCCGGTGAGGGCGAGGGCGCCGTCAGCTACACTCCACCATATTCACAAACTCTGTATGGTAACGAATACGTTTCCGGCGGCAACATTCTCGGGCGTTGGCAACGTACTTTCTCTCCGGATAATGACATCCAGGTCCAGGCTTACATTGATCGCACCAATCACCGGGAAGTGAATCTGGCCGACTACCGCACCACGTACGATGTCGATTATCTACAGCGGGTGAAGCCCGATTCGAGGCAGCAGATCTCATTTGGGCTCGGTGCGCGGGTCATTCCTATCAGCAATCCAATCGTGGTCTCCGGCCTCACGTTCACTCCGATGCATCGGACCGATGAGCTTTATACAGCCTTTTTCCAGGATGAAATCGCCCTCGTTCCCGAGCGCCTTACGCTCACTGTCGGTACCAAGCTATTGCATACTAACTTCACCGAGTTTGAGCCCGAACCGAGCGCACGCCTAGCCTGGACGCCCTCGCATAATCAAACTGTGTGGGCGTCGTTCACGCATGCTGTGCGGACACCTTCGGACGCGGAGGAGAACTTCACCCTCAGTGGCTATATCGGCCCGACCCCTGTCGGGCTGCAAGCCTTTGCGGCTTTTCTGCCGAATCCGAACTTCGCGCCGGAACAGCTCAACGGCTACGAAGTGGGCTATCGGCGCTTGTTCGGCAAGAATGTGTTGGTAGACTTCGCGGGCTTTCTGAATCACTACCACGATCTGTTCGACGAAGAACTGATCGCGGACACTTTTTCGCTGTCAGATACGCCGGCACCTCCGCACCTGCAACTTCCGGCCCAGTTCCGCAACGGCCTGTTGGGCCATAGCACGGGTTTTGAGATTGCGCCGGAATGGCGTCCAGCTAAATTCTGGCGGCTTCGGGGATCGTACTCCTATCTCGATCTGATTCTGCAGAGATCCCCTTCGAGCGGCGACATCGGCACGATTCCCGGCATCGAAGGAGGCAGTCCCAAACACCAGGTAATTGCGCAATCGGCCTTCGATTTCGGTAAGAAGCTGCAGTTGGACGCCTCCTATCGTTACATGAGCGCACTTTGGGGCTTGGGCATCCCGGATTATTCCACCGCGGACGCTCGTTTTGCTTGGCGTTTCCGTCCGGGTCTTGAGCTTTCGCTAACGGGTCAGAACCTGCTGCAATCGCATCACGTGGAATACCCCGCGGACGCGGGGCCAAACGTAGCAATAGAGCGTAGCGCCTTTTTGCAACTGATCTGGACAAAATAACCATGGCGGTCAGGCAGCAGGGCACATGCTCGCGATTGCGGCCCTCGCGGCGCTTCGGGGCGCGGCTCGAGCGTGCCGTCTCGTCGATCCTGCTGGCTACGCTGTTGTTCTGCGATGTGCCGGCTTCCGGGGTTTCGGCCCCAGCGGCTTCTCTCGAATACGACGTCAAAGCCGCCTTTCTCCTTAACTTCACGAAGTTCGTCGAGTGGCCGCCGGGCGCCTTCGCCGCGGCCGATGCGCCGCTCACTATCTGCATCCTCGGAAACGATCCTTTCGGCCGGGCGATCGATCAGATCGTCGAAGGTGAATCCGTAAATGGGCATAAGATCGCCGTGGAACGCGTGCGAGACGATCAGCAGAAATCCTGTCAAGTACTGTACTTCGGCAGCGACGCGTCCAACCCCACAACGCTGAGCGCAGCCGGTCCAGCCGTCCTCACCATCGGAGAAGGCGACGGCTTTATTCACCAGGGCGGCATCATCGCTTTTGTTGTCGACAACCGGCGTGTTCGTTTTGACATCAACCTGAAGGCGGCCACCAGCGCCGGCCTGAAGCTGAGTTCCAAGCTGCTCTCGGTTGCGAGGTCGGTTGAAAAATAACGTGCCATTCCGTCGTGTCACAAGCTGGGGCCGGGATGTGCGCGACATGCCCATCCGGCGGAAACTGATGCTCATCGTGATGGCCACCACTACGATGGCGCTTTTTCTGGCGGGGATCGGTATCATCGTGGCCGATTTCATCCTCTTCCGCGGGTATCTGAAAAACGACCTCTCCGCTCTGTCCCACATCATCGCGGACAACACCACCGCTTCGCTCAGCTTCGACGATCCCGGGGCTGCCTCAGAGACGCTTGGCACATTGCACGTCCGCAGTCACGTGATGGCTGCGTGCGTTTTTCGCGACAACGGAGCGCTGTTCGCCAAATACACACGCCGCGGCGCGCAGGCGAACTGTCCTCCGCCAGAGACGCGCGAATACATTCGTTTCGAGAATGGGATTCTCGCGGTTTCCCGTCCCATTCTGTTGCATACGCGCCGGCTCGGCACGCTCGTCCTGGTCTACGATCTGGGCGAGATTTATGAGCGTGTGCAACTCTACGGCGCCACTGTCGTCACCGTCTTGCTGTTCTCCACGTTGCTTGCCTTTCTGTTCTCTTCGCGTCTGCGCTCGCTGATTGCGACTCCGATTGTCGAACTCGCGCGCATCACGACGCGCGTCTCCCGCTCGCGGGATTACAGCATTCGCGCGCAGAAATTTTCGGAGGATGAACTGGGTCTGCTGGTGGATGCATTCAATGAGATGCTGTCGGGGATCCAATCGCGCGATAGTAGCTTGCGCAAAGCACTGGAGGCGCGCGAAGAGGCGCTGGACGACGCGCAGAAAGCGCGTGCGTCGCTCGAAGGCACGCTCGCGAGCGTGGCCCGGCTGAATGCGGAGTTGCGCACCTCGAACGTGAATCTCGCCCGATCCAATGAGGACCTGGAACGCTTCGCCTTTATCGCCAGCCACGATTTGCAGGAGCCCCTGCGAATGATTACCATTTATTCGCAGCTTCTGGTGCGCCGCTATTCCAATGTCATGGATCCGCAGGTCGCTACTTACGTGGAAACGATCGAGGGCGGCACCAAGCGGATGCGTGTGCTGCTGGCCGATCTATTAACCTACGCGGAAATCGGGGCTCGATCTGAAGAGCCGGCGAAGCCGGTAGACCTCAATTGTGTGATCGAAAGGGCGCGCGAAAATCTCGCGGTGGCTATCGCCGAAAGTGGCGCCGTCATTACGGTAGCGCGCCTACCGGTCATTCGGGGCTTCGAGAGCCACTTCATTCCCTTGTTCCAAAACCTGATTGGGAACGCCATTAAATACCGCAGCGAGCAGCCGCTCAAGATCGATGTCGTTGCCAGCCGCATGAACGAGCATGTTCAGATCTGCGTGGCCGACAATGGCATGGGCATCTCCCCTGAGTATCATTCCAAAATATTCGCCGCTTTTAAGCGGCTGCACGGGCAAAAAATTCCGGGCACTGGCATCGGACTGGCCATCTGCCAGAGAGTTGTGGAACGGTACGGCGGCCGTATTTGGGTGGAATCGGAATTGGGGCAGGGAGCGAAATTCATCTTCACTTTGCCCACAAGCTTACTGGCGGCCGCGCCGCGGTGAAATGCAGTGTTACTATACCCCTGGATGGCGCTGAGGGGGCGTTTGTATCGCCACGATTTTCCTCATCGAAGATAGCGCGGCAGACGTTGAGCTGTTCCGCATGGCGCTTGCGGAAGGCTGTGTCGACTGCGGCATGGTCCTGTTTCAGGATGGCCGCGAAATCATCGATCACATTCGCAAGGCCGATTCAGCAGTGCGCGCATCGCTACCGGATTTGATCGTTCTGGATTTGAACGTTCCGAAGAGCGATGGTCTTGAGATTCTGCAAGTGATCCGCGATACGCCTGGGTATGCGAATGTTCCAGTCGCGGTGCTTAGTTCCTCCTCTTCGACGCGGGAACGCGCCGCACTCGCGGCCTTCCACATTCGCGAATTCATTGTGAAACCGCCTGACCTGGATGAGTATTTGAAGATCGGAAAGATCGTTCGCAAGTTGCTCGATGAAAGCGAGCCGCAGCACGGGAGCGCCGAGTACCACGGCTAGCGCGTAGAAGAACCCGTGGGTCCGCTCACCCGGCAAAAATGTCTTCGTTACGGAAACGATTAGGTTATAAGATTTGCGCGGCTTGGCCTGCGTCTTTATCCGATGGCGATGGCGCCTCTTTAGGTGGCCGGACGTTCGAACGCTTTCGTCGAGGCGCTGCGAATGCGCCGAGGAAAGCACCGCAGAAGCCCGCAAGCTGAGAAGCCACAGGTCCGATATTGGCGCGCTCGGCTCCAATGGATAAGACGCAGAATCCTAGCAGGCTGAACCCGGCGACCTTGGAAATTCTGGAAACGGTTAGTGCCACTCCTCAGATTGTATGAAGTAGCGCTAGTAATACCGATGCATATATCGCCCATGGCCGATTCGCAGGCAGGCTCTAGTGCAAGACAGACCAAAGAACAGAAAAATCGCGATCAGGATCAGGCAACCGATCCCGATGTTTTTCGCGAGCGAATTTCCGCCGCGCGCTGCGCCAGGCGGCGGATACGGGCCGGGCGATTGATAGGGAGGCGGCGTTTGATACTGTGATTGACTTTGATACTGGGGCGGCGGTGGAGGAGGCATCCCGAAGGATGTGCCGCAGTTCGAGCAAAACTTCGCATTGTCGGGATTTGGCAAACCACAGTTCGGACAGTTCATTATTATGCCTACTCTAACGAATCCGGACAGCGGGTTTGTGATATACGACATGCATGTCAGATTTGCCTCGCCGTCGATTTCTTCAGGCAGCAAGCGCCCTAGCAGCGAATCTCATTTTCGCCGAGCAGGTGTTTCCCGCGCCTTACCAGAAAGCGGCGGCCGCAGCGCGACAGAAGGTGAAGATCACCGATGTCAAGTGCATGATTGTGCGCGGCACCTGGGATTGGAACCTGATCAAAATCGAGACTGACGCCGGGATTTACGGCATAGGCGAAGCGTATTGGGGTTGGGGCATCAAGGACCTCGTGGTCAACAAGATGAAGGGGATCATCGTTGGCGAAGATCCGCTGAATGTAGATCGGCTCTATACGAAGATGTTGCGCGACAGCGCCGGGGCAGGCGCAATTGGCGGCGCAACAGTTTCGGCCGCGAGCGGGATCGAAATTGCGTTATGGGACCTGGCCGGGCGAATTCTCGAGACTCCTGCTTGCAACCTGCTGGGAGGGCGATTCCGGGATCGTGTGCGCTTTTATCGCACAACTCAGGTTCCGAAGAACCATCCAGAGGATTTAGCTTCGTGGCGAGATCTAGTGCGGCGCACAAAAGCGGAACGGTGGGGTTGGACCGCTTTCAAGTTTCAAGGCGATGGCATTCCGCGCGCACTAGATCCGGAATACAAAGTCCCCGGGCACGATCCCTACTTACGCAATTTGAAAACCTCGGATATCCGCCAGATTGTTCGTGTGATGGACACCATTCGCGACGAACTCGGGCCCGATGCGGATTTCGCCATCGATCTGCATTGGCATTACGATACGCGCGATGCAATCCAGTTGGCGAAGGCCCTCGAGCACGCAAATCCGATGTGGATTGAAGATCCAGTGCCGCCGGAGAACCCGGAAACCATGGCCTATGTCAGGAGAGAATCGCCTGTTCCGGTTTGCACGGGCGAAAATCTGTACGGGTTTTCAGGATTTGAGCGGCTGATCGAGTTGCAGGGGACCGACGGCGTGCACATCGATATCCCCAAATCGGGCGGCCTGATGGAATCGAAGCGCATCTCCGACTTCGCGGGTAGCTATGCGATTTGGACGGCGGCGCACAATCCGGCGAGTCCGGTGGGCACAATTGCTTCCGCGCATGCGGCTTCCGCAATGCGCGATTTTCGCATTCATGAACTCGCGAACTGGATTGACTGGTGGCCCACTTTGGTGATTCACGAAGGCCCGATCTGGGAGAACGGATATCTCACGATTCAGGACAAGCCTGGGTATGGCGTCGAACTCAACGAAGATGTAGCGCGTGCGCATCTTGCCCCCGGAGAGACTTGGTGGGGCTGAGCGGCGCCGCCGCGATTTTCAATTCGCCACTTCCTGATATGCTTCGTAGCGGCAAAGACAGAAATACATGGAAAAGAATCGAACTCTACGGAACACGCTGGCCCGGCGGCAATTCCTAAAAGCCACCGGATTGTTTTCCGTAGGAGCGTTGTGGGCCGACGAGGTTCTCGAAGCATTGCCGCAGAATACGAATACCAGTTCGAAACCCTCCGAACTAAAGATCACGGATATGCGCGTCGCAACGGTGGCGCATGCACCCATGACGTGTCCGCTCATTCGAATCGATACCAATCAGGGGATCTACGGCCTTGGAGAAGTTCGGGACGGGTCGAGCGCGATCTATGCGCTGATGCTAAAAGGCCGCCTGCTGGGCGAGAATCCGTGCAATGTAGATAAAGTGTTTCGCAAGATTAAGCAATTCGGAGGCGAGTCACGGCAGGCCGGCGGTGTTTGCGGCGTGGAAATGGCCCTGTGGGACCTTGCCGGCAAGGCTTACAACGTTCCTGTCTATCAGATGATTGGCGGCAAGTTTCGGGATAACGTTCGCTGTTACTGCGATACGACCGAATCCAACGATCCGAAAGTTTATGGACAGCGACTGAAGGCCCGCATGGAACAGGGATTCACGTGGTTGAAGATGGACCTCGGCGTGGACATGATTCAGAATGTGCCGGGAGCGCTGACGCGTCCGCTACGAAGCGGCACGCTGCGCTTTGGCGACCCGGTTCCGCATCCTTTCACCGGTACTGAGATCACCGAAAAAGGCTGTGACCTCATGGCGGAGTATGTGGCTGTCGTTCGCGAACAGGTGGGCATGGACGTGCCGCTTTCCGCCGACCACTTCGGCCACATCGGCGTCAATTCGTGCATACGTCTCGGCAAGAGATTGACTCCGTACAATCTGTCGTGGCTGGAAGACATGGTTCCGTGGTTTTGGCCCGATCTGTTGAAGCAGATTTCGAGTGAGGTAGACATTCCGTTGGCAACGGGCGAGGATATTTACCTTCCCGAAGGATTTGAGAAGCTGGCGCAAACTCACGCCGTGGATATTTTTCATCCGGATCCGGGTTCAGTCGGAGGTATTCTCGCCACCAAACAGACGAGTGAGTTGGCTGAGAAATACGGAATCGGCTGCGCAGTGCATTTTGCGGGCACGCCGGTTTCGTGCATGGCCGGAGTACATGCCATTGCGTCCATGTTCAACTTCTTGGCGATGGAAAACCATTCGGTGGATGTGCCCTGGTGGAGCGATCTGGTGGAGGGTGTCGAAAAGCCGATCGTGAATCACGGGTTCATCACGGTGCCCAACTCACCCGGGCTGGGGGTCACGCTGAACGACGAGGCGGTGAAGGCTCATTTGGTCCCGGGTACGGGTTACTTTGAACCGACACCGCAGTGGAACGATGAAGGCCGGCATGTGAACGATCGGCTTTGGTCGTAAGCGATGCCGTCAGAAGACGAGACTCGTCGATCCGAACTTCCCACGCGCAACACCTGAAACGTATGCGAAAAAAAATTACTCTTATCGCTCTCGTAGCATTCGCCTTGTTGTTGAAAATTTTGCCGGACCCGCTCCGGGCAAGTACCGCTGACGACGAGTTGATGCAAGGCTTCCGGCAGGTAGAAGCTGCCTCTGTATCGGACGCCATGGAACTGCTGTATGGCAAGAAGATGTACATGTCCCACGACATGCGGCCGCTATTTACAACGAAATTTGCGGGACCGGCGGCAACAGTTTATTTGAGTAAAGAAGAGCACACGGAAGGCTCGAAGGCGTTGCAGGGGATGATGGATGTGATCGACGAAGCTCCTGCGGGATCGGTATACGTAATGGTTCTCGAGAATGGGCTGGATTATGCCGGGGTGGGCGGTCTGATGAGTACCGCGATGAAGTATCGAGGATTATCGGGCGCAATTGTGGACGGCGGAATGCGGGATACGCCGCAGGTTATGAAGTTACAATTTCCCATCTTCAGCCGCGGAATTGTTCCTTCTACAACCGTCAACCACTATCGTGTTACCGGGAAGAACGTGCCCGTTGTATGCGCGGGGGTGCCGGTGCGCCCTGCCGATATTATCGTCGCGGACATGGATGGCGTCGTGGTTGTGCCCAGGGAAAAGGCCGCCGACGTACTGCGCAAGGCTCAGCAACTGGATGAAACCGAGCACAGTATGTACCCCTATATTGAGAAATACAAATCGATTCGCGAGGCGGTTTCGAAATTCGGCAGGCTGTAGTCAGCGGCGAACAGACATCGCCGCCTGCAGCATCGCTCTTGCGTAAGCAATGTCGTAGACCATGCCGGTGTAGCCGCCTCCGCCTGGATATTGATTGTGAATGCCGCGCTCGCGATCGACATCGAGCGCGCGTTCGTGCTCCGGGTAAATGAGGAGATGATAGTTGACCTTGAGCAGTTCCTGCATAATGGCGAACATGTTATTTTCGCCTTCATCGATGAACACCTCTGTGTATTCTTCGTACGGTTTACGAACTCGCACGTTGCGGTAGTGGACGTGATTGATACGGTCTCTAGAGCCAAAGTATTTGCAAACTTCGACCGGATCCTGGCCCATTTCGCGCGTAACGCCGCAGTCGAAGGTAATGCCGTTAGCAGGACTTTTTACAATCTCAATCAGATGTTTCCAACCATCCACGGTGCCCATGATTTGACCCGAACCGCGGCTGATCGGGGCGGGCGGATCGTTTGGATGCAACGCGAGCCGGACGCGCGACTCTTCGGCGACGGGAATCACGGCTTTCAGAAAGTAAGTGATGTTCGCCCACATCTCCTGGACCGTGTGAGCGCCTTCCTGAGGTAATGGCGGCAAATCTTTGACGCGGTTGTAATCAAAGGCGGTCAACCCCGCGCCGGCGCGGCCCGTCTCTTCGTAATAACCTTCGATATCGCGGTGCGCGTAGAAGTTGTACTCCACCACGGGAATGCCTGCTCTTCCCGCGGCGCGGATCGACTTCTGAACGTTTTCAATTTCTTCATCGCGCCCGGGCCGTCCATAGATGGTATTCGGGAACCCGGAGATCATCAGGTTGCCGAGAGCGAGGCCCCCGCCTTTTAACTTTTCCACGATGGACTGGAGTTCGCTCTCGTCCCACGGAATCTTTGGCCCACCCGACAGCACATGATTGACACCAATCTGCTTCACACGCCTCATCGATGCGTCAGTAATGTCGCGAACCGAAATTGGCGCGCAGATCTTTGGGGTTTCCGGTCCTTCTACGCCCATGCCGACGGGCGGATGGGGCGTCGCGAGCGAGGGGACTATGGCGGCGGAAGCAAAACTCTTCAATGCGCTTCGCCGCGAGTACTTGTGAATCAAAACGAACTCCTGTTGGGCAGTGCTCTACACGTATATCAAACGAAGAAGTCGCACGTTTCCGCCAGGCTGGTACCGTTCAGGCCATCGAGCGCAACCGCGCCAATTCGTCCGCCATACTGTTGCGAACCAGGTCGCGCAAGAGAGAAGATTCCTTCGCGCTCCAACCCT
Organism: uncultured Acidobacteriaceae bacterium; assembly: GCA_963849445.1. Taxonomy (GTDB): domain Bacteria; phylum Acidobacteriota; class Terriglobia; order Bryobacterales; family Bryobacteraceae; genus Bog-105. Next base: position 194,287 of record CAWKHS010000024.1, on the reverse strand, counting down.
CGACTGAGATGGGCTTGAGAATGCGCAAAAAGATGTCTTCAGTGCCGCCGATGAAGGGCGATCCCTTCGGCAAAGCCTGACCGGAGCCATGCACCACGAGAGGAAGAATCGAGACACGCTCGCGAATCGCCAGCCGGAAGGGACCATCGTTGAACGCAAGAAGCTCGCCGTCTGAGGAACGCGTTCCTTCAGGAAAGAAAACGACGGAACAGCGCTGGCGCAGATATTGGGCGCACTGAAGCAAAGCCTGGGCAGCGTGCCGGGGATTCGAACGCTCGATGGAGATATCGCCGGCCATACGCAGCATCCAACCCACGATGGGAATCCGGAACAGTTCGGCTTTTGCGAGCCACTTAGTGTCATGCCTTAGATGTGAGATCACCGGGATGTCGGCCACCGATTGATGATTGCTGACGATGACATACACCTGGTCCGCATCGACGTTTTCCGAGCCGGAGATCCGAATGTGCCAAGGATTGATGCCGGCAAGCAGACGGCCAAGACGCCGGAAACAGCGCCCGCTTCTCAGATACGCGGGCTTTCGATCCGTTAGCCTCACAACCGCGAGTACAGGCACCCAAGTTAACACGAGGGCGGTACCGCCAATCCACATCCAAAGCGAGCGAAGCAGGATCCAAAGCGAGCGAAGCAAGCGCATGTGCAGTACAAGCATCGCAGAGACACTGAAGGGATTGAGGCGGCCGATTCTAAATGTGCTTTGCAATTTCAATCAAGCCGATAACAGGCAGAAGAATACTTGCAATGACGAGCAGCACGGTGAGAATCAAGAACAGCCAATCGAGAGCATTCTGCCGGCGTGGCTGCAGAAGATGGCCTTTCAAGAGCTGGTAGTTGCGGCGATTCGCTTTGAACGCGACGTCAAAAAGATCGCCGATCAACGGGACGGATCCAGCGAGAGCTTCGATGCCGACGTTCACTAGCATGCGGGCAATAGCGACGCGCGACAACCCGAGTTGGATCGCGCGCACGATGATATAGAGCGAAACGAGCCCATCTATTACGTCACCGATTCCTGGAATCAGGCCAATAATTCCGGCCAGTCCGAAGCGAAAGCCGCCAGGAAGCTCAAAGGCGTAATCGAACCAACGCGCCACGGCTTCTACGTCGGCAATGCGCGGATCGACAATCTCAGGAGTGAGCGCCTCATCGCGCTGACCGTTGATTCGATAGGCCGGGCCGGGATAGCGTTGAATTGCCTTCACGCAGTCTCTTACAGAATACGAGGACGACAGGCTCCCGAGTAATAGCCCGGCGACGCACTGCGCGGGGGCCTTGCTTAAGGCACACCGCAGGCACCCATCACAATAGTGCCGCACGAGTTTGTTGAGAGCAATTGGTTGTTCGCATGCGCCGCTCCGATGCATCACCAAATTGCACGGCGGCTGAACTGGTCGGGCGAGCACAACAGCTTACGCATATTGCCCGGCTACGTAACCGGACGCCCAGGCCCATTGAAAGTTGAAGCCGCCTAAGTGGCCGGTCACGTCAACAACTTCACCGATGAAGTACAGATTTTCTACTTTTCTGCTGGCCATGGTTGTGGAAGAGAGCTCAGTGGTATCCACGCCGCCGAGAGTTACTTCGGCAGTGCGGTATCCTTCCGTGCCGTGTGGCACGATGCGCCAATCGTTCACTGCGGCGGCTAACCGCTGCAGCTGCTTATCGGGAATGTCGGCTAAGCGGATCGCTTCGCGTGCGGGCAGATGCTGTTCCACTATGCGCCCCGCTAAGCGCTTCGGCAAAAGAGTGCTTAAGAACGTCGAGACTTCCTGGCGCGGTTGCGATATCTTTGCCCCTTTTGAGAGCGCGGCCACGTCTTGGCCGGGCGCGAGGTTAACGCGCAACTCTTGTTTCGGTTCCCAATAGGAAGAAATCTGCAGCATCACGGGCCCGCTGAAACCGCGGTGCGTGAACAAGAGCGCCTCTCGAAACGATTTTTTGCCGCATTGAACCTCAGAGAAGACGGCTACCCCCGCGAGCATGCTCCAGGTCGCCAGTTGGCTCTCTGACAATGTGAAGGGAACAAGGCCAGCGCGGGTGGGAACGATGGCGAGACCGAATTGCCGGGCGATTGTATAGCCGAGGCCGGTCGCCCCCATCTTCGGAATAGAGAGCCCGCCACACGCGACAACCAGCGACTCACAAGCGATTTCAGCTTTACTTGTGCACACGCAAAACCCCGCATTGGATTTGCTGACTTCCTCTACTTTGGTCTCAAGTAGAATCCTGACTTTCGCCTCGCTGCACTCTTTCAACAGCATTCCTATGATCTGTTGCGAGGAATCATTGCAGAACAACTGGCCCAAAGTCTTTTCGTGGTAGGCAATGCGATGTTTTTCTACGAGCGAGATAAAATCCCCTGCCGTATAGCGCGACAGCGCAGAGACGCAGAAGCGCGGGTTCTGCGAGAGAAAGCGTTCCGGTGAAGTATGAATGTTGGTGAAATTGCACCGGCCGCCACCTGAAATGCGAATCTTTTCGGCAGGCTTACGGGCGTGATCGATGACGACGACATGCCTGCCGCGTTTACCCGCTTCAATGGCACACATGAGCCCGGCGGCGCCGGCTCCAATAATCACAACGTCTGCATGCATGTGGACATACGCTTAGTTTGCTACGTCTGTTTTAGTTTTGAACTCGCGCGCTACACTCGGCCGATGCTGCTTTGCCCGGTGCGCGATTGCCACAAACCGCTGACGCGGACAGAGCGGCACGCCGCGTGCCCACAGAGACATTCGTTCGATGTTGCGCGAAGTGGCTATTTAAATCTGCTGCAGCCACAAGAGCGGCGGTCGAAGCAGCCGGGCGATACTCGCGCGGCGCTAGCGGCACGGCGGCGATTGCATGATCGCGGCGTCAGCGAGCCCCTGCTGAACGGCATCGCGGAGCTAGTGGGAGCAGCGCAAACCGACGTAGTTCTGGATGCGGGCTGCGGAGACGGTTACTATCTCGGCACGCTGGCTCGCCAGATCGGATTCGAGGGGCACGGCGTGGATATTTCTATTCCGGCCGTCGACGCAGCGGCTCGACGGTACCCCGGATGCGAGTGGATTGTGGCAAATGCCGATCGGTTCCTGCCGTATACGAGCGGATCCTTCTCGCTGCTCCTATCGATCACGGCACGGATGAATGCGAGCGAATTCCGGCGGGTGCTGGGTGACGAAGGACGTCTACTGGTCGCCGTTCCGGGTCCCGAGGACCTGATCGAACTGCGCGGCGCAGGCCGCGATCGCGTGGACCGAACGGTGGAAACGTTTGCGCCCGGGTTCGAACTGATCGATCGGAGGCGGGTGACTACCAATGCCGATCTGGATGCAGTTGCCGTGCAGGACGTGCTCCATTCGATTTACCGGCCGATCAAGGCGGAAGCAGCGAACGCGATGCGCGTGACCTTCAGCCTGGATCTGTTGCTATTTCGCACCCGGGTAGGCGCCTAAGCTGGCAACCGGGGATTTTACCTGTGTAGTAGCATGTAGCGCCGCTCACATTCTCGCCGTCTTTACTGGTGTTTGGAATTGGAGAGAACGCCGATGTCCTCGCCAGCGAAAGCTCCGGCCACTCAGTGCATTGAGACAAATATTCCCGCGCGTCTCGATCGGCTTCCGTGGAGTCAGTGGCATGTGTTGGTGGTCGTCGCGCTCGGGATCACCTGGCTGCTGGATGGACTCGAAGGGAATCTCGCCGGCTCGCTTGCGGGAATTCTAAAACGGCCCGATACCCTGGGCCTGACAGACGCGCAATTGGGATTGAGCGGGACGTATTACCTAGTCGGGTCCGTCACCGGGGCACTGGTATTCGGGTACCTCACGGACCGATGGGGCAGAAAAAAGCTGTTCAGCATTACTATCCTTCTGTATCTATGCGCCACGGCCGCCACTGCGTTTTCGTGGAACTTTACTTCGTTTACCCTGTTCCGCGCGCTGACGGGCGCGGGCATAGGCGGCGAGTACGCAGCCGTGAATTCGGCCATCGATGAGCTAATCCCGGCGCGTATTCGCGGGCACGTGGATCTGATGATCAACTCCACGTTCTGGGGCGGCGCAGCGCTCGGCTCCGGTGCGTCGTTATTGCTGCTCGATTCCGGCATTCTTCCCCCAACCTTTAGCTGGCGCCTGGCGTTCGGCATCGGAGCGGCGATTGGAATCGTCGTCCTGATTTTGCGACGATATGTCCCGGAGAGCCCGCGCTGGTTGATGATTCACGGCGAGAAGGGCGAAGCGGAGCAAGTAGTCAGCCAGATCGAACAGAAAGTCACCGGAGGCGATATTCAGAAACTGCCGCCGGCCAATAACACCATTAAGCTAGCGGCGCGAAAGGTCACTCCGTTTGGCGAGATCTGGGATTCCATGGTGAAACAGAACGCGAGGCGCTCGTTTCTCGGCTTCAGCCTGATGGTCACCCAGGCATTCTTCTATAACGCGGTGCTTTTCACTTACGGACTGGTGCTGCTGAGGTATTACAGCGTGCCCGCGGAAAAGCTGGGGCTCTTTCTAGTTCCCCTGGCTTTGGGTAATTGGCTGGGGCCGATCCTTTTAGGACGATTCTTCGACACCCTGGGGCGAAAAATCATGATCGCGGGCACTTACATCGGATCGGGCGTTTTATTGGCGATTACGGCCTGGCTGTTTCACCTCGGCGTTCTCACGGCCTTAACGCAGGCAATCTGTTGGAGCGTGACCTTTTTTGTTGCATCCTCCGCGGCCAGCGCCGCTTACCTGACCGTGAGTGAGATCTTCCCCTTGGAAATACGCGCGGTCGCGATCTCGATTTTCTACGCCATTGGAACGCTGGTGGGAGGCGTCGGCGGACCTGCGTTGTACGGATACATTGTGGGCACTGGTTCGCGTTCCCTGCTGTTCTGGGGTTATATTGCCGGCGCGATAGTGATTGCGGCCGGAGGCTTAGTCGAGGTGTGGCTCGGCGTGAATGCCGAGCGACAATCTCTCGAAAATATCGCTCGCCCACTGGCGTGCGTGGATTAGTTTTCTCGTCACCTTACTGGAAACACTTTGCCTGAACAAAAGACCCGGAGCCTGCGCGCTCTCGATGCGCTGAACTTTTGCAATGCCGGGATACAGACCGGCCTGGGCCCTTTCATGGCCATCTACTACACAGCGGTCAGGCATTGGAATCCCGGTCAGATTGGTATCCTCATCGCCTGCCAGTCGCTAGCTGGAATAGCCGTCCAGAGTCTCTCAGGACACTTGATCGATGAATCGCATCACAAGAGAATCTGGACAGCTATTGCGGGACTCGCCGTTGCCTTAGGCGCCGTGGGCATTATTGCGCTGCCGAGTTTCGCGATGCAGATTGCTGTCCAGATAGTGATTGGGCTGGCCGTCACGATTTTTCCGGCTGTAACTGCGGCGTTCGCGCTTGGGATGGCAGGGAAAGATCAATTGGCCGGACGCGTGGCGCGAAACGAAACGTATACTCACACCGGCAACGTGCTGTTCGCGGTCGGTGCCGCGGCCGTGGGCACGCTTCTTGCGCTGCAAGGGATTTTTATCGAAGCAGCGATCTTCGCGGCGGGGATGATTCCGTCGGTCTTCTTTATCAAAGAAGAACATGTCGACTACGAAGCCGCGCGCGGCGGCAACGCGGATGGAGAAAAAGGCGACGAGCCCAAGCAGCGCAGTGGCTGGCGCGACTTGGCGCGTGATAAGCGAGTGCTTACCTTCACTGCCTGCGTCGTACTGTATTACTGCGCCAATGCCGCAACGCTTCCACTCGTAAGCGAGATACTTACGCACGGAAAGAAGGGCCGGGACGCCGCCTGGCAGGTGTCCGCTTCGGTGGTTGTCGCCGAAGTGGCGATGATTGGGGTCGCCATTCTGGCGGGTAAACTCGCCAAAACTTGGGGACGCAGACCGTTATTCCTGATCGGATTCGGTGCGCTGGCACTCCGGAACGCGTTGACCGTCGTGAGCCACAACGCCTATTATCTGATTGGCTTGCAGGCCATCGACGGCGTTGCGATGGGGATTTACGGCGTCCTCTTAACGCTCGTGACAGCGGACCTTGCGAAGGGGACTGGACGCTTTAACTTCTTGCAGGGCGCGGTGCAATCCTCGATGGGGCTGGGCGGCGTACTGAGCAACAGCCTGTTCGGATGGATCGCAAAGGCGATGGGCTTCAATGCAAGTTTTTGGGGTCTCGCGATCGTGGCGGTCGGTGGCGGTGTTTTGTACGGAAGCAAGATGCCCGAAACGAAGCAGGAAGAGAGCAAGCAGGATCAGCAGCAGGCCGCAGCGCAATCGGGCTGATTACCGCAGGCCAGGATTTCATAGCCAGGAAAGCGGCAACTGCTCCCGACCCCGCCGATCATTCGCTGCGCAACGCTTCCATGGGATCGATTCGTGCTGCCCGCCGCGCCGGTACGAAGCTTGCCAGCAGCGACACGGCGACGTTGCTCTGGTGTCGCATCAAGATTGATTGGCACCCACATCTTCGGCGCGCTTTGGTCCAGGCCTTGACCCGTGGCGGGCAGTTCGAATCCGCGAGGCAATACGCCGATAACTCCGTACTGTGCTCCCGAAGCGCGGATCCGCTTGCCTAATATGTGCGGATCACTCCCAAACCGGCTACGCCAAAGTTCATCACTGATGATCGCCACGTGATTCGCGCCAGCTTTTCCGCAGGTGTGGAGTTCCGGCCCAAACGGGATGCAAATTAGCTCAAACCGGGAACAATATCGCTAGTACTGACGTCAGTTCGCAGGAAGGGTTTTCGTTCGGTGAACTCTCTGTGCATCGTGTGCCTAAATCTTGGCGTGTTGCTGGCAGCAGAGCCGGTGCGAATCACAACTTCACAGTATGACAATAGCCGAACGGGTGCGGACCTGAGCGAAACAGTTCTTACGCCCAAAAACGTCAACGTACGTCAATTCGGGAAACTCATCTCGCTTCCGGTAGACGGCGACGTCTACGCTCAGCCGCTTTATCTCCCAAACGTAGAGATCCCCGGAAAAGGCGTTCACAACTTACTCTTTGTCGCAACCGAGCACGACAGCGTTTATGCCTTCGACGCCGACAAGATCTCTACCAGTCCTGTCTGGCATGTGAACTTTCTTCCATCTACCGGAATCGTTACAACCGTTCCGGATCGCGATGCACAGTGTCCCTTCATTTCACCCGAAATCGGGATCACCTCCACACCGGTCGTTGATATTGAAACCGGAACTCTCTATGTTCTTGCACGAACAAAAACGTGGAAAGGGCAATCGCGCGCAGAATATACCCAGCAGCTACATGCACTTGCGATTACTACCGGCGTCGAAAAGTTTGGCGGCCCCGTAACTATCAGTGCAACTTCATTGGGAACAAGCCACGATCGCGACGGCGACGTAATTAAGTTCGATCCGCTGCGTGAAAATCCTCGCAGTTCGCTTCTCCTGGCGAACGGAAGCGTCTATTTGACGTGGGCATCATCCTGCGATGTCGGTCCTTACCACGGCTGGGTGATGAGCTACGATGCCCGAACGCTGCGCCAGCAAGCCGTACTCAACACCTCGCCGGATTCCAGTGAAAGTGGCATCTGGCAGAGCGATACAGGCCCCGCGGCCGACCAGGCAGGCAACGTGTATCTCGTCACCGGGAACGGAGAGTTTGACGCCGGCCCGGGAAAGGGCCGCGACTATGGAGACACGGTCTTGAAGCTAAGGTTGCTCGGAAACCGGCTTGTCGTGAGCGACTTCTATACACCCTTTGATCAGCAGCAACTAAATTCTACCGACGGCGATTTGGGTTCCGGTGGACCGGTGCTACTTCCGGGAGGTTCAAGGTCGGGGCCCTCCGCCCTGGTTTTTGGTGGAAAGGCCGGAGTTCTCTATGTCATCAATCCGGAACACCTCGGTGGAAAGGAAATGAGATCCGCTGATCCACCCGTCGAAAAGTTTCGCCTTTCCGATGGAATCTATAGCGCGCCGGCATATTGGAACGGCCACCTGTATTACTACGCTTCAGATGATGCGCTGAAGGATTTCGTTGTCCGAGGCGGCAGAGTGTCGAACACACCCGTTTTTCGAAGCTCTCGAAGATCCGAGTTTTCCGGCGGGACGCCCACTGTATCGGCGAACCGAACTAGCAACGGTATCGTTTGGCTCACCGAAACAAAAGCATGGAACGGCAATGACGGCCGTTCCGCCGTGCTTCGTGCTTACGACGCACTTAATGTAGGAAGGGAATTGTATACGAGCGATCAGGACCCCCGCCGCGATCAGGCCGGTCAAGCTCTGCGGTTCACGATTCCTACTGTCGCAAACGGCCGCGTTTACCTTGGCGTGAAAAAGGCTGTAGACGTTTACGGGCTTCTGCCGCGCTAAGGACCACAAAATCGACTTTTGTAAATCTGCGGCCAACCATCCTCACTCATATCTAACCCGCCGTACTTCGCTTTCCAGCCGTAAATCGTGTGCTTCCCTCCCCCATCCGCTTCTTCTTTCCTTCGTCTCAAATCGTACTTCGATTCGGACGGTTTATCGGGGTCAGGTCACGCGCCGAACGGAGCCGCGACAGAATGGAGCGGTTTTCCCAACAGCCTTACAGCAGCAACTCCATCACTACCGTTGCATCTGTTGGCCTTGCATAGTAGCGCGGAGTAACCCGAACCACGCGAAAACCGAATTTCCTGTTGAGCGCGAGCATTGCGGCATTGCGCTTCCTGGTGTTGGTAACGATACGCGAAAAGCCGTGCAAACGGGCGTAAGCAATTTGCCACGATTTCAACAGTTGCCCTAGTCCCGTGCCTTGAAGTTTCGGAAGAATTCCCGTAGAAGCGATATACAAGGAGCCTTCGCGATAAGGCTTAAGGCCGTCCTCGCGGAGGTCGTCTGCAAAGTCGACGTGCTTCTCAAACGCGCAACAGCCAACCTTCCGTTCGTTGATGAGTAGCCAGTAAGACTCGTAAGTCCGCCATTGGTCAGTGGAAAAATAATCGGAAGGGAACACCTTCCGATCGAAGGCCGCCAGGCTGCGCAGTTCAGAGGGCAGGATGGCTCGTCTGAATTCAGTCTTCACTTACCAGCCGGGCAGCCAAGCCGCGCTTGGTTAACACTGACGAGTAATCGCCAAGCGGCGGCGCAGTGCGTTGCCCGGCATTTACCAGCCGGGCAGCCAAGCCGCGCTTGGTTAACACTGACGAGTAATCGCCAAGCGGTGGCGCAGTGCGTCGCCCGGCATTTACTTAGAAGCATGGCGGTGCAGCCACTCTTCAATACCTTTCGAACGGCCGCTGAAAAAGCGCAACGCTAGCGGTACTTCGTCCGGATGATCTACGGACCAGGCGATGATGCGCTCGAGCCGGGTCATGTCGTCCTGAATGCCGCTGATTTCGGATAGCTCCGTTTCGATAACCGCTAGATCTCGCACATCGGCATCCTACCATCCGGTCACTGCGGCGTGAATCAGGCGAGCTTACCCTTCAACATCGTGTAAGAGTGTGCCGGAAATTCATAACGGAGGCGGGCGCCATTGGCTTCCACGCTTTTACTTACAGTCTTGACAAGCGTTGATCCGAAGTTGTTCTCTGACTTAATATCGGGCCCATTGACTTCGCTTACCGCAAACGTTCCGGAAAACTGTTTGTCCTCGAGTTCGAACGTTACGGGCAAAGTGTCCGTACGATGGCGATTGACCACGTTTAGGACCAACGCTCCGCGGTCGTACGCGGCCGACACGTCCAGATACGGCGTTGTTTTCGATTGCTTGCTCGCGTAAGTAGGACCGTCTACGAAAAGGTCGAGTGCAGTGCCGAAGGAATTTGAAGCAAAGAGCTGAAGCGGGTAGTAGATAGTTTGCAGGAACAGGCCGGTTTTATTCGTAAAGATGGGCGCAATCACGTTCACCAGTTGCGCCATGTTCGCGATTTTGACAATGTGGGCATGGTTGATGAACGTGTTTAAAAAGCTAGCAATGACAAGAGCGTCTTCAAGATTGTAGTGCTCTTCAAGAATCCGGCGGCCGCGCTCGTTATCGCCGCGCGCGCGGTACCAGACATTCCATTCGTCCCAGGCAATGTATAGCTCGCGGTTGTCCGTGGTGGACATGGCTTCGCGTATGATTCCTTCGGCAATTTTGGTCCGCTGCGCCAGTTCGAGCGGAGAGGCCATGAACTCGTAGTAATCGTTCTCCGGATTCCCTACATAGAGATGCATCGAGAGATAATCGGCATGCTCTTTTAGATACTCGAGAACAGTTCGGTTCCAGGCGATCCAGTCTACGCCTTGGCGGTAATTGGACGACCCGGCGGCCACGAGCTTGAGAGATGGGTCGGTCCACTTCATCAGCTTGGCGCCTTCCAGCGCAAACTTGCCGTAATCTTCAGCGGTGCGATGCCCCATTTGCCAAGGGCCGTCCATTTCGTTTCCCAAGCTCCAGTACTTCACTTTCCAGGGCTGTTCACGGCCATTTTTCTGGCGCAGTTTGGACGTAGTGGTTTCGCCGGGTAAATTGCAGTACTCTACCCACTGCTGCGCTTCATCCCAGGAACCCGTGCCGAAGTTGGCGCAGACGTAGGGATCGGTTTTAAGCTCTTCGCAGTAATTAAGAAATTCGTGTGTGCCGAACCGATTGTCTTCGATGGTGCCCCACGCCATCTCCAGGCGTTTGGGGCGCTGGTCACGCGGGCCGATGCCGTCGCGCCAGTTGTAATTCGAAGAAAAGTTACCGCCCGGCCAGCGCACCAGTGAAACGTGCAGATCTTCTACCGCCTTAAAGACATCCTTACGGTAGCCGTTCGAATCCGACAGCGGCGAGTTCTCTTCGAAAATTCCACCCTCGATGCAGCGGCCCAAATGCTCGGTGAAGTTGCCATAGAGCTTCGGATCAATCTCGCCGATAACGCGCTCGGTATCGATCTTAACGCGGGCTTCGTTAGAGGAGGGTTTGGCTTTAAGGAGGAGCGGTGCTGCAAGAAGACTCGATGTGAACGCGCGCCGCGAAACAGGCCGTGAAACAAGATGATTCGACATGGATTTGTTTGGGAAGTTAGCGCCGGAACAGCAGTTATACACTCATATCGAACGGCAAGTCAACAGAAAATGGAAACGCTTGCATAGCCGCTAAATGGCCTGCACCGCGATTGCAAACGGGCAATAATGGGCGGCACGGAGGGGCCATAATAGGAGGACCGGCTATGAACTTGCAAGAGGTTGCGAAACGGGCAAAGGTTTCGACGGCGACGGTGTCGCGCGTTCTCAACAACGTCGGCCCGGTGAGCGCATCCACTCGCGCGCGCGTCCTGAAAGCCGTCAGCGAGCTGAAGTATCATCCCAACCTGCTGGCGCGGAATCTGGCCGGGGGCAAGAGCAGGACGTTCGGGATGATCGTCTCGAATATGGAGAACCCGTTCTTCTTCGATATCTACCGCGCCGCTGAAGAAGACGCTCACGTCGGCGGGTTCGAGATCCTTTTGGCCAACACCGATTACAAACCCGAACATCTGGTGACGAATATACGCCTGATGCTGGGGCGAAGAGTGGCCGGGCTGGCGTTGGTAATTTCCGAGATGGATCCCACCCTCATTCAAGAACTCTCGGACCTGGATATTCCCGTGGTGTTCTACGACGTCGGAGTACCGAAGCACAACATCTCCAACATCGTCGTGAGATACGGCAAAGGTATAGAGCGCGTCGTGAATTACCTGCATGAACTGGGGCATAAGCGTATGGCCTTTGTCAGCCATCACCCGACATTGGGGCCGCTCAGCATTCGCGAACGTGCTTTTACAGAAACAGTGGCGACGTATTCGCCGCAAATGGAGTGGAAAATTGTGGCGAGCGCCGACACCATCGAAGGCGGACGTCAAGCAGCGCGCGAGATTGTCCATTCCGGCTTGGATGCAACAGCCATCATTTGCGTCAATGACTTCATGGCGCTGGGAGTGTTGCATGAATTGCGCGAGATGGGGGTGCGTGTGCCTCAAGACATTTCGGTGACCGGCTTTGACAACATCAAGCTGGGCGAAGTGGCGTATCCGCCGCTGACCACGGTACACATTCCTCGCGACCGAATTGGGCATCTGATCTTTCAGACACTGACGGGACCGGCTTCGACGCCGGAAGCATGTGGACGGCGCATGGTGATCGATCCTGAGTTCGTGGTCCGCGGGTCGACAGGAATGGCGCGGGCCTAGCCCGCGCGGGAACGACTCACCGGTCACTAATGAGGAAAGCTAAATGGGTGTGATTGTCGCCGGCGTAGATTTCGGCACGCTGAGCGTTCGCGTGTCTCTTTTCGACAGTGAGAAGGGGCGTCTGGGCGCCGCCACAGCGGAGTACCCGCTGCATCGAAAAAGAAACGATCCGGATTACGCCACCGAAAGCCACCAGGACCATATCAACGCACTCGCTGAAGCCATGCGGAAAGCGTTGCTGGAGGCGCAAGTAGATGGCACCGCAGTGGAAGCTCTGGCGATTGACACCACGGGATCGAGCGTCATTCCCGTGGATGAAAACATGGAGCCGCTGAACGAATACTATCTATGGTGCGATCACCGGGCCTGGCGGGAAGCGGCGGAGATCACCAAGAAGGCTCATGAGTTTGGCCTCGAGGCGATCAAGTGGTGCGGTGGCGTGTATTCCTCTGAATGGGGATTTTCCAAGCTGTTGCATTGGCTGCGCCACAATCCGGATAAGCGCGAGGCTTTCGCTTCCGCCTTCGAGCATTGCGATTTCATTGCGGCAAAGCTTTGCGGCATTACTAAAATTTCCGAGGCGCCTCGCAGCATCTGCGCGATGGGGCATAAATGGCTGTGGAACCAGGCACTGGGAGGGCTGCCGCCAGAAGAGTTTCTGGTATCTGTGGACCCGCTGTTAAAAGGTGTGCGCGAAAAGTTGGGCGGGCGCTATGCCACTTCCGACCAGATCGCCGGTCGCCTGTCGGAGGAATCCGCAGCGAAACTGGGCCTGAAACCTGGTGTTTTGATTCCAGTCGGTGCCTTCGATGCGCATTGGGATGCGATTGCCGCCGGAGTGAAACTGGGCGACATGGTGAACGTTGTCGGCACATCGACATGCATCATCGGTCTGAGCGACAAAACAACCCTGGTTCCAGGCGTGTGTGGCGTTGTGCCCGGATCCGTAGATCCTAACTTGACCGGCATTGAGGCGGGCTTATCGGCTGTCGGCGATATTTTCGATGCCATTGCGCGGCGCGCCGGATCGGGCATCGGTGAGCTTTCGAATCAGATCTCAGACTACGGCCCGGGACAGAGCGGATTGCTACGCCTCACTTGGGACAACGGCGACAGAACGGTGCTGGTGAATCCGGAACTCGGTGGCATTACGCTTGGCTGGCATTTGACCACCACAGCGGCAGACGAATTGTTCGCCGCCATTGAAGGCACTGCGTTTCACACGCGCGTGATTCTCGAACGCATGGAGGAGCACGGCGTCGAAATCAAGCGCGTAATCAATGGGGGCGGTATTCCGAAGAGAAACGATCAACTGAACCAGGTGTATGCCAACGTGCTGCAAAAGCCGATCTTGGTGCCGCAAGGCGACGTAACCAGTTTGGGTTCGGCGATATTTGCGTTCCTGGCAGTAAAAGCTTTCGCAACCATTGAAGAGGCGCAGAAGGCGCTTTGCCCGCCCCACAAAGTGTTCGAACCGCAGCAGCAAAGCGCCGCCGTCTATGGGCGTTTGTATGCCATGTACCGGCGTTTGTACTTCGGGTTTGGCTCGCCCGGCGCAGAACCGGTGCAATTAGGCGATGTGCTGCCGGAGTTACGCAGAATTGCCGCCGCGACCAGGAATTAGCGAATGGAATTAGCGCATGGAACTAAAGCAGCTTAGGGAAGAAGTATTGGAAGCCAACCTGGAGTTGGTGCGCCAGAACCTGGTGGTCTTCACGTTCGGCAATGCCAGCGGATTCGACCGTGAGAGTGGTCGCGCCGTGATCAAGCCGAGTGGCGTTCCATACAACAAGCTCACTCCGAATGATCTTGTCGTGACCGATCTGGACGGCAACATTGTGGAAGGAACGCTGCGCCCCTCTTCGGATCTGCCCACGCACCTGGCGCTATATCGGGCGTGGCAAGGAGTGAACGGCGTTGTGCACACGCATTCGCGCTATGCCACGGCATGGGCCCAGGCGAACAGGGACATTCCCTGCCTGGGGACGACGCACGCCGATTACATGCCTGGCCCGCTGCCGGTCACAAGGCCGATGCGCAAGGAAGAGGTTCAGTCGAATTACGAGTTGAATACGGGACACGTAATCATCGAGCGGTTCCAGGGGATGAATCCGCTTGAGACCCAAGCGGTACTGGTCTCCGGCCACGCCCCGTTCGCCTGGGGAGCGACCGTGACGGATGCTGCGCATACCGCGGCGGTCATTGAGGAAGTGGCGCACATGGCGTTCCTCACGTTCACCATCAATGCGGATGCGGCCGCTATCTCAGATTTCCTGCACGAAAAACATTTCTACCGCAAACACGGCGCGAACGCGTATTACGGTCAAAAGAAGTAGCATTGCTGTGAGGAGCGGAAGAGATGTTGTGCCGGATATGCCTGCTTGCGGTCCTTGCAAGCATCGCGTGCGGCATTGTTTCGGCGGCTGACGTCACTCCCGGAGATTCCTATGCCAAGGGCGAGGCGGCGTTTGAGAGGAAGAGTTACGCCGAAGCCGCCGAGCTTCTGGCGCAGGCTGAACGTGAGCATCCAAAGAGCACACAAGCCCTTGTGCTTCGAGCGAAAGCGCTGATTCATCTGGACCGGTATTCGGAAGCGGAACAGGCGCTGCGCGAATATTTAGCCGCGCATGAGCGTTCGGCTGATGCAACTTACCTGCTGGCTTACGTGCTGTTCCGGCAAGACCGGCCGGCGCAGTCGCTCCAGGAATATACTGCTGCTGCTCAATGGCAACGGCCGGCTGCGGACGATTTCAAAATTGTCGGTTTGGATTATGTGCTGCTGCACGATTATCCGGATGCAATTCACTGGCTGGAAAGAGCTGTTGCGGAGGCGCCGAACGAGGCGGAGACGCTCTACGATCTGGGCCGCGCGTACTATGTGCAGAATGATTTCGACAAAGCCATCGCGATGTTCACGCGAACTTTAGAAATCGATCCCCGTTCCCTGAAAGCGAAGAACAACCTCGGCTTGGCGCTCGAAGGAAAAAATGAACTCGATGCGGCCGCGAAATGTTATCGAGAGGCGATTGAAATCGGCAAGCAGACGGGAAAAGAGAGCGACCAACCGTATATCAATCTCGCGGAGTGGCTCAATCGCAAGCAGCAATTACCCGAAGCGTTGCAAATGGCGGAAAAAGCAGAGCAGATCGGCGGCAAGTCTGAACGCGCTGAGGAAGTGCGAGGCAAGGTCTTCATGGCCGAGGACCGCTTGGCTGACGCCGAAGAGGCGTTCCGCGCTGCGTTGGCGATGAATGCCAAAAACGGATCGTTACATTACCAGTTAGGACGCGTGCTACAGCGCGAAGGCAAACAGCAGGAAGCGAGCCGGCAGTTTGCGCAAACCAAGGCCTTACTGGGACCGCAGTCCCGCTAATGAAACAGAGGCGCGCGCGTCAGCAAGCGCTTTCTGAGGTCCCTAGTGCATGCCTTCGGATTCAGGCAAGACGAGCTTGAGCTGATTCTTGCTTTCATGGGCGGCCTCGGCGGTGAGAGCGAGGGCTAATTTTCTTTCGTGCTCCGCCTCTTCGGGTTGATGCCGGCGCAAGTAAAGCATCGACAATTTGTAGTGAGCGGAGGCAAGTTGAGGATCGAGCCGGACGGCTGTTTCGAGAAAGGTTTGCGCCTGCTGCAGATTTCCCCGGCGCATCATCAGGTCGCCCATCACCATGTTGGCTTTGGCGTGATTCGGATTCTGCTTTAGAACGGTTTCGATCAGATTCTGTGCGCTATCCAGGCGTCCGTCATCAAGGTCGAGCTGAGCTAATTCATAGCGTGCATCGGTCAGGTTTGGTGCGAGCGAGAGGCAGTGTTCCAACTGGCGTCGCGCCTCTTCCACCCGGTTCAGCTTGATATCCAGCCAGCCCATCGCGAAATATGTAGGAGCAAACGTGGGAACGCGCCGCGCGAATTCGTTGAACAGATCGTAAGCTTTCTGCCAATTCTCAACCGATATGTTTGCCCGCGCCAGAAGATAGAGAGCGGAGTTGTCACCTGGCTCGATGCGGCGCGCGCGCTCCAGAGCCGTTATCGCGTCGGGGCCGAGATCGCGCCGCAGGCACACCATTGCGAAATGGTCCAGAGTGGCAACGTCATCGGGATTGGCGTCCCGAGCCTTGATTAGGATCGCGAGCGCCTTCTCATCGAGACCCTGTTTTTCGGCGGCGCTGGCTGCCCCGTTTAACGCACCAGCCCGGTTAGGGTTCAGGGCAAGCGCGCGATCGAAGCTTTGTTCCGCCGCCGAAGGATCTCGTAAAAGCTCTGCCCGTCCTCGCTCCTCCCAGTATTCGGGAGTGCCTGACAAAACCGGCTCAAGAGATTTCAACGCGGCGAGCGCCCGCGCGGACTGGCCATTTCGGAGCATAGCCGCTGCCAGGCTGAAGCGGACACCAGGCTTGTCGCTGCCGAGAGAAACCGCTTTGGCGAGATACTTCTCCGCGTCTCGATAGTCCGCGCGACGAAAAAACAGGAACCCTAAGTTTTCATTCAGCGAAGTCGATTGCGGCGCAAGTTGGAGACCGCGTTCGAAAGCATCTTGCGCCGGCCCCGTCTGCTGAAGCTCCGTTTCTGCGATGCCGAGCAGATTCCATAGCTCCGGGTCTTTCGCGTCCCTGCGCAGCTTTTCCTGCAAAAGGTTTGTGGCGGCTTGAAAATTGCCGGCCCGGATCTCTTCAGTGGCCTGCTGCGCTATGGATGAGTGAACGCTTTGCTGGAACAGCAGCGGAGCGCCGCGCGAAAGCAGCGTAAGCGCTAAGGCCAACCAGGGCTTTAAGCGCATTCATGAAGCGCATTGATGAGATAACCGGCAAATATACCGGATAGTAGATAAAACCGAAGAAAAGCGGATGTAAGCGGTCCCTTTACCTTGATATAATCCTGACGCATTAGCGATTGTCGCGTTGCTTCCGATTCGTCCAAGGTCTGAAGCATGGGGGGTCCAAAGTGGTGAATCTTTACCGAAGAGGCTCGGTCGTCTCTCTCTTTCTTCTCACAGTTGCAACTTCTTTCATTCTGCAGGCACAAACCAATGAAGGCGTGCTTGCCGGTACCGTTACAGATCAAAGCGGCGCAGTCGTGGCCGGCGCCCAAGTCTCAGCAGTAAACGAGCAGACGAAGGCGGCGTTCAATGTTACTACGGGTGAAGATGGCGCCTTCCGCTTTCCTTCCCTGCAGATCGGCCTGTACGATCTGTCCGTGAAACACACCGGGTTCGGCAGTGTGACCCAGACTGGTGTGCGCGTTGAGATTGCAAACGTCACGACTGTCCCGATTGTGCTGAACGTAGGTGAGGCGAGCCAGACGGTGACTGTGCAAGCCGACGCCACTCACATTGAAACCGAGAGCTCCGACATCGGTACGGTCATCAGTTCGCGGCAAGTGATCGAATTACCGCTCGCGCTTGGCGGTGTGGGCGCGTTGCGTTCGCCGGAAGCGTTCATGTTTCTGGCGCCGGGAACAACCGGCCCGGGTACGGCGAACAGTAACAATGGCGTGTTCGTTTCGAAGATAGGCGGTGGCCAGGAGTTTGGAAACGAGATTCTGCTCGATGGAGCCAGCATCGTCCGAACCGAGAATGCCGGTTCCTTCGATGAAGCTGCGCCATCCGTTGAAGCGATTTCAGAGTTCAAGGTCTTCACTTCAACCATCCCGGCCGAGTATGGTCGCATGGATGGCGGCGTGGAGACTTTTACGACCAAATCCGGCACAAACTCTTTCCACGGCACCGCATACGACATTCTGCAGAATGAGGATTTCGACGCCAACAGTTGGTTCAACAACGGCTACGCCGCGCAGTGCGCTCCGAACGACGCTGCGTGCCGCGCTCCGTATGCACGGCCAATCAATAAGAAAAACGACTACGGCGTGAACCTTGGTGGGCCGGTCTGGATACCCAAGCTTTACAACGGTCGGAATAGAACGTTCTTTTTCTTTAATTGGGAGCAGTATCGTCAGAACATCGGCGGAACTTTTCAAAGCATTGTCCCCACGGCGGCAGAACGCGGCGGCGACTTCTCTTCCATTCTGACCAATAATGTGGTCGGTACAAACCCTTGTACGGGAGCGCCCGTGTTCCAGGGAGAGATCTTCGATCCGAATTCGACAACGACAGGCCCGGGCGGTGTCCCTTGCCGTACGCCTTTCGCGGGGAATGTAATTCCGACCGCCCGCATTTCCCCGGTTTCGCAGAACTTCCTCAACTATCTGCCTGCACCAAACATCGCCGCACAGCCCAACGGGATCAACTACAACTTGTCCAGTTCCACCCCCCTGCAAAACACGACGTACACGCTGCGGATTGACGAGAATATCTCGGACAAGTTCAAATTCTTCGCGATGTACGACACGCGCGAAAACTCCCGCTACGTCGGCGGGAATTATCAACTGCCTCCTCCCGCAGATCCGAATGGCTGGAGCCAGGATTTCATCACCCACTACGCGCGCGCCGGGTTTGACTACATCTTTTCTCCCACTGTTTACAACCACCTGAATCTTGGCTACAACCGCACCAACAGCAAAAACTATACGATTGGCGCGTTACAAGCCATCAGCGGAAACTTCAATTGGGCGCAGAAGCTTGGGATTACCGGGCTCTCCGGCACGGAATTTCCGATCGTGACGATGGGTGAAGGTGTGCCCCAGATGGGACGCGCCAACGACGATGCCAACGTGGATAACGGTGAGCGATTTAATGACCAGGTGACGTGGGTGAAAGGTAAACACAGCTTGATTATGGGATTCGATTTCCGCAATCAACTGTACGGCACATATGGCTTCGACACGGACACGGGCGTTTACAACTTCAGCCGCAATCAGACCGCCGCGACAGAATCACTGAACGCGAACAGCGGAAATGGTATCGCGAGCTTCCTGTTAGGAGATGTCGGCGACGGCAATGCCACAATACAGGGCCACGTGCCGCGCTGGACCTTCCAATACTATGCCGCGTTTATCCAGGATGACTGGAAAGTAACTCCACGTTTAACGCTGAACCTGGGGCTTCGCTGGGATGTCGATGTGCCGCGAGTGGAATCGCACAACGACACCTCGAATCTCAGCCTGACCGCGCCCAATCCGGGGGCGGGAGGCCGGCCGGGAGCGATGGTCTTCGGCCCTACCTGTAACTGCAACTCTCGCTGGGCAGACACGAAATGGCACGATTTCGGCCCGAGGCTGGGTTTCGCTTACAACCCTGGTGGCGGCAGGTTTGTGATTCGCGGCGGCTATGGCGTAATCTATTCGCCGCTCCAATACACCGACTTCGGCGGCAGTCAGGTTCAGGGTTACTCGGCAACGCCAAACTTCTTCAATTCCGACAACTTTACGCCTGCATTCAATTGGACCAACGGCTTTCCCCCCTTCCCTCAGCCGCCGTTTGAAGACCCAACGATCGAGAACGGCGGAAATCCAAACTACCTCGCTCCTAAGTTCGGACAGCCGGGCATCATTCAAAGCTGGAGCTTCCAGGTGCAAGGACAAGTTTCCAAAGACATGGTGGCGACGCTGGGATACGTCGGACAGCATGCCCAAAACCTACGCTCGAATATTGAAAACATCAACAACATCGCTACCAGCAACTTCGCTTTGGGTACCGCATTGCAGGAGAACATAGTGGGGAACACCGTCGGTGTGCCGCTTCCATACGCGGGCTTCACGGGTCAAGTACAGCAAGCTCTGCGACCGTTTCCGCAGTATGGATACATCTATACCGACGTGCTTCAGAATCTTGGCATGTCGAGCTACGAGTCGCTGCAGGCATCTCTGGAACGCAGATTCAGCGCGGGTTTAAGTCTGCAGGCTTCCTTCACATGGGCGAAAACCCTTACTGACGCAGACAGCTTGTTACCTAATACCTCAAACGGCGGCAGCGCGCAAATCCAGAACCCCTACGGCTTGGGCCAGGAGAAGGCATTGAGCACTCAAGATGTGCCCTACACCTTTACGGCTGCCTATCTTTACGAATTGCCGTTCGGTAAGGGCAAGCGGTTCCTTCAGAACAGGTTTGCCAGCGCCATCGTTGGCGGTTGGCAGCTTGGCGGTGTTCTGCGTTATCAATCCGGTGTACCGCTCTCCTTCGGCTGCGCGTCAGGCATCCCGGGATTTGATAATTGCATCCGTTTCAATCGCACTGGAGGACCCCTGCTGAGTTCCTCTGTGCTCAATGGGACGTTTAATCCGTTCACGGACACGTATTTCAACGGCGTCTGCTCCTACCTGGGACAGACTGGCTGCGGATTTGCCGATCCGAATACGGAATTTGTCAGCGCAAACAGCACCGAAACCGTCCAGCAAGCGCGAGGCGGTGCTTACGTCTTGGGTAACCTCCCAAGGACCACTCCAGACGCATTTGGACCGCACTATTACAACGAGGACTTCAGCATCATTAGGAATTTCCACATGTTCGAATCGGCGACTCTACAAATCAAAGGCGAGTTGCTGAACGCATTTAACCGGCACATCTTTGCGGTAGCGGATACCATCGACGCCGGGCCGTACGATCGAAACTTCGGCCTGGTAAACAGCACGATCGATCAACCGCGAGTGGTACAGTTCACGATGCGATTGAACTTCTGAGTCTATTTCTCGGTAATCGGTACGACCTTGCGGATTGGCGGATTCTGTACGGTCTGCTTTATTCCGCTCGGCCAGGATATGTCAATGCTTCGGATCGCCTCTTCTTTGCCAAGACCAAAGAAGAGGCGCTTCGGTTGCGCAGACTGATAGCTGGCCGTGGTTGTCACCATGCCATACTGCACGCGGCCTGATTGCAACGTCAGTTTAACTTCGGCTCCGATGGCGTCTCGATTACTGCGCGTGCCACGGAGATCCAGCGCAATCCAGTTATTGCGATTACCGCCTTCGTTCCGGAGCACATAAGCCGGTCCGCCGCAGGTTGAAACGACAGCGTCAATATCGCCATCGTTGTCCAGATCGCCGAAAGCGGCGCCCCGGCTGGCCCACTTCTCACTGAACACCTGGCCCGACTGATCGGAGACATTCACAAACTTTCCGTTTACCTGCCTCAGTAGCAAAAGCCGCTGCAGGTATTCGAGATGAGGCTGTGTTTTTTGCACGTTATCCATTACGTGGCTGTTCGCGAAGAAGAGGTCCTTGTGTCCATCGTTGTCGTAGTCCAGAATTCGCATGCCCCAACCGCCGTAAAGCCGAGTGATTTCGCCCAGACGAGAGACGTTGGTATCGTAATTGAACGTCCCATCGCCGTTGTTGTGGAAATACGCGTAAGTCTCGTTCGAAAGCGCCGTGGTGACGATGTCGGGCTTGCCATCGTCATCGACATCGGCGGCGTCAGTCCCCATGCCTGCGAAGACTTTTCCCTCGTCCGTATACGCAACGCCCGCCGCCATGGCATTTTCCGTAAAGGTTCCGTCTCCGTTATTCAGGAACAGGAACTGCTGAAAAGAATCGTTCGCCACGCTGATGTCGAGGCGACCGTCACGATTGAAGTCGGCGAAGGCGACACCAAGGCCTTTGCCGGGCGTGCTCGCAATATGAGATTTCGCGCTTACGTCCGTGAATGTACCATCGCCGTTGTTGTGGAATAGGTAATCGGAAACAGGTTTGAAGTTGTCGGGATGACAATAGGAGCGCCCGGCTTCCGTGCGCGATCCGCAGAAGACGTTCTTTGAAAAGTTCCAATCCAGATAGCGGCAGATGAATAGGTCAAGCTTGCCGTCGTTGTCGTAATCGAAAAAGCCGGCGCTCGACATCCAGCCATCGGTGTGCAGCCCCGCCTTTTGGGTCACATCGGTAAAGGTGCCGTTGCCATTGTTGTGGTAAAGGATCACGCTTCCGAAATTGGTGACCAGCAGATCTTCAAAACCGTCGTTATCGAAATCTCCGACCGCCACACCCATGCCGTAACCGGTTCCTCGCACGCCGGCCTTCTCAGTGACGTCGGTGAAGGTGCCGTCGTGATTATTGCGATAGAGCCGGTTCCAGAACTCAGGTGCAGACTTATCGGGCGGCTCGTCGTCACGCTGGCCCGCATGGATACGCGCGCCGTTGACCAGGAAGATATCCGGCCATCCGTCGTTATCGTAATCAAGGATCGCCACTCCTCCCGTCATGGTTTCGATCAGATACTTGTCCGGCGTCGCCGAGTTGTTGTTGCGAAAGCGAATCGTGCTTTGGGCGGTTACGTCAACGTAGGTAACATTGGGGGATTCAGTTGCCTTCACTACGAAAAGACAAGCAACAGCAATGGAGAAGATGCGGTACACGTCAGGGTTGAGACTGCTCGAGGAGCGCGTAATTGTGCTCCGCTGTTTGCTGCTTGCCGGTTTGTTCGCGCAGTGCAACCAATTGCTTCAATAGTGCAGGGACTTCGTCGGTCCGATTGCCCTTCCGAAGCGCCAAAATCAGATGATAGAGCGCCTTCTGATCCGTTGGACTGTAATGCAAAGCGAGCCTGCTCTGCTCGATCGCTTCTGCCACATTGCCCTGCTGAAGGTACAGACGGCCCAGCAAGTCGCGCGCTAATCCGAAATCCGGCTTCAACTCGACTGCTTTGCGGGCGGCGCTCAACGCCTCATTAAATTCCGGCGTGCCAGGCGAGGCGCCTTTGCGGGTGAGGGCTTCGGCCAGCAAGTATTGTGAGAAGGAGTCGCGCGGATTGTGGCGAAGACGCTCGCGAACCGTGGCTTCCGCTTCGCTCAGGTCGTTGCGCTGCAGTTCGGCAAGCCCTTTCGCGACGGAACCGCCCTCCACATTCGGGTCTAGCTGCTCAGCGCGGTTGAAGTCGGCCTCGCCTTTGTCATATTGCGCCAGCTCGCTGTAAAGAACACCTCTCGCAACGTAGAGTGGAGCTGAATCGGGCAGTCGAAGCAATCCTGCATTGAGAGTCTCGATACCGGCTTGAAAGCGACTATGTGACAAGCA
Source organism: uncultured Acidobacteriaceae bacterium (assembly GCA_963849445.1). Classification (GTDB taxonomy): domain Bacteria; phylum Acidobacteriota; class Terriglobia; order Bryobacterales; family Bryobacteraceae; genus Bog-105. The sequence goes on along the minus strand of CAWKHS010000024.1, from coordinate 171,241 downwards.
GATGTTCGCGAAATCGAGATAAGACTGCATTGAATCGGGACTGGCAGCAATCGCAGTTCGCAGGACAGACAGCGCCTTATCTGTATCGGAAGTGAGGCTGTATGCTTCCGCCAGCAAGTCCAAGGCCTCGACATCGGGCGGCTGCTTTGAGGCTAACGGCGTAAGCGTCGAGACAACGCCGACGTAGTCCGCGGTAAGAAACTGGACGGCCGCGAGATCCAGGAGGGCCTTTTCGTCAGAAGGCTGAAGCGCGGCAAGACGTTTGAACAGGGGAAGGGCCTCTGCAGCGCGCTTTTGCTTCATTAGTAAGAAAGCGAGTTGCCGGAGAACACCGATGTCATCCGGCCGAATGGTCAGCATGCGCCGCAGCGTGGGGACAGCGCTTTCGCTTCCCGCCTGGCACTCGATCTGCGCCGCGCCTTCAAGAGCAGGATAATAAGTGGGCGCGAATTGCAACGCACGGTTGAAGGAGGCGAGCGCCTGGGTTGGATTGCCTAAGCGAACGAGAGTCAGGCCATGAAGCGTCCATAGACGTGCATCTCGCGGGGATTGCTTCAATGCAGCTTCGAGGATCTGCCTTGCGCCAGTGTAATCGCCGGCCCGCAGATCCAGCGCGGCTTGGTGACCGGCATCGGCGTTAACCTGCCCCAATAGCATGCTCGCCGCAGCCACAAGCAGGATTGGAACGCGCCATGACATTTCCGAAACTCAGAATATCAACGCGTAACGAGACGGCGCTCGTGGCGCTCTGCCTCTTAGCTTTCGGAGCGATGGCCGCTCATCCCGTGATCGTCCCGTTAACCGGAGACATCAGTCCGGTACATGATCCGGCCATCATCAAGGCCGACGGAACCTACTACTTGTTCACGACGCGGCGGCGCCATTCGACGATCGAAGGACCTGCACCGCTGGGAGCGTTGCGGGCGAGTTTTCGAAAAGCTTCCTGAATGGGTAAGCAAGGAAATCCCAGGCGTCAAGGGTGGTTACTGGGCTCCGGACATCTCCGTCTATAAGGGCGAGTATCGGCTGTATTACGCGGTCTCTACGTTCGGCAAGAACGATTCGGCAATCGGGTTGGCGACGAACAAGACTTTGGATCCCGACAGCCCCGACTACAAGTGGGTGGACCACGGAATGGTGTTTCGCTCGCGCCGTGGCGACGATTTCAATGCCATCGATCCCAATCTGGTGGCGGATGAACAGGGGCGGCAGTGGCTCGATTTTGGAAGCTTTTGGGGAGGCATCAAGATGCGGCGTATCGATCCTGACACCGGAAAGCTCTCGCTCGCGGATGAGACTTTGTATTCACTGGCAAGCAGACCGCACGTCGGGCATTCGGATGCGATTGAGGCGCCATTCATCGTGCGTCACGATTCGTTTTACTATCTGTTCGCGTCGTTTGATTTTTGTTGTCGAGGATCGAAGAGCACTTATTACGTCGTGGTGGGGCGCTCGAAACGCGTGACGGGTCCCTTTCTGGATGAGGAGGGACGGCCTATGACAGAGGGTGGCGGCACCCGTGTAACGAACAGCACTGCGCTGTGGAAAGGACCCGGGCACGAAGCAGTTCTGCTGCAGCCTCACGGTCCGGACTTGATGGCCTTTCACGCCTATGACGCGAAAACAGGCAAGCCATTCCTCCAGATTTCAACTATCGACTGGAAACACGGCTGGCCCACGGTAGCGCCTCTTCCCGGATCGCCATAACCTACTTTGCCGGCAGTGCAAAGGCGACGTAGCTGCCGCCGCTGACTCCGCCCGATTTGCCGCCACCCGCCCCGATTAGGACGTATTCGCGGCCGTTCACGGAGTAGACAGCCGGTGTGGCATTGCCCGAAGCCGGTAGCGTAGTTTCCCAAAGGACCTTGCCGGTTTTCTTGTCGAAAGCGCGGAACTTATGGTCATTGTCGGTGGCGCCGATGAAGAGCAAGCCACCCGCGGTAAGCACTCCGCCGCCGTAATTCTCTGAGCCCGTATTGTGTAGTCCTTGAGCTGCCAGCGCCGGAATCTCGCCAAACGGTTGCCGCCACACATAGCTCTTTTTGTTGAGATCGAGAGCGTTCAGCGTGCCCCATGGCGGCTTCACGGCAGGGTAGCCATCGGGGTCGAGCCATTTGTTATATCCATCCATGCCGTACTTCAAAGGCGAGAACGCGGTAACACTGGGATGCTCCGCACCATCGAGCCGAGTGTCCTTGCCCGTCATGACGTAATCGATGATGGCTTTGATCGCGGCATCTCCGAGGCGGCCGAAGCTTGGCATGCGTCCGGCTCCGTGATGCACCATATTCGACACTTGCGCTTCTGTGAGCTTCGCGCCGATGTCAACAAGCGATGGAAACTCCGGTGGAGTGCCTTTCAAATCCAAGCGATGGCAGCCGGAGCAATTCTGCCGGTACAGCGCGGAGCCGGTCAGCGCTTCTGTTCCAAGAACGCGCGGGACAAGCCGCAAAATCCAGGCCATCTCATTGGAATTGATGTACAGGATGCCCGTCTTTGGATCCCATGCTGGGCCGCCCCACTCAGCGCCGCCATCGAAACCCGGAAAGATGATGGTTCCTTTTCGCGTGGGCGGAGTGAATTGAGGGCCGCTCACCAGCAGATTGAATTGCTTTAAAACAGCTTCATGCGCTTGCGGAGTGCGGTCCGTCAGGATGTCGGGGGTGACTTGCTGGCGCGCGTAGGGCGGCGGCTCGGTAGGCAGGTATTGGAAAGTAGAAGCCACCTCCCCATCTACATCGCTGGGCGGAGTATTGATACGGCGATAGTGGACAAGCGGTTCGCCGGTTTCCCGATTGAACATCCAAACCCAGCCGTACTTGGTGACTTGGGCGACCGCATCGACCAGATGGCCGCTGTGGCGTACTTGGACGAGAGTGGGCGCGGCAGGCAGATCGCGGTCCCAGAGATCGTGCCGGACCAACTGGAAATGCCAGACGTGCTTGCCCGTTTCCGCGTCGAGCGCCAACAGGCAATTGGCGTACAGATCGTCACCGATGCGGTTCGCACCATAGAAATCGAAAGACGCGGATCCGGTGGGAACAAACACCAGACCGTGCTTCGGGTCGAGCGTTAAACCTGCCCAAGAGTTGACTCCGCCGATCGATTTCCAGGCGTCCTTCGGCCAGGTTTCATAGCCGGGTTCGCCGGGCTGCGGGATCGTATGGAAGATCCAACGCATTTTGCCCGTGCGCACGTCATAGGCGCGGATGTGGCCAGGAGCAGCGGGCAAGTCTTCGGAGACGAGAGTGCCTTGAATCAGCAGGTCTTTGTATACGACGCCCGGACTAGTGGCTTGAATGGTCAAGCCTTTCATGTTTTCGCCGAGACCGTCGAGCAGATCGATGCGGCCGGCGTTACCGAAGGAAGGGATGGGTTTCCCAGTAGCAGCCTCCAGTGCGTAGACGTAACTGTCAATGCCGGCGAAGATGCGGCGATCCGTTCCGTCGCCCCAGTAGGTGAGGCCGCGGTTGCGTTGGCGTGAGGTGATGCGCTCACCGCGATGCGCATCGAAATCCCACAGCAGTTTGCCGGAAGCGGCATCGAGCGCCACGACGCGCAGCCGCGGAGTAGTGGCGTACACGACGCCATCGACAACGATTGGAGCGCACTCCATCTCCGAACCCGCAAACTGATCGCCCGAATCGAACTGCCAAACGCGTTCGAGTCGCGCGACGTTCTTGCGGTTGATCTGAGTGAGAGCGGAATAGTGCTGGCCGCCGGGGCCATTGACGATGGGCCAATTTTCCCTGGCAGCGAATTCGGGCGAGGCGGCTTCGAGGCAAAGCGCGAACACCGCGCCAGCTAGGATGTAACGGTAAGAAATCATTCGTTAGGGAACAAGCGTGAGTGTATCCGATGATAGTTCTGTGAAGATGTCCTTCGGGCTTTTACTTCTGTTGTGCTTGCTGCCGGTCGCGAGTTGGGCTAAAGAACCGCTCATTCTATCGACCGATGTAGGCAACGAGATCGACGATCAATGGGCGATCGTGTACATGATGACGAACCCTGCTTTTGACGTGCAGGGAATCGTTTCGGCTCATGCGCCCAGCTTTCCGTATCCGTCGGCTCACGCCACGTATGAAGTACTGGTGGACGAAATAGAGAACCGGCTCAAAATGGCGAACCACCCGCCGCTGTTTGAAGGTTCGAGTCTGGCGCTTGCCGATACCAGGACGTCTCGACCGAACAGCGGAGTCGATTTCATCGTCAAAACATCGCAGCACTATTCGAGAGCGAATCGGCTGACCGTGCTGACGATCGGCGCCGCAACCGATGTCGCCTCCGCCATCCTTCAAGATCCGAGCATCGTGGACCGGATTCGCGTGGTTGCGATGGGATTTCGAAATCTGACGGAAGCAGGCAAGGAGTACAACGTACAGAATGACCCGCGGGCCTGGCAGGTCATTTTGAATTCGAAGGTTCCTGTCACAATCGGCTGCGGAGATGTTTGCAAAAAGTATCTGTCGCTGAATTTCGAGCAGGCACGAGCGTTGATCAGCAACCATGGCGCTATTGGAGCGTGGCTGTGGCAAGAGTATCAGGCATGGTGCTTGCAACACGTAGAGCCGATAGGGAAAAAAGATTCTTCGAAGTCCTGGGTCATCTGGGACATCATTGTTCTCGCGCATGAACACGACATGACCACGGAAGAGCAGATACCTCGCCCCGGGCTCGCCGACGATCTCTCATTCACGCCGGCAAAGACGAAGGGGACGATTGCCTGGATCAGCACGGTCGATTCGCAAGCGCTGTGGGCGGACTTCCTCAAGAGATTGGATGCTTATCAGAAGCGCTGAATTGCCGGCACGCAAAGTGCTGGAAGGCTCGTCCGTGCGGCTGGAACCCTTATCCGCCCAACATGGAGACGCGCTTTGGAATGCCTTAGGAGGTCCGGCGAACGAAGAGCTATGGCGCTATATGGGCGATGGACCCTTCCTGAACCGTGCAGAGTTTGACACTCACTTAGAAGCGAAGTGCGCTTCGCACGACCCGTTGTTTTACGCGATCGTGGACCGAGCGTCGGGGCGGGCACTCGGGCATGCAGCCTTGATGCGTATAGAGCCTAAGCACCGCGTCATTGAAGTGGGTAACATCATCTACGCACTCGATCTACAACGGACGCGTGCCGCGACGGAGGCCATGTATTTGCTGGCTCATTATACTTTTGAAGAACTCGAATATCGCCGCTACGAGTGGAAATGCAATGCGCTGAATGAGCCATCGCGGAGGGCGGCACTGCGCCTGGGCTTCACGTTCGAAGGTATATTTCGCCAGCACATGATTGTCAAAGGCCACAATCGCGACACAGCGTGGTTTTCCATGTTGGATAGCGAGTGGCCGTTGCGCAAAGCGGAATTCGAACGGTGGTTAAGCCCTTCCAATTTCGATGAGAACGGAGTGCAGCGGAGCCGGCTAGTGATGTGGGGGCATTCCGGCGGGAGTGGCCCAGAGTAGGATACGGACAAGCGCCTCGTCTTTGGTACCTATCAGGCCGAAGAACGAGGTTGGCGGTTTGATATCGAAATCACTCAGGCGGACGGTCGCATCGCCATCGAGCTGAAGAGAATCGCGCTTCTTTTCGTTTACAACGACATTGACCTTCACTAGTCGCCCGATGCCGCAGATTTTGAGCTCGCCTTCGACGACGAAACCACGTAGCGGTTTCGCTGAGATCCGGCTCGAAGAGAAATGAATTTCGGAGTGTCCATCGGTCACCAGTGCCTCATTTTTGGCGTACTGCGTGACGGCACGTTGTTTCTTTGGCTTTAGCCATTGATCGCGGCAGATGACGCTGTTCGCGTCAATGGCGAGATTGGCACGTGAGGACTCCGGGCACTGCGGAACGTACTGCAGGCTCCCGCTGAACTTCTCAAAAAACAAAAGGTGCTTCTTCCGGCGCATCAGGCCCGTCTTGAAAACCTCAATCGCGACGGTTGAATCAGCCGAAGGGGCGATGGTGTACAGAAGTTCACTGACCGGCATTGGGACTTAGACTTATACGCAAGCGAGGTGCCATAAGTTCGCGAATAGTAATGAAGCAGTTCGCGCCGCTTAGGTGTCCGTTATCGGAATGCGCCTGTCCTATTTCGTTAGCACCTCCTGGATGTAGGCGAGGGCGCGCGGATCGTGGGTCTGGCCGAGCCAGAAGAAGGCCTGTTTACGAACCTCCGGATTGCGTTGCGTACGAGCTATTTCGATGAGCTTGGGGACGGATTCATCCTTCGGCAGTTGCGACAGGGCAAAGACCGCTTTCTTCTTTACCTCAGTGTCCGGGTCGTTGTTGATGGCATTCGTGATGGTGGCGGCGGCCCGTTCCCCCGCTCGTTGGGCGAGCCAGAAGAGCGCTTGCTCGCGAACGTGCGACGCGGGATTATCACGGGCCATTTCGATCAGTGCATCCAGCGCGCGGCTGCCCTCGTGCTGAGAAATGGCGAAAACGGCCCCGTTTTCGATGTGGTCCGAAGTGTGGCTATCCACCATTCTCCGCAAGAACGAAACGCTGGCCTCCTCCGGTACGCCCGTCAGCCAAACGAACGGCAGGCCGCCGGCATCGAGCTGGCACGAAAGCGAATAGACCTGGATCTTTTCGACAGTGTTTTTGGAGACGCGGAACAGGATCGCGACGGTGTCGGAGCCCTCCAGTTTCACAGGTGAAGTGGAGGAGCTTACTTGGACATTGCCTGATCGGCCATTGCCCTCGAGTGAGCAGCCGCATTGGGACTGACCGTTCCAGCAACAGCTTTGATTCTTCTTCGAGATGGATTTGACCGCGTATCCGAACCACGTAGGACGCTCAGATCGAATCTGCTGCTCGAGACTGCCGGAATAGCCGCGCGTTTCGAGCTGTGCGTTGATCACGTTTTGAGACCAGGCCATGGAGCCCAGTGCAAGAAGCAGGAGAGTTTTCATTTCAGGATGTCCATCATGTAGTCGGTGACTTCTTTCGAATGGACCAGCGACATTTTCTGAATGATTTCTTTGCGCATTTCGGGGTTCTTCTCGCTTCGAGCCAGATCAACCAACGCCTTGCCGTCTTGCTGCAGAAAGAGGGAGTTTAGAACGGCGTTACGAACATCTGGATTCGTGTCGTGCTGGTAAATAGAGACGAGCAAATCTCCGCGCCCATTGTTCCCCATGAGACCGAGCGATTTGATCGCGGCGATTCTGAGCGTGGGGTCCTTCTCGTTTTGCGCGACTTCAGCCAGTTTGCTGGAGTTCCCGCCCAGAAACATGGATTTCAGAATGGCTTCCTTGTCGCTGACGGAATTTTCTGAGCGATAGAGCTGCCACAATTCGTCCTGACCTCCACTTAATGCGAGTTGCTTGATTGCGTCGAGCCGCAGTTCGGGATTCTGCTCGTTTTTAGCGGCATTCAGGAGAAAATCCCGCGAGCCCGACTGCATGAAGCTGCGCAAAATTTGGCGCTTCAGATCAACGTTTGAAGACGAAGCATAGATAGAGGCGAGTTCGCGCCTTGAGTCAGCGTTGCCCATCATTCCCATGTAGCGAATGGCTTTCATTTGCAGATCGGGATCCGAACTGCCGCGGGCGATATCGGCAAGGAGCTTGCCGGCTTGCGGAGAAGAGTTCTGTGTGAGGACGAAGAGGGCGTGCTCTTTGAGCTTTTCCGAGTTGTTGCTGGCCAGCAGGCGCTGCAAGATGGGGAACGCCTGATCGGGATCGGACTGCATCAGGCTGTTTAGGGCGAGCAGTTTGAGGTCTTCATCGGATTGAGCGTTGGGGCTGACAGGGTCGCCCGCCTGGCCGCGAATTTCCACTTCGAGGGCCTGTGCATCTTTTTGCCAGCGGCTGTTTGGGTAAGAGCGGCGCAGTTCCGCAATGGTGGAGAGCGCTTCGTCGCGGCGTCCCGCGCGGTTTTGCGCGTAAGCCTTCCAGTAGATGGCAGCGTCGGCATTTGACTTCTTACGTGCCGCAGCGGAGAAAGATGCGATGGCCTGATCCCATTGGCGCGCATCGAGCTGACTCAGACCTTTTTGATAGTCAGGATCATTGGAAGACTGGCGCGCTTGAAAGTCTTGCTGAAAAGCGACGGGCAAACCTTGCGCCACGACGGAGAAAGTGAGTGTAAGAAAAAGAAATCCGGTGCGAATCATAGTAGTTGTCCTTTGCGACGAGCGTCGGCGCTCGTGATACGAACTTTGAACAGAAGGCTTTGGTCTTCGATACGCTGCTGCAAAGCTACGAGATCGTTGGGCGAGATCTCAGACGGACTGTTGGCGATGTCTAACAAAACACGCTCCAACTCATCGAGCAGCGCGGCGTGAACGGCATCTCCGTCATGCATCGCGGTTTGGCGAAGCAGCCGATTCTCGCTCAGCAGATCGCGGGCGCGTTCGCGCTCGTCCGAGAAATTTAGATCTGACGGATTGGAATTCAGCAGTTGAGCGAGAACGATCTGCGAGCGCTCGAGATGATCGCTCATGGCGATCAGGAGAACGCGTTCGCGCGCCTGGGCCGAGAAGCCCAATTGCGTGTGGCGTTGCGTCAACATGCCGGCTAGGAATGCGATCACGAGTAACGTTGCAATGGCCGGAGCTAGAGTCCAAGAACGAAGCCACCAAGGACGTCTGCTGCGCGAGGGCAAGATAGGAAGCAAGCGCGTCCAAACTTCCGCACCGTAAGAAGCTGCGCGTTCCGGAACGGGATGCTCACGCAATGAATCGAGTACCTGGCGCAGGCGTTCCACGCGACGCGCGGCATTCCGGGCAGTGTTGCAGGTGGAAGCGGAGTTCCGGAGGAAGCTCATCGTAGTAGGCAGACATTTCCTGCTCTTCCGTGAGGTGCGTGGTGTCGGCTTGGTTCATCGCGCTACTCCCCAAGCCGGTTCGAGCGCGCGGCGAAGCTTTTGGACGGCACGGAACACGCTGTGCTTGGCGGCGTTGGCGCGCACACCAAGCGTGCGGGCGATCTCTTCGATATCGCAGCCTTCGTAATGGCGAAGGACAAAGGCGGCGCGTTCCATTTCACTGAGCTGCCCCAACGCCGGTTCAAGGAGGCCGGCGATCTGGCCACTTTGAGTTAAGCGTTCCGGCGACGGATCGGTAGCGGCGACGCGGTCGAGCCAGCTAAAGTTGGTGTCGGCATCGTCTGATTGTTCTTTGCGGCTCTTGCGAGCGCGAATGAGGTCGAGGGAACAGTTCGCGCAGATGCGGTAGAGCCAGGTGGCGAATGCCGCGCGGCCATCGAAGCGGTGCAGTTGTTTGTAAGCGCGGAGGAATGTTTCCTGCACCACATCTTCCGCGTCTTGTTCGTTGCCAGTCATACGATAGGCCAGACGGAATACGGAGGAGCTATGGCGCTCGACCAAGATACGAAAGGCGTGCTGGTTGCCTTTGCGTGCCTCGTCCGCGGCCGCTGTGTCGGTCCATTCCATCGGGCTGGTGTTTAGACTCGGGTTGGGGGTGGCGGTTAGGTGGGAAATCGCTTTACGGTTGGTTTAGGAAACCGCTCCATTCTGTCGCGGCTCCGTTTGCGTTGTCGCGGTATCAAAGAGTGTGGGGTAGGTCTAGGCCAGGTGTTTCGCTAGGTAGACCGCCATGGGTTCGCCTTGGTCCTGGATGACGTAACGGATCGCTCGTCGTACGTCTTCGTCTTTCCATAACCAGCGCGTGCTGCCGTGCCGGGCCCAGCGCTTGCGGCCGGGTTCGTCACAACCCATCGCGTTTAGACGTTCGCTCGCTCTCGCTTTGAAACGGTGCATCACTTTTTCGGGCTTATCATTCGCTTCTACGACGACGTGGACATGTGTGGTCCTTACGTGGACAGCAAGTGGGATCCAGCCGCATTGACCGCAGCTTTCGAGGATTGCCTCAAGGACAACCTGCGCGCGTATCGCGGTCCAACGAATACGGTGGCTGCTTCATCAGGCCGAATTCGGCTGATTCGCGATGCGGATCGGGTTGCACGAGCGGGCTGGCCGCGCGGTTGTGCGACCGGTCTACCGAACCGGTTCTATCACCGTGTACGTGGGTGCCGTAACAGGCGAGGGTAATGAAGTAGTGCGCGGCCGGGCTCCTATGCTTCTTAGGCAGTGGTCTACCCAGAGCTTCGTCAGTTTCTCTTGCGCTCCGTTTTGGGAGAGCCTTGAGCGGAGGCTGCCGAACTCAACGTGATCGAGGGGTTGATCCTGGTTGAAGCAGGAGAATACTACCGTTTCTTTGCCGGTTATCGGATCTTTGTGCATCTGCAGGCACTGCGCGCAGATTTCCTTCATCATGCACTGCATGGGCGAGTTGATGCTGCCGATGGCGTGGTGATCGGGCTTGAGGTATGGGCGGAGAACAGTGTGACGGGCTTGCTGCACGGCGCGCATCATGCCGTCTGAGCCGATGACGATCAAGCGGTCGACGGAACGCAGCGGGATCTCCGGCTCTCCGAGATCGCCGCGGCCGTAGGCCGCCATGGCTTCGACGATGTTGCCGACGAAGGCGCTGTCCTGGATGCGGTTGGGCGTGAAGCCGGGCGCTTCGTCGCAGACCCAGATGACGACGTCGGCGGCGCGCTCGATCTCTTCGACTTTGTAGCGATCGATGATCTTTTTGTAGCCGGCGAAGTAGACAACGCGGGAACCGGAAGCACGGAGTTGCTGACCGATGGAGAAGAGCACGGCGTTGCCGAGGCCGCCGCCGGCGAGAAGAACGGTTTCTTGCGAGGGTGTCTCGGTAGGCGTGCCGGTGGGACCCATCAGGATGACGGGTTCGCCCGGTTTCAAGAGAGCGCAGAGGTCCGACGAGCCGCCCATTTCGAGCACGATGGTCGAGAGCAGGCCTTTCTCTTGATCGACGGAGGCGCCGGTGAGTGCGAGGCCTTCCATGGCGAGCGCTGTTCCGTCGGTCCGCTTGGCGAGCGATTCGTAGTTTTGCAGCCGGTAGAACTGGCCGGGTTGGAAAGCGCGCGCGGCGATGGGAGCGCGGACAACGATCTCAACGATGTTCGGAGTGAGGCGAACTACGTCGTGAACAACGGCGCGCAGTTCGTTGTTTAAGCGATTGAGCAGGGCTTCGGGAGCGGGCTGCGTGCGCTGCTGGCGAGATAGAACGCGGGAGAGGACGGGATACCCACGCTTGGCGCTGCCCATGGCTTTGACCACGTTGCCGGAGAAGGACGGATGCAAGTCGCCGAAGAAGCTGATGGCGCGTCCGTCAGGCCGGATCGAGATGAGAACGTTGGTGGTTGCGGGCTTCGCGATCCGTTCGGGTTTGACCGGGTGCCCTTCTTCATCGACGGCTTGGAAATAGCGGCCGTCGAGCGTGAAGTTGAGTTCGTCTTCGCGGGCGAGGACGGTGTTCGGCTGCGTACCGGCAGCGACGAGAATGCTTCTGGCGGGGAGCGTTACAGTCTCGTCCGGTGGGCAACAACTTGCCTGTTGCTTCGTCGAAGCGTTGTTTTTCAAGCTTGAGCGCAATGGCGCTGCCGGTTGCGTCGACTTCCACTTCTTGCGGGGCGAGACACTCGGCGAAGCGGACGCCCTCTTCGAGCGCTTTCGCAACTTCCTCGTGATTGAGGGTGTAGCTGGGGGAATCGATGAGGCGGCGACGGTAAGCTATCGTTACGCCACCCCAGGAATCGAGTAATTCGATGAGCCGCGGAGTGCGGCCTTCGCGGGCCGCTTGTGCACGCTCAGCGCGAATGGCGAGGGCGTGGGCAAGGAATTCGTCGGCAGTGCTGGTTTCTTCCGGGGTCCAGCGGGAACGGACTTCGCTACGCCCGAGTTCTTCCACAAGCAACTCATAGCGCTTGAGGAATTTTTCGACCTGAACGACGTAATAGGCGAGCGATTCAGTAGCAGTGTCGATGGCCGTCAAGCCGCCACCAATCACGACGATGGGCATGCGGATCTGCAGGTTGGCCAAAGATTCGAACTTAGCCGCGCCGGTGAGCTGGAGGGCCATGAGGAAGTCGGATGCCTGGCGAACGCCGCGCACGAGGCCGTTCTTCATGGGGATGACGGTGGGACGTCCCGCGCCCGCGCAAAGGGCGATGTGATCGAAGCCCATTTCGAAAGCTGAATCGACCGTCATGGTGCCGCCGAAACGCACGCCGCCGTACATGGAGAATTCATTTCGGCGCTCGAGCAGGAGGCGGACGACTTTCAGGAAGTTTTTGTTCCAGCGCACGGTGATGCCGTATTCGGCGACGCCGCCGAATCCCGCCATGATGCGCCGGTCGAGGCGTTCGTAGATGTCGGTGACATCGCGCAACGGTTCGAACGGAACCCGTTGGCCAAAAGGATTTACGCCGGAGACTTTCTCAGGAAGGGGTTCGATTTTGAGACCGTCTACGGCTACGACAGTGTGCCCGTCGTTCATCAAATGATGAGCGAGGGTGAAGCCGGCAGGACCAAGCCCTACGATGAGAACCTTGTAACCGGTGGCGGCGCGCGGATAGGGGCGTGAGATGTTGAGCGGATTCCAGCGCGTCAGGAGGCCGTAAATTTCGAAGCCCCAGGGCAGTTCGAGAACGTCCTTGAGCGTGCGCGTTTCCACCTGCGGAATGTCCACCGGTTCCTGCTTTTGGAAGATGCAGGACTTCATGCAGTCATTGCAGATGCGATGCCCTGTGCTGGCAGTCATCGGATTATCGATGGTCACGATGGCGAGGGCGCCGATGGGGTTACCGTTGCCTTTCGCGGCATTCATCTCTGAGATCTTTTCATCCACCGGACAGCCCGCGAGAGGGACACCGAAGACGCTCGATTTGAAGGCTCCGTTCTTTTCCTTCAGACCCGTGGAGCAGCTATCTTTGCCCTGGTTGTGGCACTTAATGCAGTAGTAGGCCTGATCGAGCGCGCCGGTGAGATCAGTGCCGGGATCGGTGAGTTGAAAACCTTCGCGGTGACGCCAGTGATCGCTCGATAGTTCGAGTTTGATGAGTCCGTCGCTTTCGAGAGGCTGAATGGGAACGAGATGGTGGTAATCGAGCTTGTGGGGAATCTTAAATAGGACGCCCTTGCCATGTTTGGCTTTGCCCTGCGGGGAGAGCGTGGCCCAGGCTGCGTATTGGGCGGCTAGTTGCAAAGCGGGCTGATGCTCGGTCTCGTTTTCGAGCCAACGCGCGACGTGGTCTGCGAAACTCGCGTCCGTCAATGGCTCCTGGATCACGGCTTCGAGTTCCGCACCGACAGCAAAGCCATCGATGGCGCTCGCCTTCTCTTCGGTGTAACCGGTGAGCGCCTTGCGTTGCACGAAGCGGCGTTTTACGGAAAATAGCGGAGCGAGTTCGGAGTGCTGGGATTGCAGGTGTCGAAGTTCGGGTTCGATGCCGAATAGCTGACCGATGAAATCTTCGAGATAGGGCGCGACTTCAATGATGAGTTCGGAGTGCTGTTTAGGGGCGACGGAGGCGGGATTCTGCCGTGCCTCCATCAGGCGCGTGTGCAGGGACGGCATGGCGGCTTGGAGTTGCTCGAGAAAAATCCCGTCGAGCTTCACAAGTCCTTCGCGCGCGTAGAGGTCGTTGAATTTGAGGCCGAATGGCAGGGTGAGCGCCGGTATGGGGGCAGCGCCATCCCTCTCTTGATTAATTTTGTTCACAGCAGACCAAGTGAGGACTTGGAAGTCCGGGTTAGAAGTGACGGCCGAAGCGATGGCTGAGCGAAACGCTCCGCGGGGAGGTGAGCCAAGCTGCTAGAGGCGACTCTCCTATTCTCGCAAATTGCGCGGTCGATCTGGGTGAAGTTGATGGACTTTGGAGGGGTGCGCAGGACGGGCATGCCGGATTGTTGCGCCCGCGGCTGGGTGACTGGGGAGGGTTCGGTGCGGGAAAGGCTGTGGTTTGTGCCGGATAGCGGGGCCCGTAGGATTGTGAATGGCCCATGTCGGGTAGTCACAACCGGGGATGAAAACGGGTTAGAGAAGCACTAAGCTGCCAGTTGCCGGGAGCGGACAGAGGCCGGTTTGGGTCTGGAGCTTCGAGCCCGCTTCTGAATGTGGCCCGGGCGCCCGCAGTTGTGCACGGGACAACGGATTGTCCCCTTCGCCGCGAGGTGGAGAGCGCGTGAAGGAAAGTCGACGATAGCTTTTCCAGGCGTGCCTTACTCGCGGCAAAGGAGGCGACATGAAGTTACTGTACCGCTGCTGTGCCGGATTGGATATTCACCGCGACGAGAGTCAGCGCCCGTCTGCGACGGCGCGTCCGCGGACGAGCGGAGGCGATCCTCGAAGAGCAAGTGTTTGGAACGTTCACGCAAGATCTGGAACGCTTGCGTGACTGGCTGAAAAAGCAGAAGGTCCGTCAAGTGGCGATGGGGTCGACCGGTGTGTACTGGATTCCGATCTGGAACGTACTCGAGCGGAACGGCAGGTTGACTTTGACGTTGGTGAACCCGGCAACGGTGCGCGCGCTACGGGGTCAGAAGACGGATCGCATCGAGGCCCGACGCATTGCCGAGTATCTGGAATACGGATTATTGCGCCGCAACTTTATTCCGCCCAAGCCGATTCGCGAACTGCGCGAGTTCACGCGTATGCGCATGCATATCCAGCAGGATCGCAATCGTGTGATCAACCGAATCGCACGGCTGCTGGAGACGGTCAACATCACGGTCGCCTCGGTCGCCAGCAACATCGTCGGCCAGAGCGGGCTGGCGATGTTGCGGCTGCTGGCCAGCGGGGTACGCGACCCGGAGCGTCTGGCCGAGTGCGCTTTGGGGCATCTGCGCGTGAAGATACCCGCGCTCATCCTGGCGCTGGATGGGCGGCCGGATGCGCATTTTCGCTGGATGCTTACCGAGTTGCTGGCGAAACTAGACCGGCTTGACGAGGAACGAGCGGCTGTGGATGCACGCCTCGAGGAACGGGCGGTTCCGTATGCCGATACTCTGCGCCGGCTCAGCACCATTCCGGGTGTCGACAGAACGAGTGCGCTGGTGCTGCTGTCGGAGTTCGGCGCCGACATGACACAGTTCCCTACGCCGGGACATCTGGCGAGTTGGGCAGCGCTCTGCCCCGGTAATCAGGAGAGTGCCGGGAAACGATTTTCCGGACGCACCCGCAAAGGCGACCGCTACGTGCGGCGCATCCTGGTTCAGAGCGCCTGGGCTGCCTCGCGCACCAACGACTGTTTCCTGGCCGCGTTGTTCTTCCGCACGGCGCAGCGGCACGGCATGAAGAAGGCTGCGCTCGCTGTCGCGCATCGCATACTCCTCATTGCCTGGCACATTCTTTCCGAAACCGGCGCCGAGTACCAAGAGCGCGGCGGGGATCACTTCGACCGCCGAAATCCGGAGCGCACGCGCGCGCAAGCTGGCACGCAGGTTGGAGAACATCGGTTACCATCTCACTCTCGTCGCGCCACCCAAGCTGAGCGCGTCGCCAGCCAAAGCGCCTCCTCCCAAACGCTCCAGTTGTCGACGCTTCCGAGTGCGCCAGGTGTGCTCGTCGGCGCTTGCCTAGATGCATCTGTCTGCTCAAACGCAACACCAACCTCTCCTTCCACCAAGCTAATGCCTTCTATTACTTACGCCGGATTGTCTTCGAAGGGCCCAGCCGTGGCGATTGTTCAGATCGACCCAACAAGGGATGAAAACGGAGGTGCTGCGCAACCGTACTGAGTATCAGGACTCGGCTTCGACCGACTCATCCGCCGATTCGAGAAGATTCGTGCCAGCGTTCCTGAAGTATTTACTCGAATCGGGAGAAACGTGGAGCGAAATTACTCATGAGTACTTACCAGCCCGGATGCCAGTTACGAGAAACTATCTTTACTTCTGAAAACTCGCCCAGGCGCCCTTCCACACGCAACAATTTCTCTCGTATTCCATCCAGATAGCGTGGGAAGTGACATGATGTTGCGCTCGCACAAGGATCTTTAGATGTCGCTATTGGATATAGTCAAAACTCTCGAACAATACAGCGGTGCGAGTGCTGCCAATCCGCCGGCGAATGTGCACCAGGATTTCGAACACGTGGCTCAGTCGGCTCCCCAGCCGCAATTGGCGGCGGGATTGGCGGAGGCGTTTCGTTCGAACCAAACTCCACCGTTCGGACAGATGCTTGGAACTCTTTTCAGCCAATCGAATGGCCAGCAACAAGCTGGCATTCTGAACCAGTTATTAGGATCGCTTGGGCCGGGTGCGGCGAGTGCAGGCGCGCTCGGCGGGCTATCAGGCCTTCTCGGAGGAGGGTCGCAAGTAACGCCCCAGCAGGCCCAACAGGTACCCGCTGAAACGGTCCAGCAACTTGCCGAGCAGGCGCAAAGGAACAATCCGTCGATCATCGATCAGGCAGGCAGTTTCTACGCTCAGCATCCCACCTTGGTGAAGGCATTGGGCGCAGGCTCTCTCGCGCTGATCATGTCTCACATGTCCCGCAATCAGTAATTTACAAACTCTCTCGAAAAGGAATCAACATGTCATTTGTCGCCTGGATCATTCTGGGTCTTATTGCCGGTTTCATCGGCAGCAAGATTGTGAACAAGAGCGGGGAGGGATTCTTCCTCGACATCATCTTGGGAATTGTCGGAGCGGTTGTCGGTGGGTGGTTATTCAGCATGTTTGGCGCCCACGGTGTCACAGGTTTGAATCTTTACAGCATCCTGGTGGCGGTTATCGGAGCGATTGTTGTGCTGGTGATCTATCACGCATTGTTCCGCAGGAGCGCCTAACAGAAAAGCGCTCTCTTGCGTTCCTACATAAACGCAAACCTCGCTTATGAAATTCACTCGATGGCTGGTTGTCGTTTTTGCCGCAATCGCTCTCGCAGCCGCGCAAACTTCCTCCGCGCCGAAGGCCAGCGCGACTCCGACCCCCAATAAGTCGACCGCGGCGAGCGCGAAAAAGAGTGGTCTACTCGACATCAACAGCGCGACCGCCGATCAACTGGATGCACTTCCCGGTATCGGACCGGCTTATGCTCAGAAGATTATTGCTGGGCGGCCGTACCGGAGTAAAACGGACCTCGTCACGAAGAAAGTTGTGCCGCAATCCACTTACGACAAAATCAAGTCGCAAATCATTGCGCACCAAGTGAAGCAGTAGACGGTGCTCGGGTCCTGTTAGCCGAAGTAATCGATGGATTCGTACGCCGCTGCTGCCGAGAACCCATGGACTGCATGCGAAGGAGTTGGTTCAGGAGTGCCCATTTGCTGAAGCATCTGCAGAGCCTCGGCACTTAGCTCTACGGTGTCTCCGTCGGGTGAGGTGATAGAACCGGAGATGACGGAACTCGTTTGCAGCGGCGGAGGGGCAGCAGCTTTCTTCACTCCCTGATCGGGAGTTGCACTGCCGACATCGGACTGTGAAGGGCCGGGTAGTAAGAGCTGGCCGTTCGTAAGCAGTTGCGCGCCGGCGGATAGAGAGCCGGAGATGTTTGAAGACATTCTTCCCGTTTCTTATCGGCGTTGGGCAGTGTTTCCATGCGGAGGAAGCACTTGCTGACGCGCGTGCCTCCGTTCGCTTCGCGGAGGGGTAAAGCGCACAGTCTAAGCTATTTGCCAGCGGTCCAGACTGGCAATTGCTCCGGCTCCGCTGAGATCGGGATCGAGGACCAATTCGAGGGCGGACACGCCGGTTAGGTTGACTTGGTAGTCTTCAACCTGGCTGGTGGAACCTTGCGGGCTGAAATTCCACTGTTGACGTACGATTTCTCGTAAGCTGGTATCCGCTGAACTGCGCCAGCGAAGTGTGAACTCCTGGGAACGCGCTACTTGGGTCTCGGAAAACTCAAGATGTATTTGGCGGACCGATTGCGGTTCGTGGAAAAGTAGTCTTATGATTTGCCGTCCCGGGTTGGCGGCGCGCCACCCTTGCCCCCCATTTGCAGCAAAAACAGACTCGACGGGATAATCAGGATCCTCTGACGTAACTTCCACATTCGCTAGTTGCTCGAGATGCAACCATTCTTTTCGTTCCTCCAACTTAGAAGGAGCTGCGTCAAGCACGCTTTTTTTCATATCTCATTGTCGCGCGATGCTTCTCCAGTGATCGCGTCTAAGGGGAGGCTGGACTATGGCGAAAAACAACACTGTGCAAGAACCAACAACCGCGGATCCAAAAACTCAGGAACCGAAACCGGAAGATAACTCGAATCAAGACAAGATTGGGTATCCGGGTCATACCGATGACATGGAATCGGCAAGGCCCGATTACGGGGAAGAATCGTATCGTGGTCTCGGCCGCCTGGAAGGCAGAACGGCATTAATAACCGGGGGCGACAGCGGCATTGGGCGCGCTGTCGCAATTGCATTCGCCCGTGAAGGAGCTGACGTGGCGATTGGCTACCTGCACGAGGAAGAGAAGGACGGAACCGAGACGTCGCAGTGGATAGAACGCGCAGGCCGCAAAGCTTTGAAACTGCCTGGGGACATTCGCGATGAGGGGCACTGCGAGCAGATGATCGCGCGCGTCGTGAAGGATCTGGGCAAGATCGATCTGCTTGTCAATAATGCGGCATTTCAGAATACACACGACAAGATCGAGGAATTTTCCACGGAAGAGTTCGATCGGACGTTCAAAACGAATATTTACGCCATGTTCTGGCTTTGCCGCGCTGCTTTGCGTCATATGAAGCCGGGGAGCGCCATCGTAAACACCGCGTCGATTCAGGCTTTCGATCCCAGTCCTAACCTGCTGGCCTATGCTGCCACCAAGGCCGCCATCGTGAACTTTACGAAAGGACTTTCCCAGCTCGCAATGAAGCAAAGCGTGCGTGTCAATGCCGTTGCTCCCGGACCGGTATGGACGCCATTGATTCCGGCCACGATGCCGGAAAAGCAGGTGAAACAGTTCGGTAAAAGCACGGCCTTCGAACGCGCTGCGCAGCCCGTGGAGATCGCGCCGGTATTTGTGTTTTTGGCTTCCAACGAAGCACGTTTCGTCACCGGTGAGGTATACGGCATCACTGGCGGCCAGACTCCTTTCTAAGTAACCGCCCGGCAACGCACGGCGCGATGGCTTGGCGATTTCCTCTCTGTATGGACCAAGCATCGCTTGGCTGCCGGGCTCGTTAGAGCTTCAATGAACGCGCTCGATCACGACCGCGGTGCTGTCGAAATCGCCTCGCAGACTCACGTTTAATCCGTGCTGCATCAGGTAAGCGCCGCTTAGCTCCGAGTCTTTGTCCATCAACTTCCCGTCGATGGACTCGACGCGGTAGACCCCGCGGGAATCCAGTCCGCGAAGATACAACGAGGGCGCGGGCGTATTGTATTCCTGTGAATGCCGGAAAGCAAATAGGACGGCTTGGTTACCATCCGCCGATACGTACTCATTCGCGGTGGTGTCATTGGTGCGCGGCGAGAGCAAACGGTACAGGTTTCCAAACTGCACCGTTCTCCGGATTCGCTTATCGAGCGCGATCATCTGGATAGCTAATTTTTCGTCTTCGCCAGACCATTTATTCAGATTCGCGCCAATTCCCAGCGCACCTTGCATCGCCACCAGAAAGCGAAATTTCAGCGGTGTACTCCGGCCATTCATATTGGGAACGTCGGTCACCCAAGCCGACATGTACTTCGCCGTATACGCTTGTGAAAATCCTTCCTGAATGCGTAAACGATCGAACGCCTCTGTGTTGTCCGACGTCCAGAACTCGTCCACGTAACGCATGATTCCCAAGTCGACGCGCCCACCACCGCCGGAACACGACTCAATCTCCAGATTCGGATGCTTGGCACGCAGCCGCCCAATAATGTCGTACAGGTTCCAAACGTACTTCACCCAAAGCTCCCGCTGTTCGGCGACGGGCTGCTCCGGCCAACCGGGCTCGGCGAAGACGCGATTCATATCCCACTTGAAATAGCGAATATTGTTTTCGCTCGCGAGCTTATCCAGCACCTGAAAGATGTATTCCTTCACGTCCTCACGCGCCACGTTTAAAACCAACTGGTTCCGCAGTTCGCTGCGGGGCCGGCCCGGAAAGTTCATCACCCAATCGGGATGGGCCCGATATAAATCGCTGTCCGGATTCACCATCTCGGGCTCGACCCACAACCCGAAATCCATCCCTAAGTGGTTCACGTACTGAATTAGCGGATTGAGTCCGTTTGGAAATTTTTGGGGATTCACTACCCAATCTCCCAGCCCGGCTCGATCGTTATTTCTTTTGCCGAACCAGCCATCGTCCATGACAAAGAGTTCGACGCCGATTTTTGCTGCCTTGTCGGCAAGCGCCTTCTGTCCCGCCTCATTTACGTTGAACTCTGTCGCTTCCCATGAGTTGTAAAGCACCGGGCGCACGCGCGCTTCGAGTCCGTGGGGCTCGATATCCGCGCGTTCGACATCATGCAGGAGGCGCGATGCTTCGCCGAAACCGTTCGCCGAAAATCCTGCATAGAACGCGGGCGTCTTCAAGCTCTCCCCCGGCTTCAAGGGATAAGAGAAATCGAAGGTGTTGAAACCACCTGTCACGCGCACCTGCTGGTATGGTGTTTGCTCCACCGTGATGCGCCAGTTGCCGCTCCATGCCAGCGCTCCGAACCATACGCGGCCATGCTCTTCATCCGCATCTCCTGAGTCGATGGCGAACCACGGGTTCAAGTTGTGTCCCGTGTGCCCGAGGCGGCTCTCCAGGACCTTCATGCCTTCGTGAATCGGCTCACGGTTGAGTTGCGTCTCCGCGGCCCACCGGCCGCTCAAATAAGAAAGCCGGTATCCCTCACCGGGCGGCATATACCAGGTGGCCGATTGGGCGCTCTCTACCGTAATGGCCTGAGCGGTTTTGTTGCGAATGGTGGCCGCTCGCCGGATGATTCCATACTCCGGATAGACGCGATATTCAAGCGCCACCTCGATGTCGTCGCGAATGTCCTTCAACACGATTTCGAGTTCGTTGTTTTCAATGCGGTGCGAGAGGTAGTGCAGGACCAGGTCCCGGTCGCCATCGGCACGCGAAATCTTCAAGGCAGGTTCGTAATAGCGCGGCCCACCCCATCCGGGAAACTCCTCGTTTTCGACCATCTGGTGCGGATCGAAGGAAGAAATGTCCCGCCGGGTTACAGCGGCCGGAATGTCCGCAATACGCCATAACGGACCACCCCAGTACAGGTGCTGCAGTTGACCGTCAGGGCTGAGGCCCATGGCATAGGAGCTGTGCTCTGTTGTGAGCAGCCAGATTTTGCGGCTTTCTTCATATTGAATGGCTTGCGGGCGGTTCGCTTGAGCTCGCAGCGAATGGAGCGAGCATACGATGGCAACAAGTAGCAGGGCAACGCGGCGCATGGTTTCGATTGTACGAAGTGCGGATTGTGCAAAGCCGCGCCGCTGCCGTAGAGCTGCAGGGACTAGAAATTCAAGCACGATAATGAAGGGTGAACATTCTCACGAAGTTGGAAGCCCTTGCGATCGCAGGACTTGTTTGCGGCTGCTTGTGTGAGGCGCAGACCGCTGCCGCGCATTGGTGGGAGCACTCGAACGATCGGAACACTGAGCGGCCGCTGAACAGTCCGAATGCGAAGAAGATGCCGCTGATTTCGGTGCGAGGCAATCGGTTTGTGGACCCGCAAGGGAATCCGGTTTTGTTTCGAGGCGTATCGATTGGCGACCCCGATAAGCTGCAGGGGCAAGGACACTGGAACCGCGAAACGTTCGAACAGGTAAAAGCGTACGGAGCGACGGTGGTACGGATTCCGGTACATCCGATCGCGTGGCGAGAGCGGGGCGTGCACGAGTATTTCGAGCTAGTGGATCAGGCGGTGGATTGGTGCACGGATCTCAACCTATATATCGATCTCGACTGGCACTCGATCGGCAACCTGGAGACGGAGTTGTTTCAGGATCCGATGTACAACACGTCGAAGACGGAAACGTTCGGATTCTGGCGAGCTGCCGCGGCGCATTATGCGGGCAACAACACGATTGCGTTTTTTGAAATGTTCAACGAACCGACCACCGCTGGTGGAAGGCTCGGCCCGGTTTCCTGGAGCGAGTGGAAGCATACCAACGAGGATTTGATTCATCTGGTGCGGGCGTACAATCCGCACATCATTGCGCTTGTTGCGGGATTCGATTGGGCCTACTATTTGACAGACTTGCGTGAGAGTGCGATTGCGGCAGACAACGTCGGGTATGTGACGCACCCGTATCCGAACAAAAAGACGCAGCCCTGGGAGCCGAAGTGGGAGGAAGATTTTGGATTTGCCGCGGCGCGCTATCCGGTGATTGCGACGGAGATTGGATACAGCGATCCGGGTGAAGGCAGGAAATCGCCGTATAACTACAGCGACTATGGACCGGCGATTATAAAGTTCCTGGAGGCTCGCGGGATTAGTTGGGTCGCGTGGTGTTTCGATCCGAATTGGGGGCCGCAGCTTCTGAAGTCGTGGAACTTCGATCTAACCGGCGCGGGGCAGTTCTTTAAGCAAGCGATGGCCGCGCCAGTACCGGCAGTGACGGTGCCTGCGCCGACGCACCCGTAGCGGAAGCGGCTCGTTCGGGGGACGTGGTAAAAAGGTGGGCGATCACTTGGAACAGTCAAGTGGAACTATCAAGTGGAACAATCAAGTGGATAGGAGAGAAGAAGCCGCATCATGTTTGGACGTGGCAACTGGGCCATAGTTGGTTTGCAGAAGGATTCGCTGGAGACCTTCAAATCGAGCCTGGAAGACCGAGGGCTGATGATTGCAGCTTCGCAACTGGCCGCATCGGCGATCACGCGGCACAGCAAAGTGGATGCGCTGGGAATCAATCCGTTCAGCGCTCCTCGTTTGGATGAACAGCACGCGCTCGGTTTAGAACAGGAAAAGGAACTAGCACGGTACGCGGCGCTCGAACCGGAAGCACGTGCGAATTCGAGGGTTCCGACGGACATCTTGGATTCTGATGGGTATGGCTTAAACGTGCAGAGCTTCGAGTTGCACTCCACCTTGCCCTGGTTTGGATTGTGGGCGGTTTCGAATCAGTGGAAAGATGTCAGCGATTTGGCTTCTATCAAAGAGCAGCATTCGTATGCAGCTTTGGAGCGCCCTTATAAGTTTTTGCAGGCTACGGACAAGAAATCGGTCGACGGCGAGATCCGCGGCACAACCGCCGCCATGCGCAAGCAGTTTGCAGTACTGCTGGACTTCAACGAAGGGCGAGTTTACATCGAGAGCAGCGGCAAGAAGACTATCTATGAAGTTACTGAGCTGCTGAAGAAGATGGGCGCCGAGGTTACTCCCGTGGCATGGAGTTACAGCCGATCGACTTGGCCGAGCGACATTCTGAGTAAGTTGCACGAAGGCACTCAGTATCAAAGCGACTTTCAGAAACGTGCCGATGAGGCGACACGATTCAGGCCCAAGGAGATTGAAAAATTGGAGGATAAGGAAGTGGAGGGGATTGTCGCAAACTACTTCTCTATGACGGAGCTTCCTAACGACTTGTGGGCGGGCGTCTCAGCGCCGGCGCAAATTCGTTTGCACGCGACAAGCCAGCCGATTGTTGTGAAGGCTCCGACGAGTGCGACAACGCTGCTGGGGATGACGAGCGACGCTCACGTTTTAGCGGGTTCTATTACTTTTCAGGAGCGCGTCACGTATCTCAGCAAAAAAGGCGAGGAACGCACTTTCCGCAAGGATGTTCTGAGTATCGACATCAACGACCAGATCAACCTCACGGACGCAGGGGCAGCGATGCTGCGCGGGTTCGACATGCCGGCGTACAGGAAAGACATTCAGCGCGAAATCCGTAAGACCAAACAGGTTCCTTCGATTGAGGAGTTCTGGAGCACGTGGCTGCACCAGATGAGCAACGCAGTGCGGACGCTGGAGGCGAGTTTTCGGGAGATTCTGGAACTCGGCGGCGATGAGAGAGGCGGCATTTTGCCGATGCACGTTCCGTCTACGGAAGAAGTCGCGGAATTCGCGACGGCTTGAAAAGAACGCTTGGCGACCCGCGCGGTTCAGTTTTTATTAGCGGGTCTGTAATTCTTTGGCGGCTTTGTTCAGGAGATCGGACTCGTTTTCAAGCACCTTCGAGACACGTACGATCTGCTGGTCGGCTTCGGTCCAGCGCTTCTGTTCGATAGCTTCCCTTACTCCCGGAATTGTTTTCACACCGTAGCCAGTGTAGAAACCAGGCGCATAGATAAGATTTTCGAACCAGGGGCGATCGGGCAGCCCGGCTGAATCGGTCAGCAAACGCTCGCTCCGAATCAAAGACGCATTGACTGTATCGGGAGCGGAATCGCCGGCGGCCTGAAAAGCCTTCTCATACGCTTCGGCGGCACGGGTGAGGTCGTCGGATGCGTTCTCGAGCGGCGCGAAGTTCAGGTAGGGCGGAAGGGGTTCTTTCGCAGGAGGAACGCTCTTTTTCTTGGGATCGGCGAGAGCCTGGTAGACACCTTCGTCTATGTCCGAATTCTTTTCCTTGATGGTGGTCCGTTCGTCTGACGCCAATTCCTTCAGTTCGCCGAGGTAGGTGTGGATTGTGTCGGCGAAATCCGTGTATTGAAATGGCAGCACGCCGCTATCGGCGAGACGCATGATGATTGTGCCGCCGGTTTGCGCGAGCGCGCGGCCGTAAGCAAAATCAGTATCTTCGAAGTGAGTGTACCAGTAGAAATCATCGTAGATGGAGTGATATTGACCGGCGCCGGAATCTTCGCCGCCATAGGCGATGTTGAGACTGGCGACTCCAAGATGATCGATGAAGACGGTGTAGTCAGATCCGGATCCGAGCGCGGGGATGCGGAGATCTGGCCGGGTCTTCATTTCCGCGCGGTTCTTGGCTGATGCGCGAGACAGATCGGCGAGCCGCAGACGTTTCCAGACCGTCATTTTGGTTTCCGGATCGGTGATGTCTTTCATCACTGCGTTCACGAAATTTTCTAGTGAATGGGATCCCTGCGCGCGAAAGAAGCCGCGGCCGTTTCCGTCGGAGTTGATGTAGGCGACAGCATGCTGTTTCAACTCGTCCGCATGTGTTTCGGCCCACTCGGTGGAGCCTAACAGGCCGGGTTCTTCACCGTCCCAGAAGCAATAGATGATGGTTCGGTCGGGTTTCCAGCCTTGTTTCAAGAGTTCCGCAAATCCACGCGCTTCTTCCATCTCGGGACTTGCGCCGGAGAGCGGATCTCCCGCGCCGTTTACCCAAGCATCGTGATGATTGCCGCGAATGACCCACTCGTCGGGGAATTTCGATCCGGGGATACGGGCGATCACATCGTACAAAGGCTTGCGATCCCAGTTGAAGTTGATGCGGAAGTGAACTTTGGCGGGACCGGGGCCAACATGATAAGGGGTGGGAAGCGAGCCGCGCCAGGCAGGCGGGACGAGGTCTCCGGTCAGATTTTTGAGCAGCGGTTCAGCGTCCTGATAGGAGATGGGCATCACTGGAATTTTTGTCAGCGTTTTAATTTCGCTGAGCGGCAGTTTCTTTGCTCCTGCGACAGCACCGATACCGGGAGTCGCTGGATCCCCCGGGTAGATAGGCATGTCCATGACGCTGCCGCGTTGCACACCGAACGGTGGGCGCATAGGACCTTTGGGATAGACATCGCCTTGCAAATAGCCGTCCTCATGCGGATCCGAATAGATGAGGCAAGCGACGGCTCCATGTTCCGCAGCCATTTTCGGCTTGATGCCGCGCCAGGTCTGGCCGTAGCGGGCAAGGGCAATTGCGCCTTTCACGGAGACGCCCATGCGCTCCAGCTCTTCGTAGTCGGCGGGAGCGCCGTAATTCACGTAAACTATCGGCGCGGTGACATCGCCGTCGATGGAGTAGGCATTGTATGTGGGGAGCTGCTCACTCTTTTGATTCGAAGTCGGGTCAACGGCGAGCGACGGCTCTTCCAGTTTGGCCTTATATTTCACGGGCTCGATCATTTCGAGCACACGTTCCTTAGGCGTAGGAAACAGCGCATCGAAGGTTTCGATGCGTACATCGAGGCCCCAGGATTTCAGTTGCGCCGCAATCCACTCGGCATTGTCTTTGTCGTAAGGCGACCCGACGTGGTGGGGCCGCGCCGATAGTCTGCGCATGTTTTCGCGCAGGCGATCGGTTTGTGGGATGTCGCGAAACTTCTGTTCCCACTGAATTTCAGTGGCCGAGCTCTGCTGAGAATACCCTCTGAGGGGATGGATAGAATCAGCAGCTTGCGTAGCGAGTGCGAACGCACTCAAAAGAGCAATGGCTTGGCGCATGAACCGCATTGTAGCTTCAGCAGTGCGACAGGCTCTGAGATCTGTCGAGCGCGGAGGCCGATACAGTATGCTTTTTAGCGTTGAGGATTCTCAGTGTTGCGTACCCACTTCTTCCCGTTGGCCCGGATTCAGCGGGGGGCGCGGAACAGATTCTTTACCTGCTGGAGCGCGGGATTGTCCAAGCCGGACACGAGTCTGTTGTGGTGGCCGCTTGCGGATCGCAGGTTTTCGGCGAGCTTGTGGCTACGCCACAGTCCGGGAATGAGATTACCGATGAGCAGCGCCGGAATGCAGAACGGGAGCACCTACGCTGCATCAATGACGCGCTGGAGCGGTACGAGATCGACCTGATCCATTTTCACGGCTTGGATTTTCATACTTACATCCCAGCGCGCCCGGTTGCGAAACTTGCCACGCTGCATCTTCCTCCGGATTGGTATCCGGGGTCGATTTTCGACGCGCCTCAATTGCATCTGAACTGTGTTTCGAACAGCCAGGCCGACGCGACGCCAAGCAAGAGAAAGCTGCCTGTTGTGCTGAATGGGGTGGATGTTGAGAGGTATCAGCCGGCCATGTCATCGAGAGAACACTTGCTTTGGATGGGCCGCGTCTGCCCTGAAAAGGGTGTGCATATCGCGCTCGAAGTGGCGCATGCGGCGGGCTTGCCGGCTGTAGTGGCGGGCCCGGTTCATCCCTTCCGCGATCATCAAAAATATTTTTCGGAATGCGTTGAGCCGTTGCTCGACGATCAGCGGCGGTATGTGGGGCCAGTGGGTTTGAGCGGGAAAATCGAACTTCTGGCGCAAGCGACATGTCTGCTTATCCCAAGTCTGGTGGCAGAGACGAGTTCGTTGGTGGCGATGGAGGCGATCAGCGCGGGAACTCCCGTTGTCGCAAACCGCTCAGGCGCTCTGCCCGAAGTGGTGGAGGACGGAGTAACGGGCTTCGTGGTGGATTCGCAGGAGGAAATGGTTGAGGCGGTGAAGCGCGTTTGTGAAATATCGGCTGTTACGTGTCGTGAGGCGGCCCGGCGGCGCTTCGATGTAGCGCGGATGGTGCGTGATTATCTGCGGTTGTACGAGTCACTATTACCCTAGCTTTGGGGATCACCTGGGCTCTCCACCATTGCTTGTACTGTTCGTCGCCACGAAGGAAATCCCAGGCTTTGTACCCGTTATAGAAGGAATCACGCACGGACTCATAGAGCAGAGTGCGCCCGAAGCCCAGGCGCTGATATTCGGGATCAAACGCGGTCAGATAGTTCGATATGCGGCCGCGGTAATCGAACGCAAAGATGACGGCCACGAGCTTTCCTTCAAAGCGGAGGTAGAAAATGCGAAGGAGGCCGCGGCGCGCGAATTCGCGTGCGAGGTCACGGAGAAAAGCCGCGGAGCCATTCGCCTCAATCATGCCGGGTTGATCCTGCCGTTGCCAACGCGCGCGGTGCATCTCGATTAAGCCATCGAGCAACTCAGGCTCGGGGTCCGTTGCCACATAGAACCGAATTTCTCCCAGTGATTCGGCTTTGGCTCTGTCCCGGCGCATGTTTTGCCGCAGAGTTCTGGCACAATTTTCCCAATATGCTTCGAAAGTTCCGTTTAATGGGATCGCCATGCAGGGCATGTCTTCGGTGAATTCGGAGGCAAGTTGTTGGAAGGGCGTGTTGCATGAGAGGTCCTGCCAATGGCAGATGTCCCAATCCGAACTTGCATTCAAATGCGATTGGATGTGAGAGACGATTTCGTTTGCACGTTCCGGCTTAAGCGCTGGTTCGAGATAGTCCGAGATGCCGGCGCCGAGCAATGTGATTTGCCTGTTACCGTTCCAAGGGTGGAGGAAGCAGGGGACCATACCCGCCATTTGGTCGCCCTCGCGAAACACGAAGCAACGCAGGGCGCCGCTACCGAAGTGCCGCCACCAAGTGATGAGCCATTCGGGCAATTGGAAGGGAGTGAGTCCTTCGATTGTCTGCGCAAAGGCTGACCATTGGGGCTGAATTTCGAGCAGGCGAGCGAGATCCTCGATGATTTCGAGGCTGAGGGATACGCGAGTCAAGCGGAGGTGGTCTCAGCTGCGCAATTGGCGTCCAGCAACCGCAAGGCTTCGCGATAGCCATTTAGGGTTCCGACGTCCACATAAGATTGGCCGATCTTGTATCCGTAGGCTTTACCGCCGCGCGCCAGGTATTCGTTTATCAGGGTTCCCAAATATTCGTCGCGGCGATCTTTCCAGATGTGGTGTAGTTCGGCGAGCACGGCGCCAGGCATGCGAAATGCGCCCCAAATCCAAGGTGTAGAGACAGGCGTACTCTTCACGCGCACTTCGATGACGGCGCCGGACTCATCTGTAATGACAGCATCGAAACGCTCGGGATGTCCGACGGGAAACAGCAAGAGCGAGAGGCTTCCGCCGGGCAGATGAGCGAGGGCGTCTTCGGGGAACCAGATGGTATCCGGAAGGCCGATGCAGACTTCCTCTTCCGGCGGGATGAGCGGAAGCGCACGAAAGATAGCGTCACATAATCCGGCGGGCTGGGGCTGAACCGCGTAGAAAATTGTGGCGGAGAGCGCGCTGCCGCCGAAATAATCCAGGATGTCTGACTTGCCGGGCGAAATCACGAAGCAGATTTTGTCCACGCCGGCATTGACCATGCGCTCAATCAGATATTCGCTGACCGCCCTGGGGCGTTCGCCGCCGTCCGTTACGTAGCTGCCAACGGGCAACAACTCTTTTGAAAACGCCAGGGGCTGAATGCGGCTGCCCATTCCCGCGGCTGGAATAATTCCCCACATGACGCTAGAGTCTCCTTGAAGCGAGCGCGTTCGACTGAGCTTCTTCCGCGTCATCCCGCGGCGATTCGATGAGGTCGATGAAGCGTTGGGCGCGAATTTCGGCCGTGTGGCAGTCGAGGGCACGCTGCCGTGCGCGCGCGCCGACGGAAGCGAGTTGCGCAGGATCTTTTTGAATAGCGGCGGCGGCTTCTGCGCCAGAGCTCGCGACGATGATTTCTTCGCCAGGCTCGAAGAAGGTGTCGAGCCCTACCCACCAGTCGCTCAGGACGGCGGTGCCGCAGGCGGCGGCTTCAAAGAGACGCCCGGAAGGGCAATAGCCCATGGCAGCCATGGAGCCGCGCGTCACGTTCAACGTCAAGGGCGAAGACGAATAGAATGCGGCGTGTTGTTGGGGCGAGACATGCTCGAAGTGGCGGATGTTCGGGGGCCATTTGTGGGAGTCGGCGTACATTGCGCCGCCGATCACGAAGCGTCGATCGTTCAGGCGGCCGGCGGGATGAATCAGCAATTCATCGAGCGCCGCTTGCCGGTCGGGAGAGTAAGTCCCGAGATAGGACAGATCTGCGGCGAAATCGCCGGAGGGCTCAACCGGATAGTAAACCTCTGGATCGACCCAGCCGTACAAGGTGGAAACACGGCGCGCAGCGAGGCGTGAACGAAGTTGCTCAAGAGCGCGTCCGCCGGTATAGCTCAACACCAGATCGAAGTCCGCAAGACCCGCCGCGGGCAGGTAGGGAACCGATTCACCTTTTTCTAAGCGGCTGAGCGTGACGGGTGTATCCATGTCGTAGAACACGGTGCGGTTTAGGTGCGATTCGAGGACAAGTTCGCAGGCGGCGATTCCGTCCGGGCAATAGGACGTGACGAGGCCGACATCGGCGTGCGCGAGGCAGTCTTGCGCTTGCGACAGATTGGCTCGCCAATCGGAGTAGAGGTGCAATTCCGCGAAGGGGAAGGAAACAGCATCGCGATGGGCGGCGTAGTACGGAGTGTCTCGCTCGAAGAAATGGATTTGGTGTCCTCGGCGATGCAGGGCGCGCAACAATCCGCGCCAGAGCGTGGCGTGGCCATTGCCCCATGCGGAACTGATGGAAAGACCGAAGATGACAATATTCATTCTTTGCGCTGACGGGGTCTTATCGCTTCTTAAATCTGTAATACAACTCCAGGCTTACGTTTCCATTGAAATCGCGCAGAGCCACAGCGGATAGGGCGGGCGTGAAGGCCCACTCTACACGAATGATCTCGGAATTGGTCTGCGTCACGTCGGTGATGTAAGTGAACGTGATGTTATTGGCGATCTTCTGCTGCAAGGTAACGCGAGCGCCGGGCTGACCACCGGTTCCCGCGAAGTTCGGATCGATCTTAAACTGGCTTAAGCCAAAGACGCGCTGAACCCGGCTGGCGA
Organism: uncultured Acidobacteriaceae bacterium; assembly: GCA_963849445.1. Lineage (GTDB taxonomy): Bacteria > Acidobacteriota > Terriglobia > Bryobacterales > Bryobacteraceae > Bog-105. The sequence continues at coordinate 140,962 of CAWKHS010000024.1, read as the reverse complement.
GCGGGTTCGCCACCGCCTGGCCAAGAATAGCGGATTCTCCCATTTGTGTATACGACTGCGTGGGAGGCGTGGGCTGCTGGGCCGCAATCGTGGGATCGTTCGGGGTGGTGTTGGTGGCCAATAACTGCACGATCTGCTGGAAGGTGAGAGGCGGGTCCGACGTGTAGTGCAACTGCAGATTATTGATGGGACCGGAAACACCCAACGTGACGTCGACGTTCTGGGCGATCGTCTCCAGAGAAATATTCAGGACGGGCTGAATGGAATTGGGGTCGTAGAAGTTGATGGTACCGGTGTTTACGGTATACGTGTTTCCGAAGAAGACCAGTTGTCCGTCCGTGACGGTGACGCGCCCCACCATGCCTGGACTGGCCGCGGTACCGCGAACCTGGAGATTGGCGGCGATGGCGAGTTTGTTGGCATAGGTGGTGACGACGCGCAAATCCGGCGAGGTCAAAATGCGAATATCCAAGCGCATATTGGCCAAAATAGGCGAGGGGGCTGAAGGAGTAGAGGGCGGAGTGGAGGCTTGAGAAAGCAGGAATCCCGCGTCGCCGGAGGATCCGTATGCGATGCGCTGGACGGTTACGGTGCCCGATACGAGAGAACGATTTTCGTTGCCGACGAGAGCTATTGCAGCATTCGACGTGACGCTCACTCCGGAATAGCGGACGCGCACCTTGTTTGCGTTTGCACGCAGATTGTAATTGATGTTCGAGTTCGCATAACCGACGAAGCCGGCGAGAGAAATTTTGCCGCCGCCGCTCTCAGCGGTTAAGTTTTGGATGCTTGCGCTGGTGCCGTTCAGGAGTATGACGCCATTCGCGTTAGACAATCCGTTCGGCATGGGGGCATAGTTGATGTTGGCGTTCGTCAGCTCGATACGGCCGTTGACACGGGGCTCCGCGAAGCTGCCATGGATGGTTGCGTTCATGGCGATGGCTCCTGAAGAATAGAAGTCGCGATCGGCATCTTGCAGAACGCCGAGATCCGCGTTCGCATTCAGAGTCACTCGAAGCGGAGCACTCTGATTCTTGAGATTCACTTCACCGGACGCGGCGATGGTCGTACCGGGACCCACAATCCGCAACTGTTTCACCGTGACGACCGAGTGGTTTAAGGCGATCACGACGGGACCGTCGTTATGAATGATCACGGTCTTTCCAGGCGGAGCGCCGGTGGGAGAGCCTTGCGGTGAAGTTCTTGCCTCCAGTTGGCTGAGTTGCAAAGTGGCGTTCAGATTGTCCGGGTTGAGAATAGGACCGTTGACGGAGGCCTGACCTTCGACCAAGGCATCGAAGCTGGGCTTCACGGAAGGATCAGAGGAAATGAACGGCGCGATGTTGGCGTAACGAATGTTAGCGAACGTCAGGTTTGCGCGCACCGGGTAATCGCCGGTTAGCTGGGACTGCCCAGAGCCATGAATCTGACTGCCGGCCAAGTCCGAATCGAGACGGAAATTGAGGTTTCGCCCAGCCGTTCGGGCGGTGAAAGCGGCGCCGCCGAGCTTCCTCTTATTCATCTCCAGTGCGTTAGCGGAAGCATCCGCGTTCAGGTTCGAAATCAGGACCGTGCGATTGCCATTCTGTTCGCGGACCTGAGCTGAGAGATCGGCGGCGAGGCGCAGTGTGCCGGTTACGCCCGACTTCGCCTGCTGAACGTGCTCGATCTTGCCGACTTGGATATCGGTGCTCTTGATGTTCAGCGTCAAGGCGCCCGCGTTCATGTCGTTCGCCGGATGCGAGAACGAACCAGTGGCGGTCAAAGTGCCGGCCGGAACATCCAATTGGAGGGATGGAATGTCGATGAGCGTGTTGTTGTACTGAACCTGTCCTCGCAACGCGTTGATGGGCTCCTGATAGACGTTTGCGCGTGTTAAGGCAAACGAGAGGTTCGCGTTCGGCGCCGCCAAGGTACCAGCAACATGGGCGTTCGCGGAAAGAGTTCCGCGAGCGGGTACCGCGCCTTGACCCGCAATCTGCAATGTCTTTCTCTACCGACAGATTCTGAATGGAAGCATCGGCGGTGGTTGCATGCGGATTGGTGAGACCCGTGCGGCCGTTCACCTGGATAGTGGAGCCCGCAAAATTCGAAGCGACCTGGTAATTCACTGTTCCATTCGCGGTGCGTACAGTCGCGGTCAGATCTCCAGCCGATTGATTTTGAACGCGCAGACCGCGCGCGGAGAGATCGGCGCTGATATTCGAGACGGTGACTACGTTTTGTTTGTTGACCTGCTGCAGATCCGCAGCGGCATCCGCTGTCAGCTGGATGGCGCCGGCAACGCCCGGCGATTGTTGCTGAAGAGGCTTGATGTTCGCAAGCTGTACGTTTGTGCTGCCGATGTGGAATTGCGCATGCCCGACAGTGAAACTGTCTTTTGGATGCTGGAATGTGCCGTTCACGTCAATGCGGCCGCCGGCCGCGGCTAACTCTAGATTGGAGAGCGTGATGAGCTGATCGGAGAGCGCTACATTGGCGAACAAGCGATCGAAGGGTTGCTGGTACACGCTGCCATTCACAACTTGCAATGTCGCGCTGCCCAGCGGATCTCCATACGTTCCGTTGATATGCACGTCGGCGTTGAGGTCGCCGGTAGCCGGTATGCTTTCGCCTGCGAGGCTGAGCAAGTCGGCAATGTCGCCATTGCGCATGGTGAGATTCGCGGCAAGCGGCGAGCTTGGCACTGGACTCCATTTGCGCAGACCAATCGAAGCATCGAAGTTGGTTTGAAGAGCTTTGCGGGTAAGTACGCCGTTTTGCACGATTGCTCCGGAAGGCGAGGCAGCGAGATCCAAGGCAAGGTGATCGAACGAGCGCTGCTCTACGGCAAAGCGGTCGAGTGCGGCGTGGCTGGTGATTCGGGGCGCCGACAGATTGCCGGTAATCCGCGCCTGTAGGTTAGCCGTGCCGCCTTGGAGCGTTACCGGGAGCGAGGACTCCGGCTTCGCCGCGCTGAAGTTGGCGGCGGGAAGAAAATCGTTTAAATTGTGCGAGACCAAGTTCACATCGATCTGCCGGTTCAACGTGCCTGACAGGTCAATGCGCGAGTTCGGCATCGCGATGTAGGAATGGCCGAGGTCGACCGTGTCGCTCGCACCGCGATAGGCGGCTAGCAAATGTCCGCTGACGGGAACGCCGCGATGGCCAGGAACGATGGCCAGATTCGCATCGGCAGTGTAGCCGGTGGTGCCCTTTGCCTTCAGATCGCCGGCGGCTTTGAGGGAGCCGTTAATGGTTCCGTCGTAACCGAGACGCTTTCCGGTGAACGATTCCGCGAGCACAGGCAGCGAGAAATTACGCAGAGTGCCCTCAACGCTGAGACGCTGCAGATTCTCAACGAAAATCTTCGCTGCGAGCGCGCCGCCGAAGGCGTTCAGCTTCAGGCCATCCAGGCTGATGAGGTAAGGGTCGGCATGGAAAGGAGAATAGAAGCTGACATCGGAGAGGCGGGTTGTTCCACTGCGTATGGAAATGCCCCGGGAGTTGATGGTTCCATCCGCTGCGTAATTTTTATGGGCATCTAATGTCACTTTTCCGTTCGCGTCAAGTGCGCCGGAGGCCTGCACGGAGGAAACTTTCAACAAACCAGCGAGTTCGCCGAGCGCCAGATTGGCATTGAACTGCACGCCTGAATTCGCAGACGGTCCTAAGGCGCCCGACGCCTGCAAGGTAGTTTGGCCGAGGGCGATGTGCGCTGTCTGGATTTGAATCGCGTTATTTTTTTGATCCATGTTGGCCGATAGTTCGGCCGTCAGCACTTTGGGCGCGCCTTTGGCGTTGGGGTCAATTGGAAGATCGAAGCTGCGCTGCATTTCGGGCAGTGAAACCGTTGCATTGACCTGGGCTGAGATCTGGGGCGCGTTCATGTTTTGAATGGAGCCATTCAAGATAATTTGCGATTGGTCGGTATTCAGCCTGGCATTTGCAATGCGGACTGCATCCTTCTCAATCGTCACCGGCAGGTTGACGTGAACGCCTAATCGGGGGCTGGTACCGGAGGTCAAAAATAACGGATCAATCGACAGATTGCCGGAGTACCTTGGGTTCAGCGTGTTGTAGTTGAGCAAGGCGCGAAGGTTTTCGCCGCGCGCGCTGAACGGAGTCTTCGTCTGGGAATACACGAGAAGGCCGTTCTGAATCTGGAACTGACCGACGGCGAGATCGACAACCGTTTCCAATCCCGATTTGTCGCTGGGTTTCGATGGCACCTTCGGCTTAGGAATATTCGTTGTGCCATCCGGGAAGACCATTAGATTCACCTGCGGTTGCGTGATGCCGAGATACTGAAGATCGACCATGTGATACAAGCCGGAGAAGAGCTTCAGCCGCAGTTCGAGCAGCGCAATCCGCGCTAATGGATCACTGCCCTTGGGTTCCGTTCCGTGGAGCACGAAATTGCGGATGCGCGCGGTGAGATGCATCCAGTCGAACTGAAAGGAACCGATCTCGACTACGCCGCCGGTGGATTCTTCCGTGGTCGCGATGATCTTCTCTCGCACATAGTTGGCAAACCACGCGCTGCGAATGATGAGAATGGAGGTGACCACCAGGACGAGAAACAGAGCGGGAATGCCAATGCCTACCCCGATGAGGATTTTTTTTCGTCGCGCGGTCACGCCAGGTTCTCCTCGAGATATTTGATTTTGCTGTCCTTTCGCTGCTCGTCGAGCCAGGCAAAGAAGAGGGTGTTGACGCGCTCACCGCTCAAGATGTCACGGATATTGTCGCGTAGATCGTCGAGCGACTTCCCGGGGTACTGGCGCTGCAAAGCGGCGCGATGCTCGCGGTAATACTTTTCGATCTCCTCATCGGTCACGAGCACCGCGGGCCGGAAGCGCGCATCGATGAAGCGTAGAACGGTCAGGTGAAGCTGAAACTGAGTACGGAGCTCGGCGTCATCCAGGCCGTAATGTTTCAGGGCCTGCTCCAAGGCCGCATGCGTTTTATACTTCTGCTTCATCAAGCGATCGATCTGCTGATCGGCTTCTTCCGGTGTAGCGGTGGGATAGCCGCCGACAAATATCTCGTGGCGAATAAACAGCTGATCGATGAGACGATTCGCTGATTCCTTACGGGCAGCATTGTTCATGCTGAGCGGCTGACCGTTCAAGAATTCGGTGGCGCGAACGTCTCGTTCGATGTCACTTTCCTTGATAATCCAGTTTCCGACCAGGATGTCGATGCGATCGATGATGACCGCGGAGGCGGCGGCACTGAGGATAAGCAGGAGAACTGTAATTCGGCGATTCATCAGAAAGCCTGCCCGATGGAAAAGAAGAACTGGAATTTGCTAAGTCTCTGGGGGCTGGGAGCTGCAAGTGGCCACCACTCCGTATCTGACCTGCGCTGGCAGTTCAGCAAGTCTCTGGATGGTTTCGGTTGTGCTGAAGCCTGTATAGCTGGGCGGATTTAAGGCATAAGACAGATCCAAGCGCACCGGGCCCAGACGGGGTTTTGTAGCGGATGCCAATTCCGGGCGCCTGCACGGCGTAGTTGAAATCTTGCAGGCTGTTCTGGCGATAGCCGCATGAGATGTCACTGAAGTTCGTGTAGATGTTCCCCATGTCGTGGAAGATCACGCCGCTGAGATTCGGATAAAGCAGGGGAAATCGCAACTCAAAGGTGTTGAAGAAGAGTCCGTTGCCTCCGATGGGAAAGCCGGTCGGGGTGATGGGCGTCTGGGATTCGGGGTACGCTGCCCGGCAAGTTCCGAAGCGAGTGCCGATGTCGCGGGGACCAGCCTGGTTATCGCCGAAGCCTCGCATCGAGACGCTGCCGCCGCCAAAGAATCGTTCGGGCAGCGGAATGTCGTCATATTTGTTCATACCCGCCGGCAGATTGTAGCGGAATGATGCCGCCGATTTGCGTTTGGCGCGCGAACACCAGGCTGTGGCCGAGGGAAGTATAGGTTGCGTTTCTTGCGAGGAAGCGATAGTAATTTCGCTGCGATCCGAAGTAATTTCCCGAGACGTCCGCGTCGAGCGTGTTCCAGAAACCATGGTGAGCATCGGCTGGATTGTCGCGGTGATCCTGGATGTAGCTGGCGGATAAAATACCAAGCCGAACGGCCCGTGTGAATGCAGGCGTGGTCAAGGCTGGAACGACGGTGTTGGGGGCGTCACGCCGGTAGATAAAGGACAGAAGCATGGTGGACGCTCTGTTGAACCTTTGCGATGACTGCACCCTGGCCTCTTCGCGGCGCGCGGAAAATGTCTGCACGTCCTGCGTGGTGTCGTAGAGAAGCGTAAATGTCACGGTGCGATTCATCGACCCCAGGAAGCGGGGGACGATGTAGTTGATCGACTCGCGTTGTTCGATGTTGGAGTACTTGGCCTGCAATGCGATCGTTTGACCGATTCCAAGAAAGTTCAGGCGATTTACATCGAAGGAGACGATCGGCGAAGTGCCTTTGGAGCCGCCGGCAGCGGAAAGATAGGTGGTTGTGCCTCCGAATTGCCCCACCTCAAGACCCAAGCCGATGTTGAAGGTGTACCGCGCCGCTTCATCGAAATCAAAGAGAACATCTTTGTAACGGTTCGTGCCGTTCGGATCGAGGAGACCGGAGTTGACGCTGGCGAAGATTCCCAAGTCGCTCAACTGTCGCGCCGTGTCGTTGATCTTTAGCATCGAGAGGGGTTCGCCGTCATCGAGATGGATTCTCTTTTGCACGAGTTCCGGTTTAGTGCGAAACAGCCCTGACAGAAGCACCCGCCGAACAAATTCCTGCGGTCCCTCGGTGATGTCGTAGACGAGATTCACGGTTTGAGGTTCGGGACCGGGCGTGGTCGCATACCGGAATGTCGCCGCGGGGAAACCGTGCGCATAGTAGTAGGCCAGGATCAAATTCCGATCGGTTGCCACATTCACGTCGGCATAGGGTTGGTTGGCCGCGGAGGTGAGCTGGTTGTGAATCAACGCGGAAAGGTCCAGACGGTGAGCGCCTTGTATCTGGAGGGAGGCGACGCGCCACTGTTTGCCCTGAGCGATGTGGAACACCACCGCAAGATCGTTGGGATTGCCTTTGTAGTCCGTTTCGACGGTTGAGGTGACTTTCACGTCACGAAAGCCGTTGGCCTGATAGAGGCTCGCGATGGCATCCTGATCCGTAGACCGGAAGGTTTCGCTGTACCGGCCATAGCGGAGAATCAGGGTTTTTGGACGGAGAAACATCCGCTCGCGAAGGGTGGATTGAGCGAAGTAGTCGCTACCTTCAATCTGCACGCTGACAAGCCTACGGCGCGGGCCGGTGGCGATGTAGTAGTTAATTACTTCCTGATCGTTCTTGATCGGCTCCTGCTGGAACGTTACATCTACATCCGGATAGCCTTTGGACTGGAAGTAATCGTGCAAGTTGTGCGCACCTTCCGTCAACAGATCCCGGTCGACGGTGCCTTCCTGGTAAACGGGTATATAGGCGCGCAGTTTACTCTTCGAGACTTTTGCCTCAAGCGCTTTGATGGTGACCTTGGGACCTGCGTCTATATCGAAGGTCGCCTTGGCGCGACCGGTATCCGGGTCATAATCGAGCGAGTTCATGTCGACGGTAGCGGTTAGCCGCCCCACCTTGGCATATTTCTTCTGTATGCCTTCGGTACCCGCGTCGGTGAGCGTGGACGTGACCTGCCGCCAGCGATGAATCAACGGGATTCGCCAACCAGTTGCCTTGACGATCGTTTGGTTGGGAAGCTTGGTTTCGCCGGTGATCACGGGCATTTCATAGCGGGCGCGCTTTCCGGCGGTTACCAGGAAGCGAATTGTGACTTCATGGGTGAGGGGGTCTTCCGCTGTCGCTACACCGACCTGTGCTTCATAGAGGCCGTTTCTGCGGAGTTCCTGCTCGATGGTCTTTCTGGCGGTCGCCAGGGTTTCCTCATCGTAGGGGTAGCCCAAGGTGAGCTGCGCATCGCTGATGATGACAGCGCGGCTGGGAGGATCTTTGATTTGTCCTTGCGCGCCTACATGCCCGATGAAGCGCCGCGGGCGCGTGATGAAACGGATCGCCACGCCTGCCCCGCTCGGCTCGGCATCGACTTGAATGTTATCGTACAGACCGCTTGCAAATAAGCGGTCGATACTCCCCGCCACCTGAGTGGGATTGAGCGGCTCTCCGGGTTGCACTAGCTGCATCCTTTGGAGGTCGCGCGGATCGACAGGCTGGGCGGCGGGCTCGTAGGCCACGGAGATCACAGTTTTCCCGCTGAACTCCTGTTCAGCGCCCGGAAACTTGAGCCGTTACCGCAGGTAAGAAAACTGAAAGCGCAAACAACAACGGAGCACGGCCGTTAAATAACAGTCTGTTCATTGCTTGAGGAACTTGCGGAAAACGGGCACGGTATCAAGCGCTCCGCCGAGGGGATCAGCGAGTTCCCTTTTTGTTGGGCGGCGCGCAGCCGCGCGGTTTGCACTTTGTTCCTGATCACGTAATCCCACTTGGCCCTATCTTAAGGGAAAGACTTTTGGAAATGACCTGCACAAAACCCCTGTCAGCGCACTTCAGCCACACCGTGTCAGGTGACCGCATCCGAAAGGCCCTGGCCCCCAGTTCCGTTTCCAAAGACTAGCGCCCGGATCCGTAACACGGGTTCACCCCTCCCGTCTAATAACTAAGACCGATATGGATTGGAAATGGGTTTCTATCGTATTTTTTTTCGTGGCGCTGGTTTGTCTGCCGATTTGGCCTTACTCCGCAAATTGGCGGTTCTACCCTAGCGCATTTTGCGTCTTCGTGGGCATTCTTACGCTGCTGGTCAGCATCTTCGCGAAACGCGGCAGCGCGATTTGGAAGCACAAAGGGCAGGGCTAACCTAATACGGAGAGAGGCGCATAGCGAGACTTGCTAGGTAACACACAGGGCCGTGCGTGCAATCTCATTAGTAGAGGTCATGAGAGTTGATGGTAAGAGCAGCTAGCTGGATGTTCGCGATCATGAGTGTTGCCTTTTGGGGCACGCTGCCGTTGCAGGCACAGCAAAAGGATCATAACGACGCATTCCTGCACGGTCCGGCCAATCAGAGCCACCTGATGCAGGAGGTCCGTCATCAGTTGGTGATGCTGCCCTACTACACGATCTTCGATGACCTGGCATTTCGGGTTGAAGGCACCACCGTCACATTGATGGGCGACGTCACCAATCCCGTGCTCAAGTCCGATGCGGAAAACGTCGTCAAGAGTATCGAAGGAGTGACGCAAGTGGTGAATCGTATCAACGTCCTCCCGCTGTCCGACATGGATTGGCAGATCCGCCGCGCCGAGTTCCGCGCCATCTATGGAAACCCGGAGATCGGCGACCGCTACGGTCACCAGGCTCTCCCGAGCATTCACATCATCGTGAGTAACGGCCACGTGAGGCTCGAAGGCGTGGTGGCGAATCAGGGCGACAAGAACTTGATCAATGTTCGCGCCAACGCCGTGCCAAACGTCTTCTCAGTCGAGAACGACCTCCGAGTAGAAAAGCAGTAACGCGGTTTCGCCCCAACTCTCTCCGCCTCCCGCATAACACCACGCCGGCGTAGTGTCTGCCACGCCGAAGCGCCCGCTCGCCTTACGCCCAAAGGCGTAAGGAAGGCGAATACAATAACTTACGGGAATTTCCTTAAAGAAAGTTGTTGCAATCACTTGGGACCCATGCGAGGATCTTTCCAGTGGTCCGAATTGGATAAAAGTGGTTCGAAGTGGAGAGCGAAAGTCAGCCCAGCCCGCCAGTAATGGTGGATCCCCCCCGTGGCACTTTGAGCGGGCGCGTGGACGAGAAGGGCCGGCTCAAACTCCCGGCTGCGGTCGTGCAGTATTTGGAGTCGCTAGGGGAACGCAAAGTCTTCATCACAACCTTGAATACATCGACAGCCCTAATCTACCCGATTTCCGTCTGGCGGGAAACAGAAAACATGCTCCAGGAAGCTGGGGACGATGCGGATGTGAGGGCTGACGTGGCGTTCGTCGCGAACCACTATGGCGAGGACGCCGAAGTCGATGCGCAAGGGCGAGTGTTGATGCCGACCACCTTGCGCCGTGAGTTGAACTTGGAGAAGGACGATGTTCATCTGCTGTGCTTCAAGCAGCGGATAGAGGTTTTCGGAAGTAAGGTTTACGAGGAACGGCTGAGCAGGGCGCGGACGAATCTCGCGGAGAAGGTGAGTGCGCTAGAGAAGAAAGGCGTGCGATAGGCCGTCATGTATGGACGCGGCCGACAGCGAGAATCCGTCAGAGGGAGCGCCGTGGCACGTTTCGGTTCTGCTCAAGGAATCGCTCGAGTATCTCGCGATTCGGCCAAATGGCATTTATGTGGACATGACCGCTGGGTTGGGCGGTCATACGGGCGCCATAGCTGCCCAGCTTGATAGCGGATTTGTGATTGCTTGTGACCGCGATGCCGAGTCGCTCGAAATGGCGCGGGCGAGGACGCAATCAGTCGCGGGTCGCGTGCGATTTTTCCACGGAGCTTTTTCGAGGTTACCTGAGGCGCTGGAGCAGAACGGCGTCTCGGCGGTGGACGGGGTGCTGGCGGATTTGGGTGTGAGCCGATACCAGTTGAGCAGCCGGGAACGCGGCTTCTCGCTAATGGAAGACGGGCCGTTAGATATGCGAATGGATCGCCGCGATGACGTGACAGCGGCGGATCTTGTAAATCAATTGCCTGAAAAGGCGCTCGCCGATCTCATTTACGAGCTCGGCGAAGAAAGGAGGTCGCGAAGAATCTCCAGAGCAATCGTTCGCGCGCGGCCCATCCTGACTACCGGCCGTCTGGCCCAGGTGGTTGAGAAAGCCGTGCCGCGAACGGGGAGAATGCACCCGGCCACGCAGACCTTTATGGCGCTGCGGCTGAAGGTGAACGGGGAATTGGAAGAGTTGGATGGGTTGCTCGGCCTGGCGCCGGAGCGGCTGCGGCAGGGCGGACGGTTTGTGGTGCTGACATTCATGTCGCTCGAAGACCGAAAAGTGAAGCGGGCATTTCAGGCGTTGGCGCGAGAAGGGCGGGCTCGAATTTTAACGAAGCACGTTGTGAGGCCGGCGGCGGAAGAGATTTTTAATAATGCGGCGTCGCGCAGCGCGAAATTGCGCGCGCTGGAACGGACATAGAATGCGCCGTTCAAACGGGTTTTAAAGCAGTAGAAGGACAAATCATAATGGCGTCACTCGCAACAATAGTTAATCGTTTCGTCGGGGTCAGAGAACTGGCCGAAGCCCCGCCCGCAATCTGGACACGCACGGAATCGCCTCGTCTGCGCCCCATCGCCAACGAGGATGTTTATCTTTTCGTAAAGCGCATCGACAACAGCACCGTCGTGCGCGCGGTGGATCCCATCGCGAGACGGGCGCGCAGCCGCACCGTGGCGACGGGCTTTATCGCGGCTATGCTCGTGATCGCGGGTCTGGTTCCTGCCGCGTACAACACCATGGCCGGTTTCACCGTCGAGAACCTACGCCAGGAACAGCAGAAACTCGAACAGCAAAACACACAGCTCGATCTGCAACAAGCCAAGTTGCTGAATTATGACCGTCTCGAGCAACTGTCGAAGACGCTGAAGATGGTCGATCCGGTTCCGCAGCAAGTGCAATATCTCGACGGAAAAACAAAGGCCGATGCCGAAGCCCGCAACACGCTGCCGGGGTCGGATAGCGAAATCGCCGCCCGATAATAGTACTCGCGCGAGGAGACTTTGAAGAAGGGAAATGGAACCCGCGCCCGGACCTCAATTTAAGTCCCCGGATGTTAAGTCAAAAGACAGGCTGGGAGTAACAGGGCTCATCCTTTTTGGATGGGCCCTCATTATCGTTCTGCGGCTCGCGGATCTGCAGATCTTTGGGCACGAAAAGTACGTCAAAGCGGCCGAAGCCCAGCAGGAGAAATCCGCGCCCATCGAGCCCGTTCGTGGCTCGATTGTCGATCGCAATGGAAATTTTCTCGCCATCAGCTCACCGTCCCGCATCGTCGCGGTGAACCCGAGACAGATACAGAACATCGGGTTTGCAGCAGCGTTGTTGGCGCGCGTTCTTAAACTGGACGCTTCCAAACTCGAATCCGATCTCCGGAGCGGCGGCCGGTTCCCGGCGGCACCACGGCTATTTCATCGTGGACCCGCAGATTTCCGACGAAGCGGCCGAAGAGCTTTCGGCCATGAAGCTGAATTGGCTGATCGTCAGCAGCGGCAGCGTACGTAGCTATCCAAACGGCGACCTCGCCGCACACGTCATTGGAAACGTCAATTCTGAACAGCAAGGCGCCGCCGGCATCGAACTGAAGCTGAACAAAGATCTCGCCGGCACGAAAGGAGTGATGCGCCTCAAGGTGGACGTGAAAAACCGCGCCTATGAGTCGGAGGTGGTCGAAACGCCCGTTATGGGCAAGACGATTGGGCTGACAATCGACAGTGAACTGCAGCATCTTGCTCACGACGCGCTGAAAGCCGCAGTGACCGAAAATCACGCCGAACATGGCAGCTTGGTCGCCATGAACCCCAAGACGGGTGAAGTCCTCGCGCTCGAAAACTATCCCACGTATGACCTGAACGAGCGGCTGCACGCGGGCGAGAAAGCCTCCGGGCGTGAAGATCTCGCCGTAGTGGCGCCATTTGAGCCCGGCTCGGTTTTCAAAGTGATCACCCTCTCATCGGCGCTCGAGACGACAAACCTGCGGCCCGAATCCATCATCAACTGCGGCAACGGGGTCATGAAACTCTACAGCCGCGTGATCCACGATCACAAAGCGTACCCGGCGCTCTCGATGCAAGATGTTCTCGCATTCTCAAGTAACATCGGCGCCATCCGAATCGGTATGGAGGTTGGCAACAAGAACCTGTACGAATATATCCGCCGCTTCGGATTCGGCCATCGCACCGGTATCGAGTTACCCGCTGAAGCACCGGGCCTACTGCGGCCTCTGAGGCGTTGGCAGCCCACAACGATTGGATCCATTCCCATGGGCCACGAGATCAGCGTTACTTCCGTTCAATTGGCACAAGCGGGCAGCGTCATCGCCAATGGCGGATTTTTGGTTCACCCGCATCTCGTTGCGTGGAAGCAAGCCCCAGGCGAAGCGAAAGAAAGCATGAAGTACCCAGCTCCGGTGCGAGTACTGAAACCGGAGACTGTCGCCACGATGCGCATGATGATGCGCCGCGTTGTGACCGAACCGGGCGGCACGGGACACCACTTGCACGTGGTCGGCTATACCATCGCCGGCAAGACCGGAACTGCGCAGATCTACGACTTCGCGCATCACGTCTATACCCACCGTTACAACGCTTCTTTTCTGGGTTTTGCGCCTTATCCCAACCCATCCATTGTGGTGGTTGTCACAATTACCGGAACTTCGGGGCAGGCGGGCTATGGCGGATCTGCTGCAGGCCCAGTGTATGTGAAGCTCACCTCGGAAGCGCTTCGCCGCATGGACATTGCGCCGGACGATCCGCAGGATCTGGAGGAACTGGCGGCGAAGGAAAAGAGTAAAGAGAAGAAAACGGACGACGCCAAAGAGTCCGACGACGTTTCCCTCGCGGAACTAAATCCACCCACGCCCGAAGAGCTGAAAGAGTCGCTCGGCGAACCCGCCGTGGACGGCGCGGCGCCCGACACCGATGTAGACCCGAATGCTCCCAAAGTGCCTAACTTCGTCGGCCGAACCATCAAGGACGTGATGCAACTGGCTACCGCGGACGGCATCGACGTGGACATGCTGGGCGAGGGGTTGGCGCGCGCGCAAAATCCGCCTGCCGGCGCGCTTCTCGTTCCCGGTGAGCATATCCGCGTGAGGTTTACGAGGTGAATTTAAGCCAGGTACTCGAAGGCGTTCCGGTGGTCACGCCGCTCGCAGCATCCGTTGCTGCGACTGAGGTCCGAGGCCTCGCCTACGATAGCCGCAAAGTGGAACCCGGTTACCTGTTCTTCGCATTTTCCGGCGCAAAGGTGGACGGAGCCCAATACGCGGAGGCGGCCCTGCAGAAAGGCGCGGTGGCTGTAGTGAGCGATCGCCCGGCATCTGCCGGATTTCCGGGAACGTGGCTGCAAGTGCCTCATGGCCGTCACGCTCTCGCCACGGCCTCGCGAAACTTCTATCATCGGCCCGACGAACGCTTGGCATTAATCGCCATCACCGGCACCAACGGTAAAACCACCAGCTCGCTGTTGCTCGATTCCATGCTTCGTGCCGCGGGCAAGATCACTGCGCTGATTGGAACGATCGAATATCATCTGGCTGGGCGCGTGTTGCCGGCGGTGAACACGACACCCGAGTCGCTCGACCTCTTCCGCATGTTCCACGAGCTTGAACAAGAGGGCGGCACGCACGCGACGTTAGAAGCTTCTTCGCATGCGCTCGATCTCGGGCGCATCTACGCCATGCAGTTTCATACTGCGGCCTTCACCAATTTCACGCGGGACCATCTGGATTATCACCAAACGATGGAATCGTACCTTGCCGCCAAACAGTTGTTGTACAAACCGCGAACCGGTCCTCCCCCCCGCTTCGCGGTCCTGAACGCCGATGATGTAACGATCCGTCGCCTGGAAATCGCGGCGGACACAACCGTACTCTGGTACGGAATCGAGCAACCTCCCCCCAAGGCTGCGCGCAGCACCGTGGACGATACGTGGGTACGTGCTGTTGAGGTGGATTCCTCGTTTGGGGGTCTCGCATTTCACAGTGCTTGCGGGCGATCGCAAGTTCCCTGTCGAATCGAGCCTGGTTGGTCACATCAACGTTTACAACATTCTGCTCGCTTGTTCGGCGGCGCTCACGCTTGGCTTAAGCGAAAGCGAAATTCAGAAAGGACTGACTGATTTGCAAACTGTACCGGGGAGATTTGAGCGCGTTGAGCAGGGTCAACCCTTCATGGTGGTAGTGGACTATGCCCACACCGATGACGCGCTTCGGAATGTGATTTCCGTTGCGCGCGGCATGAAGCCCAAACAGGTGATTACATTATTCGGGTGTGGCGGCGATCGTGACCGCTCGAAACGCCCGCTGATGGGTATGGCCGCGGGCGAGTTGAGCGATTACGTCGTGCTGACTTCCGATAATCCGCGTAGCGAAGATCCGCTCGCCATCATGAACGATGCCATGGTCGGGCTGCGTCGCTATGACACGCCGCATACGGCGGAACCGGACCGCGAACGAGCGATTCGCCTGGCCATTGAAAAAGCCGCTCCCGGCGACGTCGTCATCCTGGCTGGCAAGGGCCACGAAACCTACCAGATCTTAAAGGACGGCCCCATTCCGTTCGATGATCGCGAAGTCGCGCGTCGCGTCCTGCGCTCTTTCGGATACCAGCGCAAGGCCGCTGGAAAACAGGCGCACGCAGCGTCTTCCAAAAACGGCCAGAGTTCTTAGGCATGTAATGACATTGAATTTAGTACGTGCAAACGTGCTAGTTAGGGCACGCGGCGTGAACCGGCTTTTAGATGTCCCTCCAGGAAGCCGGCCATTCCCATCACGCCGCGTTTTTTTCCCGCCCGTCACAATGGAAACTTAAGATGCTGTACTGGCTGCTCTTCCAAGTGCTCGTAAAGTACATCCCGACGTTCCGAGTCTTCGGTTACGTCACAACCCGGGTGGCGCTTGCCAGCCTCACAGCCCTGGGCTTTGCCCTGATCGTCGGTCCCTGGTTTATTCGCAAACTCCGTGAGTGGAGCTTTGGACAGCATATCCGCACAGAAGGTCCACAATCTCACCACAAAAAGGCCGGAACCCCGACTATGGGTGGCCTCCTGATTGTCAGCGCAATTGTCTTACCGACCCTGCTCTGGGCAGATCTGCGCAACGAATATATTTGGGTGGCCCTGCTAGGGCTGATTGGATTCGGCGCCATTGGCTTCATCGATGACTATGCCAAGGTCGCGAAGAAGCGCAATCTGGGCCTCACAGCTTGGCAGAAGTTCTGGGCGCAAGTCCTTTGCGCCATGCTGGTCGGATTCTGTCTACTGCTGCTGCACGCCAACCAAGCCTATTCAACGGCCATCAACTTTCCCTTCTTTAAGCAATACAAGCCGGACCTGCTCCTGTATTCCCTGACCAAAAACTTTTGGACTTATCCGCTGGCCTTCATTCCGTTCTACATCTTCATCGTCTTCATCATGGTCAGTTCGTCGAATTCAGTGAACCTCACCGACGGCTTAGACGGTCTCGCCATCGGCCTGATGATCATTGCTTCCGGCGCGATGACGGCGTTGACGTATGTATCAAGCCATGTAGCCTTATCGCAATACCTCGATCTTGCCCGCTTGCCTCATTCCCAGGAACTGACCGTATTTGCTGCCTCCATGATGGGAGCGAGCCTCGGCTTCCTTTGGTACAACTGCCATCCGGCGGAAGTCTTCATGGGAGATGTCGGTTCGCTCGCTCTGGGTGGCGGATTAGGCATTATCGCGGTTCTCATCAAGCAGGAGATTTTGCTGATCTTCATCGGCGGCGTCTTCGTCATAGAAACTCTTTCCGTCATTCTCCAGGTGGGAAGCTACAAGCTCCGCGGTGGCAAGCGCATCTTCAAAATGGCCCCCATTCACCACCATTTCGAAGCGCTCGGATGGCCGGAGTCGAAAGTCATCGTCCGCTTCTGGATCGCCGGCTTAGTCATGGCGCTCTTCGCACTAACAACATTGAAATTGAGATAGCAGGGTAAGCGAGTTGGACTTCAGCGGCAAACACGTTCTCGTGATCGGGACCAAGCGCTCCGGCATTGCGGCGGTCGAGCTTCTTCTGAAGCAAGGCGCGCGTGTGTTCGCGATGGATGCGCAGCCGCTTGCGCCCGACGAGCAGGCGAAGTTCGACGCCTTAGGCGTGTCAGTCGTTCCCCAGACGCCTGAAAACGTCAGCGATGCCGGCAAAGATCCAGACCTCATCGTGATTTCGCCGGCCGTTCCCTACGACCTGCCCTTGCTGCTCGCCGCACGGTTGCGCCACATACCCGTCATTGGCGAAGTGGAGCTCGCGTCGTTTTTTCTGAAAGGTCCCGTGATCGGCATTACCGGCTCGAACGGTAAAACCACCACCACCGCCCTTACCGGCCACATACTCCATCAATGCGGAATTCCTTGCCAAGTCGGGGGCAACATCGGAACCGCCACCGCCTCGTTGATCGATTCATCGGCCGAGCGGCAATGGAATGTTCTCGAATTGTCGAGTTTCCAGTTGGAGTCGATCTCGCATTTCCGCGCTGACATCGCCGCCTGCCTGAACATCACTCCCGATCACCTGGACCGCCATCACACTTTCGAAAACTATGCCGCTGCGAAAGCCCGATTGTTTGAAACTCAGCAGCCCGGCGATTTCGCGGTCCTGAATTATGACGACCCCGCTTCGAAAGCTTTGGCCGAACGGACGAAAGGGGAGATCTGGTGGTTCAGTTCCCATCGCCAGGTTCCCGCCGGTATCTGGATGAACGAAGGCGAGTTGTATTTCGACACTCATCCCTTCATCCACCGCTCGCAGATCAAGCTGCGCGGTCTGCATAACGTCGAAAACGTAATGGCCGCTAGCCTCATGGCCCGATTAGCCGGAGCGAGCATCGACGCCATCAGCGACGCCGTCGAAATGTTCCTCGGTGTGGAGCACAGAATCGAGTTCGTACGGAACGTCGCGGGTGTCGAATACTTCAACGATTCGAAAGCGACCAACGTGGACGCTGCGTTGAAAGCCATAGCCGCCTTCTCCGGCGGTTTGTGGATTATCCTGGGCGGCAAAGACAAAGGAAGCGATTACGCCCCGTTGCGCGAACCGCTGGCGCGCAGAGCCAAAGCGGCTTTGTTGATCGGAGCCGAGCCGCCGTACCCGTACGCCGCCGCTCCGCTGATCAAAAAGGCATTAGATGGGGCGCTCCCGCTGGTAGAGTGCGGTACTTTGGCGAACGCCGTTCAACACGCACGGCAGCACGCTGAATCCGGCGATGTCGTTCTTTTGGCGCCTGCGTGCGCGAGCTACGACCAGTTCGAAAACTACGAGCACCGCGGTAATGCTTTCAAACAATTAGTAACAGAATTGATTTAAGCTACTTGCTCTAAATACGATGGCCCAACGTCTCAAAACAGATTGGATTCTCTTCCTCACAGTCATCGCCATGGTGTGCTTCGGCCTGGTGATGGTCTATAGCGCGTCCTCGCTGATCGCGGAGTTGAAATATCACGTCGCGAGCACCTACTTCTTCTTCCGGCAGCTAGGTTGGGCGGTCGTCTCCATCGTCATCCTTCTTTACTGCATGAAGCGCGATTACCGCCAGTGGAACAATCCGCGCGTCGCCTTCGCAAGTTTGGGGCTGGTGCTGCTGCTGCTGGTCGCCGTTTACCTCACTGACAGCGGCAGTCACCGCTGGCTGAAAGGAGGACCCTTCTCCCTGCAGCCTTCTGAGTTGGCGAAGCCCGCGCTCGCCCTTTTCCTCGCGTTTTTTCTATGCCGTCGCTTAGGCGCCGTCAACGATAGGCACACGCTGGGCCCGATTGCGGTATCCATTTCTGTCATGGCTCTCGCGGTTGCGGTCGCGGACCTCGGTACCGCCGTCGTCCTCGTCGTGACTACCGTTGCTGTCATCTTCGTCGCCGGCATCGAATACCGCTATCTCGCCGTCTGCGCGGTTCTTGGCTTAGTCCTGGGCGGCGCTTTTATCGCCATGAAGCCGTACCGCCTGGCCCGCACTCTCGACTTCATCGATAAGCAGCACACGTTACTCGCCAAGCTGGATCCGAAGGGTCGCATCGAGCAATATGCAAAGAGGACCGCGTCGACCAGCGACCCCGGCTATCAGCAGCGGCAAGCCGCAATTGCCGTTGGATCCGGCGGCATACTCGGGCTCGGTCTTATGGAAAGCAGGCAGAAAATGCTTTACCTCCCTGAAGCGCAGAACGATTTCATTTACGCTATTGTCGGCGAGGAAACCGGCTTCTTCGGCGCTGTTCTTCTCGTCGCCGGCTTCATGATCGTGCTCTGGCGCGGCATTCGTACCTACATGCGCGCCACCGATCATTTCGGCCGCTATCTCGCCTTGAGCGTCACAGTGTGCGTGGTCGTCCAGGCGCTCATCAACATCAGCGTCGTCCTCGATCTGGTGCCCAACAAAGGAATCCCGCTGCCCTTCATCAGCTACGGCGGCAGTTCCCTGCTCAGCACGCTACTGCTGATGGGAATGCTTCTAAGCGTAAGCGAACATGCCGCCTAGCTTCACCCCAGACGGTCTCGACCCAACCGCCGAAAGCGAACCTCGACAGTATCGAGCGGTTAATCTGCCTCCCGGCCCACCATGTCCACCTGTCTCAAACGCCAGATGCCCGCGTTCGTACTAACAGGCGGCGGTACCGGCGGACATGTGTTCCCGGCGCTGGCCGTCGCTCGGGTCTTGGAAAATCGCGGTCATCGGCTGCTGTTCATCGGCACACGGCAAGGAATGGAATCGCGACTCGTCCCTGAAGCAGGCTACGAAATGCAATTCATCCGTATCGGCGGCTTAAACCGCGTGGGCCTGTGGAAGCAGGTGCGAGCAGCCATTCAATTGCCGCTGAGCATCATCTCCGCCTGGCGAATCTTAAAAAGCTTCCGCCCCGGCGCCGTGTTCAGCATGGGCGGCTACGTCGCCGGCCCGGTCACCCTGGCGGCTCTGTTGGCCCGTATTCCGGTCGTCATCATGGAGCCCAATGCCATCCCAGGGTTCACCCATCGCCGTATTGCCAAACGAGTCTATCGCGCCTTGCTCGGCTTCGAATCCACCCGTGCCTGGTTTCCGCCCTCCAAATCGGAAGTGACGGGTTTGCCGGTGCGTCCCGAATTTTTCGCGGTGCAGCCGAAGCGCAACGGAATATTCACCGTCCTGATCACCGGCGGCAGCCGTGGAGCGCGGACGCTCAACCACGCTTCCCGCGAGAGCTGGCCGAAATTTTGCGAAGCCGACGCACCTGTCCGTATCGTTCATCAGTCCGGCGCGGGCGAACACGAATCCCTGGCTGCGGACTTCCAGAAGTCAGGTCTCGATGGCGAGGTGGTCCCGTTCATTCGCAACATGGCGGATGCCTTTGCGCATGCCGACCTGGTGGTCGGTCGCGCGGGCGCCGGCGGCGTAAACGAGATCGCCGCGGCAGGGATGGCTTCAGTGCTTGTTCCCTTCCCTTTTGCCGCCGACCAGCATCAAAAGCAGAATGCCCAAGCCCTGGTCGATGCCGCCGCCGCACGCATGGTTTTGGACAGTGAAATGTCGGGCGAGCGGCTGTTTCAGGAAGTCGAAGATCTGCGCCGCCATCCCGCGGAATTGCAGCGCATGCGCGAAAACGTTCTAAAATTCGCGAAACCGGGCGCGGCCGAGCGCGCCGCAGAAGTGTTGGAGGAAGCCGCCCTACGACGCTGAAGCCCCACGCTCCGGAATTTTTCAGTAGGGCAAAGGACGCGGATGCACGCCGCCAAACAATGAAGGAACTCCGTGGATCTTCGGGTGGCGTGCTTGACACCGCGGCCGTTTTGCCCGCTTTTCTTACGACAAAGCGCGAAACCCTCTCTTTGTGCATTGACAGCCATCCCGAAAGCCGAAACAATACTTTTATTAAATGTTTTTCAAGCCCCAGCATGTCCATTTCGTGGGGATCGGGGGCATCGGAATGAGCGGGATCGCGGAAGTCCTGCTCACGTTGGGCTATCAAGTGTCGGGCTCCGACCTAAAACTAAGCCCGACCACGGAGCGTCTTTCGAAACTCGGCGCCACTGTGCATTTGGGGCATGAAGCCGGAAACGTCTCGGGCGCCAAAGCTATCGTGGTGACTTCAGCGCTCGATTCCACGAATCCGGAAGTGGCGGAAGCCCGCCGCCTGCAAATTCCGGTCATCCCGCGGGGCGAATTGCTCGCCGAGTTAATGCGCCTGAAGTTCGGAATCGCTGTGGCCGGCAGTCACGGCAAGACCACCACCACTTCTATGGTGGCCTCCATCCTGAACGCGGCTGACCTCGACCCGACGGTAGTGGTCGGCGGACGGGTCGCCGGCATGCAGGGTTCCAATGCCCGCGTCGGCAAAAGCACCATTCTGGTTGTCGAATCCGACGAAAGCGACGGCTCGTTTCTGAAGTTGGCACCCATCATCGCCGTCGTGACGAACATCGACCGCGAACACCTGGACCACTACGCTTCGCTCGAAGAAATAGAAAGCGCCTTTACCGACTTCGTCAACAAAGTGCCGTTTTACGGCGCCGCGGTTCTCTGCATGGAAGATCCGAATATCCAGCACATCTTCCCCGCGATCCGCCGCCGAACCATTTCCTACGGCCGAACGCCTCAGGTAGATCTCGAAATCCAAAGCGTCGCCCTCTCAGGCAGCGGCAGCGACTTCTCCATTCGCCACCGGGACGCCAAACTCGGCGATTTTCATCTGAACGTTCCGGGGCTGCACAACGTTCTGAATGCTACCGCGGCTGTCGGCGTTGCTCTCGAGATGGAGGTCGATGTCCCCCGCATCCAGCAAGGCTTGGCCGCGTTCACTGGCGTCGATCGCCGCTTCTCCATTCGCGGAATCGAGCACGGCGTCACCGTCGTCGATGACTACGGCCACCATCCCACGGAAGTAAAAGCCACCTTGGCCGCCGCGAAGCTTTCGCCTTACCGGCGCATTCACGTTCTCTTTCAGCCGCATCGCTTTTCACGAACAAAGCACCTGCTCGAAGACTTCGGTACCGCCTTTCACCAAGCCGACAATCTTTACTTGCTCGACATCTACGCCGCTTCCGAGCAATCCATCGAAGGAGTCAGCACGCAGGCGCTGCTCGAAAAAATCCGCGCGTTCGGCCACCGTTCCGCGCATTACGTTTCGAATATGGATGAAGGCGTGGCCGCCGCCGCTGACGCAGCCGAACCGGGCGACCTGATCGTTACGCTCGGGGCCGGCACCGTTTCGCAAGCAGCCGAAAAGATTCTCGATCGATTGCGGAGGGCTGCCTAATGGCGCGTGCGACCCAAAATTCGCCCCAAGCTCAGTCTTTCTTCGACGGTCTGCGCTGGGGCCGCTTCACGGTATGGCTCATTGCCGGCATGCTCCTCATGGTAGGGACGCTATTCGCCTGGCACGGTACCGAGCAATTCCTGATCAAGGATAATCGCTTCCGCGTTACGGAAGCCGATGAATTCGCCGGGCAAAGCCCGAATCTCGTTGTGGAAGGAATACACTATGCGTCGGCTTCCCAAATCCGTCATGTATTCGCGGAAGACTTTGGCCGGAGTCTTTATCTCGTCCCGATTCAGGAGCGCCGCGCGCAATTACTGGCGATCGACTGGGTGGAGGACGCGACGGTCTCGAAGATTTGGCCGCAAACGATAAAGGTTCGCATCCATGAGCGCGCTCCAGTCGCCTTTGTGCATCTGCGCGCCAACGCGCGGGACGGGATGTCCCGCTTCGCACTAATCGATCGCGACGGCTATATCTTGCGCCCGCGTGTCGCGGCCAAATTCACCTTGCCGGTGATTACGGGCATCGGCGAAACCGAACGGCTCGAAAATCGGCGCGCGCGCGTCCACCGGGTTCTCAGCATGCTCCACGAAATCGGTCCGCTCGCCGGGCAGATCTCTGAAATCAATGTCTCCGATCCCAATAACCTCGTCATCGCCGAGCATGACGGAGACGCTGTGGTGAACCTGATGGTTGGCGATGAAAACTACTCCGAACGGATACAGAATTTCTTGGCGAACTACAGCGAAATCAGAGAGAAGCGTCCGGACGCAAAGACCTTGGACCTGCGCGTTGACGGCGTAATCACAACAGTCGGAGAGGAGCAGCGTGGGCAGTAAGTCGAAATTAGCAGTTGGCCTCGACCTTGGCAGCACCACGACGCGCGTAGTCATCTGCGCGCTCGAAGAAAACACACTTAGATTTCTGGGACATGGCGCCGCGCCGAACCAGGCTTGGGCCCGTTCCCGTCTGGCGGACCAGGACGCACTCACGCACAGTATCCAGTTCGCGCTGCATGAGGCGGAACTGCGAGCCAAGGTTTCGCCCGAATCGGCTGTTATCGGAATGGGCGGCTCCGTCGCCGGCGTAAACAGCCGCGGCCTGTATGAATTCGGTCGCCGCCGCGACATCGAACCCGACGACCTTCGCTACGCCGTCGAACTCGGTGCGCGCGTCCGTCTCGAAGAAGATCGCCAGGTTCTGCAAATTTGTCCTCAGGATTTTACGCTAGACGGCCGGGCAGGGTATCGGAATCCGAAAGGAATGTCCTGTGCGCGTCTCGAAGCGAACGTGCATGTCGTGACGGCGTCCGTGCAAGATCACCAAGCGCTCATAGCCGCCGTGCACCAGGCTCATCTGGCAGTCGAAGAGTCTATCTATGAGGGCGTGGCTGCCGCTTATGCCGCCGTGCTGCCGGAAGATCGCGCGCGCGGCGTTGCCGTAATCGATATCGGAGCGCAGTCTACTCATCTCGCGGTCTATGATGGCGACGCATTGCTGCTAGCCGCCGCTCTCAACTTGGGCGGCGACCACATGACGCGCGATGTCTCATGGCTGCTCAAAGTCAACTATGAAGACGCCGAACACTTGAAGCGTCAATATGGCTGCGCGATCACCGGCTTGGTCTCAGATCACAGTCTGATTGAAATTCCCTCCGCGGAAGGCCGGGGCATGCGGGAAGCGCCACGCCGTCAACTCAACGAAATTCTGGAAGCGCGCGCAGAAGAGCTGTTCGATCGCGTATACGCCGAAGTGTTGCGCGTCGGCATGGAGCAGTCCTTATTAGAAGGCGCTGTCTTGACCGGTGGAGGCGCCATGTTGCCCGGCATGTGTGACGTGGCCGAGCGCGTGATGAGCTGCCAGGCCCGGAACGGATTGGCAACAGGTATCGAAGGCTGGCCGCAAGAGCTGGACACCCCTCTGTGGACCACGGCCGCGGGCCTTGCGATGTATTCCGGACGGCTCAGGCTGAAACGTGAATGGAAGCGGGCATCTTCCGGCTTAGCCGGATTGGTAGTCAAGTAGGAAGGTTTAGGTAAGACAGAACGAGGCGAAAACATGGCAGACGATTTGAAGTTCCTTATTGAAGAAGAGGCACAGCTCGGAACGCGCATCAAAGTGGTGGGCGTCGGCGGCGGAGGCTCGAACGCAGTGACACGCATGCTGCACGAAGGTCTCAGCGGGGTTGAATATTACATCCTAAATACGGATAAGCAGGCGCTGGCTGCTTCTCCCGTAGCGAATAAGCTGGCGATCGGCAAGAAACTCACCAGCGGACTAGGCGCCGGCGCCGATCCCTCCGTCGGCCGCCAAGCCGCTCTGGAAGACACGGAACAGATTATCGAAATTCTCGAAGGCGCCGATATGGTCTTCGTCACGGCGGGACTCGGAGGGGGCACCGGTACCGGCGCCGCTCCCGTTGTGGCGTCCCTTGCCAAGGAATTAAACGCTCTCACCGTTGCGGTGGTCACAAAGCCGTTTGCATTCGAAGGACCTCGCCGCATGAAGCAAGCCGAGCGCGGCATCGCCGAACTCGCAGGCAGTTGTGACACGCTCATTAGCATTCCCAATGAAAAGCTGCTCACTCTGGCGCCCAAGGGCATGAGCTTTTTCGAATCGTTTCAACTCGCGGATGACGTGCTGCGGCAAGCCGTCCAAGGCATCTCCGACATCATTCTGACGCCCGGCATGATCAACCGCGACTTCTCCGACGTCCGCACGATCATGGCCGGCATGGGTTACGCGATGATGGGCACCGCGATCGCCTCCGGAGAGAACGCCTCGGTCGAAGCCGCTCGGCAGGCCATCAATAGCCCGCTGATGGAAGAAGGTGGAGTGCTCGGCGCGCGTGGCGTGCTCATCAACATCACCGCCTCCAGCCAACTCGGGATACACGATGTCAATGACGCGTGCAACCTGATCCGTACCGCGACCGAGAACAACGACGTTCAGATCAACTTCGGCGTCGTGTTCGATGAGAAGATGGGCAACACTGTGAAGATCACGGTCATCGCCACCGGCTTCCAGCGTGATTCTCTTCCCGAGATCGAGCGCCGCAATCCGCACTTCCCGTTCAACGCAGCGACTTTGCCGGATCCAGCTGAGCAGCATCAGTTGGCAGCCGAAGCCGAGCCGGCCATCGTCATCCAGAACGGCCATCCCGAACCCGTCATGGAGGAAATGCCTCCCGTCGACGATTACGACACGCCCGCCATCCTCCGCAAGCAGCGGCGCAGCGTGCAGTAGTACTCGTTACTCGGCGACCAACTGCAGCACAACCCGGCGCTGGTGCGGACGGGCACGGTGTTCAAAGACATAAACGCCCTGCCACGTCCCCAGCGCCATGCGTCCCCCAATCACTGGAATTGAAATACTGGTTTGGGTCAGAGTGGACCGAATATGCGACGTCATATCGTCCGGCCCCTCCGCCGTATGCCGGAACCCCTCATCGTCCTCGGGCACCAATCGCTCGAAAAAATCCCGTAAATCCAGCGTCACATCAGGATCCGCGTTCTCCTGAATGACCAGCGAACACGACGTGTGCTGGATGAACAGCATCAGCAATCCATTCTTTCGCGTTCTGCTTCGCAACCCACTCCTCCACGCCGCGGGTGAAAGGATAAAGCCCCTTCCCCCGCGTGGCCACGGTCAGAATCGTACTGCTAATCACATCTAGAGCGTATACAATCACGACGGGAATGGAACTGCACCTGAGCGCGGGCCAGTTCAAAAAACGAAAAAGAATTATTTCCTTTGCATTGAGCAATTTAAGTCTTCTGGGCGGGGTTGCGGCGTTCGTTGGGGCGATATCACTTGGTCGGGTTCGCGTTGCTGTTCGAAGCGCGAAGGCCGAAGGAGATATGCCCGATGCGTCTTTTTTTCATTCCCGTTGCGCTGCTGTTGCTCAGCGGTTTAGCCTGTGCTCAAACGGATTTTCAAGTAACCGGTACACCGATCCCCGCAAATCTGCTGCGCCAGAATTATGGTGCGATCCCCACGGGGATCAGCGCTTACGACCTGAATATCTGCAACGTAACGAATAGCAAGCAGTCGCTGGTGAGCAGCAAGGTGTACCAGGCGCTCGCGGGCGCAGGCGCTTCGCTCGAGCCGATCGGGCGGGACATCATGCTGGCCGCGATTGTGCAAAATCAGGCGCACACGCTCACGAACATTCTGAGCATCGCGCTGAATTCGACCACCAGTGTTTTGACTGTTCTGGGCGCATCGAGATACCGGCTGCCTTCGGGCGTAGTGACGGGCGCGGCGCTCGGGTCTTTGACTGGGCAACAGGTAATCAACAACCTGAAACCGATTCTTTCCGCGGATCAGGTTGAAAAGTTCGAAGCACAGGTTCTAGAACCGGCGTTGGTGCTGGATAGCGGCTCCTGTGTAGAACGAACGGTTTTCGTCATCACGACGGCGAGTTCAAAAGGTAAGCCGAAGTTCAGTGTTATGGCCGAGCCTTTAAGCTTCCACATTCACTAGCGTTCTGGCTCCCGCGCGTGCGGGCACACGCGTTAAGATACGGCGGCCGGGCATCCGCCGCATCCTGGTTGAGCCATTTCGCAATTGTGGGTGTGGAGAGCGCCGGACTGGGCATCCGGCGCTTCATCAAGGGGCGCATTGCCAGGGGTGGACAGTGCGCCTTTTTGATTTTCAAATTAGAACCGACCGCTTGCATAGGAACGCGGGGCATGACAGAGTAACGGGTTGTATCCGTATTCGCAGCGCCTGCGCTGGGATGTTTCGGCGAATGCATTGACCCGCTCGATTCAGGCTAAGCGCTCAGCAGGCATTCCGCTTCTCGATCTGACTGTTTCAAATCCTACGGAGGCGTTTTCCGACTACCCGCACGCGGCGATTCAAGATGCGTACGCGGATAGCAAGGATTTCAGCTATCGACCCGATCCCTTTGGACAAGAGCGGGCGCGCTCGGCTATCACTGAGTTGTACGCCAAGCGCGGTGTTGCTATTTCCGCGGATCGGCTGGTCTTAACAGCGAGCACGAGCGAAGCTTACGCTCTTCTCTTCAAATTGTTTGGGGATCCCGGCAGCGAGATTCTAGCGCCCGTGCCTTCGTATCCGCTCTTCGAATATCTCGCCGCTCTGGAAGCGGTGCGGGTTGTTCCGTACCGGCTGGTCTACGACGGCGCGTGGTTCGTGGATTGGCGAAGCTTGCGCGACAATATCGGCCCGAAGACACGCGCCATCGTGATTGTGAATCCGAACAATCCGACGGGATCGTTTCTGAAGCGGCACGAAGCCGAAGAGCTTTTCCAAATCGCTCGACAATATGAACTGCCCGTCATTTCGGATGAGGTTTTTTTTGATTACTCCATAGCCGAAAGCGCCGATACAGTAAAAACTTTGATCGGCAGCAATCCGCTCTTGAGCTTCTCTTTGGACGGACTGTCGAAGACGGCGGGTATGCCCCAAATGAAGCTGGGGTGGATGGCGATGAATGGCGCGGAAGATCAGGTACAGGTCGCGCGCGGCCGTCTGGAGCTTCTGCTCGACACGTATCTTTCCGTCAGCACTCCTGTCCAGCAGACCGCGCCGCAGCTGCTGCGGGTAGGCGCGAAGTTTCAGACCGAGATCATGGCGCGGATCAGGCGCAATCTTGGGACGTTGCGGCAATCTCTGCAAGACGCGCCTGCTCATGCATTACACATCGAAGGTGGTTGGTCGGCAATCGTTCAACTACCCAGGACTCTCTCTGAAGAGACCTGGGTCATGCGGCTTCTCGAAGAGCACTCCGTGATGGTGCAACCCGGCTATTTTTTCGATATGGCTGCGGAAGCGTACGTGGTTGTTAGCTTAATTACTCCGCCAGAAGAGTTCGCGGAAGGGATTGTCAGGCTACGCGCATTGGCGGTCAGCATTTAGCTGATAATCGACACGAGGGTCACGATTGAGCAGTCCTTCTTCTGTTCCATTAGCTAAGTCCAGTTCGGCCTCAAAGCAGCTGAAGCTCGCTGTCACGTTCGCGAGCTACGCGTTGCTGGTGCTAACGGCCGTACTGAGCATCCCGCTGCGCATCCCGGAGGTCTTGCAAATGGCGGCCGTCCGGGATCTGTCGCCATCTAAATTTTTCGGTTGGATCGCACAGGCGCCCGGCTCCTCGCCGTTGAATCCGATGTTGCAGGCGCTTGCGCTCCTGGTAGGCGGACACTCGCGTTTGGCGGCAAGATTCATCTCCCTGGTCTTTGCCGTTGCGGCGTGCTATCTGTTTCTGCGCCTTGCCAGACGCATACCTCTCGAACGGCCGTATTGGGCGCTGCTGGTTTTCATGCTATTGCCCGTGCACTTCGAACGGTCGTTTGTGGGCAGGCCGTTCGAGCAGGCCCTTTTTCTGATTGTTCTTGCTACTGAGTGTTTCTTTCGCCTGGTTTCCCGGCCTCGCTTGAAGGCGGCGCTGCTTTATGCGGCTTGTTTGGCGCTGTGCCTCTACACGGATCGCTACTCGTTCTTGCCATCAATCGGTTATCTGCTGTTCCTTTTGCGTTTCGTGGATCGCGCTCAGGAACGACGCGCCACTTGGTACGCACTGGGGGCTACCGCCGTACCCGTCGTTCTGTTTCTTCCTTATGGCCTGTGGGCGCACACGCACGTCAGCGCGGATTGGTTCACGGGACCGCCCGGAGCGTTCTCGAGTGTCGTTTACCTGCGACTGTTGAGAAGCCTTGCCGCGGAGAGGTGGGCAGCGTACGTGCTGTTCCTTCTGCTAACGATCGGTGTCGTGGCGGGTTCATGGGCCTCCTTCCGCATGGCAGCGGGAGCGATTGCGAAGCGCATCCGGCTCTTTGTGCTCGCCGGCGGAGTCGCGGCAACCATCCTCATCGCGCTCGCGCTGGATATTTCCCTCGGTCAGCGCTTCACCCCGGCTCAGGTGCTTTGGAGTGCCCCGGCAGCGGTAATCCTGGTCTTCGCCGGACTCGAATGGATGGGAAAACGCCGGGATCTCCGGCCTTTGACGATCGGCATCAGTGCCGTGCTGTTGACGGTCTGCGCGGCGGCTGACACCGAGTTTCTGCTCTTTCCCTCAGGGTCAACGCCGGAAGAAGACCTCCAGGCCATAGCCGCCGCCGTTCCGGGACAACTCAACGCGGATTCCTGCGTTGTGTTCGTTTCGGAGAGATTCTCAAAAGCGATGTTTCTTGTATTCGAGCCAGAGTTGGCCTCGCGCGAATGCCTGGCGTTTTTTCATTCGCGCATTGTGCTCGCCAGTCATCCGTATGTGACCCCGGCGCAGCAGCAGGATGCGGAATCCTACTTTCAGGGACTTGAGATGACAGCGACGCGGCGCTTAAAGATGGGCGGAGGACAGATTGTTGTGATGCAACAGAATGTTACACCGCAGCACGACAAGTGATCGGCCCGGGAATGGCACTCACTCGATACTGAAGGCCTTCTTGATCTCGTAGCTGGTGTTCGCAATTAGATCCCGAACCGTAATGATCAATATGTATTCTCCGTGGGCGCTAGTTGGCGAGGTTGTCACAGTCAAAGCGCCGGGCAAGTACTGCGCCGGATAGAAGCTGTTGTCGGCAAGCTGTGCCGCCTGCGGCTGCTGAAGATACGGTTTGCCGTCGGGCCGGAGAACGGTGACGCCGTAGGACAGGTGATATTCGTTTTGGGGACCGGTCTTGAAGCCCACCATCTCGAAGCGTGCGTACACCGTATCCCCCGGCGCGTAGGCAGGCACTTCGAGGGGTTGCTCGTCGTTCTCGTTGCGGAGAAAACGAAGGTTCTCTACCTGGATTGAGTGGGCGGCACCGAGTTCGAACCCGCCGATATGAAATGGGAAATCTTTGGCGGTCTCTGCTTTGGCTACTGAATCCTTCACAACGACGTGGATGTGAAAGTCGCCGGCCGCGATGAAGCCCGGCAGCAGAAAGGAGGCGCGGCGTTTGGGAGTCCAGTGCTTGTCTTCAGGATTCAGTTCGGCTTGGATGGCGCCTGAACTTGCCGGAGTAAGGGGAACACCGTTAGCGTCTTCAGGCCTCACCTGATAACTGAGCGAGATCTTGCGTACTTCGCCGCGGTTGAGAGATTGAACAGCGAATCCGCTGATCTGAAAGGTGAAGTACAGGTAATCGCCCGGTAAAAAGCGATATGCGGGAGAAACAAACGGAGCATCGTCCGATTGCTGCACGCCCGCGTCGACAATTGCAAGGGTAGAGTCCGCCGCAGTACAGAATGCTGGAAAGGACAGCAGGAGGGCGGCCAGCCCGGCAGCTATTGAAACCCGAACACGAGTGAGGTCGTCACACCGGCATCGCCGGCGGGCAATGTTTTTGCTGGGTTGTTTCTTGGAATCGAACTGCCGCTCGGCGAATCGGAAACTTAATCGATGGAATGCACTGACCGCCGCTTTCTGAGAAACTGCGGGGTTGTCGCAGCATGCGTGCTGCTGAGCGCGCAAAGATACGCGTTGCCGCAAGCCGTTCATCCAGTGACCGGACGGCGTATCGCCCCGGTAATGGGCATGAGCGGCGCGGATTGGCTGGACCGCGAGGAGCGGCCACGCGAAGAGCAACCGGAAAAAGCTCTGGCAGCGTTCGATCTGAAGCCGGGAATGTTTGTGGGTGACGTAGGCGCCGGAACCGGGTTCTACAGCTTGCGCGTGGCCCGGCGCATCTTGCCGGGCGGAATCGTCTACGCGAGCGATATCCAAGCAGGCATGCTGGACCGTTTGCGTGCCAACGCGGCTGCTCAGCACGTCACGAACATTCAAACGGTGCTTGGCACCGAATCCGATCCGCGGCTGCCGCCGGGCAAGTTGGACTTGGTCCTGCTCATCGATGTCTACCACGAATTTTCGCGGCCGCAGCGCATGCTCCGTGCTATCAGAGAATCGCTGAAGCCCGATGGAAGACTGGTCTTGCTTGAATTTCGGAAGGAAGATCCAACCGTGCCGATCCGTCCGGAACATAAGATGAGCGTGGAGGAGGTGAAAGCGGAGGTAACACCTGAAGGGTACCAGTTTGAGAAAGTAGTAGACACGCTCCCTTGGCAGCACATTATCTACTTCAGAAAGTCCGGCCAATAAGCGCGCGATCGCAAGCGCGGAGCTTGAGGCCAGCTTGAATTTCACGGATAGCGGAGCTGCCTCCTCCATCAGCCGCTACGTTGATTTCACGCGGGACGAGTGGAAAGCGCTACGCGCCCATACTCCGCTGTTGCTGAATGAAGAGGAACTCGCTTCCCTGCGCGGAGTGAGCGAACAGGTCTCGGTGCGGGAAGTGGAGGAGATTTACGTTCCTCTTTCGCGGCTGTTGAACCTGCATGTGGCCGCCGTTCAGCATTTGTACGAAGCGCGGCAGGAGTTTATGGGATCTCCCGCGCCAAGAAAGGTGCCGTACATCGTCGGCATTGCGGGCAGTGTGGCGGTGGGAAAGAGTACCTTTTCACGAGTGCTTCGCGCGTCGCTGGCGCGCTGGCCGGACCATCCGCGCGTCGATCTGGTGACGACAGACGGTTTTCTCCACTCCAATCGGGTACTTGAAGAACGCGGATTGATGGGGCGCAAAGGATTTCCTGAAAGCTACGACCAGCGCCGGCTACTGCAATTCCTGGCGGACGTAAAAGCGGGTGTTCGGCAAGTATCGGCGCCGGTGTACTCGCATCTTCATTACGATATTGTGCCCGGCGCCGCGCAGCAGGTGGCCGAACCCGATATTGTGATTCTTGAAGGGCTGAACGTGCTGCAATCTCCCGATGGCCACCGTGGGACATCGAGAGTTTTCGTTTCCGACTTCTTCGATTTCTCCATTTATCTGGATGCGGAGCCCGTTACGATTGAAAACTGGTATATTCAGCGCTTCTTGCGGTTGCGGGAGACGGTATTTCGCAATGAGGCCTCTTACTTTCACCGCTATTCCGAATTGAGTGAAGCAGAAGCGGTTGAGACTGCGCGGCGCATCTGGCGCGAGATTAACCTGGTGAACCTGACAGAGAATATCGGCCCGACGCGCGAGCGCGCCCACCTCATTCTGGAAAAAGGTCAGGACCATTTGGTCGAAAACGTGCGTTTGCGACGGGTGTAAAGAGAGTTGGTTGAGTAATTGGTGGACCTGATCGATTCGAACCGATGACCTCTCGCTAGCACCTTCCGACCGCGTCTTTCGTCCGGGCGTTTTACCTGCACTGGAAAGAATTCGCCAATGGCTCACAATTATTGGGGATCAAAGCGCTTAGGCAAGTTCGCGATACTCTTTTTCTGAGGTCGAGGTCAAGATGTAGCGGTAGCCAACGCCCAACTCGTGTTCAGCGAGAAACTTGACAGCCTCGCTGTTATTCAGGCGAACAAACTCCTGCCAATCTCCTCGGAGTCCGAGATTATAGCCGCTGTAGTCCAGCACGCCGAGAGAATCATCGAGAATGCGGAAGGACTCGATCCCGAGCACGGCGATTAGATGCTGAGTCGCGAATGCAATTGCACGCTGAGCATGAGGAAGCGTTAGGACAATTTCTTGCCCGCTGAGAACCGCGTTCCGCTTAATCTCATCTGGAAGGATTTCCTCAAGAGCACCCATTGAAGTGAATCTATCAGGGCGTCAAGCGATCTTATCGAAGGCCTTGGTGTCTCCGTACTCAACGCTCGCCTTCACCTCACACGGAGCGAACGGGGCGGCAAGTGTTTCTTGGTCAGCAATTTGGGTATCTAAGCCGACGTGCGCGACTGAAATTGTACAGCCATCGCCCGGTCGAATGTTGACACCTTCCCGATAATCTCGTGCTTGGCGTTCTAGCCGTGACGCTTAACGATATCGCCGATTTCGGCTTTCGTTACGTCAGCGTAATGCGGCATGTTGCCCTCCTGTCAAAGGTCTCTGACGCCGCATACTAAGGGCTCTCGTGAGCGTGTCAAGCCGGATCAAAACGCTTCCCCTCTTCTTAGCACGGGAAGAGGTCAGCACCCTCATAGCACCCTTAAGTTCGCTTATGTCTCGCTAAGTTGTTGAAGTAGTGGTGGACCTGGACGGGTTCGAACCGTCGACCTCTTCCATGCCATGGAAGCGCGCTCCCAACTGCGCCACAGGCCCACAGGAGTGGTTTACGTCCTGAGAATATCACAGACCTTCGTACCGTAACTCGTTCTATTTCAGCAGCCGAAAAAGTACTTCGAGTTTTTGTGGTTAAGTCTATTGACTCGCCTCTCGAACACGGGCAAAATCAGACCGTTGGATTGTTCTCCCCAGGTTTTCCCCGGCTCAGTTGCCGGAAAGACCTCGGACGCCATGAGCGAATTTTTTCCACAGTTTTCGAGCGCGCGTCAAGAAGCTTCTCTTGCTCGCGGCGATGTGAGGGGCGGCCGCCTTGCAGATGTTAACTCTGCAGCCCTTTATGATCTAGCACACGAGCTTAGACAGCCTTTAGGCGTAATTGAATCGCTCGCCTATTATCTAGAACTCATCTCGGTAGACGACGGCGCCACCGCGCATTTGCGGCGCATTCAGGCGATGGTGGCGCAGGCGAACGGAATTTTAGAGCGCACCTGCGAATCACCGCAGAGTCTCGCATTCACCGCCGCTTCGTCTTAATTTCGAAAAACTGCTTTCCTCCTGCTCAAGCGCTTCAACTCTGCGCTTCAGCTCCCTGAGCTGCTCGCGATACCCGGTCAATTTCGCGACGTGCGCAAGACCTTTCAGATGCTGACGAAGAGGACGCGCCGGAATGCCCCAAACAGGCTCTCCGGCCGGGATCTTCTGCCCCGTCAAGACGCCGGCTTTGCCACCAACAATTGCCTTCGCTTCGATCCTGGCCTTCTCGCCGATGCCCGCTTGGCCTCCTATCACTGCATAGTCGCCGACCGCGACACTTCCCGAGAATCCTGTCTGAGCGGCTACGACCACGTGCTTTCCAATCGTGCAGTTATGCGCGACGTGCACCAGGTTGTCGAGTTTGGTGCCCTGCCCTACGTGCGTTACTCCAAGGGCCGCGCGATCGACGCAAGAATTCGCGCCGATCTCCACGTCGTCCTCGATCTCCACCGTGCCCACTTGCGGGAATTTTTCGTAATGGTCATCAGCGAGTGTAAACCCGAAACCGTCCGCGCCCAAAATACATCCGGAATGCAGAATCACACGGGAGCCGATCCGTACTCCGTCGTAAACCGTGACGTTGGCATACAGCTTGCTCGCGGCGCCGATGGAAACGTTGTCTCCGATCTGGCATCCATTTCCGATAAAGCACCTGTCGCCGATGCTCGCGTGGTCGCCGATGGTCGCGTAAGCGCCGATGAAGCAGCCGTTCCCGATCCTTGCAGTTGTTGAGACGATGGCACTCGGGTGCGTGGACGGCGCATGCTGCTTGACTGGATACAGCGCCGCCAGAACTCGGACAAACGCCTTACGCGGATCCTCGACACGAATCAGTGAGGACCCGGGCGGCCGCTCAAACGATCGCGAAACCAGAAGGCAACCTGCTTCGGACGAACTGGCGTGTTCCGCGGCTTTTCGATTTGAGACAAAGGATAGGTCGGACGATGTCGCATTTTCGAGCGAGTTCGCGCCGGTGATCAGCCTCTCGCGGTCGCCTTCGATTTCGCCGCCGCACACCTCGGCCAATTGAGCGATGGTCAGTCCTGGCATCCCTCATAGTTAACATGTGTATGACCTTTTCTTGGAATGGCAGTTGACGCTTCAGCGCAGATCGCACCGACCGCTCGTATCCACCCGGACGCAGTCATCGGTCCGGGCACTCGCATCGGGGAGTTTTGCGTGATCGAACAAGACGTTGTCATAGGAGCGAATTGCGTGTTCGAGCCCTATGTTTATGTCAAGCGGTGGACCACGCTCGGCGACGAAAACGAGATTTCGGCCGGAACCGCGCTCGGAACGGATCCGCTGGACAAAGCATTCGGCGGCGAGCGGAGTTATCTGCTGATCGGAAATCGCAATAAGATCCGCGAGCATTACACCATTTCGCGCGGTACGCAGCGCGAATCGCAGACGCGCATCGGCAACGGCAACTACATCATGACTTCGGGTCACATTGCGCACAACTGCGTGCTCGGGGACAACATTGTGGTGGCAAGTTGCGCACTGATCGCAGGTTACGTCGAAATCGAAGATCAGGCTTTCATCTCCGGCGGGGTTGTGGTCCACCAATATTCCACAATTGGACGTCTCGCCATGGTGGGCGGCAACTCGCGGGTGAATAGCGACCTGCCGCCCTTCTTCCTGTACTCCGGATTCAACGTAGTAGCGCGAGGACTGAATAGCGTAGGGCTGAGACGCGCCGGGTTCCCCTTGGAGCAGATAAGTTCTCTCAAGCGCGCATATAGCCTTCTGTACCGTCAGGGGTTGAGGCTGGATGATGCGCTGCGGCGCATCGAGCTAGAAGGGGACGAGCACAGCCGGCACCTGGTGGATTTTGTCCGTCGAAGTAAACGCGGTATTGCCCGGCCGCGCGCCGGGCAGTCTGTCGAAAGAGATTGAAGCTAACGGGATCCGGTGCTGGCGAGATCGACGTGGCTCAGCGTGGCGGCATACTGCGAAACGCCTTTGAACAGAGCCTCAGCGATGCGCTCGCGCTGATCGCCACGCCTGAGCATCTTTTCATCGTGCGGATTCGAAACGAAGCCGATTTCAGCCAGGATCGACGGCATGGTGGCGCCTATCAAAACAACAAAAGGCGCCTGGCGTACGCCGCGGTCTCGCGAGCGGCTGTCCATCTTCACCGAGCAAGCCCAGAGTGAGTTTTGGACGGTTTGCGCGAATTCCCGGGATTCTTCCAATTTCGCCTGAAGGACAGCACGGTGCAACATGTCACTCAGATCCGAGATGGAACTGGCGGACGTCGCGTTCTCGCGTGTGGCAAGATCCAATCCGCTCTTATCGGAAGTGAGGTTGAAGAAGTAAGTTTCAACGCCGCTCGCGCTCGGCTCAGGAGAGGAGTTGGCATGAATCGAAATGAAGAGGTCAGCCTTCTCGTTGTTAGCGACTTTCGTACGCTGCTCGAGCGGAATGAAGGTGTCGTCGGAACGCGTGTAGACGACCTGTGCGCCAAGTTGCTGCGTTATCAGCGCACCCAAGCGCAACGCCACGTCTAAGACCAGATCCTTTTCCATCAGCCCATCGGGCCCGATCGTGCCGGTGTCGTGGCCGCCGTGCCCCGCGTCGATCACCACTTTGCCCATTTTCAGACCGAAAACACGCACCAGAGAACGATCGCCCGCGCTGTCTTTTTTGGCAGGGGCAGCAACTCCGATCACCTTACTCGATGAGAGCGTTCTGGCAGCGGGACCGGGCACGATGAGGGTGGTCGCGGAATCGGGCACAAGCGCCCGCGCGGACTCGGCCGACGCGACTGAAAGCGAAGCCGGCGAAGTGGAGTCCACCCTACGCAGGGCGAGGCTGGTTGTGGCGGGCGGCACAAGCGGTTTGGGAGGCGTGTACACTTGCTCAACCACCAATCCGTCTGCCCTCTGAACAGTGGTGACGCGTGAGGCTGATAGCGGACGATCGGTCCGGGCAGATGCCGGTCCGACCGGCGTACCTTCCAGGGGCGGCCGACTGGGCGAGTGATCGACACGTCTATACCCCAAACTGCTTCTTGCATCCAGCATAGGCGGGGTTCGCCGCCCGGCAGATAACGCCGGAATACTGCTACCCCTGGGCCGAATCTCGATCATCAGCCGGTCCGGGTTAACGAGTTGGGAGGAAATCACCTCAGCTGGTCCGTACAAATCGAACACGAGGCGCGTTCTTCCAGGGCTGACTTCGGCAACGCGAATTTGCTTGACGCGACGGTCTCCTACCGCGATCGTTTGGATTCCGCGGTGAACGGAACCGGGAGGGTGTAGCCCGTTCAGGTCAAAGTAAACGCGTGACGGCCGCTCCACCTGATCGGACGTAAACCTGTAGCTGCCTTGGGTTTGCACCGCAATCCGCGTGACATCCCCGAACGACCAGAAGCGGATTGCCTCGACACGAGGCCTAGCGATTATTTGGGCCTTGATTCCCCCAGGGAGCATGGCTTGCGCGACGGCAAGCGCGGCAAAGGGGGCGATTCGGGGGAGGCGAAACATGTGCAAAAAACGCGAGCGCGATGCAGCGAGTCTCATCTGCTGCCCGATCCGTAGCCTACCTCATTGGCTGAGAGTTTCCCGTTCCTTGGACGACTGATCGGCCTGCGGAAACTCATACAAAATGGACGGACTTTGTTTGTTCGCATTATAACCGGAAAGTCCGCCTCCCGGTGCTACTATTTGGGCATGCTGGCGGCCGGGTTCGTGCTTGTTGGGGGACTTAGCACCCGCATGGGGCAGGATAAGGCGCTTCTCCTTTCCGGTTCAGATCCTCTGGTTACAGACGTGGCGCAACACGTCGCCGTTGCCGCCGGCAGTGTTGCTCTGGTCGGACACCCTGAGCGTTACAGCAGGCTCGGCCTCGATTGCATCGTCGATTTACGGCCGAATCTCGGGCCCATATCCGGTATTGAGAGTGCGCTTGTGAGCCGTCGAGGCGACCTGAACCTGATTGTGGCGTGCGACATGCCCGGCTTGACCGTCGGGTTGTTGCAGCGCTTGCTCCAGCATGCGGCACAGACCGGAGCCCGATGCGTGGTGGGCAGGGACAAAACAGGAACAATCCACCCGCTCTGCGCCGTGTATCACAGCAACTGCTTGCCAGTTGTTCAAGGCGCGCTGGATTGCCGCCGCCTGCGGCTGATGGACTTGGTTGATGAATTGCGAGCCATTCCGTTGGACATAGACGAGATGATCTGGAACGTGAACACGCCCCAGGAATGGGTCGCGTGGCGCGAGCAACAGTTTTCAGTCAAGCAGCTTTCAAGTGAAGGAGCACCGATCGCCTTAACGGATGGCCATTGAAAGATCCACCCATTACATTGAGTTTCGAGACGTCAGTAAAGAGTTCGATCATCCCGTATTGGTGGATGTGAACTTTTACGTAGACGCCGGCAAGACGCTGGCCATTATTGGACGGAGCGGCGTTGGCAAATCCGTTTCGCTGAGTTGCATCATGGGGTTCCTGAAACCGGATAAAGGCCACGTGATTGTTTCCCATACCGACATCACCAACCTGCCCGAAGAAGAGCTGCGGCGCATTCGCAAAAGGGTCACGATGGTGTTTCAATCGGGCGCGCTTTTCGATTCGCTGACCGTCGGAGAAAACATTCTGTTTTCGCTTGAGCTGCGCGACGATTACAACGAGAAGAACAAAGAAGACGTGGTGAACGGGCTTCTGAACATGGTCGATTTGGGCCACGTGAAAGATTCCTATCCCGGGGATTTATCTACCGGGTACAAGCGCGCGATCGCTATCGCGCGAGCGCTCGCGGCGCAACCGGAATGCATCCTCTACGATGAGCCAACTACCATGGTCGATCCCATTATGTCCGATGATTTGGGCAATCTGATGCTGCGTCTGAAGAAGCAGTTGGGCTTAACCGCCGTCGTTGTTACGCATGATCTGGATCTGATGCGCAAAGTGGCGGATTCAGTTGTTTTCTTGTATAAAGGCGAGGCCATTTATTTCGGGCCCGTTTCCGATCTGGAGAAATCGGATCATCCGCACGTGAAGCAGTTCCTGGCCATGGATAAGGTCGAAGTAGCAGGCAAGATCGAAGAGACTTAATTCTGGCCGAAAACGCGCTGTTTTAGTGCAGTCCAATGTCTGCTAATCCAGCCATGCTTGGGCATCTTGGCCAGGTGATTTGTGTCGATACCAGCGGCCGAGCCACTCTTGCCCGCCCCGCTGGGCTGATAATCTTCTGTTGCTGTTAAGTGCACGCGTGTCCCATCGAACATGTAAGCGCGGCGCCGAAACTTACCGTCATCGTCTTTGGTAATCAGCTCAAATGTACGCCCCAACGCGTTGGCGTCCGGGGCATCCACGTGAACAGGGAAGTATCCTTCTAAATCGCGCTGGCGATAGGAAGTTTCATATCGATGATGATGCCGGTTCCAAAGAAACACGCGCCAGGCGTCGAAATCATACGGCTCGAGGCGCGATGCGGTGGTCCAAAGCCAGTTGTGTTTGAGACCCTTTTCTTCGTCTTGGACCGAGCCCAGGTCGAAGTAAGACGTGATGCGCTTACCCTCCGCGTACTGCGCCACCTCATCTGGAATGGACATCACCAGATTGCGAGACAAGACCCATCCGCACTGATTGTCTTTCGTGCGAACTAAGCTCCAGTCCTCCAAAATGACGGGCTTCTTCAGTTCCACGGCCTTCTTCTCAGCGGCCTGTTTCTCTTTATCCGCCTTGATATCCGCTGTGCTCTGGGCTCCATCAATGCGCTCAGACGAAAGTTCCTGCCAATTCGCGGGCGGCTTCGGAGGAGGCGGCGGAGCAGGCAGGCGAGAGTTGCTGCGCGCTTGCCGCTCTCTTCTCTGACGACGTGAAAGTGGCTGTGGACGTTCGGTTACCAGGTTCGGTGGTTTCAGCGGTTCGCTTGTTTTGGGTTCGATGCGGTGAGCTAAAACCGCGACGGAACCGCCCTCCGGTATGCGCGCAAAAGCGGGCGATTGACGGCTCGGGTCGATATGAATGTTCAACGCCTCAAAAACGCCGGCCGCGCCTTCCGATGGCAAGGTCAAGGCGTGCTGCGTATCCTTGCGAATCTGCTCCATCTGCTCCGAACTCAGCAGTTGCAGAGAATCTACCCAGCCTTCCTCGCCCTTCTGCGTGCGAACTTTTACGAAGCGCCTACGAGTATCGATGATTGCGACTTTTTCTCCGTGTTTGAGAGTGGCCACGGAGCTGTTCTTTTGCGTCAGTTCGCGGCGCAGGTTGAGCGTAGCGGGCGCAACATAGGCCTCGCCTAGAACATCGCTCGGCTGCTGCACGCAACTGGTCAGTTGAAGCAGCGAGAGGAGCGAGAGCGCGCTCATCAGGAGAAGCCGTAGCGTCCGCTTACGCATACCCCATTGCACAAACCGGTCTGCGCAACACAGTGTCAACTCTACCCGTTCTCGCCAATTAGCGCGGCTCTAAGGGTTAAGCCGCGCCAACTCTTTCAGAATGCATTTGTCCATCACGACCGGGAGCCCGGCAGCTTCGGCCTGCTTCGCTGCGTCGTGATTTACCACGCCTTCCTGCATCCATATACAGCGCACGCCGCCTTTTTGGAGAGCGGCTTCGATCACCTCCGGCACTCTTGCGGGGCGGCGGAAGATATTTACGATGTCGATGGCGTCCGGTATGTCTGTCACTGTCGGATACGCCTTTTCGCCCAGGACTTCAGTCTCGTTTGGGTTGACCGGAATCACGCGGTAACCTTGCCGTTGTAAGAACCGGGATACACCGAAGCTCGGACGCATCGGGTTGTTCGACAGACCGACCACTGCGATCGTTTTCGCCTCTCGTAGCACGTCTGTCATCTGCTGGTCATTCATCATCTTCGTTACCGCCGTCGTTTTTGCTATCGTGCCGTTCGCCAGCGTTGAGAATCTTTTGAAAATGGGCCACCTCGCCGCTGGTCAGGGTGCGATACGCACCCGGCTTCAAGGTGCCCAGATCCAAGAATCCGATCTTCACCCGTTTCAGCTTTTCCACCAGGCGGTTGAAGTGCTTAAACATGATGCGGATTTGGTTCTGCCGCCCTTCGACCAGCCGCACCTCGTACCAAGGATTCACAGATTTACGAATCAGCTTCAGCCCCGCCGGCGCCGTGCGACGCCCGTGCATGGGAATGCCGCGGCGAAACTGTTCTTCCTGGTCCGAGGTCAACGCCCCATTCACTTTGACGAGGTAAGTTTTCGTCACGTGACTGGCGGGCGACATCAGCTTGTTGGCAAAGTCGCCGTCATTCGTCAGCAGCAGCAATCCCTCGCTTGCGTAGTCCAACCGCCCGACCGGATAAAGCCGTTCGTTAAAGCCCTTGAAAAACGACATGACGGTCTGACGGCCTTGCGGATCATGAACCGTGCTGACACAATTCTTCGGTTTGTTGAGGGCGAAGTACAGATGGTGCTTCGGCTCGGTGAGGACGCGGCCATCTACTTTCACCTTGTCAATAGAAAGATCGGCTTTCGAACCGAGCTCCGTCACCGTCTCTCCATTCACGGAAACGCGGCCCGCGGCGATCAGCTCTTCCGCTTTGCGGCGGCTGGCTACTCCGGCATGGGCAAGAATCTTTTGTAAACGTTCCTCAGACATCTGAGCCTTGCGCTGCCGCTTCCGCTGCTATCTCGGAATCGAGTGCTGATTCGAGTGCGGGAGTAGCCGAACCTTCCTGCGTGGGTTCAGCGGCTACCGTCCCGTCGTCGGAATCGCTCAGGGCCATACGGCCCAGCTCCTCGAACTCCTTTAGAGTCGGAAGCTCGGCGAGCGAACTCAGGCCGAATTGCACCAGAAACTCGCGCGTGGTCTTATACATGATCGGCTTGCCGAGCACCATCTTGCGGCCTGCGGTGGCGATCAGCTTGCGATCGAGCAGCGTCTTCAGCACTCCCGCACCCTGCACGCCGCGCACGTCCATGATTTCCGGAGCCGTAATCGGCTGTTTATACGCCACCACGGCCAATGTCTCGAGCGCCGCGAGAGAAAGCTTCAGCGGCGGCTGCAATCGCTTAACGAATCTGCGAATCGATTCGTGATGTTCAGCTTTGGTGGAGAGCTTGTAACCGCCCGCGACTTCGCGAACCGACAAACCGCGATCGGGGGCAGAATACTCGGTCACAAGTTGAGCCAAAGTATCCTTCACGCGCTCAATCGGCTGGTTTATGGCAGCGGCGATCTGTTCCGCGCTCAACGGCTCATCAGTAATGTAAATTGCCGCTTCGATCACCGCTTTCAGCGTCGCTGAGCGCTCCACGGCAGGCGCGGGCTCTGAAATCGCTTCCGCGATGAATAGAGTCTCTTGAGCTTCGGCTTCCTCTGAACTCTGCTCGGCCGCCGGCCGCTCCAACACGGATTGCTCTGTTGGCGTCTCGCGGTCCGCTTCCGTTGCATCTTCGGGCAAATCGCGAGCCTCTTCTACTTCTTCCATGCTCTCTATCAGTGATATTCCTGTTCTAACGTAGCGAGATCTTCTACCGTTTCTCGCGTTCCATCGAAATCCGCGCCGCGCCGCAGGCCTATATCGCCAAAGGCCTCGCCTTGCGTCAGTTCCACAGTCTGTCGCTTGACCAATTCGAGAATCGCCAAGAAAAGGCAAATCATCGCGCGCCGGCTGCGTTGGCGTTCAAACAAGTGCGTAGCGGAAAGCGTTCGCTGTCCCCGTGAGCGTGTCAATTGATCGCGCAGAAATTGGATCATCTCAGGGACGCTGACCTCTTCCTTGCCGATTTCATAAATCGGCCGATTCTTGGCCCGCTCCAACACACTCTGAAAGGTCTTCACCAAATCGAAAATCGTGACGGTCAGTCCCGGACCCTCGTCCTCAGATAAGAAGCTTTCGATCTGTGGATTCGACCAGATGGCCTCCTCGACCACACGCTTCTGGTGCAACATCTCCGCTGCATTCTTGAAGCGTTCATGTTCGATCAGCCGCTCGACCAGCTCTTTGCGCGGATCTTCTTCAGGGGAAATTTTCTCAAGCTCCGGATCTCGTGGCAACAGCAGCTTGCTCTTGATATGGATCAATGTCGCAGCCATGTAGACGAAGTCGGAGCTGAGCTCGATATCCAGTTCCAGAGCCTTCTGCATGTACTCGATGTACTGCGCAGTGATCCGCGCGATCGGGATGTCGTAGATGTTCACCTGCTGCTTCCGAATC
This sequence comes from uncultured Acidobacteriaceae bacterium, assembly GCA_963849445.1. GTDB lineage: Bacteria > Acidobacteriota > Terriglobia > Bryobacterales > Bryobacteraceae > Bog-105. The sequence continues at coordinate 98,371 of CAWKHS010000024.1, read as the reverse complement.
AAGTCCAGCAGCAAATCCAACGGGCCCTCATACTGCTCCAGATGGAAGTTGAAAGACGAGGACACTAGCTACACGTTAACACGCAAAAACAGCTCATTTAGGCCTACATCGGGCAAGACGGAGAACGGGTGCGAGCTCTCGACCATGCTGGGCGCACAAGGAAAACGGGAGGACGTTGAAGCCCTCCCGTTCCAGCTATTCAAGATAAGTTGGACTTAACGAGCTGCCGCTTTGGCCTTTGCTTCGACGGCGGGGCGGCTGACGTTCGGGTTGCGGGGCGCTTTTGCTTTGTGGGTTGCCAACGCCACACCCGTTCGTGCGGTCGCCGTACCCAGAGTGGCTCCGTTGCTGCCGCCGTTAGAGACGCGGGGCTGCAAGCCGTTGGGTGTCAGCTTTCCCAGCACGACAGAGCGCTTCGCTCCGGTCGCCATGGGAACATTCGAAGGCCGTAAATGCGCGGTCTCGTACGCCATGACGGCGAACGCGATCGCTTCCTTCGAATCCACGTCCAATCCGACCTCGGTCGTTTCCTTTACCGGAATGGTGTCGAGCGCTTTCCGCAGCATGCGCATCAGCGTTGGATTGTGGGTGCCGCCGCCGGATACGAAGACTTCGTCCACGCGCATCTCGGGCAGCACGAAATTCCGCACGCCTAGAGCGATGCTCTCGGCAGTTAAAGCGGTTGCGGTCGCGACCAGGTCTTCACTGCTCAATTCGGTATCTAGCAGTTTGGTGACAAATTCGGACCCGTACTGTTCGCGCCCGGCTGTTTTCGGGGGCTTGGCGCGGAAATACTTATCGCGCAGCAGCTTGGCGAGTAATTTCGGATCGACCACCCCGACCGCGGCGACAGCCCCGTCACGGTCGAACAATTGCTTACCTTGCGTGATGCGGTTCATCAACTGGTCGATGATCATGTTGCCCGGACCCGTGTCGAACGCAATAACGCGGTCGGTATTGGTATTGGGAGGGATCGCGGTCAAATTGGCAATGCCACCAATATTGACGGCCACGCGCCCGCGGCCCCGATGCCGCATCAGCATGTAGTCGAGGTAAGGAACCAACGGTGCGCCTTTTCCACCGGCAGCCATGTCACGCTCGCGGAAGTTCGAGATCACGTCAATCCCGGTCCGCTCGCTGATGACGCTCGATTCGCCAATCTGGAAAGTGCTCGCTACTTTCTTGCCCAGAAACGGCGCCGCCTGACCCTCGTGAAAAATTGTCTGACCATGGCACCCGATCAGCTTGATGCTGTCGAGTGGGATCTCCGCGCGTTCCGCCGTCTCTTCCAGGGCCTCCACATACAGTTCGCCCAACAAGAAATTCAGCCGCGCAATGTCTCCCGTGAACGCGTTCATGTTCGACATGGCAAGGAGCGCGTCTCGGATCTTTCTCGGATAGGGGACAGAATGACTCGTCAGGACGTTGATCTTCGCCCTGAAACCCGAACCGGTGATGTCGATGATTGCCACGTCTATCCCGTCGAGCGAGGTCCCGCTCATGATACCTGCTATTCTCATCTCTTTAGCAACTCGTGCTGTAATTCCTGCAGAATCTGCAAAGCTTCGACCGGTCGTAGCTGGTCAATGTTTAATGCCCGAATCCGATCGGCGAGCCCCTGGTTTACGGGCTCGAAAAGTCTAATCTGTAGGGGCGCGTCAGCGTCGCCCGGGTTCAACTCTTCGGTTACGGAGTGTTCCCTTACTTCATGATGCAATAAAACGGACCTCGCCCGCTCGATTACTTGCAGGGGTAGACCAGCTAAACGGGCCACTTCGATGCCGTAACTGCGGTCCGCTGCACCCGGTTCTACCTTTCTTATGAACAAGATATGGTCGTTTGACTCTTTTACAGAAACGTGTAAATTTCCTACGCCGGAAAGTTGATCCGCCAGCTCCGTCAGCTCATGGTAGTGTGTCGCGAATAACGTTTTCGCTTTAATTCGCTCGTGAATGTACTCAACCACGGCCCACGCCAGCGCCAACCCGTCATAAGTCGAGGTTCCACGGCCAATTTCGTCTAGCACGATGAAGCTGTTGCCGGTAGCCGTATTGAGGATCGCCGCCGCTTCTGTCATTTCCACCATGAACGTGGACCGTCCTCGCGCCAGGTTGTCTGCCGCTCCGATGCGCGTAAACACCCGGTCTACAACCGGCAGGATGGCTGCTTCCGCCGGGACGAACGATCCCATCTGAGCCAGTATGAGAATAAGCGCCGCCTGCCGCAAATAGGTAGATTTTCCACCCATGTTCGGCCCTGTAATGACGGCGACATATTCCGTTGGACGAGTGCAGGTATAAATCGTTCGGAACAAACCGGATTGCATCTCGCTCGGTGAGCTTTTCGATCACTGGATGCCTGCCGGCTTCGATTCGCATCTCGCCCGTGCCGGAGAACCGTGGACGGCGATAGCGATTCTCCACCGCTACCTGCGCCAGAGCGCTCGCGACGTCTAGTTCCGCAATCGCGTCGGCGGCTGCTTTGATCCGTTCGGCGAATGAAGCCGCAAACGAGCGTAGCTCCTGAAAGATTTCACGCTCCAAGCTCAGTATCTTTTCTTCCGCAGCGAGTACTTTGCCCTCGAGTTCCTTCAGTTCCGGGGTAGTAAACCGTTCTGCGTTCGCTAGCGTTTGCTTGCGTTCGTAATCGGCGGGGGCCAACTGCAAATTCGCTTTTGAGATCTCGATGTAGTACCCGAAAACGTTGTTGAACCGGACCTTCAGCGATTGAATGCCGGTGCGGCTGCGCTCGCGCGTTTCAATGGCCGCAATATACTGCCGGCTGTTGCGGCTGATATCGCGCAACTCATCGAGTTCCGTATGGAAACCGTCGCGAATGGCACCGGCATCGGCCAGACTGACCGGCGGCTCGTCCGCGATCGCGGTTAGAATCCGCTCACGGAGGTCGGTCACGGGATCGATTTGCCGACGCAGACCAGCCGTCTCGAGTTGCTCGGTGACTTTAGTGACGGCGGGCAAGTGAGCAAGCGATCGTCCCAGCGCGAGCATCTCGCGCGGGGTGGCCGTTCCCAGCGTCACTTTCGCCAGCAGCCGCTCCAGATCCTGAACGCCTCCTAGCGTTTTGCGCAGATCGCCACGAACGATCACTTTGCTCGAGAGTTCGGCTACATCATCTAAACGCGCTTCGATCTCCTTCAGGTCGCACGAGGGATTCAGCAGCCGACGCCGGAGCCGCCGGCCGCCCATCCCGGTGACTGTTTTGTCGAGGACGTGGATGAGCGTCGCTTCGCGCTTTTCTCCCGCGAACAACGGTTCCACGAGTTCCAGATTGCGGATGGTCGCGCCATCCAGCACCATCTGGTCATGCCGCTGGTAAAAGGCCGGCCGGTTCAGATGGTCGAGCGCCGCTCTCTGCGTCTCCCGCAGATAATGCAATACCGCGCCCGCCGCCGCGGTGGCCAGTGGCTTATCGCTTAAGCCGCAACCGTCCAACGAATGCAGCCGGAAACTTTCGAGAATCTGCCGACCCGCGTAATCGCCGCCAAACACCCAGCCGTCGAGCGGTGTTTCGAGACAGGGCGCGCCCACTGCGTGTCCCTCGGGATGCAGCACCTCGCGCACGTTCAGCGTTTCGAGCAGCGGAATCAGTTCTTCCGGGTCGAGTTCGGTCGTCCGAAACTCGCCGGTCGAAACATCGACATACGCCAAGCCGCACCGCCCGGCTTTCTCAAACACCGCTGCCAGATAGTTATTTTCGTGAGAGCGAAGCAGCACCGTTTCGGTCGTGGTCCCCGGCGTCACGACCCGCGTTATCTCGCGCCGCACCAGTTTCTTACCCGGCCCGGCCTCCTCCATCTGCTCGCAGAGAGCCACACGGTAACCGCGTTGGATGAGCCGCGCAATGTAGCCCTCCGCGGCGTGGTACGGCACGCCGCACATGGGCACGGGCTCGCCCCGCTCTTTGCTGCGGGCCGTGAGGGTAATTTCGAGTTCCCGGGCCGCCGTTACCGCATCTTCATAGAAAAGCTCGTAGAAATCGCCAAGCCGGAAGAGCAACAGAGTCCCTGGAACCTGTTTCTTTGCCGCTTGATACTGCCGCATGAGCGGCGTAGTCGCTTCCGGAGTCATGGAGGCCAAAACGTCTCATAGTAGCGAATTTTTGGACGAAGCTAGCGCTGATGAAATTGCGAGCGTCACCGCGATCCGCGCTACGGATGGATGCGCGAAATCCGTAGCGCGATAATGAAAACGTGCAAGCGGTTTGGTTGCGAGCGCTCTGGTTACCTGCTCTACTCATACCTGCCGTGATGTCAGCCAAGTCCCCGCAAATCACCGTCGAAGATACCGGCTCCACCAACCGGCCCGGCTTGCGAGTCACTTTCGATCGCGAAGGTCACGCGAGCGTTGAAGCGCGCAACGGAGAGACCCAACATGTCAGGCTTCCCGAGGCAGTGTGCAAGAGGTTTATGCAAGATGTGAATGCGGCCGGCCCTATGAACGAGTTGCCTGAAGCGCACTGCATGAAGAGCGTCTCGTTCGGCTCACGCGTTTTTATCGAATACAACGGCAGTCGTTCGCCAGACGTAAGTTGTCCTTCCGGCGAGGCTCGAACTCAAGCCCTGGAGAAAGACACGAGGGAGATTCTGCAGGCTGCGCGAGAAGCCGCCCACATCCCGTCTGGCCGGATTTTCACCATACCGGCGCCCCATCCTCAATAAGATCTAATGGAAACAGGTCTGCGGAACCGTGTGGCCATCGTGGCGGGCGCGAGCCAGGGGCTTGGCCGTGCGGCTGCATTTTCGCTGGCCGCTGAGGGGGCGCATGTCGCTCTCTGCGCGCGAAATTCCGAAGCTCTCGAGTCCGTTGCAGGGGAGATTCGCAGTAAGTTCGCGGTCGAGGTCCACACCAACGTCCTGGACGTCCGCGAGAGTTCAGCGATCGAACAGTTCGTCAGCAGTGTTCAGGACGTCTTTTCTCGTATCGACGTTTGCGTCGCCAACGCCGGCGGCCCTCCGGCCAAAGAATTTCTCGAAACCACCGATCAGCAATGGGACGATGCCTTCTCGTTAAACCTCCGCAGTACTGCCGTCTTTGCGCGTGCGGTGATTCCTCATATGCAGCGCAATAGGTGGGGGCGTATTATTGCGATCAGTTCAGTGACCGTTCGGCAGCCGCAGCCGCAGCTTGTTCTTTCCAACGCAATCCGGGCCGGCGTAATGGGTCTGGTTCGAACTCTAGCGAACGAGTTCGGAAGGGACGGCATCACGGCAAACAACGTCGCACCCGGCTACACCGCGACGGACCGTTTAAAAGAACTCTCGGCGCGCCGGGCATTGACTTCGGGAGAGAGTGAGAGCGAAATTGAACAGTTCTGGATCGACCAAATACCCCTTGGGCGTCTTGGCCGCCCCGAGGAAGTCGCGGATGCGATCGTGTGGCTCGCCTCCGAACGCGCCTCGTTCGTCACCGGACAAACGATTCTTGTCGATGGCGGCATGTATAAGGGACTGTGAGAACTCTGTGAGCGAACTAACATGGCCGAACTAAACCAGCTTCAGCATGTCAATTGGAGTGACGTCCCGGTTGAATCTCTCAACCCGCTACTGGGTCGCCAGCTCGTCGTAGGCGAGCGTATGATGGTCGCTCGGGTACTGCTCAAAAAGGGCTGCGTGGTGCCGATGCACAGCCATTTCAACGAACAGTTGACTCATATCCAGTCGGGCGCCTTGCAGTTCAACATCGACGGGAAGGAGGTCATCGTTCGTCCCGGCGAATGGCTGGTCATCCCTCCAGACGTTCCGCATAGCGCCTTGGCCCTTGAGGACACCGTTGACATCGATATCTTCACGCCGCCCCGGCAAGATTGGATCGACAAAACGGATCAATACCTGCGAGCCAAGTAGCGGGGCAGGTCGCCCCTCCCGTGCCGGTCGCAAGTACTACAAACACAGTACTCCTTATACCATCAGTAGTACTCATAGCTGTCACTTATACCCCATTGGGCCATTGTTCTTCCGCGCCACCCTGGATAGAATCTAAATTCTACTTAACCTGAGACGATTCCCTCGCGGTTGCCGCTACTCGTGGTGGAGGAACAAACGCGAATGGAATCTATGGAAGAGAGTTGCGTTTTGAAGGCATCTTTGCGGACCTGCACACCTATTTCTTCGACCAAAGACGAGACCTTTGATCTCATCAACAGCCAGATCAACTTCGGTCGCGCTTACATACGAGAGGCTCGCTCCGCGTACGAGTCGGGGAATTTCGATTACGGGGAAATCTCCCGCAAGATCGCGCTCAACGCGTACTCAGCGGCGTTGCGGTTTTCGGCAAACCTGCTGGAAGCTCCGCAAGTATCGCTGGTCCGGCAAATTGAAGAGTTCGAACGCGAATTGGACGGCCTGTTGGAACCCCTCGAAGTTGGCATGCGTTCCATCGCCTGAGGAAACACGCCGGAACTTCTATTGCGACCAGCCATACTGGTTGTATGCCGGATTCTTCTACGCCGACCTCCGCCAGTTGGGGTTCATGGTGCTTCAACCCGGGGACGCTCACTCTCGAGTTGGTTCACGACGGTCTTCCAGCGCACTCCATCCAGCTGCGTAGAATCACCAGCAGCGCGTGCATGCTAGACGTCATATTCGACGCGAAAAGCAAGTCTTGGGCGAACAACGAAGTGATTGGGGATCTGGTCACGGCATTGCAAGACCTGTTCGATCCTCGTGTGACGTTATGTGGGGGAGGAAGGGACCGGAGTTTCGATCCCCTCTCACACTTTGAAAGTACAACCATCAACTAGGGCCGAGCTTGGCCCCAGTCGTTTAACGTTAAGAACGTTTCTCTTACGCCCGTTTGCGGCGGAAGAGAACTCCAGCACCCAGCAGTGTTGCACCAACAAACGCCAGATCGCCGGGCTCCGGCACGGTGGCCGGATCGGCTGCGGGATCTGTATCCACGGTCAGAGCCGCGAGGAAGGCTCGCGAAAAATCCTGATTGCCCGAATCCGTGATCACGATGGACGTCAAGTTTTCACCGGCATACTGACCCAAAGAAAATGTTTGCTCGTCGAGGCGCTGGGTTGTATCGGTCCAGGCAACCGTAGTGGGCGCGTTGATGGTGTTGGTCCAAACCCAGTTGTTGTAATCGCGCAAAGTGTTGTTGCCGATCAGGTATTGGGTCTCACTACCCATGCTGCCATTAAAGGTGATGCTATCCAGGGACGCACCGCCTTGGCCCCAAAAGCTGTTCATCAATGTATGCACGGTAGAGGCATTCGTCACGTTGACGGGGATGGTGATACTCACCTGCTGAGAGCCGCCGTTGGCCGCCACGGACGAGAACCAGGCATTTCCATTCGATCCGTTAGCAATTAGGAAGCTTTCCCCGTTGTAGGTCTGCTGACCGGTGGGCAGAGCAGCGCAACCGTACATTTGGCCGCCTCCCACATTGCACCAGGACCCATTGGCAATGTTTGAAAGGTCCACTGCCACTGAATCCGCCATACCGGCGGTCGCGAACGCGCACAAGATGGCGCCCGAAGTCAAAATCGATCGTAATCTAATCACTGATGAGTACCTTCCAACCGTAAGAAATTTTATAAAAATAGAGAACCAAAAGCCCACGCCCCTGCTTGGGGACACAGATCGCTTAGCTCCGTCGATTTATAGACAACGCTTAGACCGAGTCATTTCGCCAGAATGGCTCCGATTCCGGAAATCGCAGCGGCATCGATACTAGTACCGAAGCCGGGTACTGGCTCGGAAAGCATGATTACGGAACAATTCACAGTGGGAGAACCCCATATGACAGTGTCTCGAGAGCGACATATTCTGAGCGATACGCGATACGGCCAAAGGAATGGCGTCCCCAAGGGGATTCGAACCCCTGTTATCGCCGTGAAAGGGCGGTGTCCTAGGCCGGGCTAGACGATGGGGACTTAAGCAGGAAAGAAACTTCTCTTAATCTACCAGAGCAAATGAAGAATTCAGCTTTCGCTAGAGCGTGTGCAGGTAAGCCAGAATATTCGTCTTGTCGTCCGCGGAGAGCTGGTCGCCATAAGCCGGCATGCCGTTCCCTCCGTTGTTGATCTGGGCCAAGACGTTGGCGTCTGTCGCCGATTTGCCGCTCGGCAGGGTCTTCTTCTTGAAGAGACCTTGCAGCGACGGACCCATCTTCTTCTCGGGGGAATCCACGTTATGGCAGATTGCGCACTGCTCGAAGGCGTCTTTCCCCTTCGCTACGTCGCCCTTTCCCGCTCCGGCCTTTTGACCGGCTCCCGCCATTCCTACCGCTAATGTGAAGCAAAAAGCAATGCCAGTGGCATAACCCAATGTATGTCGCATGATCTTGTTTTTATCCGCTCGCTCCGGAGCCTCAGCAGTTTTAGTCTACAACCGGTCCTGCGCTTTATGGACTCTGTAGAAGCCAGGAGGCTTCATTATGACAGCAGATTAACGATAGAGAAACTTCATGTACCACTCCCTCCGTCTTAGTTGTTGCCACGACCGAATGTTTTTGTGGCCCCCCACCTGCGGGATAATGAAGTCATTCCGGGGCCCTGATCCTTGTCGACGCCGCACGGAAATTGTCCCCCACAGTTCAAGAAGGTACTAATGCCACTCACAGCCGGACCGGCCGCGATCCCGCGCCGTCAACAAAAGCGCCAAGTTTTTCCCTATAAAGGTGTGATCGCGACATCCGGGGTGGGGACCGTGCCGCGGAGGAGGCCATTGCGCATGCTGATTTGTGCGCTGTGCCTTTTTCCCTGTTCTTTGCTGATGGCGGACACTCCCAGCGACGCCATCCCTAACATGACGACGCCGCCCAAGGCCGGCAAAGTGGAGCTCTTTCCGGAGAGCGCCCTTCAGCCGGGCATGAAGGGCGTAGCTTGGACGGTATTCCAAGGGAGTAAACCGGAACCGGTACCGATCGAAATCATCGGCGTCTGGCAGAACATGTGGGGACCCCATCAGGACGTCATCGTCGCCAAAATGTCCGGCAAAGCGCAGCGCACCAACGTCGCTGGAGGTATGAGCGGCAGCCCGGTATACATTGACGGCAAGCTGGTCGGGGCGGTCGCACTGCGACTCAGCGTATTTTCACCCGACGCCATCTGCGGCATTACCCCTATTCAACTGATGCTGGATGTGAGGGAATTCGACAAGGCTCGCCCCGCGGACGCCCGGACACCGGATAAAACCGTTTCAGCGAGCGCTGCCGTCCCGGTGCCGAGTCAATTACTGGCGCGAGTGATGGCTGCCGCGGGGACCGGCAACCTACCCGAAGCGCCGATGATGACTCCCATTGCCACTCCAATCGCGATGTCCGGGTTCAGCGACGAAGCAGTTCACGAGTTCGCCCCGATTTTTAATCAACTCGGGTTGCAGGTAATGCAAGGCGGCGCCGGCGGTGCACTCAATTCCGCCACGCCGGCGAAGGATTGGGCCAGCTCGCTCCAGCCCGGGGAAGGCGTGGCCGCGGTTCTCGTCTCCGGCGACATGACCATGACCGGCGGCGGAACAGTTACTTACAATGACGGCAAGCGCATCCTGGCGTTTGGGCACCCGATGTTCAATCTTGGGCCGGTCGACATGCCGATCGCTAAAGAACAAATCATCACTACGCTTGCCTCGTCCTATCAACCGACAAAGATGGGGAACGCCTCTGAAGTTGTCGGCGCACTGCGACAGGATCGTCATAGCGGTATCGAGGGTGTACTCGGCGAGACGGCGCAGATGATCCCCGTCACTATGCACGTTCGCTCATTCGATGCCGAAAACGCGATTCGCAAGTCGCAGGACTTCCATTTCAACGTCTTCGTGGATCAGAAATGGACCCCTTACCTCATGATGGCTACCCTCTTCAACTCGCTTTCGAATCTGAATGACTTCTCCGAAGAAGCCACTTACCGGCTGCACGGGGAGTTGCAGGTGGAAGGTCAGCATCGTGTGGAACTCACTACAATGCAGGCTCCTGCTGGAACACCGATTCCCACCCCCATGTTGCTGGCCGGCTGGTGGGGCGACAAGTTCAACCGCCTGTTCGTAAATTCCGACAAACTCCCGAAGCTGAACGCAGTAAACGTCACGGTGGATCTGCTTCCCGAACGCCGCATCGCGCAGATTGAATCGGCCTGGATTGCCGACAATAAGGTCACGGCCGGAACCGAGGTACCCGTAAAGGTTTTCCTGCGCCCGTATCACGGCGAGCGGATCGAGCGGACCGTGAATGTCAAAATACCGGCTGGCCTGCCCCGCGGTGAACACCAGATCTTATTCAGTGACGCCGACACACTGAATCATTTTCAAAACATCGCGAGCGAACTCAATCGCATCGAAGACGTTCCACAGACCGTTGCTTTGCTGAACGAGGAGCGGAGCAACAATCGCTTGTACGTCTCGCTTATCGAATCGCAGCCCACCGTCTACTCCGACGAAAAGGTTCTTCCCAGTCTGCCCGCGTCCGTGCTGAACGTGATGCAAAGCGGCCGGGCGACGAATCATCAATTCGTCAGTTCGCCCGAAAGCGCGCATGAACAGACCTCAGTCCCGTTCGACGTCGTGGTGACAGGCAATTATTCGCTCAAGATCAACGTAAACTGAACGCTTCCTATATCAATGCACATTCACTCGGGCTTGCTCCGGGCCACAGCCTGCTTGGCGCTGGCGGCCGCCCCTACCCTTTGTCTCGCTGTCGATACTCACGTCTGGGAACAGTCGGATCAGTCCGATTTTGCGAGCGGCACTCCCAAGAATCTTTCGATCCGCAGCGATGGCCACATCACCCTCGCTCCGCAGTTCAAGGAACTGGACTCAACGGGCGTGCCCTATCTCTGGGCCATAGCGCAGAGCTCGAACGGTACTCTTTATTACGCGGGCGGCGCGCCGACGGGAGCTACGACGAAAATCTTTGAACTCGCGCCGGGCGGAAAGCCGCGCACGTTTGCTGAACTGACCGGCCTAGAGGTGCACGCTCTCGCCGTCGATTCCCAAGATCGCCTCTATGCCGCCGTGTTGCCCGATGCCAAGGTCTATCGCATCGATCAGACCGGTAAACCGCAGCTTTTCTTCGATCCGAAATGCAAATACATCTGGTCCATGGTCTTCGACCATAGCGGCAATCTCTTTGTCGCGACCGGCGACTCCGGTCTGATTTACCGCGTCACCCCGGATGGCAAAGGATCGAAATTCTTCGATACGGAAGAGACCCATGCCCGCTCGATGATCCTTGATCATGCAGGTAATCTTATTGTCGGCACGGAACCGAGCGGCCTCATTCTTCGCATCACGCCAGAAGGCGAAGGCTTCGTGCTGTATCAGGCTGGGAAGCGCGAAGTCACGGCTGTTGCTGAGCGGGACGGTATCATCTACGCCGCGGGCGTCGGCAGTAAGACCGCCGCAGTGTCCGTCACCGGTGCGCCACCTGTGCTTCCGTCGAAAACGCCTGTTGTCACTCCTTCCGGCACGCCTCCATCCGGGACCCATCCGCCCTCTCTACCTCCTGCGATTGGATCCTTGAGCGCAGCCGTCTCCGGCGGTTCCGAACTCTACCGCATTCAAAAAGACGGTTTCGCCGAACGGATTTGGAGTTCGAACACGGATTTGATCTACGCTCTGGCATTCGACGCTGCCGGCCGGCCGATTGTCGGAACCGGCAACAAGGGGGTCATTTACCGCATCGATTCCGATCAACTCTCGACGGAACTTCTCAATGCGCCGTCCACACAAGTAACCGCGTTCCTGGCGGGTAAGAACGACATAGTCTACGCGGCTACCGGGAATGTCGGGAATCTGTATTCGATCACGCCAAAGCTGGAAAACTCCGGCACCTTGCAGAGCGATGTTCTCGATACCCACGATTTTGCCTACTGGGGCAAAGTGCATCTCACTTCCACGCCGCACGGCGGTGCCGTGGCTCTGGAAACCCGCAGTGGGAACCTCAATAATCCCGAGAACGACTGGAGTCCCTGGACCAAGGTTGCGGTTACCAATCTCGGCGGCCAGATCGAATCGCCGCCGGCGCGCTTTCTCCAATACCGGCTCACGCTGACATGCGGGACCGGCGATACTTCGCCCGAGTTGAGCCTGATCGACATCGCGTATCTACCCAAAAACATCGCGCCCAAAGTCGGCCCGATCGAGATGGCTCCGTTCAATTATCGTCAGCCTGCCAGCAGTTCTTCTTTGGAACGCTCGGTAACGGCGTCCGGCTCGCCTACCACTCTCACGTTGGCCGCTGTCGGTCAGAGGAGATCGGGGATCTCATCGCCCACTCTCGAAGCGTCGGGCGGAGCCACGCTGCAATACAGCAAAGGTTTTCTGACCGCCCGCTGGAATGCCTCCGATCCGAACAGCGATCCGCTGGAATATAAGGTAGAACTCAGAGCTAAGAACGATAGCCTCTGGCGAACGCTGAAAGATAAGCTCCTGGACCGTTTCTACGCCTTTGATACAGCCGCTTTCCCCGACGGTGAATACGTTCTGCGCGTCACCGCTTCGGACGCGCCTGGAAACACGCCTGCCGACGCGCTTCAAACGTCGCTCGAGAGCGATCCGTTCACGATCGACAACACCCCTCCGGAAATCACCAACATTTCCGCTTCCGGCGGCACGTTCCATTTCACTGCCAAGGACGGCCTGAGCTGGATCGACAAGGCGGAGTACTCGATTGACGGGGGTGGATGGACCTTGCTCACGCCTGTCAACAAAGTGACAGATTCGCAGACACTGAACTACTCATTTGCCACGGGCTCGGGTCAAACGGTGGCGATCCGCGTCTTCGACGAAGACGACAATGTTGTGGTGAAACAGTTTCCAACGGCCGCCAAATAGCTAGCTCGGCAGCCAAGCGATGCTTGGTCAATACAGAGAGGAAATCGCCAAGCAGTCGCGCGTGCGTTGCCGGGCGTTTCCTTAGAAGAGATCGGCCCTCACCGCGGCGCAGGTCGTTCGTCCTCTTGCGATTCCTCGAGAAAGCCGTCGCGATTTTCGACGTAAGCTTCGCCTTCAACGCCCTCGGCTCGCGTTAGAGCGGTCAGAGCATCATCGACTCTGGCAGACAACGGTTCACTCTTGTCGCCCTGCTCCTGCAACAGCCGGAGCGCCGCGTTGATCACGTCTTCCGAAGACCGGTATCGGCCGCTCTGAACCTGCGCTTGTATGAATCTTTCGGTTTCGGGAGAAAGGGTGACGTTCACGGGAGATCTCGCCTGGTTGAGGGTCGTACACACTGTATTCCACGACGACAATCCGGTCGCCGCTCGTTGCGTTTATGGGCTAGAGCAAGCGAAAAGGGAACCTTGCGGTTCCCTTTCGTCGCGTCGATCGTGATCGACCCTAGAGTTGTGACTAATTGGTCCCCTTCGAATCGGGGCACTCTGAGTATAACTCACCGGGCACGTGCTGCTTAGCCGACCTTTTCGGCGATGGACTTGGCTTGCACAAACTGCAGTAAGTAATCGGGGCCGCCGGCTTTGGAATCCGTTCCCGACATGTTGAAGCCGCCGAAGGGATGCGCACCGACCATGGCGCCGGTACACTTGCGATTGATGTAGAGATTGCCAACGAAGAAGTGGCGCTTCGCCTTCTCGGCTTTGGCTGGGTTCGTGGTGAAAACGGCGCCGGTCAGACCGTATTCGGAATCGTTGGCAAGCTGGAGCGCATGATCGAAATCTTGGGCTTTGGTAACGGCGAGCACCGGCCCGAAAATCTCTTCCTGGAAGATGCGGGCCTTCGAATCGACGTCGGCGATCACGGTAGGTTTGATGAAGTAGCCGTCGCCCTCGCCGGCTTCGCCGCCTGCGAGCAAGCGCCCTTCTGTTTTGCCCGTTTCGATGTACTTCAGAATACTTTCTTTGGCGCGCGCGCTGATGACCGGACCCATGTAATTGTTCACGTCGTCGGAGGCGCCTAGCGTGAGCGTTTGAGTCTTGGCGGTGAGCTTTTGCAGGAACTCGTCATAGACCGTCTCATCCACGATCGCGCGCGAACAAGCGGAGCACTTCTGGCCCTGGTAGCCGAACGCGGAGTAGAGGACGCCCAATACGGCTTGGTCGAGATTCGACTCGCGATCCACGATGATCGCATCCTTGCCCCCCATTTCGGCTACGACACGCTTGATCCAAAGCTGGCCTTTGGGTGTCTTGGCGGCGAGTTCATTGATATGTAGACCAACGTCGCGCGAACCGGTGAAGGAAATGAAGCGAGTCTTGGGATGCGAAACAAGAATGTCGCCGATCGCGGCGCCGCTGCCAACCAGCAATGAAAAACTTTGCGGAGGAAACCCGGCCTCGATCAGGACTTCAACAAATTTTGCCGCAATGGTGGGAGTGTCGCTCGAGGGCTTGATGACGACCGTATTGCCGACCACCAGAGCCGCTACCGTCATTCCGGCCATAATGGCAAGCGGGAAGTTCCAGGGTGGAATGACGACGCCGACGCCCAGAGGAAGATAGACCATTTCGTCACGCTCGCCAGTGAGTTGCACGACGGGTTCGGGATGAGCCAGCTTCATGGCTTGACGCGCGTAGTATTCGCAGAAGTCGATTGCTTCGGAGACATCGCCTTCCGCTTCTGCCCAGGTCTTGCCTGCTTCGTAAACAAGCCAGGCGTCGAACTCGTACTTGCGTTGGCGAATGATGTCGGCCGCGCGGAACAGGCGCGCAGCCCGCTCTTCCATAGGCGCTTCAGCCCACGTAGGAAAGTAGGCGAAAGCGGCTTCAACGGCATCGCGGGCGTCCTGCTCTGAGCCTTTTTGGTGAATACCCACTATCTCGGACGGGCGTGATGGATTTACAGATTGGAGCTTCGACTCTGACCGGCGGCGCTCACCCGCGATCAGTAGGTCATATTCTCTCCCGAATTCAGAGCGCACCTTAGCTAAGGCGGTGCGCATGAGGTCCGCGTTTTTGGGCTGCGTGAAATCGGTATAGGGCTCGTTAACGAAAGGGGCGATATCGGTGGTCGGCGTAGCAGTGAGTACAGGCATTGGGCGGCGCTCTATTCGATGATTTAGCCCCTTCCTTTGATGCGCTAGGCCCTAGACCCGCTCGTCGATCGTCTTTTCGGCGATGCTGCGGCCGCGTTCAAACATCTCGGCGGCATCTTCCGCAATCTCGCGGCCACGCTCGTAAAGCTCGCGTCCTTTTTCGAAAAGTTCCTGACCGGACTCGAGTAACGACTTGCGGCTCCGTTCTGCCTGGCCGGCCAGTCTCCGGCGCGTGCCTTCGCCGGATTCAGGTGCTATCAAGAGAGCGACGACCGCTCCCAGCAGTGCTCCACCGATAAACCAGATTGCCATATTACTGCTGCTTTCGCGTTCCATTATGAATCCTCTGTTCTCATTCTATGCTCGGTATCGGAGCTCGGTATCGGAATGCCCGGCGAGCCCGCCTCCTCAGCGGTACGGCTCGATTTCTACTTTGTCGCCGTCCGTCAGAAATGTAACGAGCCCTCTCTCGTCGGTTCGGAATACCGCGACATGATGCTGCGCGAGACGTTCCAGCACAGTGGGATGGGGATGGTGGAATTGGTTCTTATAACCATCCGAGATAAACGCGAAGCGCGGGCTCACCTGTTCGAGAAACTCTTCCGATGACGAGGTTCTGCTGCCATGGTGCCCGACTTTGAGAAGCGTCACAGGATGCAGTTTGCCGCTCGAGACCATATCATCCTCAACCGGACGCTCGGCATCGCCGGTGAGGAGGACGCTGCGATGGCCATAACTGACTTCAAGGACCAAGGAATCGTTGTTGTTCGGGGCGTCACCAGCGACGTAGTCAGGCGAGGGCGCAAGTACCCGGATGTGCGTTCCGCCAATGGTAGTGTCCGGCGACGTCCGCGTAAGAGCCAGGATGCGGACGTGATCCGCGGTCGCGTGCCGTCGAACATCTTCCCACGCGGGCGTGTCAGGCTCGGCGCCGATCCACAAAGCACCAGGATGGAAATTATCCAAAATGGCGGCGAGGCCGCCCATGTGATCCGAGTGGCCGTGCGTAAGCACCGCATAATCCAGATGCCGAATCTCGCGGCTCCACAGATAAGGAGAAATCACATCTTCGCCGATATCCATTTGCGGTTTTCGCGACATGCGCTCGGCACCGGGGAAGCCACCGGCATCGACAAGCATGGTTTCGCCATCCGGGAAAACGACTAGAAGGCTGTCACCCTGATTTACATCGATTGCCGTTATCTCCAGAAACTTGGGCCGTAACTCCGGCTTCCAAGGCTGCCAGCAGATGATCCCAAACACCGCTAACGATGCGAGTAGTGTCACGGCCAGAAGACGTCGGCTGTGCCGGATTGCGAGCGAAAGCGCAACAAGTGAAAGAGAGAAAAGAAGCGCGATCCAGAGCGGTAGCGCGGCCATACGCCAGGCCGGTTCGAAAGAAACGTGCCAAGCAGCGATCCACTGAGCCCAAACGAGGAGAAGCTTGGTTAGGAGCGCAAGAACGTGCCAACCGGTAGCGATGGCAGCGAAGCCGATCGGCACAACCAGAGATAAGAGCGGAATTATCAGGACATTCGCCGACAGGCCGGTGACGGAGAGGCGGTGAAAGTAGCTGA
Organism: uncultured Acidobacteriaceae bacterium; assembly: GCA_963849445.1. GTDB lineage: Bacteria > Acidobacteriota > Terriglobia > Bryobacterales > Bryobacteraceae > Bog-105. The sequence goes on along the minus strand of CAWKHS010000024.1, from coordinate 81,849 downwards.
TCATCGGCAGCGCGAGCCCGAATTGCACGCACGCGGAAATGATCACGGTGTCAGCAATGAAAGCGGCCACTACGGTCAGCTTTGACACCAGCCAACGGGACTGGCGTTCAGAGAACGGCGTCCAGAGGTGGAGCGTGCGGGCTAGAAAGCGCAGTTCAATGCGCCATTGGGCGGCTCTCCACTCCATTTGGGCGTCGTAGCTGAGTTGATCGAAGTGCTTGACGGAGGCGCGGAGGGGCTCGGTAAAACGCTCCATGACCGGAATGGCGAAAAGCGCAATGGCGGCAGCCGAGAGAAATGAAAGTTGAAAGCTGGGATCGAACAATTCGTCCGGATCCAAAGCGAGATACGCGAGTCCAACCGCCGCCACAATGTTTAGCAGGCGTGTTTTGCGAAAGAAGTAGCTGGCGACCACGAAGAGCGTGAAGCCCCCGGCGGCGCGCACAACCGGTGCGCTGAAACCCGAAATGAAGGCGTAGAGCCAACTTGCCACTGTGGCGACCGCCAGGGCGGGAATACGCCGGAAGCGAAAAATGCGTAGGATGAACAGGATCGTGAACGCCAGGACGGAGATGTGCAGCCCGGAAATGACCAGCGCATGATAGGTCCCGGTGACGCGGAAATCGTCTGTCCAGCGGCGTTCAACGCTGCTCGTTTCGCCAATCAGAGTCGCCTTCAACAGAGCGGCCGTCTGGAGATCGTGAGGGTAGAGGGTTGTCAGGCGTTCCACAGCCCAACTGCGGACTGCGAAGAGCCACACAAGCGGTGCAGATCCACAGCGGACAGGAAGCAGACGAATGTCCGACGGGTCTGGAGACGGATCCCGTCCAATAAATATGTTGGGCCGCCAGATAGGCGATGTAGTCGAACGCGCCGGGATTGCCGAAATTCCGGGGAGAGCGGATCTTGGCGGCGGCTTCTACCTGCTGCCCGTAGCCGAACGGAAGCTTCTCACCTTGTTTGAGAACGACCGACAGGCGGGCCGCCGCGTTGGGAGCCAACTGCAGCGTAAACTGGCCGCGATCCGGAGAGAAAACAGGCGGGTTCGTGACGCACCCGGAGAGGAGCACCGTTTCCGAGTCTTCTGCATTGAGGCGCGGCGCGCGTCCTTGGCGGTGGACCACTTGGGTCGCGATCCCTGCCAGAGCCAGAACCGTACAGATGACGGGAAGCCGCATCCGCCGGGCGCTTTGAAATGCGAGAGTAAGGAGCAGAACCGCAAAGCAGAGTAAAGCCGGGACGGCAAGATCTCGCAATTGGAAGAAGTAGAAGTGGGCCCCGAGAATGCCCGTAGCAAGGGCGGCAACGGGGAGCACCAGCGGCTCACGCACCACCGAAGTAGTGCAACCGAGAGCGGATCCTTCTCCGCGCCCCCGCTTAGGGCGGCGGGACCGACGGGTACATTCAGATTACAGAAATTTAACCTTGACACGGCATTGTAGTGTACCTCATACTAAAGAAACTTTAATACGTATTCCATGTTAGGGAAGGGCTCATGTGCTCTCCCCAAAGGGTGTTACAGCGGATGCTCCGCTGAGGTTTTTAGCTTTTTCATCAACTTCTCCTCCAACCCAAACTAGATAAGGCTGATCGGGATACCCCGATCAGCCAATTTTTTTCCCAATATTGGCCCGCAATTTGAAGTTTCCCCCGGGGATGCCTGAAAGCTAGCTCGTACAAGACTAAGCCGGCCCGGCAACTGGTCCGAGACGGCCGTGAGTTGCCCTAACGCCATGCTCAATCCGTGGTTAACAATTCCGCTCGCAGACTACGAGCGACACATGAGATCCGAAGAGGTCCAGCAACTGAGTGTCCTCGCGAATCTTTTCGGTCAAGTTCTCGCAAGCGCCAAACCGAAGTCGGTCGCAATCCTGGGAATGGCCGGCGGAAATGGCGTAGAACGCATTGACCCGCAAATCACCACTCGTGTTTGTGGAATAGACATCAACGCCGGCTATCTGGAAACGGTGGCCCATCGCTTCCCAAATTTGCCTTGCCTTGAACTCCACTGTCTGGATTTGAACGGGCCAAGCCTCGACGTGCTTCCCGTCGATTTAGTTCATGCAGCCTTGATCTTCGAACATGCCGGACTGAAACCTGCTCTGGATCATGCTCTAAGACTCGTCAATCCAGGTGGTGCGCTCTCCGTGGTTCTGCAGTTGCCCGCTGCCAACCCGGAAGAGAACATCAGTGTTGACGCCGATTCCTCCATGGCCCGATTGCGCGACGACTTCCACTTGATCGACCCAGAGGAATTCAAGGGAAGAGTCGTTCCCGCTGGATTTCAGTTGCTGTACCAAACACACCAGCCGCTGCCTGGCGGAAAGGCTTTCTGGACAGGCGTGTTTCGAAACGCCGTTACTTAGCGGAATCGTTTACGATCAGCACGTGAATGTTGTTCTGTTCCGTTGATTGCTGGAACTTCGGCACCTCCGTCGAGACAATGCTCGACCAGCGGCTGGCGTAACCATCCACTTCCGCTTTCAGCTTGTTGAACTGCTCCTCCGATGCCTGAGTTGGCGCCGCGTCGGCTCCTCCGCCGACGATCATGGCGAGATCTGCCAGGCTTCCGTCGACTCCCAAGCCGAATTTGAGGGAGTCTTCGTTGGCACGAACTTTCAGATTGATGAGTTTGTCCTGCAAAGCGCCGAGGCGCTCGTCGAGCGTCTGCGCATCCGTGAGCAGTGATTTGTCCTGTGCCCCGCCGACTCGCTTCTGGAAATCGGTGAGTTGCTTGCGCAGGTCGATTATTTCATTGGACAGTCCATAAACGCGCGCCTAACTGGTTACGGATGTCGATCAGGAGTGCGAACTGTTTCTGAACGTCGGAGGCAGACACATTGACTCGCGGATCCATCTTGATGTCCAGTGGCGCCGACAAAGTCTTGCCGTCCACCGTGAGGCGAACTTGGTAGCGGCCGGGAAGAGCCAGCGGACCCTTGGAACCTTCGTCGTATTCGTAAAGGTGATAATCCTCGACGTGCTGCGGGCCTTCATAGCGGAGATCCCAAACCACCCGATTGAGCCCGGCCTTTAGCTCAAGCTGTTTCTTCGGTTTTTCATCTTCAGGATCGAGTTGCTCTTCCGGGATGCTTGCGATGTCGGACGAGTACGTCCGGATCACTTTGCCTGAAGCATCAAGAATCTCGAGCTTAGAGTGTTCGGGCTTGCTTCGTGTGTACGCGTACAGAATGGCGCCGGCCGGCGGATTCTCGCCACTCGTGAGTGAGGGCTTGCTTTCGAACGAGTGTACCCGCAACGCCGTGGCCGGCTGGTAAAGCCAGAAATCGGCTCGAGCAGCCTGATCGGTCGTTTGCCGCAGAGGCGAAATATCATCGAGGATCCAAAAGGCGCGGCCGTGCGTTGCAACCAGCAGGTCGTTGTCTTTGACCATAAGATCGTGCACTGGCACAGTAGGCAAATTCAGTTGCAAAGACTGCCAGTTCTGGCCGGCATCCTTCGAATAAAACACGCCGGTTTCCGTTCCGGCGAAGAGAAGGCTGGCACGTTTGGGATCTTCACGAACGGCGCGCACGAACGAACCGTCCGGGATGCCGTTCATTAGTTTTTTCCAAGTCGCGCCGTAATCGGTTGTCGCATAGATGTAAGGCTTCATGTCGTCGTTCGCGTGGCGGTCGACGGCGACCCAGGCCGTGCCGGCGTTGTGCGGCGACGCATCGATCTGGCTGATTTTGCTCCAGGGCGGCAGATCTTTCGGAGTGATGTTGGTCCAGTTCTTGCCGCCATCGCGCGTGAGATGAATCAAGCCGTCGTCCGTACCTGCCCAGATGAGGCCCTTTTGGAGGCGGCGACTCGGCTACCGCGAAGACCACGTCGTAGTATTCGGTTCCGGTATCGTCGATCGTGATGGGGCCACCGGAGGGTTGCTGCTTACTCTTGTCATTACGCGACAAGTCCGGACTGATCGCCTCCCAGCGTAGTGCCGCCATCCGTCGTTTTGAAAATGCGTTCGCCCGCGTGATAGACAGTGTTCGGGTCGTGCGGCGAGATCAACAGCGGGGCAGTCCACTGGAAGCGGTGTTCCAGAACAGCCGCGCCTTTTCCGTCGCTTAAAACCGGGTGAACAGTAATGTTCCGCAGTTGGTTGTTGTGCTTATCGAAGCGGGTGATGTTGCCTTGATAATCGCCCGCGTAGACGATGAAAGGATCGCGAGGATCGGGGGCGATGTAACCGGCCTCGCCGCCGCCAACCGGATACCAGTCTTCACGCTCGATGTTGCCTTCCGAACCGCTGCTCGCGATAGCAACGGTGGTGTTGTCCTGCTGCGCGCCATACACGTAGTAGGGGAAACGGTTGTCCGCGATCACGTGGTAGAACTGCGCGGTCGGCTGGTTGTCCTCAGGCGTCCAATTCTTCCCGCCATCGAACGTGACGGTCGCGCCGCCATCATCGCTCTGAATCATGCGGTTGGTATTCAAAGGATCGATCCAGAGGCCGTGATTGTCGCCATGCGGGACCTTGATCTTGTTGAACGTGCGGCCGCCGTCAGTCGAGCGATGGAAATCTACATTCATGATGTAGACAGTATTGGGATCTTTCGGATCCGCCACGATGTGCATGTAATACCAGGCGCGCTGCGTAAAGCGGTCGTCCGGATTGATCAGCTCCCAACTGTCGCCGCCGTCGTCGGAGCGGTAAAGTCCGCCTTTGTGCGCCTCGATGAGTGCGTACACGCGATTGGAACTCGCGGCTACCGCGACACCGATCTTTCCATACGGGCCATCGGGCAGCCCCGAGCCTTCTAGCTTTTTCCACGTGTCACCGCCATCGATGGAACGGTACAGACCACTACCCGGGCCGCCGCTCGTAAGCGTCCACGGTTGGCGGCGAACCTGCCACATTGAGGCAAACAGGATGTGCGGATTGTGAGGATCGAAAGTGACATCCACCGCACCGGTGTTGTCGTCAACGAAGAGAACCTTGTTCCAAGTCTTCCCACCGTCTACGGTGCGAAAAACGCCGCGTTCAGAATTGGGACCGTAGGGGTGTCCTAACGCAGCGACGAAAACGATGTCTGGATTCGTGGGATTGACGATCAGCTTGCCGACGGCCCGCGAATCTCTGAGCCCGATGTTCTTCCAGGTCTTGCCGGCGTCGACGGACTTATATACCCCGTCGCCCTGCGCGAGATCGCCGCGGACGCAGGCTTCTCCCATGCCGACGTAGAGGACATTCGGATCTGAAGGAGCCACGGCCAACGCGCCTACAGACGAAGTCTTCTCATGATCGAAGACGGATTTCCAGGTGAGCGCTCCGTCGGTAGACTTCCAAACACCACCGCCCGTGGACCCGAAATACCAGATATCCGGATTGCCAGGAACGCCGGTGGCCGTGAGAGAGCGGCCGCCACGAAATGGGCCGATGAGCCGGTATTGCAGTCCGTGCTCTTCCTTCTTCTCTTTTTCCTTCGATTTGTCCTGAGGCTGTGCTTCTTCCGTTCGCTTTTCCTGAACGGCTTCAGATTTAGTGGCCTGAGCGGAAACGAGGTGCAAGGAGCAGAAGGAGAGTGCCAGAAATGCAACAGATGAGAAACGCATGGAAACAAGTCATCTTAGCGTGTTGCGGTTCACGCATCCGACAAGGCTACGCGAGTGTTCGCAGATCGATATCGCCGCTCGGCGGTGCGGATGAAGTCGAACCCCGGAAGTTCTTTCAAAAGACCGCTGGCCGGGTCTTCCCATCGAACTGACCTGATCCGTTCAGCGTGTGGACTCTATTCGTTCTCCTGAACGATTGCCAAATCCCAAGGACCGAGGTTTACTTTCTTGCCTGACCCAATCACATGACCCGTCAGCAAATCGCGTCCTGAGCCATAGGAATATGGAAAGGTCGCCGGAGAACTTGAATAGTTCAGGTAATAGTGGATCCGCTTTCCTGAGTCATCGATGCCACTTTTAAGACGCACGCCGGCCGGAAGGTTCTGGTCGGAACTCGTCAGACCCGACTCCCGAAGGACATCCAAAACAACTGCCTGTTGCAGTTCGTCGGAGAGCATCGTGCCCTCGTAAGTAAGCGTACCGGACCCGAAGCGATTGCGGGTAATCGCGGGCCAGCGGCCAAAAAACGGGTGGTCATAGTACGCCAGCGGCTTAGCCGAACTCGGCTGAATAAACTCTGCCCAGGTGCGCACTTTGTTCTGATCCGGACTCACGTGGAAGGGATTGCCTTTGAGAGCCAAAGGTTGCTCCAGATTCGAAAATTCCTGATAAGTGAAGCCCGCCGCATCGCGCAGTGGACCGGGCGCACGTTCCCAGCGCACGGCCGAATTCTCGTTGGTAAAGCCGCTCTTGAAGGTCATCAGAACGTGGCCGCCATTGTGTACGTAGTCGGCTATCTTCTTGAGCAGTGCGTCATCCGCAACGTAAAGCATCGGAACAATCAGGAGTTTGTACTGCGAGAAATCGGCATCTTCGGGGAACACAAAATCGGCACCGACATTAGATACGTACAGCGCGTGATGTAACTGCGACAGAAGGCCGTTGTAACTGCCGGCCGCCTTGCCCGGTACCCATCCTAGTTCCTGCGCGTTCGAACGGCATGAAGCTGATCGCGTTGGAAGAATCAACGCTGTACAAAATGGCAACTTGGTTCTTGATCTTGAGATTGACGAGAGCGGGGCCAACTTTTTCCAGTTCATGTGCGATGCGCGAGACTTCGGCGTAGGCACGGTTCGGTTCCAGATCGTGGCTCAGCACTCCTTTCCAATAAGTCTCCTGGCCCGCGTGGATGGAGTGCCAGTGCCAGTATTCAACCATGTTGGCTCCTGAAGAGAGATCAGTGTAGACATCAAGCCGCAGCTGGCCATCGTAGGGTGGAAACTGACCCGCCGAATCCCATCCGAGCGTTTGGGCGTTGGTTTCGGTCACCAAAAAGTTCTGATGTTTAAGCGAACGCGAGAAGTCGCCCTGCAGCGCCTGCCAGGCGCCGTCAAGATGCTCTTGTGTCCCGTGATAAGGATTATTCGCGACCACGTCCAGACACTTCGCCACCTCAAACTCGTTCACATCCAGCTTCATCATGGAGCCAAAATCCTGTGTGACAAACTGATCGGGTCGCCGATACTTACGAACCAGCGCCGCCTGAAAAGCCAGGTAATTCGTCACGCGCATCTGCTGCCAGCGCGACCACTCCAGCTTGTAGCTGGTGCTGGTGGCGTTGTCCCGTGTCGGCATGTCGTCCCAGTCGTTAACGTCCTGCCCCCAATAGTTCAGGAACCAAGCCTTATTCAGCGCGTCCGTTGTGCCAAACTTTTCCTTCAGATGATTTACAAATCCAGCGAATACATCGGGGTTCGAAGCGCCATTCGATCCCGTTTCGTTATCGATCTGCCAACCGATAACGGCGCGATTCATCTTGTAATGCTCCACCAGATTGCCGATGATGCGCTCAGCATATTGCCGGAACTTGGGATTATCTGTGTCCATGTTCTGGCGCATTCCGTACCCGACTGATCCTCCTCCGAGGGGTCGCGCGATGAACTCCGGGTGCGCCTTGGCCATCCAGGTCGGCATCGAGTAAGTCGGCGTACCCAGAATCACCTTGATACCTGCCTTGTCCATTGCGTTTACGACACGATCCATCCAGGCGTAATCGAAGTGTCCGTCCGATGGTTCCCAGAGGCTCCAGGTGGATTCACCCATACGAACCACCGAAAGTCCCGCCTCTTTCATCAGTGCAACGTCCTTTTCCAGGCGGCCCGGCTGCAGATCCGCGGGCATGTATTCGTTGTAATAGGCTACGCCGTACAGAACGTTAGGAAACACCGCTCCCGGCGGCGGGTGCGCGGTCTGCGCCGCAACGGGAAGATGAAACAGACTGAGCGTACAAACGAAGGTGAAGAATTTGGCGGAGCCGAAGGTGCGTACGTGCATGAACAAGTCGCAGGCGTCAGAGACAAAGCCTTGCGGACGATGTTAGCAACTTGGAATCAGTAACCGGCGTGATGTAACGCAGCGACGACTATCGAGGCGCAGAGGCAATAAATGCCAAACAGATACCACCGTCCGTGCTCGAGCCAGCGGCTGAGCCACTTCAATGCAAGCAGGCCGGCAAAAAACGCGAACACTGCGCCGAGCAGGCTCGGGAATGCGGCCGACGCTAAATTACTAGCTCCGTTGATATGTTGTGCGTGGATCAGGCGCAGCGCTTCGCGAATGACAACCGGAGGCGTCAAAATCACAGCCAGCGCAAAACTGAACATCTCTGCGCGAACTTTCGCCACTCCGGCCAGCATCCCTGTGGAAATAGTGGCGCCCGAACGTGAAAAGCCGCGGAACGGTAAGCAGAGCCCCTGTACCGCACCGATAAGTGCAGCCTGGCCCGTGCTCAGATCACGGCCATCGCCAACGCGCTTGCTCGTCTTTCGCTTCTCGAAGATTCCGGCAACCACAATCAGCACGCCTGCCGCCGCCAGCGCGGGAGCCACAAGTTCCAGATGGCTGAAGAGATCCTCCACTTCGGCGTGCGGGTAATTTCGAAAGGCGGTTTTCTCAATAATCTTGATGAGAATCTCGCCGATCACGCCCGTGAGGATCGTGGCAACGATCAGGCGAGTGACAAACTCCTTGAAGGCCGCCGCGTTCTGAAAGTACGTGCCGCGCCATTGACGCCAGAAGTAGACAATTACGGCAAACATGGTGCCCGTGTGTAGCATCACCAGTACCAGCGTCATTGCCGGCGACGATGGATCCAGTCCCATCAGCTTCTCGGCCACGATCACATGCGCCGAACTCGAGACGGGCAACAATTCTGCTAACCCTTGCACGACGGCAAGAACGATAACTTGCAAAAGCGACATGAAGGCGATTAGCGCCCGACCTTAGAAATGAAATCCAATCGTTCCCGTGAACGTGCGTGGCGTCAGGTAATGGGTGCCGCTGAACGTTGATAGGAAGTTATACAGCGCGTACTGATTCGCCAAGTTGACGATCTCCAGGCGTGCACTCCACTTGTATCGTTCGGTGTGAAACAGATTATCATCTCCCACGGCCAGATCGAAGACGTTGCGCTGCGCGATTCGCGGCGGATTATGGTCGTTGTTCTCCGTTCCCGCGGCAGGAATCGAGATCAGATGCGAACCGTACTCGGAGGCAGCGCAGAGGCCGTTCGAACTGATCCCCATGCGTAGGTGTCGCGTGAACATTGCCGCAATACAAACCCGCCTCGAATTGCTGATCCGGAGTTAACCCCGAGACATCGATGACCGAATCGGTTCCGTTCGGGCCGTTCGCGCAATCACCGCCCGCGCAGGGCACAGGGCCGGCCACCATGCCGCTATCGTATCGCCAGGTAAACCCAAGCCACGGCCCGTCTTTCATTGGCTGGTATTGAAGATGCGTCGTCTGGTTGAAACGTTCATCGTGATCGACTCGGAACACCGTCTCATTCGCACCCGCGCTGGAAGGCGTCACGCCAATCCCGCTAACCTGCGGCTCGAAATAGCGCGCGGACACGCTCGACATGACCGTGTACGCCGTCAAACCGTGGAAGTTCGGCATGGTTCCACGTATCGCGTAACCCGGAATCTTCGATTTGGTCCACTCAATCGGATACGTGATGGGTGTGTTACCAAGAACGCTGAAATCGTACGGATTGTTGGTGTATTTCCAAATGTATTCCGCGTCCACGACAAAAAATTTGCCAAACGCTTGCTCGAATCCCGCGTGGTACTCATTTCGTGTGCCCGGCACTAATGGGTGAGTCAGACAGGGATAACCTTGCGCCAGTGATTCAAGCGCGTTGATCGCCGGATCGTTACAGCCCAAGCTCGAAAGAACCAAATTCTCGTTGAAGGGAGTTTCTAATGTTCGCGCATACGAAACGCGTAATACGGTTCCAGTCTTCTTGATGTTATACGCCGCTCCCAACCGCGGCTCCGCTTGTGTAGCCTTGGTGATTCCGTCGTAGATATCCCCGCGAATTCCTAAGTTGAGTGTCAACTTCTTGAGGGAGATTGTGTCCTGAATGTAAAGCGCCGTTTCCCGGATATCGGCGTGACCATGGAACAGATAGCCGGCGGGGGTCGAATTCGGGCAGCCATCGGAGCCTGGCAGCGCCCCCGTCCTCGTCAGGTCGTAGCACGCAAGCAGCGGCACAAAAGCCGGGTTCGGCGCGAGCGGTCCGTTACACAAGGAAGGATCGTCGATGCCAGCTCCGGTGTAAGGACTTCCACCCACCGTTATACAGGGTGAATTGAGCGCCGGATCGACAACGGCGTAGCGGTCGTTCTCCGTCAGAATTGTGTCTTCATACATGGCGCCAATCTTCAGGTTGTTAATTCCATTGACGTATGAGATGTCTGAACGAAGCCCCAGGTTCGTCAGCGTGCGGCCTTGCCCGATTGTTTCTTGCTGCTCGTCGGGCGTGAAATCCGCGAAAGGATTATCGCTTGGATAGTAGTGGTATTGATCCTGCCGGGCGAAAGCAGCTAACGTAAATACCGTGTGCGGGTTGAGTATCCGCGTCCAGGTAGGCGCCACGTCGAACGTTTTGATTTGCGAACGCTGGTCCTGTGAGCCGACCGGCAGACCATTCGGTCCCAACCCTCCGTTATCCACTACCAGGCCATTCCACGCTGTCGCATTCTGCGCATCGTAAGAATTCGGCGTCTGAAACCAGGAGCGCGTCAGATAGAAATTGAGGCTCAGGCTGTCCGCGTCGTCCGGCTTGTAGTCCACGCGATCGAAAAGATTCTCCTCGTTACCGTGGTCATGCATGACGTTGAACTCAGGGGTATCCAAGAAGCGCCCGGTATTCATGCCATTCACGGAAACAAAGTTGCCCCACGTGTTATTTCCCGAGGCAAGATCGATTCCTTCATTCGTGGTTCCAAAGTTGCCGTAAGAGAGTGTCACGTCACCATGCGGCTTAGTTGCTCCTAATCCGGAACGTGTAGTTGCAACAATCACCAGGCTTGTTTTGTCGCCGTACTCCGCCGGAGGCGCGCCCTCGATCACCTGCATCGAGTCAATGGCACCGACCGGAAGCTGATTGGAAAACGTCTTACTTTGTTGATCGGTAATTGGCTGCCCATCGATCGAAAAGGAATTCGAAGCATGGTCGCCCAGGCCGTGGAACAAGCCGTTCGAATCGGCGGATACACCAGGTGAGGACTCCGTCACTAGTGAACTCAATCCCGAAGAGGCGCCCTCGAGCGGCAGTTTGTCGAAGAGAGATCGATCCACATTCGTCTGAGTGGTCGATTCTGTGTCGATCAGGTCTTCCGACTTTTCCGTCACGTTGACCGTTGTGGACGCAGTGCCCAGCGTGAGCGTGGTCTTCAATTGAATCGGCACCGAAGAGCGTACATCCGCGTCCTGCTCGGCCGTGTTAAAACCGTTTGCCGAGATACTCAGGTGATAGTGGCTGAAGGGCAGATTATGAAAATCAAAACTCCCGTCACCGCCGGTCGTACTTGACTCGGAGAGACCGGAAACCGGGTTGTGAATTGTGACAGTCGCACCCGCCACGACCGCGCCTGAGGGATCCGCGACAGAGCCATGAATCGTCCCGGCGTTACTTCCGGTTTGAGCGTTTCCCGCTAGCGCACAAGTACAAGTGAGGAAAATGCCGGCGAGAACGGCACCGAACTTCATCATTAGATTAGATTGTCCAAGGAAATTGATTTCTCGCAGGAGAAAAACATCAACCGTCAACACGGAAGCACCGCGGCCTACTTCTCGCCGCATAACTTCATTCTACAGGCCCATTAGACGCTGAAGCCGGGCCGGCTGTCGATACTGCATTCCGCTTAGCGCAATTCAACCTTTCTCCCCTGAAGTATCGTGCCAGCCGTTAACAGCTTTCTCAGACCTTGGCTGATAGTATTCGATTGTTTGCGCGGCGCAGTTTTGAATAACATGAAAAAGCTAGTTTTTTTCTCCATCCTGTGTTTGGCCGCGCTTGCTTGCCTCGGAGATGCTGGGCAGAGCCCAACGTCCACCAAGCCCAAACCCATTCCCATCAAGAAGACTCATGTGTCGATTTATGACCTGGCAAGCAAGTCGGTGAAAGTGATTACAACCTTAGATGGGTTGGCGGAAGCGCCAAACTGGTCGCCAGACGGGAAGTATCTGCTGATCAACGCCAAAGGCGAACTTTTCAACATGCCGGTAACGGGCGAGAGTCACGAGATGCAGAAGATCGATTTGGCCGGGATCACCAAGTGCAATAACGACAAAGGATATTCACCGGACGGCAAGCTGATTGCGTTTTCCTCAGGGGCGACAGGGCACGGTTCGCAAGTCTACACTGTGCCATCGACGGGTGGGACTCCCAAGATGGTCGTGTCGGAGACTCCAAGTTACTTTCACGCGTTCTCACCGGACGGAAAGTGGCTCGCGATCGTAGCGCAGCGAAATGGGAATTTCGACCTGTTCCGGCTGCCGGTAGATGGCGGCACCCAGCAGCAGCTAACTACTAGTCCAGGTTACGACGATGGGCCGGATTATTCGCCGGACGGCAGATGGATTTACTTCAATTCGAACCGCTCGGGTAAGTGGGACATTTGGCGTATGCCGGCCGGCGGCGCGGGACGCGGAGACGAGAGGGCGCAGCAGGTGACAAACGACGAGCAGGAAAACTGGTTTCCTCATTGCTCGCCCGACGGAAAGTGGCTGGTATTTGTTACGTTCCCGAAGGGCACGGAAACGCATAACGACCACTTAAACGTTTCCCTGCGGATGATCCCGCTGCCTGGCGAGCGCATTGAGCGCGCTCCCATTCAAACGCTGGCGCAGTTTTTTGGGGGCCAGGGGACTATCAATGTAAACTCGTGGGCGCCCGATTCGACTAAATTTGCGTTTGTCAGTTACGAACAGTAAGAGGAGAGTATGTATTCACGACGGGATTTCGGAAAAGTTGCGCTGATTGGCTTGCCTTTGGCGCGAGCGTTGGCGGTAGCCAAGATCGACTCGAAGGAGATCGGTTCCAAGAAGATCGATTCGAAGATAGATGGCGTCCAGCTTGGTGTCCAGTCCTATAGCTTTCGCGATCTGCCGTTAGACGCGGCGATTCAGGCGATGGCTGCGGACGGGCTAGGTGAATGCGAGTTGTTCTCTCCGCATATCGAGGAGGGACACACGGATCAGGCGCCAATGGCCGCAATGCGTTCACAAGGAGCAGCGGGCCGCGCGGCAGCGCGTGAAGAATTACGCAAGTGGCGGCTTTCCGTGCCGATGGATTACTTCGTGGGCATTAAGAAGAAGTTCAACGACGCCGGGATCGATATCTACGCTTACAACTACAGCTTCCGCGATGATTTCACGGACGGAGAGATCGATCGCGGTTTCGATTTCGCCAAGGCGCTGGGGGCGAGGTTCATTACGGCTTCGACGACCTTGTCTACAGCCAAGCGGGTGGCGCCTTTCGCCGAGAAGCACAAGATGGTCGTGGCGATGCACGGACACTCCAACCTGAAAGACCCGAATGAGTTTGCTACGCCGCAAAGCTTCGCGCAAGCGATGGGCATGTCGAAGTATTTCAAGGTGAACCTGGATATCGGACACTTTACGGCCGCGAATTTCGATGCCGTGGATTACATCGAAAAGAACCACGACAACATTGTGCTGATCCACTTAAAGGATCGGAAGAAGGATGAAGGCCCGAATACGCCTTGGGGCGAAGGCGATACGCCGATCAAGCAGGTCCTCTTATTGTTGAAGCAGAAGCACTACGCGATTCCCGCGTTTATCGAGTACGAATACAAGGGCACGGCGAGCTCGCAAGAGGAAGTACTGAAGTGTTACCAGTGGGCGAAACGCGTTTTAGAAGCGGATTAGGTATGGTAGCGCTAAGGGGAATCGAACCCCTATTTAAGCCTTGAGAGGGCTCCGTCCTAACCGTTAGACGATAGCGCCACGAGCCGGAATCTTTTTTAGTATAGCGACTCGTGCCGCTTATAGCGCAGCGGGCATCGGCAAAGCGCACTTCGCCAAGGCACGAGCGATTAAAGCGATCGCGTCAATTTCAGACAAGGCCTTTGCCACGGATGTTTCTAGCACGAGCATGCTGCGGGCGCGCTCCAGCATTCTCTTTTCGCGGAACGATAAGGGCTTGGATAGCTGGATGATCAAGAGGGCTTTGAACACTTCGGCGATCTCGAGCAAACTTCCGCCGCGCATCCTGTCTGAATTCTCTTTGAACCGATCCTTCCAGTCTTGCGCGCAGCAAGGCCGTCCAGCGGACAGATAAGTCAAAACTCTGTTGATTTCGCTCGTCTTGGTGACTTTGCGCAGACCCACCTCATCGACATGCGAGAAGGGGACCATCACAGTCATGCTATTGGGTGAGAGGCGCAGGAGGTAAAAGCGTTCTTGCTGCGCGCCGAAGATGCGCGAGCTGATGTTCTCGATCGTGCCTACACCGTGGTTTGGATAAACCACTTTTTCGCCGACCTGAAAGGTCATTCAAGGACCTCTTTCCTGGGAAATCTATCTAGACAGCGATACAGCCAACAGGAATATTAAACCGGGATTAAGATTTCGTCAAGAGGAAGCAGCACTTTACACTACCCAGGGAGTGGTGTATCGAGATTTAATTGTAAACTACTGATATTAAGGAGAAAGGGAGAAGAATGCACCCGCCAAAAGTGGGTATTTCTCCTGCGGCAGAGGCGAGGGCCGGCCGAAACGCTAGCCCTCAGTAGGCAATAAGGTACTAGGACTTAATAGCCCTCTCAGAGAATGTTAGTCGACCAATTTTCGAGAATCGATTTTACCTTCTGACAAAATTGGTCGGCGAGAGCGCCATCGATCAAGCGATGGTCAAAGGTTAAAGCTAAATGGGCCTGGGAACGAATCGCAATCGCGTCCCCTTCCACGACCGCGGGGACTTTCTCGACCGCGCCTACACCCAGGATCGCGACCTGCGGCTGGTTAATTACCGGAGTGGCGAAGATGCTTCCGAAACTGCCGAAATTCGTGATGGAGAATGTGCCGCCTTGCACTTCTTCGGGTTTGAGTTGGCGCGAGCGGGCGCGGGTAGCGAGATCGACGATGGAGCGCTGCAACCCTCCGACATTCTTTTCGTCCGCGTTGCGGATGACGGGCACGATTAAGCCGGCTTCGAGGGCAACCGCAATTCCGATATTGATGTCGCGGTGATAAATGATGTTTTTGCCGTCAATGGAGGCGTTGAAGATTTTGAAGTTGCGGAGCGCTTCCGCCGCGGCTGCGGTAACGAAGGGCAGAAACGTGAGTGAGAAACCGTTGCGCGCCTGAAACTCAGTCTTCGATCTGTCGCGCAGCTTGGCCACTTTCGTCATATCCACGCGATGAACTGTGGTCACGTGGGCGGACGTTCTCTTGCTCATGACCATGTGTTCGGCAATCTTCTGCCGCATGGTGCTCATCGGTTCGCTTGTGGTCTTGGCGGCTTCTGCCAAAGGCATGGGAGCCGGAGGTTGCTGGGCGCCTTGCGGTTTGGGTGTTTCCTGTTGCTGAGCTGGTTGTGCCTGCGAGGGCTGCGGTTCCACCGGATAGGGACCGGCGGCATTCGGGGCGGGTTGTTGAGGAGCCGAAGGTGCGGCATAGGTCTTCGCGGCTTGCGAAGACATGTACGTCTCGACATCCTGCTTGGTGACCCTTCCGCCTGCGCCGGTACCTTTCACCTGGGCTAGATCGATGTTGTACTCGCGCGCCATCTTGCGAACGAGGGGAGACAGAGGTCCTTGATCTTCCTGCCCGTCGGGTTGGGCAACTGGGGCGGGCGGCGGCGGTGCCGGCTGGCTGGCAGGCGCAGCAGGTGGGGCGGTAGGCTGCGGCGAGGTACGCGCTTCGGGCGCCGCTGCGGATGGACCGACATCCACAGTCGGTGGAGTAGAAACCGACGGCTTCGCCGCTTGCTGCGGAGGAGCAGCAGCAGGCGCGGCAGCCGGTGCACTGGAAGCACCATCCCCGATGCGCGCCACGATCGTTTTGATCGCAACCGTCGATCCTTCCTGAACGAGCACTTCGCTCAGCACGCCGGCAACGGGGGAAGGAATCTCGGTGTCTACCTTGTCGGTCGATATCTCAAAGAGCGGCTCGTCGCGCTCTACCTTGTCGCCGGGCTTCTTCAGCCAGCGTGTCAGCGTTCCTTCTACGATGCTCTCGCCCATCTGGGGCATTTCAACGTCAGTCATCGAATCTCCAAATTCTCATAAATATCAGCCCGGCAACGCACGGCACTGCGGCTTGGCAAGATCAGCAGAGCAATTCTCCAGTGCTGACCAAGCGCAGCTTGGCTGCCCGGCGGGTTCTGGTTCTAACACCGTGACTATTTCGTACCCGAAGACCTTGGAGAAGGCGAGGGTGATCGCACGCTTCACCTCTTCGTGGCTCGCAGTACAACCCAAAGTTCGCAGCGAGCAAACGGGTTTTGATAAACCACAGGGCACAATGTACTTGAAATAGTTCAGATCTGTATCTACGTTCAGTGCGAAGCCGTGTGAAGTGATCCAGCGGCTGATGTGAATCCCGATGGCGGCGATTTTCGCCGAACCAACCCACACACCTTCGTAACCCTTTTCAGCAATACGGCCGGCTCTAATGCCGAACTCGGCCAGACCGTCAATCAGCGCCTGCTCTACCCCGCTGAAGTAAGCATGCACGTCACGCTTCCATTCTTTTAAATCGAGTATTGGGTAACCCACTACCTGGCCGGGACCATGATACGTCACGTCTCCGCCGCGGTCTGTTTCATACAGCTCGATTCCCGTGCGTTCTAGAATCTCGCCGCTTGCTAGAACGTGCTGCTGTTTGGCGTTGCGTCCCAACGTAACAACATGTGGATGCTCCACGAAGAGTAACGTGTCCACGCCCTCACCGCGCTTGCGGCTTTCCACGAGGTCTTGCTGAACGGCAAGCGCATCGGCGTAGCGCAATCGGCCAAGGTCTAAAACCTCCAGCGGCTTAGACGTTGATGGCCAGGCCGTAGACATTATTGAACGCCTCACCGAGTGATTCGTAGAGGGTTGGGTGGGCGTGGATGGTCGACATCATCGAGTCGACGGTTGCCTCCGCTTCCATAGCCGTCACTGCTTCGGCGATCAGCTCAAAGGCATCCGGTCCGATGATATGAACGCCGAGGATTTCGCCGAACTGCTCGTCGGCGATGACCTTGACGAAGCCTTCATGCTTGTCAAGGATGGTTGCTTTGCTGTTGCCGACGAACGGAAACTTGCCGACACGTACTTTGAACCCCTGAGCGCGGGCTTGGGCTTCGGTGAGCCCCACGCTCCCGATGCCTGGATCGGTGTAAGTCGCGCCGGGAATGCGGTTACGGTTGATCGGCCTAGCAGGTTTTCCCGCGATGTGCCCTACGGCCACCATCCCTTCTGCAGTGGCGACGTGAGCGAGCTGCGGCGTACCAGCCACGATATCGCCAATCGCATACAGACCCGGTTCTCCCGTGCGCTGATAGGCATCCACCTTCACGAATCCGCGATCGAGTTGCGCCTTGGTGTTCTCGATTCCGGTGTTTTCCGTATTCGGCTTGCGCCCGACGGCGATCAGGAGCTTCTCAAACTCCATTTCTTCTTTATTGCCGTTGGCGAGCGTCACGCTCAAGCTCACGCTGTCGCCGTTCTTGCGGATGTTCTCCGCTTTGGCGCCCGTTTCGCAGCGAATTCCCGCTTTCTTGAAGTGCTTTTCGAGCTCTTTTGAGATCTCTTCTTCTTCGACGGGCACCAGCCGCGGCAACATCTCTAAGACGGTTACTTTGGAGCCAAAGCGGTTGAAGATGGAGGCAAACTCGACGCCGACCGCGCCGGCTCCGATGATTCCGATCGATTTCGGGACCGCGTCGAGGTCCAGAATTTCGACATTGGTCAGAATCAGCTTGGCATCCGGCTGCAGGCCAGGGAGCATGCGGGCTTCCGAGCCGGTAGCGAGAATGATGTTCTTCGTTTCTACCGTTTGAGTGCCCTTTTCGCCCGTGACCTCAATCCGGCCGCCACCCTGCAGACGCGCGGTTCCCTTGATGACATCGACTTTGTTCTTCCGCATGAGGAACTCGATGCCCTTCGAATGCTTGCCGACGATCTTGTTCTTGCGATCGAGAACTCGAGGGTAGTTCAAACGCGGATCTTTGCATTCGATGCCGTCCGCCTCAGGATCTTTGAAGTGATCCCAGACGTCAGCCGTGTGCAGGAGAGCTTTAGTAGGAATGCAGCCGACCAGCAAACAAGTGCCGCCCAACCGAGCCTGCTTTTCGATGAGAGCGGTTTTGAGTCCATATTGGCCGGCCCGAACGGCGGCAGAATAGCCTCCCGGCCCGCTGCCGATTACAACGACGTCATAAGCCATTTTCGCTTCAAGTTTAGCAACGCTGACCAGCCCACCTACGTATCATCTAGATAGAGCTATGCGGTGGATTTTCTGTGCGGCGTTCGTGTGTTCAGTGTTGTCGGTCAGCGCCGCCCAGTCTCCGGAGCAGGCGCCAGCGGCGAAACCGGCCCCCAGGAAAGAGCCTCCTCCGGGCACCCTTCACTCGGTCGTCATCAAGGGAAACAAACTCTATTCGTCCGAGGACATTGTGAAGGAATCGGGCCTCAAAATTGGCCAGCGCATCACCGGTCCCACCATTGAGCAGGCGCGTCTGAAGCTGCAGGGGACCGAATTATTCAATAACGTCTCAGATTCCTATCGCTTTTCCGCGGGCGCCGTGCCCGCTTACGATGTGACGTTCCAAGTTGCGGAAAACGAGCAAGTCTTTCCGATGCGATTTGAGCGGATCGGCGTAACTCCGGAAGCCGCACGGCAGTATTTGCGGGATCATGTGGAACTCTACGCTGATCGTATCCCTGGGACTGAGGGCGTGCTGCGCCGGTATACGGCTGCGGTGCAGGAGTTAGTGGCGAAGACAAACCCTTCGCTGAAAGTGAAAGCTCTTGTTTCTAATGACGATCCGCAGCAATTGGCTGTCCTTTTCACTTCCGACAGGCCCGTTCCAACTATTTCGCAGGTAGTTGTGACCGGGAATCAGGCGGTCGATACCGGAACCATTCTGCGCGCCTTGAACCAAGTCGCCATCGGCTCGGCATCATCGGACGAGCGGATACAACAGATTCTGAACGGCACTATCAAACCGCTTTACGCTGCTAAGGGCTATGCTGCCGTGACCTTTCCGCACGTACAGACGGTGCCGGACAAAACGAATCTCGGCGTCATTCTGCAAGTGGATATCAAAGACGGACCGGTGTTCAAGGTCGGCGCGATTCATTTTCATGGCAGCGGCATGGACCAGGACGAGATCCGTTCGAACATCACGTTTAAGCCGGGACAGACCTTCGACGGCGACAAGGTGGATAACTTCCGTCTCGATCTGGTTCACCGCATGAAGCGCCGCGGCCTGCTCGATGCAAACGTTTCCGTCGAAACACAGCCGGACGACGCCAAGCATCTAGTGAACATCACTTACAATGTTGTTCCGGGCGAAGCTTACAATTTCGCGAAGCTCGACATCCAAGGTTTGGATATCACCACTCAGCCGGTTATTGAAAAGCTATGGGGCGAAAAGCCAGGTAGACCGTTCAATCCCGACTATCCTGATTTCTTCCTCAAGCGCGTCCAACAGCAGGGCCTGTTCGATAATCTCGCCAATACGCATTCCGATTACACAGCCGACGCCTCAACGCATAACGTTGTCGTGCACCTGTATTTCAAGGGCGGCGAGTCAACGGACGAGAAAGAGCGCAAGAGGAAAGAGGAAGAAGAGAAGCGCAAGAGCGACGGCACGTGGAGCCCGTATTAGGCGTTAGCTACTGCTAGCTTGCCCTCTGCGTTCGACTAGATCGCTCCTGATCTGCGCCATGGCCTCTTTCAGATCAGCGCGCATCTCCGATCTAAACTCCTTTAGGTCAGATCGCAGTTCGGCTCTCAGATCCCGCAAAGCATTGTCAGTCCGTGTGGTCAGCAACGCAATGTCGTTCTTCAGTTCTGTCTTGACGTTGCTCACGGCGTTGTCTGTCCGCGTAGCAACCAAAGCTATGTCGTCTTTCAATTCCGACCTGATGCTGTTCAGCGTCGCGTTCACCGTCGCGAGGTCGGCCCTGACGGACGCGACGTCTCTATCGAGGAGTCCGATGCGTTCAGAAATCCCAGCCTTGATCTCTTCTGCTCGTCTATTATTCGCCATGCTGGCGACCACCGCGTAGATGACAGTGCCGATAGGCGCAACTGCTATCGCGACGAAAAATTGCAGATTGCTGATGTCCATGGGAGGACGGGCGATCAAATCTTAACATGCTAACCGTGTAGCCTTCATCGCGTAGGAGCCTTGGTCGAAGGCTAATTCGAACTGTTCCTACCCAGCGTCCAGAACAGGGCTAAGCTGTTGCTGGGTTTGGAGAAAGTTTTAATCCCAATTGTCTGATCGGCAGCGGTGGCGATGATAAGAGGTTGCAATCAGTCGAGGCGGCTAATTGCCGAGCCTCCTGATGATGGATTCGGGGTCGTAGACGCAGCCGCCCCAGATGCCTCCGCTGGCGTGTTGCAGGGCGGCCCAAAGGCGCGTGTCTTCGGGTAAAAGTGGGTCGGGGCGGAGGTCGGTTCTTGGCGGCCGGGCCAAGCAGGCGGCGGTGACCTTCTTCGGGATCGAAGGTTTCGCCATTCTCCCCTACGAAGTTGATGTGGCCCTCGAGTTTGTTGCGGTCGACTGCGATTTCTAAGATGTCGCCGTCGCGGAGCTTGCCGATGGGGCCGCCGGCTAAAGCCTCGGGTGAGACGTGGCCGATACAAGCGCCAGTAGAGACGCCGCTAAAACGGGCGTCGGTGATGACCGCAATGTACTTTCCGAACGGCAGATGCTTTAGAGCGGAAGTAATTTGGTACGTCTCTTCCATGCCGGCGCCCATGGGCCCGCGGCAGATCAGGACCATGATGTCGCCTTCTTTCACTTGATCGTGTTTAATGGCGGCGATCGCGTCGGGTTCGGTGAGAAAAATGCGCGCCGGTCCACGGAGGCGATAAATGCCGTCTGCATCGACAACAGAGGGATCGATGGACGTGCTTTTGACGACCGAGCCTTCCGGGGCGAGATTGCCGTGGGGAAAGCAGATTGTGGAGGTCAAGCCGCGCGAGCGCGCGGCATCGGGCGAGAGAATGACGTCGTCTGCATCGATGCCATCGAGTTCCTGCAGCTTCGTCCGCATCAGCGCGCGGCGTTCGGACCCTTCCCACCAGTCGAGCATGGCATCGAGCGTGTCGCCAGAAACAGTGAGGGCATTCGTATTCAGGAGTCCGGCGCGCCGGAGATGCAGCATGACTTCAGGAACGCCTCCGGCGAGAAACACTTCGACTGTCGGGTGGTTGCGCGGTCCATTGGGAAGAGCGTCGACCAGCCGCGGCACACTGCGATTGACACGGTTCCAATCCGCTACTGTGGGCCGCTGCAGACGGGCGGCGTGCGCGATAGCGGGGATGTGCAGCAGAAGATTGGTTGAGCCGCCGAAGGCTGCGTAGACCACCATGGCGTTCTCGATTGCGGAGGGCGTGAGAATGTCGCGGCCTTTCAACCCCAGCTGCTGGAGGCGCAACACGGCGCGTCCCGTGCGGCGAGCCATATCGCGCCAGACAGGTTGGCCAGAGGGCGCGAGCGCGGAGTGAGGAAGCGTCAGGCCGAGGGCTTCTCCGACGACCTGCGATGTGGCGGCGGTCCCAAGAAACTGGCAACCTCCTCCCGGCGATGCGCAAGCGCGGCAACCGGCGAGCGCCGCTTCTTCAAGCGAAATTTTGTGATGGGAGAAGCGGGCGCCGATGCTCTGCACCTTGCCGGCATCTTCGCCGTGTTCGGGCATGAGCGTGACGCCTCCCGGAACGAGAGCGCAAGGCAGATCGGGCGTCCCCGCCAGGGCCATCATCATGGCGGGCAGACCTTTGTCGCAAGTGGCCACGCCGATGACCGCGCTGCGAGTTGGCAAGGAGCGAATCAGACGTCTGAATACGATAGCCGCATCATTGCGATAAGGCAGCGAATCGAACATGCCGGGCGTGCCTTGCGAGCGGCCATCGCAGGGATCCGTGCAGGCGCCGGCAAAAGGGATTGCACCTTGCGCGGTTAACTCGCGAGCGGCTTCGGTGACGAGCAGACCGACTTCCCAGTGGCCGGTGTGATAGCCAAGAGCAATAGGCCTGCCGTCCGGCGCGCGGACGCCCCCGTGGGTGCTGAGGATGAGAACTTGCTTGCCGCCGAGCGCAGAAGCGGCCCACCCCATGCCGGCGTTTTGGCTCAAGCCGAAGAGATTGCCGGAGGGTTCGTTCAGCAACATCTCGGGCGTCAGCGGCAGTGCGCCTTCGGGACCGGGCGCGTGAGTCCGCACATCGAAAATACTGGTATCGCCCGAATCAATTACGGTTGCTAAGTCCACTTACGTTCCCCTTCGATACACTCAAGTTTGTCTTCCCCTGCGTCCTTTTCAGAAACGCGCCGGCAGCTTATCGCCATTTATCCAGGCTCCTTCGATCCACCGACGAACGGTCATCTTGACCTTATCGCGCGCGGCAGCAGACTGGCCGATCAACTGATCGTCGCGATCCTCAATAACTCACAAAAGACGCCGCTCTTCAGCGTGGAAGAACGGATGCAAATGATCCGCGAAACTAGCGCGCAGTTTGCGAACGTGGAAGTCGATTCGTTCGACGGCCTGCTGGTCGATTACGCGTCCCGACGCGGCGCGAACGCCATTCTGCGGGGCATCCGCGCCATATCCGATTATGAGACCGAGCTGCAGATGGCGCTGATCAACCGGCGCATGCGGCCGGAGACAGAAACCATTTTTCTAATGGCTCGCGAAGAATTCTCCTTTATCAGTTCGCGGATGATCAAAGAGATCATTACGCTGGGCGGCGACGTTTCGAGCTTCGTTCCGGCGAACATCATGGAGCGGCTACGCGCCCGGTTTCGCTACAGTAAAAGTTAATACTGCTATGCAAGCTACCGCCGAGATTGCTGAACGAATATCCAGCATCAGTGTTTCCTCCACCCTGAAGGTCTCCGCCGACGCAGACCGGCTGCGCCGGGAGGGCGCGGACGTGGTCGATTTCGGAGCGGGAGAGCCCGACTTTCCTACTCCGCAAAATATCAAGCAGGCGGCTGTGGACGCGATCGCCGCGAACTTCACAAAGTACACCAACGCAGGCGGCACGCCGGAACTGCGCGAGGCGATCTGCGAACGGCATAAGGCCGATTTCGGAACGAAGTACTCGACCTCGGAATGCATGGTGACGGTCGGCGGCAAACACGCCATCTTCAACCTGATGCAGGCGCTGGTCAACCCCGGCGACGAAGTCATCATCCCGGTTCCCTACTGGGTCACTTACAAAGACGTTGTGAACTATGCCGGCGGCACTTGCGTTTTCGTTCGAAACAGACGAGGCAACCGGCTTTGAAGTGACCGCGGCGGCGATTGAACGCCATATCACTCCGAAAACGAAACTTGTCATCATCAACTCGCCTTCGAACCCGAGCGGTTCGGTGCTGCCGGATCAGGAGTTCCGCAAAATTTACGAGCTTACCTCGAAGCGCGAGATCTTTCTGATGACGGACGAATGCTACTGTCACTTTCTCTACGACGCCCAGCCGTTTTCGATCGCCTCCGTTCCGGGCGCGAAAGAAACCGTTGTGGTGGCCGGCTCGCTTTCGAAGACCTACGCCATGACGGGTTGGCGCGTCGGCTTCGCGCTTGCTCCGGCGCCGATTATCGGAGCGATGATGAAGCTGCAAAGCCACAGCACTTCCAATCCGACATCCATCGCCCAAAAGGCCGCGATCGAAGCGATGCGCGGGCCGCAAGATTCCGTGCCGGCGATGCTGGCGGAATATCGCAAACGCCGTGACTTTGTGGTCGGCCGTCTGCGCCAGATTCCCGGCGTTTCCATTACGATGCCGAAGGGCGCATTTTACGCTTATCCGAACATCAGCGTCGCTTACGGAAGCGGACGCGTGAAGAATTCGCTCGAGTTCTCAAGCGAGTTGCTGGCGAAAGAGTACGTGGCGGTGGTGCCGGGTGAAGCATTCGGCACGAACGACCACATCCGCATTTCGTACGCCACCTCGATGAGCGAATTGGAGCGGGGTTTGGATCGCATCGAGAAGTTTGTACGCGATTTGGCGTAAGCAACCGCTCCATTGTGTCGCGGCTCAGTTGGCCGCGGTGACCAGGGGAGAGTGGCCGGTTCCTCCTCTTTTCAGCGCGTTTGCGATGCGCTTCGGAAGTTCGGCTTCCATCAGTTCTTCGATCTTTTTAGGCAGAGCCAGCGACCAGTTTGGATTTTTGTCCGACATGGTCGCCGGCACGTTCGGACGCTCTTCGACACACAGCGCGTCATCTAGCGCGGCGGTCAGTATTCGGGACGGCGCCTTCGATAAGAGCTGATAGGCCCCTGCGACTACCTCTTCAATGGGATCGTCCGAAGCGAGTTCAGCACAGGTTTTGAGGCGCTCGACGATCTCGGCCGTGCCCTCTTCGTTAGGCTTCAGACCTAGTTGGTGCTGCTTATCGAGGTCGGACCCGGTCCAGAGCCCGGCGACGGTCGGCAGGTCGTGGGTGGTGAGAGCCGAGAGTGCTTCGCGGGGATAAGTTTCCGGGGCATCCTTCTCGAACCAGAGGAGACGGTAAGACATGATGCAATGTTCGGCCAGCTTTTCACGCGCGCCCTCTTCGACCGTGCCCAAGTCTTCGCCCACGACATAGGCTTTGGCGCGCTCACTTTCGAGCGCCACGATAGCGAGTAGTTCGTCGGGGTTATAGCGAACGTAAGCGCCCTTGGCGGCGGTTACACCGTTGGGGATCCAAAAGAGGCGGAAGAGACCCATGACGTGATCGATGCGCAGGCCGCCGCAGTGCCGGAACGCGGCGCGGATGATTTGAATGAAAGGCTGGTAGCCGGCGGCGCGCAGTTTCCAGGGCACGAAAGGAGGAAGGCCCCAATCCTGGCCTTGGGTATTGAACTCGTCGGGCGGCGCGCCGACCCCCATACCTTTGGCGATATAGTCCTGCCAAGCCCAAGCATCAGCGCCGTCGGGATCGCATCCGATGGGCAAGTCCTGCATCAAGGCGAGACGGTCGGCGCAGCGGGCGAGTTGGGTATCGAGGAGCCACTGCAGCCACTTATGAAAACGGACACGGCCCTGGTGTTCGCGGGCGAATTCGGCCACGCCGGGCAAAGAAGGATGGCGGTATTGCTCGGGCCAATTGTGCCAACCGGATTTGTGGTGCTCGGCGAGGGCGCAGAATCTGGCGAAGGACTCCAGATCGGCGCCGTGCTCAAGGCAAAAAGCGTCGAAGGCGGGGTCGCCCGGGAAGTCGAGCCACAACAGATCGAGAGCTTGCATTTTGAGCTGGAAAATCTTATCGCGATCGATTAAACGCTCTTCGTTGAGCGCGCAGGCTTGGCGTTCGATTTCCTTCAGTTGAGGAATTCTCTCGTAATCGGCGCCCGGCACCCATGGAATGTGCAGCCAAAGTGGATTGAAGAAGCAGCGGGAAGTGGGATAGTAAGGGCTTTCCTGTTGCGGCGTGATAGGGGTTGCGGCGCTGAGCGGGTTGACGAGCATCATGCCCGCGCCGAGATCGTTCGCGGACCAGGCGGCGAGGCGGTCGAGATCTGCGAAATCGCCCATACCCCAGCTTTCGCGTGAGCGGGCCGCGTATAACTGCACGGCCCAGCCCCAAGTCTGGAGATGTTCGGGCAACCAGCAGGTTCCGGGGGTGACGATCAGGCGGGCGGGTTTGGCATCGGATGGGCTTTCGAAATGCAGCGCGTGATAGCCGATGGGCAGGTCAGCCGGGAGGCGCGTTTCGCATCTGACGGTTTCGCCCGTTTCGAGAGTAATGGTCGCGCAAGCGGGTAAGGGCCTTTGTTCGCCCTTGCGGATGATCATGACGCAGTCATCCTGAGGCGCGGTCAAGGTGTTCTCGTCCGCACCCATGGCGTGCAGAATGGCGCTAATGGTTTCTTGCGGAGTTTCATGCCACTCGCCGAGTGCGTCCTCATAATTGAGGTCGATGCCCCAGCCATTGGTGCGTCGCGTAATTGCCGGCGCTCCGGTTTGTGACATCTCGGTTTCGATCATGAATAAGGACTCCTGTTTTGAGCCGATCAGGCCATTTCACGCCCAGACGACGCTCGCCAATACTCTACTGACGCCTAACCTTCGCCATTTTGTTCAAACGCGTATGTAGGTGGAAGCACGTAAGTTAGATTTTCGAGAAGAAGGTACGCCAAGCGGTATCGACCAGGGCGTGGGTGAGGCTGGAAGCGAGAATGGTGCCGCTGGAGCGATAAGCGGAGCCGTAAAACCATCCCGCGATTGAGGCCAGCGCAACGTAACGCCAGTTGGGCGCCGGGGCATGGAAGACGTGAGACAAGCCGAAGAGGACGGAAGCGAGCAATTGTCCAATCCAGGAAGCCGCGCAAAACGGTCGCGGCGTCAAGCGTGCCCCGCAAAGAGCAGCGGGTTCCTTCCCCTGTTTCGGGGCGCGCATCCGCGACCTTTGCGCTGCCCAGGAACCCCGGAAGGTGCGGGACAGGAGGTTTTGCAGAAAGCCGCGGAAGAAAAGTTCTTCTAGTAAGGCAATAAAAAGGAAGATTTCCAGGTAATCGAGGGCGAATTGGGCGGGTCCGCGCCAATGCGGGTTCCAGGAGATGAAGTGCAGGGCTTCACCGGTGGGAATGGCGATGACGGCAAAGAGCGCGAAATTGAGTGCGGCCGCCGTTAGAACCCGTTTCGACAGCACGAAATCATAGCCGAGGCCGGGGACGGGACGAATGAAGGTCCAGGTCCAGGAAGCCACGGCGATGAGGAAGAGGCGCGCCATGAAATCCAAATTGATGGAATGCAGGTTTACGGGGACGGTGAAGACGCCTTGCAGGCCGTGGAACAGGACGGCAGCGAGCATCCAGGTTCCAAGAAGCGCGTCCTGCCATGAGAAGAGGCGTGGCTTCCGCACCTCGAAGGTCAGATAGAGCAACGGGGCAGGGGCGGCGATCGCGATCAGGCGGAGGAGCGGGAGCCAGCGGAAATTCCGAGCGCCCGCGGCGTAGACGAAGTAAGGAAAAAGAAAAATCAAGACGAAGAGAAATTTTTTGCGGCCGGGGAAAAGGGCTGGAATTACGGAACGAACAGCTTCGGCGCCGGGCGCGACGGCCAACACGAGGAGGGATAAGAAGCTGAGGTAGATAGCGAGGGCGGCGGGGATGGGGATTGCGTAGCGGTTGAGGTACTGGCCGGCGGCGAATGCGAAAACGAGGGCAAGTGCGATCAGCAGGGCGGCGAATCTTCTTGCGGATTGGGCTTGACCGTCCATAATTCTCAGCTTCTCAGGCGCGAGGCGCAGTTCAAGTGCGGCGCATGACTTGCCGATGCAGTTGGAGGCGATTAGGCGGCCTGTTGCCGCGCCAAAATGCGTTGGACCCGGTTGGGCATGCGCGTTTCGGGCGTTTCCAGCCGGTGATTGAGCAGTTCCTGGTGCTCGGCCTTGGCTTCGGCGAGCCAAATGTCGCATTTATGCAGTTCCTGCTTGCGATTTTCGATGGTTGCTTGCGGGCGAGATCGTCCTTTTTGAGCTGCTGCGATTCGAACCCAATCTTGTCCTTTCTCCTTTCGGCTCTAAGCTTTAGCAGGTCGCTGAGGCACTTGGAGAAGGCTCGTTCGTTGGTGGTCTGGTAGCGGATGTAGAGCGAGAGGGAGCGTTCGGTGCTCTTTTCGTTGCTCCGGTCACCGTCGAAACAGAACGTTTGCAATTGCATAGCGCGATGGACCAGCCATTGGTGCTGGGTCATTCTCTCGACGAGCAGTGCTTCGGTGACCCGGGAGTTTTCGGCTGGAAGTCTGTCCGCAGGCTGCTGAGCATCCTGTCGTATTCACTGGGATCTTCGACGGAGAGAAGGCTGAATCTCGCCGGCGAAGCCGTGGCGGAAATTGTTGTGCGAGGAATTTGCTTTCCCCGTTTCGGTTGTGGGTCCGGTACTCTTTTGCGCGTTGGCTTTGTTCGCCTCGACTTGGGCTATGGTTGCCATTTCAGTTGTTCCTTTCGGGAGTTTTGGATTGCCGCTGTGAAAAGACCCCGGCTGCGCGACGAAACCGGGCTTTACTTTTTGAAGCTGACCGCGTCTGTTGAGAACCTTGCGTACCGATACGAAGCGACTCGGTGCAAAATAAGCCAAATTAAAAAATTTCGAGTTGTGACTGTCTTGGGGTGACGGACGTTCTCAGGGACTATCGCGAATCTGACGCACACCGCTCGGCGTGTGGCAGAGAAACGGACCAGTGGCGCCGGAGGCGGAGGGTGACACCCGAATCGCCGGGCGGTACCCAACGCCGCTTGCTAGAGTGATGCAAATGGCGCGATTCCTGGCGGCTTTCCTCTTGTTGGTCACTTCGCTTTCGGCGGACTCCATCGATATCGCCAAACAGTACGGCGAGCCATCTCAGAAGCTGATTGCGGCGGCATTGTCTGACCAGGACGGCATGCGCCGGCTGCAATATCTATGCGATCGGATTGGGAATCGGTTGAGTGGGTCAGCTTCGCTGGAGGAGGCGATCCAGTGGTCCGCAAACGAAATGCGGCAGGCGGGACTTGAAAATGTGCGGACTCCGCCAGTGAAGGTGCCGCATTGGGTGCGGGGACAGGAATCCGCTGTGATGCTGACGCCTGTTCAAAAGCCGCTCACGATGATAGGACTCGGAATGAGTATGGCCACACCGCCGGAGGGGATCACGGCAGAAGTAGTAGCAGTGTCTGATTTCGACCAACTTGCCGCGCTCGGTCGAGAGAAGGTAGCCGGCAAAATCGTTCTACTGAATCCACGCTGGGAGGGCTACGGCCCCACGGTGACTTACCGCGTGGACGGACCTTCGCGAGCCGCTCAATTGGGAGCGGCCGCGGTTCTGGTGCGTTCCATGACCGGATTCAGCTTGCAGACGGCTCATACGGGAACACTGGAGTATGCGGAAGGGGCGCCGAAAGTTCCCGCCGCGGCCCTGAGTGTAGAAGATGCAGCGATGATCCAGCGGCTGCTGGACGGCGGTACACGGGTGCGCGTGCGCCTGACGATGGAAGCGCATCGTGAGGCGGACGCGGATTCGCACAACGTGATGGGCGAGATTCGCGGACGTGAAAAGCCGCAAGAAGTAGTGGTGCTCGGCGGGCATATCGATTCGTGGGATGTCGGGCAGGGTGCGAATGACGACGGCAGCGGCATCATGGCGGCGCTCGAAGCGGTGGCTTTAATCAAGAAGCTGGGCCTGAAGCCGCGTCGCACAATTCGTGTCGTCTTCTGGGTAAACGAAGAAAACGGCGGCGCAGGCGGCATCGCCTATCGCGAGATGATTGGGGACCAGATCCGCAATCAGGTGGCGGCGATCGAGATGGACGGCGGCGCGGAGAAGCCCGTCGGCTTCGGCTTCGGAAACGGCGTGCCGGAGCGAATTCGCACGGGCTTGAAGGCGGAAGCTTTTCAGGAGCAGCAAGTCTCCCCGGCCGCATTCGAGCGCGCCGTGGAGATCGGCAAGCTACTGACCAGCATCGAAGGAGGAGCGATAAGCCAGGGAGGCGGCGGTTCCGATATTGCTCCCCTGTTAGCGGACGGCGTCCCCGGGTTTGGCGTTCGAACAACCGAGGCCCACTATTTCGATTGGCATCACACGGACGCGGACAGCTTCGACAAGATCGTGCCCAGGGAATTCCAACTGAATGTCGCGTCGCTAGCAGTGCTGAGCTACGTGTTGGCCGATATGCCGGAGCGGTTGAACGAGATCAAGTGAAGACCGCTAGTTTTTGGCCGTCTTCGCTTCCGCTTTCGGTGAGGCGGCGGCATCGGGAGTCTGAATTTCCAGGATTCGCACCACATTCGCCGTGCGGTCGTATTGGCTCAGCTTGCGCATCTCGCTCGTCAGATCCTTATAACGCGCTTGCAGCTGATAATCGATCGTAAAGCTCACGTCCTCGAAGTTGAATCGGCCGTCCTTTTTCGTGAAGACGGTGGTCTTCTCATTGGTCTTGGTATCCGTCAGGGTTACGAGTGCACCGCCGAGGGGCTGGCCTGAATCATCAACCACTTTGCCGGTGACCGTACGTGAAGTCGGCGCCTTATTTTTTTTGGGGAGCAGCGGCCGATGATTGTCCAGCACGGCATCGGGCGTATGGCCGGGATTCGCGTCCGTGGCCTGAGCGTTAGCCGGAGCGATAGTGATCACGCCAACGAAAAATGCTGAAAACGCAAGTTTGACCATACCGAAGCACCTGATAGAACTGCTTGTATGGTAGCAACGTTCGATACGCTACCAAGATGGCCTTTCAGAACGCCAGAGTCTTGTCCTTTGAGAGCCGGCGGGAGAAGGAGATGGCGGAGCTCATCCGTATCAACGGAGGCGAGCCGTTTATTGCACCGGCTCTGATTGAAGTGCCCCTCGAAGAGAACGGGCAAGTGTTTGCCTTTGCCGACAGGCTTTACGCTGGAGAGTTCGACATGATGATTTTCCTCACCGGCGTGGGCGCCCGGCAACTGGAAAAGGTCATCGCTTCGCGCGACGGAGAGGCAGCTTTTCGCGAGGCTCTGCGGCGATTGATCATTGTGGCGCGAGGGCCCAAGCCGACCGCTGTCTTGCGTGAATGGAATGTACCCGTTACCGTAGCGGTCCCCGAACCAAACACCTGGCGTGAGTTGCTGGCGGCTATTCAAGTTAAGCCCGGGAAGCATGTCGCCGTGCAGGAATATGGGCGGCCCAATCAGGAGTTGCTGGAGGGATTACAGGCGCAAGGGCGCACGATCTTCTCCGTCCCCGTCTACCAGTGGAAACTGCCCGCCGATACTGCGCCGCTTGCGCAAGCCTTGCGGGAACTCGTAAACGGCGAATTCGACGTTGCCTTATTCACCACGGGCGTACAGGTGGAACATTTCTTGAATTTTGCCGAGGAGCAAGGGTTGCGCCGCGCCGCCCAGCAAGCTTTGGAACGAATATTCATTGGATCGATTGGACCGACGTGCAGTGAGGCGTTGCGAGAGTGCGGCCTGACGCCGGCCATCGAGCCTTCGCATCCTAAGATGGGCATTCTGGTTCGAGAGGCGGCTATCCGTTTCGAGGAAAGCGGGCTGCGGAAAGAGAGTTGAGCATAGCTATGGAGAACAGTCGCTGGGCATGTTTGCTGTTGGCCATCGGCCTGTCAGTTTCGAACGTCCGGGGCCAGACACCGCCAAGCACCGAGACGGTTACGATCGATACGAGCGCCGCCACAGCGCCGTTCCCCCACTTTTGGGAGCAGATGTTCGGCTCAGGACGCGCCGTGTTGAGCATGCGCGAGAGTTATCGCGCGGACCTGAAGAGAGTACAAGAAATTACCGGGTTCCGCTACATCCGTTTCCACGCGATTTTGGATGACGAGATGGGCGTCTACGACGTCGATGCGCAAGGACGGCCGGTTTACAATTTTTCCTACGTCGATCAGATTTATGACGGACTGCTGGAGCAAGGCATCAAGCCCTTTGTGGAGCTGAGCTTCATGCCACGCAAGCTCGCGAAGAATCTGACGCCGCATCCTTTCTGGTACAAGCCTCTGCCCTCTCCTCCGAACGATCCGGCGAAATGGGGTGCGCTGGTGGAGGCATTCACTCGCCATCTGCTGGACCGCTATGGCAGCGCCGAAGTGGAGCAGTGGTATTTCGAAGTTTGGAACGAGCCGAATATTGATTTCTGGGACGGTGTTCCGAAGCAGGAAACTTATTTCGCGTTCTATGACGAGACGGCCAAGGCGGTGAAGCGCGCGGACGCAAATTTGCGCGTCGGCGGTCCGGCAACGGCGCAAGCGGCTTGGGTGGATGCCTTCATTGCACACTGCACGGCCAAGCATGTACCGTTCGACTTTGTTTCCACGCACGTTTATGGCAATGAAGACCCGGTCAATGTGTTTGGCCATCCGATGCCGATCGCACGCAAGGACATGGTGGCGCGGTCCGCCAAAAAAGTGTTCGATCAAGTGAAGGCGTCGGCCGCGCCTGAGACGCCGATTATCTGGTCCGAATACAACGCCACCTACATGACACAGCAGGAAGTGACCGACAGCGCCTTCATGGGACCTTGGCTGGCCAACAACATTCGGGAATGCGATGGGCTGACCGCCATGATGTCGTACTGGTCGTTTTCGGATGTATTCGAAGAACAGGGTGTGGTGAAGACGCCCTTTTATGGCGGCTACGGATTAATTGCAGAGCGGGGGATTCCCAAAGCGGCCTTCCATGCCTTCCAATTGCTGCATGAGTTGGGCGACCGGCGTCTCGCCGCAACGTCCGAAAATGCGTTGCTGACCGAACGGGCCGATGGACAGCCGGTGATTGCGTTATGGAACTATGCGGAGCCTCATGAAGCAGTGGGTGCGAAGACCTTCCGGTTGGATGTGAAGGGAAAGCGGTTCAGCAGCTATCGAATGCGCGTTGTGGATGCGGAGCACGGGTCGGGATTACGGGCCTGGCAAGAGGCCGGCAGCCCCGTGAGTCCGACGATGGAACAGATCGTGCGGATTAAGGCTCAGGCCGCGTTGCCCGGCGCGGAACGCCATTCTCTTGCAGACCCCATCACGGTTCAGCCGCAGGGTCTGGTCGTGCTGGAGCTTGTTCGCTAGTAGCCCGGGCGATCACTTAAAACAAGTCGTCAGCCGGGAGCGAAGCCTCACCACTCGACCCACAACGAACACGGCGGGATTGTGCACTTTGATATGGCCGGCCGCTACCTCAGCGAGACTGCTCTCGACCACTTCTTCATTAGCAGTCGTGCCTCGCTGAATGAATGCGACGGGCTCATTCGCATCGCGTCCGGCAGCGATGAGGGACTGGGCAATGTGTGCGCGGTTCTTCACGCCCATCAGGATGACCAGAGTGTGGACCGCCGCGTAGCTCTGCCAGTATTCGCTACGCCCTTCGTGACAATGGCCGGTAATCACGGCAAAGGATTGCGAAACGCCGCGGTACGTGAGCGGGATGCCGGCCAAGCCGGGAACTGCAACAGCCGAAGTGATGCCTGGGACCAGTTCAACCGAAATACCGGTCTCGCGCGCCAGCGCCCATTCTTCCGCTCCGCGCCCAAATATCAGCGGATCGCCGCCTTTTAAGCGAGCTACCGCTTTTCCTTCCACGGCATGCCGCCGAATGAGATCGAAAATTTCAGCTTGCGTTTGATTCTGCTCTCCTTCGTGTTTGCCGACGTAAATAAGCTCGGCGTCGGCACGCGCAAAAGAGAGCACTTCGGGGCTGACAAGGCGGTCGTAAAGAACGACATCGCACTCTCGCAGGATGCGAGCAGCCTTCAGCGTCAGCAGTTCGGGATCCCCCGGACCTGCGCCAATCAGAAAGAGTTTCCCTAGCTTCGTTCCCGCCGTCAAACCTCAGTTGCTCTGTTTAAGCTTAGCGGGCCGGCGCGAAGACGCTCAGGCGTGCAGCAGGTCGCTGATCACTTCGAACGAGTAACCGCGATCTTTCAGAACGGGAACAATCTGTTTGACAGCACGCAGAGTTGCACTGACGTCAGGGTTCTTACGAACACCGCGCCCGTCGTGCAGGCAGATAATGCCACCGGGAGCGGCGCGCGATACAACGTGGCGAGCGACACGATCGGCAGCCCAAGACCAGTCGTACCCCATGACAGTCCACATCACACCCAGCAGTGAGAGACGGTGCTGAATCTCGCGCATGCCTGCCCAGCGAAAACCGTATGGGGGACGGCAAATCATGGGCGCAATGCCCGTCTCCCCTACGATGACGCGTTGCGCGTCGGTAAACTCCTTGGCAATGAACTCGCGAGATTTGAACGGCAGCTTCGGATGGGAATACGTGTGGTTTCCGAGCTGATGGCCGCGCGCGGCTACTTCTCCGGCTGCGCGCGGCAAGCGCCGCACGTTCATGCCGCATTGGAAAAACGTCGCCCAAACGCCTTCGCTTTGCAAATAGTCCAGGATGGGAAGCGTCCCTTCACTCGGACCGTCATCGAAAGTGAGCGCGATCGTGCGCCTCCGCCCTGGTCCTCGATACACGGAAGGACCGAATAGCTGTGAAGATTTAGAGACGCTGCCGTACGCGGCTGCGCTGGAGAGGCCACCGAGGACGGCTCCAGCCGTCAAGCCTGCCACCGTCAAGGGTCGCATTCGAAATTAGACTAGCACTGCTTTGTAGGTGTCGCTACGAATCGGGTGAAAAAACTTTCATTCCCGGACGGTCTCTTTCGCCGGAGCGGAGGCATGATAGTCGTTCTGGACGCGCTTCGTGTACAGCTCAACCAGCTCCGTAACCCTATTGTAATCTGGCGATTTCAACACAAAACCCACGTGATGGCGCTTGTGCATGCGCCAGACGAGTTCCGGTTCGGTGAAATGCGACGTATCGGGCCACTCCTGACGGGCGAGCGAAACCAATAATCCGGCGTAGTCTTGACGTGGCTCGGGAGGGGAGTACCGCGTCTCGTTCGCGGCGGCCACTTCGACCTTGGCCCACTCAGCCCACATATTAATGCCGGTAGCTGCTTCAATCAGGTCCGCGATATTCGCGCCACCGACACGCGCGGATGTCTCCAGGAAGTAAAAAGACCCATCTTCATGACTTCGGATGAACTCGGTATGGGAAACACCGTTGCGGAGGTCGAAAGCTTTGAGAACTCGCTCGTTGAGAGAGCGTAGCGCCCGCTCGTCAGCGCTTCCGCGCTCCATCAGACGAGTCGTGAAAATGCCGCCGCGCTGAGTCACGTCCAGAGGAGGCGTGCCATAGGCGCTTGCGACAGCGTAGACCATCTCGCCGTGGAACCAAACGGAATCGACGTGGAAGATGTCGCCCGGGATAAACCGCTCCAGCAGAAAAAAGGACTGCTGATCGCCCAGCGTATGAATGCGGTCCCAGAGTTCCTGCCTCTGCTCATACTTCTTGATACCGATGGCCCCGGCCAGCAGCCGCGGTTTCAAGACCCACGGCGCCGGGACGGAATCCACGTAGTGCGTAATTTGTTCGAAATTGATTGTCGCGGAGAACTCAGGAACGGGGATGCCGCTTTCCGCCGCGCGCATACGCATGGCGAGTTTGTCACGGAAGTAGCGCGTCTGTGTTTCACCCATCCCAGAAATGCGCAAATGCTCTCGAAGGAAGGCAGCCTTTTCGACATCGAAGTCATCCAGCGCGATGATCCTATCGACGGGGATAGTGCGGCAGAGATAGCTCACAGCCCGGAGCATCTGCTGGAGGTCCCACTCGTTCTCACTATCCGGCATGTAGAAGATGTCTTCTAGACTGTCGCGCGGCCAATCGGCAGTATGCTCCAGGCTCTGCGATGTCAAAAGAAATACGCGGCATTGCAACTGCTTGGCCTGTTGCATAAATCGCTGGCCCTTTTCGTAGCT
Source organism: uncultured Acidobacteriaceae bacterium (assembly GCA_963849445.1). Classification (GTDB taxonomy): domain Bacteria; phylum Acidobacteriota; class Terriglobia; order Bryobacterales; family Bryobacteraceae; genus Bog-105. Next base: position 46,477 of record CAWKHS010000024.1, on the reverse strand, counting down.
TGCAAGACAGAGTAGCGTCAGTTGTCGATCGTTAACAGACATGAGAAGAAGAGTTCAGGATAGCGCCGTTTCCTGATAGCATGATGAGAAAAAGCGTAACCGGACCAGACCTGGAAACGAAAGCATTTGGTAGATGCAGACATTAAAACTCAAGCACTTGGTTGCGATCCGCTGGTTTCACTGGATCAACTTCCCGCTCCTATTTCTCATGATCTGGAGCGGATTTCTGATCTATTGGGCCTACCCGATCTACAGCATTGCGTCGTTTCACTTTTTTCCTGCGTGGGTGTATCGAACCTTCAACATGAACCAGAGACTCGCCGAGGGCATGGCGCTGCACTTCTTCTTTATGTGGTTGTTTATCGTCAACGGCGTTCTGTACGTGGCCTATACGCTGTGGTCGGGTGAGTGGCGATTGCTTGTGCCGCAATCCGCGTCGGCTTTCCGGGACGCATGGTACGTCGCGCTTCACGATCTGCATCTGCGGCGCGAACTGCCGGCCCAGGAAAAGTACAATGCCGCCCAACAAATCTCGTACACGGCGATTGTGGTGATGGGCATCGGGTCCGTTTTGACGGGTCTGGCGATTTACAAACCGGCGCAGTTGAGCTGGCTCGCGGCGTGTTTCGGCGGCTATGCCAGTGCGCGGTACATTCATTTCTTCCTGACCATCGGGTATTGCCTCTTTTTCGTCGTTCATGTGGTGCAGGTCGCGATTACAGGCTGGAACAACTTCCGCAGCATGGTCATTGGATATGAGCTGGTGAATGAGCATGAATAACCGGCACTCGAAAATTACCCTGCCCGATGACGAGGCGAAAAAACAGCTCAGCCACAGGAGTCGCCGCGATTTTCTGATCGCCGGCGCGGCCGCCGTGGCCGGGATCGGAGCTTACGAATGGATTACCAAAGCCAAGGACGCGGACGGCACTCCGTGGCCGCAGCGCGGCGTCTTGGACTTCAACGGTAAACTAGCCCGCGGGTATCTGAGCGATTCGCATCTCATGCCCACCTACTCGCCTTCGCAAGTGGGACATTTGAAGGCCAACGGCAACATCGGCATGGCTGAGCCGTTCGATAAAAGCAAATGGCGCTTACAAGTAGGTTCGGACGCTCCGGGGACAACACTGAATCTCTCGCTCGCCGACGTGATGGCGCTCCCGAAAGTGGAGATGATCACATTATTCTGCTGCATTGAGGGCTGGAACATGGTGACTCATTGGGGTGGCGCGCGGTTCTCTGATTTCGCCAGGAAGTATTTGCCGCCGGGCGCTAAGATGCCGAATTACGTTTACATGGCTACTCCGGGGGAAGACTACTACGTAGGGCTCGATACAAAGAGCGCGCTGCATCCGCAAACTCTTCTGGCGTACGAGCAGAACGGACAGCCTCTCGAAAACGACCATGGCGCACCGTTGCGCCTCGTAGTTCCTGTGAAGTACGGCATCAAGAACATAAAGCGAATCGGTCTAATTCGCTTCACGAACGAGAAGCCCGGCGACTATTGGGCTGAGGAAGGATACGATTGGTTCGCAGGCCTTTAATTCTGCCCGCCTTCACGCATGCCCGACGAGAAGCTGTACTGTGGAACATCAGGATTTGCCTATGACAGTTGGAAGCCGGAGTTTTATCCGGAAAAGCTGCCTAGCGGCAAATTCTTGTCTTATTACGCAACGCGGCTGAACGCCGTTGAAGTGAATTACACCTACCGGCGCCTCGCGTCCGCGGCAACTTTTGAGAAATGGATCTCGTCCACGCCGGAGGGCTTCGTGTTTCTGCCGAAAGCGCACATGAAGATCACCCACTCCTTCAAGCTGGAAGGCGCCGAGGAGTTCACGCGCGTCTTTCTCGAATCGCTGAATCCATTACGAGACGCTGGACGGCTCGGACCGATTCTCTTTCAGCTTCCACCCGCCCTCAAGCAGGATCTCCCACGATTGGCGAAGTTCGTCGGACTGCTGCCACGAGGGTTGCGTGCTGCCTTCGAGTTTCGAAACGCGAACTGGTTTAACGAGGAAACATACCAGATCCTGAGAGATGCTAACGCCGCTCTGTGTCTGGCCGAGAATGAGAACCTCGAAACCCCACACGTTCTCACCGCTGATTTTGTTTACCTGCGGCTGCGCAAACCGGATTACCTGGAATCGGAACTGGCGAGCATCGCGTATCGCGTTGAACAATACCTCGGGAACGGCTATCCCACATACGCGATTTTCAAGCACGAGGAAACACCCGCGGGAGCATTGAACGCGGAAAAGTTGCTCAATGCTGAAAAAGAGCAAGCAATCACGTTGTAGATGGAAAAGGCCGCCTTCCGATTGGAAATGGCGGCCTTCGGTCCTGCTGTTCGGTTCGACTTAGAAGTTGTATTTCAAGCCGAACTGGATTTGACGCGCGCCCTGTGAACTGTTAACCAACCCAAGCGTCGGGCCCAATCCCGTGCTGGGTGCGTTCAAGATCGGCGTATTCGTGAAATTGATTGCCTGAGCTTTCAATTCCAGATTCTGATGCTCGGTTACCGTGAACAGTTTCGAGAGCGCGAGATCGGCGGTATGTAACCCCGGCCCACGAATGATCCCGACTCCGCAGTTCCCAAATCCGGATGTAGGTTGGAAGAAAGTGCCCTGGTCCCAATACTGGTAACCGCCATTGGGACTGTTCTGCCTTCCGGTGACAATCGGGGCGCTGCTGCAACTTGCCAGCGGCCCGAATGAATTGGTGCCCGATTTGTCGGTAGCGCCGACGGTGAAAGGAAAGCCGGAGTGGAAGGTCACAATCGAGCTAACTTGCCAATCGCCGATGATCGCGTTCACCGCACGGTTGAGGTTCTTGCCGAATGTCCGGCCGCGACCGAACGGAATGTCATACGTCACAAATCCGTTAAACGCTTGCGGCACGTCGTAATAGCAGTTGCCGTAGTAAGAATGGGCGTCGTATGTATTCTGCCAGTAGTAGTAGTTGCCGCCGCCCTGACCGTATCCGCCGTAGTACCCGATCGAATCCGTCAAGCATTTCGACCAAGTGTAATTGACTTGAAACTCCAGTCCTTGACTGAGCCGCTTCTGGAAGCTGACCTGGAGCGCATTGTAGTTCTGAATGCCGTTCGTAATGGTGAGCTTATCGGTGGGATTGTCCGCCAAAAGCGTTGGATTACCGGACAGATAGGGACTCGGCAAAACAGCTCCGGATGCAGTAAGAACGCCTTGCGACGCATTGACCGGCACCATCAAATGATCGGTGTTTTGGCCGACGTAGGCGGCCTGTAGTGTCATGGAATTTCCGAACTGATGCTGAATGCTGACGTTCCATTGGTTGGAGACCGCTGGCCGGTTGTTCGGGTCCCAAGTGAAGATGGTCGCGCCCGCAAAGCAGGCAGGCGATGATGCCAAAGCTGCTGCCGGCGTGCAGCCGCTGCTGCTCCCAAAGCCCGAATACCCTTGGTCGAGCGTCGTTGGCGGTAGCACAACGTCAGTACCCGTGTCGTACGTGACCAGGTGTCCCGTCTGCCATGGTGGATTTCGAGTCAGGCGAAGGTTTGTGCCGGTGCCTTCCAGGAAGTTCGACAGCGTGTAGGACGCGCGGATCACGGTGTTATTAGTTGGCGACCAGGCGAGGCCAACGCGAGGTTGGAAATTGGTGATGCCGTTGTACTGGTTGTACAGCGCGTTGTTGTCATTGAACAAACTGGTTTGCCCGGAGAGAAGGACCTGCCCGGTATATTCCTGGAAGTTTGTCTGCCTGTTGAATACCTCGTCCCACGGGGTATGCAATTCCCAGCGAACGCCAAGATTAAGAGTCAAATGACTGGTCACTTTCCAATCGTCCTGAACGAAAGCAGCATAGATGCTGGAGCGTTGTCCCCAGGTTCCGCCGCCTGCTCCCACGCCCAATTGTTCCGGCAAGCCCAGCAGGAAATCCGCTTCCGGAAAACCATTGGTGGTTGTGGTGCCGCTAGTGTTGCCCGTATATTGACCGTTAAATGTGAACTGACCGGCAAGCCCTTCGTTACCGGCGTAGAAGACGTTGATGCGGTCGCGGAAATACTGGAAGCCCGCGTGAATCGTGTGCTTCCCCTTGGTGATAATCGCGGTATCTTCGGCCTGGATTACTGTTGACGCGAAGTCTTGCACGACATCCGAATTGCCGAAGTTGCTGACGTTACCACCGCTGAAGTTGAGCCCCGGCAGGAAGTTGGTCGGCGCGCCCCCGATCCCGAAGGTGTTGGCTGAGCTGGGCGTGTCGTTGCCCGTCGCGACAGGATAGTAGTTCACACCCGCGCGCATGTCGTTCACAAAAGTTGGGCTGATGGTCCTGGTGTAATCCATCACGCCGTTGTAAAGCGGGTAATTGTTGAAGCTGTTGTAGAGTAACGGCTGGCTGTTGGTCGTTGGGTTAACGACCTTCTGCTGCGAATAGCGGCCGAAGAAGTGGTCCTTGTCTGTAGGATTCCAATCCACTTTGATGTCGCCCTGATCGCTGTTTGTATAGGTGTGTTGGAAGTTCGTCTGGTTATTGATCAGGTTCCCGTTGAGAGGCGCAGGATAGAGCGGCGAGCTCAGAATGGCGCTTGCCGCCGGGCTGAACAGACCGACGGGAATTCTGTTGTTCAGGAAGGGCGTTCTGTTTGACGCGGTACCGCTCGAGTAGGGGTTATACAGTTGTTGAGCTGCGTTGTTACAAATTCCGTTTGTAAATCCCGCGCTGCATAGCGCTGAGAAATCGCCGGCTCGTTCAGCTCCGGTCAAAACAGTAAAACCACCGCCCGTGGCCGGCTGGTCATAACGCGAGCCCTGGTAATCGGCGAAGAAGAACAGCTTGTCTTTGATAATCCTGCCGCCAACCGCGCCGCCGAACTCGTTCCAGCGCAGCAATGGCCGTGCAATCCCCTGAAAATTGTTCGACCATTGGTTTGCATTCAGTTGATCGTTGCGGATGAATTCGAACGCCACACCGTGATATTGATTTGTACCCGACTTAGTACTAACGCTGACGATGCCGCCCATGAAGTTGCCGAACTCCGCCGACGCGTTCTGGGTGATGAGATTGAATTCCTGGATGGAATCGACGCTGGGGGCAAAGCCCACGTCGTTTTCCGATACCTGGTTGTTATCCATTCCGTCCAGAAGATAATTATTGGCCTCTTCGCGATTGCCGTTGATGTAAGGGCGGCCGCTGCTGAAGGTCGTTTGCGCACCGGTGAACTCACTCGGGTCGGTGGTGACCGATCCTGGTGCCAGCAGCGTCAACTGGTTATAGTTACGCGTCGCCAACGGCAGCGAAACGTTGGTTCGCGCGTCGAGAACCGTTCCCAATTGAGTCGTTTCCGTCTGCAGAATTGGTGCGGCGGTGCTGACTTCAACGGTTTGATTCACGTTGCCAACCGTCAGATTGAAGTCCAGTTTGGCGACCTGATTCAATACCAGGACGACCGGAGTCACCACGGCTGTCGAGAAGCCCGGGGCTTCCGCCCGAACCTCGTAATTGCCGACTGCGACGCGCTGAATGTTGTATGCGCCGTTCGAGTCGGTAGTAGCCGGGTACAGAGTGCCGCGGTCAAGATCTTTGGCCGTGACCTTTGCGCCGACCACAGCGGCACCTGACGGGTCAGTAACAACACCGTTGATGGCTGCGGTCACCTCCTGGGCGAAGGCGCATGGGGCGGTGAGAGCCGCTGCTAGCAGCAAAAATATGGAAAAGAAGCGGGCGAGGGCGTGCCCAGGCATCTTGTGGATGTACCTCATCTAGTGGAACTCCTTTCGCGAGCCGGCGAAGACCTTAGCCGGGTAGATATGCGGGCTTTACGGAATTGTAAGGTGAGCGGAAAGGCAAGTCAAGAGAAAACAACAGGAAAGAAAGAAAAGGGAAGCGGATCTTAGGCCAGGATCACTTCCACGCCGCGCGAGCGCAGCCTCTCTACATCCTCGCTAGGGGCTTCTGAATCGGTGATGACACGACATATGGCGCGGAAATCGCAAATGAGAGATAGGCTGCGATGTCCGAACTTGCTCGAATCGGCGAGCACGGTCACCTGCGCGGCGGATTCGATCATCCGACGATTCAGTTGGGCTTCCATGATGTCCAGCGTCGTGAGACCTACGTCCACATTCAGGCCCACGGTGCTCAAAAAGCAGTGATCGGCGTTCAGAGAATTCATCATGTGTTCGGCATGCGGTCCCACAAACGCGGTGGAGGGCTGCCTGAGAAAGCCGCCTAGCATAACCAGTGAGAGGTTGGGCTGATCCGTCAATCGGGCGGCGATGTTGAGCGCGTATGTGATGACGGTTACGTTCGTGAGTGGCGCGCGGCAGAGCTGATTGGCCAGCTCCGCCGAGGTGGAACCGGTGCAAAGAATGACCGTTTGCAGAGGCCGGATGAGACGTAGGGCCGCTTGTGCAATGCGAACTTTCTGCTCATGGTGCATGCCCTCGCGCTCCTTGAGGGGATGTTCGGGCGCCGCTGTTAAGGGCCGCATCGCTCCGCCGTGAGAGCGCACCAGCGCACCGCTGTCCGACAATGCGTCCAGATCGGCGCGCGCTGTCACCGCCGATACGCCGAAGCGCGCCACGAGTTCGTGTATGGTGACTCTTCCGTTTTGGCCGAGAACGCCGAGTATCTCGCGGCGCCGCTCCTCAGCGAGCAAGCGTTCAGCTTTCTGTTTCGACATTCGGCAAAACTTTGCGTAATGTGGTCACGGCTTACAAGGCATGGGCGGCCAAAGAAAGACAAGTGTACCCGAGGTTGGCCGCGAGAGACAAACTGTTTCTTTGTTTTGCTGTGTGTTGCGGTTTCCCTTTTGCACGCAAGCCAACACTACGGCGTCCCCGCACCGTCCTGAGTCGTCTAGCGCAACCTGTTAGCTTAGCTACACATCAAATGGATGAGCATGCCTGCCCGCCCCTGGGCCCTTTTCCTCTTTTTCCTGCTGATGCTAAGTCAAAGCTCAAATAGCCTTTGCGCCCCTGCCAGTGGCCTCCGCCGCCTCCGGGATGTCGAATATAGCCGCGTCGAAGGGACAAGCCTACGGCTGGACGCTTGTCTCCCGGCCAGTGCCGAGCCGACCCCCGCGGTGGTAATCGTCCACGGAGGCGGCTGGGTGCGCGGCGACCGCCGCATTGATGTTGAGCCGCTGTTCAACCCGCTCACGGATGCCGGTCTCGCTTGGTTTTCGATCGACTACCGCTTAGCCACCGATGCCCTGCAGTTTGGCGTCGCGGTAGACGACGTCGAGCAGGCTGTCCGTTTTGTGAAGGCCCACGCGCGCGAATACAATGTTGACCCAAACCGGATTGCGCTCATCGGCGAGTCTGCAGGGGGTCAACTGGCCGCGATGGCTGCACTGCGTGCCGGCCCCGAAGCTTCCGTCAGGGCTGTCGTGGCGTTTTACACGCCGACTGACCTGGTCGATCTGTTTCAGCACTCCACCTTTGTTCCCGCGCAGATCCGAAACGGCGTCCGTGGTACTCCCTGGGAAAGCCTGGTATTAGCTGGGCTGTCACAGCTCTCTCCCATCGAGAATGTACGTCGTGATATGCCGCCCTTCCTTTTCATCCACGGTACCGCTGATCCCCTGGTGCCGTTTGCGCAGTCCACGCGTATGTGTGCGCGCATGAGACAGGAAGGGGCAACATGCGAGGTCTATCCGGTAGAAGGCGCGGGTCATGGGATGCGCTGGTGGCAGTCGTCCACGCGCCCGTCTAATAGCTATAAACGCAAGATGGTGCAGTGGTTACAACAGGAACTCGGTTCTGCAAACGAGACCTCCTCATCTCAACTGCGCCCCGAACCAGCCTCAAGCGGTGTGCTGCCCCCACTCAGATAAATCCGCAATCTCTCGATATTCAGCAAAATCCGGTACGCACTTCTAGGAGAGGCTTCACCGGTATGCGCCACCACTCGGCCGCCAGCGAGTCATTGAGGCGCTATTGCCTGCTTGCCCTGACGGTTCTTCTGGCGGCACTCAGCAGCGGCGACAGTATCACTACGAAGTGGCATGCTCAATCGCTGGCCACGCGGCAGTCGTCGCAGCCGGAATTTGCGGCTGCCGGCGGGTTGCCCACTAGCTCAGCCGATTCCCACAGCAGACGCCCCAGTACCCTCCGGCCATGCCGATACTTCGAGTTCTGCGCTTCATAGTAGACAGATCGTCAAAGTACTCCATCTACATGAAGGTGGTACTCCCTCCGTTCTATACAGGAATCAAACTAGAATATATGTAAAATAGTTGACACGTCCTGTCCTGAGTCTCTTATAGTGGTCAAAGTTTAGTTAATACTATACCCGTTCTAAACGGGACCATACAGATTCAGGAGTTCGAATTGCGCCTCTTCCTTTCAATTACTTTTCTTACGGCCGTCGTGCCTTGCCTCCATGCCCAAGCCACAGCTCCGTCGCTGGGCGGCTGCTCCCTACTGCCTGCCGACAACGTGTGGCACGCCCGAGTGGATAACCTGCCCGTTCACCCCAAATCCGGTGCTTACGTCGCAAGTTTAGGAGCTTCTTCTCCCGCTCACCCGGATTTCGGATACGATCTGGATAACGGCATCCCTTACAACCTGGTGCACGGAAACAGCACCGGGGCCGCGAATGTCACTGTTACGTGGCCCTTTACCAGCGATCCCGGGCCATACCCCATTCCTGCAAACGCAGTAGCCGAAACCCCCTCAGACGCCACAAACCCAAATGACGATCACCACCTGATCGTCCTCGACACCGACAATTGCCTCTTATATGAGGCTTATGGCGCGATCGAAACCTCGGCCAAAAAGGATGCTTGGGACGTTATGAGTATTTCGAAATTCGACCTCAACTCGGATGCACTCAAACCACCTGATTGGTCCTCCTCGAATGCCGCGGGTACCCCCTACCTCCCCGGCCTGATCCGTTACGACGAGGTCGCTTCCGGCCATATTGACCATGCCATCGCGATGACCGCTACCGGTATTGGGAACACGTACGTTTGGCCGGCAAGCCGAACCGCGTCCTCCCTGAGCGGCTCTAAGTATCCGCCCATGGGGACCCGTTTTCGACTGAAAGCCAATGTGGACATCAGCGATTTTACGCCCAACGTCCGCGTCGTTCTCGAAGCTCTTAAAACCTACGGAGCGATTCTCATGGACAACGGCGCCAGTTGGTTCATGGTGGGCGTTCCCGACTCGCGGTGGAACGACGACGAAATGCATGCCATCACGCAACTGAAAGGAAACGATTTTGAGGCCATCGACGAATCCGGATTGATGGTCAGCAGCAACTCCGGCGCAACCAAACCGGGCCCGGTCCCTACCGGTTGGGTCAACGTAGTAAACAAGCTCAGCGGCATGTGCGTCGCTATTACGCCCGCGACTAAACTGTTGGCGCAATCGACTTGCGACGGCACGGCGGCCCAGAAGTTTCAATTCGTACCTTCATCCGGTAGCTGGCGCGTCGGCAATTTGCAACAGTGGCGTTCTGGTAACGGAAACGGCTTCATCATTAACTCTGCCTCCACTGGCCTGCCAATTGACGTGGCAAATGGCGTTCCTCTGCCCGGAGCTCAGCTGACCGCGGCGAAATTCTTGGATAAGGTCAACCGAATCTGGCTACCCATTTCCGCCGGCAACGGCTACTTCTACATACAATCGCTACAAGATGGCCTCGTCTGGGATAACAGCCTTCCCACCGGATACGCTGAGGGCTCGCCGCTCGTGCAATGGTCTTATTTAGGTGCTGATAATCAGCTCTGGCAACTCGTGCCAGCCGCTCAGTAACCGTCTTTCATCGATGCCGGGACGAGGAACCGCCAACCTAGTTCCGGATTCCTTTGGACAGGCCAAAGAAGTGTTATATCTTCTTATGGCATGTCCAAAGGACGAAGAACCGAACTGAAGAAGTCCGAAGTTCTGCAAGGCACCCTCGATCTGATGGTCCTCAAGACGCTGGACGCCATGGGCCCGCTGTACCCTTCGTGCTCGGATTAGGCTCTCTCGCGCAGGGCGACTCGTACGGTATACAATCCAGCGATGCCGTTTCCATGGCTTCGGTCGTGTTTCTACTCTCCGCGGCAGCGCTACTCGCAGGTTACATATCCCCAAGGCGTGCCGCTTCCTACGCTACGAATGACGGACCACCTGCCGTTCATTAGCGAGGAGCAAGTACGCGCGCTGCTCTCGTACCGTGACCTCATTCCCGCCATGCGGCAGGCTCTGAAAGATTTCTCCGCCGGACGGGTTCTCCAACCGGTTCGCACGGTCTTGCCGGTCGTGTCCTACAACGGTTGGTTCGCCGTTATGCCCGCTGTGTACGGCTCGGTTATGGGCGCCAAGATGGTCACCTTCTACCCAGGCAACGCCGCGCTTCAAAAACACACGCACCTCGCGACCATTCAACTCTTCCGATCGGATACGGGAGAACCATTGGCCATCATGGACGGCCGGCTGATTACGGAAATGCGGACGGCCGCGGTCTCGGCAGTTGCGATCGATCTTCTCGCCCAGCCGCAGTCGAAGATACTCGCAATCCTTGGCAGTGGCGTGCAAGCGCGCTCGCATGTCCGCGCGCTCTCCGGCATACGATGCTTCAAAGAGACTCGGGTCTGGAGCCGTTCGCCGGATCACGCGAAGAAGCTCGCTTCCGAAATAGGAGCGCGTGTCACCACGCCCGAGCAAGCCGTTTCCGGCGCAGATGTCATTCTAACCCTCACCAGTTCACCGGAGCCGATTCTCTTTGGGAAATGGCTTAAGCGCGATGCGATGGTCTGTGCCATCGGTGCGGTCACCCCGGATCGCCGTGAACTAGACAGCGAAGCCATGCGCGGAGCCGTCATTGTCGAGTCGCGGGAAGCCGCTCTGCGGGAATCCGGAGACATTCTTCTGGCGAACGCGCAGGTGAGCGGTGAAATCGGAGAGCTGTTGAACGGTTCGCGATTCGACCGCGGGGATCGCCCTGTGGTTTTCAAATCCGTGGGTATCGCGGTAGAAGATATTGCTGCGGCAAAACTCGTCTATGACAAATTCCGCCAAGGTGCATGATGGCGCCTGAACGGGTTCGTCTTATCTGATCGTCTGCCCTTCCCTGCGCTCTGCCGCCTGTACCAAGCTCGTGTACCGGCTGTAAGTGAAATAGATCGACAACCCGACTACCATCCAGATCAGGAACGCTACCCAGGTAATAGCCCCCAACCCTGCCATAAGCCCCAAATTCACCAGCACACCCAGAATAGGAACCACCGGCACCCACGGAGTTTTGAACGGCCGCGGCAGAGCCGGCTCCTTCTTTCGCATGATCACAACCGCAATACAAACCACCACGAACGCAAACAGAGTTCCTATGCTGGTCAGATTTCCGAGCCTCGCGATGGGAGTAAATGCAGCGCCCAACGAGACAAATAGGAGCAATAAGAGATTCGATTTCCAGGGAGTCCGAAAACGCGGATGCACGTCGGAGAACAGTTTCGGAAGCAGCCTGTCATTCGACATTGAGTAGAACACTCGCGACTGGCCCAGCAGCATCACCAACATCACCGACGTCAAACCGCAAAGCGAGCCCAGCTTCATCAGGAAACCGACCCACGGCAGACCCTTCATGCGATCCACCGCAACGGCCAGCGGCGCCGCCACGTTCAGTTCCTTGTAATTCACCACGCCGGTCAGAACCAAGCCATATAGGATATAGAGCACCGTACAGATGGCCAGCGAACCGATAATGCCGATCGGCATATCGCGCTTTGGATTCTTGGCCTCCTGCGCTGCCGTCGAAACGGCATCGAAGCCAATGTAAGCGAAAAAGATCTGCCCGGCCCCCGCCAGCACGCCACTCCAGCCGAAGGCGCCGAACTCGCCCGTGTTCTGCGGCAGGAAGGGATGGTAGTTGGCGCGGTTTATGTAGAAGTAGCCGATTCCGATGAAGAATATGACCACCGCAACCTTCAGGACCACAATGAAGTCGTTGAACTTCGCCGATTCGCTGATCCCTCGAATGAGAATGGCTGAGACAACGCACAGGATCAATACTGCGATCAAATTGATTTTGCCCGGCTGAACATCGAAGGGCGAAGCAATAATCGCCTGCGGCAAATTGATCCCGAATGAATTCACAATCGAAACAAACGTCGCCGCCCAACTCACTGAGACCGTCGCTGCGCCTACGGCATACTCCAGCACCAACGCCCACCCGATAATCCAAGCAACCAGCTCGCCGAGAGTAGCGTACGAGTACGTATACGCGCTCCCCGCGATCGGTATCATCGTGGAGAATTCGCTGTAGCAAAGACCCGCAAACGCGCACCCGATCGCCGCCACTATAAACGAAAAGGTCAGAGCCGGACCCGCGTGGGTCGCGGCCGCCACTCCGGTCAGCGTGAAGATCCCCGCGCCGATAATAGCCCCGATGCCGAGCGCCACTAATGATAGGGCGCTCAGACTGCGCTTCAGGCTTTTGTCACCTTCCGCTTCCGCAAGCAGTGTCTGGATGGATTTCGTGGCAAATAGGCTCATGAAATTACCGTTAGGCTAACACCTTAGCTGAGAACTCTATCGCGGCATCAATCCGCGGCGCAGCACCTCTTCGTCGTACACTTTGGTAATTCGCTCGATGCGGTCATATAGCCCCGAGTACACGACCTGCGGATTCATTTGCTCGAGTTCGCTGTCCGGCAAAGCTTCCAGATGCGCCCTCCATTGAGCCTCTAACTCCGGATTAAAGATCTCTTCATCCAAAACGCTGGTCGCGCGAAGATTCAGCTTTCCTGGTACCACCAGCCGCCAGCGGTGCGTTGCTGCCGCAAAAGCGCTCTCTTCTTCTCGCGGCAATTCGCACATTTCCAGGTAGCACGGAATGCCTGCGCTCCTCAAGGCATCCGCGGCGTCCGCGGCCTCTTGCGCACCCGTGCTCGCTCCCGGGAGTACGGTGGACGAATATACTTCAGCGCCTTCGTCCAACCAATCGGGCTTTTCTTCTTCGCCTGATGTTTTCTGAGCGCCGGTCGCGCGAACCTCCAAGCGACTGCGACTCGCGTCGGAAACCAGCCCCCGGCTTCGCAGTTCGTCGTCATAGCATCGCCTGGCGGCGTCAACAAGCTCGCCGCGCTCAATCTCTTGCAGCGCTTCGTCTGAAAGCGTCGCGTAGTGCTGCCGTAAGTATGCTGTATCCACTTGCAAATCGGGTCACCTGCTATCGAAAAGAGCCTTCGAAAAGAAACGATAGTGTAGCGCGGCGCCTAAAACTGTTGAAAAAACATCAAACTTTCATTCCCGCCCTAACGTAGTCTTTAGTTGGCCCGGCAGCGTGCAGTGCGTGCCGGACGCGTTGCCGGGCCGTTACTTAGAAGGAAGCCGCATGAACAAATACCTCTTTCGCCGCTTGTTTCAGTCGCCGGTCTTTACGGTGGTCATTCTCATCACCCTCGCCATCGGCATCGGCGCAAACACCGCCATCTTCAGCGTGGTGAATGGCATTCTGCTGAAACCTCTTCCTTATTCACAGCCCGACCGTCTCGTCGGCCTCTGGCACACGGCCAGCCACCTCACGCTGAAGGAAGTAAACATTTGCCCCTCCCTCTACTTCACCTACCGCGAGCAGGGCCATGCTTTCGAGGATGTTGGCGCGTATACCGGCGGCTCCGTTAGCATCACGCAAAGCGGCGAGCCCGATCAGGTGCAAAGCCTGTACGTCACGCAAAGCGTTCTTCCCATCCTCCGCATAAAACCCGCCATCGGACGCCTATTCACGCGTCAGGATGACACCGACGGCAGCCCAGCCACAGCCATCCTCTCTTACGCCTATTGGCAAAAGCACTTCGGCGGCAGGCCGTCAGTACTTGGCCGCCGCATCCTGGTTGACGGAGAAGCACATGAGGTAATCGGCGTCCTTCCCCCGCGCTTCTGGTACGCCAACCCGGAGCCCGCACTCGTCATGCCCATGCAGTGGAATCGCAGCAAAGTGTTCCTCGGCAACTTTAGTTATGAAGGCATCGCGCGCTTAAAGCCAGGTGTCACTCTCGCGCAAGCCAATGCGGACGTCGCCCGCATGATCCCCATTTGGCTGAAAACATTTCCGCCGCCCCCGGGTTTCAGCGCACAAATATTCGAAGACGCCGGCCTTGGCCCCAAGGTTCAGCCGTTCATGACGGACGTCGTGGGCGATATCGGCAGCGTGCTTTGGGTCCTCATGGGCACCATCGCGGTCGTACTCCTCATTGCCTGCGCGAATGTCGCGAATCTCCTGCTGGTGCGCGCCGAAGGACGCCAGCATGAGCTTTCCATACGCGTCGCTCTCGGCGCTGGCCGCGGAGACATTGCCCGCGAACTCTTGTTTGAAAGTATTTCGCTTGGAATTATCGGCGGCGCGCTGGGCCTGGGAATCGCCTACGGCGCCTTGCGTCTTCTCGTTGCCATTGCTCCCGCCGGCCTTCCACGTCTCCAGGAGATCGCGATTGACCCATCGGCGCTGCTATTCACTCTCTTGGTTTCCCTGTTTGCCGGTGCACTGTTTGGAATTCTGCCGGTCTTCAAATATGCAGGCGTGCAACCCGGCACGGGGATGCGCGAAAGCAGCCGGTCCGTCAGCGGCGGACGCGAACAGCATAAAGCGCGCAACTTGCTCGTTGTTGTGCAGATCGCGCTTGCTCTCGTATTGCTCATCAGTTCCGGTCTGATGATCCGCACATTTCAAGCGCTACGCCGGGTGGACCCGGGATTCACTCAACCCCAGCAGATCCAAACGTTGCGGGTCTCCATTCCTGAAGCACAAGTCAAGCAGTCGGAACTCGCGGCTCACATGGACAACAATATTCTGACGAACCTCGCGGCCATTCCCGGCGTCCAGTCCGTCAGCATGACGAATTCCATCACCATGGAGGGCAACAACAGCAGCGATCTCCTTTTCATTCAGGACCATCCCATCGCCGAAGGAAAGATTCCACCCATTCGCCGCTTTAAATTCATCGCTCCCGATTACTTCCACACCGTCGGCCGCCGCTTCCTTGCCGGTCGTGACCTCACCTGGACGGATATCTACGGCTTTCGCCCCGTCGTGATTGTCTCCGAAAATCTCGCTCGGGAGTACTGGCACAATCCGTCAAGCGCCATCGGCAAGCGCGTGCGTGAAGGCATGAAAGACGATTGGCGTGAAATCGTCGGTGTCGTCGCCAATGAATACGATGACGGCGTCCAGACGAAGGCATCGTCAGTTGTGTACTGGCCATTCATGATGAAGAATTTTTGGGGCAATCAGCCATTCCTTGAACGCACCATGACCTTTGTAGTTCGGAGCCCGCGCACCGGCTCCATCGCCTTTCTCACTGACCTGCGCAAGGCCGTTTGGTCGGTCAGCAACAACTCCCCGCTTGCCGAAGTCCGCACGCTCGAGGAGATTTACAACAAGTCCATGGCCAGAACCTCCTTTACGCTGGTCATGCTCGCCATTGCGGCCGCCATGGCGCTCATCCTCGGTCTCGTGGGAATCTACGGCGTGATCTCGTATTCGGTCTCCCAGCGCCGCCGCGAAATCGGCATTCGCATGGCGCTCGGCGCCCGCCGCCAACAGGTCAGCGGCATGTTCGTTCGGCACGGGCTCGTCTTGGCCCTCATTGGAATCGTCTGCGGGTTGAGTGCGGCCGCTGTCCTCACGCGCTTGATCTCGTCCATGCTGTTCGCCGTCCATGCCGTGGACCTCTCCACTTACCTCATCGTGTCGCTAGGTCTTATCGTGGCGGCGCTGCTCGCGAGTTACATCCCGGCGCGCCGCGTTATCGCCGTAGACCCCGTGGAGGCCCTGCGCGCAGAGTAATTGGCGCGTTCATCGTCGGCGCGTTTGATGCGGAGCCATGGGCGTAGCGGTTGGAGGCGCAAATTTCTAGCGGGGCTGCGTCATCGTGCCATGCGCGATCGCCCATGAGCTATCGCCTTGTTTCTCGAGCCACAACTTTTGATTCGCCGTAGCCCCATCAGGAAATCTCAGAGTGTATTCACACACAAAGTCCGCGCCATCGTGTTTGCAAACCTGTAAATCCGCTTGCGGTTGTCCGTGCGGACCGAAGGTCGTGCGGATGTTCTTCTCCCAGCCGGCTTTCTTTTCAGTTCCACGATATACGGGCGAGTATTCGTTCCAAGCCGCATTGAAATCGCCGGAATCTCGCTCGCTCAAGAAACGTTTGGCAACCGACCTCGCCTCGTTCACATCTCCCGGCGACACGCTTGGTCGATGCAACAGAAACCATCCCGCGGCAATCACCGCCACCGCCAGCACGGCAATCACTCCTATCTTGAGCCACGGAGTTGGAGACGGGGCAACGTTCTTCGAAGCTTCTTCAATTGCCGGCGGCGCTTGTCGTGCAGCCGCCGAAGCAGTAGCCGCAAAGCTCCCCGCTGGCTCCGCACGCAACTCTCCCGCGCTCGGCGCATTACTAGCGGCGCCCGTTTCTTTTCCCGTAGCGGGTGCGGCGGAAGCCAGGCGCACTAGTTGCGCAAGCGCTGAATCGAACTGACTGCCGAACCCGTCCAGCCACTGAACGTTGCCCAGGAAGTACATCAGCCCCGGCGGTGGTTGCACATCCTCAATGCGGAACGTGATGATCGGAATGCCCTGCCGGTCGGCCAATTCCGCTTCGCGCGAAATCTGCTTTGCGTTCTTTGAATTCGAGGACAAGACCATCACAAACGCACAGCACGCCTGAATCGCTTCCACAATCGCTGTCGCCCACTCGCGGCCGGCCGGGATGTCTCGGGGAGCTATCCAGCACTGGATATGTTCGCGCTCCAGCCCCGCACAAATCCGCTCAGCGGCGGGTTTGTCCTCACTTCGATAGCTCACGAAAACGTGTCCAGCCATTTCGATGGTTAGTGACCCATACTATAAACGGAATTCACGCCTGAGTAAAGCGACCATGCCACCCAAACAGAACACCACGGAACCAGCCCGGATTGCAGACCAACTCCAGCGCTTCTACGCCGGTCCCTCTTGGCTCGGGCCTTCCCTGAAAGAACTCGTTAGCGACATTGATGAACCAGCCGCGCGCCATCGCGCTCTGCCGCATGCACACACCATCTGGGAAATCGTTTTACACATAACGGCTTGGCTCAAAATTGCGCGTGAGCGTTTATCCGCTACTCAGGATCATGATCCATCTCCCGCGGAAGATTGGCCGCCGATAGCCAGTTCCTGGGCGGAAGCGTTGTCATTCCTCGAATCGGAAGTGCACGCGCTCGAGCAGGCTGTTCTGGCCTTCCCCGAAGAACGCCTACAAGACCGCGCCCCGGCCCGCGAGCCGCAGCTCTTCTATCATCTGCTGCACGGCGTCATTCAGCATTCCGCTTATCACGCCGGCCAAATCGCTCTACTGAAAAAGAAACTTTGAACGCCTGACATCGGCGCGCGTGTCCCGGGCGCTCGCCGCATAACTCGCCTGCTAATCCCTAAACGCGTTTTCGAATTCCCAACCCCTGGATCTTTTGGCCGCCCGGCATGTCCTCGGAATAAAGCACGCTGCAAGATGCTTGTAGTGCAGCCGCAATCACCAGCGGGTCGAACATCCGATACTGGTGCCGCTCTCGATCTCGAGCGCAATTCGATGCGTTCCAAACGTGATCGGGATTGGCTGACCAAGCAGAACGGAGAAGTTCGTCAGTGCTTCTCTAACTTCAGACCATGCGAGATCGTCCTTACGGCGGGCTACAGCCACGAATTCATTGAATACGTTCACTGAAACAACGCGGCAGAGACAAGTAGCGATCTGGACACCTGAGGTCGAGGATCTCCCTCCGCCAGAGTATAGATGAGAATATTTGTATCGAAGAACGGTTTACCCTCATTAGCTTCTTCGCGGTCGAACTCAAAGCCGGGAGGTAACGGCCGCGCCAGACGCCGTTGCGATTCCCTGCGTCCAGACGCTCCTCCCCAAACAAGCGAGCCGTAAATCCATTTCTGGCCAATCTCACCATGGCCGGCTTTACGTCAACATGGATCAGTTCCGTGTAGCCGAAAGCCGAAAGGAGCCGCCTCCACTTCTCAGAGCGCATTGCACTCAGTGCTTCATCGGTAGAATAGCCCTGGAACTTCGGAGAAGATGGGCAAGAAGGTCTTCGTCAGCTATTCGCATGTTCAAGGAGATTGGGTTTGGCAACGACTGGTTCCCTGCCTGCGCGCGGCGGGCGTCGAATTGCTCATTGATGAAGAGCGAATGAAAGTTGGCCACTCGCTCATCGACTCCATGGATGCCTTGCAGGACGCGGCGGATACGTCGTTACTCACTCTATCTCCCGAATACTTGAATAGTTCGTATTGCCAGCACGAATTATCTCGAGCACTCGCTAGAGGCACCGTGCTGCCCGTCCTGCGCAAGGATTGCGAGGTGCGGTCCGAGCTTCTGCCCGTCCTTCGCGCAGACTTGAGGGATGATCGTCTCACGGGACCTTGGGACAAGTTGATCGATGCCTGCGAGGCAGAACTTGGGGTCGATGCCCCGAGTTGGCTTTCAGCCCGCGACGACGTTAGCAGATATTTGGACCGCGGCCAATCCGTTAATCTGTTGGTCTCTCGATACCCTAAGTGGAGACCTTTGGTTCAGCACTTGAATGCTCCAACCATAGACTTAGACGATGGTACGACCGCGTACCGGGCTGGTCTCGTAAGACAGATGTTGTGTGCCCTCGGCCATTCTGGCTCTGTGCCAGACGAGCCCAAGGACCTTGGATTGTTTTCGGAGTTCTTGCATCAGCACGGTCGCGCCATGCTATGCCTGATTGGATTTGATCACGCCATTCACCGTTCTTACGGCGTCGATTTATTCTCTACGCTTCGCTTCCACATACATGCACGCAGACTGGTTTTGCTGATCGAGTCCCGGGTTCCCCTCTCCTCCCTGTTGCCCAGAGACCACCCGTTATCGTCGCTCGATATAAGGACAGTCGAATTGAGGGGCCGATGAGCTTCCTCGATGAGATTCTAAGCTCATGGCGACCGTGGGGTCTCCGGACCCGATCGGCTTCCCGCGTCGTCATCTCCTACAGACGCGAGGACAGCAGCCCGTACGCCGGTCGCCTGTATGACAGGCTTGTTGCCAAACTCGGTGCTCAGAACGTCTTCGTAGACTTCTTAATACCACTAGGTCAGAATTTTGTCGAGGTAGTGGAGGAACGGGTGAGGTCCTGTGACGTAATGCTGGTGCTTATCGGTAACCAATGGCTCACCGCAACTGACAGCACAGGCCGTACGCGTCTTTCGAACCCCGACGATTTCGTTAACTTGGAAATCAGTGCAGCCCTCGCCGCCGATAGATTTATCGTTCCCGTGCTGGTTGGTGGCGCTCTAATGCCGCGGGCCAGCGAACTACCAGAAAGTGTGCGGGCGCTAGCACATCGGAATGCGTTTGTTCTTGCAGATGCCGCATTTGAAGAGGGTGTCGAGCGTGTAGTACGAACGATCAACCTTGCCGACCGTACTAAGGCAGCTAGTACGGCACCTAAAGGCAAAGGGCGTGAACAGATCACTATTCAGCTGGCTCGTGAGGCTGCACGGGTAGTTAACCTTCGCGATATTGGTGAGATTTTGATCGGACTGCCGCTCGATGGCAGAGGAATTTCAGGACCTAACAAGCGCATTGAACAGAGGGCATTGGGTATAGTTCAGCTTCAGAATCGGCTTGACACGATCGACCGACCGAAGTTTCGGGAACATACCGCGGAGCTGTTGTTGAAAGAGGTCGAGGATTTCCTTCAGAGTACCGATGACTTGCCACCTCGCTTGTCTGCGGAATTCAGGTCTGCAGCGACGCACTGGGAATCACTGGCGCGAAAGCAGCTCTCCGATATCCGAACAGTGATCACAAAAGGCGTTGTTCCCCAGGTGTTTCGGGCAGGAGACCCCGTTGATAGGGACCGTGAGGCATTCGTCCCTAGGGACCGCATTGTTGGCCAGTTGGAACAGCAGATTATGTTGAGCACGGGCTGTCCGGGCGTTATCCTGTATGGTCGCCGACGAACTGGCAAATCAACTGTGCTGAAAAATCTAGCCGGTTTCCTTCCGCCGAATGTAGCCATTTCGATGTTGTCGATGCAAGAGCCGGAGGCATTCCAGAGTTTGGAATCGTTCGTGAATCTCGTGAAAACGCGCGTGCGTTCGATCGAAAGCGGAAGCCAGCAAGCAACTCTAGCCGATCTTTTCAGTTTTCTTTCCGAGGCGAATCTGTGGCTTGAGTCCGGGGGGCGAAGGCTGGTTCTGGCAATTGATGAATACGAATATCTGGATATGAAGATTGGTCAAAGAGTGCTTCCTATGGAACTTCTTGATGCCATTCGGGAGTCAATTCAGTCGCATCGGGCGATCACGTGGGTCTTTGCCGGAAGCCATGAGATAACGGATCTCCCGAACGCGCATTGGACAAACTACTTGGTTAGCGCGCGATTGATTGAAGTGACCGGATTCACACCGGCGGAAACGCGGCTGTTGCTTACAGAGCCTGGCAAGAATTCGCGGTTACTTCCGCGGGACTCGCCAGATCGGCCTCGATTTTCTGAATTGTTCTGGGGTCCAGGCGGCATCGACCGTATTCACACCGAAACGGGGGGGTGGCCTCATCTGGTGCAGTTGGTGGCCGAAACCGCCATCGATTTATTCAACGATAGTACGGCTTCATTCGTCACACAGGAAGTGCTTGACGAGGCCTTAAGAACCTCGATTGTCCGAGGCCACGCCGTACTGTTCGAGCTTTTACAGCGAGAGTCGCGTTTGCCGGGAGAGTGGGAATACCTTGAGGGCTTTCGGACACGAGACGAGCAGCAAGGCCCACAAAACCAACTGATCCGACGATCTTTGCTGCGTCGTGAGCTGATTACGGCGCACGGAGAGACGTGGCGGCTCCGTGTTCCGCTGATGCAGAGGTGGTTGCGCGAACGCGTTTAAGAATCTGCGCATGACGGATGACGTCACTCGGAAGGACCGCGGCAGCAGTCAACTTGACGGGAAAGGCGCTTACCGCGGATTCGAATTCGCGCCGCGGGCCCCAAGCGTTTCGCGGAGATCGCAGCGCCCTACTCATGTGCAACCTCCCAGTAATTTATCGAGATCAGCTCACATGCGGTCAAGCGGCATTCTGGGCACTGAAACAGGTCATAAAGTAACGCTTGTAGGGCCTCGCCTTGTAAACTCGGGGCCACGACCGATCCGTTCTATACGTAACAGCCGAGCTCGGTGGCCTTGCGGTTTTCCTCCTCAAGCCTATCTGGTTTTCGGCATTTCAACCACCATGCCCAAACCGTCCAGCAGTGTCCATGTAGCGCGTTGGTAATTCACGTTCGCTTCCTGGTAAGTGACATACGCATTCGATAACGCGCTTTCCGAGCTGGCCAAACGCGATTGCGAATCCAGCAGCTCAAACGCTGTAATAGACCCGAGTTCATATTTCTGCTGCTCAGCTTGCACATTCTTCTGCGCCAGATCCCGCGCTTCAATGGCCGCGCCGATAGACGCATCCGCCAGCTCGATCGAGTCCATCGCCTGTCTCACCTGAAGCGTAATTTGCTCTTGTGTCTGCCGTTTCGTGTATTCGTCTTTCGCCTTCTGCACCAGGGAACTCGCAAGGTTTGCTTTGGCCGTGCTGTTTCGGAAAGGAAACGTCATTTGCAGAGAGAAGCCGTAGCTGGGAAAATCGAATGCAACCACTTGCCTCAAGGTTTCGCCAATACCCGGATAAGGAGTCGCCGGCAATCCCAGTGCGCTCCCGGCACCCACTTGATTCAACCCCGGCCCGGTTGCGCCTCCGAGCGCGGTCAGATCCAACTTCGGCTGCAATCCGTCTCGAGCAATCCGTTCGTTCAGTTTGTCCACCGAGATCGCCTGCCCCGCCGCTTTCGCTTCCGGACGGTCGCGCAGGGCCTTTGCCAGCGAAGTCTCAAACGGCAGGATAGAAGATTTCGCCGGAAGCGCTGACGAGTCGTCATCCAGCACCAGCTCTGTGTTGCGCAACTCAGGCGTCAGGTCCGCCCCAATCAAGCGCCGCAGTCCGTCCAGTTGCGTCTTGTACGTATATTGCGCCTGCACCAGGTCCCGCTTGCGCTCTGCTACCTGAGTCTCCGACTGAAAAATATCCAGGCGTGCCAGCGCTCCCAACTGTAAGGCGAGCTTATCTCGTTCGTAAGACTTATTCGCAAGGTCAACCGTCAATTGCTGAATGCGAATGTTGTCGCGCGCCGAAACAGCCTCCCAGTATTGAACTGCCGCCGTTGCCACCGCTTGCGCGATGACTCCTTCGCTCTGTTCCGATGTAATCAACAACTGCGTCTTGGCCACCGCAACCGGGCCGCGATATTGCAAGCCCGTACGGTTTTGCAGCAGGGACTGCGTAAAGCTGAAATTCAGAATTCCGTACGTTAGCGGGGAAGAGTAGCTGTCGCCGGAGCTGCGATAGGAGTAAAAGCTCGTCCCCAGCGTCTGCCCGGTAGGCAAGATCTGGTTGTAGGTGATGCTCGAATTCTGTGAGAGGCTATTGATCGTCTGCGGCAGCGTGACCTGTGTGCCGGGCGCGCCGCCCGTTCCGCCTGTGGTGCCAGTTCCGCTTCCGCCGCCACTCGTTGGTCCCGTCGAAAAGCCGGAGCTGAACAACAGCGGCGAGATCGATCGTTCTGCGGTAAACCCGAGCCCCAGCGCTGGATCGAACGGCGCCCTAGCTGCCGTAATTTGTGTAGCCGCCGTATATACATCCAGACGCGCCAATTGAACGTCCGGCGAATTTTTCAGCATCAGTTCCAGGAACTCCCGCAAATGCAAATGCAGCTTCCCGTCCTGGATGTGCTGCGTCAGGCCCTGCACCTCTTTCACATCGATCGAATCCGCGTTGAATCGCCGGTGCCAGTAGCCGCTGACCGGATCCGCCGCGCTCCCAAAAACCACGCACACTGTTAGAAAAAGAGCAGCAAGCCGTGCGGCCGTCCTACTCATAACGCAGCGCCTCAATCGGATCGATCCGTGACGCCTTTCTCGCCGGATAAATGCCGAACACCACTCCTACTGCCATCGACACAAAGAATGCAATCAGAATCGAGGACGGAGCCACAATGGTTTTCCAGCCGGCTGTAGCTGCGATGGCCCACGAAAGAAAGTATCCGAACGCTATTCCCACCAACCCTCCCCCAATTGAAATGAGCACTGATTCAAGCAGAAACTGCCGCACGATATCACCGCGCCGCGCCCCCGTCGCCCGCCGGATCCCAATCTCGCGCGTTCGTTCCAGCACCGTTGCCAGAACGATGTTCATGATTCCGATTCCACCCACCAGCAGGGAAATCGCCGCGATCGCCACCATCACGTACGTAAAAATCGATTGCGACCGCTGCTGCTCGGCCAGCAGTTCTGCCGGAATCGTCACCGTGAAGTCGTTCGCGTCGTGATGCGTCGAATTCAAAATCGCGGTGACAATCTTGGCCGCTCTGGTGCTGTCTACTCCAGGTTTCAGACGGATATCCACGCCGTCCAACTCGTCTTTCAGATACCCGCCCATATCGAAAAACCTATATAAAAACGTATTCAGAGGAATATAGATGACCTGGTTCGGATCGATCGCCTGCCCTCCCGCCGATGAGGTCACCTGGTTTTCCAGCACGCCCACCACCCGCAGCCACGTGTCGTTCACCTTGACGAACTGTCCCACCGCCGCGCCGTAGCCAAGTAGTCCTACTTTGGCGCCCTCGCCCAACACGCATACTGCACTGCTGAAATTGTCATCTTGCGCGCTCAGCGTTCTGCCTTCCGCGATTTTCCAGTTGTGAATTACCGCGTAAGAAGGACGAACCCCATACAGTTCCGGCATATTTTGCGGCTTCGGCAAAATACGCGTGGGGTGCAGGCCCTTGCGCGCCGAGATCAGATCGAGTGAGTCCACGTTCGCTTCCAATACGCGAACATCCCGGTCGTTCAGACCCTGCGAGGAGCGCCGCCGTTGCTGTAGTTCTTGGTCGCTGGTCGCCGGCCGCGATTCAACCAGCACATTGTGTACGCCTAACTGCTCAATAAACTCCAGCGACTCGGCCCGCGCACCCGCTCCAATCGCCAGCATTCCAATCACGGCGCCTACGCCGAAAATAATTCCCAGCGCAGTCAGAATGGTCCGCGTCTTCTGAACGAACAGATTCTGCGCGGCCAGCAGCAGATCTGCCCCATACCGGCTCCAAACGTGGCCTTCCATCATTTGCCGACGGCTTTAAGTGGATTGGATTCCCCTGGTTTGTTCTTGATGTCCAGCGGATTGGCCAGCGCCACCATCTCGCCTTCCTTCAATCCGTCTACAACCGCGCGCGTCTCGTTACGCCTTACAAGCTTTATGTCTTTAGCGGCAAAGCTGTCTCCTGAGCGAACGTAGACAAACGTCCTTCCATCGCTCTCGAAGAGCGCTTGCGTCGGCAGCGAGAGTACGTGGTGCAATCGGTCTGTTGTCACTACCACATTGGCGCTCATACCGGGGCGCAATTCCGCCGTCGGATTGTCCAGAGAGATCTTGCATTCGAAGTGACGCTCCCAAAAATTTCCTGTCATGCCGCCCAGGTCCTTTACATGGCCATGGAATTGCCGGTTCGGCGCGGCGACAATCTTGATATTCACGGCGTCCCCCGGCTGCAGATGGCCTCGATCCAGCTCACCGATTTTTGCGACCACTTCCCAGTCCTTCAAATCGGGGATTTCCGCAATCGCCATCCCCGGACGCACGCCATCACCTACCTGAAAAAACGGAAGCACCATCCCGGTGAAGAAGAAATTTGTATTTGTGTTTTCCTTGATCGCAACATAACCGGCGCGATCGGCGCGCAGTGTCATCGCCTCAATGTTCTGCCGCGCCGTAACTGCCTGTGCCTCGGCCTTCGCGCGCGCTGCATCCTGTATGGCAATTCCCGCTTCGCCGGTTCGCTTCCGGTTGTTCAGGTTCTCCTCGGTTTGCTTCAGATGATCGCGCGCTCCCTCCAGCGCCAAATCATTCTCCTTGGCGGCAATCGCGGCCAGCAGGGGATTCTTGCGTACATCCAGTTCGGCTAGCTGCACGTCCGTCCGCGCCTTCAGTAATGCGTAATGATCTTCCTCTTGCTCGGCCTCGCGTTGCGCTTTCGCTTTAATTAGATTCTGCGCGGCTTCCGCCAAATCCGCTTCCGCCTCTTGCAACTTGAATTGCTGCTCTGCCGTGTCTAACTGCACGACCACGTCGCCCGGCTTCACCTCTTCTCCCGTTTTGCGCAACTGCGTGATGTGCATTTCCGATCCGCCTGTCATCGGCGCCGCTAGCACCTGCGGATTCCCCCCCTGCAGTTCGCCGCGCGCCGTAATCGCCAGAGTCACATCGCCGCGCTGTACTTTCGCGGTGGGAACATCGCTCGTTTTCGCACTCGATAGACCGCGGTAGGCCCGAACTCCGCCATAGCCAATCAGTCCTAAAACGCCCAGGGCGACAATAATCGCCAAAACCCGATTGCGCTTCGGCCGCTTGTAAACAGATTCCCGTTCGGGGGCGATTTTGGGAGGCGGAGGGGGAATCGCCTGTTCGGTCGTGCTCATGGCTACTTCGCTTTCTCCGGCTCAATCAGCGCCACCACCGCGCCCGAGCCGATGCCTTCAATCGCCACTTCATCGGTGTTCCGCGCCCGCACCCGCACCCCGACGGGCGCATAGGTCCCCTCGCGCTTTACATAGACAACCGGTTTGCCATTCGCTGTGAACAGCGCCTTCGACGGAATACTGATCGCATCCGCGATCCGCGTCTCTATAATGTCGGCCCCGGCGTTCATGCCGGGACGCAAACGCGGGTTCCTCTGCTCGATCCGCGCAAATGCCCGAAAGCTTCGGGTCGGCGGCCACTCCGAAAAGCTCTGCTCGGTCAATGGCGAGATCGCCACCAGCTTTCCGGTAAAAGTAATCTCCGGCAGCGCATCCACATGCACCAGAACAGAGTCGTTCAAAGCGATGCGTCCGCGGTCCACCTCATCCACTTTGCTCTCCATCTCGAGCGTGCTGATGTCGGGAATATCCGCCAGCGCTTGCCCCGACGAGACGTGATCGCCCACCTTAAACGGCTGCGCGTTCATCCAGCCTTGCGAATGGTTTTCCAGATACGTCACAAGCCCGTTTACGGGGCTCGTCAGCTCCATTTGCGCCAGGCGGTTTTTCGTCCGGTTCACTTCGGCTTGTGCCTCGTCGCGCAGCCGCGTTTGCGAGGCGATCTTCGCCTTGTCCGAGCTCTTGTGCAGTTCCGAAGACGCTTCCTGCACCTTTACCTTCTCGTCCGCCAGACCCATATCGATCTTGCTCTTCTCGCCGTCGATAACGCTCACGATGGCCTGCTTGGAGGCTTCCAGCTTTGCCTTCTGGGCCGCATATTCGTCCGTCGAGAGATCCAGCTTGTCCTGGTCCACCGTAATCTGCGCCTGCGCCGTGGTCTGGTCCAGCGTGGCTTGGGCCTGCTGGAGCGCGGCGGTCTTTTCTTTCAGCTCCTGCCGCAATTTGCTCGGATCGAAGCGGATCACCGGCGCACCGGCCTTCACTTCCGCTCCCGCCGGCGCAAGCCACACAATCTGCAAATCCTCCACATCCACCGGCGAAATCAGTTGTACCGAACGGCGGGCCGTCAAAACGCCGCGGCAATTCACCAAAACCGAAAAAACGCCCTTGCGCGCAATCGCAGTCGGCAGGTTCAACGTCGCATGCGCGCGGCGGTATTGCCGGATCGCGAAACCTGAGCCCGCGATCAGGCACAGCAGCAAACCCAAGCGAATGACTAAGCGCCCGCCCCTTCGCGCCTTCATGGCTTCACGATCTCCACCGCGGCCGACAGGTCAGGCATCAGACGTGGATCGCTCCGGTCTAACGTGAATCGCGCGTTGAACGATTTGATTGGATTGTCCATCGACGACGACGCCACCGGACTCGCCGAATCGAAATGCGCAGGCAGAACCAATTCGGGAAAGGCGTCCAGATGAACCTCCGCCCGCGTGCCGGGTTTCAGGATGGCGCCATCCGGCTCACCCACCGCCACGCCAACTTGCATTGCGGATGG
This sequence comes from uncultured Acidobacteriaceae bacterium, assembly GCA_963849445.1. GTDB lineage: Bacteria > Acidobacteriota > Terriglobia > Bryobacterales > Bryobacteraceae > Bog-105. Next base: position 19,482 of record CAWKHS010000024.1, on the reverse strand, counting down.
GTCGAATAGCTGCATCAGGGCGCCTCCTCCCCAAAGTTGGTCGCCCTCTTCGGCGTGGCCCATCGAGCCGCTCCTCCAGACATTCTGGAGCGCAACCATCCCGTCGATCGGAGCGCGCAGCGAAAGCCGGTTCGCATTGTTCCGCTGCCGTTCAACGGCTACTTTTTGCCGGTCGCGCTGTAACTCCAATACCCGTATCTCGGCTACCTCCGCTGTATCGTGCGCTTTGTCCGAACGTTCGAGGCTCGCCACATGCTCCTTGGCATCCGCCACTTTGATCGCATCCTTCTGCTGATCGATTTCACTCAATACCGGCCCTTTTCGGAGATCGAGCTGCGCTTTGCCCAGGTCCGCCTGTGCCGCCTGCAGCTCGGAAAGCCGTTTCTCCACATTGCTGGAATGTTCGGCTCGCTTTTGATCCACTTGATGGGCGAGATCGTCGTATTTCGCCGCAGCTTCGCGCGCCGCTTTTACCTGCGCCGTATCGTCGAATTCGGCCAGTACGTCACCCGTGTGAACACGCGCGCCGTTTTGGACCAATTTGATCAGCGTGAGCTGGCTGCCTTGCCCTTCCATAATCGGAACCCGCACTACCAGTGAATGCGTCGCCTGTATGGTGCCGGTAGCGCGGATAACCTGCTTCCCCTGGTCTTTGGGATGATCGGCAGCCTGCAAAACGAGAAGGCCCGTAAACAGTGCCGCCGCGAAGGCAGCACTATGGCAAAGTTTCGGCATGCGTTACTCGCGGCCTATGAGAGGCCGACTGGCATGTAAGGACGTACAACGCAGCCGTTACGTTGGGGAAAAAACGAATTTTATCGCGGTGAACGATTCTTCGAGGTGTTTGCTTAAACCGCGCCCGCAGCATCGCGTTTGTTCGAGGAAGGGTCGTCGGGACGCGTCGGCTTCACGGCCTCAGGCGCGGGATTGACATTCGCAGGTGGGTTCAAGAAGGACCCCGAGAGCGGCTCCCCAGGTGAGATCGAGCAGATCGCTAGAGTAGCGATTGCCGACGCCGCGAAGCTCAGCGCAAAAGAAACGATCAGGGGCATCTCTCGTCGGGCAGTTCGGTCGGTCATACTTAAGTACGCAGCAATCGCGCAGCCAAAAGGTCAGTTTCATTAAAACCCAGACTCCCCCGCTTCTCAATGATGGGATTGTAGTAGTTTTGGATCTAAACGAGGCGCAGCATTATCCCGAAGGTGAAAGCGTCGCGGGTTAACAATCTATGTCCGACAAAGAATCTCCCTTCGGAGGAGTGAACCCGATTCTCAGGGTGCGAAGCGTTTCAGAAAGCATCGCCTACTACACCAACCTGCTCGGATTCAAACTCGATTGGCAGGTGGAAGAGTCGGGATTCGCAGCCGTCTCACGCGGCCGCTGCCATCTGTTCCTGTGCGAAGGCGATCAAGGCCATTTCGGAACCTGGGTCTGGATTGGTGTCGAAGACGTAAAGACGGTATTCGATGAATACCGCGTCAAAGGCGCCAAAATACGCCATCCTCCCAGCAATTATCCCTGGGCGCTCGAAATGCAAGTCGAAGACCTGGATCAAAACGTGTTGCGCATTGGTTCCGATTCGATCTCCGATCAACCCTGGGGTGAGTGGCTCGACATGCACGGCCAGCGCTGGGCCCTGTCCCCGGCAGGCAACTGGGTGCGAGTGGAACTCTAGTTCGAGCTATTCGGGTAAGCTCTGAAACGGTACGCCGGCCATTTGCCTCCCTCAATGTCGGTAATCACACGTCCCGGTCACCGGCATCACGCCCTATCTCAAGAACGGCGGCACGCTCGAAATGGCGCAGCAAATAGCCCGTCACGAAAGCCCACGCACGACCAAGCGCTGTGACTATCGGGTGGAGGAGATTTCGCTCGACGAGGTTGAACGGATCTCCATCTGAATGGTGGACTCAATTTTTGTCTTTAGTGAAGAAGAGACTACTCTGTGGATTCACTTTTCCTGCCGCTTTATTTGCATGAAGCGACCCCGATGCTATATCGACTGTAATTCCTTGCAAATTGAGATAGTAGTCCTTCTCTCGTGGCTCATATACTAGATGGAACGAAAACGGCCCAATTAGATCGCTAAACCGCTCCAGAACGGCGAAGGCGGCCGTTTTATCTGCAGCGAACGGAATCAAGGTGCCGGCGAGGAACGGCTGATTTAAAACTCTCACCGACTTGCCAGAAGCTACCGACATTTGTGCCGCGATCAAATCAAAAGTTGCTGCTGCTGTCCTCTCGCCATAAGGAATTGTAATAATTGCCTGAGATAACGGAGTTCGCCTGCTTACTGCTGGCAATACCTCGATATAAATTCCGTGTTGTGAAAACGTATATCCCCCAAGTAACGGATCTGCCTTGGTGGCAGCAAGGATTGTTTGAACAGCAGCTACGGGATCTTTCTCGCCGGGCACAAAATGCACAACAAGGTGAGGTGGCACGTCTCCGTCTTTCTGGGGTTCGTACGTCGCCTCTTCGAAGTTTATTGGAGCTTTCAGTGTTTCCTGGACTTTGATTAGTGCATCGTTCAAAGGCCGGTTGGTGTCAGAAATATCAATGTCGGCAAGTGGTAGCGACTGGCGACAGATCGCCTGGGGTACAATTCCTCCGCAAGCGAGAAGAAAAGGTAGGGCGTACTTCTTGAGACTGATTCTACGTACCGTCATTTATTTTCTTCTATTTCCGAACCGCTATTTGTACACCCCGGGATTGATCTCTAGTTCGAGCTATTCGGGTAAGCTTTGAAACGGTACGCCGGCCATTTGCCTCCCTCAATAAACTGCGCCAGAGCCGCTAGTTTCCGTTTCGATTCCGATTCCAGCTGCTTTTTCCCCGTCGCCGTAACGGAATAAACCTTCTCCGGATTCGAATCTTTTTGCTCCGCTTTCAACCACCCCGCGCTTTCCAGCCGCTCGAGCGCTTTAGAAAAGTGGATCTGATTCTTAAACACTCCACGCGTTTTCTTCTCAATCCGGAGCTCCAGATCGGAACAGCGCATGGGTTCTTCGGCCAGCGTGCTCAGGAGGAAAAAGTCGAAGATGCTCTGAATCTCTTCAAAATTCATGCATACAACCCACGCCGCCGGATCGCATTCGCCACCCGGTCCACCGCCACCATATAAGCCGCCGTCCGGTTCTTCAGCTTCCGGCTCTCCGCGTACCCGGTCACCTCTGCGAAGCTCGTCACCATGATCTCTTCCAACCTCTCGTTGACCATGGCTTCGTTCCAAAAATATCCCTGGCGATCCTGCACCCATTCGAAATACGAAACGGTCACGCCTCCCGCGTTCGCCAGAATGTCGGGAATCACAAAAACCTTTTTCTCGGCCAGCATCGCGTCCGCCACAAAGGTCGTCGGCCCATTCGCGCCTTCACACAGAATTTTCGCCTTCACCCGGTCCGCGTTCGCTGACGTAATCACGTTTTCATGCGCCGCCGGTATCAGTACATCGCAATCCATCAAAATGGCTTCGCTTCTGTCCACGTCCTCTGCTTCGCGAAATCCCGTGATGGATCCGGTCTCTTGCCGATGCCGCATCAGCGCCCCGATATCCAATCCATGAGCATTGTGAACCGCGCCGTCGTACTCCACGACGGTAGTAATTTTGAAGCCTTTCCGCGCCATCAGCTTCGCCGCCATCCCGCCCACGTTTCCGAAGCCTTGAATGATCACGCGCGTATTCTCGGGCGCCAGCCCAAAACGCTTCAGCGCTTCCATCGTCACAATCATGCAACCGCGCCCGGTCGCCTCCGGCCGTCCCTGTGAGCCGCCTAATTCCAACGGCTTGCCCGTTACCACCGCCGTCACCGTGTGCCGCCGATGCATGGAATAGGTATCCATAATCCAGGCCATCGTCTGCTCATTCGTGTTCACGTCCGGCGCCGGAACATCCCGCTCCGGCCCGATGAACTCGCTGATTTCCGCCGTGTACCGCCGGGTGATGCGCTCCAGCTCCCCTTCGCTCATCAGATGCGGCTCGCAGATCACGCCGCCCTTGCCGCCGCCGAATGGGATATTCACCACGGCGCACTTCCAGGTCATCCAAGCCGCCAGCGCCCGCACCTCATCCAGCGATACGTCCGGCGCAAACCGGATGCCGCCCTTCGCCGGCCCTCTGGCGATCGAATGCTGCACTCGATATCCGGTAAAAACCTCCAGCCGGCCATCGTCCAGCATCACCGGTATGTTTACGGTGAGTTCCATGGCAGGCTGCCGCAGCATCTTCCGCAGCCCGTCCTCCAAGCCCAGCCGCTCCGCCGCTTCGTCGAAGCGGTGCGCCGCCGATTCCCAGGGGTTGATCTCCTGATCGACCGCCGCCATTGCTTCTATCGCCATCGCCTCTGCTGCCATCGCTTGTGCTGCCACAGTCCTGTTACTCCCTAGTTCCTACTTCGCAGCCGGTCTCTGCTTCGCGTTGCCACATGAACTATCATCTCGCCAATCACGTCTACTAACCAGGGACCTTCAAACAGGAAAATCCCCTATACAGGAAACCCATGACCCAAGACGAACGCAACATGCTGACTGACCTGGCGAACAAGTTTGCGCAAACTCCCGCACCGCCCAAAGACCAGGAAGCAGAAGATTTCATCCGTACACGCATCGGTTCCCGGCCCGACGCCTTGTACCTCATGACCCAGACAGTGCTCATTCAAAACCTCGCCCTCCAGCACGCTCAGCAACAGATTCAGGACTTGCAGCAGCGCGCGGGCCAGCCTGTCTCGGCCGGTTCGAGCGGCAGCTTCCTGGGCCAGACTCAAGCCCCGCCCCGCAATCCCGCTTATGGCGGCGGTGGGCAGCAATACTCCGCCCCTCCTCCCCAATACGCGGCTGCTCCAGTGGGCAGCCCCAGCGGAGCCCCCAGCTTCCTCAAAGGCGCAGCCCAAACTGCCGCTGGCGTGGCCGCCGGCGCACTGGCGTTCGAAGGCATACAGTCGCTCTTCTCACACCCCGGCTATGGCGGTGGATCTGGGTTCGGCGGTTTTGGCGGCGGAGGCTTTGGAGGAGGCGGATTCGGCGCTGCCCCGCAAGAAGAAATCGTCAACAACTACTACGACAATTCCGGCGACAACAGCGGCTCCGACATATCAAACGTCGATGATAGCCAGCAATACGACGATTCGGGCGCTCAGGATGTCGGCTACGACAACAGCGGGGACGATGGCGGCGGTTTCGACGATGGCGGCGGAGGCGATAACTTCGTCTAGATCAGTCGGCGCTCGCCTGAACGCTTGCTGCATCCTGCAGCCTGATATCCAGATAGTTTTGGCGGCTCTTTGTGATCGCTTTCCGCGCATCCGCGGGGCCGCCCCAACCTTCCATCCTCACATTCCCGCCTTGTAGTTCCTTATAGATGGAGAAAAAATGCTCCACCTCCCGGCGGATGTGCGGAAATACCTGATCCATCGTATGAATGCTGTCGAATCGCGGATTGCGGTTCGGCACCGCCAGCAGTTTCTGATCCTTTTCCCGCTGATCCACCATATATAGAATGCCCACCGGCCGCACTTCGAGCAGGCAGCCCGTAAAGCTCGGCTCATCTACCAGAGTCAGAACATCCAGCGGATCGCCATCGTCTGCCAGCGTACCTGGAACAAAGCCATAGTCCCCCGGGTAGTGCATGGGTGAATACAGAGCCCGGTCGAGCCGGAAGACTTCCAGCTCCCCGTCATATTCGTACTTATTGGACGAGTTCTTCGGGATCTCGATAATGGCCCGGACGACTTCAGGACAGTCGGGGCCCGGGTCAATGTCGTACAGCTTCACGGGTTTCATTGTCTCAGACGCGACACAGCAGTTTGACAATGCGACGCAATTTGAAAAGACGAACCCAAAGCGCCCCAACCGGCCTGTTCGTTTGCAGAAAACGCCCTTTCTTCGCCACTTTGGGCCGGTAAATTGGGTTCGTTCGGTAAAACCAGCCATGCGACACTCGAATGTATGCCAACCAAGGTCCGTTGGGGCGTGCTCGGCGTTGCGAATATCGCCGTAAAGAAGGTCATTCCGGCCATGCAATTAGGCGAGCGAAGCGAGGTGGTCGCCATCGCTTCTCGCGATCTCAGCCGCGCTCAGCAGGCGGCCCAGCAGCTCGGCCTTCCCAAGGCCTACGGCTCCTACGACGCGCTTCTGGCCGACCCGGAAATTGACGCCATCTACAATCCGCTCCCCAACCACCTGCACGTGCCTTGGTCCATCCGCGCCGCCGAGGCCAACAAGCATGTGCTTTGCGAAAAACCGCTCTCGCTCACCATCGACGAGGCCAAGGCTCTCATCCGCGTTCGCAACGCTATCGGAGTAAAAATCGGCGAAGCCTTCATGGTCCGGACTCATCCCCAGTGGCTTCGCGCCCGCGAACTGGTGCGCGAAGGGGCGCTGGGCGAGCTCCGCGCCATCACCAGCACCTTCAGCTACTTCAATCGCGACCCGCACAATATTCGCAATATGGCGGACATCGGCGGCGGCGGCATCATGGACATCGGCTGCTATCCCATCACGATGTCCCGCTTTCTTTTCGGGCGCGAGCCGCGGCGCGTGATGGCGCTCGTCGATTACGATCCCGACATGAAAACCGATCGCCTCGCCTCCGCTATTCTCGATTTCGCCCCGGGTCAGGCCACCTTCACCTGCAGCACGCAGCTTGTGCCCCATCAGCGCATGCAGATTCTCGGTACTGTGGGACGCATCGAAATAGAAGTTCCCTATAACATCCCGCCTGACGTTCCCAGCCGCATTTTCATCGACGAAGGCTCGCAGTTAGCGGGCAGAAGCGCTCGTGTCGAAGAGTTTCCGGCTCAGGACCAGTACACGATTCAGGGCGATCTGTTCTCCCGCGCCATCCAGGAAAACGAACCCGTGCCGGTGCCGCTCGAAAACGCACTCGACAACATGAAAGTCATCCTTGCAGTTCTCCGCTCCGGCGCTACCGGCGAGTGGGTGTTTCCGGTACACTGAGCGGCCGGTTCGCGCAAGCCAGCTTCGCGTCGAACAAGCAAAGATTCTCCGCCTTCCAGCGCATCGCCGCATAGATGCGTGTCCGCCCGCTCGGATGGTCGAAAAACACAAACTCCTCAAGCGGCGTCGGATCCATCTTCCGGTATTCCCCTAGCAGCAGGTCCACCTCGGCCTCCCCATCCGGCTGGCGGGCAGCATTCAGTCCGAAGATATCCGCCTCATACTCCTGCACTCTTGTGAATGTATTGGTAATCGGCGTTGCCAGAAAGCCGATAACCGAAACGATCAAGACCGCCAAAGGCAGAACCGCGGGATCGCCAACTCCCCGAATCTCCCAGCGAGCACTCCATCGCCCCAAGACGCGATCCAAAGCCCAGCGCAGCAATCCGAGACCTACGGCCGCGCAAACGCCGAAGAACAGCAGCCCCGTGTAGATGTGATGCAGCACATAATGACCCATCTCGTGTCCCATGGTCGTTTCAATGGCCTGGGGTGAACAGCGGTTCAGCAGATTGTCGTTTAAAGTGATGCGCTCGGTTCCGAACAAGCCGCTGACGTTGGCGCTTACTCGCTTGCTTTGGCGCGAAGCATCCACCTCGTAGACATCTGTTGCCGGAATGCCGTTGGCCCGCGCCAGGCTGAGAATCTGCCCTTTGATTTTGAGATCCGTGAGCGGCTTGTAAGTGTTGAAGAGCGGCGCAATAAACACCGGCGCGATCACGATCGTAAAGCCGAGAAAGACCAGAGCGAACCCCGTCATCCAAACATGCCAACTGCGCGGAAAGCGTCGTACCAGCGCCAGAAAGGCTACCGCGGCGACGCCGCCGGCGGCAATGCCCAGCGCTAAACCGATTAGCTGATCGCCAAACCATGAATCGAAATTCTGATTTAGTAGCCCGTACTGGCGTTCGCGCCAGAAACCCTCATACAGCGAAAGCGGAAACGTCAACGCCGCGGCTATGACTACTAACGCGGCCGTATAAACGAAATCTTGCAGCCACCGCCTGCGCGTCAACCGCTGCGCGCAATCGCGCAGTCGCGCCGAGAGCTTCGTCTCGAGCAAGATAACCAACACTGCCGCATCGCAGAGAAAATCCCAAAGCAGCAGCCAGTATCCGCCTTCAAAATAAGCATCGGATTTGGCTTTCTCAGCCGGAGGAATCGTCGCCAGCCAAGCGTCGGTGGCTTTATGCGCATCAAAGTGTGAAGACGCCCGAGCTGCCGCCGGAACCACATCCGCAGGCGCTGCGAGCGCGCTAATCGGCAATAGCGTCAGAATGATAAGCAGCCGCAAAATTCCAGACTATCCAGCCGCAACCATGAGCCGGTCGAGCTATGTCTCATGAATCGCTCTCTGAAAATGGCGCATTCTGCCAGCGATATACGCTCGCTCGGCTTCCCGGAGTGAGCACAAACAAGCGGTCACATTCAGCCGCTACACAACGTTGTAAAATTGCAACCTCCGCAGTATGGATTCTGTATACCACTTCAATAAAGATCGTTGGGAGTCACTAGTGAAAGCTGATGCACTATTTTGCCGGCCATGGCTCAGCGAGACCCGACAGTCAGCACTGCGGCGCCTAGATCCAGAAAAACGCCTGGGCAGCGTGAGCGGCAAGGATGTGCTTTGTTTGGCCGGAGGCGGTGGGCAGCAATTCTGTCGCATTCAGCTTGAATGGCGCTCGGGTGTCCGTATTCGATATCTCAGAAGGTCAATTGCAACGTGATCGGGATGCAGCCCAGCATTACGGTTATCCTATATCGATTTTCCAGGGAGATATGCGACATCTAAACGTATTAGACTGACTCCTTCGATATCGTGAGCCAACCGTATTCGCTCAACTTCGTCCCGGACTGCCGATTGTCTTTGCCGGAGTGGCCCGTACCGCGACTCGGCGGCCTTTATTCATTTTGGGCAGCCAACCCGTTTGCGCAGGGCTGCACGCATTCCTGGAATGGCCATGCTTATGAAGTCAAGCTGCGCTACAAACAGAGGAGGAGCTAGAGTACAAAGACGAGGCGTGGACATTTTTGACTGACTCGTCAGCAACCAGGCCTCCTGGACCACGCGAATATCGCCAGGTGTTGAGCACCTTGCTGAATGGGCTTATAGATTCAGGATTTCGGCTTCTGCACTTTCAAGAGGAAACAGGCCACGAACCCACAATAGATCCGGTCCCCCGGCGATTGGGACCATTTCACCTCAGTAATGCCGCCGTGGTTGAGCATTCTCGCTCGATTAGACTCGAGGGCATGAGGCATCCACCTCTTATTTCACTTTCTTCCCGTAATCCGCGTACCAGCGCTCAATCTTCTTCTTCGGTACATCGCCCGGATGAATCACAACGCGATACCGCAGCCGCAACGAAGCGCCTGTGGCCATCCGGTACCCGCCTTCGCCTGCCGCCTTGGGATCGAATTCTTTCAGCCCGAACGGATTCACCGCAAACAAACCGTAAGCCCGCGAATGCCAGCGCGGCGGATGATTCAAATTCTGCGGATTGTCGAAAATGACGACCCCGACCTTCTGGCCTTCCACCGTTCCGTCGTAATCCACCCAGTCGGCGCGCTTGCCCCAGACATTCTTCTCCGTCTGCGCTCCTTCGGAGTTCGTCATCATCCCGCCGTTTTTCTCCGTCATGCTGTCCGCCAGGCGAATCGCGAACCACCCTTCCTTGGTGTCCGCGAACTTCACCGGCACCTTCGCCGTAAACGTCGCGTCCACGTCCACTGTGCGGATGTCCGGCTCGGCATAGAACGTCATCACGCGCCGTTCCTCGAGAACGTCGCCATTCGCATCTCCATGACCCGGCGCGCGCCATGCAAATGTCGCCGTGATGCTACCGGACTTCTTGCCTGGCTTCACCTCTTCCAGCCGCTCCAGCACCAGCGTGCCTTTCGTGCCCGGATTCGTGCCGCTGGTCTTGCTGCCCGGATCGTTCTCCCAAAAATTTACGCCGTTGATATCGCCATAGCCAATCCAGAGGCCGCGATGATGTGGATGGTCTGTCGATTCGCCTTCCACTCGCTCCATGGGAAATCTTCGGCTGACGATCAGGCCCGTCGCCGTTCGCAAAGGCGCGAGAAACGGCTTGGGGTAAGCCGGCCCGATATAGAAATCGGAGAAAGGCTGGCCATTGATGGTGATCGAAACGTGATCGTTTCCCACCGCTTGAGTTCCACCTGCGCCTCGATGCTGGCGCAGTTGAGCAGCATTAGGTACGCCGCCGCGGCCGCTGGCAGAAATCCGAGCCTCTTCATTCGTTCGTCCAGATCATAACAGCACCTCAGCCGCAAGGACCACGCGCCCCTGGGCTATCATAAAGGCGTCCGTTCGAAGGAAAGGAGATTCAATGGGACCGGTTGGCCTGCCAGAGATGGTCGCGATTTTTGTCATCGCGCTGTTGCTCTTTGGTCCAAAGAAGCTTCCAGAACTCGGACGAATGCTGGGCAAAGGTCTCAGTGAGTTCCGCCGGGCCAAGAGCGAGTTGAAAGCGACCTTCGAAACCCATCTCCAGGAACTGGAACGGGAAACGCGCGAATTGAAAACGCCGTTGATGACATCCGGCTCAAACACCCCGGATTATTCTTCCAATACGCCGGATTATTCATCGCCCCGCTATTCCTACCCTTACGAAGATCAGGGAACCTGGGAAACGGGTAACTCGCCTGAAGTTGTCCCTACGAACAGCTATTCCGCCGACCGCGCGCTCGAATCAGCCGCGCACGAAGCGCAAGGCCGCGCCCCCGAAGCCGCGCCCCAAGCTCTGCCCGTCGCAGGAACCGTTCCCCGCAGAGCCAGCCCTCTTCCAGAGGAGCACCCCGCTTAACTGCTGAGTAGAGATGCCTGACGAAATCAAGGAGCCAGGCGCTCCCTCGGGCGATAGTGCATCTCCCGAACCTTCCCCTTACAGCAGTTCCTCCGACCCCTACGGCATTCAGCCCCCGGATCCGGACCCGGTTGTAGCACCCCCGGCTCCCGCAGCTTCCAATGTCCTGGCGCGCAGAACTCCACCGCCGCCGCCCCCTCCTCCGCCGCCGGATGACGAAGACGAAGCCGACGAGGAAGAGAAAGGCATGCTGCGCATGTCTTTCATGGGACACCTCGAAGAACTTCGCTCCCGCATTATCCGCGCCCTGGGCGGCCTGGTGCTCGCCTTCTTCCTGAGCATGTTCTTCTCGAAGAATCTCTGGATGGTGGTGCAGGCCCCCGCCGTGGACGCGCTCAAGAACTTGGGCGTCCATCCCCCCAGCCTGGTCTACATCACCCCGATGGAAGGCTTCAACATTATCTGGATCAAGATGCCCCTGCTGGTGTCGCTCTTCTTAGCCTCACCCTGGGTCCTCTATCAGGTCTGGGCCTTTATCTCCCCGGGACTTTATAAGAAGGAAAAGCGCTGGGCCGTCCCGTTCATTCTTTGCACCGCCGGTCTTTTCATCATCGGCGGAGTATTCGCCTACGAAGTTGCGTTCCGTTTCGGTTTGCAGTTCTTGCTCGGCATTGGGCGTGATGTCGGTGTTCAACCCATGGTCACCATCAACGAATACTTCGATCTGTTCGTCAATGTGACCCTGGGCGTGGCTCTCGTTTTCGAGATGCCCGTCATCATCTTCTTTTTAACGTTGTTGCGCTTGGCGTCGCCGCGTTTTCTGCTGCGCCACAGCCGCTATGCCGTTCTCGCCATCACTGTACTCGCCGCTGTTGTGACTCCCACTCCGGATGTCTTCAACATGATGATCTTCGCGGTTCCCATGGTGATGCTGTTCTTCGTCGGCGTCTTCGCCAGCTACCTGCTGGTGCTGCGGCGCGAAAAGAAGAAGTTCCCCTGGAAAGCGACGCTGCTGGTCCTCTTAGGCATGTTGCTTATCACGGCCGGCGTGATCGCGTTGCTCATTTTCCGCTATCACTATCAGTTCGCGCCCAAGTGGCCATATTTCGTCCATGACGTGGTGCGGAAGGTTCACTAAGCCGCCACAGCGCAACCCCTCCCAGCAACCCGTCTTCGTTCGGTACGCGCGTCACGTGCTTCGGAAGAGCGAAGTCAATCTTCACCGCGTTCCCTCCGCCGATATAAAGGTGATCGAAATTGAATAGCGCTTCCAACTGCTCAATCGCTTTGGGAAGAAGCTTGTTCCACCGTTTGCGCCCCATACGCCTCAGACCTTTTACTCCGAAGAACTCTTCGTAAGTCTTGTTCTTGCGCCACGGATGATGCGCCAGTTCCAGCCCCGGAACCAGATGCCCATCGATAAACAGCGATGAGCCAAAGCCCGTCCCCAGCGTAATCGTCAGTTCCACCCCTCTGCCGCGAATCGCTCCAAAACCCTGAATAGCGGCATCGTTGGCAACCCGCACGGGCTTTTTCCACCGGCGCATCAGCACCTTCTCGAGTTCAAAACCGATCCACTCTTCATCCAGGTTATGAGCCGTGAGCGTAGCGCCGTGTTTCACGACGCCGGGAAACCCGACCGACGCCCGATCGAACTTACCCAAAGTCTTCGCGATGTCGTCCATGATCGTCAGCATCGTGCCGGGCGTTGCCGGTTGCGGCGTTGCCACGCGGTGACGTTCACTAACCGGCTTGCCGCGGCCGTTCAGCAGTATTCCTTTTATCCCGGTACCGCCGACGTCAACCGCCAGAGTCGTAGCAGAATCCTGCACTTGAGTCATACCGCCACTGTAACCGAACTGTAAGGCGCTTATTCGAGCTTACAGGGCACAGGTCTTTGGCATGTTGTTCCCTTACTTTTCTATCAGTTATTGCCAAATTAGCTGCTCTTGGTACTTTTTGCCGCTTCTAGAAACTTACTGAGTGCCTGTAAGTGATTGACCCGCTGCTTCCTGTCTTTTGGCACGCACAGATGCTTTCATACTGGCGAGATCGGGTGATGCCCGTAGCGTCCCCGGGAACAAACTGCGTTAGACAGTAACAACGCATTGAACTGAAAAAGTTTCCAGTTTTGGAGGAGTTTTTAATGAGTCGTAAGTTTCGTTCTTTCTATATCGGCGCCCTCGCGGTAACGGGCGTCGGTTTACTTGGAACCTCGTTTGTTCCCAAAGCCCATGCGGATGAATGGAATAAGATGACGATCGTTACCGTCAACGAACCAATCATCGCCGGCAACAAGGTGTTGGATCCTGGCACGTATGTCTGGAAGCTGCTCGATTCGCAGTCAGACCGGCACATCGTGCAAATCTTCGACAAAGACCAGCGCCATTTAGAAGAGACCGTCCTGGCGATCCCGAATTATCGTCTGGAGCCCACCGGAAAAACGCAATTCGCGTTCTGGGAAACGCCTCCCGGTGTCCCGAAAGCCGTTCGGGCCTGGTTCTACCCAGGGGACAATTTCGGACAAGAGTTTAGCTATCCGAAGAAACTGGTCGCGCAGTTAGCTTCCGCCGCACCTGTACCGGTGCCGACGAATTACCGCGAGCCCGAGCCTGCTCCTGCCCCTGAAGCGCAGCCTGCTCCCGCTCCCGAGCCGCAACCTGCCGCTCCCGAGCCGCCGCCACCACCGGCCGCTCAGTCGGCACCGGCCGCGGCGCCTGCACCTGCGCCCCAGTCTCTGCCCCATACCGGCAGTTTCGATCCCTTGATCGGCTTGCTCGGCCTCGCCTCTTTGAGCTTGGCTGGCCTGCTTAGCTTGGCGACGCGAAAGGCGTAAGTTTTTCTCGCTCCTAGCCGTACCGGCAGTTCTTCATCTGGTTGCGTCGTTTCCAGAACCAGCCGGTACCACTCGTGACGCCTGGTCGGGCCTTCCCCGCCAGGCGTCATTTTTTGGCGCGTCAGCCCGGCAGCCAAGCGAGGCTTGGTTAACACAGGCAAGCAACTTCGACCGTCTTGCCGAGCTATGGCGCCGTGCGTTGCCGGGCTGTTTCTTAGAAAAAGTGTTAAGAATGAATTAGCGGACGAAAAGCCGTCATGAGCAAACGAAACCGGGGCGTGGAGCAGATGCTGCTGGCCGCAGCGGCAATCGTGATAGTTGCGGCGTTTATTGTAGGTGCCGGCGGGGCTAGGCACACCCCCGATGCCTCGCGAACCCCTGTCTCAAACACTCATGCCGACGTAAGTAGCGGCGCAGTATTTACCATCTCCGACAACGTCAATCTCGTCCTCCTCGATGTCAGTGTCAAAGCTCCTCATGGCGGATTTGTGACCGGTCTCGATCGCTCCAATTTCCAAGTCTATGAAGACGGACAGCCACGGCAAATTACTCAGTTCGCCAAGGTTGACGAGCCTGTCACCGTTGGACTCGTAGTCGACAACAGCGGCAGCATGCGCTCCAAGCGCCCGGAGGTCGTTCTTGCCGGACTCGCCTTCGCCAAACAGAGCAATCCCCTGGACGAGTTCTTCGTCGTGAATTTCAATAATGCCGTCGTTCGCGGCCTCCCGGAACACACTCTGTTTACCGACGACCTCCAGGCCTTGCGATCGGCGCTCTATTACGGGACGCCGGCGGGCCAGACCGCTTTGTACGACGCAGTTGCGTACTCGTTGAAACACCTCGAGTACAGCCACCGCGCCAAGCGCACTCTGATCGTCGTCAGCGACGGCGGCGACAACGTCAGCAAAATCAACTTCGGCGACCTGATGCAATTAGTCGATGCATCGCGAGCAACTATATACACCGTCGGCTTGTTCGATCCCGAGGATCATGACGAGAATCCCGCTGTCCTGCGCAAAATGGCGAGCGTGACGGGCGGGGAGTTCTTTCAACCGGCAAAGCTCGACGACATCGTTCCCGTTCTCACCAAAATCTCGCAAGATATCAGAAACTCCTACACCATCGGTTACACTCCCGATGAGACCAACGATAGGCGAACTTTTCGCACCGTCAAAGTAGCGGCTGAGGAAAATAACAAAAAGTTGAACGTCCACACGCGGACCAATTACCTGATCACTCCGTTCTCGGAACTTGTCGCCCAGCAGAGCCGAAAAGACATCCAACAGAGAGAACAATAACAATGGGCAACCCCACAGGGTCCCTGGAAACTGGGCCTCTAATCGTCCGGCACAATCCTGCCGCTCCTGCGCCCTCCGCGCGGCCTGGGCTGCACAGTCACAATCGCACCCGGCGCATGCCCAGCGCCAACCCGGAGAAAACCAGCCCGATTCTCTCGCGGCTTCGCACCTTATTGCTGATTCTCGGAATCTGCGCTATCGGCTACTACGGATATTCTGTCTCGAACCAATACGTCTACCAGGCTTATGAAAACTGGGCCTTTGACCAGCAAATCGCCGGACGCAGAGTAGCTTTCGCGGACTACCTGCGCGAGAAAACGCCCTTCGGTTTCCTGGTCGGAAGCAAAGCGGCGGAACCCGTTCCGCCAGTCGCCCCGGCAGCACCCACGGAAGGCTCAGTCCTCGGTAGAGTCGAGATCAGCCGTCTGAACTTGTCCGCCATGGTCCGCGAAGGCGTTGACGCAAAAACACTAAGCCTCGCTGTGGGACATGTGCCCTCCACCGCTCTTCCCGGGCAAGCGGGAAATTTCGCCATCGCCGCCCATCGCGATACCCTCTTCCGTGCCCTCAAAGACATTCGCAAAAATGATCTGGTCACGTTTCAATCGCCGACCGGCAGTTACACCTACCAGGTCATGGCCACCGAAATTGTAAAGCCCTCGGAAGTCAGCGTGCTCCAACCGGACGGCGGCGGGTTGATTGCACCTCCGGCGGACCCGAAGGCTCCCGAGAAGCTGCTGACAATGATCACTTGCTACCCCTTCTACTACGTAGGTTCCGCGCCCAAACGATTTATCGTCCAAGCGAAGCTGG
Source organism: uncultured Acidobacteriaceae bacterium (assembly GCA_963849445.1). GTDB lineage: Bacteria > Acidobacteriota > Terriglobia > Bryobacterales > Bryobacteraceae > Bog-105. The sequence continues at coordinate 3,751 of CAWKHS010000024.1, read as the reverse complement.
TTTCCTCTGACGGCGCAAACAAGTTCGCGGCTGATGAAGCGCAGAATACCGGTCCACCGCCGGTGAGAACAGTAGCGAAGCCGGTGACCCGTAAGCCGGCGAGACAAGCAGTACTAACAGAGCCCCGCCCAAAGCGGGGCTCTTCGCGCGTAAGCTCCCGATCGACTCACCCACGCCCACCGAAAAAGCACGGTTTTTGGCACAAGGTCTTACACATCTGAGCAAGCGTCAGCCCTTGTTATACTGCGGTTGAACCTCATTGGGAGGTCGTCTAATGGTAAGACTGCAGACTCTGGATCTGCGTATCGGGGTTCGAGTCCCTGCCTCCCAGCCATGCACTTAAAGCCAGGCGCGACCGTGACGGACGGTTAATCTCTAAGCAACCCGCGCAGCCGCTTCTTCGCCGCCCCGCTTCCACGAATACAACGGAAATTTGCTTGTAAGTGCAGCCACGCCGCGGCGCGTTTCTGCCAACACCTGTTCCGATTTCACATCGTTCAGCACCTGTGCAATGAGCCGTCCGACTTCTTTCATCTCGCTCTCACGGAAGCCCCGCGTTGTCACCGCCGGGCTGCCGAGCCGAATCCCGCTGGGGTTCAACGGTGGATTCGTGTCGAACGGAATAGCATTTTTGTTGGCCGTGATGTAAGCCTCATCCAGCGCCTTTTCCGCCTCTTTGCCCTTCACGCCTTTCGCGAACACGTCAATCAGGAACATGTGGGAATCGGTTCCGCCGCTGACGACGCGGTAGCCCTCGTCTTGCAGAGCCGCCGCCAAAGCCCGCGCGTTCGCCAATACCTGGCGTTGATAAACCCGGAACTCTTCCGATAACGCTTCCAGAAAACAGACCGCCTTGGCTGCAATGATATGTACCAGCGGTCCGCCTTGGGCTCCGGGAAACACCGCTTTGTCTATTGCTGGGCCGAATTTCTCTTTCGCCAGAATCATTCCAGCGCGCGGGCCGCGCAGCGTCTTATGCGTGGTCGAAGTCACGATGTCCGCGTGCTCACAAGGATTCGGATACACTCCGGCGGCGACCAGACCCGAATAATGCGCCATGTCGACCACGAACACCGCGCCAACGGAATCCGCGATTTGCCTGAAGCGCGCAAAGTCGATCACACGCGAGTAAGCGCTCGCGCCCGCGATAATCATCTTCGGCTTGTGCTGTTCCGCGAGCGACGCCACTTCGTCATAGTCGATGATCTCGTCTGCTTTGCGAACGCCATAAGCGACCACCTTGTACAGCTTGCCCGAAAAGTTCAGCGGGTGACCGTGCGTCAGGTGTCCGCCGTGCGCCAGGTTCATGCCCAGGATCGTGTCACCCGGCTGCAACACCGACGCATACGCCGCTTCATTCGCTTGCGAACCCGAATGCGGCTGCACGTTCACGAACTCCGCGCCGAACAGTCTCTTGGCCCGCTCGCGCGCGAGGTTCTCCACTGCGTCCGCGAACTCGCAGCCGCCGTAGTATCGCTTGCCCGGATAGCCCTCGGCGTATTTGTTCGTGAAAACGCTGCCGGCCGCTTCGAGCACCGCTTCCGATGTGAAGTTTTCACTCGCGATCAACTCTAGCCGCGTGTTCTGGCGATCCACCTCATGCTGAATCGCTTCGAATACATCCGGGTCTACTTCGGATAGTGGCCGAGCCATTCTTTGCTGTTCGTTCATCGTAGATTTAATTGTCCCGCAAACCGCAATTCAGTGCGAACGCGGTTCGCGAATCGCGGACACCTACTGAGCCAGCGTCTTGATATAGTGGAATCTGCAATTCAGGTTGCGTCCCGTCCGCGGAAAGGGAATATCCCACCTGAATCGGCTTCCAAGCCCCGAGCATTAACTTCTCTTTTGCCCGTGATAGCGGACACCGGGCCCTAAAAGGAGAAGTGCATGTCTCGTCAATTACCTGAAAACCCAAATCTCGAATACCTCCGGAAACAAGCCAAAGAACTGCTGCGTGCTACGCGGCAGGGCAAACTGGCCGATGCGCAGCATACGCTGGCTAAAGAGTACGGCTTTGCCACATGGGCGGAGCTGAAATGGCACGTTCTCACGTTGGGCCTCAGTTCCGCTGAGGCATTGAAGCTGGCTGTGTGCGACAGCGATGCGCGACGCGTCCGCCAGCTTCTGGAGAGTGATCCGGAACTGCGGATGCGCGTCGACGATCCGCTGCCCAACTACGGCTTTGGCCAACAGGCGTTATTCGCCGCCGTGCAGAGGACCGATCGGGCGACCATCGATGTACTATTGCGCGCAGGCGCCGATATCCGCAAACGAACCGAGTGGTGGGCAGGCGGATTCGGTGTGCTCGACGATTGCGATCCGGGCTTAGTGGATTTTCTGATCGAACGGGGCGCGGTAATGGACGCGCACGCCGCTTCCCGGCTCGGAATGATGTCGAAGCTGGCTGAGTTAGTGAGCGCGGACCCGGGTCTAGTGCACGCCAGAGGTGGAGACGGACAGACGCCGCTACACTTCGCCTCGACGGTCGAAGTTGCGAAATTCCTTCTTGACAACGGCGCCGATATCGACGCACTCGATGTGGATCACGAATCGACGCCAGCCCAGTATATGTTGCGCGTGCTGCAGAGGCGGCACTATGCGCGCGACCGCCAGGATGTTGCTCGTTACCTTGTGTCCCGCGGGTGCAAAACGGATATCCTTATGGCCGCGGCGCTCGGTGACCTCGATCTCGTGCGCCATCATCTGGACCGGGATCCCGGCTGTATTCGGATGAGCGTATCGGAGGAATGGTTTCCTAAGCAGGATGCACGCGCAGGCGGCACGATTTACATCTGGATTCTGGGAGCGCATCGCACGGCCCATACCGTAGCTCGAGATTTCGGCCACGAGGAAGTTTTTCAGTTGCTCATCGAGCGAACCCCTGAGGAACTGCAACTCGCGCTGGCCTGCGAATTGGGCGACGAAGCGGTGTTTCAGAAGTTTCTCGCAGAAAACCCCGATGCCGCCAGAAATCTATCCGAAGCGGACCAGCAAAAGCTGCCCAATGCCGCACAAAACAACAACATCACGGCGGTTCGGCTGATGCTGCAAGCCGGTTGGCCCGTGGATACCCCGGGAGAAATGGGAGCGACGGCGCTGCATTGGGCTGGATTCAACGGCAACGCGGAGATGACACGCGAGATATTGCGGTTCGGCCCGGACCTGGCACAAAAGTCCCGCGAATATCCAGGCACAGCGCTCTCGTGGGCACTGTATGCTTCCGGGAATGGCTGGCATCGAGACACTGGAGATTTCGTAGGAGTCGTGCAGGCGCTGCTTGATGCGGGAGCGACTCTGCCGCCGCATGCCGAAGACTTGGAGCCCAGTGATGCCGTGCTGGAGATGCTGCCATGAATTCGGGCAAACGCCCCCTTTCGATATTGATCGTCGCCTGCGCATATCTGGCGGTAGGCAGTATCGGATTTGTATTCCACCTTCCCGAACTGCTGGTTCTACAGCGCGATAGCGCGTGGGTCGAATTGGTTGAGCTTCTGGCGATTTTCTGCGGAGCATTCATGCTGAGCGGCCGTAATTGGGCACGCTGGCTGGCCCTTGCCTGGATGGCGTTCCATGTCGTCATAAGCTTCCACGAGCCTCCCCAACTGGCTATCCACTGCTTGTTTTTTGCCGTGATTGCCTGGTTTCTCTTTAGATCCGATGCTGATCGGTATTTCCGCGGAATGGGAGCGCTTATGTAAGGCGCACGTTCTGACGCGGTTTGACAAACCAGCCTCAGCCAACGCTGCCA
>CAWKHS010000023.1:0-29256 GCA_963849445.1 uncultured Acidobacteriaceae bacterium | reverse complement strand
CCATCTATTCGAAGACGACTTCGAGATCTTCGAGGAATCGAATGGCCATGCCATCCCACACTGGGGTTTCTATCAACTTCACTGTCGTGAATACTGAGAGCACTTTCACGAGCAGCATGCGGGAAATAGATCTGATGAGATTGGCGCCAACGCAGGCGTGCCCTCCCCTTCCGAACGCCAGATGCGGATTGCTGGTCCGTCCCATGTAAAACGCCTCCGGGTTCGAGAATATGAGTGGATCGCGATTGGCCGATTGAATCATCAACAGAAGAATCTCCCCCCGCCTGATGTGGGCTGCGCCGACCTCCATGTCACAAGACGCTGTGCGGAACTGAATGCAGGACGGTCCACCAAGACGCAGACACTCCTCAATAGCAAGAGGTACCAGTTGCGGCGCTTCTTGCAAGCGCCGCATCTGATCTGGATGGCTGAAGAGAAGCGCGAATGCATTTCCAAGGAATACCGGAAGCGAGCTGGCCAACGCGATGAAGGTTTGCAGTGCGACTGGATTGCTCGGGTCCACATGCGTGGATAACTGCGCGGTCGCAGATGAAGCTGTGCCTCGCAAGTCCGCGCTGTACGGAAAGGCAGAAGCTGCGAAGATATCGTTCGCCAACTTTCCGAAAACCGGCTCCGGCGGAATTCCCACGGTGCAAGCAGCCAGCTGCAGGCACCAGGGTTTTAAAACCTCCTGAAGAAGGTCACAGCGCTTATGAAGTGTGATATTTGCCGTTAAACGTGCGAGAAGCATCGGCATCCCTCGTTCGAGCGCGACCATGATTTCAGCAAGAGCGCCTTTCATCGCGGCGTGTCGATGGAGAACAAGATCCTTTCGTTCGGGTGACGTATTTGTCTTTGACGAGCCGAGGATGGTGGGGACGCAACGCAGATCACCGAGGACCGAGACGACATCGGAGTATGTTGTTATCATCCAACCGCCTAGGGAAGGATGAAACGTAGGCTCTCGATGCCCCTTTTGGAAATCCGTGGTCATACCTTTAACCGTAAAATCGACTTAAAATATGCCGAACATTCCGCAATCCCTGTTGCTTGTGGTCTTTCTCACGAGTTCCCTCCTTCCGCCGCAAAATGCGCCGTCGCCAACGGTGCGAACCGTGCCTACCTTCACCGGCTCTTTTTCCACCGGGGGCAAGAATTATTCCTACACGATGGCCGGCAAGACGCCAGACTTGGGTGGAACGACAACTATCCCTACAGTCCTTGTTCCAGTTTCGCTTTCCTTCAGCGCCAGTGGGTCTCACGAACATGTCATGAGTGCTGCGGCTGACATAGCGGATATCGTGCATTCGCCGCTTTTTGAACCCTTCGTATTTGCGACGGGAAAGACGCAGTACGGAGACGCAGTACAGCGCGGTCAATTCCCTGGAGCCGCGGCAAAAGGCAATTGGCATACCTTACTCGGCACGCCACAGGTAGCGCCAGCTATTCAGATAGAGGTCCCGGCAGCCAACGGATACGTGTTGCATTCGCAAAAAAGCGGCAAGTCACTGGCCATAGTAGATCTTGACTTCATCCAGAACGCTCTTTTTCAGAGGCTGTCGTCGATGAACGTTTCGCCGAACAAATTAGTAATTGCTGTGACGGAGAATGCCGCTTTCTATTCGCTAGGTGACGCGACTGTTTGCTGTTCGCTCGGCACGCACGGCGCGCAACTTAATGCTTCCGGCGGGTCGGCGCAGGCGTTCGTCATTGCGTCATATATGAACGAAGGCGCGATGCCGCACTACACCGACATTCAAGGATTGAGCCAGCAAATCGCGGAGTGGATGAACGATCCGCTGCGCGGTTACCGGACAAACGAATTTCCCGCATGGTTGGAGCCGGCGAGCGCCAGTTGTGGAGGCAGGGGAGAAAGCAGCGCGTATCTGTTGAATCAGCCGACTGATTTTCTGCCTACAAACTCGACCTCGATTTCGGCGAACGGCAGAAGCTACCATCTGGAGAACATGGCGCTGTTGCCATGGTTTTCCGAAACCAACCCGGGTCAGCTAGCTGAGGGAGCGGCTTATAGCTTTCCCGATACCAAGGCGCTTACTGCTCCCGCCCAACCTTGTTCTGCCAACCGCAACCGCAACAGACAGCCCTCTGTCGTGCCGATCCCACGATCCAGTGCATCACGATCCAGTGCATCACGATCTAGCGGATCGAGCAAACATGCACTCATCGGTTACTGGGAAGGCTATTCCTCAGCGAAAACTTCAACTCCGTTACGGGATGTGTCTCCACAATGGGACATCATCATCGCGACGTTTGCAGCGCCCGTGAAAGGCTCCACAAGCCTACTGCGTTTCGAGCCGCCGGCCTCTCTCGGCGAAGAAGCGTTCAAAAATGACGTCACTTATTTGAAGAGCAAAGGGAAAAAGGTGCTGATCTCATTGGGCGGCGGCGGGCAGGTTGTCACCCTAAACACCGCCGAGGATCTTCAACAGTTCGTCAGCTCTGTTTCCGCAATCGTTGAGAAATATGGATTCGATGGCGTCGATCTCGATATCGAAACTCCTTCCCTGCTCATCAATGCAGGCGACACAGATTTTCGAAAGCCCACAACGCCGTCCATCGTTAACCTGATCGCTGCGATGCATCAGCTGCATGAACATTTTGGCCCGAAATTCATGATCAGCGAAGTGCCGGAAGCGGCCCAGACCCAGGCGGGTATGGTCAGCTACGGCGGCCAGTTCGGATCTTTTTTACCTGTCATTTACGGCACGCGCGACATTCTCGCCTTTGTGGATGCGCAAGATTACAACACGCCACCGCTCGAAGCCCTCGATGGGAATTACTACTTCCCGGGGAATGCCGATTATCACGTTGCGCTCTCTGAGATGCTGCTGCAAGGCTTCCCGGTGAGCGGTAATTCCCGCTCTCAATTTCCGGCCATTGCCGCGGATAAAGTAGCGATCGGTCTGCCCGCTACGCCTACATCAGCGCGCAACTACACGGAGGTTCCCGACGTAGAAAACGCGTTGCGCTATCTCATCGAAGGAAAGCAATACCCCGGAGCCCAATATAAACTTCGCCAGTCATCCGGATATCCGGCTTTCCTGGGAGCTATGTTCTGGGCGATCAACGAAGACCGGAGAAATAATTACCAAATGTCGAACGCGATTGGACCGCTCTTACATCATTTGGGAGTTAGTGCTCGGGCGCTGCCTCAGGACAAGCAGCGCTGATTTCACGTTGCAAACCTTGTAAGGCTTTCGAATGGTCAATCACTTCCCCCAAGTTGTCGCTGGTAAAAGGAATGCGCGCGACAGGCTGGGTAGCACTCTTTTCGAGTAAGATGCTACGGCTGCAATCCCCCTTGCGCGCCGAGGCGCGGGCCTCCTTGAGCTTCACTTCGAGATACACTTCGCGCGCATCAGCGCCGCTTTCGGCATTCTCAAAGTATTGATTCTCAAAAAGTGCTGTGGCGCGCTTGAAATCCCCGGCTTCGGCCAGTTCTCGTGCAAGCAGAAACGTGAGCATCGATGGCCGAGGTGTCGCTTTCGGAAACTCGCTCAGCATCTCCGCGCGTTCCGCTGGAGTGCGGCGTAGCGCAATCAGCGCTTTGTCGAGTTCCACATAAACGAGTGGGTTCGAAGCGTCGGATTTTGTTCCTTCGCGCAGAACTTGAGCCGCCTCATCAGCCTTGCCTTGCTCGAGAAGTTCACGGCCGAGGCTTGCATCGAGGCTGGGGATGTCCGGCTCGATTCGACGTGCAGCCTGCCACTGTTCTAAGGCCGGAGTCACCTGACCGTGAGCGAACAGCAGCGCGCCCAATAGCCAGTGGGCATGCGCATCGCGATCGTTGGCCTTCAATGCACTGCGCAACACCTCCTCACTGTCCGCTCTGTTCGGGAAGACATAGCGAACCGGCAACTGGGACGCGAGATGAAGATCGGCCTCCGCCGATTGTCCGAGCATCTGCTTACAAAACGCACGATAGTAAGCCACCATGGGATGGTCCTGCGGCAAGACCGAGCCCGGCTCCGCTTCGCCTGCGCCTACGGGTGCAAATCGGCGCGAAAGTAAATCCAGCGCGCTCCTGTAATCGCCTAATCGCATGTATGTTGCAGCCACATTGAGTACACGCTCCGGGTCGGCTGCCAAGTGATGCCATATCGCGTCTGAGCGGGAATCCGCCGCACTGTTCTCCACGCGCAGAAGATTACTGTCAGGGAACCGTTCGAGCGCATTCGTCCTGATCGAGGATTGATCCGGGTTTTTGAGAAGTCTCGCAAGCACGGCCTTCGCTTCCGCAATGCTTTCACTGTTGGGAGACGCGGCCTGCGCTTGCGCGATGGTCTGCTCCGCTTTGTCCAAGAGATGTTCGCGCGCCAGAAGCTCAGCCAGCGCAAGAGAGCCGGCGGCCGTCCATTCGGGCGTTCTAGCCGCAGCTTCCAGTTCAAGCCGGGCATCGTACGTCCTGCTTAAGCGCGCAAGAGCCAAGCCACGGTAATAATGAACTTCTGCGTCGGTCGTGTCGCGCGCTTCCGCTTCGCCGAGTTTCTTCGCGGCGTCACTATAGCGCAACAGCCCGACATCCAGGCGCCCGGAGGCTTTGAGCAGATCGTAACTGGACGGATATCGCGTCAGCCCGTCGTCATAGGTTCGATCGGCTTTCAGAACTGCGCCGAGTTGCTCTTGCTCTTTACCCGCTTCCGCGAAATCCCCGTCCGTCCATTCCGATTGTGGCGGAGGTTCGTACCGCTTCTGCGGTCCTACGTGAACTTCGTTTTTCGGCGACCAGTCCCATTCCCCTTCCGTATGCTTCAGAAGCGTAGTTCCGCCAGCATCCTGCCATACCAGGGTGTATTTGCGATCCGGCGCAATGTGCTCAACCACTTTCATCCAAGGTCTTTCGGGAGCAACCGTGGCCGTCTGCTTCAGGAGTACTTTGTCTCCATCTAGGAGGATGATAGACCCGCCGCTGACATCCCGATTCGAATTCACTCCCAGCCTCAAGCTGTTTGGAGTCTCGCGGTCCATGAACAAAACGCCGTTGAGGTTGGCGCGCGTAATGCCGCCGATACGATTCACTGGCATCCAAAATTCAGAGAACTGGATGACCTGCTGCGGTTCGAGGAAAGCGAAAGTCTCCTGATTGCGGTAGAGGCCAGCTTGCACCTCGGCATACGCGCTGTCATTGTCGGAAAGCAATTTGCGCCAGCGGAGCCCTTCCGGGTCCACTCCCCAGGTCCAGATCTTCTTGCCCGGCAGTTTCGCGTAGTCCGCATAGTGAACCACGCCTGTTTGTGTATGGGGATGATAAATGCCCATGAATGGCTCCCGGCTGGCGTAGACGAAGCGCGAAACCGGGCCATCCGTGTGATTCCGGATGAGGCTTAGATCCATTCCTTTCGAATTGACCGGCCACGTATCGATGTCTGCAAACCCATGCGCCGCGGAGAACTGCATCGGGTAATACAGCTTCGAATCGCCCCACACTTGAACACCCGCATTCGTCCACCAATAAAAGCGATGGCGTACCCGGTCTCGATTGACCAGAGTGGAATGCGTTTCGAGCAATGCGGCGCCGGGGCGCAACGTGATGGTCACGGTCCATTCCATGCCGTAGACTCGATCTACATTTCCAACCGTTACCGAAGCGCTTCCATCCTCGTGAGTCCGATAAGAGAAATCGACCGGCGAGACGGACACCCAGTTATGAGAAACCGGGAAGTTGAATTCAATTCCGAATGCGGACCAGGCGCCACGAAAGCTGACCAACTGTTCCTTGATGCTTGGGTTGGCATAGAACATCGGCTGGCCGGTAGTTTTGTCGATGCACGTGTAGACATGGCCGCCTAAATCGGGCAATACCGTACATTTCAGATACTCATTTTCGAGATAAACGGCGCGCAACTCTTTCGGCGGTCGCCGGTTCTTGATGTTCTGCCGGAGCGTGTAGGGATAGTTGAAGGAGCCCGTTGCGAACAGATCGAAGGGAGGATTTTCATCCGGCGCACCCTCGTCTGAGACGGGTAATTGCATCGTGCCTTGCCAGACTTTGACTTGCGCCGAAGCAATAGCTGCAAAGAACAAAGACGCCAAGGCAAGGCGCAATCGTTGGGCGGTGACGGTCATGAGGAGTATGCCCAGTATAGAAAGCGCACTCCTTGCCAGCGTCCGGAGTAGAACGTATCCGTTTGATGGGTCTAATTCACACGGCGGATGCGAAGGGCAGCCATATGCGACGTGCTGCCCCTGTGTCTTATCGGTGAAAGGTATTCGATCGCTTTTTCCAGAACTTCATCGCGGCCTGCACGAACGCCGGCGATGGTCGGCGCGACGGTGACGGCGGGTTGTAATCCGAGCCGCTGAAGCGCTCCGCCATTGGCGTGCCGTACGTCATGACCGGAGAACCAGATCGTGATTCCTCCGGGCACGACGAAATTTGTGACATCTCCATTGGCGCCGGCGCTGGGAGTGCCGATGAATTCGGTTTTGTTCGCGGCTTCGAGGAACAGCCCGGTGTGTTCGGCCTGGCTCATTGTACGCTCGTCGATGAGCATTACCGTTTTGCCTTTGTATTTCCACTTTTCCGTCGTGGGCAGTTTTTGAACGAAGAAGTAACTTGCGGTCGAGGTGAGCACGTCAGAGGCCGGCAGGTCTGGGGTTAGAGTCAGCGGGCCCGTGATAATAGCGGCCGGCACATCGTGACGATCCGTTAAGCGCGGCGCGATTGCCCAAGCCGTGGCATGCGGATAACCGCGCATGTCGAAGATGATGGCGTCGGTGGAACGAAACTGATCGAACATGCCGTCGACCTGCTCGGGGAGCAAGCGATCGAGATCCGCATAACCGATGTTGCCGGGCAGGAGCTTAATCACTTCGCCGGAGCGCTGCTTCTGCTACAGCAGCAGCATAGGTTGAGCTGCGCTTCAAATGGATTTGCCGCGTTTCGCCGTCTTGCGCTTGTATCGTCAGCAAAGCATCCGATCCCTCAGGGCCATTGAGGATGCGCTGCATGATGGCGTAGCCGAGCGCCTGTGGAGTGGAGGCAGCGATGTAGCGCTCTTCACGATGGAAGCGATCCGTGAGGCTCTCACCGTCGACTTTCGTTACGATGTCACCCGGTTTGATGCCGGCGTGGACGGCCTGCGGATCCAACACTTCCGTGACGACAGGCTTCTTCTCGATCAGGCGCAGGCGAAGACCGACGGGCGCTGCGCCGAAGTATTCCGTCAGTTCAGCGCTGTTCACTCCGGCATGCGAATCGGCTACGTGCGTGATCATTTCGGCGGCCGTGAGATTGTATTCGCGGGCATCTTTGGCGGCGACGAATCTGGGAAGAAACGTGGCGAAGACATCATCCCAGTCTTCGTCCATCAGATCGCGATACGCGAAGAAATTATGGAATACCGCCCAGATTTTGTATGCGGCGAGAATGCGGTATTCCGTTGCGGGATAGCGCATGTCGCTATAGGCGAGATCGGGTCGCGGCGCGGGTGCAGGCGGCGGCAGCGATGGAGCAGGTAGGGCTTTGGAGGTCGTGAGACTGACAAACGCCTGCTGGAGCGCGGAATCGTGGGTGACCGAGACAACTTCTCGCGAGTAAATCGGCTCGGAGAGGCGAACTAGAGCATTGACCCCGAGCCCCATGGGAATGACAATCGACGCCACATCGGCGAATTGAAAATGATTCGATTCGGCCAGTACGTTGGCTTTTCCCTGCTCCCAAAGAGCACAGCCGATGTAGGGCAAAACGGAGTTCTCGTTCAGGATGAAGGCGAGGCGATGCTCGGGTGCAGAGGCGTCCGCTTCGAGATGGACGCCGGCCTTTGTAGAGAAGGCCGTGCTGAACCCGCCGCTCCCAACGAACGGCGGAGTCGGGGGTAGGCCCTTGTGGATCCAAGTTCGCTGGGCAACGGTGTCAATGGCAGTCCGGGTGAGTAGCTTTGAAATGGAATCCTGTTCCAGTAAGTTCGAGAGATAGGGCGGCGCGCCCGGCGGAACGCGCAGATCGAAGACCACGTTGCTAACGGGGCTCAATGCCTGGGTTAGCTGTTGGATGGCATCGGGTACGGGTTGGTTCGATGCGGACTGTGAAACGACCAGAGTGCCGTCCGGGCGCTTTTCGAGATGAATCGCGGCGCTTGGCGCGCTAGCGGTATCCGCGATGCTGTACGTAGCCGGATCATGCAGCGCGTCGAGCATGGATCGGAGCGCACGTACATAATCAGCGGTATTCGTGGCGGCACGGATTTTCGGAAGGGCGTCGACGAGAGCTTTGTCCCAATCGATATCGCGGTAAGCGAGATACGGATGGAAGTACTTGACGGTGGTCCAGAGCTTACCGGTCGCGATAAGACGATCGGTGTCGGAGGCGGTCTGCGCTCCCGCGCGGAGCGCAGGCTGGAGCAGAGCAAGCGCTAAAAGGGCCGCTTTGAGCAAATGCTTACTGCGTCGGGGGTCCAACAATCAACTGATTGTCGACGTCTTTCACGCCCTTGACCTTTTTGGCCAGCTTGGTAGCCTTTTGCTTTCCCCGATCGGTGTCGACGCGGCCTTTGATAGTGACAACGCCATTGGCAACCGTGACATCGTCGGCTCCGCCTTTGACGTCTACGTCAGTGGCCAGACGCATGCGGACCTGATCGGAGATACGGTCGTCGGAGTTGGATTTCTGAGCGAAAATGACATTGCCGCTCAGAAGCAGGACGATTGCTAGAAGGCGTTTCATTCTTGACTGTCTTCTATGGTATCGCCCGGCGGCGTACTGCGCGGTTGCTTGGCAGTTGACGACGAGGCTTCTGAACCTACCATTGAGCGCCAGTCGACCTCGCTCAGGAAAGACGGATCTTCGCGCCAGTTCGGTTTCACTTTTACAAACAACGAGAGGAAGACTTTGTGTTCCAGCCTGCGCTCGAGCTCCAGGCGGGCGTCGGTACCGATTTTCTTCAGCGTCTGGCCTTTGTTGCCGATCAAGATCGTTTTCTGACCGTTGCGTTCGACGTGAATGGTGGCGGCGATCTTCGTGAGCTTCGGCGACTCTTCCCAGCTATCGATCAGGATCGCAGCGGCATGCGGGACTTCTTCGCGCGCCACGCGCAGGATCTGTTCGCGGATGATCTCGGCGGCGAGGAATCTCATGGGTTGATCCGTCAGGTAATCCTCGTCGAACAGCGGCGGCCCTTCGGGAAGATGCTCTTGAACGATTCGCTTGAGGTCATCGAGACCACTGGCCGTGCGAGCGGATACCGGCACTGCTTCGGCGAAGGGAAACAACGCCATATAGCGCTGGATGAGCGGCAGAAGCAGGCGCTTGTCGTCGACCCGGTCGATTTTGTTCAGTACAAGCAGGGCCTTTGCGGACTTATCGAGCGCGCTGACGGCGTGTTCGTCCTCTTCCGTCACTGGCCTGGTTGCGTCCGCGACATAGAGAACCAGGTCGCGATCTTGCAGCGCGCCGCGAACGGTTGCCATCATGCGCTTGTTGAAGAGCGTATCGGATTTGTGGATACCCGGCGTATCGATGAAGACGATTTGGCAGTCGGGCGTGGTGAGCACGCCTTGAATGGAAGTGCGAGTGGTCTGCGCCTGATGAGCGGTGATGGCGAGCTTTTCTCCGATCAGCGCGTTCAGCAGTGTGGATTTACCGGCGTTGGGGCGGCCTGCGATGGAGACAAAGCCGGAACGATGAGCCTTCACGCGTTCATACCGACGGGCGTGGGGACGCGTGAGATACGGACCTGCTCGACGCGCCGCTCGTTGCCCGCGAGCACTTCAACACGGATACCGCCGCGCTCCACCGCCTCGCCCACTTGCGGCACGTGACCGAGCCATTCAGTCACAAGGCCGCCGACGGTTGTGGATTCAGCGTCATGCTCAGGCCGAAAGTTGAGAAGGTCTTGCAGGCGGTCCAAATCGAGGCTTCCAGGCGCGACAAAGACATGATCGGCTTCCTGGCGCACGTCGCGATCGGGCTCGTGTTCATCGCGTATCTCGCCTAGGATTTCTTCGACCAGATCTTCCATGGTGGCGAGCCCGGCGGTGTTGCCGTACTCATCCACCACGATGACCATGTGTGAACCTTCGTGCTGCATCTCACGCAGCAGGACGGTCACCGGCTTGGTCTCCGGCACCAGAGGAACGGGGCGCATCAACTCGCGAAGGGGCTTCGATTGGCGGTCTTCCTCGTCGAGCTCGAACATGTCGCGCACGTGTACGAAGCCGATTACATTATCGATGCTGTCCTGATACACGGGGATGCGCGAGTACTGCTCATGAATGACGAGCTGGCGAAGATCTTCGAGCGATTTATCGACGGAAATAGCAACGATGGCGGGCCGCGGCGTCATGACTTCACGGACGTTCTTGTCTCCAAATGCAACGACGGAATGGATGAGCTTGCGATCTTCCTCTTCGAGAATGCCCTCTTCCGCGCCGGCAGTGATTAAGGCTTCGATATTTTCGACCGAGTCGGCCGGAGCTGTTTCGCCACGCACATCTTTATCGAGGTCGAGCACGGATTGAAACATGCGCACCAGCGCGGCTAAGGGTGCGGCACACACCGCAACCAGCTTGATGGCGGGGAGTAGCCGAGTCATCCAGACGCCTGTCGTGCGGCGATACAGGAACATGGGAACGAAGTACGTAGAGACCAGCATGGCCACAAACGAGAGGCCGATTGCCTCGAGGACGTTTTGCCAATGCGGAACTCCGGGCCGCACCAGAGCACACAGATAAAAGAGGCCGAGAAGGAAGAGAGAGACGTGCTTGACGAGCGAGAACGCGAGCGAGCCCTGGTCCGGTTCGAGACCGATCTTTTGCACGATGCTTTCGCGGAAAAACTCGAGCGAGGCTACTTCACGGCGGCGGATCCGCAGGGACTCGAGATAAAGCAACTGAACGTGCGAGACGAAGGCCAGCAGGCACGTCAGCGCGAGCGCGAACGCAAGACACAAGGAGGGCATCATCCGGCCCTCCGGCGCGCTGTTCGGGCGATGAGGGTCACAGGGAGACCAAGCTCTTCACGCCATTTCTGTTCGGCTTTGGCCATTTGGCCGCGGTCCTGCTCGTGATCCATCCCGCTGAGATGAAGAACACCGTGCAGCATCAGGATGCAGATCTCGTCGATGCGGTTATGGCCGAATTCCGAGGCTTGCGCTTCGGCGCGTTCGGCCGAGATGGCGAGTTCGCCTAATTCGCCGGCGCTCGAGTGCGAAGGAAACGAAAGAACATCCGTCGCGTAATCGTGACCCAAGAAAGAATAGTTCAAACGCCGCAGTTCCGTATCATCGGCAATCATGCAAGTAAAGGGCCGTCCGTTCGCAATCCGAGTTCGGAGCGTACCGGCAAAGCTTCTGACAACCCGTTTTTCTTTCGGCGAGAGACTCAGATTTCCGGGAAGCGCTCGGAAGAGGACCGTACTGTCACTTTCTGACATGGTTACTGGCTAAGCGACCGAGGGGAATTGAGGTATTTCGACATTGGTGTTCGCCAATGGTTCGGGGACGGCTAAGGGCGCGGCATCGCCGGCGAGTTTAAAAGCTAACTGGCGGTTCACGCCGGTCATTTCGTTGTAGCGATCGTAGGCTCTGACGATGCGCTGCACGAGCTCATGGCGAACAACGTCCTTGTCGTTGAAACTGACGAAAGCAATCCCTTCCACGCCGTTTAAGACTTCAATCGCGTTGAGAAGGCCGCTTCGTTTGCCGCCGGGAAGGTCGATTTGGGTCTGATCGCCCGTGACAACCATCTTTGAATTGAAGCCCTGGCGGGTCAAAATCATTTTCATCTGTTCGGCGGTCGTGTTTTGGGCCTCGTCGAGGATGATGAAGCAATCATTTAAGGTACGGCCGCGCATGAAGGCGAGAGGGGCAATCTCGATGGTGTTGCGCTCCACCAGTTTTTCCACGCGTTCGGGATCGACCATATCGAACAGAGCGTCATAGAGCGGGCGCAGGTACGGATCTACTTTTTCTTGCAGCGTGCCGGGGAGAAATCCGAGATGTTCGCCCGCTTCCACAGCGGGGCGGGTGAGGACAATCCGGCTGACGCGCTTATTCAGCAGCGCAGCCACGCCCATGGCGACGGCCAGATAGGTCTTTCCGGTACCGGCCGGGCCGATACCGAAGGTCAAATCATGGTGTTCGATGGCATCGACATAGCGGCGCTGGTTTACGGTCTTGGGCGCAAGAACCTTCTTGCCGAAGGAGCGGGATTTACCGCTTTCGACCAAGCGGCGCAGCGAGACGTTCGGATCGGCCGTTACGACCCGAAGGAAGCTATTCAAGTCGCCATTGTTGAATACGTGACCTTGCTCGACAAGGCTCACGTAATCGCCGAGAATCTGCTCGGCGCGGCGCACCTGAGGCTCGTCGCCTTCGACTTCGAGCGAGTCGGCGGCAGTGAGATGGGTGCGGACCTTCAGTTCGGATTCGAGGAGGCGAATGTTCTCGTCACGAGTGCCAAAAAGCGACTCAATACCGCGAGAGATCTGGACAGATGACTTCATCAAGGGAAAAGAGACAGGGACAGCTTGGGGCGATGTGGAAGACGGTTTTGTAACTGGAAGCGTGATGGGCCGTAAAGGAACTGGAGACGACCGGGTGTCTCAGAAGCGATGCGTTGAACCCAAAGGCGCGAACGCCACAAGCTCATTCGAAGCAATTATAGCAGGTTTTGACGTATTTATGCCGGGAAGCTTACCCGGACAGCGGCCGGTACGCTCAGGCGCAGCTCACCTGATGCGCCAAAAGGGCATTTTTGGCAGGTGTCGAAGAAGTAGTCACAAAAGTTGAAAAGAATTCTCAAAAATATTTTCTCTTTTTGGATGAATGGATTAGCGGGATTTCTGGGCTAACGAAGCCGTCTTCCACTGCCGATTATGCCCGGACACCATGCTACGTTCTAGTCGCTCGCGAGAAGAACTCGCGAGTGAGAGAAACCAGACAAGCCGGGCTTCGATCCCGGCTGTTACTTTTTTGGAGGCCACAATGGGCGTGCTGATCACAATGCCATCGCGCAAGACGGAGACGGAAGCGGCGGTGGAGAAGAACAGTCCGGTAGAACAGCTTGCGGCAAACGCTGAGACAGGCATTGCGACGGACGACGATGCGCTGGCGAGCGCAGCGACTTCAGACGTGGATTTCTCGGTTTGGAAGCGGGCGCCTAAGGAGCGGACGGCAGCTTACTTCCCCACCTATTCGACGGTTTCGAAAACCATGCAGACGGCGATGCGCGGCTGGGTTCGAGAGTGGTTCGCAGCTAACCCCGAAATTTTAATGAGACCGCATACGGCATACCCGATTCTGGTGTACCAATGCACGCATCCCTTCTCCGGGAAGCCGACGAACATGTTCACGTACGACATTCAGCAGACGGAAGCGCTCAATCGGGCATTCGCTTCCGCAGCCAACAAACTGGGCCGTGAGTTGAAGACAGTGGACACCAAGCGCTTCCCGTGGTTCACGCGCGAGCACTACTTTGCGTATCGCAGTAAAGAAGTAGTGAAGTACGTGATGAAGAACCGGAGAGCGCTGTACAAGATGCTGAACGTGGAAACGGTGCTGGTGGACAGCATTTTGAAATTCGCCATCATCGACATTCCGAAGCTCGGACTGGAAGAAGCGCTTGTGCTGCTGCGGCGCGCATTCACGACGCAGTTGCGGCGCTTCTCAGAGGAATTCGATCTCAGCGGCCGGACGGAACAGTTGCTGCGGATTGCGACAGAAGCGCTGGTTACGAAGCTCCCGACCGATAACGTGATTGAGATGCCGGTAAAGAGTGTGGTGGACATGCCGCTGGCCGCGTAAGCAGACCAGCGGGCCTCCTTTGGGAGCAGAGTTTGGCGGCTCTGCTCCCCTTTTTTCTTTTGCTGAAGTGCTAAGCTACAGCGCTTGGAAGTTCTGTCTCAATCGCCCACATGAGCCCAAAGCCTGTTTTCCGCGGACTGAGCAACAAAAGCTGGATCAACAAGCAGACGAATCCTGAATCTGTCAGTCCTACGGCTTTCCTGCGGAAGCCCAAGGACATGGACGGCATCTCAGTCTTTGATGATCCTGAAAGCTGCTCAGTGCTGAGGATCTTCGGAATCGCGGAAATTCAGATACAAGATGTTGTAGCGCTCAACAATCCTCTAAATGGCACGAATTTGAAGGTCTGCTACAACCGTGCTGATAATCCACATCATCTCGTTATCGATAATGTTCCGTTCCAGCATGAGCATCCGGACGAATCTGAAACACTAGCTCTGCACATGGCAATGAAAGCCACGATAAGGGACTAAAGAGAATCCGCGATGAGGCTTGTTTGCATCTCACCGAGCCAGTGTGCAAGATTTTGAGCCGTGGGTGCTACCGTTCCATGGTTTCCCACTTGACCGTTCGCGACACTTGCGTGATAGACGTAGCTGGGGTGGTCGTTGCTGGATGCAATGACGAGCAAGACGTTCGCGTCCCCGGTTTTCCAGGTTAATCGTATCGACGAATCAAGGAATTCAATGTGAGGATGAGCAACAGGGGCTGGCAATAGACGCTGAGCCTCCTCGACCAGATGCTTTGCCGTGGACAAAGCTTGCTCCGACGGCACTGTATCTCCTTCGTCCAACATCTCCGGGTTAAGAAAGGCCCTGTCCAAGTCGCCGCATATCGCTGCGGCTGAGGGGATGGGCGCTGGAGCGGAGCCTGGCATAGTCACTTCCCGCCTTGAGTCGGCTGCCATATTATAACCGGCATTCCTGGTTGGGACGTGAAGCGCAATGCAGAGGTTGCCATCGCATCGCCCCGCCCTCTAGCTTAAGAAACATGGCACGCCTACATACTATTCGGCTGATTCGGCTAGCGTCGTAAGAACCGGCGCAAAAAAGATGTCCTGATTCGCCGCAAGTATTTGGAACGACAGGGATTGCACAACTTTCTAAGATTTAATATGGGTGGTGACCGGCAAACAGGTGAGGATGCCGAAGCCTTAGCCGACGTTCACGCGCTTCCATTTTTTGCCTAAGCGCATGATGAGCACACCGGTTGCACCCGTGAGCAGCAGATCCTTGTGGATATTGCCGTTGATTTCCAGTGCACCGGCTTTCAGTTTGCGCGCCGCATCGGTGACACTGTCGGCCAAGCCGATGGCAGCGACTAGCTTATCGATGCGAATTCCCTTGTCTGTCAAAGCCTAGCGGGCATATCCACCGTTTCGGTATCCGCCGGTTCCAAGCCTTTGCGCACTTCGCGGTCGAAAGCTTCTCGCGCGGCGTCCGCTTCCGCCGCGGAATGGAAATCGGCCACAATGCGGCGACCCAGTTCCATTTTCAGTTCCATGGGATCGCGGGAAAGCGCGAAGTGCTTCGCAATTTCGGGTCGATCGACATATCGGTCAGCAGCTCGTAATAGCGGTACATCAAGTCGTCGCTGATCTGCATGATCTTGCGAAACATGACATTCGGCGTTCGGTGATCCCGATGTAATTGCCTTTCGACTTGGACATCTTTTCGACGCCGTCAAGCCCTTCGAGTATGGGAACCATGGCGACGATCTGGGGCGGCTGGCCGTAATCCCGTTGCAGCTCGCGGCCCACCAGCAGATTGAATCTCTGATCGGTGCCGCCCATTTCGACATCACAGTGCAGGCAGACCGAATCGTACCCCTGGGCCAGGGGATAAAGCAATTCGTGAACGGAGATCGGGATGTTTTCTTTGAAGCGTTTGCTGAAATCTTCACGCTCGAGCAACTGCGCCACCGTGTACTTCGCGCACAGGCGGATGGTGTCTTCAAATGTTAACGGCGCCAGCCATTCGGCATTGAAGCGCAGCTCTGTTTTCTCGGGATCGAGGATCTTGAATACCTGCGCCTTGTATGTTTCCGCGTTACGTTGAATTTCTTCACGCGTCATAGGCGGGCGTGTGAGGTTGCGCCCTGTGGGATCGCCGATCAGGCCAGTCATTTCACCGATCAGGAAAATGACCGTGTGGCCGAGATCCTGAAAGTGTTTCATCTTCCGCAGCAGAACCGCATGGCCCAGGTGAAGATCGGGCGCAGTAGGATCGAAACCCGCTTTCACGCGCAGCGGGCGGTCTTCCTTTGCCGAGGCGATCAGGCGCTCGCGAAGATCTTCCTCGCGGATCAGTTCGGCGAGACCTTTCTTTATATACGTGAGCTGTTGCTCAACAGGGGGAAATGGCACGATAGTAAACTTCTTCTAACTTGTGACAGCTAACTTGTAGCAACCGCGCCTCGCCCGCTTCCCTCGAAGTGCGCTTCTATTTCTTCCAAAGTCTTGCCTTTGGTCTCGGGCAGGAAGAAGACGGCGGTGACGAAATAGATCACGGTAAATCCGGAGAACAGGAAGAACATGGTCGAATACCCATAGTTGCTGACGATAGGAAGAAAAATACCGGCGAGAACCGTAGAGACGATCTGATTAATGACGAGCGCGATACTCATGCCGTTGGAGCGAATCCGGGTGGGCATAAGTTCCGAAAGCGCCAGCCAGACACAAACGCCGGGGCCGATGGCGTAGAAAGCCATAAAGACATAGAGCCCAATGGCGACAAGCCAGCCGTTTTGGGATTCGGGCACGGCGCTCAGCAAAGCCTTTTCGACTTTGAGAGGAGCGGTACGCGCGGCCTGCAGATTGGCCGACGGATTCTTGAAGAACGCTTCTACACTGTTCTCGGGTACAGCCGTCGCGCGAGTGATTTTCACTGTGGCCGCGGCGGGATCGTCAGAACGTACGACGTTCGTAGCAGCGGTGAAATCCCCATACGCATAGACGACGGTCAGCGAGGCGCGATTTGCCTGGATATTTTGCGCCGGATTATTTTGTGCCGCCAGGAGTTTCTTGGCTTCGGCGGGGTCGAAGTGCACCGTGAGTGTCTGATCCGGGTTGACGAGCGACTGCAACGCGTCTCTGCAATCCACAGTCGATTTCTCACTGCGCCGGAAAAGGAGTGCAGTAGCGACAAGCGAAATGATAATGCCGGCGGTACCGATCGTGAGTAGGAATTTCCGGCCACTCCGGTCCACCAGCATCAGCCCGCCAATGGTCATGAGGAAATTGACGACGGTGAACACGACGTAACCCCAATGAGCCTGTACGTCCGATAGTCCGCTTTGCAAAAGAATGTTGGTGTTGTAACCGATGATCGAATTGATGCCTGTGGCTGTGTTGCAGAAGAGGATGATGCAGGCGAGCAAGAACGGGATTACGTATTTGCGCCGCAGCAATGAATCTTTCGCCTTCGCACCCGTTGAGACCTGACGCACGCGCGCCGTCTCCTGCATTTCGTGCAATTCGAGATCGGCCTGTTCCGGCGCGCGCGAACGAAGCAGGGCGGCGTAGGCGGCCTCTACTTTTCCTCGGCGGAATAGCCAACGGGGCGATTCGGCGACAAAGAGGCTGCCGAGCACGAAAAGAACGCCTGGCGGAAGCGAAACCCAAAAGATACGGCGCCATGCCTGGTCCTTGAACGCAAATAGGGTGGCGGCATCGGCGACACGCGTGACGTCGGCAACACGATAGCTGAAATAGATTCCGATGAGCGCGGCGGAAACGATGCCGAGCGTCAACAACCACTGGAAAATGCCGGTACCTTTGCCGCGAGTCGAGGCCGAGAGACACTCCGCGAGATAAAGCGGGACAACCACGCCGATCAACCCGCCACTGACGCCCTGCAGAAGGCGGCCAAAGAAGAGAGGGGCGTAGCCCTGGGACAAGGCAATGACGGGGATGCTGATGACAAACGTCACGCCGCTCAGGATCATCAGCGGTTTGCGGCCCATCCAGTCGGCCAAGATGCCGGCGAACAAAGTGGAGATGACGCTGCCCAAAAGAACGGCGGCAACAATGATGGAAAGCTGACCGGCATTCAGGCCGGAGGTGGCTTCGAGATAAGGCAACGCGCCGCCGATGATGCCGACGTCGACGCCGTAGAGTAATCCACCGAGTCCAGCGACAAGTAAAAGGAAGCGATTGTAGCCAACGGTTTTGTTTACGAGAGCCATGCCTTTAAGTGATTACGCCGCGCCTCGATCGCCAGTGCGGCTGATACGGGCGTGTTCCTTTGTAGCACGGCGCATTTGTTAACCTGCGAGCGCCCCATCTGAGGCATGCGCGTGAAACAGATGTTTCTGTGGGTCAAAATCGCTGCGATTCGAGTAGTACGCGGTTATCAGACGGTCGCGAATCTGATCGCGCGTCCCGGGTGTGCAAAGGACGATCACACAGCCGCCGAATCCAGCTCCCGTGAGCCGAGCGCCTACAGCCCCCGAATCCATCGCGGCCGTGACAAGAGCATCGATATCGGGCGTACTGACGCCGATGTTATCCCGCAAACTCTCGTGCGACGCCATGAGTAATTCGCCAAACGCTGGGAATATCGCCCGACTCAAGAGCATCGACGGCCTTGTGAACGCGCATGGCCTCGGTCGTGACATGAAGGTACACCTTGCGCTCCCGGCCGCTGAGAGAACTCTCTCCCGGTCCGGCCGGGCCACTCGCAATCGCTGCATGGAAGGAATTCACGTCCAGCGTTCGCAAAGCGGCTACGCCCTCCTCGCGCAAGGCGTTGTACTTCAATCGCATGGCGCCGGATTTCTCGGCAGTAGTGAGACTGTGCGCTACTAAGAACGCCCAATCCGGCGGAATGCGAACGTGGCGCAAAGCGAGCGGCGCGAAATCGATCAACAGCGCACATTCGCGGCGCGCGGCCAAAACGGCCGCATGATCCATTCCGCCGCCACGAGTACCGACGAAATGCTCGCCTTCGGGCAACACATCCATCAGTTCTTCCACTGTCGGGTCGATTTCATTAGCCCTCAGCAACGCGATGGCAAAACCTGCCAGCAGCGCGGAGGAAGAAGACAGGCCCGCCGCAATAGGGAGGTCAGAAGCGACGGCTGCATCGATGCCGCGAAGAAGAGGCCAGCGTGTTTGCACCGCAACGGCTGCTGCCAGCAAATAATTCACCCAGTCCCCTTCCCGCGCCGGCTCTAAGCGAGGCGAAAGCACGAATTGCCGGTCCGTCGCTTCGGCCATGCTCACCGCCCGCACACGCCCATCCGTACGAACCCGATAGGCGATCGAGATATGACGTTGGATGGCCATCGGCAAAACAGGCAGGTTGTGGTAGTCGATGTGCTCGCCAATGAGGTTGACCCGCCCGGGGACCGAGAGCGTCTGCGGCTCGGGACCTTTGCCGTAGTGCTTCGTCAGTAAGTTAATCGCCTGTTCGGAAATGGGTATTTCAAGCTTCGGCAACGAACACAACCCTCATACCTTTTCTAACCAACCCGGTCGTAAGTGGAACATTTCCCAAAGACAACCGTACCTAATGTTGTGGGCGTCCAAATGCACGTGCGATGTGGGACGATAAAGTAATCCCTCCCGAGTAGTGGGTTTCGTGTATCTATTCTCATCCAAACCAAAAATCTTCTTAACTGTTCTAGCCTCTTTGTGCGTGACGTTCGGTAGTTCCTGTGCGAAAAAGGACGCGATGCATGCGGGCGGCGGCATGATGATGCCGGCCGTTCCAGTTCGCGCCGTGGAGGCCGTATCGTCCGACGTGCCCCTGACGGTTTCGGCCGTGGGGAATGTGGAGGCGATTACCAGCGTGGACGTGAAGTCGCGCGTCGCCGGTCAGGTCTTGCGGGTGGATTTTCAAGAAGGGCAAAACGTAGAGAAAGGCCAGTTGCTGTTCGAGATCGATCCCGAACCGCTGCAACTGCAAATCAACGAGTATCAGGCGGATTTGGCGAAAGACGTAGCGCTCGAACAACAGGCGCGGGCAAACGTGTTGAAGGATCAGGCCATGTTGAAGCAGTCGCGTTCGGCGGCGAACCGCGGCTTGGAACTTTCGAAAGAAGGGATCTACTCACGCGAGCAAACGGAGCAGGTGGTGGCGACCGCGGATTCGGCCCAGGCCAGCTTGGATGCGGATAAGGCCGCGGTGCAGAGCGCAGTGAGTTCCGTTGCGGCGGATAAGGCAAAGATTGAGCAAACTCAGCTTCAGCTCAGCTACACAAAAATAACCGCGCCGATTAGCGGCCGGGCGGGCACAATTGCGGTGAAAGCCGGCAATCTGATCAAAGACAACGATGTAGCTCTTGTCACGCTACTCGAAATGTCGCCCATATATGTTTCTTTCGGAATTCCCGAACAGCTGCTTCCGGAAGTCCAAAAGTTCAACCGGGAGCATCCGCTACTTGTGAATGCGACTGCCGATGGTGAGAACACCGTTACGGGTGCGCTGCGTTTCATTGACAGTTCGGTGGATGCCACCACCGGAACGATCAAGCTGAAGGCTGAGTTTCCCAATACGGATCACGCATTATGGCCAGGCGAGTTCGTCAACGTGGTGGCCCGGCTAGACGTGGAGCATAACCGAATTGTGGTTCCCAGCCGGACGATCCAGACCGGCCCGCAAGGTAAGTACGTGTGGGTGATGAATTCTGGAGACAACACAGTCAGCATGCGTCCGGTTCAGGTACTGCGGAATTACACGCCTACGAAGTCCGATGAGCAGGCGGTGATCAGCACCGGGTTGCAACCGGGAGAGATGGTAATTTCCGAGGGGCAGATGCGTCTTGCCCCGGGCGCAAAGGTGCGGCTGCTTCAGAAACAGACGCAGTTAGGCTCGGCCGCAACTTCGGGCACGCCAGGACAGTCGTAAGGACGGCCCATGCACTTCACAGATCTATTTATTCGCCGCGCGATTTCGACCACTCTGCTGATGGCGGCCATCCTGATTTTCGGGCTCATCAGCTACTTTTCGCTGCCCGTCAGTAATTTACCCGCAGTTGAGTATCCGACGATCCAGGTATCGGCCTCGCTACCGGGCGCGAATCCGGACATCATGGCATCGTCCGTCGCCACACCGCTCGAAGCGGAGTTTTCGACCATCGCCGGAATCAACAGCATGTCGTCTTCGAGTTCGCTCGGATCGACGTCGATTACTCTTCAGTTCGACTTGAGCCGGAACATCGACGCCGCGGCGCAGGATGTGCAGGCGGCAATCTCGCGCGCCCAGGGAAATCTGCCGACCAACATGCCCGCTCCGCCTTCCTATTCGAAGGTAAACCCGGCCGAGCAGCCTATTCTCTACATTGCGATGACATCGAAGACGATGTCCAATTCGCAATTGGATGAGTACGCGGAGACGATGTTGGCGCGCCGCATCTCCATGGTCAGCGGAGTGGCACGGGTACGTGTATTCGGATCCCAAAAGTACGCCGTCCGCGTAGAGGCCGACCCTGAAAAGCTGGCATCCCGGCAGATCGATCTGGAGCAAGTCCGGAATGCTCTTTCGAGCGGCAGCTTGAACCTGCCCGCCGGAGAGCTGTACGGGCATTCTAAAGCCTACACGGTGCAGTCGAACAGCCAGCTCACGTCCGCCGCACAGTTTGCGCACCTGATTGTCACCTATCACAATGGCAGCCCGGTTCGGCTGGACGAATTGGGCAAAGTGTTCGACAGCGTCAGCAACATCCGGACCAAGTTCTGGATCAACGGGAATCCGAGTATCGTACTCGCGGTTCAAAAGCAGCCCGGATCGAACACGGTGGAAGTAGCTGACGCGGTGAAAGCGCTTGTGCCGGTCCTGAAGCAATCTATGCCGGCCGGCATAGACATTGAGAAGGCGTTCGATGCTTCCGAGAACATTCGCGAATCGATAGCGGATGTGAAGTTCACTCTGATATTGACCATCTGCCTGGTCATTCTGGTGATCTTCGTTTTCCTGCGCAATGTTTCGGCAACTGTCATCCCCAGCCTGGCTGTTCCGCTCTCGCTACTGGGGACATTCGCGGCCATGAAGCTGCTGGGCTTCAGCATCGACCTGTTATCGATGATGGCGATGACCCTATCGGTCGGGTTCGTGGTAGACGATGCCATCGTGATGCTCGAAAACATTGTGCGGCACATGGAAATGGGCAAGCCACGCATGCAAGCCGCCATCGATGGAGCGCGCGAGGTCGGCTTCACCATCGTGTCGATGACTGTTTCGCTGGTGGCCGTATTCATTCCCGTCCTTTTTCTGGGCGGAATTATCGGGCGTCTCTTGCGTGAATTCTCCGTCACTATAGCAGTCGCGGTGCTGATATCGGGCCTGATTTCGCTGACCCTTACCCCGATGTTGTGCAGCCGCTTCTTGCGGCACGAAACCCACAACACCGGAGCGTTCTATCGCTGGTCGGAGAATTTCTTCAATTGGCTGAACGATCTCTACCGCAGGACATTGCAAATCGTTCTTAAATCACCGTTTGGCGACGTTGCTGGCCAGCATCGTTCTGACGGTCGCGACGCTTTACCTATTTGTCGTGATGCCCAAGGGCTTCATGCCTACCGTCGACCAGGGCTTCGCGTTCGGCGGATCGGAAGCGGCGGAAGACACTTCGTACGACGAGATGGTTCACCTGCAGGAGAAGGTGAACGCGATTATCCGGAAGAATCCGTGGGTCGAGAGTTACGGATCGGGCACGCCGATGAGCGACCAAAACACGGGATTCCTCTTCATGGAGTTCAAGAACGATAAACACCGGCCGAAAGTGAACGCGATCATTGGCCAACTGGAGCAGCAATTTGCTTCCATACCCGGCTTGATGGTGTTCTTGCAGTCGCCGCCTCTCATCACCTTGGGCCAGAACGAAGGACGCAGCGCTTATTCGCTGGCGCTACAGGATGCCGATACAGCGGAGTTGTACAAATGGGCGCCCAAGCTGGAGGCAAAGCTCCGAACACTGCCGCAATTGAAGGACGTCTACAGCGATCTGCGCCTGAGCAGCCCGCGTTTGGACGTTGACATCGATCGCAATCGCGCGCTCGCGCTGGGCGTAACGCCGGACGCGATCGCAAATACCCTTTACGACGCCTACGGTAATCGCCGCGTCACGACCATTCAAACCTCCGCTAACCAGTACGACGTTTTGCTGGAAGTCTTGCCACAGTACCAGCGCAATCCCTCGGCGCTACGCGACCTTTATATCCGTTCGAACCAGAACAAAATGGTTCCGCTCTCCGCGGTGGCGGAGCTTAAACAAACGGTGGCGCCTCTGAGCGTGAATCACATTGGGCAATTGCCTGCCGTCAATATGCAATTCAATTTGGCGCCGGGTGTGGCCTTAAGCGAAGCCACCAAGGTGGTAGGCGAAGCGGCGCAGCAGATCGGCATGCCCGATACCCTGACATTCAGCTTCCAGGGCACGGCAGCGGCATTCCAGAACTCGATTAAGGGCCTTGGCATTTTGTTGCTCATCGCCGTGCTGGTGATCTACTTGGTCCTCGGCATTCTGTACGAAAGCTTTATTCACCCGATCACGATTTTGTCGGGCCTGCCCGCTGCCGGACTGGGTGCGCTTTTGACATTACTGCTGTTTGGCGAGGATCTGAATCTCTACTCGTTCGTCGGCATCGTGTTGCTGCTTGGAATCGTGAAGAAGAACGCGATCATGATGATCGACGTGGCGCTGGAGCTGCAACGCAACGAAGCCAAGTCGCCTGAAGAAGCCATTTTCGAAGGCAGTTTACGGCGCTTCCGGCCCATCATGATGACCACGATGGCCGCGCTCCTCGGTACGCTCCCGATCGCTTTCGGCACAGGCGCGGGCGGCGAAGCACGGCGTCCACTCGGAATCGCGGTGGTTGGCGGATTGCTCGTGTCGCAATTGCTGACTCTGTACATAACGCCTGTCGTGTATCTCTATCTGGATCGCTTGCGGACGGGCCGCAAGCATAAATCAACACAGCCCACGATTCAAACCTGGCCGGAAGAGTCGCTCGTTAATCAGTAGCGCAAAGGACGCGAAAAGGGTCTCACCGGCCCTTTGGCGGGGCGCTAGAGATCGCGTCCGTTTTGCGCGGGTTCTTCACTAGCCGCTACAGAATATTGATGGCACGGGCCGCAAGAATGGCAATCGTGCTCAGCGAGATGGAGCTTTGCACCATCATCAGCAACTTGGCCCAGGGCGAGAGTACGGGAACGTCAGTTGGTGAAAACGCCGTGCTTGTATTAAACGCGAGGAAGAGATAATCGACGAATCCCGGCTTCCACTTGCGCTGGGCCAGCTTCGATTCAGGGGGTAGAGTCATTTGCGGAAACAGAAAGGCCCCTTCTGTATGAGAGGCTCGCAGATGTCTTACGTGGGGACCGCCGGCATCGAGCCTCCAGTACCAAGATGCGAATAACAAAATGTTACTGATCCACAGCGCCACTGCGGAGCGCAGAAGTTCCTGGGGCGCCTCACGCTTATCGAGCAAGCCGGCGATCAGCATTGCCAGTGACCAGATCACCGCGATTGTGATGACGCCCAGCAGCGCAATGCCGAATTGAGAGTTCAGCCTGGTTCTGCCGATCCGGTGAGAAAAAATCGCGGATGGAAGCAATACCGCTACGCCGATCAGCAACAGCCAACTGGGTCCGGGCGTGAGCCGTTCGGGAAGCGTCGCGTAAAGGCCCGCAATAGCAAGTATGGTGAGCACGGCCGGCCAACGTGGGTCGCTCCGCGCCGGCTTCGTGGAAGTGGTGAGATCCGTTTCCATCCCTGAACCGACGAGTGTACGACGGGCCGGTCTCAGTCACCCGCCGTTACTCTAGACCCGCCTGCGAGGCCCACTCTCATTCATTCTGCGCTCGCCGATAAACGAAGTAGCGTTTATGCCGTTGAGTGCGCCCGTCTTGCCCGCGTCAATCGAATCGGCCTTCCCCGCACGAATGGAGGTAATACGGGTTTCCGAAGTGCTGTCCGCCTTGTCCTTCGCGCTGGATTTGACGGAAGGGCAACCGATGGGCCATTCGCAGCGCACGTGCGTGCTGGGAATGCGTATCGCGGAAGAACTCGGACTGCCGGTAGATATGCGGTCCGATCTCTACTACGCATTGCTTATGAAGGATGCGGGCTGCAGCAGCAATTCTTCGCGCATGTTCCAGCTTCTGGGAACGGACGAGATTAAGGCGAAACGCGACGTCAAGACAACCGATTGGACGCGGCTGGGATGGGAAACGCTGCAATACGCGATTTCACACGTGCGCACGAATGCGCCGTTTTTCGAGCGGGTTCGCGGTTTAGCGCAAATCGCGGCACATCAAAAACGCAACGCAAGGGATTTAGTGCAGATCCGGTGCGAGCGTGGCGCGCATATCGCGCGGCGCATCGGGCTGAGCGAAGAGACCGCAGCGGCAATTTATAGTCTCGACGAGCTATGGAACGGAGAGGGGCAGCCGGAAGGCCTGCGCGAACGAGAAATTCCGCTGCTTTCGCGCATCATGAACCTGGCGCAAACTGTCGAGGTATTTTCCCGCTCGTATGGGCCAGCGGGCGGCGCTTGAGATCGCCGCCAAGCGCAAAGGCCGCTGGTTCGATCCGGAAGTGGTGCGGGTATTTCAAGCGATCGGCCGCAAGAAGCAGCTATGGGCAGAGTTGGAAAACGCCGCGGAGCGCCTCCCCGAGTTGGAGCCGCAGGACCAGCGCTTGGCGGCTGACGATAGTACGATCGAGAACATCTGCGCCGCCTTTTCGGACGTGATCGACGCTAAGTCACCGTTCACATACCGGCACTCGACGGGGGTGGCTGCCACATCAGTCTCAATCGCGCGGACACTCGGCTTAGGCGAGCCCGAAGTAAAGCTGATCCGCAGGGCCGCGCTGCTCCACGACATTGGCAAGTTGGGCATCTCGAATGCAATTCTTGAAAAGCCGGACACTCTAAGCAGCGAGGACTGGCAAGCCATTTACGCGCATCCGCAAGTGTCCGCCATGATCTTGCAGCGGGTCCCGGGTTTAGACAACTCGGCGAGTTGGTGGCTTGCCACCACGAGAAGCTCGACGGAAGCGGATATTTTCGACACCTGCGCGCACCGGAGCTTTCGATCGCCGCGCGCATTCTCGCTGTTGCCGAGATTTTCGATGCGCTGCTGACACGAAGGCCTTATCGCGATGCGCTGCCGATGGAACACGCGCTTGCAATATTAAAGGCCGATGTTCCGGAAAAGCTCGACGGCGATTGTGTGGCAGCGCTGAAGTGCGTCCCGGCCCAGGCCCAACCCTGTTAACGTGAAAGCGGAGAGAGAAAGCATGAAGAAATTCACCAGGTTTTCAGCGGTTCTGTTGGCATTTTCGGTACCTGTCTTTTTGCAGGCGGCGGCAGCGCAACATGGTGACGAGCGCGGCGGTCAAGCTCACGGCGGGCAAGAGCATCGGGAGGTCGGCGGCGGATATGTTCCGGCACACGGCCCCGCGCGCGGAGGACAAACACACGGTCAGGAGCGTGGCGGCGGGCAGCAAGCACACGATTTCCGCGATTCCGGAGGGCATCCGAATGCACCGCACGTACACGCTGGTAACGGTCAATGGATGGGTCATGCAGGGCCGAACGATGCGCATCTCCACATGGATCACCCGTGGGCGCACGGCCGTTTCACGGGCGGATTCGGGCCCGGTCACGTTTGGCGTATTGCAGGCGGCGGGCCCTCGCGGTTTTGGTTTAACGGCTTCTATTTCAGCGTCGCGCCTGACGAGTTCGGATACGTGAGCGACTGGGACTGGGCGGGGGACCAAATCGTGATCTATGACGATCCGGACCATCCAGGCTGGTACCTGGCGTATAACCCGAGGCTCGGAACTTACGTTCACGTTGAATACCTCGGCTGACCGATAGCCCGGCCGTCACGGTACCGCCGGGCTAACTCACGTTTGAGGCCGCCAGGAGTTCGTTCACCTCCGAGTACGGCACCTGATCGTCCAGCATTGCCGCAAACGAGCCGTGATCTCGAAGTTCATGAGCAATGCGGCGGACCGTACCCAATGCAGCGCGTGAAACACCCGATCCAACGCTCACTCGGGCGACACCCATGCGCTGGAGCTCTCGCGTGCCAGGGGTGCCGCTGTTGGCGAGGACATTTAACGGGCCGCGCAGATGCGCCGCCAGTACAGAGATGGTTTCCGCGTCGGTAACACCCGGCGCGAACAGGCAGTCGGCGCCGGCGTCGCGAAACGCGTTGAGGCGTTCCAAAGTGCGGGTCAGGCGCGTTTCCGGTTCGCCGATGTTCGCTAAGTAGACATCCGTGCGGGCATTGAGGACCAGCGGTAGTTCGAGCGCACGTATCTCGCGAATGACACCGGTTTGTATGGTGAGATCTGTCAGCACAGCGGCGTCCTCGCAGACGTCCTCCAGGTTCATGCCGACAGCTCCCGCTGCCACTACGGCCCGCGCGGTTTCGAGCGGATCACCATAACCGGATTCCACATCAGCGCTGACCGGGACCGCGACGGAGCGCGCAATACGAGCAACCACCTCCAGCATTTCGTCACGTGAGACATGTTGGCCGTCGGGGTATCCGAGCGAAGCGGCGATACCAGCGCTGGTGGTTCCAATCGCCGGGAAACCGGCCACTTCGAAGATTCGGGCGCTAGCCACGTCCCAGGCATTCGGCAGGATGAGGATTTCGGGGCCGTCATGTAAACGGCGCAATGTACTCGCTTTTTCGTATAAGGTCATGAACTTCCATCCCGGGCGGGGGATCCTGAATAGTATATAGTCTCTAATCTGTTCGGAGGGTTTCGATATGGCTGTAAGCCAGTTTGCGCCATCAGCTCGATACAAGGTGAGCAAATCGTCGAAAGAAATTGGCCTAGAGGAGTAAGGCGAGTGGGCAGATCAGCGGCAGGATGGGAGGATACCTCAAGACTCAGGGTGCGCATAACATGCCGGAAGAAGGAGTCTCCACTGACAGAAAATGGGCCGCTGCGGAGATTCGTCGCGTTGTGCGTGGGGGCATTTGGCCGTATCCGGCTTTTCTGCTGATCATCTTTCTTGCCAACGCCCTATTCCTCCGATCATCCGCAATTCCTATTTTCGTGCGCTGCGACGTTTGTGGCCCTCGGTTGCGTTCGTTATTACGTTACTCAGGCGAGGGTTGCACGGGACGAACCTCGCTGGAGGAGGTGCGCGCTGGGTCTTGCGACCGCGTCTTCCGTCGTTTGGGGCACGTTTCTCTGGGAGACGATCGTTTTCTACGGACTGACAAGTTCGGCGTCGCTGATGATTCTGGTGTGTACCGCCGGAACGGCGGCGGGTCTGACCGCAGGTTACGCTCCGCACCAAACACTTTTCCGGTGGCTGATGGCGATTACTCTAATCCCGTGTGCGCTGGTCGCCTACCTCGGCCACCCTGATGGATACGCAATCGCGGCTGCATGGCTGATGTTCCTGATCTTTCTTCTTGGGCAGGGCAAGCGATTGCATCGGGGATATTGGAGCGCGGTTGAAAACCAAGTTCTGCTGAATAGTCGAGCGCTGGAATTGCAGCGCGTCAATGAAGCGCTGGAACAGGAGAATACGGAGCGCACGCATGCTGAAATTGAGCTGCAGCAAACGGCAGAAGCGTTGCGGCGCTATCAGGTGGAATTAGAACAGCGCGTCCAAGAGCGAACCGCCGAGTTGCAGAGCGCCAAAGA
The DNA here is from genome assembly GCA_963849445.1 of uncultured Acidobacteriaceae bacterium. Taxonomy (GTDB): domain Bacteria; phylum Acidobacteriota; class Terriglobia; order Bryobacterales; family Bryobacteraceae; genus Bog-105. The sequence continues at coordinate 865 of CAWKHS010000023.1, read as the reverse complement.
GGCAGCGGAAGCGGCGAATCAGGCGAAGGGGGAGTTTCTGGCAAACATGAGCCATGAGATTCGAACGCCGATGAATGGTGTGTTGGGAATGACCGAATTGGCGCTGCAGACGGATTTGACGGCGGAGCAACGCGATTACATCGAGACGGCGCAATCCTCGGCCCATCGTTGCTGAGGGTGATCAACGACGTGCTTGACTTTTCGAAAATTGAAGCGCGAAAACTAGACCTACAAGCCTCTGAGTTTGAACTCCGCGCCTGCTCGGAGAAGGCTATAAAGCCGATTATTCCGATGGCGCATGACAAGGGATTGCAGTTGTTCTCAAGGTAAATCCAGACGTGCCGGACGCAGTGATAGGAGATCCTGGGCGCATCCGGCAGATCGTTACGAATCTAGTACACAACGCGATCAAGTTCACGCAGAGGGGATGGTCAGCGTGGTAGTTACGCGTGCCGGTGAACGCGCGGGCGCTTTCGACGTGCACATGGCGGTGGCAGACACCGGCTGCGGAATCCCGAAGGAGCGGCATGCAGCAGTATTTGAGGCGTTCACTCAGGCGGATGGATCGTCCACGCGCCGCTTCGGAGGGACCGGCCTGGGCCTCACTATCTCTTCTCAACTGGTGCAGTTGATGGGTGGGCGGTTGTCGGTGGAGAGCGAGCCTGGCGAGGAGAAGGGTTTTCCATGTACAGTTTCCGCTGCGGCAAAGGCGTACGGCAAGCGCCGTTGAAGATGCCACCGCGGCGCTTGCTTTGCACGCTTAGCTCATACACGGGTACATTTTTTTCGCGTAGACTCGCTTATATGCGGCGATGCGTTTTCGGATTGGCGATTCTGTCAGGTCTGGCGATAGGGCAGGAGCAAC
>CAWKHS010000022.1:0-162921 GCA_963849445.1 uncultured Acidobacteriaceae bacterium | reverse complement strand
TGACCTCACCGGGCCGCGCGCTCCCGCTTCCTCCGCCAATCAGTCCCGCATCGGAGATGGTGTGGTGCGGCGATCGAAAGGGGCGGTTGCGGAGAATACCGACAGACGCGGGCAGCACACCCGCGACGCCATGGACCTGCGTCGCTTCGAGCGCTTCCCGGAAGGTGAGTTTAGGGAGGATGCCGGCAAACCGTTTCGCGAGCATGGTCTTGCCCGAACCCGGGGGTCCAATCATCAAGACGTTGTGATTTCCCGCGGCGGCGACCTCAAGGGCGCGTTTGGCCATGGTCTGACCGCGCACATCGCTGAAGTCAGGAACGTCGGGGTGGTGGCAGTCTCGTCCGGAAGGGCTGCTGGGGTTGGGGCGAATCCGGCCGGCTCGTTCAAGAACTTCACCACTTCCGCCAGGTGCCTGAGCCCGAATACGCTGATTCCTTCGGCAACGGCAGCTTCCGCCGCATTGTCCAGCGGCACGAGAAGGTTGCGGATGCCTTTTCTGGCGGCACATACCGCGATGGATAAAGCGCCGCGAATGGGCCGCAAACTTCCGTCCAGAGAAAGTTCGCCGACGAGCATGTAGTCGTCGGTTTGGCCAACGGTTCCCATGGCGCCCAGAATGGCCATTGCCATGGGCAGATCAAAGCCGGCGCCTTCTTTTCGGACGTTGGCGGGTGCGAGATTGATGGTGACGGACTTGCTGGGATAGCCGAAGCCGGAATTCAAGAGCGCGGATTTGATGCGCTCACGGCTCTCCTTGACGGCCGCATCGGGCATCCCGACGGTCACGAAGTCGCGGCTACTCCCCGAGGGGTACATGTCGACTTCGACGTCGATAACATGGGCGTCAATGCCCTGGATAGCCGCACTGCGCGTTCGGAATAGCGCCACGTGAAGCTAGTAGCGGCAAGCTGAGATCTTCTCAGCAACAAAGCGGCGTGCGCCGTGAAATCTGGCCGGAGTAGCTAACTCCTGCGCCGTCCGAACGTTCCGCCGCCCACGAGGCCAAGGTCGAGGATAACGGCAATGAACAGGAATACTAGCTGCTGGGTTCCGAGTGCACCCGGGCTCGTCTTTTGCAAGTACGTGTAAACGATGAGAGTCAGCGGCAGAAAGAGAAAGCCGAGCACGGGCAGGATGACGTTGTGATATACGCCCGCAAAGAAGTTCGTGAAGAGCCAAAGAAGAACAATCGCGATACGTGGAAAGGCTACGGCTAGCAACCCGAGTAAGCAGGGCATGTAATCTCCTTCTTGACTGTAATTTTTATTGCCAATATTGCCATTGCGCTGTTGCTATGACGTAGAGGCTCAAGACTAAGTTCGTTGTAGCATGCATCAAAATGCAATCGGCGACTGAGCGGGTGCGAATCATCCACAGATTGTAGATCACGCCGGTGATGAGACCCACGTCCCAATAGGGTCCGTGCTCGGAGGCGAACAGAATTGCTGTCACCCAGAAGGCAAATGGGGCGTAGGCGCCTAGCCGAACCTGCTGAAACTTGGGATTGATCAGCCAGCGCATGAGCCAGGCGCGCCAGAATAGTTCCTCCAATACGGGAACGATGAGCGCCGCTCGCGCCGTTCTCCAACCCAGGATCCAAGGATTGTGAAGCTCCCTGGGAGCAATCGAAGAGTGTAAATGCCCGAGCACGTCGTTCGAAAACAAGGCATGCTGGCGATAGCCGGGAATCAAAACATCCGGCGCAATCCAGAGGAAGAAAACGGCGATTCCGACGCCGATGCTCGCCAGCCAGTGTTTGGGCCAGACGGAGATCTCCGGAGGCCAACACGCAATGCAGACAGCCGCGAGAATGAGCACACGCAGCGGGGCTTCCCAGGTGGGTGGGATGGGCAGCCGGGGGAAGATCGCCAGAAAAAGGAGAAAGATCGCAAACGGCGCCACGTATCGGGTGGAAGGATGCTCGTCGAGCAACTTCCGCAGCGCCGAATCGATCGACAGCCGGCTCTCAACCAATCTGGTTCACAAAACTCCGAATCTTGTTTTGCTGATCCGGCGCAGCATTTTTCATCGCCTTCTCCGCTTCGTCTTTCGCACCCTGCCGGTCACCTTGCTTCAATAAAGCCATCGCCAAATGGAAATGGAACGTCGGATTCTGGGGATTATCCTGCACGACCTGCTTGAAAATCTGGAGGGCTTGGGAATTTAAATTTTTCTGATAATAGACGTAGCCCAGAGTGTCTGAAATGTCAGGACTGTTGGGCGCCCGCTGCTTGGCGTGTTCGGCGAACGTCATGGCCTGATCGAGATTAGTGCCTGCTTCGGCATTTAGAAAAGCGAGATTGTTCAAGGCCAGCGCATTGTCCGGATCGATACCGAGCACCTTGTTATAGGCGTCGCTCGCTTCCTTCTTTTTACCCATGGATTCCAGGAGCAATCCCTGATTCAGGAAAGCGGCAGCGTTGCGAGGATCGGCCGTCGCCGCTTGCTCGAACGACCCGAGCGCCGCGGGGTACTGTTGGAGTTCGCGCTGTAGGATTCCGAGGCGCAGCCAGACATCGGCCGAGTTGGCTGTTGTCTTGAGAATCTCTTTATAATCGTCCGCGGCCTGTTGAAGCAGCTGCTTCGCCCGGCCCGGGTCAGTTTTGGCAACCTGCGCTCCACCGGCTGCTTCAAAGCCGGCCAGTTGATATCGAAGCGCCAATGCCTTGGGATTCTTTTGGACGAGATCCTGCATGGCCTGAATTGCTTCGGCGGCCTTGCCCTGGGCTAATTTGACCGTTTGGAGTCCGAGGAAGCCGCGTACGTCCGGCGGGTTCGAAGTCCATACGTGGTTGAAATCGGTTGTTGCCTTGTCGTATTGCTTCTGAATCAGGGCCAGGTTCCCCAGTTGCAGCCAGGCGTCGTTCATACGCGGGAATTCCTGTACCAGCGCTTGCAAATCCGGCTCGGCGTCAGCCGCCTGGCCGGTTCCAATGAGCGCACGGTCTTTCACGAGGCGTGCATCGGGGTTTTTGGGTTGAGACTGGAGTACCACGTTAGCTTGTTCAGTGGCCTTGTCGTGCTGTCCCCGGTCTTCGTAAATTCGCGCGGCAATCAGTCTGGCCGGAATCAATACGGCAGGACGCGGCGGATTGTGTTTGGTCTCCTGCTGCATGGCTTGTTGCGCTTCATTCAGAGCCTTCTCCATCTCGTTGTTGTCGAAGTAAGCTCGTGCAAGCTCCATGTGGAGGGCTGCATCTTCGCTGTTTTTCTGAACCAGCGCCTTCAAATCGGCGACGGCCTTGGCTCCATTGCCCGGAGTAGTGTTCTGCAGCAGAAGCGCGCCGTACATTTCATTGATCGGTGCGTTCTTAGGATCCTTGTCGGACAGAGTTTTCGCCAAATGAAGAGCGTCATTGCGGCGCCCAGTTGCCTGGTATACGTTTACAATTCGTTCCTGGTATTGAGAGGCGTCCTTTCCACCCTCGCTTGCGCCAGCCTGATACTGCTGCAAAGCCTGATCGAATTTCTTATTTCGGAAATAGAAGTCGCCCGCGATCTCATGACCAGATGGAAAGTCTTTCTTATCGTCGACCACATGCTTTATGACCGCCTCGCCCTCATCGAAACGGTTGCTCGCTGCCAGATAGTTCGCAAGGTTTTGAACGGCAACGGGATTTGTGGGGTCGTTTTGCAAGCGCTCGCGAAGTACAGCTTCGGCTTTGGCGCGGTCGTTGGCACGCGAGTACATCAGGAAAAGAAAGTCGTAGCCAGCGCCCCATTTGGGATCGTGCGCGATTGTGTCGCGTACCAGCTTTTCAGCGTCTTGCTGCCGCTGCGAACCCATGAGCGCTTCGGCGTACCAGGTGACGAGGTCTCGCGAATAGGGTTTAATCTGATTCGCCTTGGTGAACGCCTGGATGGCCTCATCTTTCTTGCCGTCCACGAGAAACAGAAGACCCTGAAGCTTCAGGCCGTCAAAGGAATCAGGCTTTTGCTGCAAGATTTTGGCGTCGAGGTCCCGGACTTCCGGAAGAAGAGTTTTGAACCTCTTGGCATTGGCACTGTACGCGGTTAGGTAGATCTGGCCCAGTCTGCTCTCGGCGTCAATATTGGTGGGCTTCAGGTCAACAGCCCTGCGCAGGAATTTGGCGGCATCCAGATAATTACCCTGCTCCATAAGGTTCAGACCTTCGCGGTAATAGGCCTCCGCGTCGGTTTTGTCCTTTGCGATCGCCTTCTGATAAAGGATGGACGCTTCGGTGTACTTCTTCTTGTCGTGGTAGCGATTGCCAGCCGCAACGAGTTTTTCCGGGCTCTGGGAACACCCGGCAGAGAATAAGAGGGCGCAAATCGGCGCGAGTGCAAGAAGATACTTCATACTTTGGATGCTTACTTGAAGTTTATGAGAAATGGAATCAGGTGACAATCGGGCTCCAGCACTAAGGGTGGTCCATGTTCAAAGCAAACATAAGGTTGTAAGCACCGAACGGGACAACAGTACCGTGGTTAGACAGTCGCGCCGGGCTTCCGATGCTGTTCTCGCTGTTCGCCGCTCGCATGCAATTATAATCCCCATAAGTGGCACATTTTCGGGTGGTTTCAACCGCGGCGCTATGCGCCATGGCCTTTTGCGTTGGCGCCGGCGGCTCACAGGCGCAGGCGTTTCGGCAACAAAGACCGATTTCCCATCGGAGTTCCCGGCCGACTGCACCGGCGCTTCCCCCCGTAGCCCTGCCTTCGGAGCCCGGCCTATACGCGGTCATCTACACGTCCATGGGAAATATCGTCTGTAAGCTCCTGGAACAAGAGGCCCCTAAGACTGTAGCGAACTTCCGAGGCTTGGCCACAGGAACAAAGGCCTGGACAGACCCCGCGACCGGGAAACTGAAACATACCCCACTCTATTCGGGCACGACGTTTCACCGGGTTATTCCGGATTTCATGATCCAAGGCGGCGATCCTGCTGGTGATGGAACGGGAAGTCCCGGCTATAAGTTCGAGGATGAAATTGCCCCAAATCAAACGTTTGACCATCCCGGGATCTTGGCGATGGCCAATTCCGGGCCGAACACAAACGGATCACAGTTTTTCATCACAGTTGCGCCGGCGGAGCATTTGAACGGACACTACTCCGTGTTCGGAGAGGTGGTTTCCGGTCAGGACGTGGCGGACGCAATCTCAAAAGTTCCGCGCGACGAGAATGACAAACCGGTAACGCCGGTGAAGATTATCGCGATCGCCATTCGAACCGTGAAAGCGCCCGCGGGAACCGGTTCGACAAAGTAAACCTGCCGCCACGCTCTTCATAACGATACGCGACTGCCGTTGACAGTTCCGGGTGCGGGGCTAAGCGGCCGTTCTTTTCGTTTGTCCCGGGAGAAAGCGCGCAAAAGCTTCTTCATACTCTTTTCGAGACATACTGCGGTCCTGGCCAATCATGTTGGCTTTAAAGTTTTCGAAGTCAATGTGGTGCTGAATATCGGCAAGCGAAAATTCGAACCCAAATAATTCCGGTACAAACGCGTTGCCCGATTGAGTGGCGTTCTCAAGCATCCGAACCGCGAGCGACATATTCTGACGCGGCTTGGCGGCCTGTTTGCGAGTCGTTTGCAGGCTTTCCAGCTTTTCGGCATCGACTTGGCGGTGACGCCGGAGACGTGTTTCCTGGAGCGCAATGTTGGAGAGGTCCTTGCGATAGGCGATTTGCACTTCGGCTTCGATGAAAGAGGCGCGGACGGCGGGGTCTTCTTCGTTGGCGTAGAGATCGGCTAGTTTGCGGCGGCCAACGGCGAGGATGCCGGCTTCGAGGCACGGGATGCGGAGAAGGCGCCAATCTGTGTCGGCAATGGCCTGGACGAGAGTGCGTTCTTCGTCGGTAGCAGGGTTGAATTGCTCTTCGAGGCGTGCGATATGCGCCTGATAGGCTTCCACGTTGTCGGATGGGAGCAGCACGGTTTGACCGGTCAAGCCGGTTTTGACGGCGTTGTGCGAGGAACGATTCTTTCCTTCGGGGCTAACAGGCCCGGAGGAGAGTTGCGCATTTTGCCGATTCGCGGCGATTTGGGCTTCGGTGGCCATTTAATAACTCCTTCGCTTAGTAGGAGCGCATAGCACGGTTCGGCGTGAGGGCTACAAGGGCCGGTAAGTTATGGATGGCATGGAAGAAAGAAGATGTGGACGAGCCTGTGATCGGCTTGCCGGAAGTAGGGAAAGTGAGCGCGAAAGGAGGTTTAACTGGGTGGACGTAGTTTCTCAATGTGTCTCGCCCAGCAGACGGTCTCTTAAAGAATGTCTTCCAGAGCACTGGAAATACTGGTAGGATGTCTTCTAGAGAATTGATGCCGAAACGTGAGCCGTATCGAGACCGGGTTGAGTTGCTGCAGGGCACACTGGACATGTTGATTTTGCGAACGCTGCAGTGGGGCGCGCAGCACGGCCATGGCATTGGACAAGCTCTGCGCGCCAGTTCCGCCGACCTGTTACAGATTGAGCACGGATCTCTTTATCCCGCGCTGCATCGCATGGAGCGTCAGGGTTGGCTCAAATCGGAATGGAAAGCCTCGGAAGCAAACCGGAAGGCGAAGTACTACAGCCTCACGCCAGCCGGCAAGAAACAGCTGCTTCACGAGGCGTCAAAGTGGGATGCGTTGGTCGCGACAATCGCCCAGGTGATGAAGCCGGTTTGAACGGAGATTGACGATGTGGCATTGGCTCTCTGCATTCAGTGCTGGACGGCGTAAGCGCGCGGATGAAGAGTTGGACGAAGAAATTGCCGCCCATCTAGCGATCGAAAGCAAACAGCGGACCGAGAACGGTGAGACAGCGGCCGAGGCAGAGAGAGCGGCGCTACGTGTGTTTGGGAATCGTAGGCCTGGTAAAAGAAAACACGCGGAGCATGTGGGGTTCAGGGTTGTTCGAGCGATGCATGCAAGACGTAAGCTTCGCGTTGAGAATGCTTCGTAAGACGCCGGGCTTTGCCATCGTAGCCGTCCTCACCCTCGCGCTCGGGATCGGAGCGAATACTGCGATCTTCAGCATCGATTACGCCACGCTGCTGGCCCCGCTACCGTATCCCGAGCCCGGACAACTCGTGATGGTCTGGTCAAAGCTTCACGGGCGCAGGCAGACGATTTCAGCGGGAGACTTTCTCGAGTGGAAACGTCAAAACACAGTGTTTCAGGATTTGAATGCCTGGACTGACCGCACCTTCAATATCGCGAGCGGCAATATCGCTACTGGCGACCGGCCCGAAAATGTGGAAGCAAGAGTTGTTTCCCCTGGTCTTTACCGCATGTTGGGAACGCCGTTTCGCATGGGCCGGGATTTCCTTCCGGAAGAAGGCCAACCGGGCGCCAATCACGTTGTGATCCTGACAAATAAGTTCTGGCAAAGGCTGGGCAGGAACCCGCGGATCATTGGTTCTACCATGCGGATCGATGCGCAATCTTACACCGTCGTAGGCGTTTTCGGGCCGGGGTTGACGGATCGCGGACAAGGTGAAATCGCCGTACCGCTCGCATTTGCGGCCACCGAGATCAATCACGATACTCACTGGCTGACAGCTATGGGACGGTTGAAACCGGGCTTTACCCTTCGGCAGGCGCAAGCGGATATGAATGCGGTCACTGGCCGCCTGGCCCGAACGTATCCGAAAAGCGATACAGGTTGGGGTGCATCCGTAGAACCGTTCAAGAACGACTTCATCCCCAGCGAGCGAATCATGACGCTGTGGCTTTTGCTCAGCGCTGTCGGTTTCGTGCTGCTGATCGCGTGCGTGAATGTAGCCAATCTATTGCTTGCCAGGAGTCTGAGCCGGCAGAAAGAAATGGCAGTGCGTAGCGCATTGGGAGCGAAACCCGCTGCTCTCTTTCTTCAACTCCTGATCGAGAGTTTATTGCTCGCCACAGCCGGTGGGGCGCTTGGGACCGGGCTGGGATACGGCATGTTGCAGGGCGTCTTGGCCGTGACGCCGCCCAACACTTTACCGAGCGAGGCAGACTTTCGGCTGAACCTGCCAATCTTGCTTTTCACCTTGGGTGTGACGACACTATCCGGGGTACTGTTCGGATGCGCGCCTGCCTGGTTTGCCGCCCGGACGGATGCGGCCGAAGCACTCAAGGAAGGTGAACGTTCGGGAACCGGCATAGGGCGCCGCCGTTTGCGCCGCCTTCTGGTAACGGGAGAGTTTGCACTGGCCTTGACCTTACTGTCTGGAGCGGGGTTGGCCATCCACAGCTTCTGGAAGCTTCTGCACGTGGATCTGGGTGTCCGCACGGATCATGCTTTCACCTTTTATCTTTTTGCGCCCGGTTCGCGGTCAAAGAATCCGGATGCGGTGGAAGCCTACTATCGGCGAATCCTTGCAAGCATTGCCTCGCTGCCCGGCGTTTCTTATGTTTCGGCGGAAACGGGAATTCCTCTGGAAGGACCGGGCTTTAGAACACCCTTCAGCGTCGCTGGCCAAGCTGCATTTCTCGATCCATCGCAGCGCCCGGAGACGGGCCTTGGGATGGTGACGCCGCAGTTCTTCCAAACGTTCGGCATTCAGTTCCAGAGGGGACGTCCATTTACCGACCTAGACAACGGCTCCAGCATGAAGGTGGCGGTGGTCAATGAAATTTTCGCTGAAAAGTATCTGAAAGGAACGGACCCGCTGGAAGGGCAGCTGCTGGTACCACAACTCGACGAGAGACTCTCGCCGGGTGCGCCCGTGAAGTTGCAGATTGTCGGCGTGATTCACAATGTGCGCAGCCGTGGGCTCCGTCAGGACGTACCGGAAATCTATATTCCGTTCTGGCAGAGTCCCTGGCCCAGTGCGTGTATCGGTGTTCGCACGGTAGGCGATCCGGCATCGATGGCGGGGAGTATCGCCGCGCGGGTGCATGCCGTGGATCCGGAGATTGCGGTCGCTTACCCACGGACCATGGAACAAGTGCGCGACGACGTGCTTGCAGACGACCACTTCACAGCAATTCTTTTCACCAGCTTTGCGGCGATTGCGCTGCTGCTTGCGACAATCGGCATCTACGGCGTGATGGCGTTCGCGGCTGCGCAGCGCTCGCAGGAAGTCGCGCTGCGTGTGGCACTGGGCGCAACGCGCGGTGCCGTCATTTCGCTGATCATGCGGGAGGGGATGGCGCTTGCATCCGGCGGAATAGCACTCGGGTTGATTGGCTGCTATTTCGTGCATCGTGCGATGCAAAGCACCTTGTTCGGCATCGGCGCCATGGACGTTACAGCGTTCGGCGCAGTGGGTCTCATTCTCCTGATTGCGGCCTTGTTGGCCTGCTATCTGCCAGCCAGGCGCGCCGCTTTATCGGACCCCATGCGCCTGCTGAGAATCGAGTGATCTGCCGGGGCTGAGAACGCGTCTCCTCCTGAGTGCCTCAGGCGGTTTGGGTCTTATCGAGCCAGATGTCCCACGTCAGCCGTCCGATCTCCTCATCTTCGAAAGGGTGACCGGCCACCTTGAGAGCCAGCTTGATTTGACCGTGATGATAACCCTCATGCCAGATCATGTGCTGCAGGAAAAGGAGGGGATGGTCATAGTGGAGTTTCATTTCCTGGCCTGACTGGATGCGGCTCTCGACTGCAGCGCGCACAGCTTTGGCGCTCTTCTCAAGTTCCTCAGCAATGCGATCAGCGTCACCTTCGTTCACCCATTCTCGCGACGGTAGTTGACCGGCAAACTCGGGAGCGTCCTCGGACAGGAAGATCAGACGCACAAAGTGCATATGCGTGAACATTTCAGCGACCGATGGACTGCCGGACATGACCCTGGCTTCCAACCCGCCCGGTGGAAGCGCGCGGGCCAGGTTGACCAGAATGCGATTGTTTCTATCCCATGAGTCGAGGATGACTTCGAGCATGATGTTGTTGGTTGCGGTTGGCACCTGATGTTCCTTTGTCGTCGCAGATTGGGCGCTGAAATTGTACGCCGCGGGCAGGAATGTTTAGCTGCATTTGCGGCGGGCGATTTTCGCCGCGCCTTGCGGATCTGCGACGTAGCATAGTGTAGCGAGGGTGGGGCGGCAAGGTTGGTGGGCTGCGAGAGCTGTTTTTAGCAGGACCTATTTGCCAAAAGGTGTGGAACACATGCCACATCATTTGCCGCGAGGTGATCGGAAAGCATAGCGCGTTTTAGGGACAAGTGCCCGCCGAACCCATATGTCGCGAAGATCGCCGAAAACGGGGACCTGGTCCTACGGTGGCGTTCTCGTCGCCGATTCCCGGGTTGCACATTGGAACGCCCAATTGCAGTAAGTGAGTCGCAAAAAACGAGGGACGTTGGAGGGTGGACTTGAGGGTTTCGCCCGATTTCAGGATAGCAAGCCCGCGCTGGTAAGTCTAACGACCTGAAAACAAAGCAAATCGAGTCACATCGAAGCCCCTCTTTCGACTGGTTTGCGCCCGTCACTTCCGGTACGATTACTCGCGGGAGTTCTGATGCGCATACTGTTTTCGACAATCGGATCGCGCGGTGATATCCAGCCGGTTGTGGCGCTCGCGTCGCATCTGAAAGCGCTCGGCCACGAAGTCAGAGTCTGTGTACCGCCGGACTTTCGCGAGTGGATTGAGAGCCTCGGTATCCCAGTAACGCCCATGGGTCCGAACGTACGCAAGTTCGCCGCGTCCCGGCCGATGGCCACCCAGCCGCAAAAGCCTCTGACGGCCGAGCAGCGCCGTCAGATGGCCGAAGCGACGGTGGCGACACAGTTTGAGACGTTAACTTCTTCCGCACAAGAGTGCGACGTGATCGTCGCAGCCACCGCGCTGCAGGTCGCCGCCCGATCGGTGGCGGAGAAGCTAGGAATTCCGTACGTGTTCGCGGCCTACGCGCCGGTTGTGCTGCCGTCACCGCACCATGCGCCACCGCCTTTGCCGCCATTACCGGGACAGGCTCCAACCGCCGACGAACGACAACAGTGACCTTTGGGCACAGGATGCGGCACGGTTCAACGATCTGTTCGGCGCCGCGGTCAACGCTCGCCGGGCCTCGCTGGGACTGGCCGAAATCAGCGATGTCCGAAGTCACATGATGACGGACCAGCCGTGGCTCGCCGCGGATCGGGAACTCGCGCCATGGCCCGGTGTTACGGATGGCCTTGTATTTCAGACCGGCGCATGGATTCTGCCGGACGAGCGTCCGTTGTCCCGGGACCTGCATAGGTTCCTTGAGGGCGATCCGCCGATTTACTTCGGCCTCGGCAGTACACGCGCGCCCGAAGAGGCGGGTCCGGTGATGCTGCATGCCGCTCGCGCACTCGGGCGTCGAGCGATCGTATCGAAGGGGTGGTTCGACGACTCACTCGTGGAGAACGAACGCGACTGCCTCTCCATCGGCGAGGTGAACGTGCACGCGCTGTTCCCGCGCGTTGCTGCCGTCGTGCATCACGGAGGCGCGGGAACGACTACCGCCGCTGCGCTTGCCGGCGTGCCGCAGGTGGTGATCCCGAACCACTACGACCAGCACTACTGGGCGCAACGAGTCCACACGCTGGGCATCGGGGTGGCGCACGCAGCGGGTGCGCCAACCAGGGATTCTCTGGCCAGCGCTCTCGCGCAGACTTTGCGACCTGAGGTGGCAAATCGCGCTCGCGCTGTGGCTTGCTCAATATGCCGGGACGGCACCAACGTTGCGGCGACGAGATTGGTTACGCTCGCGTAATTGGGCGCGCGGGGCCCTGGAGTGCATCGCACGTGCGGCCCTTACTTAGAAGCGCCAAGGGCGCCGATGCGCGCCCCGCAGGCGGGTGAAGGAATCCGCTGCTCTTGCCGGGGCGCGTTTGACACCGCGATCCTTTCGTGCGAGTTCCTCAAATAGCCCGGCAGCTCTCAGGCGTTCGGGACGAACAATCGAATCACGAGAAAGGCCGCGCCCGACACCAAACCGGCAGCGGGAATGGTGAGTATCCAGGCCACCGCAATGTTCTGCGCCACGTTCCAGCGCACCGCTCGTACGCGCTGAATGGAACCGACTCCCGCGATAGAGCCCGCGACGACGTGAGTAGTGGAGACTGGCAATCCTAGAGCGGTCGCGAAGAGGATCGAAATCGCCGCACCCGTTTCCGCGCAGAACCCGCTGCGTGGCTTGAGTCGCGTCAGGCGCGTGCCGACTGTCCTCACAACTCGCCAGCCGCCACTGAGAGTTCCAAGACCCATCGCTGCCGCGGAGGCGAAGATTACCCAATCGGGCACGCGGAAGGTTCGCTCGAAACCGCCGGCCACCAGAACCGCCGTGATGATTCCCATCGTTTTTTGCGCGTCATTAGTCCCGTGCGCGCAGCTCAATAGAGATGCCGACAGAATCTGCGCGTGCCGGAAGAACCGGTCCATATGACTTGGAGTGAACTTGTGGAAGATCCAGTACACCGCCACCATCAGCAAATAGCCGAGTACCAGACCGATGACAGGCGCGAGCACGATGAACGCGAGGGTGCTGGGCCACTTGCCCACTGTAAGTCCGTGTGCTCCGGCTTTAGCAAACGCTGCCCCCGCATAGCCGCCGATCAACGAGTGAGAAGAACTGATCGGCAAGCTCAGATACCACGTAAAGACGTTCCATAAAACTGCCCCGCACAACCCGGCGAGGATCACGTACGGGGTGACCACGCGGGTATTCACGAAGCCCTTACCAACCGTCGCGGCTACGCCGGTTCCCAGCAAAAAGGCCGAGAGGAAGTTGAAGATGGCGGCCAAGCCAACGGCTTGAACCGGGCTCAAAACGCGCGTCGCGATGACCGTTGCAACCGAGTTCGCTGCGTCATGAAAGCCATTTACAAAATCGAATACGAGCGCAATACAAACGATCAGAATGATCAGATCGAGAACAGACATGATTAGCTGTTCTTGACTGCCACGTTCTGGATCACTTCTGCTACGTCCTCGCAGATATCCGTAGTTTGTTCGAGGATCTCCAGGACCTCTTTTTGCTTGATGAGAGTCAGCGAATCCATGGAGGAGGAGAAGAGTTCGCCGAGCGCTGTTCGCTCCACCGCGTCGGCTTCACTCTCCAGCCGGTTGACCTCAATACAGTCTTGCAGCACGGATTTTTTTTCGTTTAGCGCATTCAGAGCTCTGGCGAGAGCCCTGCAGCAGTTGTCGATCATTTGACCAAGTTGAACGGCCGCCGGCGGGATGGGGTCCACTCGATAGCAGGCGATCCGGAAGGTCGCGTCTTCAATCGCGTCGAGAACGCTGTCGAGCGTGGTCGCTAGCCTCTGAATATCCTCGGGGTCGAACGGCGTGATGAAGGTCGTTTCCAATCTTCTGAAGATCAGATGAACGACGTCGTCGGCACTTCGTTCCAGCGCCTCCATCTGTTTCGAGATGGAACACATGCCAGAATAGCCGTTTTCCAGGCCGTGGAGGAGCAATTCCGACGACTGGCAAAGGATCTTGGCGTGTTGATGGAAGAGGTCGAAAAACTTCCCGTCGTGAGGCAATAGGTTCATAGGGTCGCCGGTGCTGTGAAGGTCGCGCTGGCCCGTCCTGAATAGTTTCGTATCAGGCGCACGACATCGGATTGTAACAGTGGAGCCATACGCGACCGGCTACAATTTTTACAATGCTGCGCGGTTTCGCACTGATTCTGCTGGTTTTCGGCCCATCGTCTGGCGCCAAGCGGCCGCTAACCCATCAGGATTACGACGGTTGGCGGCACATCCAGAATCAACAGCTCTCAAACGACGGGCGCTATCTGGCGTATGCGGAATTTCCGCAGCAGGGCGACGGTGAGTTGGTAGTGCGGGACTTAGCCTCCGCTAAGGAGGTGCGGTACCCGATTGGAGAACTCCCTCCGCCGCCGGCACCAAACTATGCCAATCCTGAGTTGCCGGACATGCCTCCGCCGCCGCCCGGTATCGCAATCAAATTCTCGCTCGATAGCAGCACGGTGGTGGTCTCCACGTTCCCCGAGCGCGCCAAGCTTCGGCAAGCTAGACGTGAAAACAGAAAGCCCGAAGACATGCCGAGGGGCGATCTGATCGTCCTGGATCTGCCATCGGGAGCTGTATTTCGCGCTCCGGGAGTGAAGAGTTTTCAGCTTCCCACCAGAAGCAGCGATTACGTAGCCTATCTGCAGGTCGCGGAGAAACCACCGCTCGAGAAGTCGAACGTGAGGCCGAGCGAGGCGCGCGCTGGCGTCCCTCGATCACAACCGAAAGCAAAGAAGCTCGACACCGGGGTTGTGGTGTTGCGGCAGCTCAAAACCGGAACCGAGCGCCGCTTTTCGGACGCCACCGAATACATTCTGACGAACGATGGCGCCACTCTGGTTTATTCCGTTGCGTCGGACACCGCGGCGCGAAGCGGTGTGTATGCGCTGAAGACGCACAGCACAAGCGAACCCGCGGCGATTCTTTCCGGCAGAGGCAGCTATCGGGAGCTTGCGTTCGATGAGAGCCAGACGCGCCTCGCTTTCGTGAGCGATCGTGGGGATACGAGTTCGCCGCAGGCAAAATTCGCAGTCTACGAATGGACCCTGGGGACGAATGCGGCAAGCGAAGTGGCTTCCCCCGCGAGCGTCGGTTTCCCCTCGGGCTGGAAGGTATCGGATAGCGCGTCAATTACGTTCTCGAAAGACGGTGGGCGCCTCTTCTTCGGAACCATGCCGCAGCCTCAAATGGAAAGGGCGCCTGACACGCGAGCGGCGGACGAACGCGTATCTGTCGATTTGTGGTCCTGGAAAGACGATTACATCCAGCCCATGCAGAAGGTGCGTGCCGCTGTCGATCGCACACGATCGTATCGCGCAACCTACGATTTGCGCACGCAAAAATTCTCGCAACTGGCTGACCTGACGATGACCGAGCTCACTCCGAGTGAGGACGGCCGATACGCCTTGGGCGGCGATAACCGCGAATACCGCCGTTTGCAGGAGTACGACGCGCGCTACGAAGACGCCTACATCGTCAATACCGAAACCGGCGATCGGAAGCTGGTATTGACAAAGCATCGTGGACGCTTGGTTTGGTCTCCGGATTCCCGTTACGCTGCGTATTTCAACGGAAAGGATTGGATCACGGTATCGGTTCCCGAAGGGCAGATCGCGAATCTGACCGGCAAACTGAATGTCCCGTTCGGGCGCGAAGATTTCGATCAGCCGGGCCCTCCGAGTGCTTATGGTCTGGCTGGCTGGACGAGTGACGGGCGATATGCATTGCTGTACGACCGGTTCGATATCTGGCGTTGTAAGCCGGACGGCACTGAAGCCGTAAACCTGACATATGGGCTGGGACGGAAAGAGCATACGGCCTTCCGCCTGGTTCGTTTTCAGTACGGCGATCCATCGGACAAATGGATCAACCCGGAGAAGCCTCTGCTGTTGAGGGCGGAAAACGAAGACACGCGCGACAGCGGATTCTATCGAACGCAGCTCAACCCGGCGGGCGGTCCGCAAAAATTGACGATGGCAGCGAAAAATTTTGCGGTTCCTCTCAAGGCTCGGGATGCCGATGTATATGTCCTGGCTGCTTCCACCTTCAGCATGTATCCGGATCTGCTGATCACCGATGCGTCCTTCCACGAAATGCACAAGGTGAGCAACGCTAATCCTCAACTCGCCACAATCCTTTGGGGCACGGCGGAAATGATCCATTACGAGAATGCCGATGGTGTGCCGCTCCAAGGCATTCTTTATAAGCCGGAGAATTTCGATCCAAAAAAGAAATACCCAATGCTCGTTTATATCTACGAGCGGCTGTCACAAGGGTTGAACAACTTCATCGAGCCCCGGCCGAGTCACAATATTAACGTAAGTTATTACGTCAGCAATGGCTATGTGGTTCTGGAGCCGGACATCGCCTACAAGGTCGGCTATCCCGGACAAAGTGCGCTGAACTGCGTGCTGCCGGCGATTCAAGAGATCGTGGACCGCGGCTTCATCAACGAAAAGGCGATTGGGATTCAAGGCCACAGTTGGGGCGGCTATCAGATCGCCTACATGCTGACCCGCACGAACCGCTTTCGGGCCGCGGCGGCGGGTGCGCCGGTGTCAGACATGATCAGCGCATACGACAGCATTCGTTGGGGGCCGGGCATACCCAGGCAGTTTCAGTATGAGCGCACGCAGAGCCGCATCGGCGGAAGTCTCTGGCAATTTCCTTTACGCTATATCGAAAATTCTCCGATCTTCGCGGCGGACCGTGTAACAACACCCCTGCTGATGATTCACAACGATGCCGACGATGCCGTCCCTTGGTATCAGGGAATCGAATTTTATCTGGCGCTACGTCGTCTCAATAAAGAGACCTATCTTTTTACCTATAATGGCGAGCCGCATGGACTGAGACGGCGCGCCGATCAGAAGGACTACACCGTCCGCTTACAGCAGTATTTCGATCACTACCTCAAAGGCGCACCGGAGCCGGACTGGATGGAATACGGCATTCCGTATCTGGAAAAGGAGGGTGTGGCCGTCCCTGATGCCCAGTAACCTGGCTGGGGGACTCCTCAGCTCGACGAGACACCCCGGGAAAGTACGGGATGCGTGCCCGTTTACGCCGTTCGTCTACCAATGAAATGGGCATCAAAGAGACCATTCCTCTTCTTAAAAAGACCTTTAGCAAGTGGAGTGACCACAACGCTCCCAGGTTAGGCGCCTCAGTTGCGTTCTACACGTTGTTATCGTTCGCGCCGCTGCTCGTCTTGCTGGCGGCCGTTGCAGCTTTGGTTTTCACCAAGGATACGGCACAAAACGGCCTCATCGATGAGGCGAGGCAAATGATCGGCGAGCGCGGAGCGGACACGGTCAAGTCATTGCTCGCGAACGCACAGAAGCCTTCCTCCGGCGTGTTGGCGAGCATCATGGCTTTCGTGACGTTGCTCTTCGGAGCCTCTGGAGTATTCACTGAGCTTCAGGATGCCTTGAACACCATCTGGGATGCCACGCCCAAAGAGTATTCGGGCATGATGGGGATGCTGAAGCAGCGTTTGTTCTCATTCGGCATGATCCTGTCAGTAGGATTCGTGCTGCTCGCCTCTTTGCTCATCAGCGCCGGCTTAGCCCTGCTGGGGAAATACTTCGGCAATTTGTTCCCGCTGCCCGCGCCCGTTTTCGAAGTGATCAATTTCTTGGTATCGTTCGCCGTGGTCACAGTACTGTTTGCCCTCATGTTCAAATACGTGCCGGCGGTTCATATCTCGTGGCGGAACGTGTGGACTGGCGCCGTCGGCACAGCGCTTCTTTTCACCATCGGCAAGTTGCTGCTCGGGCTCTATTTGGGCAAGGCCAGTGTGGGATCTGCTTACGGCGCGGCCGGCTCGCTTGTGGCCATGATCGTGTGGGTCTACTATTCGGCCCAGATCTTCTTCTTTGGAGCGGAGTTCACGCGCGTTCATTCGGACGCGCATCCGGATGCTTCATCGCCGCAGCCGGCTAGCAACAACGCTGCGGCCCACGCTTAAAGCTTATTCGATGAGTGCTTACGGATGGGGTGCGCGGGCGGCTCGTGCCGACACGATCTGGCGGCCCTTGCGCGCGTCTTCATCCGAGGGATCAATCGCCAGTGCTTTCTCGAATTGCGCAAGCGCTTCCTCATCCCTGCCGCCTCGCGCCAGCAGCACTCCGAACTGAGTGTGCATTCTGGCGCTGGCCGGGAAAGCGGCGGCAACCTGGCGGAAATTTGCAATCGCCTCGTCGGTGTTCCCCGCCTTGGCCAGTGCGTTGGCCAGATCATAGCGGGCCTCGATAAATCCGCCATCCGCCGCAAGAGCGAGACGGAATTGCGATATGGCGTCCGCTAAGCGGCCGATGCTGCGGAACGCGGAGCCCAACATATCGTGCGCCTCGGGGCGCTTGGGATCCAGTTGAATGGCCGTTTCGAGCGCAGTCAATAGCGCCTTGTGCGTCCAGGCGCGAGAGAAGAATGGCGCCGAGATTCAGGTGAGCCGAAAAATCCGTAGGATACTTCTCGATCCGATGCCGCATCAGCGCCTCCTGAATAGGCCGCCGGTGATCGCCGCGGCCGCGCGGCAGAACTTGCAACCAAAGGTGCCCCATTTCATCCGTCGCCTGGTTGCCGGCTCGCACGCGCTTGGGCGGACTATTCGGATTACGAGGATTGCCGGAAGAATTGTCATAGTGATAGCGCATCGAAATCACAGATCCCTTGGGAAGAAAGACGGGTTGGCGATACCGGTAGACTGCTTGCCAGTTGAGATCCCAATCGGGAATACGAATCAGCCATCTGCGGCTGCCGTCCGGCAAAGTCGCGTATCCTTCGAGCAACTTGCCGAGATAATGCGCATGCGGATACACGGCGAGCACATCGGCGTCGACCGGCATTCTGAAATCGTCTGACACAAGAAAGTCGCGATCTCCAGGGGGAATGTTCAGTGCACCGTCGTGCTCGAGCTGAATCAAAATCGGGAACTTGTTAGGAGGTTTGTCTGTGAAGTACAGACCGACGCTCGGCAACACCTGTTCCGCCTTTCCAGTAGGTTGCAGGTGAGTGTTCAGCACGAGGAGATTGCCGGGATCCAGGCGCCACGATAGACCGTCGGGCTCCGAATACGGCAATGCGCCCGGTTTCCAGAACAGGAAATGGCTGTCGGGGTCGAAAGGATTACGATCGATGACCAGATCCATCCCCGGAAATCCGCTGCCGGGCGTTGTTTCGAGATGCGTGACTGAGCCATTGCGATCCAGGAGCAGGTTGGCATGATGAACGTTCGTTGTGCCTCCACTGCCCGTGGGCCGGATCTCGATGGCTCGAACGTAGCGCGTCGTCCTTATTCCGGGCTTGAATACGAAATTCCAAAACAGGTCGGGACCGGCAGCGGGCATCATGAACGGGCGAGACGCCGTAAGGATCAGATCCGGGATTCCTAGCTGCCAACCTCCTGCGAACTGCGGAGCGGGAGGGATCGCCGACACGAGACCTTCAGGCGCACCCGCGCGAACCCAGTCCGAGATCAGTTGGATCTGCTTGTCTGAGAGGCGCCGTTCGTCCTCGAACTCCCCGTAACCCGATTCGGGAGGCCATGGAGGCATGTAGCGACGCCGCGTGACGTCTGCGATCTGGCGCGCGTGCTTTTTGACATCCTCGTACGTCAGCAGCGAAAAGGGTCCCGCTCCGCCGGAGTGATGGCAAGTGGCGCAGTTGCTATAGATGATCGGCGCGATCTCGCGCGCAAAAGTGGGAATCGCCGCCGTATTCGGTGACGCTTGCGCCAGGGCGGCGGCGATGACGAGAAGAAAAATTGCCCGGCGATTCACTCAACGTCGGCTAGTGAGCACCCGACTGCGCGTGTTTCCGGATGAGGGACAGGAGCACCGGCGAGTACATCCCGAATGGCGTCTTCCAGATCGTGAACTTGCGCCTGTTGCCGGGCTCTTCCGACATCGACATAGCGATCGTCAATTCGA
The DNA here is from genome assembly GCA_963849445.1 of uncultured Acidobacteriaceae bacterium. Taxonomy (GTDB): domain Bacteria; phylum Acidobacteriota; class Terriglobia; order Bryobacterales; family Bryobacteraceae; genus Bog-105. The sequence goes on along the minus strand of CAWKHS010000022.1, from coordinate 143,609 downwards.
CCGTGATATTGAAGGTGGCCAGATCCATCGAACACGGCCGCTTCCGGCGCAACCGTCGCGTGCGCCCGCGCGACAAGCCTGTGTTCAGGGTCCTGGAGCGGCGTCCCCGGAAGGTGATATTGCCCGATGTGAGTTTGAATAGCAGCAGCATTCTCAGAGCGATCCGGATACACGAGCCAAAAGTTGACGTGCTCACCTGCGAACTCCGCGGCGATGCGTGCTAACTCCGGAGCGTACCGGTTAGTAATGGGGCAGTCCGACCGGACGAATAAAAAGACGCTGGCACGAGCCGAGTGCGCAAACGGATCCACGGCATCGCCGTTTAAATTAACCGGTCCACCAACTGCCGCCCCCGCTTTCATAAACCCCAGCAAAGAGATGGCGCAGCACGCGATCGAAAACTTGAACCGTTGGTACATGCAAGCTAAAAAATGAAATTGAGGCCGCCACGCAAGGCCCGCGGCGATTGCACAACCAGCAGCCGGTGCCCGTCCGTATCGATGGGAACGTAGCCCTGCGCCAGCATGTTGCGCAGATCGGCAGTGATCTCCAGCCGACCCGGTAATCCGAAGAAGGAAGGCAGCGGCTGGCGAACATTGATATTCAGCCCGGGGTCCACATACACATTCTGAGTCGTGAAGACGTGCTGCGGGATGACGCTGCCACTGTCTACCCACCCATAGTTTGCAATGAGCCTTGTTCCCGCTCGCGGGATGCGCGCCGCAAGGTTAGCTGAGGCGACATCGAGGTCTTTTCCATGGAAGAACTTCTGCTCGCTCCCCGAAGTACCGGAAAAACTGGAACCGCTCGGCACCAGCCCGCCCATGCGGCCGTAAGCCAATGTCGACGTGGAGAGACTCGTTTAACCGCTGATCCACTGAGGCGATATAGCCTTCGCGCTGAAAGTTTCCAACGTTGTAAGTAGAGGTGGTGGAAACACCGTCATAGAACAGGTCGCCCGCGGTGACCCCCGCCAGATCACCCGTCACATTCATGCGTCCGTTCGATACATCCTCAAAGAAAGCGCTCCCTGCATACGTGCGCGATCCGCTTGTCTTCCGGTAACCCACTTCGTAGTTGTGGCTTCGCTGCAATTCTAGTTCGCCATTGCGCTCAGAGACTTGCGGCATGCGCGCCAGCGTATTGACTGTATCGAGCAATTCGTCGCTGCCCGCATCCTCTTCCGCCGAGTTACTTTGTTGATGCGCTGTCAGCTCATCCGGCCGCCCACCGTCGCTATACGCCGCGATCAATTCGCCCGCGTTGCCCAGTGTGATCGTCAAACGGGCGAAGGGGCTGATCCGGTTTGCATTCCGCAGGTAATCCACCGATTCACCCGTCATTCCATATTCCAGGTGAACGCCGTCCAGCGGATCGGCTACTTCATAAACACTCAAGGACATGGCGCGTAACCCGGGGCCAGCACCAAACCCGTTCGCTGGAGTTTGCAGACCGCCCGGTTGAGCAGCCGCAGTCCCAATTTGCGCCATCGTAAACGTCACTTCAGGAGGAGGTTGTCCGAAAGCGAGATCGTCATTGCGGCTGTAGATGGCGCAAAGCGCCATCGCGGCCGGCGCAAGGTTGGCTGCCTGCCCGAAAATACCGCCGACCTGAAGCTGGTTTTTCCCAAGGATGTTGGTGGAAACAGCGAAACCGGTGCCGAAGTCTGCTGGACTTGCCTCCGCGTCGATCAAACCCCCATCGCCCCCGGACACCGAGAGCATCGCCCGCGTTCCCGAGAAGAGGCGTGGCCGCGATTCGGCGCTCAACGCGTCCCCGGAGTTCTCGTCAGTATCGAGCGGCAGGAAACGCGTAATCGGACGAGTCGCCGGAGACGAGCGCAGAACCCATTTCCAATCGTTACTCATGGCCCCATCGGGAATCGCATAGCTCACCTGAATACTGCTGAAAAGCGTAGCCAGGTGGATCCGAAGCACGCTGTCCAAGCCCGCCTTTACGGCGACCTGGTCGCGTGCCGCCGGCAGGAAGCTTGCGAGCGAAACGCGAACGCTGTATACATCGATGGGCAACGCGGCGAACGCAAAGCGTCCATCGGCCGCCGTAAGCGTCTTCGAAATAGGCCGGTCGTACTTATTGAAGACCTGAACCGTTGCGCCCATTTGGGGCACGCCCGCAACATCGGTAACCGAGCCAAGCAGATTTCCCGTGATTGGCAGGGATACTTGGCCACTGGCGCATTGACCCGAAAACAGAAGAAGCGCGGAGACCAACGCCGCGGACACACCGGGAGCCTGCAGCTTTCGGCGTTCCCTGCGGTCTTATGGCGGCGTTCAATTTCCTATCGGCCAACCCCTTCAAATGGACCTTCCACACTCGACTCTCGGGCAATCGAGATTACTACGATGTTACCGTAAATTGAGCCGACGGCGTCAGGCTCTGGTTCTTCAGCTTGTCGTTCATCTTCAGGCGCAAAGTATATTTGCCGGGCGCGAGGCTCCGCAGCGGGAGCTTCTTCTCTACGGTCACCAGGAAGGCCGACGCATTCGGAATGGCGGTGATGTTTTCCGTCTGGCTCATCACTGTCTGATTGCTGGCGTTCAGGACATCGTACTCGATCGTTCCTTCCGGCTTCTTGGTCTTCTCATCCATACCAAGGTTGTAGAACTCGGTGTAGATGCCCATCGTCTCGTTCTGCTTGAAGGTATCGCCCACGCGCGGACGGACCTTGGAGCTTCGGATGACGAATTGACCCGCGCCGATGCTCTTGGTGGGAACCCGTTCGATTTCGTCGGCCAGAATGACGCTGCTTGCTCCGATCTGGTCCTCGTCGTAATGAGGAACATTCAACGCCATCTCGAAATTGTTAATGGTGTTGCCGACCACATCCTTGGCCACCACGTTCAAGCGATACGTGCCGGGCGCTAGTGGGATAGTCTTCGAGTAGATCTGAGACCCATTCATGGCTTTCTGCAACATCTCAGCCGGAATCTCCGAAACCACCGTGTCTTCAAACCAGTTCACGCGTCGGCGAGTGAGGGAGGTCACGCGGCCGTAAAGATTGATGGTCGCCTTCGAAATCTTGTCCTTCGTGGCGTAGTTCAGATCGTTATTCTTGAACAGAATCGACAAACTGGTGAGGACCGTGGCATCCGTCACCCGAATGTAATCCGCCCGCACCTGCATGGGAAGCGTGTTGTACCGAATGCTCGAATTTACCGCCGCTTCCAGATCCTTGAACTTGATAGCGGGAGGAGCCTGCAGCTTCGCGTACTGCTCCAGCCGTGTAAACTCATTCATGCTTTCAGGCAAGGGTTGGTTGCCCGTTCCCAAGTGAGTGCCGTCCGTGCGGCTAAACATCTGCGTCTTGTCGCTTAACCCCATCTGCTGCGAAAGCGTCAAACCCGCGCCAGGCACATAAAGCAGGGCGTCCTTTTCTTCCGGGTCCAGACTGATGTGATACTCACCGCTCATCGTGGTGTCCACGAACTCGATCATTACGTTCGTGCCGATGCCGTCGATGTAGCGATACCGCCAGTCTTCAAAAGGATATGTAGAGGTTTCGCCCCCGCCTTCTTCGATAGGACGCTCATACGATCCACCAGACGGATGGGAATCGATTTCATCCGGCGGACCATATTTGATGTAGATCATGCCGCGGTCTGTCTTCCACCCCGGAATGCCCGAAGCGTAATGATCGTTTGCGTAAGCGATCCGCCGGTAATGCTCTTCTTTGAATTCGTTCTCTTCCGTGTCCGGCGTGGGATCCCGGCGCAACCAGAACTGCTCTACAAACTGCTGGCGCTCGTCGTCCGTTTTCAGTTGTTTGAACGCCCGCTTTTCTTCGTCCGTGATGATGTAAACAACATCCTGGTTCAGCCACTTCTTCCAAGGACCGGCGAGCTCTTTCTCCAGTTCCTTTTGCTTCTTCGCTATCTGCTTCTTCGTAAGCGGCTTGGCGACGGTCTCGTTAGAGTCACTAGAACTGCTGTTCTGTTTCTGACCCTGCGCGACTAGAGTTGCAGCAGCCACGAGGGCTACGGCCGAAATGCCAACCATTACATGCGAGCGGAAGGCAAGCGAGAACTTCATGAGAGGAAAACCACCTGTTTGTGAGGCTGTGAGGGCGTCTACTTCAGTCTAAGTGTGTTTCGATTCAGCGTCAACGCCCCGTTGCACATAACGTCTACGCCCCCGACGTGCGTCTGCCTCTCCCGGTTACAGCCGGTTACGTTTAAAGATGAGAGCTGGCCGCGTTCGCCCGGCCTTGACCTCTGCAAACCCAGAACTTTCCTACCGCTTCACACGTCATTCAGGTGTCTGCGCCGCTTTGGTACTACCGGAATCGGGAGACGTGTTCCCGAATTGAAGAGGTCGCGCTACCAACATTTTGCTTGCGAGTGGCCCTAACCACGTGCTACCAGTCACTTAGACAGTGCCGCCAATTGGCGGTCCACGTGCTAATACTACATACTCTATAGAATCGGGGAATACAAACGAGTGGTCCGTACCACTCGCCATGGTGTCTCGTGAGCGCGTCAAGGAACCAGTTCGCAGGTACTCTGTTGCTGATCTGCACGGCCGCCGCTGTCATAGCTGCCGTTCTCAGCTTTGAGCATTTGCGCTCCTATCCCCTCCACGACGATGGCGTGACCTGGGTAGACCACAAGGGTTCGGGGGGACGAAACCAAGTTGTCGCCGGCTACATTTCCCCCGGCGGCCCCGGTGATAAAGCGGGAATCCGCCTCGGCGATGAACTCATTAAGATTCAGGGCTTCTCTATAGGAAAAGCGCTCGACGTTCCGCAGGCGCTCTGGCAGATCCCCCTCTCCGATGGCGTACCGCTCGGGCCGACACACTACACGCTGCGCCGAGCGGGGATCGAATTTCAAAAGAGCAACATCTTCATACAACCGGCGCCCCGTGATTCCGCCGTCTACTACCAGTACGGCGTCGGTTTTTTCTATCTCGCGATTGGGTTGTTCGTCTATTACCGGCGAACCAGCGCCGCCAAGTCGTTCCAGTTCTTTATCCTGTGCCTCTTCTCGTTTGCCGCCTCCTGTTTCCACTACTCGGGCAAATTAAACACCTTTGACGAAACCCTCTACTGGGGCAATCTGGTCTCGAACCTGTTTGCTCCCGCTGTTTTTCTTCATTTCTGCCTTACTTTTCACCAACGCCCGCGCTGGCTAAAAGGCCCGGTAGATGGCTGCTGCTGTACGCCCCGTCTGCCGTCCTTCTGCTGGTCATCGCCGCCGCTGCCGAAGGCCTGCTCAAATCCGCGACTTCGCTGTTTGAGGTTCGCTGGCTCTTGGATCGAGCAAGCCTCGCCTTCTCCCTGCTGCTGTACTTCGGGGGCGCCGTGGCGCTCGGCATCGATTTCGCCCATGAAGAAGATCCCGTGATAAGGCGGCAATTGAAATACCTGCGCAACGGGGCGTTGGTCGGATTGACGCCTTTTGCACTCTTGTACGCGATTCCCTACGTTGCCGGCAGTGTTCCTAATCACATCATGAGCCTGAGCGTGCTCTCCATGGGGTTGATACCGCTGACATGGGCCTACGCGATCACGCGCTACCGCCTGATGGACGTCGATATTATCTTCCAGCAGGGATACGTTTATACGCTCGCCACGCTGGTGGTGATCGGCGGCTTCTATGGGCTCATTTTCCTCATCTTCAATACGCAAACCATCAAGCCCGCGGCCTTTGTCGTCTTCATATCGTTCGCGACCTTTGTCTTCCAACCCATTCGGCGCTGGATACAGGAGCAATTGGATCGCTAGGGTGTTCTATCGCGATCGCTACGACGCCCGCTTGACGCTGATTGAGTTCGCGCGCGAACTCAGTTCCGAGACCGACCAGAACCTCATGCTGTCGAAGGTCTCGGACCGCTTGCTGCGAACCCTTTCCATTCAACAAGTTGGCTTTTTCCTCGCCGATGAGACATCAGGCCAATTCCACCTCCACTCGTTGGCCCAGAAGCCGGGGCGCGCCGGCCGCTCGGTGCTGCACCCGCTATCCCGGCAGTCAACACAAACAGGAAATAATCAATCCTCCCCCGAGGTGCTGCAGGGCGAGTTCGTAGGAGACCTGCGCTTCCTGGACGAATCCTCCGGAAGACCGTACCTGTTCTTTGAGCGCCCCAAGCATCTGCGCGACATTGTTTCGCAGGAATGGCCGCAATCGGTACGGGACACCATCGCGGAACTCGATTTCACGTATTACGTCGCCTGCAACTCGCGCGGCAAAACCATCGCCTTCTTTGGCGTCAGCCGCACCACCGAAGGCGACTTTCTGTCGAGCGATGACATCGAACTTTTGGTTACGCTCTCCAACTATGTCGCAATCGCCATCGAGAACTCGCGCCTCTATAGCTCTCTGCAGCGTAAGGCGGACGAGTACGAGCGCTTGAAGGAGTTCAGCGAAAACATAGTTGAATCCATCAACGTGGGTATTCTCGCCGCCGATTTGGACGACCGGGTGGAAAGTTGGAACACGCAAATCGAAAAGCTCACCGGCATCACGCGCGCTGAAGCGGTGGGCAAGACCCTCGTTGAACTGTTCCCTCCCGAGCTGTGCCAAAAGTTCGACGAAGTCCGCGGATATGGCGGCGTTCACAACGTCTACAAGATGGCTCTCCGGACACGCATGGAGAGCGCCCCCGCATCGTCGAACGGGCTGCCCAAGAACGGTTATGGCGGACTGGAATTAGCCAAAGCCGCTGCCGCGCCCCGCGAATCCATTGTGAATCTGGCCATCGCCCCGCTTGTGGCTAAGGACCTTCAACAGATCGGTCGTCTCATTATCTTTGACGACATCACCGATCGCGACGACTTGGAGCGTAGGCTGGTGCAGGCCGACAAACTCAGTTCCATCGGTCTGCTGGCCGCCGGTGTGGCGCACGAAGTGAATACGCCGCTGGCCGTGATCTCCACCTATGCCCAGATGTTGGCGAAACAAGTCTCAGGTGACGATCAAAAGTCCAAACTGCTTGAAAAGATCGCAAAGCAGACGTTCCGCGCGAGCGAAATCGTCAATTCCCTTCTGAACTTCTCCCGTACATCCCCCACGGATTTTATCGATCTGGATTTGAATCGCGTTATTCGCGAGACCGCCACGCTGGTGGAGCATCAATTCGAAAAAACAGGTGTCGCGACCGTCATGACTCTGGCCGAGCAGTTGCCATCCGTGAGAGGCAATTCCGGCAAGCTGCAGCAGGTGTTCCTGAATCTGTTCATCAACGCTCGCGATGCCATGCCAAGCGGCGGCACTCTTTCGATCCGCACCTGGACCGAGGCGGGCTTTGCCCACGTTGAAATCGCCGACACCGGCCAAGGCATCCCATCGGAATATCTGTCCCGAATCTACGATCCATTCTTTACAACCAAGGCCCCCAAGAAGGGAACCGGGCTGGGACTTGCTATTACCTACGGCATTGTGCAAGAGCACGGCGGTGTGATTGAAGTGGAGAGCACAGTCAATAGCGGCACGCGCTTTCGGCTGGAGTTCCCCAGTGCTTCGACGCGCAGTGCCAGGGCTGCCGAACCCCGGCGCGAGGCTCTCCCCGCGTAACGGCACGAGCGATTCCGGCTCGTGTCTCCGCTTTGAGCCAAGCCTCCGCGCAGTCCTTGCCGGCCGATATTTAAATGTCTGATACAACCACTGTAGTGGGTTTTCAAAACCAAGCCTTGCCGGCTGACCGCGTCGGTCCTCCCGATCGCCGCCGCATTCTTGTCATCGATGACGAGATCGACATTCGCGAGAGTCTGGAGCTACTCCTCACAGGAGAGAACTACTTTGTTGAACTGGCCGAGAACGCTACCACCGGCCTGCAGAAGTTCGAAGCTGGTTCTTACGATCTGGTACTGCTCGATTTGATGATGCCCGATCGGTCCGGTTTAGATGTTCTCGCCGATATCCGGCGGCACGACACCGCGACCCCAGTGTTCTTGCTGACCGCCTATGGTTCTGTCGAAGTAGCAGTGCGGGCGCTCAAATCGGGCGCGAACGATTACTTCGCCAAGCCCTGGGACAACGAGAAGCTGCTGATCGAGATTGACCGGATGATCTCCAAAGGTCATCTCGAGCGTGAGAACACTCAGCTCAAGCGCGCCCTCAAGCAGCGTTATGCGTTTCCCAACATCGTGGGAAAAAGCGACCGTATGCTACGCCTGCTGGATCAAGTGGAGCAAGTGGCGCCCAGCCGCGCGACCATTCTGATCACCGGCGAAACGGGAACCGGCAAAGAACTTATCGCCAAAGCCATTCACGCCAATTCGGCGCGCGCCGACCACGCCTTCGTGCCGGTCAACAGCGGCTCCCTTTCTTCGGAACTGCTCGAATCCACGCTGTTCGGTCATGTGAAAGGATCGTTTACCAGCGCGGTCGCAAACCGCAAAGGCTATTTCGAGACAGCCAATCGCGGAACCATCTTTTTCGACGAGATTGGAACGATCGGTCCTGAGATTCAAATCAAGCTTCTTCGCGTCCTGCAAGACCGCGAGTTTATGCCCGTCGGTTCAAGCGAAACCGTGCGCGTGGACGTTCGCCTGATTGCCGCTACCAATGCGGATTTGCGGAGACTGGTGGAAGAGGGCAAATTTCGGGAAGACTTGTATTACCGCCTCAACGTTATCAATTTGAGCTTGCCGCCGTTGCGCGATCGCAAGGAAGATATACCGCATCTGATTGACGCCTTCTTCACTCGCTACTGCCGTGAGAACGAAAAATTCCTGAACAGCGATGGCCGTTCCATGCTCACTTTCGAACCTGAAGCGATGCAAATCCTGATGGAACACAACTGGCCCGGCAACGTGCGAGAACTCGAAAACGCGGTCGAGCGCGCCGTCGTGCTGGCTACTTCGCCCTCTGTTCCGGCCCACGTCTTGCCCGATCAGTTGCAGCAAGCAAGCGGCCTGCGCATCTCACGCGATCGCAACGGCATGCTTTCGTCCGACGCCTCTCTCTTTGAAGTTGTCGCCGATTTCGAGCGCCGCAAGATCATCGAAGCGCTCGAATCCGTCCATTACAGCCAAACGGAGGCGGCGGAGTCCCTGCGAATCCCGCTTTCTACCCTAAACCAAAAGATCAAGCGTCTCAGCATCGACATCAAACGCCGGTCCGCTGTATAGCTCCTGGAAATACGGCGCTCAGAACAGGCTGAGACTACACCACCTATTTCTGACACACCCGAACGGCGCCTGACTCCTCTACCGTTGAGATGCGATACTCTCCACGAGAGGACACCCGTGAAAGCTCTCCTTCCCGCATTGACCGGGCTCGCAATAGCGGCTATTTACGCGCAAACGACCGCGCCCGCCACCTCCCGTTCAGAAGAAACTCAAGAAGTCAACGTCCCCAAACTTCAGGCCCAGTTGGCCCGCGACGAAAAAATACTGAAAGACTGGGCGAACCTGTCACGCTATCGGGCTGACAACGTACAGCTAGGTCCTCCCGCGCCCGGCGAGGATCGGGCCGTGTTCATGGGCGATTCCATCACCGACGCATGGGGCCATGGCCCGGATAAGTTCTTCCCCGGTAAGCCGTACATCAATCGCGGCATTAGCGGACAGACTACGCCGCAAATGCTCATTCGATTCCGGCCGGACGTGATTGCACTGGCGCCGAAGGTGGTGGTGATTCTTGCTGGGACGAACGACATTGCCGGCAATACCGGGCCGGAGACTCTCGAAGATATCGAAGCGAACCTTGCCTCCATGTCCCAGCTCGCGCAGGCCAACGGAATCCGCGTCGTGTTATCGTCCGTCACTCCCGTTTGCGACTACATCAGGCCGCAAACCGACCGGCGTCCACCCGAAAAGATCCTGGCGCTGAATGTGTGGATAAAAGATTACTGCGCTCGTAATGGCTTCACGTATCTCGACTATTACCCGGCGTTGCTCGACGAGAACAAAGCGCTCCAGCGCGATTTGACGCGCGATGGATTGCATCCGAATGCGGCCGGATACGCCATCATGGGTCCGCTGGCTGTGAAGGCGATTGAGACCGCTCTCGGCAAGTCCTGACTTGTGTCCAGCTTCGCGGCCAACGCGCAGTCACGAAAGCCTCAACTAGCCGCGGCCGGGCCGGCCTACAGGTGAAATTCTTCGCCGATATCGTGAACGCAGACCCGCTCAGGCTGTGAACCTGCTGCAGCCACGATTCGTTCTATCGGTTCCGATCGCGGTTCGCGGCTCAATTGAAACGTCTGGTGGTGAACCGGCAGAACATATTCAGCTCCCGCGTGGTTAGCCATTGTCCATGCCTGTTCTGGATTGCAGTGAACGCGAATCCAGGGATCGTATGCGCCAATAGGCATAATGGCAAGCTCCACCGGCTTCGATGAGCGAAGTTGCTTAAAGCTGTCCGTATACGCCGTGTCTCCGCCAAAAATGATGCGGTGCGATCCCACATCTATCACGTATCCGTTGAAGCCGCGGTAAATATCGCTGCGCATGCGAGCGCCCCAGTGCGCCACCTGAAAAGCCGTAACCTCAGCCGCCCCCGTCTGCACGCTGCCATTCCATCGCAACTCATGCACCGCCTGATAACGCCGGGTGCGCAGCAGGTCGGAGGTCTTATCCGCTGTCACGACGTACGTGGCTGCATTCTCGAGATGCCGCAAGCTCGGCAAATCGAAATGGTCCATGTGGGCGTGCGAAAGCAGCAGCAGATCGATCGGCGGTAACTCCTCGATCGATGCGGCGACATCAACCAGTCGCTTGATGCCAACGGTCACCGGCCCAAAATTTAAACCAACTCGCGTGCTGAACACAGGGTCCGTGAGGATCGTAAAACCCTCGATTTTCAGAAGTACGGTGCTATGCCCAAGCCAAGCGGCATGTAAGCCGCGATCGGGCCAGAGCTCCAGCTTAGGATGCTTAGGCGCCGGTATACTCTCGCGCTTGTATTCCTTTGAGATCTCTCGAAAGAAAGCCGGAGCTGCACGGCGCAGGAACTTCGCTGTCTCAGGAGCACGCGACAGGCGGGTGGAAAAAGGTGTACCTCTGGTCACGCTATGTGAGCGCCTGCATGTGGCCGAATGGCTGGGCACACTTGTTGGATGCATTCCAGCAGGAATTTGAGCAGCTGAAAAATGCAATAACAAGAAGTGTATTGCATATACGGCCGTGCGCCGATGAGCCCAGATACATCTATGTCAATGTTCGCAGATGCCTCAGAGGACCGACCTGTGACTGTTAAGTTGAGAGCCGCGGCATCGGATGGTTCGAAAAAGAGCGCGGCTAGAACCAAAGATCAACCTTTTTTTGGCATGTGGAGTGACCGCGAGGCTCTCGTGAACGCGTGAAGCTCATCAGATTCGCACAGTCGCCAAACACCGAACACTTCCGCCCCATCCGTCATCTGGTGCTGAAGGCTTTCCGCCCGACCGCATGACCTGCCGCGCGGTTCGTGTCAAGCCCTTAACGGCCGCAAGAGGATTGATCGGAACTTCGGCGAGTCAACTCTATGAAACTCGTAAATAGTGGAAAATGGCACATGGCTACATCTGTCAACCCATACGCGGGCTACATCGGCAACTCGGCTCCGAACGAAATCCTTGCGAATACGCCAACTCGCATCTCCGGCATCGTTCAGCGGCTTGGCCCCAACGGTCTCGAGCAAAGTTACCACCCCGGTAAGTGGACCGCGCGCGAAATCATCTGTCACTTGGCGGATACGGAAATCGCCTTCGCGTTTCGGCTCCGGCAAACCCTCGCGGAACCGCACCATGTCATTCAACCGTTCGATCAGGCAGCTTGGGCACGCAACTACCAAGCGGTCCCAGCGAAAACCGCGCTCGAGACTTTCTCAACTCTGCGCGCATGGAATCTGGCCCTGATCGAAGCCGCCGGCCCGCAGGCGCTTGCAAAACCCGTAACGCACCCGGAGCGCGGCGCCATGACTTTTCAAACGATCGTCGAAACTATGGCCGGGCACGATGGCAATCATCTTCGACAGCTTGAGATGATCGCAAATCAAGCGCACTAGCCGCGCGCCATCACTCGCTTACGCCCCGCGCTTACCCATGAAGTGGTCAACACTGATCGGACCAGCGCCCGCTGCCACAATGTATAAAAAGATAAAGCAGTAGAGAACCGCCAGCTCGCCGCCATTCACAACGGGCCACAAGCCGTGAGGTGCATGGCCGTGAAAATACGCGACAGCCATTTCCCCCGCAAGAATGAGTGCTACCGGTCTTGTAAACAGGCCTAAAATCAGGAGCGGTCCACCGATCGTCTCCAGCACTGCGGCGAACCAAATCAGCGTGAAGGCGGCGGCTCTGTGGCCGTGCATCCCCCCGAATGCGCCAAACTTCTGCAAACCGTGCAGGGTAAACGTAAAGCCCGCGACAATGCGCAGCAGCGACAATAGATATCTGGATACGGATGTGGTTGTAGAAGCGGCCATGATTGTCTGCCTGAGGATGCGTAGCATTCTTCTGAAAGAGAGACGCAGTCGCGTCGGCGCGCTCGCGTCAGTTGGCGACTTGTGTTTCGAACTGTCTCTTGAGTATGAGCGTAGCATTCTTCAGAACGATGATCGTGCACGCCGTCCGCGCGCCCCAAGCGTGCGGCCGGCTCGGGCGTACAAGAAGATGGCGGAGAACTAGCGCTTACTTCGCGAACAAGTCGTCGGCCGGAATCGTTTGCGGCCGTGGCCCCCACCCGATGCGAAATGCTTCCTTCGAAAACGTGCGGCGGCCATTCGGATTCTCGAAGAACAGTTTTCCCAGCCCAGGCAGTTGTGTCCGGTGAGCCCGGATCGCATCCGCCTTTTTTTCAGTCCAACGGCTCACATCCAGCAGAAAATCGATGCCCGGTTCGCTCTGTAGCTGTACATCTTCGGGAAGCCTGAACAGAATAGTCGGATGCCATAACAGCCGCTCGATTTGATGTGCTGGACCAACTTCCGGATAAAATCGGCCATCCGCCGCCGCCGATACCGCATCGGACGAAAAACGGCTAATCGCCATATGATCGGTGTGTTGATTGGCCCCTTCAGGGTCGAATGTAATCGCAATCTGCGGCTTCACTTGCCGTATGATCCCCACCAGATGTTTTCGAATTTCGTCCGGCGGCGCTGTCGAAAGCTTTTGATCTTCGTACGGGAGGAAGTGAATATCCGTTATTCCGAGCGCCTTCATCGCGGCGATCAGTTCCGCCTCGCGCATTTTGGGCAACTCCTCGATCGAGCACAGATCCGCCGTAGCTCCACGTTCCCCTCGTGTTGCACAGATGATGCTGACACGTGTTCCTTCTTCGACATACCGGGCGAGCGTGCCTCCGGCGAAGAAAACTTCGTCGTCGGGATGAGCGCCTATATACAGTAAACTTCGCACTTACCCAGCATAAATTGCTCATCCAGGACTAGTTCCCGAGAGCCGCGTTCACGGAATCAGCCATTCTCCTGGCGGTGATAACGCCGGCAGAGCCTGCAAAAAGGTGATGACAGGAAGAACAGTCACAGGGTTTGTGGAAATCATCGCCGCCTCCGCTGTCTGCGAAACTTCCTGTGCGTATTGATCCGCGCGCGGCCCCGATCCGTTGTAAGCCGCCCATGTCTTCATCGCCCACTCAATCCAAGTGATCCCCGGTCGGAATTGGCTTTGCAGCTTACCCACAAAGAGGTTGGCTGATTGCCGCACGTTCTCTCGCCAATCCCACGCGATATCTGCCGTTATTCTCTGATTCCCTACCTCCGTGAACTGGGAGATGCCAACTCCAAAATCGAAACTGGCCAGCGGGAAATTAGCTGGATCCGCAGGCCAGAGAAATGGCACCGTGCAATCCGGCTGGAATGGATTGTAAAAGTGATATGGCTGGGTAAAGATCATGATTGCGCCATCCTGCGCAGTCGGATTGAACTGAGTCGCATTCGATTCCTGACGGAAGACAGCCTGGACCATATACAAAATGTTCTGATCCGTCGCGCCCAATTGGGTCCGCAGGTAATTGCACACATCATCCACACTCGGATTCGTCCCCGCAATGCGTACGTGAACATAATCAGCCAAAATTGTATCTTCGATTTGTGCCGCTACCTCCAGCAGCGCGTGCCCGCCGAGCACTCGCGATTCGTCGTTATAAGTAAAGACGCACCCCGATGAGGCGCCCCCGAATATCGTGAACGACGGGTTTCGGCTCTGCCCGCGCCACTCGCGATCGAAGGTCTCACAAGTACTCTGATACCGGTAGCTGCCCGAGTTGCAGTAACGGCAAAGAATATGCCGGCAGACCAGACGCCAATAGATGGGCGATGTAGCAGGATCGAAACCGGCGACAGAGCACTGGACGGGAATCGCCGGCATACACGGGGCCGCTGTCAACTGGTAGACGTTTCGGTTGAAGTCGTCCGACCGCGGCACGCCGCCTGGCTGGTAATCCGGCGGATCGTTTCGATCAAGGTTCTGAATCTGGAGACTCGCTCCGTTTTCACTGATGTTCCGGGTCGGTAGCGTCAGCCCATCGTCGTTCCCGGAAAACCACGCGTCCAGAATGTGCCAGTCGGGTTGGTGCGGCATACAGTTCGCCCGAGTTGTCGCACTGCTCGGTACTGGACCGCGGCGAGACGGTACGTAAGCGCCGGATTCTATTCGGGATGGTCAGTTCGGACGTTTTGAACTCATGGCATCAATCTGAAGAACAGCCAGCGAAATCTACGACGCAGCGTTGCTGACCTGAGTACTGATCGACGTCCAAATCTTGGAAATGTTCTTCCCCACACCACTCAGAAGGGCGACTGCCGCCAACGCAATAAACGCCAGCAGGAGTGAGTATTCCACCAGATCCTGTCCGTCCTCGTGTTGCCACAATTCTCTTAGCCGGGTGTTCATCGGTTTCTAAGGTCTTATCGGACGGTCGCGCCGGTTTTCCATCGGATGATGCCCATGTCAGCCCTTTTCGGTGGAAGCTGCCGAGATGACCGTGAGCGATCTCCGGGTCAGAAATTAGGGTGAAGACCTGACACGACAACGTTTCTCGTTGAAGCGGAGGTAACGCGCACACAGGTGAACGACGCAATTCGCTACTCGATTCCGGTCGTTTTCGGGCACGGGATGGATTCACATTGCCAGGAACGGCGGAGGGACCGAGTATTGAAGCTGAGCTAAACGGATCGGAAATTGTATTCCCACTCGGGCCGGACCTGTTCTTAGCTTGGGCAGTTTGCACCTTGAAAACCGATAAGGACGGCTCGAAGCTATACCGCTGCGAGCTGAAAGCCCGGGTACCGATTCCATTAACGGCGACGCCATGACAGTAGTATTCGCACCCCTTGCCGGGTAACGGGAATTCAATTAATTTCCTCTAGCCTTGATGAGCGTACCTGGCCGTGCGCAAGGGAGCAGGATGCATACGAATAATCGTTGGGGAATTGCGGTAGCTGGTGTGGTGATGCAGATTTCCCTCGGCGCCGTATACGCCTGGAGCGTCTTCCGCGTACCGTTGACGAAGGCTTTCGGATGGAGCACCGCGGAAGTAACTCTCGCCTTTACGATCGCGATCTTTTCGCTCGGATTTGCATCATTCTTTGGCGGTTTGTGGTTGAACCGCAAAGGTCCCCGCGTCGTTGCCGTCACCGGCGGTTTGCTCTACGGTGTGGGAGTATTTCTCGCCAGCTTTAGCGACCACAAGCTGTGGTGGCTCTATCTGACCTATGGAGTAATAGGCGGAACGGGGCTCGGCTTGGGGTACATCGTTCCAATCTCCGTACTGGTCAAGTGGTTCCCGGAGCGGCGTGGACTTCTCACAGGTATCGCGGTGGGGGGCTTTGGGGCGGGAGCGTTGGTGACGGCCCCCGTGGCGACTCGTCTGATCCAGAGCGTCGGGGTTTTGCGGACTTTCGCGTATTTGGGCGTGGTGTATCTGGTGGTGACCAGCGTTGCGGGCTGGTTCATGCAGAATCCCCCGGTGGGGTGGGCGCCCGCGGGGTGGCTACCCATGAGCGGTACGCACAGGACCGAACGATCCGCACGCGATTACACCTTGAGTGGCGCTTTACATACTTGGCAATGGTGGGCGCTCTGGCTTCTTTTATTCTTGAATACGTCTGCAGGAATTTCGCTCATCTCTCAGGAAGCGCCCGTCTTTCAGGAACTGGGACGCGTTAGCGCCATCCTCGCCGCGGGAATGGTAGGGATTGTCTCTATCGGCAATGCCCTGGGGCGCGTGTTTTGGGCTTGGGCTTCCGACACACTGACTCGCAGAATGACATTTCTGATCATGTACGCCGTGCAGGTGCTGCTGTTTTGGTTTATGCCGTATCTACTACATACGCCCACAATGATCACGCTGGTCGCGTTCCTCATATTGATGTGTTACGGGGGAGGATTCGGGACCATGCCGGCGTTTGCGGCCGATTACTTCGGGCCGCGCAACGTTGGACCGATTTACGGATTGATGCTGACGGCCTGGAGCTTCGCGAGCGTGTTCGGACCCATTTTGATTGCCCGTATGCGGGAGAGTTCAGGAGCATACCAGAGCGGGTTGCACGTGATCGCGGTTGTTATGGCGATCTGCATCATTCTGCCGGCGATGGTGCGCCCGCCGAGCATGGCTATCGCTTAGTCACAACCCAGTTCTCGCCTCCCCAGGCGGTAAACATGCGCGATCATATAGCTAGGCATAATAATGAGCAAGCCATTTCATCTCATGACTCCAGCGGAACGGACCGCTGCACGGATTGCGCAGAATCGGGCTATCTCCGAAAAGATCGAGGAAAACAAGAATAAGCCAAAACGTCCACCGGAACAAAGCACTGCTGATTACACCCGTGCGACCCCGGGCGAGCGCGGCAAACTGGGTACGGTGATCCGGAAAGTACAGTCCTGAGCCCTGGCCGGGCTCAAATCTGTAATTTGCATCACGCCTTAGGCCTCAGCGGATTCCCAACCAAACTTTTACATTAAAACGCGACACAAAAAGCTTCATCAAACATTTGACAGAAGTCGCAAGTAATGGTTATCTTTGAGATGCACGTAGATTCCTTCCCTCACTTGAACCATTCGTACGGCCCACCCTTCATGGTAAGCAGCTTTCGATCCCCTCAATTGATGTGTTAGGTTCTAGTCGCAAGAAAGAGAAAGAGAAAGAGATATATGAAAGAAACTGGAACTGTAAAGTGGTTTAACGCTTCGAAAGGGTTCGGATTCATTGCACGCGAAAATGGCGAAGACGTATTCGTTCATTTTTCGGCGATCGAGTCGTCTGGCTATCGCAGCCTGGACGAAGGCGCCCGCGTTTCCTTCGTGGTCAAGAATGGCCCCAAGGGATTGCAAGCCGAGCAAGTTTCCCTGGCGTAGAACCTCGGACACTCTGTTCAGAGTTTAATTAGTCGGGCAGGCCCTGTGACTCGGGCCTGCCTTTGGAAAGATCCCCTCCTTAAGCTGCTCCCGCAGCGTCTCCATTGTCCTGATCGGCCGCCGTGTGGTTCGTCTTGGCTATTGTGCTTCGGCGAGTTGCCGAAGCAGTAACCTGACGTGGTGGGTATCGGGAACGCTGTAAGCGGCTCTACTCGGTCCATTACCGACGTGCACGCTCCAGGCGCCCTCAGGCAAGCGTTCAAACAGGTCTTCATCCGTACGGTCGTCGCCGATGCCGAGAATAAACGCACCGTCGCAGTACGCCGGTAGCAATTCATCGGTAAGAGCGCCTTTGTTGGCCCACATCGGTTTCACCTCGACAATTTTTTTGCCACGATAGGGGCGCAGTTCGGTTTCGGCAAGCATGCCTTCGAGCATCGCGACCATTTCGGTTGCCAGCCAGTCGCCGAATTCGGCTTCCGTGGCGCGGTAGTGCCAAACGAGCGCAAATTCCTTCTCCTCGATGAAGCTGCCGGGCGTACGATCCACGAAATGTTGCAGGATGGGCCGGATGGTGTCTTTCCACTCAGTTTTTCCGGAATGGCCGCGCCACGCGCTGTCGCCGGGAGAACGCCAGCGCGCGCCGTGTTCCGGCGCAAGACCCAGACGGGGAACATCACCGAGCCAGCGTTCAAGGTCAGCGGCGCGTCGCCCGGAGAGCACGATCAGATCGTTCGCCGGCTCGCTTGCAAGGGCCGCTAACCAGCGGAGCAGGTCAGCGCTGGGAGCAGCGTCTTGCGGGCGAGCCACAATAGGCACGAGCGTACCGTCGTAGTCCAGAAGCAAGAGGCGTTTCGCGGCTTTTCGATACGCTGCGACGAGGTCGGCCACAGGCAGCGGTGGCGGGCTTTCGGGCGCGCGCGAGCGGCGTGTTTCGACCGCTTGGTCCAGGATGGTGAGAAAGCGCTCGCCCCACGCGAACACATCGTTACGAATGACGCGCTCATGCAGGACCAGCATGCGTTCGCGTTTCTCTTCGTCCCCCATGGCGAGCGCGCGGCTGACCGTCAGCGCGGTTCGCTCTTCGTCGAATGGGTTCACAAGCAACGCTTCCCCCATCTCGGCGGCGGCGCCGGCGAATGAGCTCAGCACCAGGACGCCGGTACCGTCCGGATGGCACGCAACATATTCCTTCGCGACCAGATTCATTCCGTCCCGCAACGGCGCCACCCAGGCCACATCGGCGAATTCATACGCCGCCACTAACTCCGGCCGGGAGATGCCGCGGTGGATGTAGACGACCGGTACCCAATCGGGCGTGCCGAACTGGCCGTTGATTTCCGAGATGAGTTCATGCACTTCACTGCGCAAATCCTGATAGCTTTGGATGTTCTCGCGGGAAGGAACTGCGATCTGTAGCAGGACGACATTTCCCAAGAGCTTGTCGTCGTTGCTCAACAGACGGCGAAAGGTTCGCAGGCGCTCGGGCATTCCCTTGGTGTAGTCGAGCCGGTCCACGGCCACGATCACCTTGCGTCCGCTGTAACGCCGCCGTAGCTTCTCCAACTGCTCCTGCGTTTCCGGTTGATCCCGCTCCCGGAGGAGATCGTTGGGAGCGATCCCGATCGGTAGCGCCTGAAGCCGCACTTGACGGCCGGGCGCCTCCAGTCGATCGACGGTACTCTCAATTCCCAAGAGCCGCCGCAGCGACATGCGGAAATGCTGCAGGTGTAAGTGAGTATGAAATGCGATGAGGTCCGCGCCTGTAACGCCGGAGAGCAGTTCCTCACCGCGAGGCAGGATGGCGAAGACATCGGAAGCGGGAAATGGGATGTGCAAAAAGAATCCGATGGCCGCACCGGGAAGGCTCTCGCGTAGCATGCCTGGCAGCAGCATAAGGTGATAATCGTGCACCCAGATCCGATCGCCCGGCCGGAACTCGTTGACAACCGCGGAACAGAATCTGCGATTCGCGTCGATATACGCTTCCCAGTTCTCCGCTTGGAACTGCAGCCTGGAAGTGAAGCTGTGAAATAACGGCCAGAGCGCCTGATTCGAATAGCCCTCGTAGAACTTCTCGAAAACATCGGTTGGCAGCTCGACAGGAATCGCGGATTGTTCGTCCCGCAGACGCTTGGCGGCGTCCGCGGGCAGGTCCTCGGTTGTCCCGGACCAACCGATCCACAGGCCCCCTTCGCGTTTCAGAATAGGGTCCATCGCCGTTGCGAGACCGCCCGCGCTGCGCTTTGCTTCCCAGTTGTCGCCGTTGCGAGCCAAAGAGACCGGCAGACGATTCGAGACAACGATCAAGCGTGAATTCTCCGCCATACGAGCACCACGGTAACAGTTCATTTTGACTGTGGAGGGCCGATCGGTTTAGGATGGAATGCGCTTTGGAACAGACTCAGTGATCAAAGTAGAAAATCTGGTCAAGACGTTCGGGGACTTCACCGCCGTCGGCGGCATTTCTTTCGAAGTGCAAAAGGGCGAAATCTTCGCCTTCCTGGGACCGAATGGAGCGGGCAAGACCACCACTATCAAGATGCTGACCACTCTGCTGAAACCGACTGGCGGAACCGTCGAATTGGATGGCTTGGATCCAGCTGTGAAACAGAATGAAGCGCGCCGCCGGTTTGGAATTGTGTTTCAGGACCCGAGCTTAGATGGGGAATTGACGGCCTACGAAAACATGGACATTCATGGCGTTCTCTATCACGTGCCCCGCCGGACGCGCATGGAACGGATCGAGCTGTTACTGAAAACCTTCGAATTGTGGGATCGCCGCAAGGATCTCGTGAAGAAGTTCTCCGGGGGCATGAAGAGGAGGCTCGAGATCGCGCGAGGATTTCTGCATACGCCGCGAATTCTGTTTTTGGATGAGCCGACCCTGGGGCTCGATCCACAAAGCAGGAATCAACTCTGGACGCAAGTGAAGAATCTCAATCAGAGCGAAGGTGTGACCGTGTTTTTGACCACTCACTACATGGATGAAGCGGAGCGTGTGGCGCAGCGAATTGCCATCATGGATCACGGCAAGATCGTGGCGCAAGGCTCGGCGGAAGAACTCAAAGCACAAACGGGCACTGAGTCGCTGGAGGGCGCATTTCTCGCGCTGACAGGTTTATCTCTTCGCGACGAGAAAGCGAATTCGGCGGATCAGATGCGGCAGATGGCCCGCATGTGGACCAATAAGCGATGAGCGCAATTTATATTTTATGGTTACGGGAGTTGAAGCGGTATGTCCGTTCACGCGCCCAAATCGTGGCTTCGCTCGGGCAGCCGTTGCTGTATTTATTGGCGCTCGGATTTGGTCTCGGTCCTGTATTCCAAAAAGCTGGAAACGGCAGTTATCTACAGTTTGTCGCGCCTGGCGTGATTGGGATGACGGTGCTTTTTAGTTCCATCTTCTCGGGTATTGGATTATTGTGGGACCGGCAGTTTGGATTTCTGAAAGAGACGCTGGTGGCGCCCGTCCCCAGATTCCAAATCATGGCGGGCAAAGCGTTGGGTGGTGCGACGGTCGCGATGCTGCAAGGTCTGCTGGTGCTGATCGTGTGCTTGCTGGTCGGCTTCCGGCCCCGCAGCGTGACTGAGATCCCAATGACAATTCTCTTCATGGCGCTGATTGCTGTTGTATTTGCCTCGCTGGGTATGGCGATCGGCTCAAAGCTGGAGAACATGCAAGGATTTCAGTTGGTCATGAATTTCCTCGTGATGCCGATCTTCTTCTTATCCGGAGCATTGTTTCCACTCACGAATCTGCCGAAAATGTTAGCTGTAATCACGCAGCTGGACCCGCTCTCGTACGGCATTGATGGCTTGCGTACCGTGCTGATTGGCGGGTCGGCGTTCGGGTTGATCACCGATATCACCGTGCTGTGTATTGTGGCACTGGCGCTTGCTTCCGTTGGAAGCTATTTCTTCTCGAAAATCCAGCTTTAGACCTCATTCAGAGGCAAAGCGAAGATCCATGAGATCGAGTTCGCGTTCCAAGGTATGTAGCACTGGGTCCGCGATTTCTTTCCGATCTCGCATGCCGATAAGAGTGGAGCGCTCGATATCGCGAAGCTGGCTGGCAAGCGAAAGATAGCGCTCGCGGTCTAGTTTAGATGATTGCTCGTGATCCGCGTCGGCGTCTTGAATTGAAGTGAGACGGCGGCGGTAAAACTGAGCGACGCTATCGTACAACGAATCGAACTCCGGGGTCTGATTCGACCGCAACCGTTCCAGATGCGCAAGGGCGGCCTGGAGCATGGCGCGGCGTGCTTTCTGCTCTTCGGGGTTTTGGTCTTCTGAGTGGGATAAGTGCAGGGAGCGGATGAGCGCCGGCAGAGTGAGCCCCTGGAGTACCAGGGTGACAAGAATTACCGCGAAGGTGAGAAAGATAATTGCGCTGCGCTGGGGAAAGGGTCTGCCGTCGGCGAGAGCGAACGGGACGGCGAGTGCCGCGGCAAGTGAGACGACGCCACGCATGCCAGTCCAACCCACCACAAAGATCGCCCGCGCCCGCGGTGGTTTCTCCGTATGATGCAAGAAACGGCGTCTGATGAAGTAAGCCACATAGGCCCCTGGCATCGTCCAGATGAGGCGAAGAAGAATAACTGAAACTGCGAGTTCGGCTGCGCTCGTGAGAAGTTCATGAACGGAAATGGAGCGGATCCCGGCAAGAATATGAGGCAGCTCAAGCCCGATGAGCAGGAACACGATGCCATTCAACAGAAACGTGGCCGTGTTCCAGAACGATTGCGCTTCAACCCGAACGCGCGAGGAAAATAGCAGCGAGGTTTGGCGGCCCAGGTGAAGCCCAGCGGCCACCACGGCAAGGACCCCCGAGGCGTGCGCTGCCTCCGCACTCATGTAAGCGATGTAAGGCGTGACGATCGTGAGGGCAATCTCAATGGGCGCATTATCGATGCGTGTGTCGAAAACACGGGCAAGCTTCCCAACGACCAGGCCGATCGCAATTCCGCCGGCTACGAGATAAATTAACCGCAAAGCTCCAGCAGTAATACTCGGTACGTGTCCGCTGACGATGAATGCGATGGAGAATTGAAGCGCGAGCAATCCGCTGGCGTCGTTGACCAGGCTTTCTCCTTCGAGGACATCTACAATGCGCTGCGGTAGCGCGAGGCGCTTAGCAACAGCCGTGGCGGCAATGGCGTCGGTTGGAGCAACGGTGGCGCCGAGAACCAAGCCCAATCGCCAATCGAAGCCCGGAATCAACCAGTGGGCGGCGAGTGATACGCCCGCAACAGTGAACCCCACCAATCCGAACGCGAGGAAGAGGATGCTGACCAAGTTGTACTGAAAATCTCGCCAAGAGGTTTGGGCGGCGCTGGCAAAGAGTAGCGGCGGCAGGACACCTAAAAAGATGAAGTCCGGATTGAGCGAAACCTCCGGCAGACCAGGTATGAAGCTGAGGAGTAGACCTGCAATGACGAGCACGATCGGGTACGCGACTTTGAGACGTTCCGCAAGCGCGCCAAAACCGATGATCGAAACAAGCAGTAGGACGAAGATGATTTGGAGCTGATGAACCATGCCGGAGCGTGTACGTATGCAGTCTGTGCCTGCCAGTGTACGCGACGTATGGGTCGGGAGTGTGACGTGGCCGAGAAGGTTACGCTGGACGGCCGTTCAGGATCTTAAGAGCGAACTTAGGATGTTGCGCTGTACCCTTGACACTGAAATCAACCGCTGTTACCGAGTGCTTAGTGAAGAGTGGAGTGACTATCTTCAGCAAGAAGGCCTTCACGCCGGAAGCTGCGCTCGATAATTTACCCTTCGTAAATAGACGACCGGTTAGATTCAAGGCCTGATTCTGCAGGTTACACGTTCCGGAAATGACGCCGTGTGACCCGGGCATGGCGAAAGAGAGGTCGGACAGGGTTGCGAGACCATGCTGCGCGGAAATGTGGCCCGCGACGTCTGAGAGAACAAGTTTATGGCTTGTTTCTCGCGAGTCAGGATCTAAGCCTTCAGCGCTTTCGCTCAAATGGTTAATCGGGCGTTTGCGCTTTCGCACTTTGTGAATCGCCCGCGATCAATCCCGAAATCTCCGTTGAACGTGAGCCGCTCAAGAAAAGCTAGTGGGCCGGGTGGCAACTCGACGTTCAGACGCAGGTCAACTGTTCCCGCGATAGAAGGCTGCGGAGCTCGAGTAAACAGCAGCAGAACGTCGCCGATCTGCCCTTCTTCTATCGAGAGCCGGAGAGAGGCAACTTTCCCTGCGGACTGCCCGTCACTCTTCATGAATCCTTTCGAATCGATTATGGTGCGGCCGAAGTGGGACTCCGCCGTGTTTAGAGTGACATCGCCGTTCAATCCATCGATCGTGGCTCGATACGTGGTGGAGAGGTCAACGGAGTGCCGGGTTCTGGAAATCTGAAAATCCGGGACGGTGGCGGAGCCGTCGCACATTACACGGCGCAAGGAACCGCTAAAGCGCCCACTGGCATTCATCACGCCTCCAATGCCGCCGAAACTTGCTAAATCGGCGTGTGGAATTGAAAACGAGCCCGAGATCCGCGTCTCCCCAATTTGCTTCCAATCCCACGGGCCGATTTGTCCGGATACGCGAACTGCGCCTTGCGGTTTGTTGATCGACAAATCGGCAGCAAACGATCCTGAACGACTGCGGCTCATATCCTTGAAGGTGAGGTTCTTGACGGCGAGAGCTAGTGGATCTGGATCGGACTCGAAGGAACGAAACCGGATCAGGGCATCTTCGAATTGAAGTTGGCCAACTTCAGAAAATCTCGGCGGCCCCGGCTTGCCGCCTGATGCTCCCTCAGTTGGAAGCGTCGCGCGCAACCCGATAATTGAAACTCGGTCGATTCGCTTGCGCATCAGGACAACGTCGAAGAGCCTGGCAATCACGACCAACTTACGGACCGTAAGTTCCGGTTTCCCGGTGCTGCTAGGTTCGCTTGATAAGCTGATGTTCTCCGCGACGTATCCGAGAGGCGACAAGGTGAGATGAAACGCGCCTATGCGAACCGACTTTCCGGATTCCTCACGAAGTCCGGCCGTAGCTGCGTTTTTCGTAAAGGGCCACTTACAAAGCAAGATGCCCAGCCATATCACGACACATAGCGCCACGCCGATCAGTACGAAATGACGAGACAAAAAACGACGCGATCGAATGAGGGCCCAATGCCCAGAATTCGGAATACGCGCGGTGGGACTCTCCAGTAACGGCACTACGCAAAAATAGAAGCTCCGTGATTGAAACCGTTACGGGATTGAATATTAATTCGGGTCTATTTTTCCGCCCATTTACGAAACGGAAGGGCCTCATATTTAGATCGTGGTGCGGCAAACTCACTGCTCCCGCATCGCAATCACTCGGTCGCAGGACTGGGTCTTCAGAACCTGCTTACTCCCACTCGGCCACACGACATCGATCTCGTCGATGGATGTCGCCTCTCCTAAACCAAAGTGCAGGCGCAAATCGCTCTGGGACAGATAACTTCCGCCGCTCCTTACCTCACCGTACTGAGCATGTCCGCCCGCTGTTAGTTTCACTCGGGCGCCAATGGCGCTGCGATTCGATTTGCTTCCGGTGAGCTGCACCAAGACCCAGTGTCCGGGCGGGTTCACAGCCTCTTTCAGTAGAGATGGGGCCTCATTTTGATTGTTAATCGCAATCTCGACCGACCCATCATTGTCGAAATCCCCGAGCGCCAGTCCCCGAGAGGAGTGCTTCTCCATCAGCGCCGGCCCGGCATGTTCGGAAATATCGCGAAACTTGCCGTTTTTCAGATTCTCGTAAAGGATCGCCCGGTCCTTGTAATGAATATCAATATTCAAGCTGTCGACTTCCGGAAACGCATGCCCGTTCACCAGCACCAGATCCTTCCAGCCGTCGTTGTTGAAATCGAAAAATCCGGTCCCCCAGCCCACGTAACGGGTGTTCTGCCCGAGTCCGGCATCGAGCGTCACGTCGTCGAAATTGCCTTGACCGCGATTCCGATACAGCGTCTCCAATTCATCTGAAAAGTTTGTGCGGAAAATGCTGGCGTGCCCATCGCCGGCGTAGTCGGCCGAGTCAACACCCATCCCCGACATCGCCTTGCCATTCTGGTCGAAAGCCACCCCCCGAATCACTGCTTCTTCCTCAAATTTGCCATTGCCTTTGTTGATGTAAAGCAGCGAAGGGGTTTGATCGCAGGCGACGTAAATATCGGGCAATCCATCCTCGTTGAAGTCGCCTGTCAAAACGCTCAGCGAATAGTGACCCTCAGGCGCCGCAATGCCGGATGGTTCTGAGATGTCCGTAAAGGTTCCATTACCGTTGTTGCGATACAGAATGTTGCGGTCGAACGGCAAACCCTTGGGCCCGCAATTCACCGGAATGCCGCGATAGAAGCAGTACGGATTCGCGCCCTTCTTCGGAGTCGTCGCCGGATCGAACTTTAAATAGTTCGCGACAAACAGATCCAGGTGCCCGTCCCGATCCACATCGGTAAATGCGCAGCCGGTGTTGTACCGGACGCGCGATTGCGTCAAATGCGCTGCCTCGGTGACATCCGTGAAATGTTTTCCTTTCACATTCCGATACAGATGATTACCGCCCCAATACGTCACAAACAGGTCGGTGTAGCCATCATTATCGTAATCGCCGGCGCATACTCCTTGAGCCCAACCCGAAGAGCGTAATCCTAGCGCGTCAGTGACATCGCGAAACTTGCCGTGTCCTTCGTTGTGGTACATCCGGTTCGTTCCGCCTTCGCCTGACAAGACGAAAAGATCAAGCAGACCGTCATTGTCGTAATCGATAAATGCAATTCCGCTGCCGGTCGTCTCGATGATGTAATCCTTCGTGACGCTTCCTCCGTTCGGAAACACGGCAGTTAATCCCGCTTGCTTAGCGATGTTGCGGAAATCCGGGCTGAATGCCGCCGCTAGAGTGAATAGCGCGGCGGCGAAGCGGAAGAAAATCACTGTTGCGGCTGCTTCTCGCCGAGCTTTTTCAGGAAATCGGAGAACTCGCCTTCAGGCGGCTTCTGCAACCGGTCGAGAATCTCCTTCTCCGCCTTTGCTTTGTCCATCTCGCCCGCGTTGCGATAGGCGGTCAGCAATGCATAATGGGCGCTTTCGTTTGTGGGCTGCAGTTGCGTCGCGCGCGTTAGCAGTTCCACGGCCTTCTCACGCGGGGAAAGCTTTCCGAGCGCAATCAGAGCTTGCACGAAATCAGGCGAAAGACTCAGCGCTCTCTCAAAATGAGACTTGGCTTCGACACTGTCGCCCTTCGCGAGCGCGATCTGTCCTAACTGGAACTCGCAGGCGCTGTCTTCCGGGCTCACTCTTAATTCGGCTTCGAATTCAGCCGCCGCCTGATCGAGCGTCTGCGGATCGTGACTTTCGAGCAGCAGCGCCCGCCCAAGCCGGAAGTGCAGATCTACCGCATTTGGATTTACTGCGATTGCCTTTTTGTATTCTGCGACCGCTTCGGCATAGCGGTTCTGTACTTCAAAGATTTCGGCCGATAGCTCATGCACGCGATACGAGGCAGGAACACGTTGGAACATTGCAAATGTCGCATCGTTGAACGCCTTCATATGCAGTTTCGCGGAGAGATACAACACATCGGCATCGCTCGGATACTGCTGGGACAACCGCTGTAGAAGTGCGAAAGCCGCGGCTGTATTGCCAGTCGCGCTGTAACACTTCACCGCAGCCACACCGGCCAGCCGCCCAGTTGCTCTTGTGAGTCCGGGTAATGCTGCTTTGCAGTCGCCCTGTCCCGCTTCCGCCAACGCGAGGAAGAGTTGGCCTTGAGGGTCTCGACTGTCCTTCAGCTTGGCAACCGCCACCGAGTAGCGGCCTTGATTAAACGCCGCGATGCCTTCGTCCGTTTTGGAATCGGCCGCCGCAAAGAGCAACAGAGCAGCCGCTATCTTAATGCCCAGCATCATCCAGCATCAAATCCGAGTTGCCGAAGCGGTGATGCTCTTTGCCCTCGTAGTATCGGAAGCTCAGCACCGGCGGAGGTCCAGGCGCGATCATCGGCGGCGGCGACACGCGGGCCTCAGGGCTTTCGCCGAGATCGGCGCACCGGCCGGAGTCCGCAACCTGTTCGAGAGGCGTCAGAAGAAGAAATAAGAAAATGATGAGCTTCATCGTCCGCTCAGTTCTTGCAAGGCATGCTGCGCGGTCGCGTTATCCGGCTTGCGATCCAGCAGCTGTTGCATCACTTGCCGCGCGCGATCAACTTGCCCGAGGCGTGTATACGTTCGTCCCAGATTCAGATAGAGTATATCTTCATCCGGGGCTACCCGGATCCCGTACTGAAAGGCGGCGATAGCATCATTAGGCTTGCCCTGCTGCATGTAGAGCGTACCTAAATCGTTGACTGCGTCGGCATCGTCCGGCCGCAACTTGATCGCCTCTTGGAAACGGTCGCGTGCTTCGTCCAACCGGCCCTGCTTAGCAAGCTCCACTCCCTCGTCCGTGCGAATCTCCGCCACCAAGGCCGCCACGCGATTGTTCTCGGGACTGCGCCGCAGCACCTCTTCGAGGTAGGGCAGCGCCTGCGCCGGATAGCCCGCCCAAAGAAAGGCCACGCCGAACTTGAAGAAGTCTCGCCGTGGCTGCCCGATGTAATCGCCGGGAAAAGGCAGCGCCAATTTCGCGTGCTCCTTGCGTTGCGCCAGGTCCGCAGCTACCTGCTTCGATTCCGGCACGCTCGCATACACCTTGATCGCTTGTCCCGCGTCGTTCAACAGGAACGCCAGCGGAGTCTTGAGCGAAGTCCGCCAATCGAATAGATAACGCCGGAAGATCTCATATTGCTCAGTCGCTTGCCGCACCACGAAGAGTCCCGGTCCCCGCTGCGGCTCGGGCAGCGGCACTGGCTCCACAAACCACGTGTCATGCAGCGCCAGTTCGTTCGTACATTCAATCTGCTTAGATGCTATCGGATTGTGCGGCCGGAAAGCTTCTGAGCGAAGCTCGCGCTGAACCTTCGGTCACGAAGTACGTCCTACCCGCTTGCAAGTCGTGAAAATCCTGCACGGTTCCGGAGGGCCAAGTGATCCGAACCTGCTTGACCGTCTCAGCTTGCCCTAGACCGAAGAGCATGCGTTTGCTGTGCTGCGACAGAAACCCCGAACCAGCCTCCAGCCACTTCGTTTGGCGATCCACCTGGACTCGAGCGCCGATCGCATCTCGATTCGACTTCGTTCCCTGCAACTGGAACGCGATCGAGCGATTCGATCCCGCCCAATTATTCTGCAGCACCCGCAACTGCGGACCCAAGCGGCTCTTCAAGATGATGTCAGGACGCCCATCGCCATCGAAGTCCGTCACCGCGAAACGCCCGGCTGTCGTCGGCAAAATCAAGACCGCTGATCCCGGAGTGATCGTAATATCGATCGCCGCGCTTCACATGCAGCACATTCGGCTCGTGACCGCTCCAACTGTACTCTTCGCGAACGAACTGGTTCAAAGCGTTCCAGCCGTTTTGATATGCGATCGAGGGCTTTCGAGTGACCGGGCTTTTGGCGACGACCTGGCGCCAGAAGAAGCTCATCAGGTCGGTCATCGACGTGTTCGTCAGCATGCCGCAAGTGATAAAAATCTCGGCATTGCCGTCGTTATCGAAGTCGTGTCCACCCGAGGACCAAGCCCACCGGCCGAACTCGACATGTTGGGAAAACGTTGTGTCTTCGAACGTGCCATCGTCCCGATTGCGGTACAGCGAATTGCCCTTAGTATGCCGGCGATACGCTTCCTCTTCTGTCTTGCCCCGTGCGGGAAGGAAGTTCTTATCGTGAACCACACGCTGCCCTGACGCCGACCACATGTTCGCGACATACAGGTCAGGTTTGCCGTCGTGATCGTAGTCGAACCAAGAAGCGCTCATCCCAGGACCGATGTCTTCGACGCCCGCCGCCGCCGCGCCATCGTGAAAGTGCCCGCCCTTGTTGATGTAAAGATTCTTGCGGCCAAAATCGTTCGCAACGTACAGATCCGGCCAGCCATCGCCGTTGAAATCGCACCACGCCGGAGCAAAGCTGAACCGGTCGTTGTTGTCGTTCATCCCCGTTTCAGCCGTGCAGTCTTCCAGAAAACCGGTGCCATCGGCATTCAGCCGGTTGCGGAACAGGAAGTTAGGCGGTCCATTCTGCGCGTCATGATACGGCACGGCATACGTATACTGAGCCTCGCTCTGGAAGTACACGTAACAGCAGAGATAGAGATCGAGTTTGCCGTCCCGATCGAAATCCGCGGCGGCCATTCCGGTGAACCCGCCCTTTGGTAGAGTCGCAAATCGAAACGCGTCCTTGCGCAGGCCGAACTGGTGCCCTTCATTCAGCAGCAGCACCGGACCGCCGCTCCGCAGAACAACTAAGTCCTGCAATCCGATGTTCCGCAAATCCAGGAACAGAGCTGACGAGGTGTCATCCAGAAGGCCAACACCCCAGGCTTCCGTAATGTCAGAGAGCGTTCCGTCGGGGCCGAATTTATACAGCCGGTTGGGCAAGCCTCCCGGCTGGCAGACATAGATCTCGTCCCTGCCATCGCCGTCGATATCCCCGGCGGCCACTCCGTTGCTGCCATAAATATCAATGCCCGTGGCGGGATCCAGCTTCGCGCGCCAGTAAGGAACGCCCTTGGCTAGTTGCTCGCCGAAAGAGGCAGCATGCTGAAACGCCGTTCCCGTCACGTCCCGAAAATAAGGTTCGGGCGATGAAGCAACATGTTCATCGGTACGCTTGCCTTCTTTCCAGTGACCGACGCGATAGAAAAGCTGACCATCTCGCTCACTCGCCACTTCATATCGCACGATTCCATCCGGCAACGGATAGAACTCCGCCCGGCGAATCTTACCCAAATCCCAGGCCGGGAGCTCTCGATGCAGCCTTTCGCGAAGCTCCATCGCGGCCTTCTCTTCGGGAAACTCGTCGTACCCAGGCTCTATGAACTTCTCAAGCGCCAGATACGGCGGCACATGCGGATCTTCCCCGCCGTTCAAACGAGGTACAGCCGAAAGCGCCGCGGCAGCAGCTAAAAACTCGCGCCGGTTCACTGCTTTAACGAACCCTGCTCCGTAATTTTCATCGTCTGGTCGGCTTTCACTTTGCCTACGTTTTGGACAATGCCGCTAGGCCAACGAATCTCGATGCTGTCTACCTCGGTCGCTTGCCCCAACCCGAAGTGCAGCGTGAGCGAATTTTGCGAATAGTAGCTGCCGCCGCTCATCACTTCATCGATCCTCTTGCGGCCTTCCGCCGTGACCGTGACCCTGGCGCCGATCGCGCTCCGGTTTGATTTGGTGCCCGTCAGCATTACGTTCAGGTAATGTCCATGCGGGCCGCTGTTCTTAAGCAAACTGGGAGCGGCATTCATATTCACGAGCACAATCTCAGGCCGTCCATCGCCATCGATATCGCCCACCGCCAATCCGCGGGCTGATCGCGGCGACTGAAAAGCCGGACCCGCCTGTTCGGTCACGTCTTCAAACTTACCCGCACCAAGATTGCGGAACAACACGGTCGGTTGCAGGTACGTATCGCCGAGTTGCTTCCCTTCTACTTCTGGATAAACGTGCCCGTTGGCAATCACGAGGTCGCGCCAGCCGTCATCGTCCACATCCGTGAATGCGACACCCCAGCCCAGCAACTGCCTGGTTCTGAGTCCCGCTTCCCGCGATACATCCGTGAAGAACTTGCCATCGTCATTGTGGTACAGCGACGTAAGATCGCCGGAGAAATTGGTCTTTGCGATGTCTAGTAATCCGTCGCCGTCGTAATCGGCAACCGCAACACCCATGCCGGCCTGTAGGTCACCATCGAAGTTCAAGGCCACTCCGGCTTCCACGCCGCGCTCTTCGAACGTCCCGTTGTGCAAATTATGGAACAGCAAGCTGCGCGTCATGTCACATGCGACGTAGATGTCTGGCCAGCCATCGTTATCGAAATCAGCCGCGGCGACGCCCAAACTGTAACGCCCACCGGGCTTCAAGATTCCGGCCGGTTCCGACACATCGGTGAATGTTCCATCGCGATTGTTGTGATACAGAATATTGTGCGCCAACGGCAGACCGCGGGGCCCACACATGACAGGAATGCCTTTCCATTCGCAGAAGTCGCCGTGGCCGGGCCGGGGCGTCTTCTCCAAATCTAAATCGACGTAATTGGCTACGAACAAGTCCAAGTACCCATCGCGGTCATAATCGACAAAAGAACAGCCTGAGCCATAGCGCGTACCCGTGACCGGCAATTTGGCTTTTTCCGTCACATCTTCAAAGGTACCGTCTCCCCGGTTACGGTACAGCACGTTATGGCCGTAGTAGGTCACCAGGAGATCGGGCCGGCCATCGTTATCGTAATCTCCGATACAGACGCCTTGAGCCCAACCTTGGCGGCTGAATCCAGCCTGAAGACCAACGTTCTTAAAGTGACCGTTGCCTTCGTTGTGGTACAGCTGCGGAAGACTCGTATGTCCTGTCCGGTCAAAGCGCGTGCCGTTTGCGATGAAGATATCGTTCCGGCCGTCGCCATCGTAATCGAAGATGGCAGCGCCGTTGCCCGTCGTCTCAAGGATGTAGTCCTTGCGTTCGCACCCCGCCATAAACATTCCTCTCCGTCAGTCCGGCAGCCGCCGCAATATCATGGAATTCCGCATGAAAAGCAGTCAATGTTGCCAATGCGAATGCCGGCAAAGCAACGAAAGCGATTAGATCCCTTCGGAAGGTGGTCCGCAATAATATCTCCCCAAAGTTGGAACTGAGATTACATCGAAACTTGTAAAAACTCTTGAAGTAAACGTTTACCTGTGATAGCGTTTACAGCAACTAGTTGTTTCAACCTATCGTCAAGTAGCTCCTTTGGAGGAATCATGCCACGTTGGCTTACCGGCGTCTCGTTTATCGCCCTTTTTCTATTTTTAACCAGCGCTGCCTTCGGGCAACGCGATCTCGGCACCGTGACCGGAACAATCGTCGACGCGCAAGGCGCCGCTGTGCCGAACGCGAAAGTCACGATTACGAACGACGCGACGCAGGTCACCTATGACACCGTCACAACGGATGCCGGTATATTCTCACGGCCCGCTGTGAACCCCGGAAGTTACACCATCCGAGTGCAGGCTGCGGGTTTTCAGGCCGCCGAACAGAAGGGGGTTGTCGTCGATCCGGGCGCTTCGGTCACAGCCAACCTGACTCTGCAAGTCGGAAATGCGTCGCAAACCGTGGAAGTGACGGCGCAGGCCCCGCTTTTGCAAACCGACTCACCAGCAATCGGAGAGAATCTGAATTCTGATCAAATCTCCCAAACGCCACTCGGTGGACAGCGCGTATTCACATACCTGGCACGTCTCTCACCGGGTGTGGTCCCGGCGGAGAGTGGAGCTCGAGATGCTGCTAACGGCGGATTCTCAGCGAACGGAGTCCGTTCAACGGGCGAAAACAACTTCCTGTTGAATGGTATTGACAACAATGTCAACGATATCGACTTCCTGAACCAGACCTCTTTCGTGATCGGACCATCGGTAGACGCAATTGGCAACATGCAAGTCATTACCAACGGGGCAAGCGCAGAGTATGGCCGTGCGGCTGGCGGCGTCGTCGATGTCACGATCAAGTCAGGCACAAATGACGTGCATGGCGCGGTCTTTGAGATTCTTCAGAATACCGATGTCGATGCGAATCGCTGGGAAAACAATCTGGCCGGCCACCCGCGCAACAAGTTCAATCAAAATCAGTTCGGGGCGGCAGTCGGCGCTCCGATCATCAAGAACAAGCTGTTCATTTTCGGCGATTATCAAGGCACGCGGATCGCGACTTCCGGTGGGAGTATTCAGAATCTTGGATACGGCGGGTTTTTTACGATCCCAACGCCGCAAGAGGTCGCGGGCAACTTCGCCGGACTGCTGGGTAAATCGATCGGTACTGTCGGCACCCAAAACATTCTGCAAAACGAGATCTTCGATCCCACTACGACGGTGTGCACAAGCGGTTGCGTCGCCGGCACACTATCCTCCGCCAATGGAGCGACGCCCGTTTATACGCGTAACCCGTATCCCGGAAACGCTATACCCGCCACGGCAATGGATCCTGCGGCAGCAAAAATCGCCAGTCTGTTCCCTTCGACAAATCAAGGCTTTCTTGGTGGCGCTTACCCGCAGAATGACTTTTTCGTGAATACTCCCGGCGATTTGAATCAAGATCAGGGGGACGGGCGTGTGGATTACCACATGAACGATAAGAACAGCATTTTCGGGAGCCTGAGCTGGTCAAACCGCGCAACGAGCAGCCTAGCTCCACTACCAGGAGCTTTAGAGTTGGGCAGTTTCTACGGCACGAGCGAACAAGACTTGGGTCGCGATGCAGTGTTGAGCTGGACGCATATCTTCTCGCCGACCGTGGTGAACGAAGCCCGTGTCGGCTTCAGCCGCCTGGTCACGCTACGCGTCGGAGCCAATGCAAACGTAGACGAGTTTAAGGCGTTCGGAATCGGCGGTTATGATCCCACAACAGCGGCTGCCAACAACGGCGGCCTGCCTGCCATCAGTCTGGGGCGATACAGCAGCCCGATCGGTGGAAACGATTGGCTGCCGACAAAAGAGTACAACAATGAGTGGGATCTCATCGAGAACCTTTCGATTGTAAAAGGTACGCACTCTCTCAAGGTCGGCGGCGAATTTAGGGAACTCCATTTCCCCTTTTTCCAGGTGCCCTTTCCGCACGGCGAAATGAACTTCGCCCAAACCGAGACCGCCTATCCATCGAACGATAAAGACGCGGGAGGTAAAAATGGAACCTTTTCGGCGGATACAGGAGACGAGTTCGCTTCTTTCCTGATCGGCGCGATTGACAACGGTCAGATCTCGACGACCAATTTCGTTTCATCGACAAAACAGGGCTACGCCGCGTATGTGGAGGATAGTTGGAAGGCCAGTCCGAAACTGACGTTGAACCTGGGTGTTCGCTACGAGTTGTTTTCGCCGATTGGTGAGCAGTTCGGAAGGCAATCGAACTTCGTACTGCAAGACATGACGCTTTATATCCCGAAAGGTCCGTCCCAGAACACTCCGCTGCCGCCTAACTTCAGCGCACCAGCGACGATCAACGGCGTCACGTTCCCGGCGCTCTTTCCGAACGTGACGGTTTCGCGCGGAACTGTAAATTCGTACCTGATTCCATGGGACAAGCTCGATATCGGGCCGCGTCTGGGATTTGCATATAACATCGTCCCCAAGACCGTTATTCGGGGCTTCTACGGGATCTTCTACGGGGGCGAAGAGAACCAGGGCGGCAATCCGAACCGCGGCGAGTCCGCGCCGTTCAATGAATCCCCGCAGTTGAACCGCCCAGCCGGCGTCGGGTCTTTCCAGCCTGATCCGTTTTTTGCAAACGGCAGTCCGGTAGGTGGCGTTTCGGTCGGCTACCCGACTAACGTGTTTACTGGGTTCCCGGTATCTTCGCTGCAATTCCGCGAATTAGCTCCGGATTTCCGCAATCCCATGGTGCAGGAATGGAACTTAGCCATCCAGCAGGAACTTCCGGGCCAGATGGCTTTGGAACTTGGCTACGAGGGCAATCATCAATCGCATCAACTGCTGCAACCGGATTTCAATGCTTGTCCAAACGTTTTCACAACGAATCCCGACATCACTTGTAACGGTCTCCGACTGCAACCCGATATCGGCTCTATCTCCGGAACGGCGACGTTCGGGGTCGGGAATTATAACGCCCTGACGGCAAGTCTCCAGAAGCGGATGTCGAACGGCCTCCAGTTTCAGGCGGCCTATACGTACGGCCACGCGCTCGCCAATACCGGAACCACGCTCTCGGGTTCGCAAGGTCTGTATAACATCAACCCGCTCAATTACAACCAGGCGTACACGACCGCCTCGTGGGACATTCGTCACAACTTCACCTTGGCAGCGAACTATGACATTCCGTTTGGGCGCGGCAAGCAGTACGGTGCAAATCTGAATAAGTTCGTCAGCGCTGCGCTCGGCAATTGGCAGCTCAATGGAATTCTCACTCTGCGCACAGGTGTGCCGTATACCATCTACGGCAGCGGCTGCCAACTGGAATCGGGTGCCGAAGGGGGATGCGGCGTCGATTTGATTGCCGGATCGCCGAATCAGGCCCCGCCGGGTGGACGCACACCGTCGGAGTATTTCAACGTCGCGAACTTTGGTCCCGCAGCAGCGCTCTCGCAGGGCAACCTCGGCCTGCAGACGAATAACGGACCGCCTACAAAGACGATTGATTTTTCAATCTTCAAGAATTTCCCGATCACGGAACGCTGGGTTGTACAGTTCCGCGCGGAGAGCTTCAATATCGCGAACACGCCTCAGTTCAACCCGCCTGATAGTGGTTTGCAGGACGCGAACTTCGGAAAGATCACCAGCACGCAAGCCGGAAGTGAGCGGCACATTCAGTTCCAGTTGCGATTGCAATTCTGAGTTGGAGATAGGAGCAGTCGTTGGTGTACGTTGAGTAGTTGTTAGCGTCGCTCCTACTCTTGTGGCTCTTCACAGAGCCGACGCTCCTTCAGCGTGGGCTGGTCGCATTACAACACGGCCAGCTCACCGAAGCACGCGCCGCATTTGAAGAGGCCGCCCATACGGACCCTCACAATCCGTATGTGTGGGCCTCGCTCGCCGAAACTTATCTTCGCTTGAAGGAAGCCGATAAGGCCGCGATCGCCGCCCAAACCGCCGAACAAGGTGTCGCGGGCAACCCGCTTGTCGCACACGCGCTCGCGATGTATTACTCGGAAGCGGGCGATGCCGCACACGCCGCGCGCTTGGAAGAGCAGTATCGAGCCGCAGCATGGGAAAAGGACAAAACCGATCCGCGCGTAGCGTTTCAATATGTGCACATTTTGCTGGAGCGAGAACAGTTCACAAAGGCCGCGGACGTGATCGCGACAGCTCTCCAGGCGCACCCGGCGGACCCGCAGTTGATTCTCGCGCTCGGTGTAGCGCGATACGGCCAGCGCCGTTTCGAGGATTCTGTGACTGCCTTCCTGAAAGTAGTCCAAATCGATCCGGGTATTGAGCAGCCTTACGTCTTCCTTGGAAAGATGCTCGACCAAGCGGGCGATCATCTAGCCGAAATCACTAAGGCGTACCAGGCGTGGGCCTCCGCGGAGCCTAAAAACGCAACAGCACAGTTGCTGCTCGCAAAAGCTCTTCTTGTGCAAGACCCACGCAGTACTCGAGCCGAGATGTTGCTCCGCCAATCGATCGCGCTCGACCCGAAAAATTGGGAGTCGCACTATGAACTCGGCGTTCTACTTGCGGGCAAGCGGGACTACCAGGAGGCAGCGGTTGAGCTGGCGCGCAGCACCGAGCTCGATCCAAAAGCAGGCGATGCCGCATTATCATCTCGCGCGTGTTTACGACCGGCTCGGCCAGCCCGACAAAGCAGCCGCGGAGCGGAAAATTCACCAACAACTGACGCAACGGCTCGCAGCGCCGAAAACGCAGTAGCCCGAACGGATCGCCTTTGGAAACTCAGCGGAGAGCAAGCATCAAAGATGTCGCCGCCAAAGCGGGCGTCTCCATAGCGACGGTCTCGCACGTTCTGAATGACACACGGCCCATTCGACAGCAGACCCGCCAGCGTGTGGTGAAGGCGATTCAAGACCTGGGCTACTCGCAAAACCAGACGGCGCGTAACCTTGTGCGCGGCAGGAGCACGTTCGTCGGACTAATCATTTCGGACGTTCGGAATCCGTTTTTCCCCGAAATTACGGCCGCGTTCCAGCAGCAAGCGCTCACTCACGATATGGACGCGGTGGTGCTGAACACCAATTACGATGCGGAGCGGACACTGAATGCCGTTCGCCGGCTGATTGCCCTGCAGGTTCCCGGAATTGCGGTCCTCACGTCGCAAATCGATCCCGCAGTGATTAACATGCTAGCCGAACGCCGCATCGCAGCCGTCTATCTGGACTTGGGCCACGTAGGTCAGGCGATCAGCAATATTGTGATCGATTACGAACACGGTATCGAGGAGGCACTGCAGCATCTCACAACGCTGGGGCACCGGCGCGTCGCTTACATCGGTGGCCCGCCACACCTGAACTCAGCGCAACGCCGCAAGAAGGCCTTCTCCGAAGCAGCGGCCCGTTCAGGTTGTGAGCCGGATTGGACCATCGACAGCGACTTCACTGTGGCGGGCGGGTATGCTGCATGTACTCACATACTGGATGCGTATGCTCCGAGTGCAATAGTTGCCGGCAACGATCTAACAGCTATCGGTATACTTCATCGCGCCTTCGATGCCGGTTTGCGTGTCCCGGCCGATCTGTCGGTTGTCGGGTTCGATGATATCCTCTTCGCCGAATACACGCAGCCTGCGCTGACCACGGTGGCAGTTCCGCGAACAGAGATCGGCAAGGTGGCGCTCGATGCGCTCTTTGCAATGATGCCGGACCCACACCTGGCGGGTCGCCAGTTTCGGCTAGGGACTAAGCTCGTGGTCAGGCAATCGACGGCGCCGCCCGTTAGCAGCTAAATGCGGGCTCTTGAAGACGTTTCTTCGTCCAACGAAGGAAGTCGGACACAGAAACACGCGCCCGCGGCGGAACCACCGACAACTGAAAGATCTCCGCCCATTTCGCCCATGGTCTGTCTGGAAAGCGCTAAGCCGAGACGGAGCCCTAAGCGTTTATCGCCGGGCTGCGCCGGGTTTACAAAAAAATTACGCCATCGCAACCTTTGTGAGCGCTGTTTCGGAGGAAGCTTTTTTCATGGCGCAATAGCGCATCAATCGACAGCACCACAGGAGAAAAGCAATGCCGGGAATCTACTCTGCCGCAGCAATAATATTGATTGCAACTGCTGCGACCGCCTCCGCCGCATCTTCGGATGCGTATACACAAACAAATTTGACGTCGGATCTGCCCGGCGTCGCAGCGAACTTGGATCCGAACTTGGTGAACCCTTGGGGGATCGTGGCGAGTTCCACGAGTCCCTTCTGGACGGCCGATAACGGAACAGGTCTCTCAACTCTTTATAACGGCGCGGGGAAACCCCTGTCGCTGGTTGTGAATATCGCACCACCGGCGGGAAGCGCGCCGCCCTCGAATCCCACGGGTATCGTTTTCAACAACGGTCTCGCAAATAAGAGTTTCGCAAGCGCACCGTTCCTGTTTGACACGGAAGCAGGAACCGTCGTCGCATGGACGGGTGGCACAACGGCCGGGATCGTAGCCACCGGCGCACAAGGGTCGTCTTACAAGGGACTCGGCATCAACGCGGCAGGAACGCTGTTGTACGCTGCCAACTTCGGCCTGGGAAGAATAGATGTTTACAACAGCTCTTTCAACGCGACGTCCGTTTCCGGCGGCTTTGTAGACGCAGCGCTCCCGGCGGGGTATGCACCCTTCAATATCCAGAACATCGGTGGAAACTTTTACGTGACTTACGCTAAGACCTCAGGCGGCACCGACGAGGTGGACGGCCCGGGTCTGGGGTTCGTGGATGAATTTGACGAGAACGGGCACCTGCTAAAGCGGTTGGGATCGCAGGGACCGCTGGACGCGCCTTGGGGATTAGCGCTGGCACCGTCCAGTGGATTTGGGGCCCTGTCGGGCGATCTACTGGTAGGCAATTTCGGGGATGGTCTAATCAACGCATTCAATCCGGCGACAGGAACGTTTGTCGGTACCTTGGATGCCGCGAACGGTGACCCGGTAGTGATTCCGGGACTCTGGGGGATTAGCTTCGGTAACGGTGCTCAGGAACAGGATCCGGATACTCTGTACTTCAACGCCGGCATACCTGGTTCCGGAAACGTGGAAGACCACGGCCTGTTCGGCTCTCTTACGCCGGTTCCTGAGCCAGGCTTGTTAGGGCTTACCGGCATCGGTTTCGCGTTGATGATGGCCAGCGGGGTGCGGCGCGTAATTAGAAACACAAAATGAGTTCTTGGTGGCAGTAGCATCAATCCCCTCCTCCTACGGGCGCGGAGTCAATCTGCGCCCCTTTTTTTCGATCCGCGCTACTGACCCATCAGCGCTCGTTGAGATTGTGGCGTGAGTTCGTGATAAAGCTTCTCAAAAACTGCGTTCGTCCAGCCAAATCCGGCCTGGTTCGCGCTGTAACCGAAGTGGATTTGTGAAGCAACATTGGATCCACGGTTCACCACGTCGTACTTCTCAACGATGTAGCCTTGATTCAGGAACTCACGCCGCACGAGCGACAGAAACTTCATAGAGATGCGCTCGGCATCATCGTTGTAACCGTAACGCCGTAATCCTTCCACGGCAATCATCTGCAGCGGCGCCCATCCAAATGGCGAATCCCACTGATTGCCGCTGACAT
Organism: uncultured Acidobacteriaceae bacterium; assembly: GCA_963849445.1. Classification (GTDB taxonomy): domain Bacteria; phylum Acidobacteriota; class Terriglobia; order Bryobacterales; family Bryobacteraceae; genus Bog-105. The sequence goes on along the minus strand of CAWKHS010000022.1, from coordinate 104,048 downwards.
AAGTGCTGGTTTGCAAGCCGCCCGCGCGCTCGAACATCGGCAGGTTTTTCTCAATCCGTGCGGCCTGCTCTTTCGTCGCAAAGCCCGCCCAAAGCGGGTAAAAGGTAGTGAGAAACGGATACCGCCTTACTTGCTTGTTGACGAAATTGTAATCGTAGTAGAGGCCATCGTGCTCGTCCCACATCAGCCGATTGATACGTTCAGCACGATCCGCTGCTTTCTTCTGCCAAGCCTCAGCTTCGCTCTTACGGCCGAGATCGGTTAGGATCTCCGCCGTCTGCATTTCCGTCAGATAAAGAAGGCTGTTGAGGCAGACCGGATCGTAATGGATGATGTCGATGTTGAATGGCCCGAAGCGATTCGATGGATCGAAGCCCGATTCGCGCATGGAGCGGTCGCCTTTGTAGAACAGCATCGTGAGCTGATCCGATTTTCGCGTCGTAGTACTGGCTCAGATCGTAATCGGTAATCTTATGACGTCTTGAAATACTGCTTCACCAAATCGTAATGCGTGAGGCCTTGTGCATTGCGCTCGGCGGAAACTACTTCGGGCGCGGGTCCTTCGCCAAAATCGAAATAGCGCGAAAGGCCGGTTTCGGGCGTCAGGTGCGGTTCGCGCGTCCAAAACGTGTAGTAATCCTGTACCTGCGGCAACGCGTTTTCCAGCCATTTCCGGTCATGTGTCTTGTTGTAAACACCAAGAACCATTTGCGTTAGAAAAGGCGGCTGCGATCGAGTGAGATAGTAAGTCCGGTTGGCGTTGAGAACCTTCCCGTAGTTTTTTACTTCATACAGGAAGTTGTCCACCATGTCTTTTGCGCGGTCTAGGTTTTGATCTTCCAGCAATCCCACCTGAATGAAATAGCTATCCCAGCCATACATCTCATTGAAGCGGCCGCCGGGCACGACGTAAGGCAACGGCAAATACAGCAAGCCTTGCGTGGTTAGCGATTTCAAGTTCTCAGGCAGCGTTCGTATCTCGATCGTTTTATAGGCATCCGCGGGCATTTCTTCTTGCAACGTTCGCTCAACGGATTCCGTCTTTTCGCCGCGCGGGATATACACTGGCCAGCGGCCATCCGGCGCTGGCTGGAATTTCGGATCCACGGCAGCCTTGGCGACGTCTCTATTTGAGCGCGTCAGGACTTTCCACGTTCGGTGGATGTAGTCAAAGATGTTAGTGGTTTGCGCAACCGGCGGCCCGGTTTGCACCTCGGGAGTCGCCGTTTGTGCGCGCAGCACAATCGCAAGAACGGCGAGGGGCAAGATACCGGATACAAACGCATGACGCTTAACGTGAAGTTTAAACATGAATGTCTCTACCAGGCGAATGTGACTGTTCTACTCTGATACCCGGCCCCCTCGGGCAAGTGGATGCGCAACTTTCCGGGTAGAATTTCCCCATCCTTCACAGTGACGCCGGACCGATTGAGGCGCAACGGCAGTTCATAAGTGGAACCGCCGCCCGCCTCAAACGTGAAGACAGCCTGACGAGTCGAGAACTGCTCTTCTAAGACTTTCAACTGCTCCGTCTTGGCGCCCTCCTGCTGGGAGCGCCGCGGGAATTTCAATCTCGACGGGCGAGAGCGGTATCGCCAGCGTATGTACGCCGGTAGTTGGATGGTCGCAGTGTGCAGACGCCGTTTGCGTTTCGAGACAAAAGCCTGTCTCGCCCTGGGAGGTGGCTCGCACGACGAGTTGCGGTCCGCGCCGATCGAGTACAACATCCAATCGGTCTGAACCAAGAGGCACGTTCCGCAGCGTTGCATGATCCCAGGTTGCCGGCAGTTGGGGAGCGACTCGCAAGATGTGATTCGGGGCATCCGCACTTACCCCGAACAGGCCGCGCAAAAGCGGAGAAATCACCATTGCCGACGACCACAGTTGGTGAGAACTGCTGCGTCCCAGCGGCTCAAAGAACTCGCCTGAAAGCAATTCCGTGACGGAGCCAAGATCCTGTATCCATGTCAAACCGGCGTTTTGCATCAGGTGAGCGTAACCCGACAACGGGCGGCCCGCCCGATATTCGGCCAGCGACGCCCAGCCAGTGAACAGAGGCCAAACCGTCCCTTGGTGGTAGCTGATCGGGTCATAAAAGGAGGTTCGATTGCTGATATCGCGCGTTCCCCAATCAGTTGAAAACTCGTTCGAAGCCCAGCGGCTCAGCATGGGTCCGGCATGCTTTAATGCGAACGTTCCATCCCACCATGCAACCGACGGGTAAATGCTGGCGGTGTTGTCAAGGGAACCATCGGCGTTTCTGCTAAACGCATAGAACTGTTTCGAAGGGTCATAGTACAGCGTTTCGATCTTATTCTTTATTTCTGCGGCCTTGACGTTCGCGGTGTTTGCCTCCGTTTTGTCTCCCAGCAACGATGCCAGCTCGGACATGGCGGTAGAAGACTGCTGATCTATGGCCGCCAGATAGATCTCTTGCTTCGGCATGCCCGGCGGCCAGGATTCCACCCATCCTGTGCCCTGCGAGTTGTTGTAGATGCCGTCGTTCGATTCATGAGAACGGGTGAACGCGTAGGCCTTTTGCACGGCTTGCCAATGGTCTTTCAGGTAGCTGGTGTCTCCGCTGGCATTCACGTAATCGCGCATGGCCATGACCAGCAGCGGCGTGGAGTCGGCGGAAGCATAGAAGTATGGAGTGGAAGCCCAGTCGATGGCGTCAGCGGATTGTGAGAACTCGTGCATGACCTTCCCGTCCGCGCGTTGCCGCCGAAACAGAAAATCAAGGGCCCGCCGCGTCAGCGCGAAATCTCCGTAGCTGTTGATCGCGTAGGTAGTCCAAAGCGTATCCCGGCCGAAGAACCAGGCGTAACCAGGACGCGCGGAATCGGCGGATTCATAGTAGCCCGCTACCAAGCCAGTCTCATCGTGATAACGCACTTGCGCCTGGTCTACAGCGATTTCCGCCCACTTGAGCGCTTCGATCCAGGTGAGGATCCGGGGTTTCGGCCGTCAGACGATGGTCGAAAAAATGAGCGTAGTAGTTCTGGGTTTGGCTGTAGACTTCCGGGACCAGCGAATTCAGCGCGGCTGCCTGATCATAAGGCGAGTTTCCGCTCGCCATCGCCATAACAAGCGGATACACGGAGCCGTGATCGCGCTTTGGATCGTAGGAAAGTTTGAATTCCACAGGAAAGGTTTGCGGGTGCTCTTGATACGGAACTAGGATGCCCGGCTTGGTGCCGGGCATGCCGACTACTGCTGAAAATTGCGGGTTATCGGTGTGGAGCATGTAGACACCGCTCTCGCCGTGTGAAATCCATTCCGCATTGGGACGGCCGAAGTTAGGCGCTGGCCACATGCGGAGCATTTCGGGCGTGAAAGAGAAAGTAAGATTAAGTTGGCGAATGGATTCGATTTCAAAGAACGCCGCTACGCCGAGCGCTGATTTTTGCGTGCCTCTGGATGCGAACATGTGCTGCCGGATCGTGAAGGCGGCATGCGAATACGTGATAATCGTCTCGCCGGGGGTCACCTGGATTTCGGCGGCAAGAGCGTTCACATCTATGGGAACCGAATAGTCCGCCAGTTCGGCCTCGATCCGGAAATTGCTCAGCACCTTCACGGGCCACAACCAGGCTTCGAACCTGCCGTTCTGCCGGCCGAAAATCGCTCCATCTTCTCCTGCAACAGTAAACGGCAAGCGCGGCACACAGGGCGCCAGGATGTGAGGAGTGCCCGGTGCAGTGGAAAAGTTTGGAACAGGGGCAAAGTCGGCAGCGGCTGCGCTCGCCGCGAACAGCAGTGTCATTAGACCGCAACAACCGATGCACTTCCTCATCCACTCGCCTCGACCTAGTATCTTGTCAGATAAGAGCTGAAGATGTTGCACCGGGGGATCTATCGGAGACTTTTCTGGGTTTGCCCCCTGCTAATGGTTACGCTGCTGCAGGCCCAGCCGGTCAATGAAGCGCAGCCGGTCACCTTCAATAAGGATGTCGCTCCCATTGTTTTCGCACACTGTGCATCCTGTCACCATCAGGGCGGAATTGGCCCGTTTCCGCTGATTACGTTTCAGGATGTCCACAAACATGCTTCGCAAATAGCAGCCGTTACAAAGAGCCGCTATATGCCGCCTTGGCCGCCCGAGCCCGGCTATGGCGACTTCGCCGACGACCGCAGACTGAGCGATCAGGACATTCAGACGATCGCGCGATGGGTGAAAGACGGCGAAGCGGAAGGTGCTCTCCGCCGATTTGCCGCCTGCTCCGCGCTTCACCAGCGAATGGCAAATGGGACCGCCGGACCTGATTCTGCGCATGCCCAAGCCCTTCACGATGGCCGCGAGTAGCAGCGATATCTTTCGAAATTTCGTCATTCCCACAGGCTTGAAGGGAGACGAAATTCGTGCGGGGAATCGAGCTACGCCTCGACAATACCCGCGTCGTGCATCACGCCAACATTGTTCTGGACCGCACGGGGTCGCTGCGCAGGCGCGATGGAGAAGATGGAAAGCCGGGTTTCCCGGGAATGGACATTACTACGGAAGCCGCCGCCAACGATTTCGATCCCGATTCCCACTTCCTGTTCTGGAAGCCTGGCAGCATCTTGCATCCCGAACCGGATAATATGAGCTGGCGCCTGGATCCAGGCACCGACCTGGTCGTAAATCTGCATCTCCAGGCCACCGGGCAAGCCGGAGACGATCCAGGCTGAGATCGGCCTTTACTTTGCAAACAGGCCGCCCACTCGTCACCCGATCTTAGTGCAACTGGAGCACGACGGCGCCATCAACATCCCGCCCGGCAGCCGCACTTTTTCCGTGACCGATAAGCTGACCCTACCTGTGGATGTCGAGGCACTGGCGATCTATCCTCATGCGCATTATCTAGGTAAATTGATCGAAGCGTGGGCCACGCTGCCGGATGGTCACCGGCAGTGGTTGATTCGGATTCCGGATTGGGACATCAACTGGCAGGCAGTCTACGAATACAAGCATCCTGTATCGCTGCCCAAGGGCACAGTGATCGAGATGCGAATCACGTACGACAATTCCGCATCGAATCCGCGCAACCCCAACAATCCACCGAAGCGCGTCATGACCGGCGACCGGAGCCAGGACGAAATGGGCCACGTCTGGCTTCAGCTTCTGCCGAAGCAGGGCGGCGAGGCTGACGACGAGGCGCGGGTCGATATTCAGGAAGCTGTGATGCGCCGGCGGCTCGAAAAGTATCCGGCCGATTTCTTGGCCCACTACAATTTAGGCGCCGTGCTACAGATGCGCGGCAAGTTCGCCGAAGCGATCGCCTGCTATCAGGACGCGCTGAAAGTAGAACCGAAAAATGCCACCGCGAGAAATAGCCTCGCCAGTGCGTTCATCAGCGAGGATCATATTCCGCAAGCCATCGAAGAACTGCGGGAAGCGCTGCGTCTCGATCCGGCTTATTTGAATGCTCGTTACAATTTGGCGCGCGCCCTCGGAGTATCGGGCGATCTGCGCGGTGCCGAGACTGAATACGTGGCGTTCTTGCAGCAGAAAGAAGACGATGCGGATGCCCAAGCCGGTCTCGCGTCTGTTTATTTTCTGGAGCATCGCTACGGACAGGCGTTGCCTCACTTTCGCGAAGCGGCGCGGCTGGAACCAAACAACGCGGACGTCCAGGCGAACTTGGGCACGGTGCTTGCCATCACCGGCGACTTGTCGGCTGCCATTGAAGCTTTTGAACAAGCGCTGCGGATCAATCCCGAGCACCAGGCCGCGCGTGCGAATCTCAGTCGAGCGAAGGCGCAACTTGCGGCGTTGCATTAAGCTGTCGCTGGCTGGCTTGCTTTGCTGGCTTTCGATCCCAGCGAGCGCCCGTGCGCAGGCGCAGCGTTGTCTACCGTGTCACCGGCAGGAGGTAGAACGTTTCGGCGCTTCTCGCATGGGGCAATCCCTCAGCCTTCCGGCACACGAACCCGCCGGTGAGTTTGAACACAAGCCCTCCGGCAGTACGGTGCGAGTGACTTGGAAAAACGGCCTCATGCATCACCGGATCGACGAACGCGGATTATCCGCCGATTACCCGATCGCCTACGCCATCGGCGCTGGCAGCGTGGGCAAAAGCTATCTCATCGACCTGGGCGGACATCTGTTTCAATCGCCGGCGGCTTTCTACACCCGTACGTCAGAATGGGACGCTTCGCCCGGATACGAAACGTCCCATCTTTTGGATTTTTCCCGCTCCATTACGTCCGATTGCCTGGTTTGTCACGCCGGAGCGGTGAAGCAGAGCGCTGAAAAAATGGAACTGACGCCCATTTCGTGTGATCGCTGCCATGGATCGGTGGAGAATCATCTGCGCAATCCGGTTCCGGGGTCGATTGTAAATCCGGCGAAGCTGGGGATCCGGGAGCGAGACAGCGTCTGTGAGCAGTGCCACCTCGAAGGTGCCACCGTCGTTTTGAATCCTGGGAAGGACTGGTGGGATTTTCATGCCGGCGGGCCGCTTGAGAAAGTGGAAACGCACTATGTCTATCGCACCGTGAAAGACCAGCAAATCTCGCTTGCGGCGGTGAGCCAAGCCGAGCAGCTTTCGCTGAGCGCCTGTTTGCGCGGAAGTGGAGGGAAGCTTTGGTGCGGTACCTGCCATAATCCGCATGGCGAACCCGTGGATCGAAAGCAGCAGATCAGGCAGATCTGCGAATCGTGTCATTCCGCGGCCCAGCTCGCGATAGCGCACAATGTGCCCGCGGCAGACCGCCAGGACTGTGTTTCGTGCCACATGCCCTCGCGCAAGGCTGTGGATATCTCGCATGCGGCGGTCACCGATCACCGCATCTCCAAACGGCCCGGCACCGTTATAAATCAGAACGTGGAAAAGATCCTGATGGCTTGGCACGATCCGCCTCCGCAGTATGCGCGGCGTGACTTGGGGCTTGCTTTTTTCAACACCGCCAAAAAGGAACAATCGACGGCAGACTTTCAGCAATCGTTCGCTTTGCTGTCCAAGCTCCCGGAAGACCAGCAGGATGCGCCAGTCTCTGCGGCAAAGGGTTACATACTGTTGGGCAGCGGACATGCTCAGGCGGCCGTAGCCTGTTTTCGGTTATCCGTGCAAGCCAGACCGGACAGCGCCGAATACTGGTTGGATTTGGGTGTCGCCGAGCAAGCGTCCGGAGACCCAAATGCCGCGATTGCCTCATTCCGCAAGAGCATCGATAAAGACCGTTACGATTACCGGCCCTACCGGGCGCTTTCCAGCCTCTATATCAAGATCGAGAAGATTGACATGTCTCGAGCCGCTGTGCAAGATTTCTTACACATCGTTCCCCAGAGTCTCGCGATGCGCCTCGCCAAATGAGCCGGTATGGCCGCCGTACCGTACTCCGGCAGTACTGTTCTGTCGTCAATCTCTCGGTTTAATAAAAACCTGCTATTTTGTTGTTTCAAAACGGCAACTTTCGATTAGAATGTTTTACAGGTGTGAGTAGGGCTCGTCCGTCTACGCGAGGCGGAACGGTTTAGAACTTTGCTTCCAAGGAGAAGGAATGGTTTTTCTATGCAGGGGATACATTAAGTATCTAGTCATCTGCGTCGTCTTATTTGCTTTTTCAGGCAGTGTGAAGGCGCAGCAAGTATTCGGCAGCATTTTCGGGGCGGTCACCGACCCCTCTGGCTCTGCCGTCAACAACGCCAAAGTCACCGTCACCGACGTAACCAAAGGCACGTCGTCGGTGGTGATGACAAACGAATCCGGGCAGTATACGAAGGGCCAGCTCATTCCCGATGCGTATACCGTCACCATAGAAGCGCCCGGGTTTTCCAAGATCGTTTCCGACCAGTTAACTGTGCAAGTAGATCAGGCCACGCAGTTCAACGCGACCATGCAGGTCGGTAACGTCAACCAGACCGTCGAGGTGACGGCTGCCTCGCCGATGCTGCAGACAGACCGCGCCGATGTCGCGCAAACTTTCACGTCTGAGCAGATTGCAGCGTTGCCGAGCATCGGGCGAAATCTGCAAGCGTTCGAGCTGCTCAATCCTGGCACGGCCCAACTCGGCGTGGCAGCACGCCTCCGATGAAGATCCGCAAGGAAGTGTTCAGATAGTGGTTAATGGCCAGTTATTCGACAGCACTGGCTATTACCTGGACGGAACGATCAATCAGGATCCGATTCTCGGCATTATCGTCATTAATCCGACCTTCGATTCGGTGAATGAAGTCAAACAAGCCAACCAGGACTACGATGCGGAATTCGGCTACACGGGCGGCGGCATTCTGACGTTATTCGACGAAATCGGGGACCAATCACGTTCCACGGCGACGCTTTCGAATACGCTGCAAGTCAACACGCCCAGGCTTTCAGGATTTTGCACGTAATCCGTTCAGTGAAAATACGGCCGCCGGGGTGCCAACAACGCACGAAAATCAGTTCGGCGGGTCCATCAGCGGCAAGATCATCAAAGACAAGCTCTTCTTCTTCGGAGATGCGCAGCTAACTCGCAGGCTTCTCGGTGGCTCACTCCTCACCAGCGTTCCCGTCTCTTCTGAATCGGAGCGGGAATTTCAGCGATTGGCTTGCAGTCAACCCAAACAACGTCATCTACGATCCAAATACTGGCGAACCAAACGACCGGCCTTGGACGTACTCCTTTCCCGAATAACACCATCCCGGCAGGCCAGCTCAGCCCGCAAGCGCAGGCGCTTCTTCAGTATTTTCCGCTGCCGAATACCGTCGGAAGCAGTTGTGAATGGCGTGGCCGCTCCTTACAACAACTATGAAAACAGCGGCACGTTGAACGTGAACGGGAACCAGTGGAACACGCGGTTCGATTACGTCGCCAACGAGAAGAATACTTTCTTCGGACGTTATAGCTACGCGACCTTTACCGAACAGGCTCCTGGCGTTTTCGGGATTGAGGCTGGTGGTCAAGCGTTCAATAACGCCAATTACGCCGGCAATTCTTCCGCTTTTAACGAAAGTATTGCCGCCGGCTGGACCCATACCGTGAACCCTACGCTGATCAACGAGTTTCGTTTCGGCTACATGCGTTACCACGTAACCGATGTGCCGAACGGCTATGGGACTCAGCCCGCCACGGCTGCCGGGCATTCCGGGAATGAATCTCGATACGACCTATACCTCCGGTCTTCCGTATTTCGAGATTGACGACCCTAACAGCACGACGAGCATTGGTTATGCCCTCGGGAACAACACGCACTGCAATTGCCCGCTCGACAACTGGAACGTCAGTATCAGTTCGTTGACAACATCAGCAAAATCGACGGGAATCACAACTTCAAATTCGGCGCAGACGTCCGCTACGCGCTCAACCTGCGCGTGCCCAGCGATAATCATCGCGCCGGTCAATCATTTCTTCAATGGCAGCTACACAGGAAATGTGGCTACGGCGGGAGGAGCGCACTTCGGACGGTATAGGGTTGGCCACATTCATGCTCGGTGATGTCACCAGCTTCAACCGGTACGTCAGTTCCAGCACGAACGCGCAGGAACACCAAAAACGCATGTTCTGGTATGGACAAGACGAATGGCACGTCAATCCGAAGTTAACGTTTACGTATGGCTTGCGTTGGGAGATGGTGTTCCCTGAAACTGTAAACGCACAGGGAAACGGCGCGGAACTCGATGTCAACACCGGTGAAATGGATGTCTTCGGGATCGGGCTTGATCTCTATTCACGGATATCAGGCAATGAACTGGCGCGAGTTCGCCCCGCGCGCCGGGTTTGCGTACCAGATTACTCCGAAGACGGTTATTCGGGCAGGTTATGGCTGGACCTATAGTCTCGGCACATTCGGCAATAACTTCGGTCATAACGTAACGCAAAATCCGCCAGTCCTGTTGAACCAGACCCTAGGACAAAACCAGCCGAGCGCCTCCGGCGGCTGCCCCAATTCCTTCTGCGATGTGTTTACGCTCGCGCAAGGTCCTCCGGCACCGGATCTGACAGCCGTTATCAGCCGAATGCCTATGGAGTGTTCAAGTGGCCCGGATCGGGTGTTGGAGCGTTTACTCGGCCCGGCATTCTCACCATGCCGACCGTTTACACCTACAACTTCACCGTGCAGCGGCAACTCACCAGCAAGATCTCTGTGTCCGGTGGCTACGTAGCCAACTCCGGCCGCCACTCCATTCTGGGGACCGATCGAGAACTTCAACATCAACCAGCCGTTCTTTATTGCTGGCGTCAGTTCCTCTTCACCGGCACTGTTCCCGTTTGCCGGTCTCTATGGGCCAAGATACAACTATGGCTGGACCTCAGGCGTGAATGATTTCTGCAACTGCGCCAACAACCAGTACAACTCGTTCCAGGGGATTTTCACGGTCAGAAATCTAGCCGGGTTGCAGATGAGCGGTAATTACACGTACCAAGTTGTGCAAGGCGACGGGTGGGGCGGCAACGAAGCTTATACGTTCCTATATGATCGCCCGCTCGGCTATGGGAATAACCCGAACATGCCTCACCAACAATTTGTATTTGCGCCTACCTACCAGGTCCCCTTTGGTCGCGGACGCAAGTTTGGCGGAAACACCAATCGCCTGGTCGATGCTGTTCTGGGCGGCTGGAATATCAGCAGCATCACGACGTTCTACTCGGGTTTCCCCTTCATGCCAAGCATCGAGAATTACGGCCCGAATGGCAGCGGCGGCACGCTCAGCGGCCCCTACAACGGTCCGAACAACCGTCCAAACGTGGGCACGGGCAGCCCGTACTCCTCCGTCCAGAATCGTAATCAATGGATAGTCGGCCTCGGCAGCGGCGCCTACACATTGCCGGCCGTGAATACGTTCGGCAACTATCCGGTCAACACTTTGTACGGACCGATCTTCATCAATGAGGACGCCTCACTGATGAAGGTTTTCTCCCTTTCCGAACGGCTGAAATTTTCGCTTCGTGTCGATACGACGAATACCTTGAATCACACGAACCTCGGAATGCCAAACGCCGATATTCAGAGCGGCAGCGTGGGCCAGATCACCGGCACCGCGACAGGTGGCAATTACAACATGCGCCGGATTCAGTATTCCGGTACGATTACTTTCTAAACGCTAAGACCTACTTGAAGAACAAAAGGGCCGGAGGAGCAAGACTCCTCTGGCCCTTTTCTGCGTTCGCGTTAATGCCCGCCTGACGGGAGCGCTTCCGGCATTGTTCCACCGCGCATCCCTTGCTCGAGCGAATTGGCCAGTTGCGCGTCTTTGGCGCGAATCAATCGAGTACCGGTTCGAAACGCTTCCTCGCTGCCCGCCTTATCGCCCTTCATCCTGAGAATCTGGCCGAGCGTATTGTACGGTCCTGGCGTTGTCGGGTCCAGGCGAATGGCTTCCTTCAGTTCCGGAATCGCCGCATTGAGATCGCCGCTTTGTTTCAGCGCGATGCCTAGCATGTAATGAGCTTCCGCATAGCTGGGCCGGATCGCGATGGCAGCGCGCATCTGCTCAACGGTCGCCGGAAAATTCCCGCTCTGCCAGTCCGTAATTCCCAGAATGTAATGAGCCTCTGCGAGGCTGGGATCCAAGCGAATAGCTTCTTCAAACTCCTTTTGCGCTTGTTCAATGTGGTCTTCCATTTTGAGAGCGATGCCAAGGTCGTAATGCCCTGCCACGGAGTTCGGATCGTTCTTGAGCGCTTCGCCGAAAGCATCGGCCGCTTTATCGAATTCGCCCTTTTTGAGGTAGGCATACCCCAGGTTTACCCGTACAGTCGAGTTGGACGAATCATGAGCAAGGATGTTCTGGAACTGCTCTATGGCTTGGTCCGGCTGCCGCGTTTCAATCAGAATTGAGCCGTAGTCGTTTCGCGCGGCATCATTCTTGGGATCAAGCTCGACCGCTTTGCCATAGGCGTCCGCTGCCGCAGCCAAATCGCGCGTTTGCTGCAATGCGTGTCCAAGAGTGTTCCATGCACGCGCGCTGGTCCCATTGAGCGCAACAGCCTGTTTCAATTCCGCGGCGGCTCGAGTGAAATCGCCCGCGTCCAGATATGCCGACCCCAACCGGAAACGGTAATCGAAAACGCCAGGATCGAGCCGCACCGCCTCCTCGAGCTCCGGAACCCCGTGTTCCAGATCTTTCATCAGGCAGAGAGCCACACCCAGATGATAATGAGCCGGCGCATAGTGCGAATCGAGCGAAAGCGCATTGCGGAAGTGTTCGCGCGCATCGTCTTGACGCCCGAGAACGGCCAGCAGAAAGCCGATCTTGTCCTCCGATTCAGCCGATGCAGGCGTCGCGGAACCAGCTTGAGAAAGCAACGCGAGCGCCTGCTCGGCGGCGCCGCTGCGAATCAGTTGTTCGGCGCGGTTCGCAAGGTCCAACTGCGTGTCGGCAAAAACGGGTACAGACAACATGCACGTAAGGACGCACTTTGCAGCAGCCTTCAATCAACGTCATTATATGTCCGACTTCCGGGCCTAACGCGCCGGATCGCGTAGTATCCACCACGAAGTGGTTCTGTTTCCCAATCTCTGCTACACTAAAGACGTCTCCCGCCCCGCACTCGTCCTTCGTTGAGTGATTGTTAACCCACTCTCCTCGAATCTTCTAGGCTTCGTACAGTTCGAAGCTATTGGTTCGTTTCCTCAAGGACGTATATACCGGTAACCGGCGTATTGACCCTTTTTGAAACAACTAATGAACCAATTTTCCGAACTATCTCTAAACGAATCGATTCACCAGAATCTAGCCCGCAACCTTTTTGTTGAGCCTACGCCCGTGCAGGCCCAGGCTATTCCTCCGGCTCTGACCGGGGCTGACGTGGTTGCGACCGCTCAAACCGGCACAGGAAAGACCCTCGCTTTTCTGCTGCCAATTATGGATCGCCTGCTGAAAGCAACGAATCCTGCTACCAATAACTCTTCGCGGCCCAAGATCCGGGCCGTTGTTTTGAGCCCCACTCGGGAACTCGCGATCCAGATTGCTGACACTTTTGCCAAGCTGTCGGTGAACACCGGGCTCCGCGCGACTGTGGTCGTGGGCGGCCTCAGTGAACAAACCCAACTGAATTCTATCCGCCGCGGTTCGCACCTGATTATCGCGACGCCGGGCCGTCTGGAAGACTTTCTGGGCCGCCGCCTCATCGATCTGACTGCGACCGAAGTACTGGTGCTCGATGAAGCAGACCGCATGCTCGACATGGGTTTTCTTCCCGCCATTGAGAAGATCTTGGCGATTCTGCCAGCTTCGCGTCAGAGCATGTTCTTTTCCGCAACCATGCCGAAAGACGTCGAGCGCCTGATCGCACGCCACTCCAAGACTCCCATCCGCATCGCTGTGGGCGGCGGCGGAACGATGAAAACTCCCGAACAGATCGATCTGCACGTGTACGAAGTCGAAGAACACATGAAGATCGGACTGCTTCGTCACATGCTGGACCAGGAGCCTGGATCGTTTCTCGTGTTCGCTCGCACCAAGCATGGAACGGACCGTTTAGCCAGCAAGCTATCCGCTCTGGGCACGCGCGCCGTCGCTATGCACGGCAACCGTACTCAAAATCAGCGCAACCAGGCGCTGGCGGGCTTTCGCGATGGCCGCTACCGCGTACTGGTAGCGACTGACGTCGCCGCTCGCGGCATTCACGTGGACAGCGTCGCGCACGTGGTGAACTTTGACCTGCCGCAAGCGCCGCAGGATTTCATCCATCGCGTGGGACGCACGGGGCGCGCCGGACAACGCGGCTCGGCCTCTACCTTCAGCTCCAGATCGGAATGGGGAGAGATCAAGCGCATCGAACGCGAGTGCCGGGTCCGTCTCGTGCGCCGCGAAATTTCGCCCGCGGTCGTGAGTCAGGTCATCACATCTGCCGAAGCGGAAAAACGGACCAACATTGCCGCGCCTTCTCATGTGCGACCGATTCGCGATCCGCATACTAAACCAAAGCGGACATTCGGGCCCAATCCCAAGGGTTTCGGCAATGCCAAATTCGATCGGCCCCGTTCAGAAGGCCGCGGACAACGCCGCCCTGCCAAGTTCGGCTCGCAATAAGCACTGCGCAGAAACACACGGCCCGTCTTTCCTACCGGTTAGCTAGCCCGGCAGCCAAGCGATGCTTGGTCCATACAGAGAGGAAATCGCCAAGCAGTCGCGCGTGCGTTGCCGGGCGTTTCCTTAGAAGACGGGCCGTTCTGCTACTGTACCTTCCACTCCTCCACGCCCGCTGAGTAGTTCGGCTGAAGCTGCACCTCCAGGCGAAGCGCCGTTGTATTCACCGGCTTGAAGCTCACCGCATTATAGGTATTGAGCGCCACGCCGTAGGGGCCGGTGGTCTCCACTGGCTTCCACTCCATGCCGTCGCGGTACAGGAGCCGCCAACTGGCCGGCGCTTTTACTTCTCCGTTGCCCTGTTCGGAAAACCAATAGACCTGGGACGTGGACACCGTTGTCGCTTGCGGAAAGTCGTACTCGACCCATTCCTGCGTGCCCTTCTTCGGATGCCAGTCATAGGAAGAACTGGCGTCGCTCGAGGACGTAGGTTCTTCCCCGTCTGCCACCATCCGCGGATCTTTAACGCCGTTCTCCGTAACCGTGCTGCCGGAAGCAGTGACCGTGCTCTTCATGGCAAGCGTCGGATAGGGAATGGGATGAACGGCCGAAGGTGTGTCGGCGATCCATACTTCCATTTGTCCTGGTCCACGATTTGCCCATGCGTAATAGGGAATCGCGGTGAACTTTTCCTCTTTGTGCTCCAGGTGATGGTCCGCATCCAAGCGGTATCCCTCTGCCATGCCGTCGATCACTTCCACGCCGCCCAGCAGCGCGGGCCGGAATTCTGCTTTCAGCTTGTCGCTATCAGTTAGTAGGAGGTTGCGAACGTGCTTGTCCGGGCTGTCCGGCCACTCGGCCGCGTAGACGATCGGACCGCGTTGTAAAGCCACTCGCCCGTGATCAGCCGCGACTTTTTCATTTGCTACTACGCGGTGAATCGGCATCGGTAGCACAAGTTCTACCGTATCGCCGCTCTTCCAATCCCGCGTCAACGTGGCATACCCTTTATCGAGGTTCAGCTTCTCATTCCTGCCGTTTACCTTCAATTGAATGTTCGGCTCCGAAGATTCATCCGCGAAGCGGTAGAGATCGCTCGGAACGGCCTCGCCCGCGCGCCCAACCTGGTATGCGGAGCTTCAACGACAAGTTTCCGCCCTGCTCCGGGTTCACGGTGATTTTGACGTTACCGTCCCACGGATACCGAGTCTGTTGAATCAGATTCACCTTACGTCCGTTGCCGAGGGTTACGTCCGCGGTGTTGCTCATGTACAAATTCACGTAGATCGTGTCTCCCTGCTGCGCATATACGTAACCAGGTATCGACGGCATAAAGCGCGTGATATTCCCGGGACAACATGCTACGCCAAACCACGGACTTCGCTTGTGCTGACCATTCGATTCAAGCGGATTGGGATAAAAGTATGTCTTGCCATCCAACGCCACGCCGGAAAGAAGACCGTTGTAGAGCGTCCGCTCAAATACATCGACATACTTCGCGTCGCCGTGCAACAGAAAGAGCCGTTGGTTCCAGAAGTCATTGGCCACGGCCGCACAAGTCTCGTTATAAGCCGTCATGTTCGGAAGATCGTAATTCGGCCCGAATGCCTCGCCTACTCCTGTGGACCCGATGCCGCCAGTGATGTACAGCTTCTTGCCCACGACGTTGTTCCAGATCTCATCGATGGCTTTGAGGTAGGCCGCATCTCCGGTGAGCGCGGCAACGTCCGCCATGCCGGAGTACATGTAGCCGGCCCGCGACGGCGTGTCCCTCGGCCTCGGTTTGGTCGATGACAGGTATGTCTGCCTGATTGTAGGAACTCCCTCCGCCGCGGCTGTCCAGCAGAAACTTCGCCAACGCCAGATACTGCTCGTCTCCAGTAACCCGGTAGAGTTTCACCAGCCCCATTTCAACGATTTGATGTCCGGAATAGATCTTGCGCTTACCCGGGCCAAACGTCTTCACCAGAAGATTGGCGCTCTTTAGAGCAACATTCAGCAGCGTGCGATCACCTGTCGCCTGGTAATTGGCCACAGCCGCCTCATAGAGATGGCCCAGGTCGTACAGTTCATGGCTGAGGACCTCCTCTTTCTGCCAGCGCTCGGTGCCCGCCCACGGATGAGGATGCTGCGGATCGATAGATCGTGTGGTGTAAAGATAACCATCCGGTTCCTGCGCCGCCGCGATCTTTGCGATCAAGGAATCCACATAGGCCTTGAGCTTGGGATCGGGATGGACGCTCAGCGTGTAAGACGCGCCTTCAATGACTTTGTAAATATCGGTGTCATCGAACGGATATCCCGGCGGATGTTTGTCCGTAAGCTTCTCGCCGCGGATCGCTTCGGCGGCGCGCACGAAATTCTCCACCCGTCCCGTGCGCTCGCAATGATCGAATGCAGTGGGAATGCTGACAGTCCGATTGATCTCAATGCGCGGAGCCCAGAACGAATCGTCGACGTGAACGGCGGTGAACGGTACAGGTTTGATGGGGTAATCGCGATTGATGTCCGCGGCGTGCTCCGGCTCCTGAGCGGCCGCGAATCCAGGCTGCGCGGTCACGGCAGCTAGGAAGGGGAGCAAAAGTCCCACTGCCGGCAAAAACAACGTCTTTCTAAGCTTCAAGGCTGCCTCCCAGGAGTGGTTGCAATCGCTTACAGGATATACCCGTCGACCCGAGCGCTTCAGAGCTGAAGTGTTCATCGGCCTCCGCGCACGTCCTAACAACCTTCTCGGCGCCGTTGCAATGACCTGTCTCAGTATGTAAGCGATTACTTTTCCTTTGACTTATCACCTCTTTTCGAGGTATACAACCTTAGATCGGTTGCGCGTGATACTTGCATTTGTATCGCGTGCGCTCTCGCAAAGTTCTTACGAGGAGACAGTCCATGAACACGAACTCCTGCTGCGTTGTGAGCCGTTATTTTCTTTTTCTCGCGGCCGTGCTTTTTTCAGGCAACTGCTACGCCCAGTTCAACGCCGGCATCCAAGGAGTGGTTCAGGATCCGAGTGGCGCCGCTGTAGCCAAAGCCAACGTTACGCTCCTGAATGAGGCCACGCAGGTCGCCGCATCGACGACGTCGGACGACAGCGGAAACTACCGCTTTGTGAGCCTTGCCCCTGGAACCTACACGGTCAGCGCCCAATCTCCGGGATTCTCGAAAAGTACTGTACAGGTCAGGTTGGAGACGGACCAGAATCGCAACGTTCCCATTTCGCTGACAGTGGCGTCCGCCTCTCAAAACGTCGTCGTGACAGGTGAGGCGCCGCTTCTCAATACCGCGGAGACGCGCAATCAGTTAACGCTCGAGACGCAGACCCTCTCAACTCTGCCGCTTGCCGGCCGTAACATGATTTCTCTCGCGTCGCTTGCCCCGGGAGCGGTCGGTACCGGAACCAGCGCCAGCGGCAGCCCCGGCTCCGGCGTCGATAACTTTTCCACGGAAACACAGGTCGATCTCAGTGCTAACGGCCAAGGCAGCGTCGGAAATATGTTCATCGTTGACGGGCTGGATGTAACCAGCGCCATTCGTCCCGGCGTGCTCAACCTGACTCCAAATCCCGATTCCATCGCCGAGACGAGCATTCAAACAAACACGTACAACGTGGAATATGGAAGGGCCAGTTCCCTGCAGATGGCGATTACCACGAAGTCCGGAACAGATTCCTTTCACGGAAATGTCAGCGACTACTTTACAGATCAGCATCTGTTTGCAGGCACTGAGTTTAACCACAGTTACTCGCCCTTTCACAGCAACAACATTTCCGCCACCATCGGCGGCCCGATCATTCCCAACCATCAATTTTTCTTTTTCTTTTCCATCGAGCCTCTCAGATCCTCCAGTTCGAGCGGTAGCCTCGTCACCATTGAAGATCCCGCCTTTACTCAATGGGCGCAGACGACTTACCCAAATACGCTGGGTACGAAGCTCCTAAAGTACATACAAGCCGACGGGCGCTGCGGGAACCAGTGTTTCCGAGACCGCCGCCCAAGCGTTCCCGGGAACCTGCGGGACAGCGGCCGCCAGCTTTATTCCGTGCAGTCTGCCTGTGATCGATACCGGCTTTTTCACTTCGTCGAACTATCGCAATGGGCTGCAATATTCAGCGCGTATCGACAAGTACTTCAAAAACGATCGCCTTTATGGAAGCTTTTACCGCACGACGCTAGATTACGGCTCGCCGAATGTCAGGCCGGCTTTCAACACCACGAACAACACCGTGCAGAGGGCGCTTCAAGTAAACGAAACTCATACGTTTTCTCCCGCTACTCTCAATGAGGCTGCCTTCGGTACCAATAGAGTAGAGGGCATTACGCCCAACTCCGGGCTATTCTCGGTCCCGATCGTCAATGTGACAGGGCTGGGCAGCGGTTTAGGGTCCGGCTTCGCGTTGGGCGATTTCATTCAACACAACTATCACTGGCGCGACGTGCTCACCCATATTCAAGGCTCGCATTCACTCAGGTTCGGTTACGAAGGTTGGATGGGGGACGACGTGGAGAACTTCCAGGGACCGCACGCGCAGCCGACATTCCAATACAACAATCTTCTTGATTTGGTGCAGGATAATCCATACACGGAGAGCGGTGTCGCCTATAATCCACTAAGCGGGCAGCCCGTTTTGTGGGATTGGAATGCCGCCAGCACCACCTTTGGTTTCTTCGCCCAAGATACTTGGCAGGCGAGAAAGAATCTCACCGTCACTTATGGAGTCCGATTTGACGATTTCGGTAATCCTTACTCGCGCGACCCACTTACCGTTTTCGGCAACTTCTTCCTGGGATCCGGACAAACCCTCGACGAGCAAATCGCGAATGGCGATGTAGTCGAACACAAGCACGCACTGAACCGCGCCATAACGGATGTTTTTAGCCCCCGTCTCGGTATAGCTTGGGATCCCACTGGAAACGGCACGTGGTCCGTACGCAGCGGGTTTGGCGTTTTCCACAATTGGCCCACAATGGCGAACGTGCAAGAAGAATATCGCGGCAATCCTCCCGGCCCGATTTATCCAACCTTCTATGCCGGGACCGCAGACCCGCCGCTGCTTAGCTCGGGGACCAACAACACGAAACCTCCCTTCGGCTTCACTTACCCGGCGCTTGCCGCGGGGCAGTTGGATTCGCACGGAGGCATCGTTGGCCTTCAAATCCCCATCGGCGCGATCGATCCGAATCTCAAATCTCCTGTCACTTACAATTACTCGGCAAATGTAGAGCGGAAGCTCGGGAATATGTTTGTCGCCGCGGCGGCGTATTCCGGCAGCCATGCGAATAGCCTCCTGTCGGGCGGCGGAGAACAAGGAAATGTGAACTACGGAGTGGACATCAATAGCTATTCTGGCGACCTGATTCAGCACAGCAGCTTGGTTCCCACGCGTCTCAATCCCAGCTTCGGAACCATCGACTACACACAAAACAATCGCTATTCGAATTACAACGCCTTCATCACGTACGTCCGCGGGAGATTCGGGAGACGAGGCTTCATTACGGCCTCTTATACACGATCTGCTTCCCGGGACGACACGCAGGTCTATCCAACCGCCGCGAATCCATCTCAGTATTACGGTCCCTCGGTTTGGGACGCTCCGAATCGCATGTCTTTGGCCTGGAACTTCACGCTACCCGGCATGAATCACGGGCAAGGTTTCTTCGGGCGGGTAACCGGCGGATGGTCTGTCAGCGGAACGTCGATTCTGCAGAGCGGTTATCCATTTACCGTCTTCACTTCCGCGGCTTTTAATCCGATTCTCGGCGCCGGTGGAGCATTCGTCGGCTATGCGCCCAATAGCGGCGACTACAATGCCGACGGAGATAACTACGATTACCCGAACGTTACCTCTTACAAGGAGAATACATCGCGCCAAGCCTTCCTGAACGGAACTGTCTTCTCAACCGGCCAATTCGTGCAGCCGGCCTTTGGCTCGGAAGGCAACGAGCGCTGGGGTCAATTCCGCGGGCCGCGCTTCGCCGAAACAGACGCTGCGCTTCTGAAAGACACCAGCATCACCGAACGAGTCAAGCTGCAACTCCGCTTTGAGTTCTTCAATATCTTCAACCATCCGAACCTGAACTTCTTCGCCAGTCAAAATGGCGCCGATCAGACCAACCAGGCTGATCTGTCGAATGCCACTTTTGGGCGCGCCACCGCTCAATCGCTTCCCAGATGGATTCAAATCGGCGCGAATGTGACGTTCTAATGAGAAGCTTCTGAAGGTTTGACTTCGACCAGCGCATAGCGGTGCTCGGAAGCCTCCTTCAACTCCGCCTGCTCACGCAGTGCAGCCAATTTCTTAGCTAGCGGCGGGATCTCTTCGGTCCTACCGCCCTTCCTGAGTGCGGTTATCAGATGATAAAGAGCGGTCTGGTCCGTGGGATCTTGTTCAAACGCCAATCGGCTCTGCTGGATGGCCTCCTCGATCTTCCCCTGTTGCAAGTAAAGCCGCCCGAGAACGTCTCGCCCCAGTGCGAACTTGTTCTGGAGTTGAACAGCGCGTTGCGCGGACCTTAAGGCTTCCGCGAACTCGGCGCTCCCGGGGTTCGCACCCTTTCGAAGCAGCGTCTCCGCAAGCAGATAATGCAGAAACGCGTCGTTTGGGTTTTTTCGAAGCCGCTCGCGGACAACTGCTTCGGCCTTCCTGAGGTTATTCTGCTGCAATTCAGCTAACCCTTCAGCAGCTGCTCCATACTCGAGTTTCGGGTCGAACTTTTCCGCCTTGGCAAAATCCTGCTCGGACCGGTCATACTGCCCCAGTTGAATGTACAGAATTCCTCGCGCCAAATAGAGAGCTGCCGCTTGCGGCATTCTCTGCGAGTCCTGCATTCAGCATGTCAACGCCTACTTGAAAGGAAGAATGGGCAAGACAGATATTCGCGAAATCAACGTAGTACTTTGCGACGTCGGGCTTCTCAACAATTGCTTCCCGTAGACTAGCGACCGCGTGCGGCGTGTCTCCTGTCATTTCATAATTTTGTGCAAGTAGGTCGAGCGCCTCCGGATCGTCCTGCCTGGCTCCGCCTGAGCGAGTTAGAGTGGCTATCGCGTCCTGGTATCGTTCCGAAGCGGACTGCACGACGGCCAAGTTGTAGCGGGCCCTTTCACTTTGCGGTTGAAGGTCAGTCAGATGCTGGAAAACCGGGATGGCTTCTACTGTTCTCTTCAGTTTCACCAGGCAGTAGCCAAATTCCTCAAGCGCCTGGACTTGCGAGCCGATCGCCACCGGAGCTTGCTGAAATTCCTCGACTACTGTGGCTGCATTCATCGCGCTTATACGCAAGTGCGGCCAACATGGCGTGCGCTGTCTCGTCCCGTGGATTCATCTCTACAAGGCGGTTGAGAAGCGGAACCGCTCGCTGATCTGAGGCTGCAAATTCGATCTCCGCCGCCCCTTCGAGCGCTGGCACGTAGTCTGCTGAAAGATCCAGCGCCCGATTGTAGGACGCCAGAGCTTCTTTCCGTTTGTCCAGGTGCACAAGGGCAAAGCCGTTCAAGGTCCACAGGCTCGCATCGTTTGGCGAGCCTTGCAGTGCGTCTTTCAATCGTGCCGCCGCCTCGCTGTACTTACCCGATCTCAGATCGGACATAATAACGCTCTTATCATCGGCTTTGGCCTGGACACAGATGGTACAAACGGCGGTTAGAAGCAAGATCGTGTGATTGATGCATCGCGTCATGAAGCTATAATTCCGAAGTGAAAACACTTGCCCCTTCCATTGAAGGGGACCTTGACTTCATTTTGGAGCACTCCGGCAATATCTGGGATTCTCTACGCAATCGGCAGATTTTCATCACAGGTGGCACGGGTTTCATCGGCCGATGGCTGGTCGAGAGCCTGGTCTGGGCGAACGAGCGGCTGGATCTGAACGCCGGTGCCGTTCTCCTGACTCGCAACCCCGAAGCGTTCCGAACGAAGGCGCCGCATCTTGCAAATCATCGCTCCATTCGTTTGCATCGCGGCGAAGCAGCCTCTTTCGATTTTCCGGAAGGTGTGTTTCCATTCGTCATCCACGGAGCTACTGAGCCACACATCCCTTCAACTCCGGAACATCCCACTGCCAACTTCGATTTGGATCTCCAGGCAACTCGCCGGGTGCTCGAGTTCGCCAGACAACATGGTACTGAGAGGTTCCTTTTCACGAGTTCCGGCAGAGCGTATGGAGAGCAGCCGCCCGACGTAATCAACTTGCCGGAAGATTATCCCGGTGCGCCGAAAACGCTGGACATCGGGTTGTCTTATGGTCAGGCGAAGCACGCATCGGAATTCGTATGCGCGATGTACGGAAAGCAGTTCGGTTTCGTCACCGTGCTCGCGAGGCTGTTCGCCTTTTCAGGGCCGTTTCTCCCGCTTGACCTGAACTTCGCCATCGGGAATTTCATTCGAAATGTCCTTGAGGGCGGGCCAGTACGAATCGGGGGTGATGGAACGCCTTACCGCTCCTATTTGTATGCGGCGGAAATGGCGATTTGGGTATGGACTCTCCTAGTGCGCGGAGAATCGCGTCTGTATAACGTGGGTTCAGCTGAGAGCGTCTCGATTGCGGAATTGGCCCGAGCAGTTGTGTGGAATACCGTGCCGGACATTGCTGTCGAGATAGCCCGTCAGCCTACGCCTGGCGCGCCGCCATCGCGCTATGTCCCGGCCGTTGACCGGGTTCGGGAAGAACTCGGCTTACAACAGATCCTTACGCTCAACGAGCAGATCCGCCGAATGTATGAATGGAACAAGCAGGCGAGGCAATCATAACGCGCTTGCCAGTTCTTCATCTCTTAACGGTTCGCCCGGCGGATATTCGAAAGTTGATGCGCTCTTTCTCGATGGCATAGGGCCGGTTCTGCACGTGTGTATGAATCGCGCCGATGTACTCGCCGATAATGCCCATCGAAACCATCTGGACTGAACCCAGGAAGAACAGGCCTATGATGAGCGGCGGAAGACCTACTTCGAACGAATTCCAAAACATCAGCTTGTAAACGAAGTAGATGACGGCTGCCAGAATGGACAGAAGCGCGGTTACGAATCCTGTGAACGTCACGATGCGCAATGGCACCTTCGACATGTTCGTAATCCCGACCATCGCGAGATCATAAAGCGAGTAAAAATTGTTGCTGGTGATACCGCGCGCGCGGCGTGGCTGATCGAAGATCAACTCGTAATAGGGCAAGCCGATTTCAGCCATTAGACCGCGGAAGTAAGGATACGGATCCCTGAGCGAGATCACGATATCGACGACTTTGCGATCGTACAATCCGAAGCCGGTGAAGTGCTGAAACGTTCGGATGTCCGACATTTTCTGGACAGTCCGATAGTAGAGGGTGCGCAGAAAAAACATCGCGCGATGTTCCCGGCTGGTTTTCTTGATGCAGAGAACCATCGAGTACCCTTCTTCCCATTTCTCGATCAACTGCGGAATCAGTTCGGGCGGATCCTGAAAATCCGCGGCCATTCCGATGACAGCATCGCCCCTCGCCTGCGTCAGGGCGTGCATCGGGGACCGCACTTGACCGAAGTTGCGCGCGTTCACAATGATCTTCAAATTCGGGTCATGCGCGGCGAGACGCTTCAATATGGCGACTGTGTTATCCGCCGAGCTGTTATCGATGAAGAGGTGCTCGTACCGGTAGCGTCCGAGGTCGAGCATGATTTTGCGGACGCGATGGTAGAGTTCCTCCACATTTTCTTCTTCGTTGTAGCAAGGGGTCGCTATGGTAATGGTTTTCATGGATGTAGCCGTCGCAGCGGCCCGCTACCGCCCATTTTAGATGGCGGAGAGAACGACGCCAATATCCCACGCGAAGCCTAACGGCCGAGGCACAAGCTTTCGCGAAATGTCGCTCTTGGAATGGCTAGGATACAAACGAACATCTCGCAAAGCTATTCGCTTCTACTTTCCAACCTTCGCGGGTTTTTCGATAGACTCGAGTGTCGCCGTTTCCACAGAGTCCTCCACACGCCTTATCGATACCCAGCAACGCCCTGGTGTGATCGCGATTAAAAATCGGAATCGACAGGAACCGAACGAACCGCACGTGGGCGTACGCGTCGCAATGGCCGCCAGAACTTTGTCGTCCGTGACTACTAACGCAGCCAATCGCGTTGTTGATTTCTCCGGGAGGGATCAGTAGGTAAGCATTCCCAATATCGAATCGCCGCTTCCATTGACCTTTGTTTGTACGTAATGTATTCGCGGCATCCACCATTCTTCGTTCTTCATCGGTCGAGGGCGTCAAACAAGATGCAATCCCGGGCATTGCGCTCAGAATTAAGGGTTCGGCGGCGATCGCCAGTACCTCATCCGGCGCGATCGAGTTCGAGCTTCGGTAAATTGAAGAATACAGCGCATAACCGTCTTTATCCGGGGCCGCGGAGGAGTACGCCATGCGTTGCAGGCAGCAAACCGGCGACATTGCCGCAAAGGTGATAAAGAACAAGGTCGCCCGATACATCCTCGCAATCCCCCTCAACTACTGATTGTCCCGCAAGAGCACGAACACGGAACTCGAATCGCCTGGACGTCCATGCTGACAGTTGGTGGGGTCGCCCCCTCTCTCCAGCGTCCGTTAGAATCTTAGTGTCAGAATGCATGCTCTTGATGACGCCTGCGAAAGGATCAAGCAGGAATACACTGCCGCTTGCTCCCAGGCCGCCCGCGCCGCTCGCAGTCAGGTCACCAATGAGTTAAACCAGGTCCTCCGCCGGCTACGCAGCTACAAAACGGAGTCCGAGTGGGTTTCCGCCGTCGTAGATGGAGCCTCTCGGCTCGTCCACCAAGTGGCAGTGCTCGAATTGGCGAATGGTGTGCTCACCGTCCGTGGGCAGCACAAGCTAAACGTGCCGGAGAATTACTCTTTTCCGATCTCATCTGCAGCCGCCTTTGCCAGCGCCATCCAGTCGCGTGACCCGATCATTGCTCTCAGAACACCCAGCGAAGTTTCCGAACGGCTCAGTGGACCGGATCCCAGCGAACGCGCCCACATCTTTCCTATCGCAAACGGATCCCGCGTCGTTGCCGCCATATTCGCCGCCGATCAGGACTATTTCGATCTGAACGGTCTCGAACTGCTCGCCGGACTGGCCTCCATGGTTCTTGAGCGGCGCTCGAATAACGCGCTTCACGCCCAGATCGGTCCCGGTCTCGAAGAGCGCCCCGTAATTGCGAAAACCGATAGCGCTCCGCCGGCGAAAAAGTCTGCAACCAGCGCCGGTCGCCGCGTCGGAACCTGCGGCGTTGCCGTCGGCTTTGCCATCTTGGGCAGACTTAAGTGAAGAGCAGCGCGGCCTTCACATCAAAGCGCAGCGTTTCTCCCGGGTCACTGTAGCGGAAATAGAACTCGCGAAGCCCGAGGCTTGCCGGGCGGGCAGGGAACAAGGCAATCTTTATCTCTTCTTGAAAAACGACATCGACAAGGCACGTGAGAAGTATAGACAGCAATTTATGACTATTCCTTCGATGGTGGATTATCTCCATCTCGAGCTCGTCCGCGCCGCGGAAGGCGACGAACTGAAACTGGGAGCTGATTATCCAGGGCAGTTGGATTAGCCGCTGGCGCCGAAGCGCAAAGGACGCGGATGCGCGTCCCGAGGCGGGAAAAGGAACCGCTGTCCTTTGCGGGGCGCGCTTAACACTGCGGCCGTTTTGCGCGAGCTTCTTCAATAGCGCAAAGGACGCGGATGCGCGTCCCGTGGCGGGAAAAGGAACCGCTGTCCTTTGCGGGGCGCGCTTAACACTGCGGCCGTTTTGCGCGATGTTCCTCAATAGAACCAGGCCCGAGCGAGTCTGCGCCTTTTTCTTCAGTCTTCTGTTGATAGGCGTACTATCCCCTGCCGCTGTCCGGACCACAAGCACCCAAGGCAGGAAAGCCGCTAAACGCAAAACACAAGTGAAAAAGGCGGAAAGCCCGAAAAACGTGGGCGCCGCCGGACTCATCGCCGTCGCGCAGCACCAGCTCGAATTGGGGAATTTCCCCGCCGCTGTCGAATATTCCACCGCCGCTGCCAAAAACGCTCCCACGCTCGACGACTATGCGCACTACATTCGCGCGCAAGCCGAATATGCGCTGAGGAACTATGCGGAAGTGGCGGAATCCGCCGCGCGCGTATTCAATCAGGTTCCGACGTCCCCCTTTGTCGGACCGGCCGCCGCTATCGCGGTCAAAGCCGATCTCGACGGCGACAGCCCCAAACAGGCGCTCGAACTTATCAAAAAGTACACCGATGTCGTCCCTCAACCGGAAGCGGACCTGCTCCTCGCCCGCTGCTTCGAGGCAACCGGCGATCTTCAACAGGCCGCCGAATATTACAAGAACGTTTATTACGGATATCCAACGGCCAAAGAAGCGATCGATGCGGCGAATGCTTTAGTGGAGGTGAAGCAGCGGCTCGGCGATGCCTATCCGCCTATCACGCCCGCGCTCATGTTGGAACGCGCGAAAAAGCTCTTCGACGCCAAGAACCCCGCAGGCGCCCGAATCGAACTCGCGGCTGCCATTCCGGTTTTAACAGGCGTCGAACGCGATCTTGCGCGTGTACGGCTGGGCGAAGCGGATTATCTCGACGGCAACACCCAGGCAGCGTTCGAATATCTCTCGGCTCTCAAGGTGGATGAGTCGGAAGCTGACGCGGAGCGAATCAGCTACCTGATCCGCTGTACCCGTAAGAACGATCGCCATGCGGACGTGAAGCCGCTTCTTGATCATCTCCAGCAGCAGCACCCTACCTCGCTCTGGCGCCTGGATGCTCTCATCTATGTCGCGGATCAGGCTCGCACTGAGAACGATTCCGGAACCTATTTGCCCCTGTACCAGGCTTGCGCCACAACCTTCCCGAAGGATCCAAGATCAGCCTGGTGTCATTGGCGTGTGGCCTTCGAAAGCTATCGCAAAGACGGCGACGATGCCTCCGATCTTTTGCGGGCGCATCTCAAGGAATACGGCAATTCAACCGATGCCGATAACGCTCTCTACTTCCTCGGGCGATTACTGGAACGAAAGAATGATGTCGCCTCAGCGCGCGCCTGCTACGAACAACTCGTTGCTCATTTCCCCAACACTTATTTCGCAATCGTCGCGCGCGAGCGTCTGCAACAACCGAGTATCCAGGCTGCCGTTCCCAGTCCTGCCATGCTCGAATTCCTCAGCGCGGTGTCATGGCCTCCGCGGCCTGAATTTCCCAGCTTCGAACCGGGCAAGGAAGCGCAAGCTCGCCTGGACCGCGCTCAACTCCTGCAGCTCACGGGTCTCAACAATTTCGCGGAAGGGGAATTGAAGTTCGGGGCGCGAGTCGATGGCGAGCAGGAAAACGTGTATGCGCTTGAGCTGGCGAAGTTTGCCTCTGCCCGCAATGCACCCGACCAAGCGTTGCGATACATAAAGGCTTATACGCCTGGATACATGTACATGCCGCTCGATGAGGCGCCGGTCCAGTTTTGGCAGTTTGCTTTCCCGCTCCCCTACCGTGGCTCGATCGTTGAACACAGCCGCGAAGAAAGTCTTGACCCTTATCTGGTTGCGGCCCTCATCCGGCAGGAGTCGGAATTTAGCGTGGCGGTCAAGTCGCCCGCCAACGCCTACGGCTTGATGCAGTTACTGCCCGCCACCGCGCGCGGGCTCGCCCGGCACTTCGGCATACGCCGCTTCAAAACCGATCAACTCTTCATCGCCGACCGCAATATTCAGCTCGGCACATACTTCTTTCGCAACCTGCTCAATTCCTATGGCGGCCAGGCGGAAATCGCTTTGGCTTCCTACAACGCCGGCCCCGGCAGAGCGAACCGATGGGAGACTTGGGGACCATTTCGCGAACCTGCGGAGTTCATCGAGGCCATACCGTTCCATGAAACTCGAGGCTACGTACAAATCGTTTTGCGCAATGCGGACGTTTACAGGAGGTTGTACGGCAGCACTGTCCCTGACGTACCTGCTTACAGGGCGAAACCTGCTCCCAAGACAAAGCCCAGACGGAGGACGCATCGTCACCCTGCCGCGGCTTAGAATCGCTACATGGTGACCACTTCGGTCGGGCGATTCCAAAGCTCGCGTATTTCTGCGTTTAAAGAATCCGTGATACGGGAAATGACTCGCCTGGCGCTTAAGCACGGCGCGGTCAACCTGGCGCAAGGCTTCCCGGATTTCCCGGCCCCC
Organism: uncultured Acidobacteriaceae bacterium; assembly: GCA_963849445.1. Classification (GTDB taxonomy): domain Bacteria; phylum Acidobacteriota; class Terriglobia; order Bryobacterales; family Bryobacteraceae; genus Bog-105. The sequence goes on along the minus strand of CAWKHS010000022.1, from coordinate 75,972 downwards.
GCGGAATTGAAAGCCGCCGCGCAACGCGCCATTGGCGAGGACATCAACCAGTACTCCATCACCTGGGGCCTAAAGGCGTTCCGGGACGCCATTCGCGATTACTATCGCCAGTTCTACTCAATCGATCTGGACCCGGAGCGCGAAATAACGGTCTGCTGTGGCTCGACCGAGGGCATGATCGCCACCCTTCTCGCTTTACTCAATCCTGGAGACGAGGTGGTCGTTTTCGAGCCGTTTTATGAGAACTATTGGCCGGATTCTCAACTGAGCGGCGCTGTGTGCCGCTACGTCCGGCTCAAACCTCCCGAATGGACCTTCGATCCCGACCAGTTGCGGGCCGTTTTTACCGAACGAACTCGGGCGGTTATCCTCAATTCCCCCAACAACCCGACCGGGCATGTCTTTTTACCGAGCGAACTCAAACTCCTGGCCGAGCTTTGCGAAGAATACGATTGCCTGCTCATTACGGACGAGATCTACGAGCACATCGTGTTCGATGGGGAGCGGCATGTCCCGCCCATCACGCTGCCGGGGATGCGCGAACGTTGCGTGCTGGTCAATAGCCTGAGTAAGACCTATTCAGTGACCGGCTGGCGGGTCGGCTGGGTGATTGCGCCTCCGGAACTCACGGCATCCATTCGGAAGGTCCACGACTTCTTGACTGTGGGGGCGGCTTCGCCGCTGCAACAGGCGGGAGTCACGGCTTTGAAGATGCCGCTCGATTACTATGGCGAGCTGGCCCGTCATTACGAAACGAAGCGAACCCTGTTGACCGGCATCCTCGAAGACGTGGGGTTCCGGTGCTTCACTCCAAAGGGGGCCTATTACATCATGTGCGACATATCGGCCTTCGGGTTCCCGGACGATGTTGCTTTTGCTCACTATCTGATAGAACAGATTGGAGTTGCGGCCGTCCCGGGTTCCAGCTTTTTCTCCCATCCGGGAAACGGCGCACATCTCATCCGCTTCTGCTTTGCCAAGAAGCAAGAGACGCTCGAGGCCGCGCGTGAACGCCTCAGCCGCCTCAAGCGCTAAATCACCAAACGAACCCAATTGGGTTCGTTTCGTAATTCGGGTGATGCTCCTCTAAATCTCGCCGAAACCTAGGACAATTCCGCGCGTCTTGAGCGAGAAGATATCGTAAGTACGCACTTCTAAACTTTGAACTCTATGCGAAGCTTTTGTGTTTTGATCATGCTGTGCTCAGGCATGGTCGCTGAGGCGCAGACCGGCTTGGTTCGGCCTCTCATTACGCGAACCATTGATGAAGGGCAGCTGCAAACATTGACTGGGAACGTCCACCCGCTGGCGAAACCGGCTAATGACCAGGGTGCCGCTCCCGGCGACCTTTCGATGGAGCGGATGCTTCTGGTGTTAAACCGCGGCGCAGCCCAGCAGTCGGCGCTCGAATCGCTGCTCGCCGCGCAACAGAACCCGTCTTCACCGCAATTCCACAAGTGGCTGACGCCACAACAGTTCGGGAAACAGTTTGGGGCTGCGGATCAAGACGTTCAGACGATCACGGCCTGGCTCCAGTCGCACGGCTTTACGGTGAATAATATTGCGAATGGGAGGAATGTCATCGAGTTCTCCGGGAATGCGGGCCAAGTACAGGAGACTTTTCATACCGCCATTCACAAGTACGTAGTCAACGGGGTGTCGTATTGGGCGAACTCGACCAATCCGCAGATTCCAGCCGCTTTGACGGCCGCGGTCGCCGGCGTCGCCACACTGCACAACTTCGGCAAGAGGGCCCAGATTATCTCCACCGGCAAACGGTTCCAGGCGCAGGTAGGCGAGCGGCCTCAATACACGGGGTCCGGTGGGAGTTATGCCCTGGCCCCTGGCGATTACGCCACCATCTACAACATCAATCCTCTCTATCAGGCGGGCATTAACGGGAGCGGAGTGACGATTGCGGTGGTGGGCCGCACGAACATCAATGTGTCGGATATCACCAGCTTCCGCAGCACCTTCGGCCTACCTGCCAACGATCCACAGATTGTGGTGAATGGGCGTGATCCCGGTAACCTGGGCGGCGACGAAGAGGCGGAAGCAGTGCTGGACACGACGTGGGCAGGCGCAGTCGCCCCGTACGCAACGGTGAAGCTGGTGGTTTCAAAATCTACGCGTTCGACGGACGGCGTTGATTTGTCGGAGGAGTACATCATCGACAACAATCTTGCCGACGTGATGACCGAAAGCTTTGGCGATTGCGAGGCCGACGGCTACTCACAAGGCGACGCGAATTTCTACAGCTCGCTGGCGGCGCAAGCGGCAGCCGAAGGAATCACGTACACGGTAGCAGCGGGAGATTCAGGGGCCGAAGGCTGTGACTCGCCGACGGAGATCTCCGCGACCGGCCCTATATCGGTGAACATCCTGGCTGCGACGCCCTACGCAGTAGCGGTGGGCGGCACAGAGTTCAACGAGAACGGCAATGATTCGGCGTACTGGGCCGCAAACAACAATGGGGCCACACAATCTTCCGCTCGGAGCTACATTCCTGAGGACGTTTGGAATGAGGCCTGCACACCCGCACAATGTGGTAGCGGCAATGCGGGGCTATGGGCGGGCGGCGGGGGAGCGAGCACGTTTTTCGCGAAGCCGTCCTGGCAGGTAGGAGTCCCGGGCATTCCAAACGATGGCTTCCGTCACGTGCCGGATGTCTCGTTGACGGCCGCTGGACACGATGCTTATCTACTCTGCCTGGATGGATCGTGTACTGCCAACAGCCGCGGCGACATCCAGTTGCAGGGGTATAGCGGGACTTCCGCCGCTACTCCTTCTTTCGCCGCGATTATCGCTCTGGCCGTTCAGAAAACAGGGTCACGGCAAGGCCAAGCGGCTAACGTCCTGTACACGTTGGCGGCCAGCGAAGTGCTTGCTTCCTGCAACGCCTCGAATGCGGCTGCATTGCCTTCCGCGGGTTGCATCTTCAACGACGTGAGCGTCGGCAGCAATGCCGTGCCAGGCGAGTCAGGTTACGGAACCAGCAGCGGACTCTATCAGGCAGGCGTCGGTTACGACGAGGCGACGGGGCTTGGATCCGTAAACGCCGCGAACCTGGTCAATGCGTTTGCAGGCGGCGGTACGCCACAATTGACTGTAAACGCGAACAGCCTGAGTTTCACACCAGCGGTCGATATCGGCTTTCCGGAAACGCTTTCGGTTACGATATCGAATCCCGGCACAGGTACTCTCCAGTTTGCTTTGAACATCAGCCAAAGCGCGACGGATTTCTCCGCTTCCGATACGTGCGGAACTTCTGTCGTCGCCAACGGAAGCTGCAAGATTACGGTCAAGTTCGTACCAGTTGCGAATGGATCTCGCGTAGGGACGCTGGTGATCCAAAGTACGAACGGCGCTCTTTCGGCGTCTGTCAGTTTAAGCGGAACTGGCGTGGCGACCGCGACGCCCACATTCACGCTCCACTTCGTTAAGCTTTGGAAGCCAAAAAGTATTGACGCCCGGCAATCCGCAGTCGATCACCATTACGAACTCCACGGTGCAAGCCTTCAGTCCTGGCGCGATTGCGGTTGGAGGAGCGAATCCGGAAGACTTTACCGAACTGAATATGTGTCCGGCAACGCTCCAACCCGGAGTTAGCTGTAGCGTGTATGTGGCGTTCACACCGCTATTGATCGGAGACCGATCGGCCACAATTTCGGCCGGTGGAGCTTATACGATTCAGCTGACGGGTACAGGATTGCTGACAGGCCTATTTGAAATCGTGAACAGCCTCACTGGAAAAGTGCTGGATGTGCCGGACGATTCGCGCGACGATGGCACTTTGCTCGAGCAGTATGCCTTGGACGGTACGCCGCAGCAGCAATGGCAGTTTATTCCCACGTCCAACGGCTCCTACGAAATTCTGAATGCCGGGACGGGAAACGTACTGGACGTGACGGGTGAATCTATTGTCGCCGGCACGCTGATTCAGCAATGGAGTTATGTCGGCGGAGCGAATCAGCAGTGGCAGTTAGTGCCGGTGGATGACGTTCACTACAAAATCGTAAACAGCAACAGCGGTGAGGTCTTAGACGTGGTGGGCGGCTCTACAGCAAACGGTGCTTCGATTCAACAGTATCCGTATGTCGGGGATGCACAGCAGCAATGGGTGCTGGTGCCCGTCGGCTCGTACAACATCAGCAACGCACTCAGCGGATACTTACTGGATATCGCGGGCGGGTCGGCGACGGATGGGACTTCGGTGGAACAAGTATCGGCCGATGGGGCTCGTTCGCAGCAATGGCAATTGTTTCCCACTGGCGGCGGGTATTACGCCATCCTGAACACTGCGACGGGAAAAGTTCTGGACGACACTGCCCAATCGACAGCGGATGGGAACCCGATGCAGGAATGGGACTATGTGGGGCTCAGCAACCAGCAATGGCAGCTTGTGCCGATCTGCTCTTCCGGCACGGAAGGATGCTTAATCGGCGGAAATCTGAGCTTTAAGATCGTCAACCGGCTGAGCGGCAAGGCGCTGGACGACACCGGCTATTCGACCACCAGCGGAACCAACATTCAGCAATGGGACTATCTCGGAGGAACGAACCAGCAATGGCAGTTCACGCCCGTGGTGTTCTACAACATTGTGAATCGCCTGAGCGGCGACGTGCTGGATGTCACGGCGGGATCGACTACGCCCGGTACGACGATCCAGCAATGGTCGTCCGATGGATTTCAACAACAGCAGTGGCAATTGGTTTCACTGGGCGGTGGCTCCTACGCGATCGTGAACAATCTAACGGGCCAAGCGCTGGAGGTTCAGGATGCCTCAACGGCGGCGGGCGCGTTGATTCAGCAGAACCCGTACTCAGGCGCGCAGAACCAGCAATGGCAGCTCATTTCTGTAGGCGGCGGCTATTACGAGATTCAGAACAGCAATAGCGGCCTCGTGCTCGATGTGATTGGGATGTCGACTGCCGATGGAGCGGGCGTGCAGCAATACAATTACCTGGGCGGCACGAACCAGCAATGGCAGCCCATTCCGGTTTCGAATTAGTCTTACCTCGGCGGGATATTCTTTAGGTGCCGTGGTGGACAGGCTTCCATAGCCATCGCGAGAATATCCTCAAATGCCAACGGACTCAACCCGTCGCAACTTCTTACTCAGCGGAACAGCCGCGATTTCCGCGGCAGCTCTCGCCGCCAAAGCGGCACCCCCGCCGCGTCCCTACGGCGCGACACCTTCCGCAACCCAACTCGACTGGAGCGAACTCGAGTTCTACAACTTCCTGCACTTCACCGTAAATACATTCACCGATAAAGAATGGGGCTATGGCGACGAAGACCCGGCTATCTTCAATCCAACTGCCTTCGATGCCGATGCGATCGTCGAAACGTTGAAGGCGGGTGGAAGCCGCGGCGTCATTCTGACTTGCAAGCATCACGATGGCTTCTGTCTCTGGCCCACAAAGACCACCGAACACTCCATCAAGCACAGTCCTTACAAGGGCGGCAAAGGAGACATCGTAAGAGAACTTTCTGAAGCCGCGGGTCGCGCGGGTCTGAAATTCGGCGTCTATGTCTCGCCATGGGACCGCAACAATGCGAATTACGGCAAGCCTGAATACATCGCGATCTACCGGCAACAGCTTCGTGAACTACTGACCGGCTACGGTCCCATTTTCGAGATCTGGCATGACGGCGCGAACGGCGGCGACGGTTATTACGGCGGCGCGCGCGAAAAGCGCATCATCGACAAACTTCACTACTACGATTGGCCAACTACCTGGGCCATGGAGCACAAGTTACAGCCGGGCGGCGTTCGCTTCAGCGACGTTGGCCCAGATGTCCGCTGGGTCGGCAACGAAAAAGGCATAGCGGGAGAAACCTGCTGGGCCACTTACACGCCGCTCTCTCCCAATGGCGGTCCGGCCTCTCCCGGCGACGTGCAAGAAAAGCAATCCACCGTCGGCACTCGCAACGGAATGTTCTGGATGCCCGCCGAGTGCGACGTCTCAATTCGCCCCGGTTGGTTTTGGCACGAGAGCGAAAACGCCAAAGTCAAAAGCCCGCAGGAACTGCTCAACCTTTATTACGATTCCACTGGACGCGGCGCGAGTTTTCTCTTGAATGTCCCACCGGACCGTCGCGGTCTCATTCACGAAAACGACGCCGCCTCCCTGCGCGGCTTCCACTCGCTCGTCACCTCGACGTTCGCCCATAATCTCGCCGAGAATGCGGATCTCAAAGCCTCAAACGTTCGCGGCAATGATCGGGCGTATAGCCCCAAAAACCTCGTGGACGGCAACAGCAACACCTACTGGGCAACAGACGATTCGGCGATCACACCCGAGTTGATCGTTACACTCCCGGCGGAGACAAAGCTGAGTATCGTTCGCATGCGCGAAAACATTCGCCTCGGCCAACGGGTCGAAGCGTTTCAGGTGGACATCTGGACCACTGCCGGCTGGAAGCCATTCGCGGCCGGAACCAGCATTGGCTCCTGCCGCATTCTCCGTTCGCCCACACCAGTCTCGACAACGCGCATGCGACTCCGTATCACGAAAGCGCCAGTATGTCCCGCGATCTCTGAACTGGGTTTATTCGCAGAAGCTTAGGATGCAGCCACGCCTTTGATCGCATTTGTCTCGGTCACCAATACCGAAGTACAAAACGCGCATCGCCGAGCCGCAATCGGAATCTCACTCAGACACTCCGGACATTTCTTCGTTGTCGGATCTACTGGCGCATCGCCACGCTTCATACGCGCCACGAGCGCGTTCACCGGCAGCACCACCAAAAAATAAACCGCGGAACCAATCAGCAGAAACGAAACGACGGCATTTATAAAGTCCCCGATCGAAAACTTACTTCTATTCACCGTAAACATGATTGCCGAGAAATCCGGCTTTCCGACAATCGCCGCAATGAGCGGAGTGATCAAGTCCTTCACCAGCGCCGTAACCACCGCCCCGAACGCTGCTCCCATGACCACGGCGACGGCAAGATCCAACACATTACCGCGCAGCATAAACTGCTTAAAACCCTTCATACTCTGTCGCCCCTTCAATCTGTTAGATGCGGTTTAAACACCCCGCTCGCTGTATTATCTGCTTTCGGACGCCGGCGCTTGCCTTGCATTTCCACACCGACGCAGGTCTATACGAAGGCGACATAATCTCTAGCCCGTTTTCATCTCCTCGTTGTGGCGCCCGCCATGGCTAAATCACAACGGAACAAAATAAATCCAATCACAATTAAATGAGTAATTTACTAGCTCCCAATACCTGAATCGACGCCCGAACCCTTGCGGCGCCATGCTACTCTTCTGCCGGGCAAGAACGGTTTTCGGAACCGCTTCTTGCCCATTTCTATTTGGAGGCCAAAGAAAATGAGCCCTCGTCAAGCCCGTAGAGAGCGCCGCGAAGCCGAGCGCAAAGCGAAAAAACTCGAACTCAAGAAAGCCCGGCAGGCGGGAAACCATCCGCTCGCCGGTGCGGAAGCGTTTTCCGCAATCCAGCCGCGCTGGAACCCCGAGCTCGAGCATGAATTCCCACGCGAAGAGCAGATCCGCAACAAGGCCATGTCCGACCCCATCTCGCTGCAACCCGGGCTCCCCGTCCCCCAAAGTGGCTTCGTTTCGCAGAAACGTGCCGAAGCCAATCGCGCCAACGCTCAACTTTCTAGCGGTCCAAAAACTCCGACTGGAAAATTGGCTTCGTCTCGCAATTCAACTAAGCACGGCCTCGCATCCGGCAAGCTCATCATCGCCGGCGAAGACCCCGCCGAGTTCAACTCTCTTCTGATAGCTCTCCTCAACGAGCATCAACCCTCCGGTGAGACCGAAGAACTGCTGATACAGGAAATGGCCCAGTCGCATTGGCTCGCCCAGCGTGCCATCCGTCTGCAAAACACCTGCTTCACCGAAGAAGGCGTAAACGAAAAGAGCCTCTCACTGTTCCTGCGCTACTTCACCACCCACAATCGCGCCTTCCACAAGGCGCTAGCGGACCTGCAACGCGCTGCAAAAAAGCCGTCGAAAAACCGACGGTGGCTTCGTTTCGCAAAACGCCACTAACCAGAGCCCGGATGATGAGTTCGTTCGGCAAAATGACGTCTCGCCTGCCCTCGAAGCGAGGTTCGTTTCGCAAACTGCCACTACGCACGCTATCGACGAATCAGGCGAACACTACAAGCTATACGCCTAATCCAAAGTTTCTATTTGGCGTCCAGGGTCTCTGGATTATAAGATAAACATTCAAGAGACGAGTAGAGTTCCTCAAGGCGTATTCTTATTCCCAACCCCGGGCATAAAAGCCTTGAACGAATTCGGATTCAAAGTGTGTGTACCGTTCAGCGCTGAAAAGTACACGAGAACACTTCCAATCAATCGAGTCCGGTAGTCGCAAAGCTCCCCGTCGGAGCGCTAATCATCCCTGTCGAACAACTTCTTAGGAGAACGAGTAATGGCAGAGAGCACCGCGCCCGAAATAAACGCCATGGCGCTGATAGCGCCGAGAGCGTTCCTGTATCTGACGGCCCACCGCCTTCGCGGAGCGCGCTTGATCGCGGACCGCAAAAACGAGATTGGAGACGCGAAGTAATGGTAGGACATGCGACGCAGATTTTATTCCTGAGTGTAGTTGCGATCGTTTTCTGCGCTCTTACTGGACGGCGGCGTTTCAAGAACAAGCAGCCGCACAGTAGCGCAATTGCGCAGCTCATGAAGCGCCTGCAAAGCCCCGAATGGCGCCGTTACGGCGTGTTGCTGTTGTCCGGCAAACTAGCGGGGATAGCCATCCTGATAGGCATTACATACTTCTTGAACCCCAATCTGTTAGGGTTCAGGGTTCTTGCCGCAACTGACCCCGTGCTGAAGGGCAATGACATAGTCAACCCTGTCAACACGGCGTGGACGTTGATCGCGGCGTTCCTCGTCTTCGGTATGCAAGTCGGGTTCACGATGCTCGAAGCCGGTTTCTGCCGCTCGCGAGAAACGGTGAACGTGTTGATGGAGTGCATTGTCGATACATGTCTTTGCGGACTCCTCTTCTACGCTATCGGGTTTGCCTTCATGTTCAGCCACGGCAACGGTTTCATCGGATACCACTGGTTTTTCCTACAAGGCGCGCCGGTCACGTATGAGACAACCGGGGTTGCATTCCTCGCCGTGTGGATCTTCCAGTTCGCGTTTGCCGATACGTGTTCGACGATCACCTCGGGCGCGATGATTGGACGGACCGGCTTCGTCGGCGATCTTCTGTATAGCGTCGCGGTTTCAGGATTTATATATCCGATCATCGGCCACTGGGCCTGGGGACCTGATGGCTTCTTGGCGAACATGGGCAGCGCAGGCAATTTTCTTCCCACGCTCGGAACTGGTTTCCACGATTTCGCGGGATCAACGGTCGTGCATACAATTGGCGGCTTTATCGCCTTAGCCGGATCCATCGTGCTGGGTCCGCGACTCGGACGGAAATTCAAACGCGATGGCGGCGGCCCAATGCTGCCGCATGATTTGACCATCGCGGCTTCGGGAGGATTGCTGCTCTGGTTTGGCTGGTACGGCTTCAATCCGGGAAGCACGCTCTCGGCAATGGATTTCGTCGGAATCGGACGGGTCGCTACCAACACGACTCTTGCGGCATGCGCTGCCGGAATGACGGCAATGTTCTACGCCTACATGTCCAGTAAGACGTGGGACGTCAGTTTTACGGTGAACGGCTTCCTTGCAGGCTTGGTGGCCATCACTTGTCCTTGCTACTGGGTCAGTCCGACGGGCGCAATTCTTCTGGGAGGAGTAGCTGGCTTTGTCGTAGTAGCCGGTGTGGAACTACTGGAATGGCTACGCATCGACGACCCCATCGGCGCAGTGCCCGTACATGGCTTGTGCGGGATTTGGGGAACGCTTTCACTCGGCCTCTTCGCGAGCGGCCAATTCGGGGCTACAGGGCCACTCGCGCCCGACAACTCCGCTCCTTTAAAAGGACTCTTCTACGGAGGCGGGTTCACGCTGCTGATCGCGCAAGTAATCGGCAGCGCCATCGTCACGATTTGTACATTTGCGGTTGCTTATGCCGTGATGTACGCAGTCAACGCAATGAAGCTTCTCAGGGTATCTCCGCAAGGCGAGTTACACGGTCTCGATCTGCACGAGCATGGAATTTCGGCTTATCCGGAATATGTGATCTCGGCGGGCGGCAGACCCAGCGGAATGTCTACCGATCCATTCGCTCATCAGCCAGCGGCGTCACGCGTCGTGCTGCCTCAGTCCGCGAGTGCGGCGCCAACCTCGTAGAGGGAACGACACATGAAAAAGATCGAAGCAATCATACAACCGTTCAAGCTAGACGAAGTGAAGGAGGCGCTTAAGCAATCAGGCATCGACGGGATCACCGTCGCTGACGTGCGCGGGCACGGCCGCCAGAAAGGGCACACTGAGGTGTATCGGGGCGCCGAGTACCAGGTCGATTTGATCCCGAAGCTGAAACTCGAAATGGTGGTTTCCTCCTCGAGTTCCGAGGAAGTTATCGCCGCGATCATGAACGCCGCTCGCACCGGCAAGATTGGAGACGGCAAGATCTTCGTCACCGATATTGAAGATGCGATACGCATCCGTAACGGCGATCGTGGAGACAGCGCTCTATAAGTCGTCACCAGCTTTGGTTCACTCTACGGCCACGCGTCAGCGTGGCCGTCGTGCGTCAGATTGAGCCACGAGAATTTACCTTGACACTGCGGTGGCGCCGGAGGTATAAAGTTCTGAACGCAAACTAAATTAATTGCGGAGGCGGCCCACGATGTTCCCTTCGAAGGTATGGCTTGGCGGTTCCGCCGGGAAGCAGGTCGCCTGCGTTGCAGGCGGGGTTTTCTGGCTTGCCTTGTTCTGCGCGAGCCCTGCCGCCGCGCAGGTCGTTGCCACGTACGACTTCGAAAGCGGAACCCAAGGTTGGACTTCGTTTAACGGTGCGAGTGCGCCCGTCACCAGCAAGGCCGAAGCTTACAGCGGAAGCTACAGCCTGCTCACCACCACGGGCAGTGGCGGCGCAGGTGGTCCCAGCATTTCCATGAACGCCATCCTTCTGCCCGGCGCAACTTATAAGATAACCGGGTATTTGAGACTCACCGCGGGTGAAAGCGCCACTTCGGCGAATTTCACAATGAAGCGCACTGATCCTGGCTGTGCGGGCGGAACCTGCTATGACACCATCGGCAACTATACTGTCGCCGTATCGGCCTCTGGTTGGGCCCAAATTGGCGGCACTTACACAGTCAGCTCAAGTGAAACCGGCCTGACCCTGTATGCGCAGTTAGTCGGGGCGACAACCGCACAATCTTTTTACCTGGACGATGTCGTTGTCAACCAAATATCCGGCCCACCCGGCGGTCCGCAGGATAACTCCGGTATTACCACCAATTTCGAGGATGGTGGCGCGGACGGCTGGAGTTCGCGCGCCGGCTGTACACTGACCAACACTACTGCCGACGCACACAGCGGCAAACACAGCCTGCTGATCACAAACCGGACGGCCGCTTATGATGGCCCGCAGATCAGTGTCAGCGACAAGATGTACAACGGGTCCACTTACTCGATTAGCGTCTGGGTGAAGCTGGCCCCATCCGCTAACCAGACCGACACGCTCAGGGTGAGCCTCCAAACCACGCTCGCGGGCGCCACATCGTATAGAACAGTGATCGGCAATACTGCCGTACCGCTCAATACCTGGGTCAATCTAACAATTCCCACTTACTCGATGGCGGCTGCCTACGATCCCGGAAGTGCTTATCTCTATGTCGAATCGAATAACGGAACCCAGAGCTTTTACATCGACGATTTCCAGTTGACATATATACCGCCGGTTAAGATACAGACCGATATTCCATCCATCTATCAGACGCTTGCCGATTACTTCCCGATCGGCGCGGAGATTGACGCAACCGACCTTTCGGGCCCTCACGCGCAGTTGCTGGCGAAACACTTTGACAGTATTGTTTCCGGAAATGACATGAAGTGGGATGCCACGGAGAACGTCGAAGGCACTTTCACCTTTACCACCGCCGACGCGGAAGTCAGTTTCGCCGAATCGAACAACATGCGTATCCGCGGCCACAATCTGGTCTGGGCGACGGGCCAGCAGGTTCCTGCGCGGGTGTTCCTCGAACCGGACGGTAAGACGCCGCTTTCCGCATCCAACCCGGCGGACGTCACGCTATTGACGCAGCGCATCCAGAATCACATTAAGGGCGTCGTGCAGCACTTTGGCGCCAAAGTATATGTATGGGACGTCGTGAATGAGCCACTCAACCCAGGCGAAAGCAATTGCCTTGACCATGGCCCCTTCTATCAAGTGCTTGGCAAGAGTTACATCGATATCGCATTGCAGGCCGCGCGTCTGTATGCGCCGGCCGGAACCCAGTTATTCATAAACGATTACAGCACCGCTGACCCGCCCAAGCTCGCTTGCCTGGTCAGCGTCGTTAAGGACCTGCAGAGCCGCGGCATTCCGATCGACGGCGTGGGACACGAGACGCACGACAACATTAACTATCCGTCGACCGCTGCGATTGTCCACGCGATCGACACGATTGCCAGCGCCTTTCCGGGCATTCATCAACAGATCACGGAACTGGATCTCAGTGTCTACAAGGCGGGCGACAACACCTCAAATTACGGCGCCAACGGCGGCACAGTGCCACAAAGTGTCATTGCTGAGCAGGGCTGGCTTTACGCGCAGTACTTCACGGTGTTCCGCCAATTGAAAGGTAAGCTCGATGCCATCACTATCTGGGGCATAGCGGACGACGACACTTGGCTCGATAGCTTCCCAATCAATAGACTTGACCTGCCGCTCCCGTTCGACACGAAGCTACAAGCTAAACCTGCCTACTGGGGAATCGTCGATCCGACCCAGCTGCCTGGCTTTGGCCTGTCCTTTACGATTGCCAGCAAGGCTGGGTCCCAGAACGCCCGCGTGTGGACTATGACCGCAGCCAACCCCAGTTCAGGCACGGCTTACGCCACTCAGATCTCCGGGTTCACTCTCACGCAAGTGGCGGGGGCGGCCTGCACACCGGTGGTCACTCCACCGTCCCGCTACCCCGTCGTTCTGGGTGATATCGCGGCGGGTAAATCCGCCAGCGCGAGCTTCACCATCGACTTCACCGGCTGCCCCAGTCTCGCCCGCTTTACTCTGAACATGCCCTGGAGCTTCGGCCACTTACAATACCGGCGCGTTTGCTCTGGGCAACCAGTTCCGCTAACACTTTGCAGAAACGCAAGACACAAGAAAAGAACAAATGAAGCGAATTACTTTAGCCTTCCTCGTTGCCACAGCGTTCGGTGTCCGCGCGCTGCCCGCGCCCATTCCGTCGATCACGCTGCTTCCAGCGAACGGGAACGTCGCCGGTAATCCCGGATCTGTCGTTGGCTGGGGCTTTACCCTAAGTAACAATGCACCATCCGATTGGGTTGTCCTGACTGGCTCCGAATTCACGGGCAGCCAGGTTTATGGTACCTACGTGGATTATCTGAGCCTTCCAACCGCCCCACTATACGTCGCTGGCCCGGCGCCCGAAAGTACGGTCGTGAGCCAGTCGTGGATTTCGGCTTCGACTCTCGGTGCCGGTGAGTTCGATATCAACTCGACGTCGCCGAGCGGCATCGATATTGCCGGAGACATCGTTGTGCATTACAGCGTTTTTTCGCAGGACCCCAATGACCCGAACTTCGATCCCGATACTTCAACAGTAGTTGCGGATGCTACAGTATCGGACCGAGTGCGGGTGAACATCTCGCCAGAGCCCGCATCGCTATGGACGATGAGCGCAGCCTTCCTCGCTGTGGCGCTGTGGCGCTGCCGCAAAGCCCGGCTGGCCTAAGCCATTTGCTCGACATAACGAGGGGTGCAGGACTTTCTCGGCCTTTCGCGCTAGCATTCATCAGAGGAGGAACTTTCGGATGTTGATCTTGATCATCGTTCTGATTCTGCTGTTTGGCGGCGGAGGCGGGTACTACGGCTATGGCCGCTGGGGTACCGGCGGAGGTGCCGGTATCGGTTTGGGGACGGTCCTGATTATCCTGCTCATCGCGTACCTGCTCGGAGGTTTCCGTTAGCAGAGTACCCGGGGGGAGCGACCGCTCCTCCCACTTGAGGATTCCATCGCTACTGCTTTTATCGCACTCTTTGGATAACGGGTTAACTCAGCCGTATCCTCAGATATGCATGGGCGTGACGGCTATGCCCCACAACACACTCGCCACAAGAGCGAATAAGACCATATAAAACGCCAAATTCGTGGAGCGCGAGCCGCTCTGGCGCGAAGAATCGTGTTGCATGGCGAAACATTATGCACGCAAATCGCCGCTGCATTTGGCGCTTGAATCGCGCAGCGTTCTCACTCCAGCTCAGAGCTCGGCAGACCACTGGAAACACAGTCCATATCCGTCCGGATCGCGAACGTACATCTGCTTCATGCCATAACCAGTCACGACCGGTTCTTTTATCGCGATCCCTTTTCCCTGCAGCTCTTCATAGGCTGCATCGACGTCCGGACAGCCCAGAAAGAGGCATGTGTCGTCGTGAGCGGCTGTACGGGCGAGATCCGGGTTAGGAGGACGAGTTTCATCGAATTCGTATGCTGTGTTCAGCATCAGCTCGGCATCGCCCAGCCGAAGTAATGCCCAATGAAAACGATCCTCGCCGAAAACCGGAGAGGTGGTCACCACCTGGAACCCGAGCACGTCGCGATAGAACCGGACCGATGCCGGCATGTCGTAAACCTGTAACAGCGGAGTCAACCCGCGCACATCCAGTGCCATTCTTCGCCGCCTCTAACTGCGCAACAGACCTCAAAAACCTTCCCAAACGAGGGCCGGAAAAGTCGAGATGGACCGAAAACCCACTGACTCATACAACCGCACCGCATCCATATTGGAACAAGTCACGGTCAAGCTCATCGATGTGCATCCCGAATCGGCAAAGCGCACCAGCGACTGCCTCAACAGCTCATACCCGAGCTTTGCGCCCCGGATGGCCGGCAGAACGCACAATTGAGTCACATGGCCCGACGTCGCCGAAACCATGCTCCCCAGGCAAACGCCGCACACACGCCCGGTCCGCTCGTCAATGGCTACCAGAGAAGCGCCCGGCGAAAAGGTGCCGCAGCCGGGAAACTTGATGATGTTCGTGAGGAAGTGACGCGCGCCCGGAATGGTTCTGTACTGATCATTGATCTCGCTATCAACATGCCCCCTGTACGCCGCCGCCACCAAGTGCGCGATTTCCTCCTGATACCGTTCCGCCCACGGAAGAAAACGCACGCCGACGCCCGCGCCTGCCGTCTTCAGCGTCAACGCTGAATCGCGGTCAATCTCCATAAAGAAACGGTCGTGCCGGGTCAGGTGGCGGCTGAATGGCGGGGTCTGAAGAGGGTTCCGCAGCAGCATCAATTGCGATTCGATCCGCTTCAAACCCGGAATCAGCATTAGCCCTTGCACCAGTGCACCCAGCAGCGTCAACTCATCGGAAGGGGTGGAACGGTCCGGACGAACATAGAAATCTCCAATCAGCCCTTTATGCCCCTCTACCACGTAGTACGCATATCCGACCACCTCCCGGTTGGCGCGCAAGGCGTACCCGCAGAGCGAATGGATTTGCAGAAAACGGCGAAGCAGATCGGCCGAGGGCCGGAAATCCCAGGCAAAGCGCCGCTGCCAAAGACCAATCTCTTCGTTCAGCAACGGGTCAAGGTCGGTTACGTTCAGCTGCGGCAGCTCTACAACTTCCGTTAGCTGGGCATCGGGGAGCGCCGCCACGTTCGAATTATACGTGCACGGGCGTGGCACTGACGGGCGAGGTTGCGTGTTCTCCTTGTAAGAAGCCGCCGATTCTTCGCGTCGCCTCACGGAGGCGGTCCTCGTCCTCAATCAGACTGAAGCGAACGAAGCCTTCTCCCATGGGCCCAAATCCAATGCCGGGCGAAAGAGCGACATGCGCTTCCTTCATCAGCAGCTTCACAAATTCGAGCGAACCCAAGCCGGAAACCGCCTCCGGAATTCTCGCCCACACGAACATCGTGGCGCGCGGCGGCGTCACCTGCCAGCCCGCTTCTCGCAAGCCGTCGATCAAAGCATCGCGCCGCGCCTGGTACACCGCAGCGATCTCGCCCGGCGCTTCATTGCAATGCAGCAACGCCTCGGTCGCGGCAATCTGTATCGGCTGAAAAGTCCCGTAATCGAGGTAGCTTTTGATGCGCGTGAGAGCGCCTATCAACCGCCGGTTGCCCAAGCAAAAGCCAACGCGCCAGCCCGCCATGTTGTAGCTCTTCGTCATCGAGTAGATCTCGACCGCGTGATCCTTCGCGCCTTCCACCTGTAAAATGCTGGGCGGCCGGTAGCCGTCGAAACCTAACTCCGCGTACGCAAAATCGTGGATGATGTAACTTCCGTGCTCGCGCGCCAGGCTCACAATCTCGCGCATGAATTCCATGTCCACGCACACCGTGGTCGGATTATGCGGAAATGAAATCAGAATGACCTTCGGCGCGGTCGCAGCGCTGCGGTAAAGTTTTTTCAGCTCTTGCAAAAAGGTGGCCGCATCGGGCATCGGCAGCATGCAAGCTTCGCCTTCCGCCAGCACCACGCCGAAGTAATGAATGGGATACGCCGGGTTCGGAGAAGCCACTCTGTCGCCGGGCGCCAACATGGCTAACAGCAGGTGCGCTAAGGCATCCTTGGCCCCTATGGTCACAATGGCTTCGGCATCCGGATCGAGCTCGACACCATATTGCCTCTGATAACGAGCGACGATCGCTTGCCGCAATGCCGGGATGCCGCGCGACATGGAATAGCGGTGGTTCTTGGGATCGGGCGCGGCTTCAATCAGCTTGTCCACGACCGGCCGCGGCGTCGCCCCGTCGGGGTTGCCCATCCCCAGATCGATGATGTCCAAACCCGCCGCCCGGTAATTGTCCCTTAGCTCATTGATCAGCGCAAAGACATACTGCGGTAGTTTCTTAATACGGTAGAACTCTTCGCTAGAGGGCAGCGGCATAATCCTTAGTGTATCGACGGCAGAGAATGTTGCCGGATTTCGAAAATACAAAAAAGCAAATGAGCCGACCACCACACATCGCCGTAGTAGGCAGCGCGAACGTAGACCTTACCACCTTTACGGACCAGTTCCCGCGCCCTGGAGAGACCATCTTCGCCAACCGCTTTCATCTCGGCTTCGGCGGCAAGGGCGCGAACCAAGCGGTTGCGGCGCGCCTCTGCGGGGCGGAAGTTTCCATGATCGCCCGCCTCGGGGATGACCTCTTTGGACCTGCCAGCATTCAGAACTTCTCTTCCCGCGGTATCGCTACGGGCCGCGTCCTCATCACGCCGGGAGTATCGAGCGGGGTCGCGCCGATTTTCGTCGACAGTTCGGGTCAAAACCGGATTCTGGTCGTAAAGGGCGCTAATGACAGCCTTTCTCCCGCCGATATCGAGGCCGCTTCCAGTGTGCTTCTCCGTGCCGACATCATCGTCTTACAGCTCGAAGTGCCGCTCGAAACCGTCTACTTCACCCTGCGTTTCGCGCGTCAGCACGGCATCCGGACGATTCTCAATCCAGCCCCGGCGCAACCGCTCGATTTGAGCGAAATCGCCGTCGCGGAATACGTTATTCCTAACGAGACCGAAGCCGCCGCACTCAGCGGGATGTCCGTGACCAACGTAGAAGAAGCCAAGGTCTGCGCGCAGGCGCTCGTCGGCGATGGCATGCAGCGCGTCATCGTTACCTTAGGTTCTAACGGCGCGCTCCTCGCCAACGCTGCCGGGTTTCGCCACGTACCCGCGTTTCCGGTAAACGCCGTAGACACCTCTGGGGCGGGTGACGCCTTCATTGGCGCTTTCGCCTGCTTCCTGGCCGGCGGTTGCGAGGAATTCGAAGCAGCACGCCGGGCCAATCTCTACGCTGCGCTTTCTACTTTACAGAGCGGCACTCAAAGCTCCTTTGTCACGCGCGAACAGCTCGATGCGGAATGGAGCCAGCGTAAGAATTAGTACTCCGCATGTAGGAATTTAGGCTGAATCAGACTAACGCCACCTCCGTAGTAACAGGCGCTCTCACCAGTGCCAGCGGAACCGGCAATAGCGCCGGCGGCATCGTTCGCGCCCGGATGTCCGGCATCAAATGAGTTTGTCGGGCGTAATCGGAAGTTCTCGGATGCGCTTGCCGGTCGCGTGATAAACGGCGTTGGCGACGGCAGCGGCAACACCGGTAATACCGATCTCACCGACCCCGCGACAACCGAGCGCGTTAAAGTGCACGTCCGGGACATCGGTGAAGTAGGTTTCGATATCTTGGATATCCGGATTCACGCAGACAGGATAATCGGCAAGGTTGTCGGTGACGGGGCGGCCTGAGATGGGATCGTACAGAGTCTCTTCCATGAGCGCGGCGCCGATGCCCATGGTGACTCCGCCGATGACCTGACTGGCGGTCGTTTTCGGATTGATGACTTTGCCGACATCCATGACGGACACGACACGGGTAACGCGAACGAGCGGGACGGGCTGATCGATAACCACCTGCACGAAATGCGCGCCGAATGAGTGGAAAGCGTAGGTCTTTTGATTGGCTTCGTAGTCTTCGGAATCCGACTCGCCTTGTGACTTTACCTTGCTGGGATGATCGTTCCCTGCTTGAGCGCTGGAACCCTCGATATATGGACGGCCGCTTTTCACGATCAAAGCGTTGATATCCACGGCGCGGGTATTGTCGGTGTTGGACACCAGCTTTTTGCCTTGCAGAGAGACCTGGTTGGCAGTGAGTCCGGATAACGGCGAGTTGGAGTCGGCGGCGGCGATTTTGAGAAGCTCGGCGCGAAGGGAGCGCGCGGCTCCGTTGAGGGCCATGGTGATGCTGGCAGCGGTGGCTGAACCACCGGAGACGCCGGAGGCCGGGAGATTGCTGTCCCCTAAATCGAAACGGACTTTTTCAAGGGGCAAGCCGGTTTGCGAAGCAGTGATCTGCTGGCCGATGGTCCAGGTACCGGTGCCCAGATCTTGTGTGGCAGCGGCGCCGATTGCTTGGACGCCATCGTGGCCATCGGACATGATGCGGATCCGGGCGCTGCCTGGGAACATCATTGCGGGGTATGCGGCCGTAGCCATGCCCCAGCCCATCAAGCGGCCGTCCGGTGCGCGCATGCTGCCCGGTTTGGGATTGCGAGCGGCCCAATTGAATTTCTGCGCACCGGTTTCGTAGCACTCCCGCAAGTGTTTGCTTGACCAAGGCTGGCCGGTTTGCGGATGCTTCTCGGCGTAGTTGGCGAGGCGAAGCTGCAGAGGGTCCATGTCGAGCTGGTAAGCGAGTTCGTCCATGGCGGACTCGAGGGCGAAGGAGCCGGGCGTTTCACCGGGAGCGCGCATGAACGTAGGCGAGGCGATGTTGACGCGACGAACGGCATGCGTGATGCTGACGTTGGAAGCCGGGTAGAGAACATAGCTGGTACCCATGCCACAGGTTTCGACGAATGTGCCGACGGGAGAATCTTGCAGCAAGGATTCGTGTCCGATGGCGGCGAGCGTTCCGCTTTTCGAAGCGACTAAGGTCATGGACTGCTCCGTTGCGGGGCGGTGACCGCAACTGGTAAACATTTGCTGCCGTGTGAGGGCGAGCTTCACGGGCCTGCGGGTAAGTTTGGCGGCAGCTACCGCGAGAGTGGTGTGCGGCCAATGAGAACCTTTGCATCCGAAACCGCCCCCGGTGTAGGGGCATAAGACGCGCACGTTTTCGGGCTTCAGCGAAAAAATTCCGGCGACGGCCGCTTGAGTACCGCTGACATCCTGAGTGGAGTTCCAAAGAGTGACGCGATCGTTGCCTTCCCAAAGCGCGGTCGTGGCGCTCGGTTCCATGGGGTTGTGGGTTTCGATGGGAGTTCGGTATGTCTGTTTGAGGACAACCATGCCGTCGGTCGATGCCGCTTCGCGGACACTGCCTCGGGTGATTTGGATGGGTTCGCCGAAGTCGGTCTTGGGCTTGATGAGTTCGGCTTGCGGATCGTGGGCGCTGAGGCGAGGGGCGTCGGGCACATATTTGATGCCGATCAGGGAAGCAGCGTCAACGGCGCGTTCGTGCGTATCCGCGACAACGACCGCGAGATGTTGGCCGGCATAGTAAACGTTCATGTCCGTGAGGGGCATGAGATTATCGCCGAGCATTCCCTCCTTCGGATGGACCAGTTTGGGCATGTTCCTGGGCGTGAGGACGAGAAGAACACCCGGCGCGGCTTCCGCGGCAGAGGTATCGATGGAGCTGACGCGGCCGCGAGCGATCGTGCTTTGCACGATAACGCCATAGGCCATGTTCTTCATGGGAGGCTCGGCGGCGTAGATGGCTTTGCCGGTGACCTTGGCGCGGCCGTCAACGCGATCGAGCGGTTGACCGATGACGTTCGTCGTGGATCCGTGTATAGAACTTTGCATTGGGTTCCCTTTCATGCCAGGCGAGAAGCTACGGTTTGAAGTGAATGAACGACAACGCGTTTGCAGAGCTCGATTTTGAAGCCGTTTTGACGTTGTGGTACGGCGGCGCTCAGTTCTGCTTCGGCGGCGGCCCGGAACGAGTCTTCGCTAGGTAGTTTGCCTTGGAGCGCGCGTTCGGCGGCCAAGGCGCGCCAGGGCTTCGTTGCGACGCCGCCGAGTGCGATGCGGCAATCCTTCACGGCTCCATTTTCCAGATTCAGTGCGACGGCCGCGGAGGCGAGGGCGAATTCATAGCTGGCGCGGTCGCGGGCCTTGACGTAATGCGAGTTTTGGAACCACGGGGTGGCGGGGAGATCGACTGCAGTAATGATCTCGCCAGATTCGAGCACATTTTCTTTGGCGGGATCGTCACCGTAGGCGATGTAGAAGTCGGTTATGGGAATGGTACGTTCGCCGCGCGGCCCCTGTGTGCGGATCACCGCGCCGAAGGCGACCATGGCGACGTCCATGTCGGAAGGATGCGTAGCGATGCACTTCTCGCTGCGTACCTAAAATGGCGTGGATGCGGTTGATGCCCGGGATGGCGGAGCAGCCGGACCCCGGAACGCGTTTGTTGCAGGCCGAGGATGTATCGCGGAAGTAATAGCAGCGAGTGCGCTGCAGGAGATTGCCGGCCGTAGTGGCGGCGTTGCGAAGCTGCGGACTGGCGCCGGAGAGAATGGCTTCAGATAGCGCGGGATATTGCTTCAGGACGCGATCGTCATAGGCGAGTTTGGAGTTTGTGACGGCTGCGCCGATGCGTAATCCACCGTCCGGAAGAGCTTCTACTCGATTGAGGCCGATGTGGCGCACGTCGATGAGCTGATTCGGCCGCTCGATTCCAAGTTTGAGGTTGTCGAGGAGGTTCGTGCCGCCACCTATATAAGAGGAGGTTTCGATGCGGGAATGTTCGGCCAACGCATGTTCAGCGCTGCTGGCGGCAGTGTAGGTAAATGAGTTCATGATTCTTTACGCTTTCTGCAACGCTTGGCGGACCGCGGCAACGATGTGCGGGTAAGCGCCGCAGCGGCAAATATTGCCCGCCATGGCTTCGCGGATTTCATCATCTGTTTTGGCATGGCCTTCGTTGATCAAGCCGACTGCCGAACAGATTTGACCCGGGGTGCAGTAGCCGCATTGGAAAGCGTCGTGTTCGATGAAGGCGGCTTGCACCGGGTGGAGTTGGCCGCCGCTCGCCAAACCTTCGATGGTGGTGATTTGATCGTGCTGGTGCATGATGGCCAGCGTGAGGCAGGAGTTGATACGCTCGCCATTGACGAGCACGGTGCAGGCGCCGCACTGGCCGTGATCGCAGCCCTTCTTGGTTCCGGTGAGGCCGATGTGTTCGCGCAGGGCATCGAGTAATGTGACGCGGGGTTCCAGGTGCAATGAATGAGTTTGCCCGTTGATCGTGAGAGTGAGCGGGACTGAAGCGGCGGATGGTTTTGCCGACGGCGGAGCGGAAGACGGAGCCGCTTTGAGATAGCCGGGCAAAAGTGAGGTCAGGGCGGCGCCTACACCGACGGTTACGGCGTCGCGGCGTGTGACGTCCGCTAAGTTGTCGGCTGCAGGCGACTGGGGCTGCTGGTCGTCAGGGTGTTTCATGCATCTGCCTTTCCTGGGTTCTCAGGGCTGGATCTTTCAGGGCTAAGTTTCAGACCCCAATTGATTGTCTCCTAATCGGGCGCAATCAGGCGTTTGGTACAACGACGGCGCAACATTGAGAATAATTCACTGTCTACCCGACACAGATTTCAAGTGTATTCCCTTGAGACGGCAGCTCGCGCAACGCGGATTTACCCCGGGGTCATCTCGCAGGGAGTGCACTGGGGCCCTTCAAAAATCGAATGCGAAGGCCGTGCAGCTGCGGCGTTCGAATACTCCTGCCGCATGCGTGCCATTTTCGAGGCTCATGCGCCAAACGCGCCTCATTCTTCCCTCGCGTATCGGAATTGGAAACGGCTATTTAGAATTGAGATCTCGATTGCACGTAAGCAAGAGCGTTTGCGTATGGCTCACTCGCGGGACTGGTCAGGGCTAGGTGAATACGTCAGGGCAGGTGCTTTCATCGCTTGGCATGAGGTACTGCTGGAAATGGCAGGTGTATTGGCTCGGTTGAGGATTCGTAAAGCGCACCCGCTGTTTGAGCGTGCAATTTCCGCTGTTCTGCAGACTTGTTACGGGAACTGTTGGCGCGGCTGAAGCAATTTTATTGGCCTTGCGCCATGCTCTTGAGAACCATGACGTCTACCTCAGGCCAGGGTTGACTCATTTCGCCCCGCCGCGACAGGCAAAGCGCCCAAGCGGCATATAAAAGGACTACGAGCGCGAATTGCAGACGTTCAAGAGATGCAATTGTTCCCAGAGGCGCTAAGTTTTCGGCGAAGAACAGAACGGCGTAGCTGCTGAAATAGGCGCTGAGCAAGACCGTATGGATGACGAGATTGCGGGGCGGCTGCTTGACAGGCGCGGGAAAACGCGCAAAGAAAAGCGCAACCAGGACGAGAGTGCCGGCGATGGAGCTATCGACCAAGCGCTGTAAGAGGAAGAGGCTACGCAAAATGACTTCCTCGCCTTTCATGCGATGCAGTTCAAGGGGCAAAGCAAGACAGCAGACTACGGCTGTTATGGCTAGACAAATCACAAACAGTCGCACCGCGAACCTGCCGATTTTAGGATAAAGCCCCGCGACAGCTTTCAGTGTTTCTGAGCCGGCCCAGACCTGAGCAGCCAGCAGCACGGGAAGGCTCCAGCCCCAGGCTACCGTGTAGGCGTGCGAATCGTAGCGCGGAATCGACATGAGCCCATCGCGCGCGAGCACCACGCCCAGCATCAGAGCAAAGGCTTGAAATGGGGCAACCAGCAGCTTTTGCTGAACTATCCGCCAAATGATTGCGCCCGCGAGAACTGCCGACGCCATCCAAAGAATCCGATCGAGGGAAGACAGCCCCACGTCAGGTAAGTGCGCTCCGGCTGAACGGATTCTCCTTAAATTCAGTCTGCCGGCGACTTCCGTGCCGCTCACCATGGAATGTGGGGAACCGGGCAATCCCACCAGAAGATGAGCACAACGGATAAGAAGAGGATCAACGACTTCATTTATTACTCCCAAGCGGCAATTCCGCCGGTAGAAGCATAAGAAATTGCAGCGCGCGACCGAGTATCAGCGCCCCTGTGAAGGTGATGTAAGCGGCTGTCTTTAAAGGAGATTATCTTCTGAAATAAGTCCCGTGTAATTGTGAATGAGCAAACCGGCTAGGGAAGGCAATTACCGGATACGTATTAGGCAGGGCGGGTCTGCGAGCAGGGACAGCCCTAATGTCAAATACGCGGCCGCTGAGACACACTATTTACGCAAACATGGCCACGAGTGCCCTTCCCATAGAAACGATCGAGAGGCGAATGCGCGGTGGAGCGCAGTCGCTACTGGTGCGTGACGGCTCCGGCAATGCATATGTAGCAAAATGCGTTGGTAATCCGCAGGGAACAAGAACGCTCATCAACGAGTGGATAGTCAGCCGGCTGTTGAAGTATCTTCGCGTATCAACTCCTGAAATTCATGCCGTCCGAATCGAGCGCGGCATTCCGGGCGATCACCTGTTGGAGTTCGAGATGGGAAATCGGAAAGTTCCGATCGCGCCGGGGGTGCATCTCGCTTCGCGCTGCCCTGTGGATCCTGAACAGAAGGCCATTTTCGACTTCCTGCCACGGCGTCTCCTGCAGACAGTCGTGAACTTACCCGATCTTCTTTTGGCGTTCGCTTTCGACAAATGGGTCAACCAAACGGATAGCCGACAGGCTATTTTCATTCGGGAACGTTCTTCGCAGACGACAGCAAGCTTCCGCGCTTACCTGATCGATCATGGCCAGAGCTTCGGCGGCTCACGCTGGGAGTTTTGCGACGGTGTGCTGAATGGGCTGTATCACGATCGAGCGATTTACGACAGGCCAGAAGCTGTTTCCCAGTGCCACGGCGCCGTCGATCGCATCAAGGAGTTGCCGGAGAGCAGCTTCTTCTCGATTGAACGAGAAATTCCAGGCGAATGGCTGCAGGCCGGAGATTCCGAAGAGATGACACGGCTTCTGGAACTCCTTTGCGGGCGGCGCACAAAGCTGCACGATACGATCGACAGAGCGTTGCAGCAGGTGCAGCAAGCGGGCATCGCAATCCCAAGAACGACAGATGGAAGGCGAATTTTGGGCGCACTCCTGCTGTTCGTATGCGTACCGGGTACTTCCTCGACGAGGGCTCGCGCTGCTGTCAACCTAGAGGTGACCGCGCATGGCATGGAAAGGCGCGCCTCCAAGCACGGCGATGTGGAGATTGGCAGCGATTTCCATCTGACTGCGCAACTGGAGGAGGGAGGACCGATCCAGCAATATGAGATCCGCATTTGGAGAGGCACCGCGATGGATGAGACGCGCGCCAACCAAGAGCAGCTTCCGAATCAGGAGCAGCGCGCGAGACTGAGCGACCGGTTGTTCTACTTGCATGTGTATGCGCCGCGGCAAGCGGAGGGCGAGATTTTGGAAGAGTACGCGGTTTTTTCGCCGTCGCTCCCGGTAATGGTTTGTCGAGCGCTGCTATAGGTCACAGTCGCGACACTGGTAGTAAAACGCTGAATAATCGCGCGAGACTTAGAGTCGATTGATAAGGCTCGCGACGTATCCCGCCCCAAACCCGTTATCGATATTTACAACGGTGACGTTACTCGAGCAACTGTTCAACATGCCAAGGAGCGCCGCCAATCCATTGAAACTCGCTCCGTAGCCGATGCTGGTGGGGACCGCAATAACGGGGCAGGAGACTAATCCACCTACTACGCTGGGCAGCGCGCCTTCCATACCGGCACACACAATCGCAACACGGGCGTCGATCAGGCGTTCGCGTTGATGTAAGAGGCGGTGGATGCCCGCGACTCCCACATCACAGATCGCATCCACCTCGTTTCCCATGACTTCTGCGGTAAGGCGCGCTTCTTCGAGCACGGGAATATCGCTTGTGCCGGCGCAGACCGCCGCAATCTTGCCCTTTCCGTACAATGTGCGATCGCGCCAGACTCGGACCACTCTTGAGGCCGGGAAGTATTCCGTTTCAGGAGCGAGCGCCGCGACTCGCGCGGCCATTTCGTCAGAGGCGCGTGTCAGCAGCAGGTTGGGGGTCTCGCGCAGGAGCGCGGAGGCAATACCTTCCACCTGGTCGGGCGTTTTCCCGTGGCCCAAGATCACTTCCGGCATGCCATGGCGCATTGCGCGATGATGATCCACCTTAGCGAAGCCGAGATCCTCGAAAGGCAGGTTCTTCAGACTGTTTATGGCAGCCGGAACGGTGGTTTGGCCATCGCGTACACCCTCTAAGAGCTGTCGAAGTTGCTGAGCGTCCATGATTAAGCTGGCTGACTGGGCCGCGGAGGAGCAGCGGCATCCCCTAAAATAGTAACGTCACGTAGCCTTCCGCCCCGCGGCTCCTCTGAAAATGGCTGGTTTCTGGAAACGTCTGCGCCTCACGCTCGACATGATCAAGTTCGAGCACTCGGTCTTCGCCTTGCCGTTCGCCCTCACCGGGGCGCTGCTGGCGTGGCGGGATGGCGGATTTCAGATCGCTCAATTGGGCTGGCGCTTGGCCTGGATCATCGTGGCGATGGTTTCGGCCCGATCTGCCGCAATGGCGTTTAACAGGATTCTCGACGCCGGGATCGATTCGAGGAACCGGCGCACCGCGGGCCGCCATCTGCCGGCGGGTTTGCTATCGACACGCTTCGCATGGGGCTTCACATTTGCCGCTTCAGCGGTATTTCTCTGGGCCGCCCGCGAACTTGGATTTTTGTGCTTTGTGCTGGCGCCGTTCGCGCTTGCCATTCTTTTCTTCTACTCGTTTTCAAAGCGCTTCACGATGTTCTCGCATCTGATCCTCGGGTTTTGTTTAGGGATTGCGCCCGCTGCTGCTTGGATTGCGATGCGCGGATCGTTAGATGGACGTATTCTGTGGCTGACGGCGGCCGTGATGTTCTGGACAGCAGGGTTCGACGTGATCTACGCCTGCCAGGATCATGAATTCGACTGCGCCGAAGGGCTGCATAGCGTGCCCAGACGGTTCGGCATTGGCGGCGCGCTGCTGTTGGCGCGCTTGCTTCACATCGCCATGATCGCCTGTTTGCTCGCGCTGGTGGCATCGTTCCAACTGGGTGCACTGAGCCTTTTGGGCGTCCTCGCCGTGACGATCTTGCTGATTTATGAGCACGGGCTGGTCAGGGCGAATGATCTGTCACGCGTGAACGCCGCATTTTTTACTATGAATGGTTGCGTCAGCGTGCTCTTCTCCGTGTTCTGGGCCGCTGACATATTGCTTCATTGGAACTACCTCGCAAAATGACTCCTTTAGACACCGCAGCGGCTCAGCCCTCGATCGAAGATCGCAACCTGAGGCCGATTTTCGACAAGGTCCGGTCCCGAGAGCGCCTGAGTTACGAGGACGGCGTCACGCTGTATCGAAGCTCGGACATCCTCGCGTTGGGCTACATGGCGAATCTCGTCCGCGAGCGGTTGCACGGTGATACAACCTATTTCAACGTGAACCGGCATATCAATCCGACTGATGTGTGCGTCGCCAGTTGCCGTCTGTGCGCATTTGGGAAGAAGGCGAGGGATCCGCACGCTTACACCATGTCACTAGAGCAGGTTTGGGATGTGGCGGGGCGTGGCTACGCCGAAGCGGTGACCGAGTTTCACATTGTGGGCGGCCTGCATCCGGAACTGACTCTCGATTGGTTTTGCGAGATGATCGCCGGCCTGAAGGAGCGGTATGCGGGGGTGCATCTGAAGGCGTTCACGATGGTGGAGATCGCGTACTTAGCCAAACGCGCCAAGCTTTCCATTCGCGAGACGGTGGCGCGGTTGAAGGCTGCGGGGGTAGATTCGATGCCGGGCGGAGGCGCGGAAGTTTTTTCAGAGCGCGTCCGGCGCATCATCTGCGATCACAAGATTGACGGCGACGAATGGCTGGAGACTGCGCGCATTGTGCATGAGGCCGGGCTGAAGAGTAACTGCACCATGCTCTACGGTCACTTGGAAACGGCCGAAGACTTGTCGGATCATCTGGTTCGCCTGAGAGCGCTGCAGGACGATACGAACGGCTTTGTGACGTTCATCCCGTTGGCCTTCCATCCCGCGAACACGGCGTTGAGTCACCTATCGACAACGACCGGATTCAATGACCTGAAGCAGATTGCCGTATCGAGGCTGATGCTGGACAATATCCCGCACGTGAAGGCCTACTGGATTATGATGACGCCCGCGATCGCACAAATTGCGCAGCGGTTTGGCGCTAACGATATCGACGGCACGGTAGTGGAAGAGAAGATCTACCACGATGCCGGGGCGACGACGGAGCAGCACCTGCGCCGCCAAGACCTGCTCCGTTTAATTCGGCAGGCCGGGCGAGAACCTGTCGAGCGCGACACGGCCTATCGTCCTGTACTCCGGAGCGAGTCGGCCGCTGGCCGCAGCGAAGCGGCATTTACGGTGCTGGTGTAGAAGATTGAGCCGGTACTGTTCGCGAGCCGCGAACGAATGAGAAGCAGCGAGTGAAAAAATTGGCGGTCGCGCCGTCTTTTGGACGCTCGCCGTGTCCAGCTAAGCCGTCGCGCAGGAAGCTCTCAGGTAAAAGAAGCGCACCCTCACTAGCCATAGAGATAATCCACTGTTTGCCCAAATCGTCAACCGTGGTCAGTTTCCGAAGGTCCAGAAGCACGTTACGGGAGGCTAGTGTCGTCTTGGCGGTAGCCCAGCAGCCACTGAGTTCGGGCACTTCCGCTTCGGATAGATCGCCAATCAACTCCAGACGGCAGGCATCGACGCTGTCATGAATGTAATACTTGAAAAGCGAGGAACGGACAGACGCTTTTGACTCTGTTGCAGATTTCCTCTGCCCAGGGATGGCCTGTTCTTCAGGTTTCAGGCTTTCGGTTTGAGTCATAGCTCGTGAGTTTGGATTCTCTGGTTGCAATCTTGGTTCCAGTTTTTGGCGCGTCGACTGCTTCCTCCGTTTTTAGTGTCGCATTCAAGCATCAAACAGAGACGAAGGCGCGGGGGGCGCGTTCAGTACCCGAAAAGCCCGTTAAGTGGCCGGCGAGCGTAACCGCTGTCAATCGAGGCTACGTCCCAAAGTAAGTACTCTTTCGGTACCGCGTTCGGCTTTGGTGCGGCAGTTCGAACTTTTATGAATTCTTCAGGACGAACCTTTTGAGAGTTGTTCGGCCGCTTGGCAAAGCTTTCTCCTTAGTTGCTGCCCTATTGGTGTTAAGCGGCGTATGCCCAATGTGCCCTGCGCAGACACTGAGCGATACGGCGGCGCAGCAGTCAGAAGCGACGCAGCAAACGTCGCCGCCGACTCCGGCCAATGTCCCATCGCAGTCGTCCGCCAGCACTGCGCCCGGTGGGCCTACGCCCGTCGGGCAAGCTAAAGAGAAGCGAATTCTTGGGGTGCTGCCGAACTACCGCACCGCTGAGATGAGCGCTGCGGCCATGCCTCTCACGGCGAAAGAGAAGATGAGAATTGCCGTGAAGGATTCGTTCGATTATCCTCTGGCCTTCATAGGCGCGGCATATGCTGGGCTAGACCAGGCGGCGGATAGCCATCCGCAATTTGGGCAAGGTGCAAAAGGCTACTTCAAACGATTCGGAACGTCGTACACGGACCAGTTGGATGGGAACATGTTGAGTGAGGGCGTGATGCCCGTCCTCTTTCGCGAGGACCCCCGATATTTCCGTATGGATAAAGGCACCGTTAAACGACGGCTCTGGTACTCGGTGAGCCGGATTGTCGTGACGCGGACGGACTCAGGGCACAGTTCCTTTAACTTCTCGGAGGTTTTGGGCAACGGCATTGCGGCGGGAGTGGGACTGTCGTACTATTCCGACGATCGGGCTGTCGCGGACTATATGCAAAACTGGGGAACCCAGCTAGCCACCGACGCCGGCTCGCAGATGCTAAAGGAATTTTGGCCGGACATGAAGCGTAAGTTACACAAGCACCGGATGAATAGTCATTGACGGAAACGCGTAATTGCATCCGCGATCGCGCCGCCTAATTGCGCAGTACTCGCTTTGCCACCCAGATCCGGAGTAAGCGGCGCGTTCTGCAACATTAGTACGCTTTCTATCGCCTGAATGATGCACTGTCCTGCTTCCGGCTCTGCAAGGTGATCCAGCATCATCGCGGCAGACCATATCTGGCCGATCGGATTCGCAATACCTTTGCCGGCGATATCCGGAGCCGAACCGTGCACCGGCTCAAACATCGACGGGAAGACACGCTCGGGATTAATGTTGGCGGAAGGCGCGACGGCAATCGTGCCGGTCACCCCCGGCCCAAGATCGGAAAGAATGTCCCCGAACAAGTTGCTCGCAACCACTACACTGAATCGTTCCGGCGACATAACAAACCGGGCCGCCAAAATATCAATGTGATATTGATCGACGCGAACGTCCGGATATTCGCGGCCGATCGCCGCAAAACGCTCGTCCCAGAACGGCATGGAATAGAAGATCCCATTGGACTTGGTGGCAGACGTGACGTGGTTGCGGCCTAATTTGCGCGCGAACTCGAACGCATAGCGGATAATGCGGTCCGTCCCATGGCGCGTAAAGATTGACTCTTGCACCACCACTTCACGATCGGTCCCGGCGTTCAGGCGGCCGCCAATCTGCGAATACTCTCCTTCGGTGTTCTCCCGCACCACCCAAAAATCGATATCTCCCGGTTTGCGGTCGCGTAGAGGAGGAACAATACCCGGCAGAAGACGTACTGGCCGGAGATTGACATACTGGTCAAATTCGCGCCGGATCGGAATCAGCAGACCCCACAGAGAAATATGGTCCGGAACACCGGGAAAACCCACCGCGCCCAGAAAGATCGCGTCGTGATCGCGCAAGCGAGCCAAGCCATCTTCGGGCATCATTCGGCCCGTTGTCTTATATGTCTCGCAATTCCAATCGAAGTACTTGTATTCGAACGCGAGCCCGAAACGGGCGCCAACGGCCTCCAGCACCCGCAGGCCTTCAGGCACGACTTCCTTGCCGATCCCGTCTCCCGGAATCACGGCCAGCTTGAAGCTCTTCACGTGGTCAGATCCAATTACTCGGAATTGTTGGGCGTCTTCGTCAAAGGCTTACTCCGGCCGTGGAAGACTCTCTTAACCAAAGCCTCCGGAGGGTTGAACAGCAACGCCATCATCAGAATCATGAATAGTAATCCAAGGATGATTATCGTCAGCAACATGAGGAGTTACTTCACTCATCATAATGCTTGCGGGATACTTCACTCATCACGTAACGCCGCGCATTGCTTACTTAAGGATTTCGGAACAACACGTCTGTCGCGTCCATGCGGATCAATCGCCGGGTGATCATCAATTCAGCAGGGCCGCGAGAGTCGCCGATACGTAACCTCCTGGCCTCCGACATTGCCGCCGTGTTTGCGTTGTCCTGGCATGCAGGCTGGAACCAGACAGAGGAGGATTGGCGCATGCTGATCGATCTCTTTCCGGAAGACTGCTTCTGCATTGAGTCGGGTGGAGACGTGGTGGCGACCACGACGGCGATTTGCTTTGGACAGCAACTTGCGTGGATTGGCATGGTTCTCACGCGGCCCGATTATCAGAGACGCGGCTTAGCACGGAGGTTGCTCGTGCATGCTCTGTCGCATGCTCAGGAGAAAGGCGTCAGAACTGTGAAGCTGGACGCCACGGAACAGGGCCACAAGCTCTATGAGAGTCTCGGGTTTCTTCCGGAACAGGAAGTCGGCCGCTTCTCGCGGCTTTCGGCGGCTGGTCCTCGATTGAATCCGGGGTTGAATCAGGCGAATGACTCGACTGTGGCTCAGATGCTGTCGCTTCGATGAGCAGGCGTGCGGAGTAAAGCGAGCAAAGCTCTTGCATCGCCTGGCGAGCCTCGGGCCGTGCTTCGTCAATGAAGATGGCCATCTGTTCTGCAGGCCGGGCGCTCGCGCCTTTTATCTGGGTCCGTGCGCTGCCAGGAGTACAGAATGCGCGCGAGCTCTCATTTGCGCAGGATTGTCGATGGCGTGAGGGGCTTTGCTTTTGGGATATTCTGTCATCGAACACAGCAGCCCTCTCGCTCGCGCAGGAGTTAGGCTTCCGGCTGGAACGGCGGCTCATGCGAATGTCGCAAGGCGCGCAGCTCGAACGCGTGTCCGCCCTTAATTTCGGAATTGCAGGATTCGAACTAGGTTAACTATTTTGATTCAGACAGAAGAAGAACTGGAAGACGCGTTGTCCCGCCCGACAGAGCAGGATGTTGCCGCACTGCGATCTATGGAAGGCGATCTCATTATCCTCGGGGCGGGCGGCAAAATGGGGCCCAGCCTCGCACGTCATGGCGCGCCGCGCTGCGGAGGAATCGGGCGTCGCCAAACGAATTATAGCGGTCGCGCGGTTCACCAATCCCCTCTCAGACAGCAACTTGAAGCAGGAGGGCGTGCAAACAATTGCCTGCGATCTGCTATCGCCTGGCGCGCTAAACGAATTACCTCCGATCGCGAACGTCATCTTCATGGCCGCTCGCAAGTTCGGGACAACCGGCGCCGAACACCTCACGTGGGCCATGAACACTTATCTGCCCGGCTTGGTCGCTGAGCGCTACCGCGAATCCAGAATCGTCGCGTTCTCTACCGGCAATGTGTATCCGCTTCGTCCGATTCACCTCGGAGGAGCATCGGAATCCGAACCAACTCGCCCGGTCGGCGAGTACGCACAGTCGGCGTTAGGACGGGAGAGGATGTTCGAATATGGATCGAACACTTTCGAGACCCGGGTATGTATACTGCGACTCAACTACGCGATTGATCTTCGCTACGGCGTGTTAGTGGACATTGCATCGGCGGTACACGAAGGCCGTCCGGTGGATGTAACGATGGGACTTGTTAACGTTATATGGCAACGCGATGCGAATTCCGTTTGCCTTCGGGCCCTCCAACACTGCAGTTCGCCACCACTTGTTCTGAATGTTACGGGACCGGAGACGGTCGCGGTTCGCTACGTGGCGGAAGAATTCGGTAAGAGATTTAATAAGCCGGCGATGTTCGCTGGAATGGAAGCACCCACTGCGCTGCTGAGCAATGCCTCGGCTATGTGCAAGCTGTTCGGATATCCCACAGTAAGCTTGGGCGAGATGATTGACGAGACAGCGTCTTGGATCAGTCGCGACGGCCCAGTACACGGCAAGCCCACTCACTTCCAGGTGCGAGATGGGGCTTTCTGATGATGGTCCGCGAGAAACTGCTGCAGGGCCTCGCTATACCCGCGCATCCTCTGGCGTTAACGCCTGAGCGGAAATTAGACGAGAGACGCCAACGCGCTCTAACGCGTTATTACCTGGCAGCAGGCGCAGGCGGCATTGCCATCGGCGTACACACTACCGAATTCAGAATTCGTGATCCGCATGTCGGGCTCTTGAGACCTGTGCTCGAACTCGCCGCGGAGGAGCTAAGAGGTCATGAAGCAGTTAGGGTGGCAGGCATATGTGGACCCACTTCTCAAGCCCTTCAGGAGGCCGAACTCGCGGCCTCTCTAGGTTTCGAAGCGGGCCTCCTGAGCCTCGGCGCATTGGGCGACGGCTCGACTGCTGATTTGATCTCTCATGTTCGTGCGGTCGCCGAAGTGCTGCCTATCATCGGTTTCTATTTGCAGCCGAGCGTAGGGGGGCGCGTCCTGGACTACGAATTTTGGAGGGAACTGGCTACAATTCAAAACGTTGTGGCCATCAAGATCGCCCCGTTCAATCGTTACCGTACCCTGGATGTCGTTCGCGCCGTGGCCGAGTCCGGCAGATCGCGCGAAATCGCTCTCTACACGGGAAATGACGACAGCATCGTTGTTGATCTTCTGAGCACATACGAGTTTCATGGGGTGAGTGTCCACATTGTGGGCGGGCTGCTCGGACATTGGGCGGTTTGGACAAAACCGGCAGTTGAGCTGCTCAAAGAGTGCAGAAGAGTTGTCGATGCAAAGTCGCCGATTCCCAGTGCGCTGCTCACTCGCGCTCATCAGATCACGGATGCCAATGCGGCTTTCTTCGACCCATCACACGATTTCCGGGGATGCATTGCAGGGTTACATGAAATACTGCGGCGGCAGGGCCTTCTCGCGGGCAGGTGGTGCCTCGATGAATCGGAAGATCTCTCTCCTGGACAGCTCTCTGAGATCGATCGCGTGTGTCGCGAATACCCGCACCTAAGCGATGATCAATTCGTAAAAGAAAATCTAGATGCGTGGCTCCGATAGCCGGATAAGCGCACAATTTTCGGGCCCGTGCTGTTTCATTTCAGGAGGAGTTTAGATATGAAGGGCTGGGAGCTGTCCGGTTGGCAGCTATTCAGGGCAGCCGGGTTTCTCGTTTCGCTTAGCTTCGTAACCGGTGGCGCAAACGTTCCTCAGGCACAGCACGGCACAGTGCGCGTGGACGCGACGGCCAATCACGTCATCAACTCCTTCGATCCCGACAGCGCTCTGGGCAGTTCGATCGACGTTCTTTCGCGGACGGGAATTGACAAGGTCTATACGCCACATATTGTGGAGGAATCGCTCTCGGCCGGTTGGGGGCCGATCACGTACCGGAATAACAGTGAGCTGCGAATGGCAGCTTGGCATTGGACTGAAAACGGCTCGTGGAGCGATGCGGCAAACCAGAGCGGGTATTTCACCGGCAGTTCTGAGTTGCGCGAGCCAATCCGGTACATCTTGTCTTACGCTCTTCCGCATCGCGGCTTCTCGACCAGCGGGGATAAGCCGCTGACGGGTCCGAATCTGCTGTATTGGAAAAGCAACCCGTATCTCACGAGCAGGTTCACGGGCGAGGACGATTCGCTTCATCCCCAGTGGGTAGTGGTCGATCTGAAGGCGCAGAAAGCGGTAAGCGCGATCGAGATTCAATGGGCGAGCCCTTTTGCGCGCAAATATCGTGTCGAGTATTGGATTGGCAACGACGCATTGGATTTCGATGAAGGGCCCAAAGGAGAATGGAAGGTTTTCTCTAAGGGCGTCGAGGAGAACGGGCAAGGCGGTACAACAACACTGACCGCGCCGGCCGCCATTTCCACCCGCTTCGTTCGTGTG
Source organism: uncultured Acidobacteriaceae bacterium (assembly GCA_963849445.1). GTDB lineage: Bacteria > Acidobacteriota > Terriglobia > Bryobacterales > Bryobacteraceae > Bog-105. The sequence continues at coordinate 41,376 of CAWKHS010000022.1, read as the reverse complement.
TGGATGACGCAGTCATCGAATACGTGCGATGTTCATGGAGCAAGTGACGTCCGGAACTGCGTCGGTTATGCCATCCAGCAAATCCGGGTCGGCAGCAAAGGCGCCTCAGGGAGCTTTACGCAGCTGCCCGTGAGCGATACCGGGCACGCGCCGACGTATTGTACTTCCTCTATCGACCCGTGGCACTCGAAAGGAGACGTCGACGACAGCGGCAGAGGGCAGCACAGCGGTTTTGACGTATTCTTCACAAGTGGACTAACCAATAACTTGCCGGCGCTGATACCGGTCACGATGTTGTACGGAACGCCGGAAGATGCTGCCGCTGAGATTGCCTATGTTGAAAAACGCGGCTACCCGATTCGGGGCGTTGAAATGGGCGAAGAGCCGGATGGTAAGCATGCGCTGCCGGAAGACTACGCCGCGCTCTACATTCAATGGGCAAAGCAGATTCATAAGATCGATCCCAAGCTCAAGCTGGGCGGCCCGATCTTCGAAGGAGTGAATCAAGACATCACCGTTTGGCCGGACGCGCAAGGGCGCACCTCCTGGATGGGGCGATTTGTAGCCTACCTGAAAGCGCACGGCCGTGTTTCGGATTTGGCCTTTGTGTCGTTTGAGCACTATCCGTTCGAGCGCTGCGGCATCACGTGGCAGGATCTATACCGCGAGCCGCAACTGATGAAGCACATTCTGGACGTGTGGCGCGCGGACGGCGTACCCAAAGACATACCGCTGATGGTCACGGAAAGCAGCGTTGCAGCGGGCTTGAACGGTCATATGAGCACGATTTTCGCTGCGCTGTGGCTGAGCGATAGTATCGGATCGTTTTTTGAAGGCGGCGGAAGCGCCTATTATCACTCGCCAATACAGCCGCAAGGGACTGAAGAAACCTGCCAAGCCTGGGCTTCCTGGTCGAACTTTGAGTCGGACGAAAAGACCTATGATATCAAGGGATACACGTCGTTCTATTTCGCAGCGCACATGATCAATCTCGAATGGGCGCAGCACCGGTCAGGTGTGCACCAGATGTTCGCGTCATCGAGCGACGTGAAGGATAGCGAGGGTCATGTGCTGGTCACCTCATACGCGCTGCATAGGCCGGATGGCAACTGGTCTCTGATGCTGGTGAATCGAGACGAATCCGAAGCGCACGAGGTCCAGGTCGAATTCGATGACGCTCGAGGCAAGCGAACGAAGGCTTTTAAGGGCCCCGTCACTGCCGTGACTTTCGGAGCCGAGCAGTATCGGTGGAAAGACGACGGGCCGAATAGTCATGCTGACCCCGACGGGCCGCCCGTAGGTACTACCGTCGTGGCAACCGGCGCGACGGCGTTTACGCTTCCGAAAGCCTCCATAACAGTTTTGCGCGGCAAGATTGACTGAACGGCAGGTCTATTCCGTCAAAAATGCCGTCGTTTTTACGCCGGAAATCTCAAAAGTCCTCCGGCAGCGCTGGTTCTTGCAGTTCGCTTTATCGTCCAGCAAGACCATATAACTCGCGGCCTTCGCGAACTTGGCCCGGTCGCGCTCGTCGGCTTGCCGGGGTAGTTTATCCAACTTGCGCCTGACCAGCCAGCGCAGATCGTAGGTATCGGACGTCTTGCAAAAAGGGCAATTCAGTGTCGCCGGCTTGCTGGTTTGCGACTCACGATAAAACGCTCGCTCATCCACGGTAACGAATTTAGCAAAGCAGTTCGATTTTTAGGAACGCCAACCCATTTAAGGCAAAAGCCGCGCCTCGTGTTGTCTGGAGATCGTCAGGCACTCGATCGGACGGCCGGGAATGCGGAAGTGCCGATTCATCCTTTACTCGGATTTGAGAGAAGCCATGTCAATAGAAAACCGGTACTTCACATCGGCCTTAAGCAGTCTTTCGTAGGCTTCGTTGACCTTCTGGATAGGGATAATTTCCACGTCGGCGGTGATGTCATGTGCGCCGCAAAAGTCGAGCATCTCCTGCGTCTCTGCGATACCGCCGATCAGTGAGCCGGAAACGCTGCGTCGTCCGAACAGAAGGCCGAAAGCACCGACGGAAAGAGGCTTCTCAGGCGCCCCAACCACGGTGATATTCCCGTCGCGCCGAAGCAGTTGGATGTAAGCGTTAATGTCGTGATCGGCCGAGACGGCGTCGAGGATGAAATCGAAACTCCCGGCGTGCTTCTGCATCTCATCGGCATTGCGCGAAATGACGACCTCATCGGCGCCGAGGCGGAGCGCATCTTCCTTCTTGTTGGGCGAGGTCGTGAAAACAACCACGTGAGCGCCAAGCGCGTGAGCAAACTTCACGCCCATGTGGCCGAGCCCGCCGAGTCCAACGACCCCCACTTTCTTGCCTTTGGTGACGCTCCAGTGGCGCATTGGCGAGTATGTTGTAATTCCCGCACACAGGAGAGGGGCGGCACCCGCGAGAGCGAGGTTCGAAGGAATTCGCAGGACAAAGCTTTCGTCAACGACTACGCCGTCGGAATAGCCACCGTAAGTGACGCCTCCAAGGTGCTTATCGGGGAAGTTGTAAGTGAGCGTCAGGTTCGGGCAGAACTGTTCGAGGCCAGCCTGGCATTCCGGGCAGGTACGATCGGAATCAACCATGCACCCGACGGCGGCGAGGTCGCCGGGTTTGAATTTGCTTACCGCGGAGCCGACCTTGGCAACACGGCCGACGATCTCATGGCCGGGGACGCAGGGGTAAACAGTGGGCATGACGCCACTCCATTCGTTACGGACTTGATGAACGTCGGAGTGACAGATACCGCAGAAGAGAATTTCGATCTGTACGTCGTGTTCCGTTGGATCGCGTCGTGTGATCGTAGTCGAGGCAAGCGGCGACGTCGCACTGACAGCCGCGTAGGCTTTCGCATTGTACATTCCTTAACTGTAGAACGCCTCGCAGGATGCTCCACTATGCAAACCCTGAGCGCCTTAGCTAGTGGTTCGAAAAGCGGAAGTCGGAGACGGCGACTTCGTCATTGCCGGGAATGTACAGACCCACTCGGCCTTGCGTGAGATCGCGTTCGCCGCTCGTTACACCGCCTACATCGGTCCACGCACTTTCTGGCGTCTTTACACGCGCATCGATCGATTTGGGCCGCACGGACAGATCCACCTGAACCCACTGGTCTGAATCCACATTGAAAGGAACGCGATTCACCTCTTTGGCTTTTCCATCGCGCACCTCGCGGACCGTGGCGTGCTTGCCGTCCAAAGTGAACAGCACATAGTTCTGGCTGTCTTGGTATCCCGCATACCACTGCAGCTTGCCGTGCTTGAAGAAGCCACCGACACGCGTTTGAGCCTGAAAGCTATAACGCCCCGGTACGTGCGGTGTGTGATACGGCACAAAGCCCAGACCGTTCCCTCTACGCACCTGCTCGCCCGGAATCTCCATGCTGCTATTGGCGGCCGCAGTGCTGCTCGCCGCGGGAGTAGCCGTTATAGGAGCCGGGGTAGGCGGCGGAGCGGTCGCCTTGTTATCCGTCACCACCTTGTCCAGGACTACATCCGATCCTGACAAAACGGCCACATCGCCGGTGCGGAAAGTACGTTCAAACCTCTTGGGGAGCGCCTGATCGCGCCGCAGTTCCACGATGTGATCGCCCGGTTTCACGTTCGAGATCTGCGCATTGCCATCGGCCCCGATGGACGCAGCCAAATCCTTATCGATATAGACCATGGTTCCCGGAAGCGCACCCTTGATATCCAGCGTGGCGATCTGGGGCGCAGCCTGCAGATGGAACTGCACGGGCGCTTCCGCCGCTTTCTCCACTTGGACACTCTGGGGCGGGGGATCGATGAATCCCGCTTTATGGACGCGAATCGTGTACTCGCCCACCTTCAGAGGAATGCGTACTTGCCCATGATCTGTCTTCCTACGGTAGGGCAAATCGTTGATGAATACATCCACGCCGTCCTGACCGGTCATGACCACTACGGTTCCAGCGTTCGGATCGGATTTCACATAAACCGTCAGCGCGGGCGCGGCCGTATAAGTAAGGACGAATCTCTGGCGGTCCTTATTCTCCGTTACCTGCAGGTCGTGATCGGCCTTGCCCAGGTTGTCGAGCGTCAATCCGTCGGCGCCCACCTCGCCCGCAGGCTTGCCATCGAGCGAGACCTCTGAGTTCTCGGCGTTCGTGATCAGGCGTCCTTGCCCGTCCTGCGCCGAGACCAAAACGGCCATAGCATTCGAAGCGGTAGGCAGACCGATTACGCGCGGCGCCATCTTCTCCGCGATATCGAAGGTGAACGCCGCGTTCCCGCTGCGGCCGGTCACCTTAAGCGAATGCTGGCCCGGCGCCAGGTTGTCAAGAATGATCTCGCCATCTTTCAGGTCTTGCGGGGCGCCGTCGTCCACCGAAACGGTACCTGGAATCAGGTCGGTGTACAGCCGGACCGTCGGGTGGGTCGGAATCGGCGCGGGTGTGTTCGAAGCCTTTTGAACCGTAGCGCCGTTTGCAGCCGTGCCTTGCTGCGCCGCCTGCCCTGAGGCGTCTTGCTGCGTGAAGTTCAGCCTACGGGCGGTTTGTACCAGATAGAAGAATGCGGCAAAAAGAATAATGGCGAAAAACAGCGACAGATATAGTGCCTTTTGCCATGTTTTGGAATCCAGCCTGTGTATATCGGGCGGAATTTCAACCGGTTCCTTGGCCGAAGGCGTGGGGGCAGGTTCCGTTCCTTCCCGCAGCAAACGGCCTCGTCCGATGATCTCTTCCTGGACTTCCGCGATAAAAAGCTGTAAGTCGAAATCGTCGACATAGGCCCGTCGTAGCGTCTGGAGGCGGTCGAAATAGTGACGAAGCTCATCGAGCGACGACGATATCCGCGCTTCGGACTGAATCTGCCTCAACTCGTCAAGAGAAGAGAATGTGTGTCGAGGACGATCCACCGAGCGAAGAGTGCTCTCCTTGGGGGGATTATAGCGATACGAAAGCGATTAGTTCGCCCGGTGCGCGTAATTCAGTTCGTAAAAGTGGCGATATTCGCCGCTTTTCACTCGCTGAACCCACGGCTGATTGGAGCGGTACCAGTCGATGGTGGTGGCGAGACCACGATCAAAATCCATCTGCGGCTTCCAACCCGTTTGACGGGTCAGCTTCTCATTCGTGAGTGCGTACCGCCGGTCATGCCCCGGCCGGTCCGTCACCCGCGTGATCAGCGATTCCGGCTTGCCCGTCGCCTTCAGAATGCGATGGATGACTTCCAGATTCGGCAGCGAACAATTGCCGCCGATGTTGTACACCTCGCCCCCCTCGCCTTTCTCAAGCACCGAAAGGATCGCTCGGCAATGATCCTCCACGTAAAGCCAATCCCGGACCTGCTGCCCGTCCCCGTAAACCGGAAGCGGCTTGTCTTCGAGGGCGTTCGAGATCATCAACGGGATCAGCTTTTCGGGAAACTGATAAGGGCCGTAATTGTTCGACGCCCGCGTCACCGAGACGTTCAATTTATAGGTCGTGTGATACGACAGCGCCAGCAGATCCGAGCCGGCTTTCGATGCCGAGTAGGGACTGCTGGCCCGCAACGGATAACTCTCGTCGGCTTCGTGCGGCGGATCGATACTGCCATACACCTCGTCGGTGGAGACATGGACGAACCGCGCGGTCTTGTTGCGCCGTGCTGCCTCAAGCAACGTGAAAGTGCCGTTGAAATTCGTCTGAATTACCGGCGCGGGCGAATGGATGCTGCGGTCCACATGAGACTCGGCCGCGAAGTGCACCACCGCATCGGGCGCTTCCGTCCGAAACAACTGGTCGACCGCTTCGACATCCGCGATATCGGCTTGGACGAACTTGTAGCCCGGCTGATCCGCGACAGGTTCCACATTGTCCAGATTGCCCGCGTAGGTCAGCTTGTCGAGGTTGATGACGTGCTCGGCCCAACGCTCCTTCATGGCCAAGCGCACAAAACAGGAGCCGATGAACCCGGCGCCGCCCGTTACCAGCAGCTTCATTTGTGTTGCAGCTCCCAATCGTAGGCGATCGCCGTGTCGTTGTACGCGATGCGCCCTTCATCTTTTGGATCGTAGGTGCGGTTGGTGATGTAAATCAGAACGGACGGCTGCTCCCCGATCACCTTATAGCCATGCGCGACGCCGGGCGGAATCAGCAACTGCCATGGTCTTAGCGCGCCAACATACAAAGTGTTCTTCAGCCCAAATGTGGCCGACCCTTGCCGCAGATCGACAAGCGCGACTTGCAGCAGCCCGGCGGCGGGAACCCAGAAGTCCGTTTGGAATTTGTGATAGTGGAAAGCCTTGATGATTCCTGGATAGTTGAATGCTGAGGAAACTTGGGACGAAGCAGCGGGAAAATCCGCCACCATGCCCTGCGTCAGGCGCGCTACTTCCAGGAAGTATCCGCGATCGTCAGGCCACACGGAAAAAGGTTTTACCTGAACGTCAGCAATCAGATCGGCGCTCGTTGGCGACAAAATGACTTTCCCAATGCCCGGCTCGCAGGTCGGAACTGTGATCGCGACACCGGATTCCAGTGCACCCAAAACGGCAGCGCTCACCGGCCTTCGCCTCCCACGGCGGTCAGCTTTAGATCGTGCTTCTGTCTTGTTTCGTATACCAAATTTGCCGCTCTCATCAGGGATTCGAACGTGCCGGCATCGGTCCACCAACCTTCCAGATAATTGAAGGTCATAGTCCCCTCCTGGATATACGCGTTGTTGACGTCCGTGATCTCGAGTTCTCCCCGGGCGGAAGGCTTCAGCGTCCGTGTTTTGTCAAACACGGTTTGGTCGAACATGTAGATGCCCGTCACGGCGTAGTTTGACTTGGGCCGCACCGGCTTTTCTTCAATGCCGGTGATGCGATCGCCTTCAATTTCGGCGACCCCGAATCGCTCCGCGTCATGAACTTCCTTCAGCAGAATCTTTGCTCCCCGCTCTTGCTGCTTGAAGTCGTCTACCGCTTGCCTGATCGATCCTTCAATGATGTTGTCACCGAGAATCACGCAGATTTTCGATTTCTCCGCAAAGTGTTCCGCCAACGCGAGCGCTTCGGCAATGCCGCCTTCGCCTTCCTGGTAGGTGTAGTTGATGTGCTTCAGGCCGAACTCTTTCCCGTTCGCCAGCAATCGAAGAAAATCGCCCGAATTCCGGCCCCCAGTAACAATCAGGAGGTCTTCAATGCCGGCATCCACAAGCGTCTGGATGGGGTAATAGATCATCGGCTTGTCGAAGATCGGCAGTAGATGCTTGTTGGTGATTTTCGTCAGAGGAAACAGGCGGCTCCCTGTACCTCCGGCCAAAACGATGCCCTTCATAAAACCTTGATGGTAACAGGCGGGAGAGCGCTGAGGATCGCTAGTTATGAAGGTCGATTCTGGATTGCGGATCGGGTTGCGCCGCGCGTGGCGCCTTTCCTCGCGATCGCCGGCCCAGTTGGCGAAGGATGAGCAATAATACCGCCAACCCGACCGCCGCGCGTGTAAAAAAGGTCTGCGGAGCCGAGCTATTCATGCCAATGATCAACAGCACCACTGCCAGGAGCGCCACGCCGGCAGTACCCATGGTCATAGAGGATTGCATGGCCGGGTGCCTTTGTTGCTCGGCGCGCTTTTCGTACTTGTTCATCGCAGGCCGCTTTTTCTAACTTATATCAGTTCGCGGGAGCCTAATGGCCGGGTAGCTGCATCGAGCAGTGATACGTTGTATGCTCTGTGCCCCTTACTCTCGGATGTCAGCCGGGCCTCGCTAGAAAGCTTTCAGTTATAAAACAACGCAGAAGGATGATCTCAATGAATCGACGTGAATGGATGATGAGTTCAGCTGTTGCAGTTGGGGTTGCGAACAGAACAGCCGTAGCGGACGAACGGGCTCCCGACGCCGCCGACGAACAACGTCGCAACGGCAGCTTGCCCCTCGAGGAGTTCCAACCCAAGAGCATGCTGCATGCGACAGAAACAAACGTTCCGCGGTCCCGGTATCCGGTGATCGATCTTCACACTCACATCACTTCCGGTTACTCCATGACCGGAGAGGGAGGACTGAACGTTCACATTACTCCGGAAGAATGTCTCGCCGTGATGGACCGCAAAAATCTCCGAACGATGGTGGACTTAACCGGGTCGTACGGAACTGCACTGAAACAAGCGATTGCGAAACTCCAGACGGCACACCCCGGCCGGTTCATCGTTTTTACCGAGCCGACCTACAGCCGCGCCGCCGATCCCGATTATTCCCAGTTCCAGGCCGCCCAGATTCAGGCGGCGCATGATGCCGGCGCTAAAGGGTTAAAGGTGCTCAAGACGCTCGGACTGTATCTCCGCGAGCACATCACAGAAGGCAAACTGATTCGCATCGATGACCCGCGCTTCGACCCGATGTGGGAAGCCGCGGGTGCTTTGAAGATGCCGGTTGCCATCCACACTTCAGATCCTGAGGCATTCTTCCTGCCGATAGATCGTTTCAATGAGCGCTATGAAGAACTACACGCCCATCCCGATTGGTCGTTCCATGGCAAAGATTTTCCGAGCAACCGCGAGTTGCAAGAGGCGCGGCGAAACGTTATGCGCCGGCATCCGCGCACCCACTTCATCTGTTTGCATGTTGCCGATGCAGAAGACCTACCCTATGTCTCTGAGTGCATGGATGAACATTCCAATATGAGTGTCGACATTGCCGCCCGAATTGGCGAACTAGGGCGGCAGCCGAGGGCCGCGCGAAAATTTCTGGATAAGTATCAGGATCGAGTCGTGTTCGGTACAGACGCGAGCTCCAGCGAATTCAAGGCTCCTCAGCAGCTATTCTGTGATGCGTTGTACGAGATCTATTATCGATTCCTCGAAACCGAGGATGAATATTTCGACTATGCTCCGGCAGCCATCCCACCGCAAGGAAGGTGGAGGATCTACGGATTGGGGCTCACGGATCCGATACTGCGCAAGATCTACTACGAAAACGCTGCGCGGCTCCTGAATTTAGGCGAGATGAGCTAGTTATAGATGGCCCGACCTCCAATGGCCATTGGATCTTTTCTGCGTGGAGCGCAGCGCCGCTCATGCGACGAACTGTCAGTCCTTCACGTTTCCCTGGGGTAACCCCGGAGAGGGCAAACCGAACGCAAGCCCGATTTACGGCAAGCCCGATTTACGCCGAGCTTGGAGCACCCGCCGCCGAAGGGCATGATAGCAGCGCCGCAGGTCTATTCCGCACGTAACGCGTCCATGGGGTCGATTCGTGCGGCGCGACGCGCGGGGAAGTAGGCGGCGAGCAGCGCGACCATGACGACGACAGCGGCGGCGACAACTCGCGATGCGGCGTCCCACCCAGCCACTCCGTACAAGAGACTTCGCAACACGCCTACTAATGAGAACGAGACGATAGAGCCGGCCACCATGCCGATAAGACTGAGCCGCAGAGCGGACCCGACAAACTTCCCCAGCACTTGGTTGCGTTCAGCTCCGAGCGCCATGCGCAAGCCGATCTCGCGAGTTCGTTGCGCGACATCATAACTCAGCAGGCCATAAATGCCGATCGAGGACAACAGCAGCGATGCCAAGGCAAACCAGCCGAATAGTTTAGCCTCGATGTCGTAGATGGCGAGACGGTCATCGATGATCTGCCCGAGTGTCTGGACGTTCGACACCGGCTGTTCAGGATCGACGGACCAGATGGCATGGCGCACGCTTGCGGCGTAAGCGGCGGGATCGCCACTGACGCGAATGGCGAGATCGCGTGGACGGAAGTAGCCCGGCGTGGGGAGGTCCTGCAAATAAGACAAGTACATCTCGGGCGCGGGTGGCGTTTGGACATTCACGTAATGCACGTCCCCGTAAACGCCCGTAATGGTGAGGACGGGCGAGTGCGGGTCATCCAGGCGAAAGCGCCTGCCGACGGGATCAAGGCCGCGCCAATATTTGCGCGCCATCGCTTGGTTGATCACGGCAACAGGCGCTTGCGTGTTGTCGTCATGTGGGGAGAGGAAACGGCCCGCTACAAGGCGAATGCCGGCGGCACGGAAGTAGCCAGGCGTGGCGATTCGCAGGTGAACGTCATTCCACTGGCCGGGGCGGAGAGGCGGAGCACCTTCCGGCAGAATGCCGATCTCACCACCGCCGTTCGTTAGAGGCAGAAAGGTGGTGTACCCGGCGGAGACGACGCCGGGCAACTGCTCAACGCGTTCGACAACACGCTTATAGAAGCTGGTGCGCGCCGGGAACGCGCGGTAGGGTGTGAGGTCGGAAACCGGCAACTCCGTGCGCATCGTGAGGACATGCTCCGGGGTGAAGCCTAGATCGGTATGGGCGAGCTTATAAAAGGTCTGGCCGAGGAGTCCCGTGGCGATCAGGATGACTGTCGCCAGTGCGATTTGTGCGCCGACCAGAATGGAGCGGACCAGGCGTTTGTCGCTTGAAATAGCGGATCTGCCGGAGCGCAAAGCCGTAGCGGAATGAGCGACGATGAAGAGATGACTGCCGAGCGCGAAGCTGAAGGCTGCCAATAGGCAGGTAACAAGTGCGAACCCTAGCGCGCGGCCATCAATTTGAAGATGGACCCAGCCAGCCAGACTAAGCGGCACCAGATTTTGCAGGAGCTGTACACAGAAGGTGGCCAACAAGACGCCCGCGGCTCCGCCACACAGCGAGAGCACGATGCTTTCGAGGAACTGTTCGTAAAACAGGGAGCGCCCCGAAGCGCCGAGCGCCGTTTTGATGGCGAGTTCTCGCTCACGCGTGGTGCTGCGAGCGATCATGAGCCCGGCGATATTGGTGCAGGTAGTGAGTAGAATCGTGAGGACGCCAACAGCGAGCACGAGGATCGCGGGACGCACTTTGCCGACCAGTTGTTCGCGAAGCGGCATCAGCGATGTAATCACGCCGGTGTTGCTGGCCGGGTACTCGCGTTGCAGTTGCTTCGAGATGGCGAGCAAGTCACGGCGGGCGTCGTCGACTGTACTGTTAGGCCGCAGCAGTCCATACACGAGCAGGGAATGGTTGTCGCGATCGCGCAGTTGCGCGGGCGAGAGGGCCAGCGGGATCCAGACTTGCGAAATCATGTGAAAGGTGAAGCCGAAGGGCATGACACCGGCGATCGCGTAGGGAACGCCGCCGAGGCGGATCGTTTTGTCCGTAACGTGAGGATCGGAGCCGTAACGGGTTTGCCAGAGATTGGCGCTGATGAGGGCGACCTTTCTCGCGCCGGGCTGATCTTCCTCCGGGAGAAAGTTGCGGCCGAGCAGCGGTTTGACCCCCAGCATGGGAAGCAGGTTTGCAGTGATTTCAGTGCCTTCCACCTGGTCCGGACGTCCGTGGCCGGTGATTGCAAAGATGGTTCCACCGGCGGCGCCCATATCGCTAAAGACGTGGTTGCGAGTCTTCCAATCGGCGTAGTTGCCCGGAGCAGCAGGATCTTCGTTGACGCTGAAACTGGGGCGGCTTTCTAAGACTTGCACCAGCCGCGCTTCATTCTTGAATTGCAGTGGCCGAAGCAGGATGGCGTCCGTAAGGCTGAAGACCGCGACAGTGCCGCCGATTCCGAAACAGAGCGAGAGGATAGCCGCGAGCGAGAAGCTGGGATGCTTACTCAGTTGGCGAATTGAGTAGCGCAGATTCCGGAAGTAGTGTGGACATTGGCCCTCGGTAGTCGCCTACGGGATGTGCACGGCAGCCTCCAAACGGCAATTGCACTGAATTTGCGGTGTTTCGCGGGTATCTCGAGGGTGTCCGGTTGCCCAGACTGTTTGCGATTCCGCTGACGCGTGTTCAATATCGGACAGAGCGGGACAGCGGGTGAAAGGTGACCTCTCTGCGAATCGAGAAGCCGAGCCTTGTATACAAGGCAATGGCGCGCTGGTCCACCGTCTTCGCATGTAGGAACGAGCGGAGACCGGCGGCGGCGTGCTCTTGCATAAGATGCGTGATGAGTTTCGACGCATAGCCGTTTCGTGTGTGAGCCGGATGCGTGCAGACACCGCTGATTTCACGATAATGCGGAATCCCCAATCGCTCACCTGCCATGGCGACGAGTTCGCCGCCGACGCGGATGCCGTAGTAGGCGCCCATTTCGCAGGTGCGAATGCGGAAGAAGCCGGGGAAGGCGAGATTCGTTAGTTCCACCATGGCCTCGGCATCTCGCGCGAGTCAGTTGAGCGATGAGCGGATCGGGCTATGGTTCGGAACGCGTTTGCCGCGGCACGTTTGAAGCAGTCATTTGTATACCCGGTACGCTTTCGCCGGGATTGAGCCCCGGCACGGCGGGCAGAGTGTCGCCCATCAGGTAGACGGTTTCCCCCGGCGCAAGCAGGTCCCGAAGCTGTGTCAGAGAATCCGCGCTGGCGTGTGCGATTCCGGCGAATGGCGCGACAGCCGCGGGGTATTTGCGCGCCGCCGGCGCAGAGACAGCAAACCGTGCATGTTCCGTGTTCAGCGCGTGCCAAATAACGTTATCGAGCATTCGGCGTATTCGAACTATAACCTTTGGCGCAGCTCGGCGAACATAGCCGCGATTCAATCGGCAAACGGGCGGCGTTCCTGTTGCAACGGATGTCGGTGGATGCGCAGCGCCTTCACTACAAGGCGACACAGGGCGTCAATCGCGGCTGGCGGCGTTCCCGTCTCGGCGGTAATCATGGCAGCCACTTCTATGCCTGGTGGGCGCCCAAGAACGCGATCCCACTGAAGGCATTGCAAGAGTTCTCGGAGGCGCCGGACGGCTCACTTTTTCTGCGCGACATCCGGCACCACGACGATCATTCGCCGTTGCCGGCGCAATCTCTCGCCAGCCAGTACCTGCCGCTCACCGTGCAAGACCTACGGCGTGAGGAATACGCGCCTTTCCCGTGGACTCAACCGCAATTGAGGTTTGCCTCCTCGCGCCACTCCGTGCGGCTCTTGAAGGGGCATCCGGGGTCGGGCAAGACGACAGCTCTGCTACACGCCGCCGATGCTTCCGGCGCGCAGCGCGTCCTCTACGTCACGTATTCGAAAAACCTGGCGGCGTTGGCCCGGGAGTACTTCGATCATTTCTGCTCGTCGCACAAGCAATTCCACGTTTTGACGTTTGCGACGCCGGTGCGGCAAGTGCTCGGCGTGGACGCACCGATTCTCCCTGAATACGAAGCCAAGCGTCGCTTCCTGAACGATGTGGCGCCGTTTGCGCGCAGCCTGGGCGCTTGGACCAACAGCCAGACCGCTCTTTACGATGAATTGTATGCCCATCTGGCTGGTGATGCGCTTCCGCTGAGCGTGAGCCGATTCCCGGCTTGCGGCAGCCCGCGTGTGCCGGAAAAAGCCTATCGGGAACGGCGAACGCCCTTCCTGGGGCATGCGCCGGTTAGCGCTGCGCTGGATGCCGCCGCTCGCCTTGAAAAGCTCACGTCACGTCCTCTTGCGGAAAGCTATTTCCCGGAAATCGCGCTGGCCTGGAAAGCCGTCGAGCGGCTGCGCGGCGCCACCCATGACAATCAAACTCCTCTCGACTCGGTGCTCTTGGATTTCGACTGCATTGCCGTCGATGAATGTCAGGACCTCACTCCCATCGAGGCGTTCTTAATCATTGAACTGGCCTCGCGAACCAATCGCTCGCGCCGGCTGGCTGCGCCCCTGCTGCTCTCCGGCGACGAGGCCCAGACCGTACGCCCCACGGACTTCGAATGGGGCTGGTTGAGCGACCTGCTTCATTCCCAGCTGAGCACTCCCTCGGAATTCAAGCTTTCCACAAACTTGCGGAGCCCACAACGCATTGCGGAGCTTGTGAATCGAGTGTGGGATCTCTACTCGCATCTTGAGAAGCATGAGCGCCCCAGTGGGACGGGATACGCCGAGATTGAAGACGATGCCGCCGACCAGGTTCTCTACTGCAGTGCTAACCCCGGACCCGAGTTGAATGAGTTGATGCTTTCGCTAGCCGCTCGCGAGGGGCTTGCCCTAATTACTCTGGATGATTCCGTTCCGGTCCATGTACCGGAAGCGGCACGGCCCGCGGTACTGACGGTCTCCGAAGCCAAAGGGCTGGATTTCAACTCCGTTTGCGTTTTGGATGCCGGCAAGCACTTGGAACGCATTCTGCGGGAGGATAACCGGCTGCGGGCCGGCGGTGATATTGAAGGACTGCGCAGGCGTTTGGCCATCGACCAATTGCGCGTCGCTCTGAGCCGTCCCACCGAGCGTCTGTTCTGGCTCGACATCCAACCCACGGAGCAGATCATTCGGCAGAGCATCTCATTTCTCAACGGCGGGGATGCCGAAAGTGGAGTGGCTTCGTGCGTTCCGGCCGCTCTGCTCAAGACCCTCGAGGAAGAGGAACTCGACCTCGAAGAGCGCGTCCAGCGTTGTCAGTTGGACGCGCGCCAATATCTGGACGTGAAGCCCGAGATCGCCTGGTCGCGCGCGCAACAGGCCATCACTCTCTTGGGACGACCGGGTTCCCTTGCCGCCGTGACAGACCAGGACGCGCGAACCGCCGCCTTCCTGACATTGGCCCAAGTGTGTTTCAGCCTGGCGCTCCGTAATGTCCGGCTCGCGGCTGAGTTGGGCCGGCCGGATCTGTTTCAAGAAGCGCAACGGGCGGCCACGAATGCAAGCCGCTATGGACTCGCCGCCGTCATCGGTTCCATCGCACGGCTTCACGCCGCCACCGGCGAGGACCGGCTGCATGCTCTCGTTTACCTGGCTCAAATCCTGCCGGAGCGCAAGAACGATCTCGAATCCTGGCTGATTGTTGAGCTTGGCCCGCGTGCAAACATTTGGCTGGAGGAATTGGAAGCGGCTGTTTTCAATGGCCGCAACGCCGCCATTCTAGTCAAACTGATACCGCCCTTGTATGAGGCGCTGAATGTACCCGACCGGCTGGTCCGCACGCAGCGGCTACAACAACGGTCCATTCATCTATTGATGAAGGACCGGCAATTTGGGCCTGCTCTCGCGACGTTGAAGGATCTCATGGAGCCTCAACCGAAGCTCGAAGCGGTTTGTTACGAAGGATTGGGTGATTTTCGCAACGCGGCGGAATGCCACATTGCGCAAGGAAATCTGAAGGAAGCCCTCAGTTGCTATCGCTCGATTCCAGATCTCGAAGCAGCGCTCAAGCTGGTGGGCTCGATCAGCGATCATCCGGCGGCCGAGTCCTTGAAGTGGATGTCGGATCTGCAAAAGCTGGCGAGCAAGAGGCCCGAGAAGTTCTCGAAGGTCATTCTACCGGCGGAAAAGAAATTGTTGGAGGATATCCTGGAACGATCGTTGGGCGTCACCCGGCGCAAACCGGCGGCACGAAAGACGGTGGCGAAGAAATCGGCCGCCCCTCGCAAGCGATCGCCGAAAAAGAGCGATAACGCGGGGAAGCCTTCTTCCTGAAATCGCAGACGGCACACTGCTGGTCAGCGGAGTATCAAGTAGGTTGTAGTACCCTGTGAGCCAGCATTCTTGATCGGTTGGGCGCTTGCCATGGTATTTTGACGATTCGGTGTCACGGCCCTGAAGCGGGGATGCCGGCAAGTCATCTATGGTCTGGCGCGGCGTCGGGAACATGGAAAAAACTCAGACAACACTCGATTCGACCTTAGAGAGCGTCGACACGGCGGAAACGCTGGTCATGCGCGAAGCGGAGAGCGCCGGATTCGATGAGGATGAGCAGCACCAGATCGGCATGTCCGTCCGCGAGTGCATGGTCAACGCGGTGGTCCATGGTAACCGGTACAGCAACAAGAAGAAGGTTCACCTGGATATTGAACGGTCCGCGGACAGCCTGATCGTTACCATCGGCGATGAAGGCGCGGGCTTCGAGCTGAGCTCCCTTCCAGACCCGCTCGCGCCGGAGAACCTGTTGCGCCAGTCGGGCCGTGGTCTTCTGCTGATACGCGCTTTTATGGATGACTTCGACCTCCATCCTCGCCCAGGCGGCGGCACAGAGGTTCGTCTCGTCAAGAAATTAACCCAGCACTAGGATTGGTGTTCAGAATCGGCTCTAATTGGATCTGATTCAAAAGGAGGCATACGTGAGTGTTAAATTGACATCCCGCCAGGTTGGCGATGTCACCGTGATTGATGCAGGTGGGCGCATTACTTTGGGCGAGGGCGCCAGCGCTTTCCGCGACATCATCCGAGACATGTCGGCGAAAGGCAACAAGAAGCTGCTGCTCAATCTCGGTGAGGTGTCCTATATCGATAGCTCCGGTATCGGTGAGATGGTTTCAGGCTTCACAACCGTAACCAATAACGGCGGACAACTGAAGCTGCTGGGCTTGTCGAAGCGCGTCAAAGACCTGCTCCAGATCACGAAACTATATACCGTTTTCGAAGTCTACGACGATGAGGCGGAGGCAGTACGCAGCTTCAAGTAGCCGGCAGCCAAGCGGTGCTTGGTTAACACAGACAAGGAACTCCGATGGCCTTGCCAAGCCACCGCAACGTGCGTTGCCGGGGTGTTGCCTAGTAGAGTAGTCGCAAAATAAATTTGGTCCGGCGGGCCGGGCGGTCACGGTGGCATGAGATAAGTGGACGGGATCAGGCACTGTATCAACACAAGCGTGTCCACTTCAACGACGCTACGCCCCATGCCTGGTCCCGCCACACAAGCTGTTCCCTTTCCGGCTCCGGAAGCTCGGCCGGTAGATGTACTGATTGCAGATGAGTTGACGCTGGTCCGCGAAGGGTTGGCTGCTCTCTGCAATTCTATTGCGGGCTTTCGAGTTGTCGCGCAGGCTGGCACCGCCTCTGCCGCGTTGAGCGAGATACAACGCCTGGAGCCCGCTGTCGCGCTGCTGGATCTCGCTCTCAGCGATCTGGCCGCGACCGAGGTGATTCGCCGCGTTCGTAATGACGGGCTCAAGACGCGTTGCGCCGTCTTTTCGACACGCAAGGACCGCAAAACCGTCCTTGAGGTCTTACGCACCGGCGCCTGTGGATATCTTTTGAAGAGTTCCACCTCCGAGCAGATGGCGGACGCGCTGACCCAGTTCACGCAGGGCGGTATCTACGTTTCGCCGCAAATCGAAGTCATGTCTCTATTCGGAGAAAATAACGGGCGGAATGAAGTGGCGGATCCGATCGAATCCCTCAGCAGCCGCGAATTTCAGGTGTTCACGCTGCTGGTGGAAGGTATTCGCGCCAAAGAGATCGCCGCGCGTTTGAATTTGAGCCCGAAAACGGTCGATACTTATCGCTCCAGTCTAATGCGCAAGCTGGATATTCACGACGTTGCCGGGCTGGTGAAATTCGCCATCAAACGCGATTTAGCCGACCTGCAATCCTAGCCCGCGCGCAGCCCGGAAAGGGCCTTTAGTCGTGCTAATCTAATAAGTTGGCCGCCTAGAAAGGCAGTTTTTTCTCTTTGACTCGTCATGAATTAAAGGAACAGGTTGAGCACGACCAGTTCACCGATACCGTTTCAAAAACCCTCGATTACGTTAATACCCACCGTGCAGCGGTTATTCGATGGAGCGTCATTGCGCTCGCGGTAGCTATCATAGCGGGCTCGGTTATCTGGTATTCGTCTTACCAGAACGGGGTCCGTAACCAGGATCTGGAAGCGGCTTTTGAAGTTGTTGGCGCGCAGGTGGGGCCGGCAAATCCGGCGAACCCTTCCGCCAGAACGTTCGCCACGCAGGACGCCAAGACGAAAGCCTCGATCAAAGCACTATCGGACGTGGTGGCGAAAGACGGTGGAAGCCGGCAGGGTTTGACCGCTCAGTACTACCGGGGAACCCTCGAAGCGCAGAGTGGAGACACTCGCGCCGCGGAATCGGATTTGCATGCCGTCGCCTCATCGAGCACCGAATGTGCACCGCTGGCCAAGATTGCCTTGGCTCAGTTGTACGCGGGCGAGAACAAGACTTCACAAGCGCAGACGCTGCTCCGCGAACTGGTCAACAAACCCACCGATTTAGTTTCGAAAGCGCAGGCTCAAATCTTGCTCGCTCGCCTGGACGAGGGCACCAACCCGCAAGAGGCGAAGAAGATTCTTGATTCGCTGAAGAGCCCGACGCAGGATCCTGCTATCTCCCGTGCTGTTGAGCAGATGTCCGCCCAATTGACGAAGTAACCGTCTCTACTGAATGCTGGGCCGACTCCGCTTAGGTCCGAAGGCTCTGCGCGGCCGCAAATACCCCGAGCCGCCTCACCCATATCGCAACGATTTCCAACGGGACCGCGACCGCATTATTCACGCCCGCGCATTCCGGCGGCTCGAGGGTAAAACGCAAGTGTTCGCGGCTGGACTGTGCGATCACTTTCGCAACCGGTTAACCCACACCATTGAGGTGTCGCAGATCGCGCGCACCGTGGCGGCCACGCTGCAGTTGAACGAAGAATACACAGAGACGTTGGCGCTGGCGCACGATCTGGGACATCCGCCCTTCGCGCACGTCGGCGAGAAGGAACTCAACCGGCAAATGAGCCGGTTCGGCAGCTCGTTTGAGCATAACCGTCACGCGCTACGCGTGGTCGATGAATTGGAACAGCGGTACGCGCGCTTCGACGGTCTGAACCTGACGTTCGAGGTTCGGGAAGGCATTCTCAAGCACTCTCGCGAAGTGGCGTCGGATGCAGAACCGGAGTTGCAGGAATTTCTCCCCGGCCTGCGCCCGCCGCTCGAAGCACAGCTGCTCGACTTAGCCGACGAGATAGCCTATAACACCGCGGACACCGACGATGCGTTCGCAGCCAAGCTCTGCACCCTCGACGATATCGCCGCCGCAGTCCCCTTGGTTGCCGAACTGGCCGAACAAGTGGACACGCAATTCCCAGGCGCATCGAAGCACGTGCGTTTTTGGGAAATTCAGCGGCAACTGATCAACATCTTGGTCGGCGGATTGATAGACGGGACGGTTCGCGCGGCGGACGCTGCCGGTGTCGAGACCGTCGAGGATGTGCGCGCGCTTCCTTACCGGTTGGCGCAGCTTACTCCTGAAGCAGCCGAGATCAACCGGCAGATCCATTCCGTGCTGGTCGACCGCGTGTACTCTTTCGCACAACTGGTCGAAGACCGTAGCGCGGCGGTAGAACGCATGGCGGAACTCTTTGTTTTCTTGTTAGAACATCCGCAATCTGTTTCCCGCGGGTATCGCAAGCGTCTGCACCGCGAACCCGTTCATCGGGTGGTCTGCGATTACATCGCGGGCATGACGGATTCCTACCTGACCCGCACTCACAAGGAACTCGTAGGCGAATCAGTCGCGAGCGATTGAGCTGGATAACTCGGCGGCGCGCACCACGTACATTTTTTCGATCTGACGACAAATTTCGCGGGCCACGCGATCAGCCGTCTCTTCCTCGTCCAGTTCCACTTCCACTTTGATATAGAGATCTACTCGCTTCATAGCTAAATTGCGTGCCGGATGCAATCAAAATGGTATCGAATCGTGTTGCTAACTAGCCCGGCAGCCAAGCGAGGCGCTGGTCCATGCCCCTATGCTAAACAGAGGTCCCATGACCAGCGTTATCAATCCCATTCTGCAAAGCTTCCGCGCCGCTCTCACTGAGATGTACGGCGACCGGTTACAGCGTGTGGTTTTATATGGCTCACAGGCTCGCGGGGACGCGCAACCGGATTCCGATTATGACGTGGCCGTTTTCTTAAGCGGCATGAATGGCGCTTCTGATGGTTGGGCTGAACTCCACAGGCTCGCGCGCTCCGTGTCAAATTCATTGACGAAACCGGGGTTTTCTTTGACGCAAGACCATATCCGATAGGCGCGTACCGCGACGGTTCGCCGCTGATGCACGAAATTCGGCGCGAAGGGCTAGACCTGTGAGCCCGGAAGCTTCACGATTTTTGCAGAACGCCGATCACCACCTTGAACGCGGCCAGATCATGATTGAGGCTGGTCTTAACTACGATGCAGGGCGAGCCGCTTATCTGTCCGCATTCCACGCCGCGCAAGCCATTATTTTCGAGCGGCACCGGCAAGGTGATCAAGACCCATAAAGGCGTTAACATCGAATTTCTCCGTGTAACGAAGGGCGATCCAGCCTTTACGCCCGACCAGCGCGGCTTTCTTTCCCGAGCCTACGACTTCAAAGCCATCGCTGACTACGACACCGGGTCTATTGCCGAAGTTTCATCCCAAGAGGCCGTCAATGCTGTCGAAGTGGCCGGCTCATTTATTGCTACTGTCCGCCGCGTATTGACACAGCCTAATCCAGCCTGACCTCCGGCTTTTGCTGCATTGTTTAGTTTTTTACCGTATCTTTTTCGTCCTTCCGTTGAATAGTATGTAGAGCTTGGATGGAAGGTGAAAACGATGCCGTGCTTCTCGCGCAAGCCGCCGAAGGGGAGGCCGAGGCGTTTCGAAAGCTATTCGAAGCGCACCACGCGGCCATGTTTCGATTCGCCTACCGCCTCACGAATGCAGTGGATGTTGCCGAAGACCTA
Source organism: uncultured Acidobacteriaceae bacterium (assembly GCA_963849445.1). GTDB lineage: Bacteria > Acidobacteriota > Terriglobia > Bryobacterales > Bryobacteraceae > Bog-105. Next base: position 21,063 of record CAWKHS010000022.1, on the reverse strand, counting down.
ACACATGAATGTTTTGTTCGGCTGATCCGGCGCCCGATGTTCGACCAAGAACGCGGATCGCTTCGACAATATCTGTACGGGATCCTGAGGAACCTCATACGACAGCACCTACGCGCGAGCGGCCGCGAGGTCAATTGGGACGACAATGCTGAAATTAATTTACACTTTGCCGTCCCGGCCGCTCCAGCCTCAATCGCTTCTGCGGAACTAACTGCCGTAGTGCAGGCGGCGCTCTCAGCTTTGCCGCCCCTTCAGCGGGAAGCTATCGTGTTGTGCCAGTTCGAAGAGCTTTCGTTACATGAAGCTGCGGCAGTTATAGGAGTTGATATCGGCGCTCTCAAAGCAAGGCTCCATCGGGCGCGGGAAGGGCTACGGCGCCGCCTCGCTCCGTACCGGAGCTACGCCCGCATGTCGGCTACCAACAGGGAGTAGTTTATGAGTTTATTAAATGATGACGAGTTGAACTCTTTGCTGGAACAGGCAAAGAGTCAGCCGCTACAGCCAAGCGCGGAACTGGCAGTACGCGCGATGCATGCTTATCAGGCTAATGCTGTTAGGCCGTTACATTGGCGCCGGCGTTTGTTGCGGCCCGTTTCCATTCCATGGCCCGTAGCGCTATTGACGGCGATCCTCTTAATTGTTGTTGGCGCATTAGCGGGCCGCAACTTCGAGAAGCTTTCAACGCAGCAAAGTTCGACCTATTCAACCGGCATACTTACGTTCCAGGAATTTCGACCGGTGAGCCAAATCAGGCCGCACGTCATGAGGAGCTTCCGGGATGAGAAATAACAAACCCTTCTTCCTTTTTTTAGCGGCGGGCTTACTAACTTCATCTGCTTACGGCCAGCGGGGGATCTTGGGAGGCGCGGGCACATACTGCGGCGATGGCTGGAAGTTCAGCGCTTCCTACGTCCTCGAACCCTGGTCACCCGGGCACCAGCACGTCAACATTGAAGGACTCAGCGAAGTCATGCACACGGATGCGAAAGACGGCAGACCGGATACGTTTCATCGAGTCTTTGTGGACCCGGTGGCTCAAACGTACTGGGGATACGACGTCGAAGTCGAGCCGCAGGGCGAAGCCGGGTCAGCCCGGCTGCGTTTTAAACCCTTTAGCCTCCAGGCCTACGAACTACCGACTGACTACCATCCCATTCACGTCTCGAATGTTGCCACGTTTCGCGCTCTTCCGGCACCGGAATTTCCGACCGGGACATTTCGGTCAGGACAGGTGATCGCAGTTGACGTGCTGAAGAATCCGGCCACAGGTCAAAAGGTCGTGGACTACATTGAGGTGGAATTCGAACCCATTTATGTTTCCAGTAGAGCTGAACCCCGAGACTTCCAGGTCTCCGACGTGCTTCTTCATATCTTCGATCCTTCATTGCGTCTGAATGGCGCCGACGTTTTACCGGCCGTAACCGTTGCGGACCGGGCGCTCAGGAGTCGGCTCGTCTGGCTCGCGTTTCCCGGCCATGGCCGGTTTCTTCTCTCCCTATCCCCCCATCCCGGCTATGCATTTCAGAAGGCAGGCGTGGTAAGCCGGTTTGGGCTCTCCTTTTCTTCGAACGGTGATCGATACGAGTTGCTTAGCAGGTCGCAAATCACGGAATCGAACGGAAACTGGAATCTCTATGTGCTGTCTGCCCCGTCAGCGCCGGCGGATGCAACCGGTCAGGGCTTCTCGTATGGAGAGTTGAATTCCGTAGACGAGTTCGTTTCCAAGGCGCAGTAGGATTTTGGCTGCCACTTCACGACGTAGAATTGGCGGCCATGTGCGCTCCTCTACACCGCATCAATCACCAATCCAATCGCTCCCGACAGCCGCTCCCAATTGTCGAGTTCAGTCTTCAACTGCTTTCGTCCCGCCGTGGTCAACGAATAGAACTTCGCTCGCCGGTTGTTTTCGGATTCCCTCCATTCCGCTTTAATCCAACCCTGATGTTCCAGTCGATGCAGCGCCGGGTACAGCGATCCCTGCTGCACCTGCAAAACGTCTTTCGAAATCTGGACAATCCGCTTCGCAATCGCCCACCCGTTCATCGGCTCCAGCGAAATCGTTTTCAGGATCAGCAGGTCCAGCGTCCCTTGCACAAGATCAGTTGGTTTACCCATGCAATCGAGTCCCTATGATTATCTACAATATCGCCCGCGATTGTAGATAGTCAACGGGACAGACGACCTGCATAATGAAAACTGATGCTTACCTCCAAGCTGAGGAGTTTGCTGCTTCTTTCGTGTGCGGCTGCATGGACGTTCGCTCAGGAACCGCCCGCCGGCGCCTCTCACGCCGCTCGCCCTGGACAAAATGACATCAGCGCGGCCGCAATCGCGGGCTCCAAGCAGGATCCCGCCGCGGTCGAGCGTGGCGGCAAAGTCTTCGCCACATACTGCGCTGGCTGCCACGGCGTCGCCGCTAACGGCGGGCCAGGCGCTCCCGATTTAGTTCGTTCCCTCCTGGTTCTCGACGATGAAAAAGGAATACTCATCGCCCCCGTCATTCGCGAAGGCCGCCCCGATAAAGGCATGCCCAAGCTCAACCTGACCGAACCCCAAATTGCCGATGTAGTGGCTTGGCTGCATGTCCGGACCTACGCCGCCGGCCATCGTGGAACCTACACCTACGGCAATGTGGTCACCGGGAATGCCAAACAGGGTGAAATCTATTTCAACGGGGCGGGGAAATGCAACACCTGCCATTCGCCTGCAGGCGATCTCGCCGGCATCGCTCGAAAGTACGATCCTTTCTCCTTGCAGCAACGCTGGCTACAACCTCGTAGTGGCCGCCGCGGTAGCGGAGGACCCGGTGGTTCCGGTTCACCCCGATCCACTGTGGGCGCGCCTACCGTGACTGTCACACTCCCGGACGGTCAATCCTTCTCGGGCCTGCTCGATCGCATCGATGACTTCACCGTCTCCCTTCATGACGCTAGCGGGAAGTTTCACTCCTTCGCTCGCAACGGCGCGACGCCGAAGGTCGAGGTCCACGACCCCTTACGCGCTCACACCCAAATGCTCGGCGAATATACTGACGCTGATATCCACAACGTGACCGCCTATCTGGTGACACTCAAATGAATATCCGACTTCTCATCTCTCTGTCGGTGGCCCTGTCCGGCCGCTGCGGTCGCGCAAGATCTCAATCCCAGCGCGCTGCTCAAGCAGCCCACCACCATGTGGCCCACTTATAACGGCGATTACTCCGGTCGCCGCTTCAGCCCGCTAAAACAGATTGATTCCAGCAACGTCAACGCCCTTGCGCTCGCTTGGGCCTCGCGCTTCACCAGCGGCAACGCGGCCACCGGCGTGGTTATCAAATCCACTCCGCTCCTGGTCAACGATGTTCTTTATTTGACCTCTCCGAACAACGTTTGGGCAGCGGACGTTCGCACCGGCCGTGAGCTCTGGCATTATCAATACCAGCAGAATACCGGCAGCACTATCGGCAATCGCGGCGTCGGCATGTATGAGAATTGGCTGTTCTTCGAAACGCCCGATAGCCACCTCGTCAGCCTCGATGCCGATACCGGCAAAGAACGTTGGAAGGTTCAAATTGCCGACCCCAAGCTCGATTACACGTCTACCGTCGCGCCGGTCGTTGTCGGCAATCACATCCTCGTCGGCATCGGCGGCGATCATCTCGACAACCCCGGCTTTCTCGAATCGCGCGATCCCGAAACCGGCGCTCTGCAATGGAAGTGGAATACCACTCCGCGTAAAGGCGAGCCCGGTATCGAAACTTGGCCCGACGAATATGCTTCCGCGCACGGCACCGGCGAAACCTGGATGCCGGGCACGTACGATCCTCAACTCAATCTCTATTACCTCGGCACCGGCAACCCGAACCCCGTCATGGCCGAGAAGAGTCGCAAGGGCGACAACCTGTATACATGCACCATCGTTGCTCTCAATCCGGATACGGGCAAACTCGTCTGGTATTACCAGGTCTCCCCGCACGACGTGCACGATTGGGATGCCGTTGAGACTCCGGTCTTAGTCGACGGAGTTGTCGATGGCCAGCCGCGTAAATTACTCATACAAGCCAGCCGCAATGGTTACTTCTTTGTCTTGGACCGCACCAACGGCAAGCACATCTTAACCAAGCCTTTTATTAATACAGTGAACTGGGCCGAGGGTTTGAACGCCAAGGGACAGCCCATTCCCAATCCTGCCAAGTTCCCATCCGTCGATGGCACTCTCGTCTCCCCATCCTCGAATGGAGGCACAAACTGGCCCGCACCCAGCTTCGATCCGCAAACCGGCTTGCTATATGTCGGGTCGAGCCGCACTTACAGCATGTTTTATCTCACCGATACCGACGAGCGCCCCGAAGGCTGGGGCGGACTCGATAGCGCAGTCGGCGGTGAAGGCGGGGCGCTCGTCGCTATCGATTACAAAACGGGTAACATCGCCTGGCGCCACGATTGGCCTAGCGGCAGTGGTATTGTAGCCATGCTTACCACCGCGGGCAATCTGTTGTTTACCAGTAACGGAAACAACTTCATCGCCTTCGACCCGAAGGATGGAAAAATCTTGTGGCACGCCGGACTTACGGCAAGCCCCAGCGCCGGACCTATCACTTACACCGTCGATGGCAAGCAGTATGTGCTGGTGCCCGCGGGCGACACTTTGTTCTGCTTCACCCTCAACCCACAGGTGCAGTAATAAAGGTGAGAATCAACAAAGTTATTCGAGTGGAATGAAGCGGACGGCGTAACCGCCGCCTTCAGCGAGCTTGGCGCGCAAGTGCTTCGTTCGATCGATTACTTGCTTGTAGACGCGGACTCCTTTGGGATATTGATTCGCGTCATCGGCGTCGGCATAGATTTCGGCGGTGTAGCGGCCGGGACCTAGGAACGTGAGTGGAAGATCGAGGTCGCGGCCGGTCCAATTCGTCATGCTACCGAGGAACCATTCCTTCCCGCTGCGACGGACGATGGTGATGTATTCGCCGGGCAGGCCGTTCAAGACGTGAGTCTCGTCCCAGGTGGCGTGGGCGTGCTGGATGAAGCCGAAGGCGGGCTGATCCTTATAAGCGCTGGGCGTATCGGAGACCATCTGGAAGGGTGCATCGTAGATAGCGTACATCGCGAGCTGTTGGGCGCGCGTGCCCATGACCATGGTGTGTGGCGAGCGCGGGACGAAGTCGTCACGGGTGACGTTATCGAAACCGCCGGGGGTGTAATCCATTGGGCCGGCGAGCATGCGGGTGAAGGGGATGGTGAGGCGGTGATCGGGATTGTCGCGATCGCCGGCGCGGGATTGCTCCATGCCTAGAACGCCTTCATAACCGAGGACGTTCGGATACGTGCGTTCGAGGCCAGTGGGTTTGGTGGCGCCGTGGAAATCGAGCATCAGATGGTGCTCGGCGGCCTTCTGGGCGGCGCGGTAGTAGAAATCGATGCCGCGCTGATCGTCGCGCTCGATGAAATCGATCTTGAGACCTGCCACGCCCCACTTTTCGTAGAGCGGGAAGGCTTCGTCCATCTGGGCGTCGGCCTGAACGTAGGTTAGCCAGATCCAAATCTTGACGTTTTTGGCGGCGGCGTAGCGGACGAGTTCGGGAATGTCGACGCTGCCGTTCATTTTGGTGATGTCGTTGCGGGCAGACCAGCCGGCATCAACCAGCATGTAGGGGAAGCCGGATTGAGCGGCAAAGTCGACGTAGTATTTCATGGTCGCGGTGGTGAAGGCCGGCTTTCCGTCGGGGCCGATGCTGCCGCTCCACCAATCCCAAGAGGTGAGTCCCGCGTGAATCCAAGACGTGTCTTGGATATGGGATTCGGGATTGAGACTTTTGATGACGTTGGACTCGATGAGCTGGCCGGGTTGATCGCCGATGAGCAGTACGCGCCAGGCGGAATGATGGGGCAGCGTGCCGGTGACAACGACGTCGGGATCGTCGCCCGGGGCGAGCTTCGATTCGAAATAATGGCCGCCCCATGCGGCTGAGGGATTCACGAGATACATGGAGCTGTAATCGCGCAGATCGGCTTCGGTAATCGCCATCCAGGCGACGCCAGGTAGATTCATCAGCAGCGGAAGACCGATCACGTTCGTAGTGGAAAGACCGTTTTTATTCGCGAAGGCGCTGGCGTTGAGCTTGATGTACTCGCTCTCATACATGGTTCGAAAGCCAGGCAGGACGAGCGCGTAGCTAGTGGCATCCTTGCTGATACGAAATTCTGTGGCTTCTTTGGTGAGGCGGAACTCGCGCATAGAGTTCTGATTGGGAACGATGTAGCGGAACGCGACGGCGTCGTCGTAGACGCGCGCTTCAATCGTGAGACTGCGGCCTTGGCTGGGCTCCGCGAGATCGAGACGCAGCGCGTTGTAGTGGTTGCGGACGGTGCTGGTTTTACCGGTGATCAGGTGATATTGTTCGTCGACTTCCGAAGGCGTTTGCTTCAGGATGGCGACGTTCGAGCCGAGCGGGCGCTGACCTTGGAGATCGAGTTGCATCGAGGAGCGATCGACGAGCGGCTTGCCGCGGAAGGTGACGGTATAGACGAGCTGGCCTGAGGCCGATGGCTGATTGCTTTGCGTCGTCTCGAATGTGAGGGCGATGCGGCCGTCGGGCGATTGGACGAGCGTGTTGGGTTGGCAAAAGAGGGGAATTGCAGCGAGGAACAGCAACAGACATCGCGTTGTCATCCCTTGCATTAAATCACCCGCTCTTCAGCGTTCGTTCAGGAGCAAGTTTCGGGCGGAATGCAGATCTTTCTTTTTGGCGCTATCGACTTTGGGGTACGCAAGATGCAACGATTCGAGCGTCTCGATGATGACGGAAGCGACGAGAAGATGCGCGAACCACTTGTGATCCGCGGGAATGATGTACCACGGTGCGTATGGAGTGGCGGTGTGCCGGACCATGTCTTGATAGGCATGCATGTAGTCGTCCCAGTGTTCACGTTCGCGCACGTCGGCTTCTGAGAATTTCCAATTTTTATCAGGTTGCTCGACGCGGGCTAAGAAGCGCTTTTTTTGCTCGTCTTTGGAGACGTGCAGGAAGAATTTACGAATAACAGTGCCGTTGCGGCTGAGGTATCTTTCGAGCGCGTTGATATCTTCGAAGCGCTCTCCCCACATTTTCTTCGTGACAAGCGAGGGTGGCAGGCGTTCTTTGTCTAACAGCTCCGGGTGAACACGGACGACGAGGACTTCTTCGTAGTAAGAACGATTGAAGATGCCGATGTGGCCGCGTTGCGGAAGAGATTTTGAGGTTCGCCAGAGGAAATCATGGCTGAGGTCGTCGGCGGACGGTGATTTGAAGGAGAAGACCTGGCAGCCTTCGGGATTGATGCCCGACATGACGTGGCGGATGAGGCTGTCTTTGCCAGAAGAATCCATCCCTTGCAGAATGAGCAGCACGGACCAGCGATCCTGGGCATAGAGCTTCTGCTGAAGCTCGCTGAGTTGTGCGACGCCTTGCTTGAGAACGTCCTTCGCTTCGTCTTTGAAGTGGTGGCCGTGAGTATCGGCCGCATCGAAGCGCTTGAGATGGAAGTTCTTGCCTTGATGAATGCAGTAGTCGGTTGTTTTGGGGAGTTTTGGTTTCACCGCGAAGTCTCGGTCCTCGTGAACATTGTGGCTGCAAGCTATGATTCGGCGTTCAGTCCGAAAATCTTTTCAGCGTAGATACGGCTCAGGCGCAGATCTTCCTCAAGAGATCGAGTGACGGTGGTATTCGGGCGGTAAGCCAACTCTACAACGATGAGCGGCGTGAGCTTCCGGTCCCGCAGATACCTAGCCACCTGGTGGTAATCGATGTCGCTGCCTTCGAGATCTTCCAACCACACCTTGTTTTTCGCGCTACGCACATGAATTTCGCGAACCCTGTTCCCCACCTCGCGCAAGAACGCGATGGGGTCGAAACCGCCCTCGTAGGCCCAATCGACATCGACGCAGATGTGGACGTATTCGGGATCGGTGTTGTGCAGGATATGGCGCCACTCACGCGCGTTCTGGAGTAATTGAGGCGTGTGGTGGTGCACGCGCAGCTCGAAGCCATGCTGCGCGAGCGCGCGGCCCATACGGTTCAGCGACTCGGCCTCCACGATCAATTCGGCATCAGTTTTAGGAACGTCGGGGCGTTTCGGGTCGGGATTATTGACGATTGCTTTGCAGCCGAAGGGAGCGCAGAGGGCGCCGAACTCCAACGCCGTGGCAATGGTGCGATCGGCAGCGGTGCTTTCATGCATGGGTCCGCCGACGTATAGGGAAGGCATGGAGAGAGCTTGCGCGCGAAGGATGGCAAGGGTTCGATTGCGGCTGTCGGGCGGAAAGAACGCGGGGCTGAGCTCGATATTTTTGAACCCGGCGGCCCGGGCGATCGGCAAGACTTCGGGAATGACGTTTTGAAGAGGTTGTTTGCGGGATTCGGCGTACTGCTGGAAGATGTAGCCTTCCACCGACAACTCGGATTTAGCGGGATTTCCGGAACACACGCGTGCTGCGGCGGTTGCGAGCAAAAAGCCACGCCTGGTCACGCCAAAGATTATCTCTCTTGCGGTGTTCGCCGATCGAGATACATCTATAAGGCGCGATCTAGTTCGTCCAACTGCAACCCGATCACGGCGGAGAGCAGATCCTCATAAGTGCTCCGCAGTTGCTGCAAACAGCATCTTTCGATAGAGTACTTCCGGAGTCTTCCTCAAGTCCTCACACCGGCGGATCAGTTTTCGGGTCTGTGGGATTCCGCCGGATCCCCGAGCGATCCATGGTCGCGATGACGATCCGCTTCGATGCAAACATTGCGCCTCACGTCCAAGCAGCGAAATCATTTTGCGCGATCCGGGTCCAATCAGCAGGAGATCAAATTGGCGACGGAAACGAAAGAAGTTACAAGCGTACTTAATAACCTGATTGAAACTTGCAGAGACGGGGACAACGGTTTTAAGAGCGCGGCGGAGAAGGTGAAAGATCCATCGCTGAAAGCGCTGTTTTTGCGATATTCGGCACAGCGCGCCGGCTATGTGCAAGAGCTGAGCACGTTTGTGAGTTCGCTGGGCGAGAAGCCGGCCGATACGGGGCATGTAGCGGCTACGCTGCACCGCGGTTGGATGGGCTTGAAAGAGGCGTTGAGCAAGGACGAAGATACCGCTCTGATTGATGAAGCCGAAGCGGGCGAGGACGCCGCTATGAAGGCTTACAGAGAAGCATTGAACGCATCGCTGCCCGCGACCGCGCAGGCACTGGTAGAAAAGCAGTTCGCGGGTGTGCAGGAAGCGCACGCAGTTGTGCGGGACCTGAAGCATAGCCGGCGATAGGCATTCGTGTGAGGCGAGCCGTCACTGCGCGCCTTCACGTGCTTTCCAGCAATAAAACAGGTGCGATCGCGAGGGGCGTGGAATAGCCCGCCGAAGATGTTTCGAGAGCGGCGGACGCGCCGCGCATCTGGCCGTTGAACATCTGAGGATGAACGCACACTTCAGCGTGCTTGATTTGGACCTCCCCATATTGAAAGACAGGGACCGGTTCTCGGGCGCAGCAGGAATGCTCCTGCACTACATAGAAGCTTCTCAGTGCACATCGCAGGGCGCTTTCCCATGCAGACTCTGTCATCTCGGCTCCGATATAGGTGCGGTGGTCGATTGAATTCTGATTCGGGCGCATGACCAGGAGTTCGCGATGGCCGAGAACGAAGTCAGCTAAATCGATTTCCTGGCTCTTGTATTTCGTCTTCCTTTGAGAGACGATGCGTGTCCAAGGCACGAACTCCTGAACAACTTTACGCTCCTCGATGGATAGGTTAGCGGTCAAGGTGTCGTCAGTAAGCAACTCGAACAGGCCCCGGCGGTGTGCGATTTCGGAACGGAAGCTGTTTACCATGCATACAGCGCGATCACGATACGCGGCGAGGAGCGGATGAGATAGGTCAAAGTGGGCGAGGAACTCGGATGTCCCGAAACGGCGGAACACCAGGTCGATGTCGAATTTGTCGGCGCGTAATTTGCCGGCCGAGTAGCTGAGGTGATCGGGCGAAACGAGCCGGGTTTCTAATCCGGCGTGGCTAAAGAGGTCCGCCAAGAGGTGGCCTTCGCGGGGATTCATCTCCGAGCCCTCACTGAACTCGACAACAGCGATGTGGGGATGACGACGGCCGCCCCATTCTTTCCAGATTTCCAGGATGGCTTTGGTGAGGTTTTCAGAGTGACCGACTTTGGAGAGCTTGTAACGGCCGCGCTTAAAGCTCTTCACAATGGGAAGATCGAGAAACAGGTCGGCAAGCGGCTGCGAGTAAGCGAGCGCCTTGGGCTTGCAAGTTTGATAGCCACAGATGGACAGCGATCCGTTTTGGAGCTTCGCGTCCATGCAGGAGGTGACGCTGCAACGCGAATAGCCGCAGGCAATGGCGGCCAACATTTTCTCGGCCGGCAGGACTTGAAGGCGGCTAAGCAGGGCTGGAGACTCCAATACCAGAGCTTCGACCCGGTCGAGAATGGAGGCGAGTCGGTTTGACACGCGCGTGAGCGTGTCAAGCTGGCGGCGCGAGATGAATTGCGGCCGGAGAATGGGGGCGATAGGTCGCCCCGAGTCTAAGAGACCCTGGTCGCGCATCCGGTTTTGAAGCTCTTCCGCCCAAGAGAGGTCGCTGTAGCCGTTCTCTTCGAGGAGCTTGTGGTAGCGGGCAATTGCCTCGCTAAGCTGCGCCATCGGGTCTGCCCGTGTGAGTTTAGTATGCCACGCGGAAGAGAAGTCTCTCGCCCAAAAACCAGAAATCTTCCGAGTGGCGGTACTAGCGGATGAAATGAAAGAGAGATGACAGTGATGATCGAAACTTTTGAAGTGACACCACAAGACGTACAGCGCCAATTGAGGGAAGGGCAACCCGTGACGCTTATCGATGTCCGGGAAGCGGAAGAGTTTGCGCTGGCGCGGATTGATGGCTCGCAACTTATCCCAATGGGGTCTATTCCGGGCCAGATACAGCGGCTGGAGGGCTTGGCAGACGAACACAGTGTGATGGTGATCTGCCACCACGGGGTGCGGAGCTTGCAGGTTGTATCGTGGCTGCGGGCGCGGGGAGTGGAAAATTGCTTCAGCGTGGCAGGTGGAATTGACCGCTGGAGTGTTGAAGTGGACCCGACGGTACCAAGGTATTAGAGGGGCTACGCTGCACGGGCGGAAGCGGCGGCTTCGCGGAACTTACGCGCGCGTTCGGTAATCAGGGCGTAGTTCTTGCCCGCGATCGACGTATTGTCAACCAGCTCACTTCCGACGCCGACCGCAGCAGAACCGGCGGCAAGAAAGTCGGCCACGGTTTCGAGATTCACCCCGCCGGTGGGGACGAGCTCGATCTGAGGCAGCGGCGCCTTTAACGCTTTGATGTACTTAGCGCCCCCGAGGGCGTTGCAGGGGAACACTTTGATGGCATCTGCGCCAGCTTCCCAGGCAGTGAGGACTTCTGTGGGGGTAAGGGCGCCGGGGAAAATGGGTTTGGAGTAGCGGCGCGCGAGTTCAATGGTTTTTACGTTGAGGGCGGGCGTCACGAGGAACTGTGCTCCGGCTAGGATGCAGGCGCGGGCGGTTTCGGCATCGAGTACGGTTCCGGCACCCAGCAAGACTTCGCTACCGAAGCGATCCGCGATTTTTTCGATGGCCTTGATGGCATTGTGAACGGTCATCGTGATCTCGACGCAATCGATGCCACCGGCACGAAGCGCGTCAACTGCGGCCAGGGCGGATTCCGCATCGGGCGTGCGCACGATGGGAACAAGGGCGATCTCTTTAATCCAGCTCATCACTCCGTCATGGTTGAGAACTGCAGGGCGTTTCGGCTCTCGGGCGTTAGTCATCCTCTAAATTCTATGAGACGCATGCGATGTGAGCGTGCTCTCTCAGGGTCGCGCCCCGGTCGGTGCGTGGTCCGGGGAAGGTAGAGGAAAGCTGCGAATTTAAAACTTGATCTTCTTCTTTAGCTTGAGGTTCAGCTTTACGACTTTATGGCTGTCGAAGACGCTGACGGTCTTGGTGGAACTTGTCATGCCGTTGGATTCAGCGCGCAACTGGTAGTTAATGTCCGTGCTGAGGCCGTAGAAGTGATACTTGCCGTCGTTTTGGGCGATGAAAGAGCGTACCTGCAGGGTTTTGGTGTCTTTCAGCAAAATGACCGCTCCGGCGACCGGACTGCCCGCGCGGTTCAGCACAGTACCTTCGATGGACCGGGTGGTAACAGTGCCGGGTTGCCCTACTACCGGGGTGGACGCTTGGGCATAGCTAAGCGACGCAAACGCGACAAGCAGCAGAATTAGGGAGAGGTAGCGCATACACCCGCCTCAGTGCCAGTTCTCGTCCTCCTCTTCGTCCTCTTCCTCCTCCTCTTCTTCGTCTTCGTCATCTTCGTCGAAATCGAAATCCTCGTCTTTTTCGCTCTTGTCGTCCTCGGATTCAAGTTCGACTGGGTTGACGCTGGCAACCTTCAAAGCGGCGCCGCATTCGTCGCACGAGAGGACGTCTCCTTCGTCCAATTCTTCTTCTTCAACGTCGATGACAGCGTCACATTTTGGGCAATTGACCATGATCGTTCCTTTTATACGTGTAAGAGGTCCAGAAGTGGATCGGGGATTACAGACCCATCGAAGCGGTCGGTAAGCGGCGCCGCTCCCGAATGGATCACTTGCGCTGGGGAACTGTTACACTGTGCAATTCTCTGTCGTACCTAGCGATCTCCTCGGGGGAGACGGTAACCAGGGTTTTATCCATGTCCTCCGACGTTTCGATCATGCGCTTGAGGTGAGCGGCGGCCAGACGCATGCACAAAGGGTCGGTGAGCTTGCGACCGTTATCGGTCAGCTTCAGGAGTGTAGGATGGGGCAGCGCGATCACCTTCTCTTCCGCAGGACCCCCATCCGGAGTGACGAAAAACTTCACGTCGACGGTGTCGGCGTGGCGAATGGAAATGCCCGTCTGAAGCCAGCGAAACTGCACTTTCCACATGCGTCCGAACGGATCTGGACCCGCCTCAAAAAGACGGCTTTGGTCACTCATGACCCGATGCTAGCATGCGTGCGGGGATTTCTTGACCCTAGAGCGCGGTGGAACGCTGGCCGACCAGGGAGAGGAGTTCGTTGCGTGTTTCGTGGTTTTCCCGGAAGGCTCCGAGCATGGCGCTGGTGATAGCGCCGGAATGCTGCTTTTCAACGCCACGCATCATCATGCAGAAATGACGCGCTTCGCAGATGACCGCGACCCCGCGGGGATTCAAGAGCTCTTGCAGCGTTTCAGCAATCTGCTGTGTAAGACGTTCCTGGATCTGGAAGCGGCGCGCGAAGACGTCTACAATCCGGGGAATTTTGCTTAAGCCGATCACCTTCGTGTGAGGCAGATAGGCAACATGCATTTTGCCGAAAAACGGCAGCAGATGGTGTTCGCACATGCTGAAGAATTCGATGTCGCGGACGATGACCACTTCGTCATATTTCACATCGAAGAGTGCGCCGTTCACGATTTGCCCGATATCGGCGGAGTAGCCGCTGGTTAGGTAGCGGAGAGCTTTTTCAGAGCGTTCCGGCGTTCGAAGGAGCCCCTCGCGTTCCGGATCTTCACCGAGCGCCTGGATCACTTCTCTCAGGTGAGAGGCGATGGAGAGCTGAGGCGATTTCGGGGATTTCGGCTGAAACTCGAGCAGCGAACCCTTCTTTTTAGGAGTGCCGTTCTCTTTTGCGGCGGTTTGTTTTACCTTATGCATGGACGATGCTTTCGAATGGGAGACGAGGGGAAATGGCAGGTACTGCGGCTCCGAGCAGCACCTCAAAAGAGTTGCGTTCCGTCTCTTGAATATAAACGCGGGACAGGCGGGCCAAAGTTCCGGTCAGATACTCGCGCCAGTGTTGCTGAAGAATATCGGCGACGACGAGAGCGACATTTTCAGTGGTTGGCGTGAGCGTTGCGAACTGCGGCACATCCAGATTGAGATTGCGCCAGGCGAAGGCGTGCAGCACTTTTTCTTCGACAAGACGGTCGAGCGAAGCGAGGGGCAGAATCAACCCGGTGAGCGGATCGGCTGGGCCGGTGATGGTGACTTCCAGAACATAGTCGTGTCCATGGCCGTGCGGGTTATTGCACTTACCGAAGACACGGGCGTTTTCAGCGGGGCTGAGTTCGGGGGAATGCAGGCGGTGAGAAGCCGAGAAGCGATAGCGGCGCGTAATAGCCGTCATGAGCGCTCCTCACGAGTGATGTCTACGTACAGGTCAGCCGTCTCGAAGAGTCTCACTTTCGCCAGACTCGTGGTTGGTGTTGAAAGGCGCTTTTCAAGCCGGCGCCAGATCTCGCGAGCTACGTTCTCCGTGGTAGGGACGATGGTGCTGAACGGCTCGACTTCGTAGTTGAGGAAACGATGATCCATGGGTCCGACGACTTCTTGTTCGAGAATGTCTTTCATGTCCTTGAGGTCCAGAACCATGCCGGTGATTGGATCGGGATCGCCTTCGACGGTGACTTCGAGGACGTAGTTGTGTCCATGGCCGTTGCGGTTCGCGCCTTCCCCGTACAGCGCGCGATTTTGTTCATCGCTCAGTTCCGGAAGCCGGCAGACGTGCGACGCCGAAAAATCCGCTCTGCGGGTGACAAACATATGCTGTGTGTTGGATGTCCCCAAGAGCGCGTTAGATACTGGAATTTAATGCCCAAAGCCCTGCTGTATGGTCAGTACCAATAACGCACTGCGCTCCCTTCTTCTTATTCTTGCTCTCGCTTTCGTTGGACTTATCGGTTTCACTCTGCGCGACACGTCCGCTAAAGAAGGTGGTGCGGCGCCGGAATTTTCGATCACCACGGACGACGGCAGCAAGGTAACGCCGGAGGCATTCGGGGGTAAGGTACTGGTCCTGAATTTCTGGGCGAGTTGGTGCGCGCCCTGCATCCAGGAGATCCCGTCGTTGGATGCGTTTCAGAAGCATTTTAGACAGTCGGGCGTGGTTGTGGTGGGCGTCAGCATAGATAAAAACCAGACGAAGTACCACGATTTTCTTCGTAGGATCCCGGTGGCTTTTCGGACTGCGCGAGATCCGGCAGCGAATATCAGCGCCGAATACGGTACATTTCTCATTCCTGAGACATACGTCATCAAAGATGGACGAATCATGCGGAAGTTCGTCGGGTTTCAGGATTGGACGAGCGAAGACGTCACGCAGTACGTACAGAGCCTGCTTTGAGGCGACTGAGTTGCTATGGCGATTGAGACACGAGTGCGGTCGGAAATTGAAGCGCAGGTCGGCAAAAGCGGCGTGCTGTCGCAAGCCGAGCGATCTGAAGCTGTACGAATACGACGGCGGTGTAGACAAGTCGCTGCCGGAAGTGGTGGTTTTTCCGCGGACCACGGAAGACGTAGTCGCGCTGGTGAAAATTGCGCGCGCGCATAATCTGGCGATTGTGGGGCGCGGGGCGGGAACGGGCCTGAGCGGCGGATCTATTGCGCGGGCGGGCGGAATGGTGATTTCGTTTGCGCGCATGAACCGCATTCTGGAGATCGATATTGAGAATGAGCGCGCCCTTGTGCAACCGGGCGTTGTGAATCTGGATATTTCGCTGGCGGTTCAGCCATTCGGATATTTCTATGCGCCGGACCCATCCAGCCAGCGAGCGTGCACGATTGGCGGGAATGTGGCGGAAAACGCGGGTGGTCCGCACACGCTTGCGTACGGAGTGACCACGAACCACGTAGTGAGCCTGGAAGCGGTTCTACCGGACGGCACTGTGATTGAGGCGGGCGGCAAGGAAACCGACGTGCCGGGCTATGATCTGGTGGGACTGCTGACCGGGTCAGAGGGGACGATGGTGCTCGTCACGAAGGTCGGTGTGCGCCTGATGCGTCAGCCGGAAGCCGTTAAGACGTTGTTGGCAGTTTACAACTCGACGGATGAGGCCGGTGATACTGTGGGCGCGCTGACCGCGCAAGGCATTACTCCGGTGGCGCTCGAGATGCTGGATGGGCCGATGCTGCGCATGGTGGAAGCGGCTACCCATGCGGGGTATCCGCTGGACGCGGCGGCCGTACTGTTGATCGAATTGGAAGGTCTGACGGAAGCGGTTGAAGAGCAGGCGCTTGAGATTGAAAACGTTTGCCGCGCCGCGGGGGCGCGGGACGTGCGAGTAGCGAAATCGGCGGCTGAGCGGGATCTGCTGTGGAAAGGACGGAAGAATGCATTCGGCGCCATCGGCCGGGTGAGCCCGACGTATTACGTGCAGGACGGCGTAGTACCGCGTACTCAGATTGCCAGGACCTTGCGCGCCATTGACCGTATTGGCAAAAAGTACGGCATTGCCATCAGCAACGTGTTTCATGCGGGCGACGGCAATATGCATCCGATTCTGCCGTTCGATCCGCGCAAGGAAGGCGATTTGCGGCGCGCGCAATTGGCCGGCGAGGAAATTCTGCAGTTTTGTATTTCGGTCGGGGGATCGATTACCGGCGAGCACGGGGTGGGCATGGAAAAGATGGATCTGATGGCGCATCTGTTTCCGGAGGCGACGCTCGATACGATGGCCCGGCTGAAAGCACTGTTCGATCCGCTCTGCGCGCTAAATCCCGGCAAGGTTCTGCCGACGGGCAAAGGCTGCATGGAGATCCGGCAGCCGCCGAACATGGTGCTTTAGCTCTTGGGTTTCCAGTGCTGAACGCGGCGAAGCCAAGATTTTAGCGCGAAGTTGAGCGCTGGCAACGATCCTCGAAATTATCCAGGCCACGCCTGCATCTTCAACACGAGTGATTTTACTGCTTCGGTTGGCCGCGCTCTGGATTGGATTCCTACTGGTTTGGCTGGTATTTGTGTTTCAGGTGACCGCGAGTGAGTTGGTTGTCGGAGCTCTCGCATCGGCCATCACGGTTGTTTTGACATATGTCACGTTCCGCGTAGTGCCAGGCTGTTTTCAGCCGCGTTTGCGCTGGG
Source organism: uncultured Acidobacteriaceae bacterium (assembly GCA_963849445.1). Taxonomy (GTDB): domain Bacteria; phylum Acidobacteriota; class Terriglobia; order Bryobacterales; family Bryobacteraceae; genus Bog-105. The sequence goes on along the minus strand of CAWKHS010000022.1, from coordinate 4,171 downwards.
TTGTACAAGCGTGGCGCCTTCCGGCGATGATCGCGGCCGATTTGTGGCTGTTGCTGAAGCACCTGGCGCGCGAGATTGGCCACAGGCCATCGCAATCTTCTTTTGAAGTGACACGTTTCCGGGCGACAGGCGAGGATTGCCAGGCCGCGGCACAACGGGCACTGGCGGTCCTGTTCGTCAGCACATCCCCCAACTCCGTGGTTGTTGACGTGGATCGGCAAAAGGGCGAAATGTTCTTTCATCAACTGGAGCCGGCGCCAGTTCCAGAACTTCTGCGGAAGCTGGAGGAATAGCTTCGATGTGGACACTAGCTGCCATTGGTGTATTGGCCTGCATGATGGGAGCATTTGTCCGCTGCGTTCACGGGGACACGTTGAGCCGGCTGGTCGCTCTTGAAGCCGGAAGCTCTATGTGCGTCGTAATCCTGCTGGCGCTTGCCGAAGCGTATCACCGAGTTCCGTTCGTAGATCTCGCGCTGACGCTGGCGCTGCTTACTTTCGGCGCAGGCTTGGTGTTTGCGCGATTTCTGGAGCGCTGGCTGTGAGCATCAGCGAGACCGCCGTTGCCGTGCTGCTTGCGGTTGGAGTGCTCAGCTTTGCCTTCACGTCTCTGGGCTTGCTGTTCAGCAGGAACTTATACGATCAGATTCATTATCTGGCGCCCGGTTCTGTGGTGGGATCCATCGCGTTCGTGGCCGCCGTGCTGGTGCATGAAGGGTTATCGCAAGCTGGAGCAAAGGCAATTGTGATTGGGATTTTGCTTGTCGCGTCGAACCCCGTTCTGTCGCACGCGACCGCCCGGGCCGCGCGTATCAGGCGAACCCAGCGGGCCTTACCCGAGCCTGCTGACGATGTGCCGCTTGCGCGGGAACCGCAATGAGCGAACGCATCCTGCAGAATGCCATTCTGTTGTTCGTCGCGGCCGTCGGCACCGGTGTGGTCTTCACGCGCGATGCTACTTCACAGGCGATCGTAGTTAGCTTTTACGGGCTTGTGCTAGCAATCCTTTTCTTTGTGTTTCAGGCGCCGGACGTGGCGCTGTCGCAGATCGTGGTTGGCGCTCTAGCGCTTCCTCTGATGATTCTCTTGGCTTTATCGAAAGTTAAGAAGCAAGGACCGAGAGCTTGACCCGCCTCATCAGGAAAATTGCATTCCTGATCGCGGCCGCGGCGCTGGGCTGGACATTTTTCCTGGCCTATCGGCCGCTGGCGCCGGTTGGTTTGCTGCAGAGCAAGTACGGTGACCTGGTGAATGCAATTACGGTTCCGGAGCGGCATATCACGGACGCCGTGACAGCGGTGAATTTCGACGTCCGCGCTTTCGACACTTTGGGCGAGGAGTTCATTCTGTTTACTTCCGTGATGGGAACAGTGCTGCTGATGCGCCGTCAGCCCGACGAAGCCGTTGGAGACCACGAGGATCAGGCACCCGGGCGTGTTGTGCTGCCTGCAAGCGATGCCGTCCGGGTGACGAGTCTGGCACTGGTACCCGTCACGGTGTTGTTTGGGCTCTATGTCGTCACGCATGGGCAGATCACGCCGGGAGGCGGTTTCCAGGGAGGCGTGATTCTCGCTTCGGCGCCGCTGCTGCTGTATCTGTGCGCGGAATATCAGCAACTGCGACGTGCGATGCCTCCCAAGCTGGTGGCGGTTTCAGAATCTATCGGAGCGGCAGCATACATTCTGATTGGCGGCATCGGGCTGACGCTGGGCGGCGTGTTTCTACAAAACGTGCTCCCGCTGGGGCAAAGCGGAACTGTGACGGGCGGCGGGATGGTTCCGTTGATCGATGTGGGAGTTGGATGCGAGGTCAGCGGCGGGTTAGCGCTCGCTCTGCTGGTTTATCTGCAGGAACTGATCGAGGAGAAGGAAGATTGAACCATCTGCCTTACGCGGTGGCGGCCTGGCTGTTTCTGGTAGGCCTCTACGGAGTGGTGACCAGCCGAAACGTGATTCACCTTTGCATCTGTGTAGGCGTGATTCAGTCATCGAGCTATGTCCTGCTCCTCGCGATCGGCTATCGGGCCGGACGCGTCGCGCCGATCTTTGCCGATATTCCGGCAAACACCCCGGCCGTCGATCCCGTCATGCAGGCACTGATATTGACAGACATCGTGGTGGAGGTGACTGTAATGGCTCTCCTGCTGAGTCTTGCCGTCCAGATCCACAAACGGCATGGGACGCTCGATCCGGATCGTCTCGCAGGCATTTCCGGATAGCGACATTTCCGGATCGTGGATATGCTTCCAGTACTTCCCGTTGCGCTGCCCCTGTTTACGGCGGCCTTGCTAGCGGCGTTATCCAAAGTGATTTCGTCGCGGGTGTCGCAGTTGCTCGCGATTGCCAGCACCGCCGCCGTGCTGGCCGTCAATGTGTTTCTGTTACGAGCTTCCGCCGTGCAGCCGATTGTTTATTGGTTCGGCGGGTGGCGTCCGCGGCATGGCATTGCACTTGGAATTTCATTTGTGATCGATCCCGTCGGTGCGGGGCTCGCCGCCTTCACCGCCTTCTTGACGTTAGCCGCTTTCGTGTTCTCATCGCAGTATTTCGATTCCGCGGGAAATCACTTCCACGCCCTCATGCTCGCGTTTCTGGGCGCGATGTGCGGATTCTGTTTAACCGGCGACTTGTTCAACCTCTTTGTATTTTTTGAGTTGATGAGCGCCGCGGCGTTCGCGCTTTGCGGCTATAAAACGGACGATCCCGGCAGTGTGCAAGGCGCTTTGAACTTTGCCGTCGTGAACACCATCGCGGCCTACTTCGTGCTGACCGGTATCGGCTTGATTTACGCGCGGACGGCGGCTTTGAACATGGCGCAAATTGAGCGTACGCTGGCCACAGGCCCTGTCGACACGCTCGTGATGGTTGGCTTCGTGTTTCTGGTATGCGGGTATCTGGTGAAAGCCGCCATCGTGCCTTTCCATTTCTGGTTGGCGGATGCGCACGCCGTTGCTCCCACTCCGGTGTGTCTGTTGTTCTCGGGCGTAATGGTGGAAATGGGCGTATTTGCGCTCGCAAGGATCTACTGGGCGTGCTTCGATCAGGCTCTCCATGCACATCTCGGCGCCTTGACAACGTTGTTCGTAACTACCGGTACCGTTACCGCTTTTGTAGGAGCATTCATGTGCTACCTGCAACGGAATCTGAAGCGGCTCCTGGCATTTTCGACGATCAGTCACGTGGGCTTACTGGTCATCGGAATCGGTCTGTTTTCGCGGATGGGGTTGGCCGGTGCCGCGATTTACACCGTTGGACACGGCATGGTGAAAGGCGCACTTTTCCTCGTGGCTGGGATTTTGTTACATCGATTCCGGGCTATTGACGTCTGCGATCTGCATGGCAAAGGACTCCGCGAGAGATGGACCGCTCTGGTGTTCTTCGCGGGAGCACTCGGACTGGCGGGCTTGCCGTTTTGCGGTCTGGCCGTAGGACATGACCTGATGAGTGCTTCCGCAAAAACTGGCGGCTTTACCTGGGTGAACTGGATTTTTGTGTTTGCAGGCGCCGTGACGGCAGCGGCAGTGCTGCGAGCGGGCGGACACATTTTCTTCGGGTGGGGCCCAGTTGAGCAACAGCCCAGCGCACCGAAGCACGAAGAGAAGCCTGAAACTCAGCAAGGGCATAATCGGATACCAGCAACGATGTTCGTGCCGGCCGCTGCATTGGTGTTGGGAGGGCTTTTACTCGGTTTCGTTCCCAGCCTGCAATCGGCTGTTACCGATGCGGCGGACCGTTTCGAGATGAGCGGCGCGTATGTCGCGCACGTGCTCGATGGCGCCACGATACCGTCACCCGTGCCCAAGCCGGCGGTACCAGCGGAAACGTGGATCGCGGTACTCACCGTGTTTAGCGCCATTGCTATCGCTGGCCTGCACTTGGCGCTTGAGAGCACTCGTAAGATAACCGGCAAGGTGGCGATGCCCTTAAGACTGCTGCACGACCTTCACAGCGGACACATTGGAGACTACGTTGTTTTTTTGACACTCGGGATGGCCTGCTTCGGGCTGTTATGCGCGTACTGTGTGCGATAGCGTGCCTGCGGAACGTTTTCGGCCTTCCTCACGTCAGCTGCCGCTTAAAACACAGTTGTCCCGAAACGTTGTTTCGTTATCGTGAGAGCAGTGAAGAGAATCGCAATCGACATGGATGAAGTGATGGCAGATACCATGGCAC
>CAWKHS010000021.1:0-61083 GCA_963849445.1 uncultured Acidobacteriaceae bacterium | reverse complement strand
GACGCGAATAGGAATCCGTCCAAAGATCAGCCCAGGCGAGAGGCGGGCGTGAGTTTGTTTTCGAATAAGCAATGCCGGTGGCGCTGTGCATGTAGGGTACACAGTAGTTGAGATGCGGGATCCCATTCCGGAGATTGAAAGCGCGGCTCCAAATTGCTGAGATTGCCCAGCCGCTTGTGCTCCAGGTGCTCGAGCAAGCCTAAATCGCGCATCGGCTGAATAAAACTGTTCGATGGGAAGGCCACATCCCACCCGGAGTTGCCGCTCATCACTTTTGGCAAGCATCTCTTCGGCGCTCCCGTATGTGGAGTGGTCTAGCCCGGCAATTAAACTCGCGCTCGAATGTGGGAAGCGTGGTGCTCGCGACGTAATTTTCCCAGTTGTACACATTCCGTCGCCTGCGACGCCCCGAGGTGCAGCCCACTGCCGCTCCGGTGACGCCCATCAGAAATAGCCGGCGATTCAAGCGGCGCGGGCCTCTGTGCCGGAGCTTTGTTCCAGGCGACCTGCGAGCGAATACGAAGTCCCTAAGGCGACCGTGATCATGACAGACAGAGCATTCACTTCCGGGCTGACGCCGCGCCGCGCCATCCCCGTAGATCACCATTGGCAAGGTTTCAGAGTTCACACCGGCGACCAAGCTGGTAATGACGTAATCGTCAAAGGAAACGGTGAAGCGAAGCAGGGCAGCGGCGGCGATCCCCGGCAAGAGCATGGGAACGGTCACGTGACGGAAAACTTGCCACTCCGTAGCGCCCAGATCGAGCGCAGCTTCTTCCAGCGATACATCAAAAGTGCGCAAGCGTGCTAAGACGACGAGAACGACGTATACGAGCGAAAACGAGATGTGCGCCAGGATGACGGTATGCATCCCGAGTTGCACATGCAAATAGCGGAAGATCCATTCGTAGAATGCGAGCAGCGAAACGCCGGTTACAATTTCGGGAGTCAGGAGCGAAAGATAAAGTGAGGTCGTGAAAAGCGGCGAGCGCCTCTTCCACAGAGCGTAAGCGGCGAGTGTGCCTAAGATGGTGGAAACGATGGTTGCCGTAAACGCAATGATGAGGCTGTTCATGGTCGAATCCAGTAGCGCCTGCGTCGTGGAAAACTTGTGCGTACCAGCTCCATGTGAAGCCATGCCAGACCGCGATTTTCGAAGAGTTCACGCTGAAGATGGCGAGAACAGCCAAAGGCGCGTACAAAAACAGGTACACCGCGGCCGCGTAGAGGCCCAGGGTGCGTTTCACAGAACTCCTCATGCTTGTGCCTCAGCAAGCGGGTGACGGCTACAACGATCAGCATGACGATCAGCGACAAGGCTGCGCCGAACGGCCAATCGCGCGCTGTCGTGAACTGATTTTGCACCAGGTTGCCAAGCATCACCGTCTTGCCGCCGCCCATCAGATCGGGCGTCAGATAGGCGCCGAAGCACGGGACGAAAACCAATAGACAACCAGCAATCATTCCGGGCTTGCTGAGCGGCACGACAACCGCCAAATCGCGGTGGCGGGTGAGGCGCCAAGATCTTCCGCCGCTTCGAGCAGCATGGGATCCAGCTTTTCGAGAGTCGCATAGAGCGGTAGCACCATAAACGGCAAATAGCCGTAGACCAGGCCGAGAATGACCGAGCCTGTATTGAAAAGGAGCGGTAGCGGCTCACGAATCAGATGCATTGCCTGCAGCGCACTATTGATGAGGCCGGTATCGCGGAGCAGGAACATCCAGGCATAAATGCGAATCAGAAAGCTAGTCCAGAACGGCAGCATCACCAGATTCAGGAGGAGCGTTTTGTGGCGGGGCGAACGCGAGATGTAGAGGGCCAGAGGAAATCCAAGCAGGAGGCAAAAAGCGGTGGAGAGCGCCGCAATCCAAACGGAGCGCCAGAAGATGGTTGCGTACAGGGCATCGAATACCCGGGTGTAGTTTTCAGCCGTCCACGGCAGCATTGCGCCGCCGTACGCGCCCCGCGTCAGCACGCTATAGGCGAACACAATCACCAGCGGCAGAAAAAATAGGCCGATCATGACCGTAGCAGCAGGTGCGAGGAATATTCCACGTAGCCGGTTCATTGACGCTTTTAGGATTTTGCGGGGCGCATCTCGTCCGCCACGTGCCACCACATATGAACCGACTGGCCAACGTCAAAGAAAGCTGCTGTTCGCTGCATTCGGCAGTGCAATCGACACCTTCAGCGGATCGCGCATGCACTCGAACACGATTGCCCAGAAAAGCCGATGTTCTGTACTAAGCCCTGAATGAAGCGCACTCCGGGCGGCGCAGCTTCTTTCGACATGCGCACGGCTTCCGGCCGCACGCCCACTCCGTCGATCCAATTCACCTCACCCAGGAAATCGGCCACGAACCGCGATACGGGCTGGCGATACAGTTCACGGGGCGTGCCGATCTGCTCCAGTCTGCCGGCGTTCATCACGCGCCAGGCGATCGGACAGGGAAAGAGCTTCTTCCTGATCGTGCGTTACGAAGAGAAACGCGATCCCGACACGCCGCTGCACATCTTTGAGTTCCTTGCGCATCTGCTTTCGCAGCTTGGGATCGAGAGCCGACAGGGCTCATCTAGCAAGAGCATTTGCGGCTCCAGAATAAGAGACCGCGCCACCGCGACTCGCTGCCTTTCGCCGCCGGAAATCTGGTTGGGCAAGCGCGACTCCTTCCCAGAGAGTTGCACCAGCGCGAGCGTACGATTCACGCGGTCGCGGATATCGCTTTTGGAGAGTCTGCCGCGCCGCTCGAGTCCGAACGCCACATTTTGGGCGACCGTGAGATGAGGAAACAAAGCGTAATTTTGAAAGACTGTGCTGACGTTTCGCCGGTAAGGCGGTCGCCCGGCAATGGAACTTCCGTTCAGCAGAATCTCGCCGGAAGTAGGACTTTCGAACCCGGCGATCAAGCGTAAGGTGGTGGTCTTGCCGCATCCGGACGGGCCGACCAATCCAAAGAATTCGCCGCGCTTGATGGCCAACGAGATTCCGGTCACGGCCTGATGCGTTGGAAAATGCTTGGTGAGAGCCCGAAGCTCCAGGACCGTGTCCACGTTCGAAATATCATCCTAACGTGCGGCACGGAATGTGTACGTCATCCAGCACTGAAACAATTCCCAGTCGCGAGCGGTCCCACAACAAGACTGCATGCGTTGTTCCCCAACCACGCTCGTGACACTCTGTTTACCGTTCTTGAGTTGGCCGGCTCTATCGGGGCAGACGGGTGCCCCCAGCCACCCGCGACGATGACGAAAATGCTGGTCCGCTTGAGTGGTCCCGGTATCAAGCCGAACTCCCATTCGGCTCTGCCCAGGACGATTTATCGTGCCGGTCCGCATTACGCCCGAATCGAAGACCCGCCCGACTCCCGCCAGCAGCTTGAGAAGGTTACAATCGTCGCCGAGCCCGACGCCTACAGCTTTAATCTGCTCGATAAAACAGGTACCCACGCTATAGACCAGGGCAGCCCCAACGATCTGCATCTGCCCATTGTGCTTCCGTTCGATCCGAAGCATCAGCTACCTACTCTCGATCGTCTGGAGTTTGGTAGTGAGTTCGAGTTCTTCGAACAAGCGGGCGCCACAAAAGAAGCAGGGCCGATCATCAATGCCAAACCGACAGACGCCTATGTGATCAAAACAGCCAAAGGTCCGGCGACTTTGGTTGTGAAAGCCGGCACGGAAATCCCGATCGAACTGAGTTGGCACATGCCGGAAGGAAAGTACTCTTACGAGTACACCAGCTACGAAGACCTGCCCTTCGATCCGCAACTGTTCACGAAGCCGGCGGGCGTGAAGCTGAAGGAAATCCCACCCGACAACACTCCCGGAAAAGAGCCGGGATAAGAAGCCGGACCGAGGCGATCGCGTGTTGCTGTTTCAGCGGCGCCAACATCTAACCGGTAATGGATGACAGCATTTCTTATCGAACTCTGGGACGCACGGGAGAGAAGGTTTCCTGCATCGGCATGGGGGGTTATCACCTCGGCCGGCCCGGTATCAGTGAAGCCGAAGCGATCAAACTAATCCACGCCGGTCTTGATCGCGGCATCAACTTTCTGGATAATTCGTGGGATTACAACGACGGCGATAGCGAAAAGCGCATGGGCAAGGCGCTCAAGCAGAGCGGTTACCGGCAGCGCGCGTTCCTCATGACGAAGATCGACGGACGTACGAAAGAGGCTGCCTCCAAGCAAATTGATGAGTCCCTCAAGCGTTTGCACGTAGATCACGTTGATTTGCTGCAGTTCCATGAGATCGTGCGTTTCGATGACGCGGACCGCATCTTTGACGAGGAGGGCGCAATTGAAGCCGTTGTGGCAGCTCAGAAAGCTGGAAAAACTCGCTTCATCGGTTTCACAGGCCACAAGGATCCGCATATCCATCTCTACATGCTGGAAGTGGGAGATCAACACGGCTTTCAGTTCGACGCTGTGCAGATGCCCATCAACGTGATGGATGCGCATTTCCGCAGCTTTGAACAGCGCGTCTTGCCGGAGTTGCTGAAGCGCAAGATTGGAGTGCTGGGGATGAAGAGCATGGGCGATACCATGCTTCTGAAGAGTGGCATCGTGAGCCCGATGGAATGCCTGCAATACGCACTTAGCCGCCCCGTTTCGGTAGTGATTACCGGCATCGACAAACCGGAGCTGCTGGACCAGGCCTTTGAGGCGGCGAAGACTTATCAAGGCGTCACGCCGCAACAGATCGACGCGCTGCTAGCCCGCACTGCGCCCGCTGCGAAGCAAGGCAAATGGGAACTATTCAAGACCAGTACGCGCTTCGATAGTACGTCGATGCATCCGGAATGGCTGGGCGGCGATAGCCCGCACGTCGAAGCGGTCGCGCCCATGTAGGACTCAGCGGTACGGCAAAACTGTTGGATCGTCACTCCTACCGCGGAAGGCAGTACACCATCCGCCTAGACTCGTCCTCGGTCCGCGCCAGCGGTATACCTGTTCTGTTAAACCAACCGGCTCTTAGATAACATTCGATACGCTCTTTCATTACCATCATTATGGTTTTAACTACCCGGACGACGTTGTCCTGGAGGCGAATCCTTATGGCCGCTCTTATTGTGTCTGCATTTACAACGTTCAGCTTTCTTCTTGCGGGCAACGGCATGCGGGCGGTCGACCTTCATGAGCTTCTGCTGCTTCCTCTCGTTTTTATCGCTTACGGCTGGCCGGCTGTACTCGTGTTCCTATCGCTCGGTGTCCCTACCTTGTACTGGCTAAATCGGGTGGGGCGACTGGGCCTCACATCCTGTGTGATCGCTGGGGCAGCGTTTACTGCGTTACCCTGGGTTGCCCTGCAAATTATCCTTCGGCCAGAACGGTTGAGATTTCTTCAGATGGCTCCTTTTTTTGCAGTGATTGGAATCGGCAACGGTATTCTGACCTGGCTTGTCGTAGTTCGGTCTCACGCGGCTGTAACGACTGGGAATGCGGATTCTGCTGGATGACTCGGTGCATGTGTGGCGCCCGCTCCGCCTTCCCACCTGTCATCGAGGCTGGTTGAAGACTTGTTCTTCCATACCCCGTGCTTCGGCGATGCGCTTAAAATTACCAGCAGGAAAACTCGCTCTGCTACGCTGAGTCGGAATGTTGGTTCGCCGCCTCGCATTATTTGCAACAACTTTACTCTGCGCCGTTCAAGCCCCCGGCTTTTTGGACGCCCAAGACGCGACGAAGCCGAAGCTCGTTGTCGCCATTATCATCGACCAATTTCGCTACGATTACCTGACTCGATTTCGGGCCGATTATCACGGCGGATTGGATCAGTTGATGACGCACGGCGCCGATTTCAGCAACGCGTTCTATGCGCAAGTGCCGACTGTGACCGCCGTCGGCCATAGCATTTTCATGTCCGGCGCCATGCCCGCCGTAAGCGGGATCGTGTCCAACGCTTGGTATGACCGTGACAATTCGAAAATTGTGACCAGCGTCTGCGATTGGGACGAAAAAACTGTCGGGGGACATGAGGAACAAGCGGGCCAGCGCTGTACCGATGCGGATCCTGCGTCTCCCCGTCGTCTCCTGGTCAGCACGGTAGGCGATGAGCTACGGACGGCCGATCGCGAATCGAAGGTGATCGGCATTTCCATCAAGGCGCGAGGCGCCATCCTGCCCTCCGGGCATCGCGCGGCGGGAGCTTACTGGTTTGACGACGTGACAGGCAACTTCGTCAGCAGTACCTTCTATATGAACGATCTGCCTAGCTGGGCGAAAGCGTTCAATGAACAAAAGCTTGCCGCCGAATATATCAATCGCAAGTGGGAGAAGTTTCCGCAATGGACTTTTGTGGCTGCGAAAGACAGCGCCACTCCCTATGCCAAACTGCCGGCGAGTCCGTGGGGCAATGAGTTGATAGAGCGTTTCGCTGAAGAGGCGATCACAGGCGAGCAACTTGGGCAGCGCGGTCACACGGACCTGCTTACCGTTTCCTTTTCGTCAAACGATTACGTGGGACATCGCGTCGGCCCGGATGCGCCCGAGGTTCGCGATATGGCGATCCGCACGGACCAGGTGCTCGCAAAGCTTTTCCAATCGATCGATCGAGAGGTCGGCATGAAGAATGTTGTCATCGTTCTTTCCGCGGATCACGGAGTGGCCGCGACGCCGCAACAGGACAAGCTGGATAAGATGCCCGGAGGCTATATCGGTAAGGGCATCGAAGAGACCGTCGAGTCTGCGTTGAGCCAGCGTTTCGGGAAAGCGAAGTGGCTGATCCCCGGCGGCAGCGAAACAGGTCTGTATTTTGATCGGCAAGCTTTAGAAAACGCACGGACGGCCGATGGTAAGCCCGTCGATGAGGAACAGGTATTCGCCGCCGCTAAGCGGGCACTTTTATCTGCTCCGCAGCTCCACGTGTCCCGCGTTTACTCACGAGAGCAACTGGACAACGGTATCGAAGGCGATTTCATCGCGCGCGCCGAAATGAATGGGTATTATCCGCGGCGCAGTCCGGACCTGTCGCTGGTCTTTGAGCCTGGATACATGCTGGGCAGCGGCAGCGGCACGACTCATTTTTCGCCATACGCGTATGACCGCCACGTACCGGTGCTGTTCATGGGCCCCGGAATCAAATCCGGACGCTATGACGAGACCATCGCGCCAAACGACATCGCGCCGACACTTGCCACTATGCTGGCCATACAAACGCCGAGCGGTTCATCCGGCCGCGTGCTGAGTGAGATTCTCCTGCACTGAGAATGGCTCTTCGCTCAGAATGGCGACCGAGTCCGCCGGCAGTTCGATGAGGCCCGGCCGCAGTTGCCATCCTCCTTCGGAAGGTAAAACGTTCTTCCCGCTGCCGCTGATCGGGACGGCTTGGCGATCTGGACCCAAATTGCAGACGATTTCCATGCCGTCGCGGTTCACCACCAGCCATTTCGCGCGTTCGTCGAATCTTACCGATAGAAGGTGCAAGCGTCCGTCCGTCAGCGCGCCCGTTCTCCGGCGCAATGAAATCAGTTTCTTATGCCAGTGAAGCAGGGACGCGTGCGGTTCTTCGTTTGCTTCGTTCCAATGCAGCTTCGATTGTTCGAAGGTCGAGACGTTCTGCGGATCCGGAACTTGATCCGGATTCCATCCGAAAGCGCCGAATTCGTTCTTCCGGCCTTCAGACACCTTCTTGCCTAATTCGGGATCGTGTTGCGAAAAATAAAGAAAAGGCGATGATGCGCCAAACTCCTCGCCTTGAAAGAGCATCGGCACAAATGGCGAAGTAAGAAGTATGGCCGCCGCGACCTTTTGCCGTCCCAGGCTAACCAAGTGACTGAGTCGTTCGCCCTGCGCGCGGTTGCCGATTTGGTCATGATTTTGCGCGAACACCACAAAACGGTCGCCGGACAAATCTTCAATCGGTCTACCGTGAACCCGGTCTCGATGCGCTGAATAGTTGCCGTCGTAGACGTAGGCGCGTTGCAGCGATTTGGCTAAATGCTCCAGTAAACCAAAGTCCTCGTAATACCCGTTTCGCTCACCAGTCAGCATGCTGTGCAGTGCGTGATGAAACTCGTCGTTCCAGTGCGCGTGGATGCCGTAACCATGTGCTTCGCGACTCCTTACGATGCGCGGATCATTTAAATCGCTTTCCGCAATCAGCACCAGGTGGCGCCCGCGCTGAGCCGCCAGCGCATCTACTTCAGACGAGAGCTGCTCTAAAAAGTGAAGCGCAGACCGGTCCATAAATGCATGCACTGCGTCCAGACGCAGCCCATCGAAGTGATAATCTCGGAGCCACATCAGAGCGTTATCGATAAAGAACCTGCGAACCTCATGGCTACCTTGATGGTCCAGGTTAACGGCCGCGCCCCAGGGCGTCTTGTATGCTTCCGTGAGGTACGGACCGAAGAGTCCAAGGTAGTTACCGGCCGGTCCAAAGTGGTTATAAACCACGTCCAGGAGCACCGCCAACCCTTTGGAATGACAGGCATCGATCAGCGCCTTCAGATCGTCAGGCGTGCCGTAGGCGTGATGCGGCGCATACAGATCTACGCCGTCGTAACCCCACCCCCAGGGTCCTGAAAACTCATTCAGCGGCATCAATTCAACGTGTGTAATGCCGAGGTCTACCAGGTAATCGAGCCGCTCAATGGCGCTCTTGAAAGTGCCCTCCGGGGTGAAAGTGCCGACGTGAAGCTCGTAAATGATGGCGCTTGAAAGTGGCCGGGCTTGCCAGTTCTGGTCCGTCCACTGGAACGTGCCGTGCTCGACCAGGCGCGATGGACCGTTCACGCCGTCGGGTTGCCATGGCGATCTGGGATCGGGAACCGGATCTCCTCCGTCCACCACAAACGAGTAATCCGTCCCTGGCTTCGCATCTGCTACTTCCGCGCTCCACCAATCGCCATCCGATTTCTTCATCGGATATGAGTTATCGCCGATTTTCACGGCCAGGTTGTGGGCGGCCGGTCCCCAAACTTCAAACTTATGCATGAGTTTTAATCTTTAATTAGAAGCGCAATGGGAAAGCGCCCCAGTGTTTCTTCAAGCCGCAGCCGGCCACCGTTCCAAACGGAGCCTGACAGCCGGTCGCGCCAGGCGCCGGAGGGAACATCGAGTGAAGTGTCGCCCCACTTACCCGCCAAGCTGATCACGAGTCGCGGCACAATAACGATCACGTTTTCACCGCGCTGAAATGCCACCGCGTTCCCGGCCTTTTGCCCTTTTGCAAACAGAGGAGCATAAGCGCCTTCGGGACCGAACGCCCGCGGTTGCTCACGCCGCGCCCGAACGCCGTGGTAAAACGTCCACATTTTCGGTAGCCCTTCGTCAATCCGCTTCCAAACATCTTCCACGGTGAGCTTAGGAAGCTCTGAAAGGAGACGGCGGCGTAAGTCGTAGTCCACCGGCCGTCGATTGTCCGGGTCCACTAAGCTGAGGTCCCATAGCTCAGTTCCCTGGTATGTATCCGGAATGCCGGGCGAAGTAAGCTTCAATAACAGTTGCGCAAGAGAGTTGATTCGTCCGGGCTCAATCAGGGGTTCGACAAACGCTTCTAAGTCGGCTAGGAACTCCTTATCTTTGTAAATCGCTTCAATGAACGCGGGCGTTGCTTCTTCGAATTCTTTGTTAGGCGACAGCCAGTTGGTCTGTTGCTTAGCTTCGCGGGTCGCCTTTTGGATATACGGGATGAGGCGTTCGGTGCTGATCGGCCAAGCGCCGATTATCGTCTGATACAGCAGATACTCCGTGTTTCTATCCGGATAACCGTGCGTTCTTATATTTCGCATTCGTTTGCGCCCACCGGTTCAAGGCCTCTTTCCAGCGCTCCGGCATTTCGGAGAGCAAATCGATGCGCGCACGCACGTCCTCGCTGCGCTTGGTGTCATGCGTGGAAGAAGCCAACATCGTGCGCGGATGCGCGTGTTGCGCCGCGCGGCAGAATTCGTGATACTCCTCCGGAGTGACGCCGAACTTTCCAGGATCGCCGCCCACTTCATTCAACGAGACCAAGCGGTTGTAGCAATAAAAGGTGGTGTCTTCCACGCCTTTCGCCATGGCCGGGCTGGTGAACTGCTCAAAGCGCATGACAAACTCACCTTCCAACCGTCCCCGCACCCGCAGCAGCAGTACGTCGCGCAAAAAATCAAACAGGTCGGGATCGATGTCAGGCCCGTGTTTCTTGGCCGCTTCAATCGCCTCATCGACATAACGCCTGTCGTCGTCCGCGATCTCGCTACGTTCCGGCACTACATAGGTACGGTAAATGGGAAAACAGGCCACCAGTTCCCGCAAGGCGCGACTGATCTCCTGCCGCGTGTAGTCCCGGTGGTTGCGATGGAGTTCGCAAACCTCCGCGAATAGGGTGGTAAGCCGATTCACATCGCTGCCGAGTAAGTCACGCAAAACCAGATGCTTCTTGTCACGGCAGACCGCCGCGTAATCGGTCGGCTCATTCGTGAAGTCGGCATACACATTCGTCATCGCCTGCTCTTGTGATCGATCGACGAACAAGCCCCCGGCTTCATTCAAGTATTCATATCCGGTTGTGCCATCGATCGGCCATTCGGGGCGCAACTTCTCTCCCGGCTCCAGAATCTTTTCGCCCACGATCCAGACATCGGGAGCTTGCTCACGCAGGCGCGCGAAATATCTGTGCGGGTCTCGTAAACCATCGGGGTGATCCACGCGTATTCCATCGAGCACGCCCTCACGCAACCAATTCAGGATGAGGGCGTGTGTATCGGCGAACACACGCGGGTCTTCGACACGCAAGCCTACGAGCGTATTCACATCGAAGAACCGGCGATAGCCCAAATCTTCCTGCGCGGTTCGCCAGAACGCCAGCCGATAGTTCTGCAACTCCAAAATGCTGTCCAGCTTGTCCGGATCGTTGTTGAATTCTTTCATCGCCGAGTCGACTGCCTCCGCGATGAACGGCACTTCACTCAGCAGGCGCTCGAGCAGCTTCCCGATGACTTCTTTATCGCGATGCCGCTGCGTCACGCTTGCTTCATCGGTTGCCGTAGGACTCGGCAACCCAGCTAGAGAATCGGCCAGAAATGCCAAATACTCAGAGCCGGTGTTTTTGGCAGCTTCCTTGAATATCGGCGGCAGCGACTTGGGTGCAGCCGGTAACTCGTTATCGAAATATTTGACGAAGAAGTCCCCGCCTCGGCGCTGAAGCTGAATTTCCTTGCGGCTGATGGCTCGTCCGTAATGGTCGCCCAAGATGGGTACCAGTAGTTTGTTGCGAAGCTTCTCTTCGTGAGACTGCCAGTCGATATCGAAATAAGAGGAGTAGCGGCTGGAAGGACCGTTCTCCAGAACGTCCCACCAGTAGCGATTGCGCCGCCCCGCGATCGCCATATGGTTGGGAACGATGTCCAGCACCTGCCCCAAATTGCACGCGCCTAAACGCCGGGAGAAGCGGTCGTGCGCCTCGCCTCCTCCCAGCTCTTCGTTCACTTTGTGGTGATCTACAACGTCGTATCCATGCTTGCTGCCAGGCGCCGCTTGCAGGTAAGGCGAACTGTAAACGTGTGAAACCCCCAGTTCCTCAAGATAATCGGCGATTGCGGCAGCATCGTCGAACCCGAAATCCGCGTGCAACTGCAGCCTATACGTGGCTGTTGGAATTCTTGCCATTCCTACCTAAGAGCTTCCATACGATGAGATCGTTTCGTACCGTACCACGCGGCGCCCGCTCCGCACCGCTGGTAAAACAGGCAGCTTCATTGGTCCTTTCGCCGCCAAACGCAGGCTCCGCAGCGTACAGTGAAGATGTCAACCTGGTTCATACGCGATGTTATACGAGATCCAAGCGCCCCCCACCGCGAGCAATGCCGCCATCCTGCTGCATTCACGCGACAACGTCGCCATTGCGCGCGTAGCTTTGCCGTCAGGCCAATCGGTTGAGGTGCAAAACGTAACAGTACCGATAGCCGCCGCGATTCCTGCCGGTCACAAGTTCGCCACTCGCGCGATCGCGCCAGGAGATCCTATTTACCGTTACGGCAATATCATTGGTTTCGCCTCGCAGCCGATCGCGCCGGGCGAGCATGTGCACGTGCATAACGTGGCATACCAGGAGTTGGACGCCGCGGCTGCGCTCCGCGATTTCCGTCCGCAAAATGCGGTGGCTCATCGGTCGTCCGACTCGCTAGCCGCAAGAACATTTCTCGGATATCAACGCGACGACGGCCGCGTGGGCACACGGAACTATATCGCGGTGGTTGCCGCGAGTAACTGCGCTGCGTATACCGCCGAACTGATTGCGCAAAGCTTCGCGGACGAAACGCTTCCCGCGAACCTGGACGGCGTAGTTGCGTTTCCGCATGGCGAAGGTTGTGCGCATTCTATCGGCCCCGACACTGAGCAGTTGGAGCGCACGCTCAAAGGCGTGCTGGATCATCCTAACGTTGCGGCAGCGCTCATTCTTGGTCTGGGTTGTGAAGTCAACCAGATTGGTCATTATCTTGGCCGTGGCGATCAGGCGACCGATGTACCAGCTTCTCTCCAGGGCTTGACATTGCAGGAGTCCGGCGGAACCCGGTCCGCGGTGGAGGCCGCGCGGAAGCAAGTCCGCGGTTTCATCGAGCGCGCGGCGGCATACAAACGCAGCGAAGCGCCCGCTTCAAAAATTGTTCTGGGTCTGAACTGCGGCGGTTCTGATTCCTTTTCCGGCATTACGGCGAATCCGGCTCTGGGCTACTGTTGTGACCTTCTCGTCGAGCAGGGCGGCACGGCGGTGCTCGCGGAAACAACCGAAATTTTCGGAGCCGAGCATCTGCTCTTGCGGCGCGCTCGCAACCCGGAGGTGGCGCGTAAGCTTTTGCAGTGTGTGGAGAATTACAAGGCGTACCTGCGCCAGTTTGGTGGCAGCTTCAACGACAATCCATCGCCTGGTAATAAAGAAGGCGGCCTGACCAACATCCTTGAGAAGTCGCTCGGCGCGGTCGCCAAAGCGGGGACCTCGCCGCTTGAAGATGTGGTTGAATATGCCGAGCGAATCAAGAGCGCTGGTTTCGTGTTTATGAACACGCCTGGCTACGATCCTGTTTCCATCACGGGTTTGGCAGCGGGCGGCGCTAACCTCATTGCCTTTACCACCGGCCGGGGTAGCGCGATCGGATTCCCGAATGTGCCTGTGCTGAAGATCGCCAGCAACAGCGCTATGTACCGGCGCATGACGGGCAACATGGACATTAACGCAGGCAGAATTGCGGATGGCGAAGCCTCCGTCGAAGAGGTCGGGCAGGAGATCTTTGAAGCCTTGCTGCGCATTGCCTCCGGCGAACGGACCAAAGCGGAACAGCTAGGCCATCACGAGTTCGCACCCTGGCGCATTGGCCCGGTGATGTAGCGCTTACTTCGGTGAGATGTGGAAGAAGTAGACGGTCATCAATGCCCCGACTGCGATCACCAGCGCGCGAATGAGTTGCGGCGGCATGCGCCGGGCAATCACCGGGCCGACGTATCCGCCCGCGATTCCCGCTGCCATCATCGTCAGCGCCGGTCTCCAAACCACTTGGTGTGCGCTGATGAAAATAAGCGCTGCAATGGTATTGAGTGAGCCTCCAAGTATCGCCTTCACGCCATTCATGCCGTGAATTTCGGTGAAGCCGTACAGCCGGAACGCAGCCAGGATCATGATGCCTATTCCACCGCCGAAATAACCCCCATACACCGCGATGGGAAAGAGCAATGCCAGCATGAGCTTTTGATTTCTGTGCAGGCGCCCACGAAGAATAGTGCTGATCTTCGTTGCAAAGGAAAAAATCAGCGTCCCGAACAGCAGCAGCCAAGGCGCCATTTGCCGGAACGTCTTGTCCGTGGTCACCAGAAGCAGGCACGCCCCGAGGGCGCCCCCGATCAGGGACATCACAAACCAGGAAAGCACGCGCTTATCTTCCAACCGGGCAATCTCGGCGCGGTATGAGAAGGCGGAAGTCATGGCACTCGGCACCATTGCGACCGTATTGGAAGCATTCGCCATCACTGCCGGCACTCCCGCAAACACCAGCGCTGGGAAGGTTAGGAAACTTCCTCCACCGGCCATTGAATTGATGATTCCGGCAGTAAATCCAGCTGCCAGCACCAGCAGGTATGCCGTCACAGGTACTTCACGAGTACCACTTCATTTCCCGCTTCGTTGTAAATGAGATCGTCGGCGATTTGCTTCACCAGCATGATGCCGAACCCGCCGGGCCGCATGCCTTTTTGCAAGCGAAGCTCAGCATGCCGCAATGGATCTTCAGGAGGGTTGTTTACGGCGGCGTGATCGATGGCGTGCAGCGAAAAGCCAGCGCCGGCATCGCGGATCTGCAGCAGAATCATGCGGGGTGTGCGTAGATAGGTGAGCTCGCATCCGCATCTCGGCTCCACTCTGCACCCGTGTTCCATGGCATTGCCCAGCAATTCATCCAGAGCCAGACAAAGCCGTTCGCATAGATCGTCCGACAGGTTTCCCCACAGGCCGCGAAAAAAGCCGACCACTTTCTCCTTCAACTCGAGTTCAGGTGCAATAAGCAGGCAAATCCATCGAGGTAGGGATGACTTCACCTCAATCTCCGCGATATCGCGGAAAGCGTCCTTGGCGTTTACCGCGTTCATACCGTCAGGCATCTGAAGAAACATCTTCTCATCTGCTAGTGGTACTTTCAAAGACAGGTTGTCCATGCGGCTGTTTCTCGTTCTTGGCCTTCTTTTGTCCACGGCTATAAGCATGTGTGCCGCGAAGAAGGTAATCTCTCCCAACACTAGCGCGAGCAACGATCAGATCGATGTGATCGCAACGATTTCTCTTGCGGAAGACGAGGTCACCCAGAAACTCGGTGCGGATCCAGGCAAAGGCATCGTTTTATTGCAGGTTCGAGTTGTCCCGAAAACAGACACTCCTGTCCAGATCAGTCCCGATGACTTCATTCTGCTGGCGCATGATGACGGGGAACGCTCAAAGCCGTTCGAGCCTTCTGAGATTGCGGGCAGCGGCGCGCTGGTTGTCAGCAACACATCCACGGCGAAGGCGAAGAGCACTTCCGGATTTGGGGGCTTTGGCGGAATGATTAGCGGGGGCAGCGGAAGTTCGCCGGGCAATTCGAGGCCGGTTGTTCTCAGCTCGAAAGTTGACGAGAAGAAACAGGGTAACCAGACTCTTTTAGAGGCTTTGAAAGCGAAGCAACTTCCGGCTAAGGAATCCATAGCGCCGGTGGAAGGATATCTTTACTTCCCGTTGGATGGGAAGCACAAGCTGAAGAATTTAGCGGTACTGTATCGAGGCCCGGCGGGGAAGCTGGACCTCGAATTCCAACACTAAACTCCGCCTATTCAGCTTTACTGATGGAGTTGACTGTGACGACGTCTCCCGACATGGAACCGTCGATTTTCACGTTGTCTCCCGCAAAAGATTTGGCCTTGTCTTTTGAAGCGTCATCGAATTTCATGACTTTGCCATTAACGACCAGGACCGGATCCGACCCGCCGCCGAGGCACTTGTTGATGCATTTCGTGTTCGCCTCGCTAGGAGAGCTGTGAGCCGCCCCGCAATGCGCGTCGGAGACATAACCGGTGATGTCGTCCGCATAGGCGGCGACGGTGCAGAGTGAAGCGCCCAAAATGGACGCGAAAAGTAATTTCTTCATGTGAACCCTCCACGGGATAGATGCGGCTACTATTCTATAGCTAATTTTTTTAGACTGCAGTGCCGCGCTGCGATGCCCGCTGTCAATGCTGCTTGGCAGCCGGTTTCCGGGAGTCCCTTACTGACTGGCTGGGACGAAGACTTTGTCCGGCGCCGCTATACTGGCGTCTTTCTCCGTAACTTTCACGCTGATGGGCTGCAATCCGGCTTTCGCTTCGGGGCGCGCCTCAAATGTCAGCAGAAACTGATGTCGCAACTGCTGCAGAATCTGATCGAGGAACGGCTGGAACGACACAGGTGAAGCGAAGCCGATGGCGTACATCTCGCCGCCGGTTTCATCCGAGAGCTGAGACAGGAAATTTTCTCCCCAAGTGGCGCGCCACAAACTGTGGCCCATGTGGCCGACGCTGGGGCTGTAAATTGTGTAGACGGTGAGGCCGGCTTTCTGCGCGGCTCCGATGCCGGCATTCACATATGGATTGTCGGATGAGAATCCTCCACCGAGAGCTTCGATGCCACTCGAAATCATCACGACAACTTTGCGTTGCGCTCCCGGTTTCGGCCATTTTTTGGCGGCATCCGTGAGCGAATCATAAGGACTGACGTCAGCACCACCAGGACCAAAGGAGACACGAATGGAATTCGCGGCCGCGGCATGGTCGCGGGTGAACGGTGACGTATAAGCGGCCATGCCGTTGCGCATGTAGGCTACCGCCACTTCCGTATTCGGAGGCAGTCCGTTGACAAATTGCTTCAGCGTACCGATTTCGGTGTCAAAAGTTCCGCGCGCCGAATCATCGATCAAAAGCATTAGCTGCATGTTTCCCTGCCCTAGCGGCAAAGGAGTCAGCGATGTGACCGGTCGCTTGTCGCGCCCTTCCGCAACAGTAATATCCTGCTGTTCTATGGGAGGAATCGTTTTGCCGTGCTTAGGTTCTAGAGTGACTACAATGCTGACCGGGGTAGCCGGTGTCGATTGCCTTGCAAGCATTGGGACACTACTGGCGGCCAGGCACAAAGCGGCCGCTAATACACAAAAGTTACTTTTTTTCATTCTCCACCTGCTGCGTTCTAGGTCAACGCAACTGTCGCGGAATGCCTCAAGGCAGTACGCGCTCTCTTCTTTGAGTAAGTGACACGCTGCAAGGCTTCAAGTACAAAGGTCTCGAATTCCTCAGCGCGGACGGCGGCAGTATGAAAGCGCAGAGTACGGCGGCGAGCCCGCTCTCCGAGCTCCAGACGCTTGTCTGCCGGCATCTGTAAGTGAGACGTAACATCTGCCGAATTGAGTACTGGGAGGATTTCGGAGCGAAGGCGAAAGATCGTTTCTAAGCCGGGCCATTGGTCCGTGAGGATGGGAACACCGCAGGCCGCTGCCTCGAAGAGGCGGACACTGGGAGAATACCCGGCCTGGATCATGTCGTACCGGGTGAGATTTAGGGTAAAGCTCTGCGAATTGTAGAAGCGGCGATGCTCGCTGGCCGGAACATGATCGATGCGTTCCACATTTGCTGGCCACTCGATCTCAGCGGGGTACTGGGGACCACCTACCGCGAAACGTCTTTGTGGATTTTGCCGGGCCACCCGGAGCAATAAGTTTTCAAGCGCGGGCTGCCGGTCCGCGGCATAGGTTCCGAGGTAAGCGACATCCCAGCGGGCTTGTTCCTGCTCAGGATAGTACAGAGTGGGGTCGACAGAGCAGTACAGAGCACGCGCCGCAGGCGAGCCCAGCTTGCTTTCCACTAAGTCAAGGGTGGGACCGCCTGTGAAAGAGAGATATAAGTCGTACTTAGGATAGAGGTCGCGGGAAATGTACTCGCACTTACCCGCCAGAAGATTTGCCAGAGTAACTGGAGTATCGATATCGTAGAACGCAGTAGCGTTGCGTGCTACGGAAGTGACCCACTGCCCGACTGCAATTCCCTCGGGAACATAGGATCCGACAACCACGATATCGGCGGCGCGAACCAGCGCGCTGAACCTGTCTTTCAATTCCTCCAAATCGCTGTATAGAGCAACCGTGCAGTACGGCAGTTCATCTAATTCGCGATTGGCGGCGTACCAGGGGACATCGCGTTCGAGAAACGTGACGGTGTGGCCGCGGCGGGCTATTTCCTTGAGCAAGCCGCGGTAAGTGGTGGCGTGACCATTTCCCCAGGCCGAGGTGATGGACAAGCCGAGGAAAACACAATTGAGTTTCGGCTGACTCAAACCCGCATCTCCAGGGCGGCGGGGATAGAAGAAAGCGTGTCCTGCAAGATAGATTCAACCAACTTTCCGCGCCGCTGATAGGTATGCTCAGCAAGCACACGTTTGCGCGCCGCTTGGCCGATCGATTGCGCGCGTTCGCTGCTCAACTCTCGAGCAAAGCGGGCAACGTCCTCACCGGTTTGGGCGATGAGAATTTCATCACCGGGCTTCAGAAATGAGTCGATCCCTTCCCACGCGTCGGTAATGAGACAAGCGGCGGCGCCGGCAGCCTCAAACACTCTGGTGGCGGGCGAAAAACCGTAGCGCGCCATGCTTTCGCGGCTGATGTTCAGAACCATTCGCGCGGAGCAGTTGAATGCGTTGTGATCCGCGGTGTAGACGTGACCGACGTAAGTGACATTGGGCGCAATGGGCTTGTCAGCCCAACCGCTGCCGCCCAGCAGAAAGCGCCGCTCGGGCGCAAGTTGCGCGGCTTTCAGAAAGAACTCTTCCACACGCGCTTCGCGGTCGGGCAAGCGATTGCCCAAAAACGAGAGGTCGCCTGCGAAACGGGCATCGGGCGGCACAGGGAAATGTACATCAGGGTCGAAAGCATTATAGATGGCCACACATTCGCGGGCGCCGATGCGCTGGTACTCATCGGTGACTCGCTTGCCGCCGCCGTAGGTAAGGACTAAATCGAATTGCGGAAGACCCCTGTGAAAGGGATCCTGTGCATTCGCGGCCAGACGCTCGAGCGTAGCGGGTGCATCCACGTCCCAAAATACACGACAGATGGAAGAAGGCATGTTGGCAACGCGAGCTTCCAACACTTCATCCAAGACCCCGACACCACTGGCTTTCACGACAACATCGAAACGCTGTGACGTGCGGAGATGGCGATCTACTTCTTCCGGGTTCGCGGCGTCGTAAACAACAATGCGCGCCCATTCAGGATCGGGGATATCACGATGTCTTTGGCGGTCGTACGCGTCCGGCTCGAAGAAGGTGATTTCGTGTCCGCGATTCGCGAGCGCGCGCAGCACGCCGCGATAGTATGTGGCTGCGCCATTCCAATACGCGGAGACCAGGCTCGAGCCCCAAAACCCGATCTTCACGCCTGAGCTCCAGCCGGGATTCGCTCGCGAACCCGAGGCGCGGGCCGAATGGTCTCGTACAGATTTAGGAGTTCATTGACGCGATGGCCACAGGTGTGGCGGTTGCGGATTGTCTCCAGGCCTTTACGAGCCAGGCTGGCGGCGAGCGATGAATCTTCGAGCACGTCGCGTAAGAGGCTCTCCATTTCCTTTCCATTTTGCGCCATCAGGAAATCTTCCCCAACCCGGAACAGCCCTTCGCTATCCTGCCAGGGAGCGGAAACCAGTGGAATTCCGCAGGCCAGGGCTTCGAACGGGCGGATGGTGGGAATGCCCGGCAGTTCTCGCGTATACGGCCGCCGCGGCACATGAACCGTCGCTCGGAAGTGGGCGAACGCCTCGGGAACCTGGAAGTTGGGAAGCCAACCGCCGTAGGAGATTCCGGCTTCTCTCAGCTGCTGCAATGCCGAAGCTGGATAGCGGACGCCATACACCTGCGCGTTGAAGCGGGCGCGCTGAACAGGATGGATGAAGTACTCGCGAAGCTCTTCTGTACGCTCTTCGTCGCCCCAATTGCCGATCCAGACGATGTCGCCGCGCTCGCCATTGGGTTGGCGAGGATAGAAGGTGCGCGTGTCTGCCGCTTCATGCCAGACGTGAACCTGCTTCCCCCAACCCAACCGGCGATACCGTTGCCGCAGGGACGCACCATAAGCGAGAACGCCGTCGTAATCAGACAAGTCGAAGCGCGCCAGTTCCTCTTCGGCTGTCAATGCGCGGTGGTGCGTGTCATGAAATAGCACCCGCAGAGTGGAATTGTGTTTTCGGTAACGGGCGATAGCAGCGATCAGCTTGGAATCGTTCCATTCGTGGACGATGGCAAGGTCGACATTGTCGAGCCATTCCTCGACGTGGAGTTTATCTGATCGATAGAAGGTGCTCGTCAGATTCGGGAAAGCGTCTTCGAAGGCACGAATGGCTTCTTCGCCGCGGTCGCGCAGCAGGTTTTCCCTGCTCCAGCTGTCCTGCGGCTCAAAAATGCGGAGTTCGTGTCCCCGCGCCAGCAATTCGGAGGCAACTCCACGGAGAAAATGGGCGTTGCCGTGGTTCCAGTCGGAGACGAGCGAGTGATAGAAGAGGGCGACGCGCAATTTCACGCTGCCACCTCACTATGCGTACACAGAGAGCTGTACACGCGGCGATATTCGGCGATGGCAGCTTGAGCGCTGTAGCGCGCGGCTGTGCGAGCAGGCCCGCTCCGCGAATTCCCGGCATTTTTTGGGGTCGCCGCTCAAGCTATTTAGCTCGCGAATCCAATCATCCGGATTTCTTGGGTTGACGAAAACTGCGGCCCCGCGCCACAGCTCACGAAGGCTGGGGATATCGGCTAAGACTAAGCAACATCCCCGGCGCGCGGCTTCGAGTACCGACAGACCAAATGGTTCGTAGAGCGCCGGATGCACAAAGATGCTTGCGCGAGCCATTTGCTCCAACAGATCGGAGTATGGCAGCATACCGAGGAAGCGAGCCGAGTTTACCGTGGCTGTGGGGTGTTCGGGTCCGCGATCACTTCCTGCAATGCGCATCTCCCAATTCAGTTTGGGCGTGATCTGCTCAAGCACAGTAATATTTTTCGCCTCATCCCAAATACGGCCGGCTGCCAAGAAAAACGGTTCCTTCCGGATACGTTCAGAGGCATCTGTGTTGCTGAAGTTGTGCACGACGCGGATGTCGTCCGGGTTTAAGCCGTATTCTGCCACGGTGGCGCGCGCCATCGCGGAAGAAGGAGCAAGAACTACGTTAGCTGCGCCCAAGCCTCCGAGCACGCGCCGCCTGTACTCGTCCCACTCAGGACCCGGAGCGCAGCCATGCACAGCTCTCCACCAGGAAGCAACGCAGGAATGCGCGACAACTACCGTCGGCCGGCGCCATGGCAGAGCGGCATGCGCGTAGCCGTTGAGATGGACGAGATCCGGTTGAAAATCTTGAGCGAGCGCCAGCAGCCACTTGCCAGCCGCGTCTACATCTACCCAGGGATTGGGCATCCATTCGAGAGCGTAATCGCTCTCGACAAGCGTCACGTTCGGGATAGCTCTGAGCTGTCGCTTCTGGTCCTCAGAAGGCCGCGGGCCCATGGACGCCAGCAGGACGCTCACGCCGTATTTCCCTAAGCCTTCGATGAGATCGACGGAATAGCGCCACACGCCACCGACTGCATCGGCGGTCATCAGAATCTTTAACGGCTGTTCGGTTCCGTCCGGATTCATGACGGTCATGCGAGATCAGCTACGATGCGCACCAGCGGGCAGTAGCGATTCAAGCTCTACTAAAGCCTGGGGCCGCTGCTCCTGGATGTCACTGAAGGAATCGAAGCCGTTGAGGTAAGCCTCATGCGCACGCTCCCAGGCGAAGTCGTCGGGAGCTCCCCAGGTGCGAGTGTATTCGGGCGAGCCGGGATAGGGAAACAAAGGTACCGGCTTATTTGCCCACACTCCGCTGGCTTCCAGATGCTGTCTCCACTTCTCGACGGTATCGGCATCGTCTTCCGTCATGGCGAGCAGGTTGGCTTGCACGAACGGCACCAACTGCTTTGCGAAGATCAGGCGGCCCGTGAGTTCTTCCGTCGACATCTTGCATTTCTTGTCGAGGTAAGCGCGACCCGCTTCGGTGATGCTCTCAACGCCGGCTTCAATCGACACGCAGCCGGCTCGGGCAAGCGCGCGAATGGCGTCCTCGTTCCAAAGATCGAGACGCGTCTGCACTCCGATCTTGAATTTGCGCTCCGCTAAGGCGGCGAGCAACGGCGCATCGGGCAAAAAGATTTCGTCGATGAAATAGATGTACTCGACACCTTGCGTCGCAAATCGGTCCAGTTCGTGAAGAATGGTAGCGAGCGGGCGCTTGCGATAGTTATTCCGGAAATTGTCCTTGGCGCAGAACGTGCAATGGTAAGGGCAGCCGCGGGACGCTTCCATTTCGGCTCCTGGGCCTAAGGGTTCCGCGTCAAAGCGATGATGATGGTGCGAATGCTTCGCCACCATCTCATCAGGCCAACTCAGCGCCGGCAGGCTCTTCATGTCGGCGGCACGATTCGGTCCACGGACTACAATGCGATCGCCTTCACGAAACGCGATGGACGTCACGTTTTCGGTGCCCGCAGCGAGTTGAGGAAGAATCTCTTCGCACTCTCCCAAGACAACGAAATCCACGTCGAGCTTCTTGAGCGCCGCACGAGGAGTGGTGGAACCATGTGGACCCACCGCCACCAATTTGCTGCCTAGCGGACGAAATGCGTGGAACAACTGCTGGGGCAGACGGACTTCCGGAGGTGGACAGCGCCAGAACAGGTAAGTGGGCGCGGTGGTCATCACGATGAAGTCGGGGGCGAAGGACTTCACGCGATCCACGATTTCAGACTGAGTCAGATTATCTAGATGGCCATCGACGAGCAAGGCTTCGTGCCCGGCCTGTTCGAGAAGGGTCTTCGAATACCCAAGCTCGAGCGGTAGATGCGGCGAACGGCAGCCAAAATAGATGCTGCCTTCAAAGCTCCAGGGCGGGTTGACTAGTGCGTATCGCATTAGGCCACCTGCACCTCAGATTGCGCGACAAGCGCCGGCCGTTCCAGGTACCAGTCGCGCAGCGTACGCAGTCCCTGGCGGATGCCGACGGTTGCCGTCCAGCCGAGAAGATGACGGATCTTTCGTGTATCGGCCACATACCATTTTTGATCGGCCAAGCGCTCCGGCCCCCAATCGATGTCGACGGGATTTCCCGTGAGCTGCTTAATTTCTTCGATCAGATCGAGCAAGCTGGTGCTGTTCTCGACACCGCCGCCCAAATTGAAAGCTTCTCCCGCCGCTACCCTCATGTTCTCCTGGGCCAAGCGCATGGCGCGAACCAGATCCTCGGCGAATAGAAGATCCCGCACCTGCTTGCCATCGCCGTAGATTGTGATGGGCTCGCCCTTCATCGCCTGCCGCAGGAAATGCGCTACCCATCCCTGATCTTCGGAGCCGAGTTGATGCGGCCCATAGATGCAGCTCATGCGGAATACCGTGGCGCGCAGGCCGTAGGATCGCGCGTAATCGAGAACGTACTGATCGGCGCTGCCCTTTGAGCAGCCGTAGGGCGAAAGAAATTCGAGCGGCTGGTCTTCACCAGCACCGGCACCGGCCAACGCCTCATTTTGCGGCTCATACCGGTTGGCACGTTCGGTGAGTGGGACCCCGGCCAAGTGTCCGTACACTTTATTGGTCGACGTGAACAGCAGTGGAGGCTGCGCCGGCGTATGGCGGATCGCCTCAAGCACATGTAATGTGCCGACTAGATTTGTCCCCAGATCGCCGAGCGGATCCTCGAGGCTGGTCGTGACTGCAACCTGCGCCGCGAGGTGATACACGGCACCGGCGCCCGCGACCGCCTTCGCGAGTTCGCTGCGATCCCGGAGGTCGGCGCGAGTGAACTGAACGCTACCGGCAAAATCGCGCTGCAGGTCCGAGATGTTTTGTTCCACGCCGGGACGGCTCAGGTTATCGAAAATGTGAACGGGCTGGCCTTCACGCAGATAATTGCGCGCGACGTTGGTGCCGATGAAACCGGCCCCGCCCGTTATGAGAATGTAACCGCGCTGCATTCCGTGGCCTCCTTAAACGACCAGCCCGCGTGAAGCAAGCTCTTCCCGCATTTCGTTGAAGCGATCGTGCGCCGTGGTCTGTTGCTCCAGCCATTCGGCTAGATCTCGCATCCCCTTTTCCAACGTGACACGCGGCTTAAACCCAAGAACGCGCTGCGCCAAACCGATATCCGGATAGCAGTGCCGGATATCGCCAACACGGTACTTCGCCGTGATCTCGGGATCCAGGTTCTTGCCCAAAACATGGGCGAGTTTGCGGGCGACTTCCTTCACCGTGATGGACGTGCCGCTCCCCACATTGAAAATCAAATCCTGCGCCGCATCCACTTCTAAAGCGAGCCTGCAGGCCTGCGCGACGTCATAGACGCTGACGAAATCTCTGAGCTGTTGGCCGTCTTCGAAGATGATCGGACGTTCGCCGTTCAGCAGGCGTGAGGCGAAGATGGCCAGCACACCGGTGTACGGGTTGGACAAAGATTGATACGGCCCATACGCATTAAAAAACCGGAGAGCAACGGTAGGCACACCGTAAGCGCGTCCGACGATTAAGCACATCTGTTCCTGATCGTATTTGGAGAGCGCGTAAACGGAAGCAAGCGATGGCTGTTTCGATTCAGGCGTCGCCACGGGACGGAGTGGCTGTCCGTCCGGTGTCGCCATCTCCCATTCGTGCGCCTTCAACTGCCTGGCGCTGCGCGTGGCTTGGGCATATGGCTGGCCGGAGGGCGTCACGTACAGACCCTCGCCATAGACGCTCATGCTGGAGGCAACAACTAATTTCTTAACGGGCTTTTTTACCAGCCGCTCCAGCAGAACCGCAGTGCCCAGGTTATTCACACTCGTGTATTCCGCGATCTGGTACATGCTTTGGCCGACACCGACCAAGGCGACAAAGTGGTAAACAGCGTCTACCCCTGTCAATGCATCATCCAGAACCTCGGGATTCCGCACGTCGCCTAAAACGAACTCGACGTTCTTGTGCAGATAACCCGGACGGTCCGGCAGCTCACCGTGGACCTGGGTGACCAAACTATCCAGAACCCTGACGTGATAACCAGCTGTTAGCAATTCAGAAGCTACGTGAGAACCGATGAATCCAGCACCGCCTGTTATAAGAACGGTTCCTTTCATTGTTCGTGTTGTCCTTTGGAGTAGGAATTTGTGCTACTGAGGGCGAGGGATGAAACAGTGGGGGAGGAGTCGCGATACAGGATTGCTGTGTTAACCATTCCGTGAATGCCGTGATTGGCTGTTCATGTTGCGGCTTGTTTGCCTTACAGATAAGAAGCTTTGTAGCTCACATTGTTACTACTTACCTCAGATGAGTCAATAAGAGTAGGTAGTAATACTAGGAAGAATACCTGCGGCTCATCCGGGCGCAGAATTCAGCATATTCACTGGGATCTTTCGGCGGGCTGGTATAGTGCGGCCGGACACCGGCGTGTTCGGGAGTGAAGCAGTAGGTAACGGTCAGATCGAATGGTTCGAGTAAGCGCATCTGCCGGTCGAACCAGCGCTCCGCATCAGGGCGTCCGAAATCGGCCCAGCTAAGACCGGTCCGGAGCTTTTTCACACCCAAGTCACGAAGCGCTTGCACCGCAGATTCCAGTCGATGATCTTCAAAGTGGAACCATTGACAAACACCGAGCGAAGGGGTGAACTCCGGGAAATGGCGGGCGGCCAGTTTGGGCTCTCCACTCTCGCGGAACAGGCCCATGTAGAAGTGGCGATAGTAAGACGAACCTTCACTTTCCCGATGCCGCGTAGTAGCCGGCCAGGCACGGGGAAGATCGAAAAGGCTGTACCAGTAAACCCGGTCCAGTCGCGGCAGCAAAAGTTCGGCGGTTTTTCTAAGACCGAACTCTTGGACCTCCTCGGCTCCGAAGGAAGAAGCGCCTACCTCGGAAACCCAGAGCGGCTTGTCCGTGACAGCTCGAATTTCCGCTAATTTGTCCGGCCATTCGTGTATGGTCCAATGATTCCAATCGAGCGGAAAGCCGTGGAGAGCCACAGCATCGATATGATCCAGGGCACCCTTGTCTTTCAACCGTAGGACGAACGCGGGATCGATGGGCGAAATGCCGCCTAGCACTTTGGTTAATTTTGGATTTTCAGCTTCAATCGCGAGCGAGGCTAAGCGAACCATCTCCGCGTATTGCGACCAGTCCGGATCTATTTCAAAATCCCAGTGCGAAAGATTGTTCGGCTCATTCCAGAGCATGACGGCTTCAATCATGAGGAGTGTCTTCAGAAGAGATGCGTGCTGAGGCGAGATGCACCTTAACAAAAATGCCGGCTTAAGAAATACTTTCTGGAAGTGGATGCAGATACGCCTGCTCGTCGCACCGGCAGATGAAGACTTCAGCTTCCGGCATACTTTCGATTTTGAAACCCGCACTACGGAGCACGGCTTCCGCACAGGAGCGATTGGGAATCCACCAATTGGTGGGATCTTGCGAATAGCTGTTCTCAACGAAGTGCATTTTGGGGAAGCCGGGCTGGTCAAAGAGGGCGCGCTCCCAAAACGGGTAGTCTTCTTCGACCCGGGGGCGCGTCCGGCTGCCACGCAGCATGGATTGAAAGACAAACCAGTCGTTCGTCACGTGTTGGCGCAGCAGATCGAGCGCCAGCAGCGGGTGACGAAGGTGATAGAACACGCCCATGAACAGGACCAGATCAAAGCGCTCCTTCAATTTAGGTACTTCATAGACAGACATCTGCTCAAAAGCGATATCCAAGTCGAGAATGTTGGCCGCAAAGCGCGCCTGAGCCAGGTAAAGCTCGTCGTGGTCGATGCCCAGCACGCGCTTGGCTCCGCGGCGTTTCATTTCGATGGAATAAAATCCACCATTACAGCCGATATCAAGCACGGTCATGCCCGTCAGATCTTTAGGAATCGCGTCCTGAAAATTCTGCCATTTCGCCGTGGGATAGTCGCCCAGGAAGTGATCCGGCGCCGTTTGCACGCCCGCGAGAGACATGTTGTGAAACCATGGACCTAACTCGCTTACTCTCTTTTCGATTTCATCGACGGTAAGGCTGGTGGCCAAAGCGGGGTTCCTTTCTCCTTTTATGACTCGTATTCTACTGATCCGGCATGGCAGCACCGACCCGCTCGGCCGTGTGTTATATGGACGCATGCCCGGCATTCACTTGAATGCGGAAGGTCGCAGGCAGTCTGAAAATTTGGCGCAAACGCTCAAGCAGCGCTATCGACTCAGCGAAGTCATTGCGAGCCCGATGGAGCGAACGCATGAGACGGCGCAGTTTATTGCCGATGCGCAAGGATTGAGCATTACCACAGAGAAAGAGATCAATGAGATCGATTTCGGATCGTGGATGGGGATGTCGTTTGACCAATTGCGGGAACGGGAGGATTGGAGGCGTTATAACGAGTTCCGTTCCACGGCGTGGCCGCCGGGCGGCGAATCCATGATGGAGGTGCAGGCGCGCGCCTCGCGTGGGCTGGCTAAGATCGTAGACAGACACCAGCACCGGGAAGATGTCACTATCGCGATTGTTTCGCACGGAGATGTCGTACGTGCGCTGCTGCTCCTGATGCTCGGAATGGCTATCGATCACATCCACCGGCTTGAAGTTGCGCCCGCGTCGGTCAGCGAAGTTCTACTCGGGGCCGGCGAACCGCGTGTGGTAAACGTAAACCAGATCTTCTGATGGCCACCGGTTGGCTTGCCGTGCCGCTTCCGTTCTCCGCCCGAACTGACCATGCCTGAAGAACGCGCACCCACCAGGAAAGATCACCTCGATTTATTCGTTTCGTCGCTAAAGGACTTTGTAGTTGTTCTGGTCGACCTGGATGGCAGATTCAGCTCCTGGCATCCCGGCGTGGAACAGCACTTCGGTTACCGCAGCGATGAGTTTATAGGAGAGCACCTTGACTTGCTGCTGCCGGCATTCGAAAGGAACAAGGGCATTAGCGAACGCGAGCTGAAAACCGCCGCCGAATCGGAACGCGCGTCGGATACTCGCTGGCTCGCGAGAAAAAGCGGCGAGCAGATCCTGGTGGAAGGCGTGACGGTTGGACTGCACGAGGCCGGAGAACTCAAGGGCTTCGGCAAAGTAATGCACGAGGTCAAGGAACAGAAGAAAGCCGAGGATCGTCTCCGCACTTTGGCGCGGGGACTCGATCAGACCATCGTGATCGTGCGGCGCTGGGACGGCACTATAACGTACTGGACGGCGGGGTGCGAACGGCTGTACGGCTGGACATCGGCAGAAGCTGTAGGCGAAATCTGCCAGGACCTGCTTCGCACCCATTTTCCCGTACCTTTGGAGCAAATAAAACGGCAGCTACTTTTTTCCGGCACTTGGAACGGACAAGTGGAGCATGCGACACGCGAAGGCAAACGGCTTGCGATCGCGACCAATTGGGTGCTGTTAGATCCGGACGATGGCCAACCTCCCTCCGTGATTGAGACGCAAACCGATGTGAGCGCACGCTCCACTATCCAGAGGGAACTCGAGAGCGTGAATGAGCGACTACAAAGTATGGCCACCGAACTGGCGCGCTCAAACGAGGAACTGGAGGAGTTTGCCCGCATTGCATCGCACGATCTGAGCGCGCCTATCACCAGTACACGTTGGCTTGTGGATCTGCTTGCCACCCGGCACACGGGCCAGTTGAATGAACAAGGGAAAAAGATCGTCAACCAGATTATTCAGGGCCTGGAGCGTATGTCGAATCTGGTGGAAGGCGTTCTAGCCCATGCGACTGTAGGACGGACGCCCATCGGATCGACTGAGGACATCTCCGCGGAGGAGGCGTTCGACAGCGCTGTCGATAACCTGGGGAAGCATATTGAAACTTCGGGCGCACAGATCACTCGCGGGAAGCTGCCGAACGTGCGCATCGACATCCAGGCGCTTGCCCAGCTGTTTCAAAACCTGCTCTCGAATGCCATCAAGTACCGTCGGCCCGAGGTGGCTCCGGTGATTAGCGTGAGCGCCTTGCGGCAGGAATCGATGTGGCTGTTTGCGGTAAAAGATAATGGCATGGGCGTCGAACAGGAATGGTTCGAGCGGATTTTCCAGGCTATGCAGCGCCGCCACGGGCGCGAGATCTCGGGCAGTGGCATCGGCTTGGCGACGTGTAAAAAGATCGTCACTCGCGCCGGGGGGCGAATCTGGGTTGAATCTGAGGTAGACGCTGGGTCTACTTTCTACTTCACGGTTCCGGGACCAGCATCCGCGCACGTTGAGGCGCCGCCTCGGGGCGAGCCCGCATCCGGTCGGCTGCCAAGGCCGTAAGTTCGCGTTGCACGGCAGCGATGGCAGGGCTCCAATCCCCGATCTGCTGTTGGCGGAACAGGCGCATGGTCGGGTACCAGGGTGAATCGGCGCGTCCCAGCATCCAACGCCAGTCGCATTCGTAAGGCAGTAGTGTCCAAACAGGCCGAGCCATCGCGCCCGCCAGGTGAGCCGTCATGGTATCCACCGTGATCACCAAGTCGAGGTTCTTGATGGTTTGGGCGGTAGCGAATATCCCGGTGAATGCCTCGGGGAGAATGACCACGCGACTCGCCCAAGGCTCTACCTCTGACGCTTCCGCGCCGGCTTGCAAGCTGACGAACGAAACGCCCGGAGTTGCGAATAAACGGGCCATTTGCTGAATGGGGATGGATCGTACGGGATTATACGCGCTCGAAGCCCAAACGATGCCGACGCGCAGGAGTCCCCGACGGTCGTCTTCCCATGCCCAAGAGCGGAACGGCACGTCGATGTAAGGGACGCGTTTCGGAATGGAGTGGATGGTTGTGCGAAAAATGCGCGGCAGCTCTGTTACCTCCACCTGCTGGTCCCACGGCGAACCGCTTTCACCCCAGGTAATCACCCGGTCCGCCAGCTGAGCGTGTTCCAGCAATTCCTTGAGCTTCGGTTGGGCTTCGATGATAAGCGACTTCGCCTCCTGACGGATCAGAGGAGCATAGCGAACGAATTGCAGAGTGTCGCCCAAGCCATGTAAACATCGCAGGATGACACGGCGGCCGCTGAATGGGCGGCCGTCCCAGAAGCGATGGGGATCCGGGTTACCGCGTTGCGCAATCGCATCGCTCTCGCGCCACGCAAGCTCGAAATCTCCCGCGAGCATGTGACAATCCCAGCGTCCGGCAGCGCACTCATCGGAGTTGTGTCCGGCTCGTTCAGCTAGCCGGTATAGTTCGAGGGCTTGGCTCACCCGCCGCCGGGCGAGTTCTTCGCCAGCCCTGTCAAAGAATTCTTGGCCCATTCCGTAGGCTTTACCCTAACGGGCAGATGCGTTTGTCACACCTAGTATTGTTTCTGCGTCTTATTTTCATTAATATCAGGCTAAGTTATCCGCGGCTGCAGCACTTTTAATGGACTGAGGGAAATCTCTTATGGCATCAGCACAACCCAGCATGGTCGAGCCAAGGCGACCCAAGCTTCTGTTCGCGGACGATCACCATCTCATCCTGGATGCACTGGCCCACATGGCGAGTGAGAGCGTACGAGGTGCAAGGGGTGGACAGCATCGCTGCCTTCGAAGAAGCGATCGAGCGTTTTTCACCTGACTTGGCAATTCTGGACATCCGCATGCCTGACGGGGATGGAATAGAAGCGGCCCGGCGCCTGCTGGCGAAGCGGCCCGGCTTGAAGCTCATGTTTCTCACCATGCATACGGAACCAAGCTATCTCAAGCGCGCAATAGATACCGGGGCGCAGGCGTATTTGTCTAAGCGCGCTCCGGCGGATGAACTACTATTGGCCATTCGGACCGTGCTAGACGGGGGGAAGTATATCGGCCCCCGAATGCAGCCCGAACAGGATGAAGCAGGTGTAGAAGGCACGCTCACAGAACGTCAGAAGGAAGTTCTGAGGTTGATCGCGCAAGGGTGTTCCGCTAAGGAGATCGCCAGCCGCTTAAATATTTCCGTACGAACGGCCGAATTTCACCGCGCCGCGATCATGGATCGCCTCAAACTTCACTCAACCGCCATGATGACCAGATATGCCGTCGAGCGGGGGCTCGACTGATAGCGCTGAAGGCGCGCGGACTCGATTAGCCAATGAAAGCTATTTTGGGGCTGCCGCATTGAAGCGCTCCATTCGATCACGAGAGCTGGCCCCCGGAATAATAGGCAATACTACCGCAGACGGATATCCCTTTTCGTGATAGACAGACTGCCGCGCTTTCGCGATCTTCGTTTCGTCCGAATTCAGCCGGAAAGAATTCAAATTGCGATCGAATTTCGGGAAATTGCTGCTAGAGACTTCCAGTCGGATTTTGTGCCCCGCTAAGAACACATAGCTCGTCACGCCGGCATCGATGCTGATCTGGTACGCCTGATTCCGCTTCACGAAAACGGGCTGGTTCAACGATAAGCGATAGCGCATCCGCTGAATCCCATCGCTCACGATCAGTGGACGGCCATCGGGCTGAACGTCCACCAGTTTTGCGGTGAAATCGGTGTCGTTCGCCGAGGTGGAAACATATAGCACCACGCGAATGGGCCCGGTGACCTCCAGATCTTCCAAGAGCGCAGTCGAACTGTACACGAGCACGTCCGGACGGCCCTCAACACGCGTCTGATCCAGAGGTCCGGGCGCCAGCGCAGCGGGGTCGCAACAAACGTTGCCGCCCACTGTCGGAACAGGATTTCGCGGGTCGTACGTGAATGTGTCTGGCGGAGATTTCCGAACGGGCTGCCAATGCAGGACACCGTTGCCGCCCAGAGAATTCGCCCGTCCAGCGCTGTCAAGGTAAAGGGGGGTGTAGTGTGTGTGGGTCAAGGGCCATTCGTGTTCCTCGCGCCAATAATTCGGACCCATGACGAAGATATGCAGCAATGGTCCATTGAACCTAGGTGAGAGGGGCGGCCCCTCCCCCGCTGGCGTTTTCAGCCACTGATCGAACCATTCGGCCTGCTTGCGTCGAATCGGGATTGCCGACTGTGGTCCAAAGTCGCGGGTCGGAAACTTCAGAGCCGGATTGTGCGCCCAGGGCCCGATCCAGGTCTCAACCTCGTCGTGGCGTTTAGCCAGCCGCGAAAACGCATCCAGGTCGCTCTCCGCGTAATTGTCGAACCATCCCCCCAGGGAGAGCACGGGAATTGTCACCCGCCGCAACTGCTCGCGCACGCTGAGCCGCTTCCAATACTCGTCGTAGGACGGATGCGAGAGCGCGGTTCTCCACAAAGGCAAAACAACTCCGCTCGCCAGGATATCGGTGGAACGAAGCGGTAGATGGTCGATATAGCTGCTAAACACTGGCCTGACATGCGAGGGCGGTGTCAGATTCTCGGCGAGCCACAACAGACGGTGCCCTAACTGCAGCGCGCCACCCGGTGAGTAGAACCGGTCGAGATAATCGTCGTCACCCGAGCACATCGGCGAAATGGTCAACAGGTGTGGGTTGTCTTCAAGCGCTGCCCACCATTGCGTAATTCCTAAGATAGGAACTTCCCGCCATGGCAACACGGCCGTTAGACCAGGCCTGCTCTGAGATCCAGTTGATGGTGTCGCTGCCATCCGGACCTTCTTGATTCACCATTGCGAGCGTTCCCTGCGAGGCGTGTCGGCCACGCACGTCTTCAATCACCACCGCAAAGCCCCGGCGCGCAAAAAAGCGGTAGCTACCCATCGAGGTCGCTTTGCGGCCATAGGGAGTTCGGACCAGGACAGTAGGCCAGCGGCCGCCGCCGCGCGGGATGTAAAGATCGGCGGCCAGGCCGACGCCGTCGCGCATCGGAATGATCAGCCCCAGTTGCTGCAGCTCATCCGGATTGCCCGCACTCCGAGAACCCACCTGGGGCATAGCGGTGCGCACCGCGAACGTGGCAAGAAGTATTGAGGCGGCCTTGACCAGTAGCTTACCCGTCATGCCAGAGCGGGTGAATCACCTGATTGCGGTTTGGGTCTGTTACCGAACAGCGCAGTACCCACGCGGATAAGAGTGGCGCCCTCTTCGATTGCGACCTCGAAATCCCCAGACATCCCCATCGATAGTGTAGGCAATGCATATTTGCGTGCCAGCGCCGCGAGTTCTTGGAAGTACGGTCGCGAGTGTTCCGCGTCGTCCGACCACGGGGGCATTGTCATCAAGCCCGTAAGGCGCAAATGCGGGCACTCTCGCGCCGCCCTGAGAAGTTCCGGAAGCTGCTGCGGGCTGGCCCCGGACTTGCTTTCTTCATCCGAGAGCTTCACTTCCAGCAGAACTTCCATTGTGCGCTGCCTCTCGGCTGCAGCGGCGTCCAGGCGTCCCAGCAGCTTTGAGGAATCGGCGGTTTGCACTACCTCGAACAGCTCGGACGCCAGCTTCACCTTGTTCGATTGCAGGTGCCCAATCAGATGAAAACGCGCGCCCGCGCAGGGCGCCAACTTCCAAGCGCTTGTCCGCGAACTCCTGCACATAGTTCTCGCCAAATTCGCGTAAACCTGCCTCATACGCTTCCCGGATTGTCTGTGCAGAGAATTTCTTAGTAACCGCCACTAACGATATTTCCGAGCGCTTCCGGCCGCTTCGCTTCGCGGCGTCTTCTATGCGTCTCTCGACCGCTTCCAAGCGGCCGCTAAAACTAGTTGATTCGAGTGGCAAACCACTATCATAAGAGCGCGAAGGGCGCGGATGCGCGCCCCGAGGCAGGAGAAGAAACCCGCGGCTCTTCGCGGGGCACGCCTGACGCCGCGGCCGTCTTACGCGGGCTCCTCGAGAGCACTTCCGCGTCTATCGGAGTTCCGCAAGGCGATCTGCTGCTCACTGCCATTCAGACATTTATCAGCACTTGCCGCCGACCCGCCGTTCTCGAATACGGCGATGAACCGCAGCCGTTAACGGCGGGCGAGTATGTGCTCGAGATGCGCGGCGGGAAGCTTTGGATTGAGGTCTGGGCCGAGACTCGCAGCGTCGCGCGGCGCGTTCTTGCCATTGAGCGCCACTCGACAGGCGTGCTGGATTGTACGATTCATCGCTTCGGCGGCAAACCTGGCAAGCTCAGCTTCCTCGATTTAGACCGTCCACAATCGGCGCACAAGAAGCTATGTGGCATCCGGCAAAATTTCACGGAACAGTTCCGCCGGATGCTGTTTCGGCAATTTCCCGGCTGGGACGTTTCTGCACTGACGTGCAGCCTGGACCTGCGGCGTTCGTTTTCGGCCATTTATCCGCGGGCCCGGCTTGCTCTGGGCAACCGGCAAATCGCGGCCCTCGCCTGTCCCACTGTCGAGGACGAGCCGGCGCTGCTAACATCGGCCCTGCTCTGGTACGACCACGTTTGCACGCACTCGCCCCAGGATGTCGAGACATCGTTGACCTTGTTCCTGCCTGAAACGGCGGGTAATCTGACGGCTCATCGCCTCCGCTGGCTGACCGGCGGCTCGCTTGCGTCGACGGCATCAACAGCAGGCGTGCGGCTCATTCGCTTCAATGCGCACGGTTCGGCGGGTGAAGTGGATCCCCATGACCTGGGCAACCTCGACACACGTGTCAGCACCACGGCCGCAAACCCGAAATCCGCCGAAAAGGATCAGGGCTGCAGCTTCTCGGAACGTCGCCTTGAAGCGGCCATCCGGTGCAACCTTGCAGCCATCGACCCTACTCTCGCCCCCTCGCCCGTTCATGCGCAGGTCCTTACCTTCGCCGCCACTGACCGCGATCTCATCGATCTGCTTGCGGTTTCATTTGCCGGCCGGTTGGCGGTCCTGGAACTGAAAGTCTCCGAAGATCTTCACTTGCCCATCCAGGCGCTAGACTACTGGATGCGCGTCCGCTGGCACGCGCAAAGAGGTGAATTGCAACACCTTTTTCCTCAAACGCCACTCGAGAACACGCCCCCAAAACTGCTGTTGGTTGCCCCTGCCATGGCTTTCCATTCCAGTAACTGCATCGTGCTGCGCTACTTCTCGCCCGAAATAGAAGTCGAACGAGTCGGTATCAATTCCGACTGGCAGCAGCATCTTAAAGTGGTGATGCGCCTTGAAGGCGCGGCTGTACCCATCTCACACGGGGGTTCTTAATGGGCATTCAAGGTTTAATTCACGTTCGGAAGGCGCTGAACACGCTTAATCCCAAGCAGGTCCGGGAATTGAGCGAGCGGCCTGTGCGCGTCGCGCTGCATGCGGCGAATCAGGAATCGTTTCAGCGCATGGAGAACTTCTTCCTACAGGAGTTGAGCCCGGCGCGCCGCCGCGAATCGGCTCTGCTGCTGACGCGTGCGCCCATTTCTCCGTTGGGTCAGGGATCCGATATCGCGGTTTACGATGAAGGCGTCATTGCGCCGGCCGGAGCGCTCATCTTCAGGCCCGAGCATACTGACCAGTTCATTCGTAAAACCCTAAAGGCGCATGAGGATCTGGGCGTGACGCTCGCCAAATCGTTTCATCCATTTCGGCGCCCATTCGTCGAACACGTAATCGACAAGACGGCGCGCGAGAACGCTCTATTTTCGATGGCGACCGCGCTACCGGACGTCATCCCGACACTGATAGAACTCCCCTGGGCGGTGGCGGAATTTGCTTCCGACACCGCTTTTCTGACGATGAATCAGATCAAGATGGCGTTCCTCATTGCCGCCGCCAGCGATCGCGAGGTGGGGTATCGCGAGCAGAAATCCGAAATTGCAACCGTCATTGGAAGCGCCTTCGGATGGCGCGCGCTCGCTCGGCAAGTGGTCAGTAAGGTTCCGTTCGGCGGCGGATTGATAGGGAAAACGGCGGTTGCTTACGCCGCGACGAAGGTCCTCGGAGTGTCGCTCGATCATTTCTACAGCATCGGATTTACCTACGCGCGCGATGAGCGTGACAGGATCTATGCCGACGCGTTCCGCCAGGGGAAAGTGGTGGCGGCGCGCATTTTGCGTCACCTGAGACCCGATCTGGCGGCGAAATTCGCAGAATCCGCGCGTCAGAATATGAGCGCCGGGGGTTCCTACCGCTCTGCTACCCGATAAGCGGAGTAGCTATTCTGCACGCGCGTCTGCAACCTGGGCGCTTTCTCTGCGTCTGTTGATTCATTAGAATCGGAGTGTATCCATGATAAAGCGCATACTCAGCTCGCTGATTGCAACCGCTGCCCTGCTGAGCGCCGACACGCTGGTGCTGCGGAACGGTACGCGTGTGGACGGCGTTTATGTTGGTGGCGATAGCCGCTCGCTTCGTTTCTCGGTGGGAAGCCGCGTCAACTTCTACAACCTGAGCGAGGTTGAATCTATCCGCTTCTCGGGCGGTCCCGAAAGTTATGCGCCCAG
Source organism: uncultured Acidobacteriaceae bacterium (assembly GCA_963849445.1). Taxonomy (GTDB): domain Bacteria; phylum Acidobacteriota; class Terriglobia; order Bryobacterales; family Bryobacteraceae; genus Bog-105. Next base: position 25,350 of record CAWKHS010000021.1, on the reverse strand, counting down.
CGGAAGTTATCCGCCCGGCCAAAACTATCCGCAAACTCAAAACTATCCGCCGAATCAAGGGTACCCGCAAGGTCAGGCATACCCGCAGAACGCCCCGCCTCCGCCGAACGGAAATTATCCTCCGCCTCAGAATGGCACGTATTCAGAGAGTTCCAACAATCCACCACCGGCGCCTGGGCCGCCGGGCGGATATCAGAGTCAGCCTTCTCCCGGCTATAATCCGCCTGCTCCACCTGAAGGCCCTGGACCTGCCGGAATTGAAATACCGGCCGGCACTGAAATTGTCGTTCGCATCATTGATCCAGTGAATTCGGAGCGCGATAACCTGGGCCAAACTTATCGCGCGACGGTCGATCAGCCCGTGTTCGTGAATGGTCAAACCGTCATTCCCCGGGGCAGCGATGCGGTTGCCACACTGATCGACGCCAAGCAATCCGGCAAGATCGAGGGCAGAACGGTTCTGACGCTCGATCTTAAGAATGTCACCGTGAACGGGCACACCTACGACATAGTGACTACCGGCGTATCGCGGGCGAGTGATTCTCGAGGAGAACGTTCCGCTAAGGTCATCGGCGGGGCGGCTGCATTGGGAGCGATCATCGGTGCTGCCGCCGGCGGAGGGCGGGGCGCGGCCATTGGGGCGGGTTCCGGCGCGGCTGTCGGTACGGCGGCCGAAGTTGCAACCTCTGGGCAAAAAGTGAAAATCCCAGCCGAAACACGGCTCACATTCACTCTGCAGAATCCGCTTGACCTTTAGTTCCTTGACCCTCAGTCTATAGAGTGGCTCAACCTCTGGCACTGGTTACAGGCGGTAGCCGCGGCATCGGCCGTGCGATCGCCCAGGAACTTGCTCGCGACCATCACGTCGTCGCCACCTATAACAGCAATCGCGCAGCCGCGGATTCTCTCGCCCTCGCGACCGGCGCGACCGTCCTGCCGTGCAATCTCGCAGATCCCAATTCCGTTCAGCAGTTGCTGCAAGAGGTTCGAACGCGCTTTGATGCAGTAGACCTGTTGGTCAACAACGCGGGCGTGGCGCCGCGCGAGCGGTGCGACATCCTCGAAGCCACATCCGACAGCTTTGACGAGCTGTTTGCGACGAATCTTAAGGGTCCATACTTCCTCACCCAGCAAATTGCCCGCCAAATGCTGGAGCGCGAATCGGGCCGCATTGTATTCATCAGTTCTATTTCCAGTTTCACGGCTTCGACGAATCGTGGCGACTATTGCATGAGCAAAGCGGCGCTCAGCATGGCCGTGAAGTTGTTCGCTGCGCGCCTCGCTCCGCACCGCATTCCCGTATTCGAAATTGAACCGGGCATTATCCGGACCGACATGATCGCCTCTGTGGCAGGGACATACGAACAGCGCATCGCCAATGGTCTCCTGCCGCAACGCCGCATGGGTGAGCCTTCCGACGTCGCACGCGCCGTTCGCGCCATTGCCGACGGACAGCTCGACTACTCAACCGGCCAGGTCTTACATGTGGACGGCGGTTTTCATCTACGAATCTTGTAAGGTCACTGTATGGAACTGCTCGATCCGGTCGAGGTGCGCGTACTTGGCGCTCTCCTCGAGAAAGAAGCCACCACTCCTGAGTACTATCCGTTGTCCCTGAATGCACTCGTAAATGCGTGCAATCAGAAGTCGAATCGTGATCCGGTTGTGGAGTATGACGGCGATACTGTCAGCGATGCCATTGAGCGCCTCCGCCAAAAGAAGTTGGCGCTCATTGTCACCGGCAGCGGCCGAGTCACCAAATACGGGCAGCGCATTTCAGAGACGCTCAACCTGGGGCGCCGCGAGTTGGCGGTATTGTGTACGCTGCTGTTGCGCGGCCCGCAGACGCTGGGGGAGATCAAAGACCGCAGCGAGCGAATGTATGCTTTCGCCGACTTGAGCGAAACCGAAATCGTGCTCGAAAAACTGGCGGACTCCCCCGCTGGCAGTTTCTTGAAGAAGTTGCCGCGGCAAGCCGGGACAAAAGGAGGCCCGCTACGCACACCTGCTTTCCGGCGAACCGGCGGTGGAAACCGCTTCAGAATCCGCAGTCGTGCCTGCCCCGTCCAGAGTGGCCCAACTCGAGACGGAACTCCAGCAGTTGCGCAGCGAGTTCAACGAACTCAAACAACGATTCGAAACCTTGGAAGCGCAACTGCGCTAGCCTCCCACTGCGCCGGTAATCAGGCTTATGAGCAAGACCGCCAATACCAGAGCCGTAATCGCCACGTAGGTCCGGTCTCGCTCCAGGACGAAAGCTACCAGGGATACCGCCACACGCGCAATGGGCGTGGCAATCAAGAGCAGGATTCCGAGCTGGATAACGGAACGCGCGCGCAGTGCAATGGCGCCTTTCACAATCTCCGTTACGATGCGATCGATACTGGGTTGGCCGGCGAAATGACGATAGTTCGCCGGTTCGCCACCGTGCCGGGTAAGGTAGTAAATACCGCCCGCGAAAACCACCGACGCTGCGATGAGCACGCCGGTCCGCAGCAGTACGCTGACAACGCGTTCGATGCCGGCATCCGTTACTCTTGGCGGGCTCATATCCGGCCGTTGATTCCGTTCCACATCATTTCAAGCGCAATCACTCCCACCACGATCGCGAACACACGCCGCAAAAGCGTGACGGGGAGCCGCGCGAGGAAGCGCGCCCCGATCATGGACCCCGCCAACACGCCCAGCATCACGGGCATGGCAATCGCCGGATTCACATAGCCTCGACTTAAATAGAGGCTCGCGCTCGCGGCGGCTGTTACCCCAATCATGAAATTGCTGGTTGCGGTCGAGACCTTGAAAGGAATCTGCATCGCCTGGTCCATGGCAATCACTTTGAGCGATCCCGATCCGATGCCAAGAAGTCCCGATAATGTACCAGCGCCGAACATCAGTCCGAACCCCGTTTTTACGCGGTGGACCTGATATTTCTCTTCTCCGTCCTGCGCGCGATAAGAACCGTTCAGCTTCAATTTCTCGGCTAATCTGTCGGGTGGCAGCGGTGCTTTATTAGATAAATGCTGCCGGCTGGTCTGCCAAGCGGCCTGCAACAGGATCAACCCGAAGATTATGCTCAGAGCGCTGGTCGGAATGTGGCTCGATAGAAATGCGCCGAAGAGCGCGCCGAGAGTAGTAGCGATTTCGAGAAACATTCCGATCCGGATACTCGAATAGCCGTCGCGAACGTAAGCCGCGGCTGCGCCCGAAGACGTCGCGATCACGGATACCAGGCTGGCTCCGATGGCGTAACGGATGTCAACGCCCAAAAACAACGTCAGGACTGGCGTGACGATCACTCCGCCACCTAAGCCGGTGAGTGAGCCCACAAACCCTGCTAAGAGAGACGCTCCGAGAACGATCGGCGCAAACTCGGTCTCAGTCATCGTTCGAAGATCCACATAAAGGGAAACGATATAAGCTGTTCATAGCTTCCGCTGTATCCATGACGAAAAAACTAATCCTTGCTTTCACCGTAGTAACGATAAGCCTCGCACAGCAAGCGCCTCCCCCGGTTCAATCACCAGATGTGCAAAGCGACGGACGTGTTACGTTCCGCTTTCGCGATCCCAATGCGCAACGCGTTGTCGTGAACGTAGAGGGCGCGAAAGAGCCGCTGGTCATGCAAAAAGACGGAGGAGGCATTTGGAGTGCCACCACGGAGCCCCTTGCGCCGGAGCTTTACGGGTACTCGTTCAATGCCGACGGCGTGCAACTGATCGATCCTTCGAATTCAGCGATTAAACCGAATCTCCTGGGCGTGACCAGCGAAGTCCACGTACCTGGCCCTGCCGCTATGCCTTGGGAGCAAACCGACATTGCGCACGGGGTAATCCATCATCACTTCTACAAGTCCGCTATCGTCGGCGACAATCGTGACTTCTACGTCTACACTCCGCCCGGCTACGACGCGAGCGCAAATATGCGCTATCCCGTGCTCTACCTGCTACACGGGTACAGTGATGACGCGAGCGGTTGGAGCGCGGTAGGGAAAGCAAATCTGATCCTGGATTCGCTGATCGATAGCGGCAAAGCGAAACCCATGATTGTTGTGATGCCGCTAGGCTACGGCGCACCGGAAATCGTACAGAGAACGCCCACTTTCGGCTCAAACTTTCGTAATCCGGACCTGCGCGAGAAAAACTTCACGAATTTCCGCGCCGCTCTTATCGACGAGGTTATTCCGCAAGTAGAACGCAGCTACAGAACCTTCGCTGACCGGGATTCACGCGCGATCGCGGGGCTTTCGATGGGCGGAGCCGAATCGCTTCTCACCGGCCTCAATCGGCTCGACCTGTTCTCTGCCGTCGGCGCTTTCAGTGCAGGCGGTCTCGGCGATAACTTCGCAAGCGATTTCCCGCAGTTGAACGACTCTGCCAATCGACAACTTCATGTTCTCTGGGTCGCTTGTGGAACGGATGACCGGCTTATCACCACGAATCGCAACTTGATTGCCTGGCTAAAGAGCAAAGGGATTCGTGTGACTCAAATCGAAACGCCGGGTATGCACACCTGGATGGTTTGGCGCGGTGACTTGATTGCTTTCGCGCCGTTGCTCTTCCGCGATCACACCGTAAGAGCGATGCCCACGCCTATCAACGAGAAATGAACTAGAGAAGAAAAAAAGAAAGGCCGAAGGGGAGCTAACCATTCGGCCCTGTTCTCGAAGCGGTGGAACTGCAGCCCGAGATAAATTAATGCGAATCGCCTGCTGGTTTGGGCATGCCTGGAGTCGTGTTGGAAGCCGTTGACCCCGCCACGACGCCCTGATTCACAAGCACGGTCACTTCCACCCGGCGGTTCATTTTTCTGCCTTCCGGCGTATCGTTGGGCTGGGCCTCGTGCGAAGTTCCCATCCCGGCCGGAGTCAGAATGCGGTGAATTGGAATGTTCCCTTGCTGCTCTAGATATTGAATGACGGCATCGGCGCGCTGTTCGCTCAGAACCTGGTTGCGAGCGGCCTTTCCCGTCGTATCCGCAAAGCCGGCCACTTCAACCGCATAGCCTTTCTCCGCCAGCGCCTCTTGCGCCAGCTTGTCCAGGGTCTGTTTGTCGTCCGGGCTGAGGGTGGCGCTATTCAGCTTGAAGTAAACCGTCTCTTTATATTTCTGCTGATAGTTGTCCAGGTTCGTGACACGCTGATTGACGGTGTCCACGCCCTGGTTGGCCTGGTCCGCTTCGTTCTTTACCTGTCCCACTTGCTGTTGTGTTTGTTTCTCCGTGTCTTCCAACTGACCTTGGCGGCCCTCTATCGTGGTAGCACGCCCTTCCAGTGTGCCTGTCCGGCCTTCCAGGCTGCCGGTACGGGCCTCAATTGGCGCCACGCGAGTGTCGATCTGCCGTGAGGCGCGCATCGAGTTGGGATCGAACGTTACCTTATCGGCCACCAACTCACCTTTGTCGTTGCCCTTTCCCTGCGCCTCCACTTGCAGACCCGGAACCAAAGATTGCAGGTCCATGGCTGTTTTCCGGCCGAAAATACCGTGTTTCAACTGAATCTTAGTAGTGTTCGTAAGATCCACCGTACCGATCGAATCGTCGCTGTCGCGTACTTTGAGCATGTCGCCGGTGCGCGAAATAATCACGCCCGAGACCTTAAATTGTTCCCCCGCGGCAAACGTTCTCGCGTTCGGCTCGACTCCCATTGCCACCATCGCCGTCAATAAAAACGGTGCGGAAATACTAATGAGCCCTTTTAGATGCTTAGTCACTGCTGTGTTTTTCATAGGCAATCTCTATAAAACCTCCATCGTAAAATTCCCCCAGTCAGGCGTGGGCGGGTTGTGCTGGTACTCTTTCGTGTCTTTCCCGTTAGACGCCCTCCCGTTCAGCATGTAACCGTTATTTTCATGAGGAAGTAATGGGGTACCCCGCAGCAAGTTGTGGCGCGGGGCGGAAGGATTAAGATAACGAAGTCCATGCCCACGGTAAACCCGGCGCCTTCCACCCCCGTCAAACGGCGCTTCTATGGCTGGTGGATCGCCGCGACAGCGTTCATTACGTTCGGGATATCCGTCGGCGTCCCCTACTACAACCTGCCATTCTTCTACGACTACTTTCAAAAGACCTATCACTGGGATCTCGAGCAAATCACACTGGGGTTCCCGCTCGCCGCCCTATTTACCATTTGGGTCGGACCACTGCTCATTCCGCGCTTCAGCCCACGCAAGCTCATCATTGTCGGAACCGGTCTCACCGCGGTCGCTTTTTTTGGGTTCAGCGCCATGCGCGGAGCGCTTGGCGCTCTACTTTGGTCTCTATTTTCTTTACACCGTCGGCTATATCTTCTCCGGCCCGATTCCGCACCAGATTCTGGTCTCGCACTGGTTTCAGAAGAAGCGCGGCACGGCCATGGGCGTTGTCTACGTCGGCGTAGGTCTGTTCGGCGGCCTCGGATCGTTCTTTGTTCGTGGCTTGACGAACAAGTACGGATTCCAGACCGCCCTGATCGCCGTCGGCGGCCTGATGTTCCTCACTTGGCCTCTCGCACTATTCTTCCTGAAGGACCGGCCCAGCGAGATCAATCAGCTTCCGGACGGTGCCGCTACCGCGCCTCCCGATGTTCATCTTGCGCCGCACAGCTACTTTCATTTACTTCGCAGTGGGTCTTTTTGGCTGCTCCTCATCGGCAGCATCTGTTCCATCGGCTCCATCGGCTCCATCAACATGCACATGAAGTTCGTGTTTCGGGATGCCGGTTACACGAACCAAAGAGTTTTGAACGACGCATGGACTACGGCTTCTGTGCTGATCCTGTGGTCAAGCATCATAGGCCGCCTCAGCATCGGCTATTTCGCGGACAAATTTTCCAAGAAGCGCGTGATGACTTTCACTTACTTCCTGGTCGCAGCGACTATTCTGCTTCTGCTGGCCGTCTCACCCGCGCATCCGTTTTCACTCTATTTCTTCGCGATCGTATTCGGATTCTCAATGGGCGCCGACTACATGCTGATCCCGCTGATGGCCGCCGAACAGTTCGGAGTGAACACGCTCGCTCGCGCCATGGCAATCATCCTGCCCGTAAACACCATTGGCCAAACCTGGTGTCCCTATGCCGTCTCCACGTTGCGCGAACACTATGGAAATTACATCGGGCCCATGGCTTTTGTTTTCGCCATCGCCATGCTGGGAGCAATTGCGATTGCCGCCATGCCGCGTCACACGCCTTTATTGGAACCCTCACCGCTAGCCGACTCCCCGCGCTAGTTCAGCGAAACCAAGTGCGGAAGAGCGAAAATAGAGGAGATGACTGAAAAGGCAACCTTCGGCGCCGGCTGTTTCTGGGGCGTCGAAACTACATTTCGCGAAATCGACGGAGTGATCGATGCCGCAGTTGGGTATGAAGGCGGCACGATGGTAAACCCGACTTACAAGGACGTCTGCACGGATCGCACCGGGCATGCCGAAGTGGTTGAAGTGGAGTACGACCCCAGCAAGGTCAGCTATGATCGCCTACTCGATGTTTTTTGGGGCGCTCACGACCCGACCCAGGTAAACCGCCAAGGCCCCGACGTCGGCACGCAATACCGGAGCGCCATCTTCTTTCATACACCGGAGCAGGAACAGGCCGCTCGCGCCTCAAAGGCCAAATTGGAAGAGTCGAAGCGCTTACGCCGCCCCGTTGCCACGGTCATCGAACCGGCGCAAACTTTTTATCGCGCCGAAGAATACCATCAGCAGTATCTCGCCAAGCGCGGTCTGAAGCACTGCCATATCTAAACGACGCGAGCATTCAGGCGAGAGCGAGCGTCTTGGTCTTCTTCTTGAAGTAGTCGATCGTCATGGTCAGCCCTTCATCGAGTGGAACCTTTGGCTCCCAACCGAGGACCCGCTTCGCTTTCGCAATATCGGGCCGGCGCAGTTTGGGATCGTCCGACGGCAATTCCTTAAACTCGATCTCAACCTGGTTGCCAAAGCGGGCGCGAATGCGTTCCGCAAACTCCAGGATCGTCATCTCCGCGGGATTGCCCAGATTGACGGGAAATCGCTCGTCCGATTCCACCAACCGCAGCAATCCATCCACCAGATCGGACACATAACAGAAGCTGCGCGTCTGCGAACCATTGCCGAAAACCGTCAATGGCGCGCCTCGCAATGCCTGATCGATAAAGGCCGGCACGACGCGTCCGTCGTTCAACGCCATTCGCGGGCCATAGGTGTTGAAGATCCGCGCGATGGTGGTATGCATTTCATACACGCGGTGATAGGCCATGGTAATCGCCTCGGCGTAGCGCTTGCTTTCGTCGTAGCAGGATCGCAAACCCACGGGATTTACGTTGCCCCAATAGGTCTCAACCTGCGGATGTTCCAAGGGGTCGCCGTAACACTCCGACGTGGACGTCACCAGAAATGCCGCACGATGCTGCCGAGCCAATTCCAGCATGTTTCGCGTTCCCGTAGAGCCGGATTCCAGGGTCTCGAGGGGGTGCTTCAAATAATCTATCGGACTCGCGAGTGACGCCAGATGTAACACGCGATCGACTCGCCCCGATATATCGACGGGCCGGCAAACATCGCACTCCAGATACTCGAATGCCGGATTGTTCAGCAAATGCTGGATGTTATCCCGGCTGCCCGTAATCAGATTGTCAAGCGCAACAACCTCATGTCCTTCGTTCAACAGACGCTCAGATAGGTGTGATCCAATGAAGCCAGCGGCTCCCGAAATGACATACCGCACGTCTCTACATCCTATCCGAATGGCGCATTTTCTCGCATCGGACTCGCAGGACAAGGTAATAGCCCGCTAGTATGGGGCCGGTCTTGGCTGTCAGGCTAGTACTGATCGCGCTGATCCTCACATCGGTCTGGCTCTTCTGGCTCCGCTTCCGCTTAGTGGTCCGCCGCATCCTTCACGCCCGTAAGGATCCCGACTACCATTTAGGTTCGATTGGCTGGCGATTCTGGACGTTTTTCTCTGAAGTCCTGTGCCAATCCAAAGTGATTCGCGAACGCCCGCTACCCGGCCTCGCACACGCGTTCGTATTTTGGGGATTTTGCGCTTTCGCGCTGGTTACTTTAAATCACATCGCGCTCGGATTCGGCGTTCCTTTTCTTAGCCGCCAATCCTGGTTCGGTCGATTCTATTTCTGGTTCGCTTTCGCGTTTGCCGCTTGCTGTGCCGTTTCCATCGCGGCGCTTGCCTTCCGCCGCTTCGTCGTTCGCCCGAAATGGCTCGGGCCGCTTTCACCTGAATCCGGCGTTATCGCACTGCTCATTTTTCTTCTGATGGTCACTTACATGCCCATTTGGTGGGTACCGGAAACGAGCGCCGGTGGCCAAGCTCTTTGGTGGATTCACACGCTGACGCTGCTCGCCTTTCTTCCGCTCATCCCGCATACCAAGCACCTGCATCTGGTGCTCAGCCCGTTAACGATTTTTCTTGAGCGTGATGGCTTCAGCCATATCCCGCCGCTCGCGGACGACGAAGATTTCGGCATCGTGAACGGCAAAGACATCACACAAATCACCGCGCTGCAAGCCTACTCGTGCGTGGAGTGTGGCCGCTGCACAGAACACTGCCCGGCAAACAACACCGGCAAAGAACTGAATCCCAAGCTCATTGCACTAGGGCTGCGCTCTTATGTGAACGAGTACGGCAACGAAAACGAAACGCCCATTCTGGAAGCCACTATCTCTCAAAAGATGCTCTTCCAATGCACCACGTGCGGCGCCTGCGAGTATCAATGTCCCGTTGGCATTCAACACTTGCCGATGATCGTAGGCCTGCGCCGCGGAGCCGTGAATACGGGCACGTGGGAAGACGAATATGGCACCAAACTTTTCCTCAACCTCGAGCGAAACGGCAACGCCATGGGCTTCTCGCAATCCGAACGCGACAAATTCATTTCGAAGCAAGAGTTCCCGGTCTTCGATGGGTCACAGGAGTATTGCCTGTGGCTTGGCTGCATGGGTTCTTACGATCCACGCGGCCGAGAAATCATCTCCTCATTCGCAACCGTCATGAGGCACCTTGGAACCTCCTTCGGCGTGCTCAAAAAGGAACGATGCACGGGTGATCCGGTTCGCCGGCTCGGCAACGACTTAGTCTTCGGACAATTGGCCGAAGCGAATCTGTCGGCGCTGCAAACTGCCAATGTGAAAAAGATCGTCTCCATATGCCCGCATTGTGTACGGACGATCCAGGAGGATTGGCGTGAGTTTGGGGCCGCTCCGCAGATTGAGCATCACAGCGAATTCCTCGCGCGCCACGCGGACAAACTGCCCGCCAAGCAACATGGCGCGAAGGTCGTCTTCCACGACCCCTGCTATCTGGGCCGATATCGCGGCATATACGATGAGCCGCGCGAAGTCATTGCGCGATCGGCAACCGTAATCGATCCACCCAGGGCGCGAGAGCGCAGCTTCTGTTGCGGGGCCGGCGGCGGACTGGTTTTTCTCGGCGAAGAGACCGGCCAGCGCGTGAACCACGCCCGAGCCCAAGAGCTAGTAGCTACAGGAGCAGACACCGTGGGTGCCGCCTGCCCCTTTTGCAACACAATGTTCCGTGATGCGCTTGCCGCTACATCGGAGAATCCACCGCGCCTGCTCGATATAGCCCAGATCGTGTCCGAGCAGCTTCAAAATCAGGCAAGTTAATCAACGTTACTGCGGATTCCCGTTGTCATCCGTGTTCCAGCTCTGCGTCTGAAATGCGATGAAAATCGCACTCCATGTTTGCTGGCCGGGAAGCTCGATGAAAATCGCACCATCCTGCCATGTTCCGTTGTCTTTCTCAAACGAACCAGCCGGATTGCCTTGATTCATGTGAATGTCGTGAATTCCCGTCGGGCCGCCGCTATCCGCGAATGCAGAGCCAAACGCGTAGATGGTTCCATTTGGATCGGCCAAAGCCTGGTTGAGCAGATCGGCTACCGCATCATGCAGAGGTCCTCGTGATCCTCCGCCCGAACCGCCGCCGAGTGCAAGCTTTTGCATTTGAGACTTGTTCACCAGCGGCACGCCATTCACCTTTTCGCGGACAAAATCAAGCCGCAAATCGTTTAGACTTCCTGTCAATGAATTTAATCCTGGCCGGAGAGCGACAAGGCCCGCCTCGTTGGGAGGCGTAAAGTTCTGCGCAATCAGGTACAGGATCTCCGATCCATCCTGGGACTGGACGTTAACGTCAACCTCTATCTCAGGGTTGTTATTACCGGCGCTCAACGAGAAGCGGTAATGCGGATTTCGGCCCGACACACTTCCGGGACCGACAGGAGCGCCTTTAAGGACGCTGTAATTTGGAATGCTCATCTAATGAAAACAACTTCGTAGCCGTCGCTCGCCAGAGCGGTCACATAACTCGAAAGCTGCTCGCCCTGCTTTGACCAGCAGATCCTATACCAGCACACCTTCGTACGTAACCTGTTTGCCGTGATCCGTGCAACACGATCTGCGCCGACGCCCGCAGGCAGGCGAAACGAAGGCAAAGAAAGCGTGCCCACGACGCGCTTGTGACGGTTCTTCAAAGGCCGCGTCATACAATTCGAATTCGGGAACAAAATGCTTTTTCAATTGTCTGCCACGAAGGCTCCGGAAGTGGACCTCGGGATTACCTACGACGCGGTGGTGGTCGGATCGGGGGCGGCCGGAGGAATGGCGGCCCACGTCTTGACATCGCAGGGAATGAAGGTGCTGCTGCTCGAAGCGGGCAAGCAACAGGACACCAGCAAGATCCTGCATTCCATGCAGTGGCCGTACGATCACCCTCGCCGCGGCAACATGCCGCCCGAGTATCACGCGCTCACGACCAACGAATACAGTTTCCGCAAGCCGCCGGTTGCGCAGGGCTTGCCGAACCCGAAAGTCGAATCGTATGTCCAAGGTTGGGGTTTTTCTGACTACAGCAAAACGCTGGTAGTCAACGACAAGGAGAATCCGTACACGGGCACGCGCTATGCCTGGGTACGATCTCGCGTCGTAGGCGGTAAGACGAACCTTTGGGGGCGGCTTGCGTTACGGCTTTCCGATTACGATTTCAAAGCCAAGAGCCACGACGGCTGGGGAGAAGACTGGCCGATTTCCTATGCGGACGTAGCTCCTTATTACGACCGCGTGGACCGCTACTTGGGAGTATCGGGACATCCGGAAGGTCTCCCGCAAATGCCCGATGGTCAGTTTCAGCGTCCGCTGAAGCTGAACTATTCGGAATTGCATCTGCGGAACACGCTCAAGGGCATGGATCGCATGCTGACGCCCTACCGCGCAGGCGTGACCACCGATGGTTTGAAGCACAACAAGTATCGCAGCCGCTGCTATGGGCGCGGCGCTTGTAACCGGCATGTGGGCGGGTGTGACATCCATGCGGCCTTCGATTCGCCCACGGGTTTGATCCGTCCGGCCATGGACACCGGCAATCTGACCCTGCGGCCGAATTCGACCGTCTACGAAGTGACTGTCGATAAAAACACAGGTAAGGCGACGGGCGTTTCGTTCCTGGACAGCGAGACCCGGCAGAGCTATCAGGCCAAGGCGAAAACGGTCTTGCTTGCGGCCTCTACTTTGGAATCCGCGCGCTTGATGCTGCTGTCGAAATCGAGCTTGTATCCGAACGGGATTGCGAACTCCAGCGGCCATGTCGGGCACAATTTCTGTGAGCACATCATGGGGCCGTCGGTCGCCGGCCTCATGAAAGAGCTGATCGGGAAGCCCCGCACGCTCGATGATGGCCGGCCAGGTGGTTTCTATATTCCGCGCTTCCGCAACATCACATCTAAGCAGAAGGACTTCATTCGTGGCTATGGATTCGAAGGCGGCGGCGGAACGGGCATGATCCCCGGCACCGCCTACACCATTCCTGGTTTCGGTGAAGAGTACAAGAAGAATGTTCGCGCTTACGCCGGCGCCACTATTGAGATTGGCGGGTTTGGCGAGGTGCTGCCGCGATTTGAGAATTACGTCGAAATCGACCCGAACGTGAAAGACGCCTGGGGCGTTCCCGCGCTGAAGTTCAGCTACAAGTTCGGTGAGAACGAAATGAAGATGGCTGCGGACATGGCGGTAACCGGGCGCGAAATGTTCGAAGCCGCGGGTTTCGAGATTGTTTCCGCGTCGAAAGACCCCCTGCCTGAAGGATGGTCGATTCACGAACTGGGAACGTCGCGCATGGGGAACGACCCGAAGACTTCGGTCGTGAATCAATTTCAGCAGTGCCACGATGTGAAAAATCTTTTAGTCGTGGACGGTAGCACGCACGTTTGCGCCTCGGCGCAGAACCCGACCTGGACGATTATGGCGTTGTGCTGGCGTTCCTGCGATCACTTGGCGGACCAGATGAAGAAGGGGGAGGTCTAACATGGAACTTCATCGACGTGACCTGTTGAAAGCGCTCAGCGCGGCGGCTTTCACGACCCTTCAGTTACCGGCGGCGGATCCCAATGCGCCTCTGTTCTTCACACCGAAAGAGTTCGCCACCCTGGATGCGCTGACAGAACTCATCATTCCTGCCGACGACCATTCGCCGGGAGCGCATGAGGCCGGCGTCGCCGCGTATATCGACCGAACCGTTGCGGAGGCGTTTCTTCCGGAGAATAAAACGTCGTGGCGCAAAGGGCTTGCGGTGATCGATCAAGAGGCCAGCGCGATGTATCACCGGCCTTTCATGGAAGCCGGCAAGGATCAGCAGACGAAACTTCTACACAAGCTTGCCAAGGCCGAACACGATCCGAAATCCGACGCTGAGAAGTTTTTCACGCAATTGAAGGAGACGACGGCCTTTGCCTACTACTCGTCTTCCATCGGCATCCATCAGGACATGGACTACAAGGGCAACGTGCTGCTGGACAAATTCGTGGGATACGACGCGACTTGAAGCTTCTGAGCGCAAAGGACGCCGATGCGCACCCCGAGTCAGGAAAAGGAATCCGCTGCTCTTTGCAGGAGTGCGCCTGATGCCGCGGCCGTTTTGCGCGGGGATGCTTCTGAGTCTGGTTGTCGCGAGCGCCCTGTTTCTGGGCGCCACAGCGACTGAACCGCCAAACGTTCAATTCGCCCTGCGCTCGATCCGGCCGGCAGATCTCAAAGGCGATCTTTCCTTTTTATCTTCAGATGCGCTGCAGGGGCGGTACACGCCTTCCCCGAGCTTGGATGTGGCCGCCGAATTTATTGCCTCGCAATTCCGCGCGGCCGGGCTCGAGCCCGGCGGCAATCAGGACTATTTTCAAATAGCGGACATGGTGGACCGCCGCATGCCGACTCCTTCTGCTATGACGCTGCAGGAAGGTGCCAACACGTCCACAGTTCCGGCCGCGGACATTGCCGTGGTGACTGCGAACGGCGCGGCGAATATCGAGCGAGCTCCGGTCATTGTATTTGCCGACCGCGACCCGGAATTGATGAAAGGTGCCGATCTGGCCGGCAAAGCCGTCATTGTGCCGGCACGCCCGAGCGGAAAAGTCTCGAACACCGAGCGGCTCATGCTGTACAACAAACGGCTCGCCTTCGACAAGGCAGTGACTGCTTCTGGGGCCGCTCTGGAAGTTCTTCTCGGTAAGGCGTCCCGCCATCAGCGAACACGACTGTTGAGCGCGCAAGAAACGCAGGACCATCTCACGCCCGTTGTGAACGTTGCTTCGGATGAATTGCAGAAATGGGTGGAGCATCCCCGCGATGAAGGCGAGAGCAGGAGCGTCTCCCTGAATATACCCGCGCCGCAGGATCAGAAAGCGGTACTCAAAAATGTAATCGGCGTACTGCGCGGCTCCGATCCGAAGTTGAAAGACACCTACGTGCTGGTGACGGCGCATTATGACCACATTGGCACCAGCGACACGGGCAAGGACCTTTCGGAAAACCGGACGCAGAATCCGAACGACCACGTTTATAACGGCGCGAACGACGATGGTAGCGGAACGGTTTCAGTCATCGAAATCGCGAGAGCGATGGCCAGGGCGAAATTGCACCCGAAACGCTCCATTGTGTTCATGACCTTCTTCGGTGAAGAGCGAGGCGACATTGGATCGGGCTATTACGGGGCGCATCCCATGTTTCCGATAGCCAAAACGGTCGCGGACATTAATCTCGAACAAGTGGGGCGGACGGATTCGACGGTGGGACGGCAATTTCATACGGCGAGCTTAACCGGCTTCGACTATTCGGACGTGACGAAATACTTCGAACAAGCCGGGCGAGCGCTCGGGATCAAAGTCTATATGGACAAGGACGCGAGCGACGCCTATTTCGCCAGGAGCGACAACGCAGCGCTCGCATTACGAGGCGTACCCGCGCACACTCTGTGCGTCGCCTACGATTACCCCGACTATCACGGTTTGGGAGACGAGTGGCAGAAGATCGACTACGACAATATGGCGCAGATCGACAGGATGGTGGCGCTCGGTTTGTGGAACATAGCGAACAGCGCGGCGGCCCCCAAATGGAATGCTCAGAATCCGAAAACGGCACCGTTCCGCGAAGCGCAAGCGCAGAACGCACATCCCTAACAGCCGCGAACAAACGGAAGCGCAGAAGTGCGGGAGTGGCGAAGCAAGCTTTTGAGCATCAGTCGTATTTGAGTGCCACCATGGGGTCCACCCGAGAAGCGCGCCTTGCGGGAAGATAACTCGCGAGAGAAGAGACCGCGAGCAGGAATAGCGCCCCGGCGGTAAAGACAACCGGGTCGAGGAATCCCACGCCGAATAAGAGCTTGGCTATATACCGCGGCATGAGCAGCACGGTACCAGTGCCGGCCGCGAAATCCGGTGCCCAAGGCTCAGCAGTTGCTTCGAGACGCACGCTTCCGGAATAGATGCCCGAGTGCTCTCGCTCAAATTGAGCGGCGACTCGCTTGACGTCATCTTGCGCTTGTAAGAGCGAGACGCCGGGTCCCAGCCGGGCAATGATGCTGGTATCAAAACTGCTCGCCCAATCGTTGAGCGCAGCGCTGGTGAATATAAGCGGTGTCCAGAAGGCTGGGAGGCTCTCCCGGAGTCGCCGCGGTCGAGGGAAAGATAAAGCCTCTGGGCATGACGCCGAGGATCTGATACGGCCGTTCGTTCAGGCGAATAGTCTTACCCACAACCTGCTGGTCCTCTCCGTAATGCGCTCTCCAGAATCCATAACTAAGTACGACGACCAGTTGTGCGCCGGGCAATTCTTCCTGCCTGGAGAAAGTGCCTCCAATGAACGGCTCCACTTGAAGAGTCTGGAATAGGCTTGCGGTGACTGCATAGCCGGATAGATGCTCGGGCTCGCCATCGTTTGTGAGATCGAAGCTTTCCGGTTGATACCCGGCGAAACTCGCAAAGGCTCGCGCACGATCGCGATAAGCGGCGAACTCCGGAGGCGCCGCGCCGAGGTGGCCTTCGCCCATTTGCGGCTCGCTTTGCCAGATGCGAATGAGGCGCTTGGCATCAGGGTAGGGCAGAGGCCGCAGTAACACCGCATCGGTGATGCTGAAGATAGCGGTATTCGCTCCTATGCCAATCGCCAGAGTGAATACAGCGACGGCGGCGAAGCCTGGATTTTTCCGCAGAAGTCTGAGGGCGTAGCGAACGTCTTGCGCAACCCGTTCAACGGATGTCCAGCGCGACATGTTTCGCAGATCCTCTTTCAATGAGGTTGTGTTTCCAAGGGCTCGGCGGGCGGCGTAGTTTGCTTCCTCGGGCGTGAGGCCGTTCGCTTGCTGCTCGGCAGCTTCCAAATCCAAGTCGGAGCGCAATTCGCGCTCGAGATCCTGTTCCTGTGCTTTTCGGCGGCGCCAAAACATTCGTTTTTACTCGTATCTGAGTGCCATCAATGGATCTACTCGCGAAGCACGTAGCGCGGGTAGGTAAGCGGCGATTGCAATGCATAGAAGCAGCACCAGAGCCGCTGCGGACGAGTATCTCGGATCATCGGGACTCACACCGTATAGCTGATTCGCGATCAATTGAAGAGCGCCGAAGGCAGCGGGAATGCCGATCAGGACTCCAGTGAGACCTTGCAGCAACGCCTCGCGGGTGATCATGGCGGTTACGGAAGCGCGGCGCGCTCCGAGGGCAATGCGAATCCCGATTTCACTGGTGCGCCGCTGCACGGAATAGGCCATTAGTCCGTAGACTCCGAGGCAACTGAGCACCAGGGCGACAAGCCCAAAGAAGATCGCAAGAGACGCGACAACGTTCTCCTGGTTCAACATTAGGTTGATGTCGTCTGAAAGGCTGCTGACGCGCAGTATCGGCAGTGCGGGATCGATTTCGGTAAGGGCATGGCGGACTTCCGCCGCAATGGTTTGCGGACGGCCAGTCGAACGCACTTCGATGACGTTCACAAATTCCGACTCATCCGAGTCGCCGGCCCTCCCATTCAGTAAGGGCAGAAAGGCCATTGGCATCGGGTCGTCGCGAGGGCTATCGTATTTCGCGTTGCCCACTACGCCCACAATTTCGAGATCGCCAGCATGGCGTGCGCCGCCGATGCCGAAGCGCCTGCCGATGGGATTATCATGCGGCAAATAGCGACGAACAAATTCCTCATTCACAACGGCGACTGGCTTTGAGCCCGGCACATCGTGTTCGTCGAAGGTGCGGCCGAGAAGAATTTTGGTTCCGATGGTCTGAAAGTACCCGGGCGAAACACGATTCAAGCGGGCGTGTACTTCGTCGTCCGCTTTTGGCGTATAGCCTTGAACCGCGGCACTGAAGCCCCAGCAGCAATCATTGAATGGACTGTAATAGGACAAGCTCGCGCTCTTGACGCCCGGCAGGGAATTCAGCCGGGAGTAGATCCGCGTGTAAAGCGGTCCCAGGCGGCTGTGGTCGTAGCCGACGTGCGCCGTATCGATGTTTAGAACCAGGACGCCATCGCGATTGAAACCAAATTGCTGAGTACTGAGGTTCGTGAGGCTGCGGGCAAATGCGCCTGCCGCCGCCAAGACAATCATTGAGAGCGCCACTTCGGCAACAATCAGCGCCGGACCCAATCCGAATGAGCGGCGGTGTAGCCGAGAGCCCTTGATTCCTGGGCTTGCGCCCTTCATCACCGGTGCGACGTTTGAAGTCATGCGCATCGCGGGCAACCAGCCGAAAACAATTGCGGCGCCACACGACACCGCGAAGGTAAAGACGAGGACGCGGAGATCGGGCGAGGTTTGGATCGGCACATAATCGGCGCCGCGGAAAAACAAGGTGATGAGTACCTTTGTGCCTGCGGAGGCAGCCAATACTCCGAGCGCGCCCCCGGCAAGCGCCAGCGTCAGGCTTTCGGTGAGCGATTGTCGTATCAAACGCCCCCGTCTGGCACCCAAAGCGAGCCGCAGCGACGTGTCAGAGCTTCGCGCGGCTCCCCGGGCGAGAAGGAGGTTGGCGATATTCGCGCAGGTGATCAGCAGAACGGCTATCGAAATGCCCAGCAACAGCCGCAGCGTCAGGGAGTATTCGCGCTGCATATGGACGATACCGCTGCCTCCAGGAGTAAGTTCGATGTAGGTTCTCGCTATTTGTGCGCGCTCCGCCGCAGAGATGGCCGGCCCTTCGCGGGCGAGTAGCCAATTGTGCAAGACGGCAGTCAATCGCGCCTGCGCTTGCCCACGTGAAACGCCTGGCGCCAGACGACCGATGAGATACAGCCAATGCTCGTCGGGCTTGTCGAGGAGCGCGCGCTCGCGGTTCAATGCAACATCCGCCGATAACGGGAGCCATAAGGCAGGCGGGTCGGGTCTCAGCGTTTCGCCGTAGAACTCCCGTGGCGCGATGCCAATAACCGTGAAGGACGTCTGTCCGACGGAGATATTAGAACCGATGACAGATGGGTCGCCTCTCAGTTTGTCCTTCCAGTAGCGAAAGCTGACGACCGCGACTGGCGGCGCAGAGGGCGTATCGTCAGAGGGCGAAATGGGGCGACCGAGCGCGGTGTTGACGCCCAGCACGTCAAAATAATTCCCGGATATCAATCTGGCCTGCGCCAGTTCAGGCTCGCTCCAGCCGGCGCGACGTACGCTGACGTCGGTTTCCGCTAGTGCTTTGGAAAGCGCAGAGCCCCGAGAACACATCGGTCGCGCGCAGATGCTTATAGAGGTCGTAAGAATAAAGCGAAAGCGAACCGTTATCAGGAATTCCGGTTTCACTGCCTGAGCCGCGAGCCGGACCAAGGACAACCAAAGTTCCTGGATCCCGCACCGGCAGCGATTTCAGGAGCACCGCATTGATAATGGTGAAGATCGCCGTATTTGCGCCGATTCCTAAAGCAAGCGTCAATACAGCCGTGGTGGTGAATCCGGGAGATTTTCTTAGCTGCCGCGCCGTGTGGCGAAGATCATTGAAGAAATCTTCGAGCCACCTTCCGCCCCAGGTTCTGCGAACGTCTTCCTTGACGAGCGTGGTGTTGCCGAAAGCGCGATGCGCCGCATAGTGAGCATCCTCAGCCGAAAGACCGTTCGCCTGCAACTCGGCCGCTTGTAAGTCCAGATCCGAACGCAACTCACGCTCCAGATCCTGCTCGCGATGTTTTCTTCCAAACCAGCGCATTTCAGCTTTCCTCCGCGGGCCACATCACACGGGCAATCGCACCCGCCATCTGTTTCCATTTCGATTCTTCGGCTGCCAGCTGTTTCTTGCCCGCCGGGGTGAGCCGGTAATACTTGAACTCGCGTTTTTGCTCTTTCCCGGCAGGTTCCCACTTCGCCGCCAACCACCCTTTGCGCTCGAGACGATGGAGCGCGGGATAGAGCGAGCCATGCTCGATCTGCAGCAAGTCGTCTGTCGTGCGTTGAATATGCTTGGCGATCTGATGCCCGTGGGCGGGACCGAACAACAGCGTGCGCAGGATCAGCATGTCCAGAGTGCCTTGCAAGAGCTCGATTCGTCCGGAAGGTTCTTTCGGCATATCGTTAGAAGACATTCTACCCAAAAGATTCCGCCTTGGGTAGATGTTCTTCCAACCCGCCAGCATTTAACCGCATTCGAGGCAAATCCGGTGTTAGGCAAATTGCTGTTTTTGCATCTAGAAGGTGATGGCTGGTCTTAAGGAGCATTTATCTCGTTGTGCTAGTTGGGCTGAGCGCTTTCCCCCTGAGCAATGGGCGCTCTATAAGCGGGTGATTGCGGCAGCCGACGATCGCAATCTGACATTCGCGGTCGGCGGAGGGCTTGCTGCCGCCACGTATTGCGGTCAATGGCGGGATACGAAGGACCTGGATCTCTATACGTTTGAGCGTGACCGCGAACAGCTCATTCACTTACTCACTTCCTTCGGTTTTCTCGACTACTTTGACCAAAAAGCCTACGACCGCAAATGGATTTACCGTAGCTGGAAGGACGGAACGATCATTGATGTGATTTGGGCCATGGCAAACCGGCGTGCCACCGTTGACGATCGCTGGCTGCGGGGCCCCCAAGTCGAGGTGGACGGCCGGTTTTTCCCTCTCCTTGCGCCCGAGGAAATGATCTGGAACAAACTCTACGTTCTGCAGCACGATCGCTGCGACTGGCCTGACGTTTTCACCGTGCTGCACTCCATCGGTTCCGAGCTCGATTGGCGCCATTTAGTAAACCGGGTGGGTGAAGATGCGTCTTTGCTGGCTGGCATGCTGTCCGCCTTCGCTTGGCTCTGCCCAGCCGGCGCCTCTTCTTTCCCGCCGTGGCTTTGGGAACATTTAGGTTTGCGTCGGCCAATCCCCGATCACTCCCGTTCCTCAGGTGAGCGTGCTGATCTCCTCGATTCCCGCGCCTGGTTCGGACCCGTTGCGGGCCGGCCTCCAGAGGTTCATAATTCCGACGTTCCGCCGGAGGTAGTGCAATGCTGATCGGCACCATGAACCATCCGGAACGCCCCGTGCTGGACGAAATCGCCTGGATGGCGAATCTCGGAATGGAATTCCTCGATCTCACGTTTGAGCCGCCTGCCACTGCTTCCTGGGAAGTGGATACCAGGGCCATTCGCAATGCGCTTGAGCAGGCGCACATGGGCGTCGTCGGCCATACCGCCTGGTACCTGCCTATGGCCAGCACCATTCCCGAGGTCCGTGCGGGCGCTGTTGCTGAACTGAAACGCTGTATCCAGAAGTTCGCCGAAGTGGGCGCCAAATGGATGAACATCCATCCGGACCGGCACACGCCGTGGCATCCGCGCAGCTTCTATATTGAGCAAAACCTGCGGAGTTTCCACACACTGTTGCCCGAAGCGCAGCGTTGTGGAATCGGCCTGATGATTGAGAATCTTCCGGGGGATTACAACTCCGCCCCGCAATTGGGTGAACTTCTGGACCCCATGCCCGAGTTGGGTCTTCATTTGGATATCGGACACGCTAATCTTGTCGTCCCGCACAACACGACGGAAGAGATTCTTGCGGCCTATGGCAAACGGCTGAAGCACGTCCACCTGCACGACAACAAGGGGGGCGACGCGGATCTGCATCTGCCATTGGGCACCGGAACAGTCGATCTTCCACGAAGCCTGCGGGCCGTTCAAAGAATCCGGCTATGACGGTACCATCACGCTGGAGGTCTTCACGCCGGACCGCCATCACCTGCTTTATAGCCGGGATCTGCTCCGTTCCACTTGGAAGGCTTTGTAAGCAGGACAAGGATCAACTTGAATCGTCTTTTACGAGTAGGTTTATTAGTCCCGCTGGTAGCGGCGCAGCTATTCGCCGACGTCACTTACACCAAGTCTGTGAAATATACGGGCGGCAGCATGCTAGGATTTCTGCGCAACCTGGTAGGTAGCCCTCTGATTCAGCGGCTTGTCGGGGCGGACCTCGAAGCAGCACTCGAGGATCAGAGCTACACGGTGTACGTGAAGGGCTCCAAGATGGCGCAAGTGGCGGGAGGGGGCTCCACTATCTACGATCTGGATGCGGGGACGGTCACAATAATCGACACGGACAAACAAACGTTTACTGTCGAGACCTTCGCTGATCTGCGCGCACAAATAGAGCGCGCGGAGCAATGGATGAAACGCTCCAAGAATGAATCCGTTCTGTTCGATGTGCAAATCGAAAAGACGGGCCAGACGCGAGCGGTAGAGGGCCACACTGCCAGCGAAAGCGAAATCACTCTCACCTCGCGATCAGAGGGAGCCTGGGGGCGGCCGGTGATACATGATGCGGCCTGGCTGGTACCGGTGGATTCCCGAATGCGGCCGCTATACGATTTTTCTAAACGCGCCGCCGCGAAGCTCTCGTCGGTGCTCACAATTATTCCTTCATTTTTCGGAGCAGCGGGTGACGAACCGGAGACAGCCGGCTCGAATATAGCGAAGCTGAACGGTATCTCCGTCCTGGACGAGATTGCAGTGACTGGCGTCAGCAATCCGTTGGCAAATCTTTTCCGCGGCGGCAATAGCCGCTCGGAGACGCCGGTTATCAGGCTGGCGGTCGAGTCTTCCCACTTTTCTTATGGAACGGTAAATCCGTCGCGATTTGCTGTGCCGTCAGGATATCGTCAGGAGCAGAACCGTCGTTAAGCGACCCGCTAAAGCGCAGTCGTTTTCCACCATTCGCGAGACGCGGCATCTTCGTGCGCAAAGGATTCCGCCAAACTTGTGAAGCAATTGTATTGGATGATGTACCAGACGGCGGCAAGGGCGTCTTTAAACGTTATCTTTTTTCCTTGGTCGTAAGTTCGGCCGTAATAACTGATGGGTACTTCGTATATTGCGCACTGTAACTTACAAAGTTTGGCCGTCACTTCGAACTCGAACCCAAAGCGCTGTGAGGTAATCACCATGTTGCGAATAATATTGCCGCGGAACGCCTTGTATCCGGTTGCCACATCGGTCAGGTTTACGTTCGTCAGCAGGTTTGAGAGAAGCGTCAGAAGCTTATTCGCTATGTAGTGGTAAAAATAGAGGACACGCGCGGCTTTGCGGACCAGGAAGCGTGACCCATACACGACGTCGGCATGCCCGTCAAGGATCGGCTGAATCAGATTCTTGATCTCAGTCGGATCGTATTCTAGGTCCGCATCCTGAACCATCACGATGTCGCCTCGACTGGCCTTAAATCCCGTTTTCAGCGCGGCGGTCTTTCCGCGGTTCACGCTATGCCGCAGTACGACTACTTGTGGGTTGCGGGCCGTTATCTCCTGCAGAATCGAGGATGTTTTGTCGCTCGAGCAGTCGTCTACAACCACTATCTCGAGGAGATCAGGAACCAGAAGGAGCTTCGAAATGACGGTGGAAACGGTCGCCTCTTCGTTGTAGGCTGGAACAACAACCGAGAGTCTACCGGAATCGTTGCTCACGCTAATCCGCAGGTTCCCGTCAGAACGTTACGTTCCATTCTAGCGAGCGAAGCGTGAAACATCGCCGAGCTGTCACCAGCTTCGACGCATAAAAAATTCCTCGGCAGCAGGATTTGCTGCCGAGGGTCAGCTTTAGCTGAGGATGGAATCGATGTTCAACTCAGACGAGATCTCACACACGCCCGCCGGAGACCGAGAATTCCGAAACCGGCAAGGCTGGCGGCTAACAGACTGACGGAGCTTGGCTCCGGCACTGCCCTTGGCGAATAGGTGATCAAGCTAGCGACGGTGTCTCCGCTCAAATCGACGATATCCGTTGTGCCTGTGAGAGCGAAGGAGGTGGAGTTAGTCGAGATCTCAAGCCATTCCGAGGTGTTGCCAGGAACCAGGAAATCCGCGAAGCCAACTGTGCTGCCGTCGAGGCTCCGGTCGGCTTGCGTCGGCGGGATGCCACCGATCGGGATTGTCAAGTACGCAACCGCAAGACTAAAACCTGTGAAGTTGGTGGCTGTCATGCGAACGACAGGTTGTGCGGAACTAGAACTGTTTGCCACCAGGTAATAGAAGTCGAGCGTTCCAGCCGCCTCCTGATAGACCCGCTGATCGAGTGTGCCACTCACGTTGGGAGAGGTCGTGCTGAAGGACATAACGCCGGTACCGGCCAGTTCAATACCGGTGAAGCCCGACGGGCCGGGATCGATCGGAAGGGTTGCCGCGAATCCGGGTGGCAGCAAGATTCCGAAACTGAAAGTACAAAGAGCAAAAAACTTTCCAAGCATGAGAGTAATGAAACGCGCAAACTGAGCGAACTTCGAATCTACGTGGTTTTTGCTGCCAAGGAAAGGCCGTATCCGTCGGGGAAGTACTGCACGCTACGCCTTGTACCCTCCGTACCTCCGTGCCGGAATATACGAGTACTATCGGTTGCTTAACTGGCGCGTGATACGCAACGGAATTGAAGCGCGGTAGTCGGGGGAGCCGATTATCATCGTTAGGGAGCTGCAGCTGCAGCTTTTCAACTCATCCAATGACACTTTCACGTTCAGGCGTATTTCTCGGTTTATTTTTTATAGTAAGTAGCCAGGCATTGACGGCCCAGACGCCGGCTGAAAACAAGAGAAATGAGCCTGATGTGTTGATTTTTGTAGATGGCGAGAAATTAATCGGCCATCTGGAGAAATCGATCGGTGATTCACTGACTTTCAAGAGCGATATTGCCGGGGAAGTCACTGTGGATTGGAGCAAGGTGAAAGAGCTGCATTCATCGCAGAAGTTTGCCGTTGTAAAGAAGGACATGAAGCTGCGATGGGGGCACAAAATGGATATTCCGCAAGGAACCATTTCCGTAGCGGATCAGAAGATCGAGGTTGGGACTGCGCAGCCTTCCGCAACTGAAACGATACCGGTGAGCAACATCGGCGAGGTCATCGATCAGGCGACATTTGACAAGGCCGTTTTGCACAAGCCCGGAGTGTTTGAAGATTGGAAAGGAGCCGCGACCCTTGGCATCTCACTAGTGAATGGAACCCAGAGCAGTCAGAGCTACACCAGTGCGGTTTCGCTCGAGCGGAGTCTCCCGACAGAAACATGGCTGGATCCATCTAATCGCACTACGCTGAACTTCAACTCGGCTTATGGACAGCTAAAGCAACCGAATACGGCGCTTGTGAAGACCTCGCTGTTCAACGGATCCATCGAGCGCGACCAGTATTTTCATCCTCGTGTGTACGGGTTCGCCAGCGCGGCCTTCGACCATGACTATTCGCAAGGGCTGGATCTGCAGCAGACATACGGCGGAGGTGTCGGGTGGACGGCGTTCAAGAGGAGCAACGCGGAGCTGGATCTGAAAGGCGAGTTAACTTTTGTCAACCAGCAGTTTTTTGCCGCTGCATCGAACCAGAAGCTGTTGGGATCCATTTTTTCCGAGAGCTACAGCCGGACTTTCCGGAAGAAGATCGTACTGCGCGAGCAAATCAGCCTCGACCCGGCGTGGACCTATTTGCGCGCGTATACGGGGAACGGCAATATCAACCTGACGGTGCCTATGATCAAACGCATCGGTTTGACGCTCAGCACGGCGGACCAATATTTGAACGATCCGTCACCTGGCTTCAAGAAGAATTCGTATCAATTTTCCACCGGACTTACGTATACGCTTCCATAGCGACAGAAGCACGCATTTAACGCGTGGTATTCG